>CAISRB010000012.1 GCA_903887775.1 uncultured Bacteroidales bacterium
CTCCGGCCAGTTCAAGACTATGTTTGCTGCCGAAAACTTTGCCATCCTGAGATCCATTATCGAAACAGCCATCAAAAACAAACAAGATGTGCTGCAAGCCCTCAATGTAATCGCTCATTATAAATAGGACTGATTAGTTACCTCATTTATTATTGTTTCGTATTGCAGAATAAAATCTAGTATTTGACCTTTATCCTTTTCAAAACGAAGTCTGATCCTGTCTTTATAGCGGGTTCCTAAGTATATGTAAAATTCTTTTTCGTTCACGGTGACCAAAAATGAAAAAACATGAATAAGGTTCTCCGGCTTAAGTGTTAAGTGTCATAGTTTCAGGTTTACTCAAATCCATAACCTTTTTACCGGTTAAGTCGGGCCGCTATGGCAAATTGCATGAAATAGGTCTCGATCGTTGGATCGTCGGATATGAAAAGTGCCTGGAGGAATTGATCCCTGGCACGCAAAACCTCTTTCGTCCTGTGCGATTTGTTCCGGACAAGCAGTTCCACCGTTGCATCAAACAAATCCAATGCCCGGATTAACGCAGCCTGAAAATCTTCACCATTCCGCTTCAGCTTAAGTGTCCGAGAGGCTTCACTTCCGATATTACCCATCTGATCAAAGATCGATAACTGTTTCCATCGCTCACGATCAATGGTGTAAAAAGGTTTGCCCGTGGTTTCCATCAGAAAAGTTATTCGCTGACTTTACGTAATACAAGGCCGATAATGCATTTTTTGATTTCCTCATTTTCAACACCTCTTGACATGTTTTGTTGCCGTGGGCGGATATTGATCATCGAATCAAATTCAATAAAGCCATCCGATCCGTATTTTTGAGGATACAGGTTGATGCCCCAGAGATCTTTTTGATTTGATCCTTGTTCCAGTAAAAATTGTTCCTGATCCACATGTAACTCCGAATCAACTACCAGAATGCCACGTTCCACATCAACAACGGCTTTAACCAGGTCACCATACATGGATGCCGCCATGTCGTTTAGTTCTGAAAGTGTAATTATTCCAACTTCTTTCATGAGGTCATTGATTTTCCTGATTGAAGGATGATCTTCCGCGCCTTATCCAGATTGTTTTCCGATAATGACATCCCTGCATGGATCACCAGCTGAGGGTTGTGCAATGCAACTAATTCTTCCAGGCCTTTTATATCCGTCGGCTCCAGGCGACAGATCGTGATTTTCACACCGGGATATCCGGCTTTAATCAGTTCCGGCTTTTCAAGCGCTTGTTCTTCTGAATCGGCCAGGATGAGTTCGGCAGGACGGCAGCGAATGAGCAGTGCAATCATTTCGCGCCCCATGTTACTGCCCGCACCGGTGATCAGGATCCGTTTTCCGGCAATGACGCTACAAAAAGCCGGAGGCAGCGAAAAATCAACCGGTTTAACACTTTTTTCAGAAGCGCTTTTTACATTCACACTTGCTTTTTCGCCGGTCATAAGGCTGCGGAAGAACATCAGCAATACCGTAGTGATCAGAAATTCGAGGATAATGATGGTAAGGGGGATAAACAGCCGCTGGTTGATGAGGTAATAGCTGATGAAATCGGCGAGGATGAAAATGAAACTACCTGAAATGAGGATCAGTATGAATTTAAAGGTATCGGTTAGGCCTTCGTGCCTGTTAATGCCGATATATGAGCGGGTGGCTAAGAGGAGTAATACCCTCACAACTGTGATGGATCCCAGTACCATGGGTATTTCGGCAATCTCAGAGGCCGGGATGGAAAAGTTGAACCTCAGCAGGTAAGCCAACCATACGGCCAGAATGACGATTGCAGCGTCGGAGATTGAGAGCAGGTATTTGGGGAAAGGGCGGGACAAGGTCATGAGAATTTACGATTTACGATGTACAATTTACGATTATTAGCGTTCAGCGTTAGGGCGTTATTGCGTTCAGCGTTAGGCGTTTCTTAAAGAACTTGCCAGTGTCCGCCTTTGGCGGGGCCGATACGTATGATTAGATTCCTTTTCTTCAAAGTTGTTATTTGTTTTTCAATCGCCCGCGTAGACATGGCAAGTTGTTTTGCCAGACTTGCAATTGTGGTTTCAGGATTATTCTTTATAAGATTCAGGATTTTCTCCGAACTTTTCTCCGAACTTTTCTCCGTGTATTCAATTTTGTAAAAGATCACTGAAAAGAGGTGCCCACGGCTTTCAAAGACGGGTTCCGGCAAGTTTTCGTTTACGCATTCGCTTATTATCTTTACCGTTCCTCGCCCCCAGCTTTCAATAAATCCTGATTTGTAGAAAACATCGGCAAGCAATGTGTTGCGTGGTTTTGAAAGATGGTCTCGTTTCAGGTCTTCAATTTTAATTTCATCAGGCAAAATTCCTTCGTTCATGACCATTAGTTTGTCATCATAAACCCGGATTTGAACAGCTGAAGTAGTCAGATAATTTCTATGAATGATGCTATTCAATATTGCCTCCCGTAAGGCATTGTAAGGGTACTCCAGTTTTTCGCGGCGATGTATTCCTTCGTAGGTAATAGGGCTTAGGAGGTACTTTGTTTTCAGCATACTCAGCGTTTGTTCTATTTGCTGAAACAGGTTTCCCCCGACAATATCACTGGTCTGGATATCTGCATCAGAGATAAACTTTCCAATTTTTATATGTGCCTGCATGAAAAAGTGTTGCGGATTTTTGCCAAACAGCAAAACTGCAGCCCTCTTAAATTTTCCGTTTTTAAGCAGGTTTAATTTATCAAGAATAATCAGTGGGTTGGTTTCAGTTGCGACATAGGGCAAGCGATCAGTTGCAAGTTTTTTAAATTCTTCGATGGTTGTCAGATTTACATCCTCGAAAGTAAATGAATCTTCAATAACATCATCCCATGATCTTCCAAATTTTCGTAGTAAAAACTCGGTCAACGAATTGCCTGTCAATTCCATATTTGAACTGCCACTCCTAAAATAATACCGACCCCGTAAGGAGATAGGAACAGAATAGGCAGGAATATTGATTTCAAGAAAGCGATGGTCGTTTTCCTGTTTTTCATTAAGATTAACCGTAACCCCCATTAAGTCACGCGATTTGTTTGGAATTTCCACCATGAGCTGTCTAAAATTCTCAACGCCTGTCACACTTCCATCATCCTTGACCCCAATCAACAAAGTACCACCTGAAGCATTTGCAAAACCGCAAATCCATTTCAGATAGTCATCATGCCAATTTTGTTTATACTCAATGATTTGGTTTTCTGCCATTTACGTTGGCCTTATGGCGTTCAGCATTTATTTGAGCGAGCAATTTGCACAAGCCGCATTAATTGGAGCGAAGCAGTTCACATAAGCCGCATCAGGTAGAACGAAGGGAGCATTTTGTGTAAGCGGCATCAGGTGGAGCGTAGCGACACCGTAGCCGCGACGCAAAGATGCGACCGAATAGTGACACCGTAGCGGCATTGTGAAGCTGCGAGCTTTAGGGCTGATCGAGGGTTATGTTTTTGCGTATCGTAGTTTTATACCGCTTACCGATGTCGTGGCAATGTACTTCGAAAGTCAGCCCGTCTAAATGACGGATGATGTCGCGGATCTTCTCGAGGTCAAGTCTCGCATCAAACCAGGTGAGGTCGAATTCGAATATCTTAACCGATTGCTCGGGCATTACTTTCATGCCTTCACGAATGATAGAAAGTGTGATGTACCCCGTGTCCTCATCCACCAGCGGTAAAAAATCAGTAATGGATCCTGAGACCTTATTGTCTTTTGAAACGAAGAATTTAGAAATGAAGAAGGGGCTGTTACCGCTGTTCAGGAGGCGCAGTGAGATGCTGTTTTCGGTGACTCCGTGCACCAGGACAGGTAAGGGTTTGATGGTGTCGCGATAGAATTTGAAGAACAAAAAGACCGAAAAAGCGCTCATCACAAATGCCGCCACCGACAAAAAAATGGTGAGGATCACCAGGAAGCGGAGGTCGACGGGGAGGGAGGGAACGGCAAGAAAAAGGTTAGTTTGTATCATGAGTGTAAGGTAAGAAAAATGTACAATGTACGATTGACAGTTTCAGGTTTCAGGTTTGTGCACTAATCAAAGTTTCGCTTCATCAATTTTTAATATGTTTTTCCTGATCCAATACCTCAGCAATGGGTCGATAAGGACGGGTTGTGATGCTGGAGGGCTGACTTTAAATAGAGACAACCATCCTTTTTTCATGGGCAAAGAGTCTGCGGCAATGCGGGCCCCCTTTTTTTCATGGCTCAAGGTTTAGGAATTTCTAATTGTTTGCATATCAAGACACATAGATCCTCATCAATATCGGGATGCCGTGGTATACTTGTTCGTTTTCCATTTACATGATTCATATACTTATCATGTTTACCACCATGTTTTACAAAACTACTTTATGTTCATTCAAGTACTTTATAAACCTTATCCTTTTCATCGGGTCAGGCAAATGATAATTCCTCTTCCAGCAGCATCTCACCCTCCGGTAGATATTGTTCCCGGATATCTTCCAGATAAAGTTCAAGAGAATCAACTATATTTACTTTTACCTCCTCAACTGTTAGCCCTTGGGTAAAAACGGCAGGTAATTCCTTTAACTGCCCGATGAGGTAACCACTTTTACCTTTTTTGATTACTATTGTGAGTTTCATGATACTGATTTTAGATTCAAGTTTGGCTCCGCTTCCTGAAGGGTTTTTTTGAATTTGGCGAAGGCTGGTTTCCCGAATATAACGCCTATTCCGGTGAGTATCCCCAGGAAGATCATGATCAAAATGATATTGCTGCTTGAACTGGTTTTTACTGCATCAGATGGCGGCTCAATGATGGTGAAAACAGGGGTGTTTTCCTGCACGTTGATTTTGGCTTGTTCGAGCAGCTGAGACAAACTGTTATATACATTGAAAGCTAGGTTATATTCGGCCTGTAGGTTTTCTCCCTGGGCAAGTGCGCTCGACTGTACCACATTCTGGTTACGGTCGCGGTAGGATGCGAGAGTCTGCTGGGCCTGCTTATATCTTTTCTCAGCGTCGGCATGCAGTCCTTCAATAAATTCACGGTCGTTCTTGACCTTGCGCGTGCGATAATCGATGATATAGCGGGTAAGAGTGTTTACAACCGAACCGGCCAGATCTTTTGCCACCATCGGATCTCCGATATTTACGGTGATCTCCAGTAAATTCACCGAGCCTTTCTTGATTTCAGCCTTGATGCAACTGCTGATGGCGCCGATTTTCGATTTTTCTTCGGGTGTAAGTTCCAGAGATGCCGAATCGGAGGAAGCCGGTCCCATGATGGATAACCTGAGACCTGGAACCGGAGAAGTATTCGGGAGTATGGAAGCCGGCGCGCGCTGGTGTGAGGTCATTTTTGTGGTTTCGGCTTTCTTTTTTCCTCGTATAGCGAGAAGAATGGTTCCAGGAAGTCCGATGCTGTATTTCATGAGTATGCCTTGCAATGTGGTTCGTGGGTGTTTGTCGAAATACTGCGACAGGCTCATTTTCGACCTGGTCTTTGAGTCGGTCACCTGCTGATTCAGAACCTCGAGCCTGAAGTACACACTCCCTACGACCAATGGGTAAAGTGAGGGGGTAAGCGCATCGGCTGATGCCGTAGTCGGAACCCCGGTCAATAACGATAGTTGTTTTAGTATGGCTGAATTAGCTGCCGGATTTGATCCGCCCGGCTCAACCAACAGGCTTACTTTCGAGGTATATTCCCTGGGGGATATGATCACAAGCAACACCCCCAGCACAAAGAATATGCCCGTTGCGATGAGGATGGTTTTGCGTCCTTTCCAGAGTTTCAAAACGATCTGCATCAGGTCGATTTCGGAGGAAGCGGTATCGGTGGGTTCTGTCATAAGCGTTCTGTGTTTTGCGTTGTTGTGTTCAGCGTTATGGCTTTTTGCCAATTGTTTTCAGAACCTGTTCTGCATTCAGTACCGGAATTTTTGATTTTTTAAAATCTTTCAGGTTTCGTGTGATGATAATATCCTGATTGTTTTCAATGGCCGTAAAATACTGCAATCCATCTTCAAAATCCTCAAAGTCATTGTCATTTAAGGCTAACCCTATAATTTTATCATCAAGTGGCAATACATCTGCTATTAACTTGAATTTTCGCAGGATAGCTTTTGCTTCATTCGCGCTCTTTGATTTCAATAAAATATAATTTGTATTTGCAAAAGTCAAAGAAGAAACACTGAGTGTCAAGTATTTCTTATCAGCCAGCGAAAATAAATTTGCTGAGTCAGAATAATATGGTTCTCTTTTCGCCAACAAATCAATTACGATATTGGTATCCACTAAAAGCTTCTTCATTTGTATTTTTCGATAAGATAATCAGCGTATTCTTTTCTATAATTAAAACCTTCAGGCAATTCAATTACTCCGCTTAAACTCTCAACCAATGGCGTAATTCCGATATTTCCTGATTTTTGCTCAGTTACTGAATCAAGATATGATTCAACCATCCGCGATAAACTTATCTTGTGGTTTTGGGCATAAGTTTTAGCTCTTTCAATCACATTTTCATTGAGCCTTAAAGTTAGTTTTGTATCCATACTATTTGTTTTGCGTACAAATATATGCAAATTATACGTCAATTGCAATGGCTCGCATTACATAATGTTATTGCGTTTTGGCGTTCTGTGTTAGAGCGTTTTGCGTTATTGCGTTATTGCGTTTAGCGTTGGGGCGTTTATTTTTTTGCGGGGACGACGATGGTGGCGCCGGGTTCGATTTTGGGGAAGCTGTTGATAAACAAAAATCCCCGTTTGGTGCCACATACAGAGCCATTAGCGTTGATCACATAAACGCCCGAAGGTTTTGAGCCGGATGCAAAGCCACCGGAGTGGTGCACGAAGTACCTGAGTTTTTTGCCTTTATAATAGGGCATAGTTGTTGGATAGGAAACGGCTCCTGTGACTTTTATCGTTTGTATATCCCCCGGAATTAAAAGGCTGTCACCCGGCATCAAATACAAATCCTTGTAACTTCCGGGTTTTTTCATGATGTACTGAAGATCAATGGGAATCTGTGCAAATGTCTTATTTTTTCTGATTGGTTTGAGGTAAATATTTCCTTTTTTATCTCTCATTTTGGTATAATCTCCGAGCAAAAGGCTATCGGACCCCTTAAAAAGTTCTTTAACCAAAAAGTCAAGATCAACTGTCGCCGTAGTGTCAATTCCATTATATTGTGAAGGGATAAAAGAAGTTTTCCTGATGAGGCTTGCTCCTTTTACATAAGCCTGGGGCGTGATGCTTCCTGCACGTTTGATGAGGTCTGAAATCCGGTCATTCTTTGTTACTATGCTGTATTTGCCCGGAAATACGACTTCTCCTCCGATACTTACAAGAGTTTTGGGACTATAGCCGGGAGACTGGCGAATAGAAACAACATCAAATGGTTTCAGGCTGAAACCGGAGGCTGAATCGGAGAGCCTTAAGTCTTCGCTGATCGGGAACTGATAAATTGAAGTAATTTGGGCTACAGGTTTTGTTGCCGTATCGCTTTTGACTCGACGGGCAATTTCCACCCTTGCACGGGAGGCAGATTCTTTAAACCCACCTGCCTTCAGGATAAAGTCACTTATGGTCATGTTCAGCATAAAGGGGTATTTCCCTGGCTTTCGCACTTCACCTTCTATTTGCAGCCAGTATTTTTCGTGCAGATCGGAGATGGGTGCGATGTTTACCACATCGTCTTTCAGCAAAGGAATATCCTTCTGCTGTTGCAATAGCAGGGCCAGGTCGACAGGGATCACCTCTGTAGTCATATCGTTACGCAGGCGATAGATATTTATTCGGGTAGTAAAGGCATCTCCCTTCAGGCCGTCAGCCTTGCGGATCAGTTGCCTGAGCGTACCCGCGCTATCGAGAGCGAACACTCCCGGGCGGTAAACGGCGCCGCGGATCTCGACCCGGTTCTCGAATTTGTCGAGGATGTCATCGATCACCATTTCATCGCCGTTCTGAAGGCGGAAGGTATCCTGCTGTGAGGCCGGGATATCGAGAACTTTGCGCTGGGTGCCGGTTTTACGGAATACCTTGATCCGCTGTGCATAAGCCTTGCTGGTAAAACCGCCTGCAAAATAAATGAGGTCTTTGAGCGATTCGGTGGATTTCATGTCGAACAGACCGGGGCGTTTAATTTGTCCGCTGATATCGACCCTAAGCTGATAGGGTGCAATAAATACCACATCGCCGTCTTCAAGCCTTATATCGTCCTTCTGTTCCCCCTTCAGTAAAAATTCATAGAGGTCGAGTTCTGCCTGGGTTTTATTGTTCCTGATCACCTTTATATCACGGAGAGAGCCGTTCACCGACGGGCCGTTTGCAGCGTAAAGGGCGTTGAACACGGTGGCCAGAGATGAGAGCGTATAGGTGCCCGGCATCGAGATCTCGCCCACGAGGTTCACCTTGATGCTGCGTACGGAACTAAGGCTGACTTTGATGAAGGAATTTCCGGTGCGCAATCCTGAATAAATTGCGCTTAGCTCCTTTGTGATCTTTCCGGTGGCCTCTTCGATGGTCATGCTGCTGAGATAAATGGGCCCCAGGCTGGGAATAAGGATGCTGCCTTCAGGGGTGATCTTTAGCCGGTAGGTGGCCTGGGAGGCGCCCCAGATGTCAATGATGAGATCATCGGCCGGGCCGAGACGGTAGTTTTTCGGGGTGGGAATGTTGATGCTGGGTTCGAAGGTAAGGTTGTCGGTGGTGAATAACGAAAATCCGAAGTTGCGGGAGCTTCCGTCGGTCACGGCGCCTGAGGTGGAGGTGGTTCCGGCCATAGCACTTGTAAAACTCCTAGAGCGATCGCTGACTTTTTTCGTGACTTTGTTCCTCGAAACCTTCAGTGAATCAGGTTCATTTTGCTTGTTTCCTTTGGCTTTAACTCCGGTAGTGATCTCAATGGCAGGAGGAGGTGCATCAATATCTTCCACGACCTGGGCCAGGCCGGGCAGGCTGAGGGCCAGGAGGAGGGTGATTATGCCGGAAATAAAAAGGAAGGGGGTTTTCATGGGTGATGGCGTTAGGCGTTTAATAAAGCGAAGCAGTTCACATTAGCTGCCTCAGGTGGAGCGAAGGGAGCATTTTGCGTAAGCGGCCTCAGGTGGAGCAAAGCGACACCGTAGCCGCGACGCAAAGATGCGACCGAATAGCGAGACCGTAGCGGCGTTGTGAAGCTGCGAGCGTTAGGCGTTTTTTCGTGAAATTAGAAAATGTAATGTAAATTTGGAAAATTTTTTGAATCAAAATAAATTAATCCAACAAATTATGATTAAACAAATCGTGATTTCAGTCTCCATGTTGCTATTTATTATGATGGCACCCCTGCCAAGCATTGCTCAGTGCTTCACTGCCAACACGGCTGTTGGACCGGGTGAATATCTTGCCTATGATGTTTCATACCAGATTGGACCTGTGTGGACGAACATCGCCCTGGTTACCTTTTCGACAGTACAAGAGATTCAGGGCGGCAAAGAGGTATTGCATATGAAACTTAACGGGAAAACCTATCCTACCTATGACCATTTATTCAAGGTACGTGATTCCTACGAATCATGGATTGTGATGCAAACCTGGCAACCAGTAAGGTTTCAGCGTTATACGCTGCATGATGATAATACGGTGCTGCTGACCCAGTTTTTTTACCCGGCACAATCCTTCTTTTTATATAACCTCAAGACCAACGCCGGCCCTGTGACCAAAGGACAATTACCGCTGCAAAAATGCTTCAACGACATGGTTTCCTCGATCTATTATCCGCGAACACTCGAGATTGAAAACCTCAGGCCTGGTACGGTCATCCCGATATCCGCTCTTTATAATAATGATCCCACAACATTGCGGATGGTGGCTCAGGGCAAGGGCCTCATAACAGCCCGGGACGGGAAATTGTATCATTGCCTCAAATTCATTATTAAAATGAACAGTACCGTGAGTTTGTTTAAAGAGAATTCTGACCTGGTTGTGTGGTTTACTGCTGATAAAAACAAAATTCCCGTTTACATAGAGGCTACTCTTAAAGTAGGCACCGTGAAGATCTATCTCAAGGATGCGAAGGGAATGAGGAACCCGATGACTGCTCTTTTGAGTAAATAAAAGGCGTTCTGCCTTTGGGCGTAGGCACGTCATAGCTTCGCCCTTTCAATCCCATCAGAAGATAAGACATATTGTAATTGTTACAAAAATAGTATAAATATGAAACGACAATAATAGTTGATCATTTTTATACCATATCATTTGCCTTACACCCTCTGCCAAATCAGTTAGAAACAATCCGGAACCCTATGCCGTAATTAATAACTTTTGGACTATAACAGGAACGATAGGCCGAGCGGCAATGCCTCGCGAAGCAATACCAGCTGCCACCGCGAATCACGATGCAAGTTCCCGATTTTATCCCTTTAGGATTGGTTTGCACGCCGGGCAAATAATCGCCATACCAATCACTGCACCATTCCCATACATTACCATACATATCGTACAAACCCCAGGCGTTGGGAGCAAAGCTGCCCACCGGGAGTGTTTTTTGCAAGTTGACGCCTTTCAGGCAAGCGGCATAAGGATTATTTCCGTTGTAGTTTGCCTGATCGGTGTTCAGGCAGTTTCCTGTGCTGAAAGGAGAATCGGTGCCTGCCCTGGCTGCATATTCCCATTCGGCTTCTGTGGGTAATCGGCAGCCCATCCAGTTGGCAAAGGAGTTGGCATCATCCCAGCTTACATTAATCACCGGGCGTTTGCCTTTGCCCCAGCCTTCATCGTATGGAATAATTCGGCCCGTAGCTTCGCAAAACATGATGTACTGGTCAAACGTTATTTCGTACTTGCTCATTTTAAATGCGCTAAGCGTCACCTTGTGCCGGATCTCGTCGTCGAAGCGGTCAGTTTCCGTTGCCGGGCTGCCCATCATGAAGGTTCCCGCAGGGATGTTGACCCAGTCGATGGTGGGTTTTTGGGCAATAACAGTACTACTTATTAAAACAGCCAGTAAAAGAGTGGTTATTTTTGATAACATCCGGGATAATTTCGGAATGAGTTTTTGCGTTCTGCGTTAATGCGTTAATTTGAGCGAAGTAGTTCACACGAGCCGCATCAGATGGAGCGAAGCGAATCGTAGCGGCGGTGTGAAGCTGCGAGCGTTAGGGCGTTAATGCGTTCTGCCCCTCGCCCCAGGCGTTCTATACTATTTCAATCGCTTTTTCAATCAGGAATTCTTTGATTTCGCTTTCCGGCATCGTTTCTGCCAAATATTCAAGGCTGATCTCCTCTTTTTTGTCTTCAGGAGTATACCAGAAAAGTGCACTTTGTTCCTGGATAAATTCTTTTATTTCAGGCGAATGCATACCTGTCTTTTGATCACCGTCGGGGAATAAGCCAATCACAAATATACATTTTTCCTGTCATAAATCCAACCCCCGACCTGAGCCCCCTGCCCTGTGTAACGTTACTGCGCTCTTCGCTTTTTTATCCATTGCTGAAAGAATGGGTCATCAATCGCATATTTGTTTTCTGTTTTCATGATGAACCCGCTTTGCATCAGCCGTTTCAAACTGCTGTATACGGTACTTGGCGCTCCAAGGTCAAACTTGCGATAGAATGCTTCTGATAAGGGCGTTTGGTTTGATACTGTTAAACCTATGAGCAGTTTTTTATCCGTTTTGTTGAATGCATTCCAGATGCGCTCATAATCCATATCATGAATCCGCACCAGCTCATCTATAGATTGGGCAATGGGATCATCAACTTTATCATTTTGCGAAAGGATTTCCCAAACAACAAAGGCCATTTGCTGTGTATAATATGGATGGCAGTCGGAGAAATCGAGAATACCACTGCTGATGGATTTAATATTTCCAGATATATCGATGAAACCGCCAGCCAGATATGCTAGAAAATCATTTCGGGGTATTTTTCCCAATTGCATAAGCATCCCGAAATGATAGAACGGGGATTTTTTCTTCTCGAAAATATTTCTGATCAGTGATTCCTGGCTGCCAAGAAAAATATAATTAACATGCTGGTGATACTGTATGACCGACCGTAACTGACGGGTCAGGTTGGGATCAATTTGCTGCGCCTCCTGGAATTCGTCGAAAACTACGATGGTTCTTTTTTTTTCGTTGCTCAGCTTTTCAACCAGGTTTAACACATCTTCCAGCATAGGCATTGGTGATGATGCCGGCTGGAATGTGATATCCACTTCATTGCTTACAGGATTAACCGATATTGTGGGGATAATCCTGAAGTGTTGCACAAACTGCCTGATTTTCTCGAATGGATAAACACGATATACTCTTTTGAGTAATTGTGCTGCAAAATCTTCAATGCTGGTAATCAGTTGCAGGTCAAGAGCAATAACTGGCCGGTTCAGTTGCGAAGTAACCTTGAAAATCAAGCTTGATTTTCCAAATCTTCGCGGACTGATTACAATGAGATGGTTGCTACTGCTTATGATTGATTTGACCTTTGCAATTTCATTAGTCCGGTTGGTAAAGTATGGTCCTTCAACAATACTTCCAAATTTAAACGGATTCCTTTTCATCGATTGCGAGATTATTCGTTGCGAATATTTTCGCAAAGATACTTATTGATACAATTGCGGGGATTCAATATCAGTCATATTTATGTGTGAAATGGTATTCATCCTTTATTGTAGCGAAGCAATTTGCACAAGCTGCCTCAGGTGGAACGCAGTGACACCGTAGCAGTGGTGCAAGATTGCAAGCGACAAGCGACACCGTAGCAGCGATATGAAGCTGCGAGCGTCAGGTTACTTTTTCTTGCAAAACTTCTCATAATTATTTGGTGCATCTTTATCCCCCATATTCATGGCTGTCTGGAAATCAGCACAGGCAGAGGCAGTGTTACCCAACATTTGTTTATTGACGCCCCTCATATTGAGGTAACCAGGTTTGGACGGATCTAAGACAATGGCCCGTTCAATGTCGTTCAGGCTAAGTTGATATTTTTGAAGGTAGAAATAACAGAAGGCCCTGTATTCAAAAGCTTGGGCCACGCCCTGTTCCTTGTCGATGAAGGCAGAAAAGTATTTTATGGCATTGTTATAATCTTTCCGGTTAAATGCCACCATTCCATTATTAAAAGGTTCCTGATTTTGTTGAATTCTGAATTTATTGCTAAGGCCTGACTGCTGTTTATAGATGATATCGGAGATATCCTGATTGTTTTTACTGTTGAACTTTATATGATCATCCAGCACCTTCAATGCTTCTTTCAAATTGCCTTTCATTTCATAAGCGCTGCTCATCAGGCTGATATTCCCTGAGAAATAAGGTTTTAAACTGTATACTTTCTGAGTATATTTCAATGCGCTGTCGGGTTGGTTCATCTTAAGGAAAGCCATCGCGATGAAAAACTCCTGACGGGTATCGTAAGGACTCGAGTTGTCTTTTTTCAGGAGATCGATAGCCTGCTGATATTTTTCCTCGGTAATAAGGTAACGGCATTTTGAAACTGCGATGGGTTCCCCTTCAATGTTAATGTCAGGGATAGCCGGGAAGCCCTTCATAAATACTTCAGATGGAGTGGTAAGTGTTCCTGCGTTTAGCTCCTGTTTAGCAATGCGTTGTAACTTCAGGGATTCGAAGTTCAGGTAGAAAATATAGATTGAACCAAGCATGAGCGCAATGAAAAGAAAAACAAGCGCGGCGGTTTGATTGTTGAACGTTTCGCTTTCTGGCGTTTTGCGTTTTAATAATGATATGGATGGGGCATAGGCGATGCCGGCACCGACGAAGATGGCAAAGAATGATATTATTTCCGGCCGGTCGGAGGGGAAGTTGAAAAAAGCATCGAAGAAATAACAAAACAGCCCAAATGCCGGAAGGAACAACCATTTGTACGAATCCTCCTCCCCTTCCTTCGCCTTGAAAAATGCCTGAATGAAATTGGCGAAGATTAAAATAAAAATACCCAGAAACAGCGCTCCGCCAAAAACACCTGTATCAGCAATCGTTTCAATAAAATCGTTGTGGTTTTTATACATAAAGATGTAAGCCCCTGTGGTTGGGGTTTCGTATTTCAACACCTCAACTTTCCAGTTTCCTGTCCCAATACCAAGCAGTGGATTTTCCTTGATCAGCTTTAAAGATCTTTCCCATGTTTCAACCCGCTGACCTCCACCTGCTGCTTCATTTGGTGAAATACTTTTCAACCTTGAGATAAAATCAACAGTATACATCCTTTGGGCTGACTTGGGATATAAATATTTTATTCCAATTGAAAATAGAAAAAAAACAAGAATAATCGCTGCCGCTGAAAAAATCGTCAGCCTTAATATCTTGCGTCTTTCATTATTTCGAAAATACCTGATAAACGTGAACGACCCATATATGATTATTAAAAAAATAGCTCCGATATAAAATGTCCGGGTACTCATAAATAATGTCGCTATAAAAGCTACAAAAAGGGTAAAAGCACCCAACGCTTTCATCCAACCTTTGCCGAATGAAAAGAGCCAAAGCACAAAAGCTATCTTGACAAAAATTGCTGCTGATAAAATATTTTTATTGGAATAGATCGATTTTATTTCTCTGATATTTTGCTCCTTCCCTTCCAAAAAATTAGTAACGAGATGGTAAAACACAGTAAAACTGTCAAAAATCAGCATTAAAGCCATTGAGATAGAAACTATATAGACGTATCGTTTGTCGATGCGAAATAAGATTGAAATGATATATGCTGATGAAAAAATGGTGACTAGTTTCGAAAAATTGATGATGGATTCATTGATGTTGAAGGCCTTGAAAAATGACAGGAGTGATACAAGGAGAAACAGGGTGTAAATAAATCCTATCCATGTACGAAAAAACGACCAGTGAAAGTCCTCTCCTGGTTTCATTTGATTGCCAATCAGGATTATTGCATAGGCACACAGGTTAAGTATGGCCAGCGAATAAAATTTAGGGCCATTTGAATCAAGCGTGTTCAAGTTCGGTGTCAACACGGTCACAAACGCATATCCCAACAACACCAAACTATAAATAAGGTTAAGCCCGGGCTCCTTTGGCTTTGAATTCAAAGGTTTCTTTGCAATGACCTTGACTGCTGATTTAATGTGCTTTTGTTTCATGTTTCATTTTCTTTTTGTCACGCAACACGTGTCACGTTTTTATTTCCATTCACTACCTGCAACACTTTTGGCCATGCCCGGTAAATAAAATATAACGGACTCACCCTGATGCCGTTTTTTTTAAAAGCTTTATAACAGTTGATATTTCCGCTAATTCTCTTTCTCAAGGTTCCGCTGCTTTCTCCACCCTGTCGCATTTTTAAAATAGGCCTTGGGAGGTAACAGGTGGAAATCCTGTTTTTCTCCAAAAATCGCAGCATCAGTTCAAAATCGGCGGAGACTTGTAAATTCGTATCAAACAATCCTAACCGCTCATAAATCTCTTTCCTTACAAAAAAAGTGGGATGCGGCGGATGCCAACCCTTAGCAAATGAGCCAGGTCTGAATTCCTTTGCATGCCAATATCTCAAAATCTTATCGGTATTGGTGGCGCTCACATAAAACAGGTCGGCATACAGGCTGTCTGATCCGGTTTTCGTCATCAGGTTGGCCACATCCTGCAACACATTTTTATCGATATACAGGTCATCGGAATTGAGAATTCCAATTACGTCGCCTTTGGACAGCATGATCCCCTTATTCATGGCATCGTACAAACCCCGATCTGGTTCTGAAACAAGACATGAAACGCAGCCTGGCTGTGATTTAATCAAGGCAACTGTATTGTCATCAGATTTGCCATCGATTATAATTTGCTCAACATCCGGGTAAGATTGTCCCTGAATAGAGTGAATACAATCCGAAATGGTATGAGCGCTGTTGTAGGTGGGGGTGATAATGGAGAATTTCATTTAATCTCGATTATCTCATTTAAATATAACCCCATGACCCGGTAAAAGAATCTTTTCATCCAACTAAATTTCAAATTTATGGTTGCATATTTATTTGAATCAATGCCATATGATTCAACTTTAGTTATATAGGAAAGATAAATGTCCTGCAGAACATTTTTTACTGATCCGAAATAATAAATGGTATTCGCATTCCATTTATTATTTTCGATTTTCTTCAAGTATGAGAAATGATAAATAACCAGGGGAGCATCATTTACATGGAATTTTCCATCAATGTTCCGGAAACAGTAGTTTGCGATGTTCCAGGGTGCCGTATCTACACCAATATTTTCAATTATTTTAACTCCATTATATTTGCTTTCCCACCCATCTAAAAATATCTGATCAGAAAAATATTTCAGATGATAACCCGGGATGCCTTTATACCAGTTTGTACAATCATATTGCCAATCCTTTAAGCATTTTATTGAAGTTTCGTCATTCCGGAAAAAATTTACGCCGACATTGTATCTGCCATGATTTTTAGACAGGATTCTATATATTGGTGTAAACCGATGTGAGCAATAGGCAATTGAAGCTGCTCCCACCTCCTTATACAAAACGTCGAGTGAATTAAACACAAAAACATCAGCATCCAGGTAGAGCAGCAAATCGATTTCGGGGTTTTGCTCCAGGATATACAAGCAAATATTGGATGTTGCTGAAAAATAATATTGCTTGTTATCCTCGAATCGGTCGATGGAAGTTTGAAAATAGTCATTGTATTCCTGAAATGAAATTAATTTCAGGTTAGCCTCGTTTAACCCCTTCAGATAGTCAAATGTTTTATCATCAAATGTCAATACATAAAAATCAAATTCATTGTGAAACCGTTTGATTGAATGAAAAAGAGCCAGGCCCCTGGGTAAAAAATTGTAATCGAAATAGGTGCAGATATGTTTTTTATGCGTCATGTTCTTTGATCAAAATCTGCAAAAAAGCAGTATCAGATAAGCGGAAATTTATTCATTACATCACAAACGATGTGAATATCTTCCTCTGTATGTCCGAATGAAATAGGCAAACTCAGTGTTGTATTGTGAATTTTTTCTGAAATCGGAGTTTCTATGTGATCGATTATTCCTTTCATCGCTTCTTGTTTATTGGGAGAAACAGGATAGTGAATTTCACAATGAATATTCTTTTCCAGTAGAAATGATTTCAGCTGATCGCGATGATTGAGCCGGATATTGAAAATATGAAACACATCAAAAAAACAGGGTTGGTTTACAGGTTTAATAAATTGATCATTCAGCTTTGCCAAATAGATCTTAGCTAATTTTCTTTTATGTTCATTAATCTGATCCAGGTGCCTGAGTTTTATGCGGAGAAAGCCCGCTTGAATCTCATCAAGTCTCGAATTGACACCGATCACTTCATTGTAATATTTTATCCTGCTGCCATAATTCCTTATCGCTTTGGCTTTTTCATAATCCTCGCTATTCTTCATGCAAAGTGCACCCCCATCACCAAGCGCTCCAAGATTTTTTGTCGGGTAAAAGCTGAAAGCGCCAAAATCACCAAAATTTCCTGCTTTCTTACCATTGATCGCTGCCCCGTGAGCCTGGGCACAATCTTCGATAACTTTTAAATTATGGCGTTGCGCTAATGGGAGGATACGATCCATGTCGCAGCATTTACCATACAGGTGAACTGGCATGATGGCCCTGGTATTGACCGTAATTTTCTCTTCAATCAAGGCAGGGTCAATGTTATAGGTATGAATATCCGGCTCAACCAGAACGGGTTTTAATCCCTGGTTTACTATGGCCAGGATGGTTGCTATATAGGTATTAGAGGGAACAATTATTTCGCTTCCCTTTGGGAATCCGCAAACTTGCAAAGCGATAACCAATGCATCCAACCCTGATGCCACTCCTGCACAAAAATTCCCTCCCAAATAATCAGCAAACTCCTTTTCAAAATAGGATACATTTTCACCTAAAATAAACCATCCGGAATCGAGTGTTTTACTAAAGCTTCTTTTATAATCCTCAATGAACGGTTGGTTTGTCTTAATTAGATTTTCGTAAAATATTTCCCTATTCATAGGCGTCAAAAATATAGTCATCCAGGTCAAAATATTCGGAGGCAAAAACCATAAGAATAGAATCTTTTGAAAAATTGTCCATCTGATGATAATCTTCGGGTAAAAGGATTAAACATTTCGAGGGTGAATCAAGTTGAAATTCTTCAGGATTCATATCAATGCCTCCCTGGTTAATGATCCTGCAACTTCCCTTTATCGAAATCGCGGCCTGGATCGTTTTCTTGTGCCGGTGTTTTCCCCTGACCGAATCATCCACGCCATAAATGTAAAAGACCCTCTTTATTTCAAATGGTAGAACCTTTTCAATTACAGTCAGATTGCCCCTTGCATCAGCAAATGTCTTCAGATCGATAAGATAGGCCATAAATAATTTCTATTGTAACTGTTTCTTTTTCCTGAAAAGAAAACCCTTCATCTTTGAAGGGATGTTAATATGCTCATCGACCTCGAATTCATAAATAAGATCGTACCCGGGTAAAAAAAAGTTTACAAATTTATTTTCATTAAAAAACCAGCAGGGATATTTCGCTTTATATATTTTTTTGGGAACCTTTTGGAGGGTCAATTTATCCTTGCCCTCAGGAACGAATGTAGTTCTATCGATTAAAATATATTCAACATTTGAACGGAATATTTCCTCAAGAATCCTGAAAGGATCTTCCAGATATTGCAAAACGCTTGACAAAATCAATAAATTTATTGGATAGGTCTGTAAACATTCTTCGATCGTATAAAAATAATGCAGTTTTTTCTCAGCAAATTGCGCTTTTCCCAAATCAACAAAATGGTGTTGTTCGACTATACACCAGTTAAAGTCCCTAAGAGATTCTAAAAATAATTTGTTTTGATAAAAAGAAGAACCCAGTGAACCTCCGAAATCCAGGATGTTAACTTTATTCTCCTTTTGTGTTGCCACCCAAAGAATGGCTGCCAGAAGTGGATAAGAGTAAAGGATCTCGCTAAAATTTACCGAATCTCTTTCAAATGGGAATCTACCCTGTTTAACATTTAAAGTGGCAGATTTTACTTTCTCCAAAATCATTTCCGAATTGTAACCAGAACACAATTGACTTGCTTCCTCCCAAGATTGGTATGATCCATGCCATCCATAAAACAACCCGATTATTTTTCTCAATAAAAAGGGTGGTGTAAGGTCCTTTACTTTGGATTTAAACGACATTTTTCGGTTTTATATCTTGTTGATAAGTCAAACCAAAGACCCAAACAATTATAAAAATAATTGTTCCGGTAAGCCCCATAATGTTATCTGTAAAATAAGAGGTTGAAAATAAATATATAGAAGTTAAAATTGAACCAAGAGCAATAACTCTGCACAATAAATCATTTTTTGACCTTAAATGTGCCATATGCACTTTAAGGATTTGAAAAAAAAGAAAAGTAAAAACTAACACACCCGGAAACCCAAAAACAAGTACAATATTCGTAAAACTATTGTCGAAGGTTGGGTAAAGGGCAAATTTATTATTTTGATAATCGCTATCACTGGTGATGTGCCAGGAGAATCCTGTACCAAATATTAATTTTTTCTTAACAATATAATCAACCGTATTAACCAGAATCGCAGTACGTGATGTAACGCTTCCTCCTCCGGGGGATTTTTCAATATTAACAGATGTTTGAATCATGTCGTGGATATAGTTGTTATTATGTTTTAAGAAATAATAACCACCGGATAGGCATAATAAAATAAAAAATAAAATAATTGAAAAAAACAATTTTCTATTTTTTCTAATTTGATAAACAAAATAAATAATTGCAATAAATAAACAGAAGAAAAATGACACCAAAACACTCCTGTGAAATTGTATTAAAACACCTCCGGCCAGAATTAACATGAACAATATATCGATTATATTTATCTTTCTTTTTATAACAACTTCACCCATTTTGATGAAAAAACCCAAGGCAATGATAGATCCCGTGAGGGAATAAAGTCTCCATTTCGTGGTAATTGACTCTCCTCTGGAAATAATAACCGTTCCGGTCGACTCATTAAAAAATGAAACATAAAATTCTACTAAAGAACATAATATGGCCAGATATACTATAAGGACAAGGATTTTTTTAAGATCGGCCGGCGTTTTTAACAAGGCCAATAAAAAAAAGAATAAAAGGTAAATATGCATTCTTTTAACAGCATACAATAATTCTGGAACTGTCAGGTCTTTCAGAACAAAACAATCTATGATGGATTTAGCCAGAGCGATGAAGAATAATACAAAAAACAATAAAGAGGGTAATCGTAGTGAATTAAAATTTTTATAATTGAATGCTTTTAATTTAATGGCAATAACCACTACCATTGAAATTAACGTAATCAATTGAAGAATTCCCAGTAAATTGAAATTTCCCAAGCCTAATCCACCTTGAGGGAAAATTCCACACCCCTTTATTTCAACGAACAGAACAAATCCAATTAACAGGATATTCCAGGGAATTTTATATTTCACCTTTTGATACAGAATAAATAACTTCTTTTCTACAACGGAAATCATATTCGTCATTCAAATAAAGATGAATAGCTCCTTCTTTCAAACAGATCAAGGTATCCGCCTTCGGTTGCATTAAAAATCTGTATATTCTTTTTCGCGGCAGCGATGGACAAGCTTTTATAATTTGACCAAAGTTTAAGCATACTTTTCATTTCTGATTCGTATGAGGATAATTCGGTTAATGGGACAACTCCATGTTTATGATCTCTGACGATTGGCCCGGAATAAAAATGATGGTCAATACCCCTGTAGGCAAGGTAATCATGGTCAAAGCCAATCAAATAAATCGGGTTACATCCCATGTAGATTGCGAGTGCTAAGGCAATAGCGCTGCAAGACTGAAAGCCCTGCATTAATTTTGTCAGATCAATTTTTGGCGAAGGGGGTCCGGATGTGGCAATATAGTACGTTTGATCAAATGGTGTAAATAAATGCTTTCTATTTGCCTCATATCCCCTGAGCAAAGGTATAAAGAATGTACTTGACGGAATATTTGAAGTAATATTTTTCCAGAATTCCTTGATTTTTTCCTCATCCGTAAAAAAAGCTTTATCAATAACACTATGATATGTTGGTTGCCATTCTTTTACAACCGGATGTTTCCAAAATCCATTTACTGTAAAAGTTATTTCGGTTTTTAAAAGAGAAAGATCCTGGCTGCCTAAAGAAGGTCCATTCGCTATAATAAAACACCGATCACCTTTATGCTTATTAACAAGTTCACTATTTCTGACCAGGATTTCCTTTTCCTGTTTTGTCAGAAGGTCAGTATTTTGAATTTTATTAACAAATGTATCCAGTGAGCCGGATAACTTTTGCATATATCGGATTAATACGGTCCGGATTGCCGGCATCAGCATGAAACCATTCATTTTTCTGCTAATATGTTATCAAAAAGTTCCATATATTGAACCGCTATCTTGTTCCAGGTAAGGTGTGAGACTGTATCAGAAACTTCATTGCGTGAAAATCTTGACTGATGTAAGGATAATAAGCAGGTCTTAATTGCTTCCGCTGAATGGTCCTCAATAAATATCGAATTAACCGGGTTCAGTATTCCCCTTTCTGAGGCCAGGGGTAAGGTTTTCGGAATAATTACGGGCGTGCCGCAGGCAATACTTTCAAGATATACCATCCCAAATCCTTCGGAACTACTCGGAAGGATCATATAATCGGACTGATGTATCTGTTTCACCATTTCAGCAGGTTCCAGATAGCCCAAATATTCAAAATCTAAATTCGCCTTTAGTGCAGCGGTCTTCAATGCATCAATATCTTTTTCTGTTCCCCTTCCAATGACCGCATATCTGAAATTCTTTCTTCTTTCATCAGGAAGCTGGATCAAAGCCTCCAGCACTCTTTGCTGTCCTTTTAACTTGCTGATGTTCCCGATTGTTAATAGCCCTATTTTTGTAACCGGGTATGCTTGTGTAAGTCTTTTATTATAAAAAAAAACATTTGTATCAATCCCATTGTTGATAACCTTACCAGGTGCCAGGGGAGATCCATACAAATTATTCCATAATAATTTTACTGCTGTCGTTATAAAAATTATTGTACTTAATGACTTGACTTTTGTTATTTTTTGCTCTAGTTTTCGTTGAATCTGCCACCCCTCGAGGTTTTTGTCATGGCCCGTTATTCCGTGTATTGTTAAAATTATTTTCAAGTGATATAATTTTGCCAGTCCATTTAAAATGATGAAATTATTGACTCCATGTGCATGAATAATTTTCAGATCATCTGAATTTTTCCGGATTAGTTTATTAACAAGTAAAATCTTGGCCAGGGTGTTAAAAAAGTTGAAGGAATATTCAATTTTCAGTCGGATTGAATATAAAACGAAACTAATAAAATCAAGTGGACTTAAAATTGCAGTGATGAGGATCATTGATTTATTCCAGCCGAAAACATGCGTTGAATTAATTTTTATATGTTCCTTAAATATGTCAGTAGAGACAAATAAAACTTCATTTTTCGAATTCTGTTCATTGATGCTGTCAGCGATTTTCCAGATGACATAGGCCAATCCCGATGACTGACGACCACCAAGGTATGTTGGCAAATGTCCTAAAGTCAATATTTTAATTTTTTGATTCAACATGTCCAACAAAGAATTTATCTCTGATCTTCTTTAAAAAACCGCGCAATCCTAAAAACCCAACAACCATGAATGGGATTTGAACAAGTTCAATCCTGGATAACAATTTTTCACTGTATTTTCTGGATGAGTTGAAGTTTTCTATGGCTCGCAGGTACATTTGCTTTGAAGAATTGGCACCTGAAGTAATTGTATTACCGTGCAACCGCCAGGCCCCGATTTTTTCGTCAATAAATTCGATTTTGAATTTACCCGATACCGCAAACCTTTTCCACATATCCCAGTCGCCGCACCATTTTAAATTCGTGTCAAACAGTCCGATATAGGCCAATGCGGCCCGTTTGAAAAAACAAGCCTGGCATGGAATATAATCCCTCACATGCAACAATTTGGATTTATCAAAGGGGATTGCTTCGTGCCATGAAAGAAAGTTCCCATTTGCATCTACGTGTGCAGCATCGCCGTAAATTAAACCGGTTTCAGGGTTTTTCATTAGAAAATCCCCGATCCGGATCAAGGCATTCTCATAGTAATAATCATCTGAATTGAGCCAACCAATATAATCTCCTGTCGATAACAGGATCCCTTTGTTCACGGCATGATTTAATCCAAAATCTTTTTCACTGAGAACTACGTTAATTTGATCTTTATATTTTTCAATAATCTGTAAGGATGTATCTGTTGATCCACCATCGATGATAATAAATTCCAGATCGGGATAATTCTGATTAATTACACTCTGGATAGCCTGTTCCAAATAAAGGTCTCCATTGAAGACGGGCATTATTATTGAAATTTTCGGCAATTTAGCGTTTACATTAAAGGCCATACTTCTTCCCCATATATTCTGCAAGTTCCCAGTCTGATTCAGTATCCAGATCCATGGAATACAATTCACTCATCACATATTTCCTGATTCTTGAAAACTCATTCATGTGTTGATTTATCAATGAGTTGGAATTTATGATATAAATACTTCCATTGGTAAGCCAGATCTTTGGAGCATCCTGCCTGCGATGGAATTGCGCTTTTTTAGACTTTACCAGAAATCCCAGGTCATCTTCCTCAAATAAATTATAATATGGATTGGCCTTGGATTCAGCAACTGATACCACCATATCAATCTCTTCTGAATATAAAGCATCTGCCTCCAAAATTTGGCTTGTGGTCCTGAACGGGCTGGTAGGTTGAAGCAATATTATTTTTTGATAATCAATACCCTTCAGCTTATAATGATTTAACGCATGCAGAATAACCTCATACGAACCTGCAGTATCGGTTGCGAATTCACCCGGCCTCATAAAAGGAACTTTCAAACCATACGTTTCTGCTTTTTGCCTTATGATTACATCGTCTGTACTTAAACAAATATCTATGTCATCTGCGAGGGTGCGTGCAATGTCAATGGAATAAAATAATAATGGCTTCCCGTTAAGTGGCCTGATATTTTTATTGGGAATTCCCTTTGATCCGCCCCTTGCAGTTATTAAATACAATGTTTTCATAAAAGTTCGAGGAAACTTTCTATTGAATCGTTGCGTAACAACAGCAAAATCTCAACCGCTTCACGAAATGCCCCCTCTCCGCCTTTTGCAGCACATATGATATCCGCTTTGTCCTTAACAAGTGTAGACGCATCGCCCGTCGCAAAACTTAATCCAACCAATTGCATTACCTTTAAATCATTCAAATCGTCACCGATGTAAGCGATTTCATCCAATTTTATTTTTTTTGCATCAGCAAACTGATTTAAACATTCAGCTTTATTGGCGATCCCCAGGAAACAATGATTTATCTTTAGTTTTTCAGCTCTGCGTTTCACGATTTCACTGTGCTCTCCGGTTATAATTCCTGCCCCGATCTTAAAATGATTGAGCAGTGCTATGGCCGTTCCGTCGCGATGATTAAAGCTTTTCATTGCCTCTCCCTTTTCAGAATAGCTGGTACATCCATTGGTGAGGGTGCCGTCGACATCCATGAAAAAAAATTTGATTTTAAGGGCTTTCGAACCTGATAATTCTTTATTCGATATATCCATCATCAATAAATTCGTCTTTATTAAATGCCTTTTTTGTTTTTTTTCCCAAAAGTGCATAGTAGACTGTAGGGGAAATTCCGCCACCGGGACATTTGACAGTAAGGTTTGTTTCTGTTAATATTTCGCCTGATTGGATATTAACACCAGCAACAATACTGACTCCATATTTTATTCTTTGGGCCTCTTCCCCCGGCAGGATGTTTTTCTCATAACTTCCCAACCCCTTTTCAATACTTCTTGAATATTTAACAATGATCTCCAACCCCCTCGGCTCAACTGAGGCAGCATGGTCGGGGCCTGGCATGGTCCGGTCGAGCGTGAAATGTTTTTCGATCATGCAGGCTCCCAATGCCACTGCAGCAACCGGGAGTATGACTCCTTTGTCGTGCGATGAATACCCGACAAGAACCTTCAATTCGTCCTTAAACGTTTTCAACACATTCAGGTTGACCAATTCATCGGGACAGGGGTATAATGTTGTAGCCTGAAACAGGATGATTTTATCATTGAACTGCCTGATAAATTGAATGGCATTGGAAACTTCACTGAAGCTGTGCATTCCTGTCGACAGAATAACAGGCTTGCCAAATTGTGCCACATGTTTTAATAATGGAAAATGGGTAACGAAGGGAGAGGGGATTTTATGGATCGGAACTTCCAATTTCTTTTCAATAAAGTCAAAACTGGTAAAATCAAATCCGCTTATCAGGAAGGTTATTCCTGCTTTCCGGGCATAATCCTTTAACTCTAAAAATTGTTCATCTGAAAATTCCAGTTTCTTTTTATGCTCCCCATAGGTTTTACCAAAAGATCCCTCTTTTATATAGGGTTGATCAAGAAAATCCTTTGTATACATTTCATCGATGGTACGCTTTTGAAATTTTACAGCATTCGCCCCGGCAGCTTTCGCCTCTTTAATAAGTTGTTTGGCAATATCCAGATCACCGTTGTGATTAATCCCGACTTCAGCAATAATGTATAACGGATTTCCATCGCCTACTTTTCTATCATCTGAAATTTTAATCTCCATTTTGAAACTATTTAACGATTAGTCAACTTCTCAACAAACCACGAAGTGATTATGGCTGGCCGTGTGATCGCCGTTCCAACCGTCACAGCCCAGGCTCCCATTTCAATCGCCTTTTTTGCCTGCATCGGACTCCTGTACCTGCCCTCTGCTATTATTGGAACAGGCAGGGTTAACAGTGATTTTAACAATTTATAATCAGGTGTTGTCGGGACTTGTAATTTCTTTGTTTCAGGTGTATATCCGCTCAGGGTTGTCGCAATACAATCTGCTCCTGCTTCATAACAGGCCAAACCCTCATCAAAGGTTGAAACATCGGCTATGATACAACATTTGAATTCTGATTTTATTCTATGAATGAATTCTGGGCCACTTAACCTTTCCCTCTTTCTCATTGTTCCATCTATCGCAATAATCGTACAATTGATCTTTATTAGTTCCTCCACGTTTTTGAAAGATCCGGTAATTTTAACGTATCCGTCAGGAAAATTTGATTTCACCAAACCAATAACCGGTATATTCACAGTTTCAATGATTTTTTTTGTCTTTACAATCCCTTCACTCCTGATTGCCTTGGCCCCTGCATTTTCAGCTGCCTGGGCAAACTTGTTAAGGGTTTCGGGTGTATTAAAAGGGCTGGTATCTTCAGCCTGACACGAAACGATCAAACCATTTTTAATTGAGTTCAATAAGCGTAAATTGGTGCGAATCATTAGAGATGGATTGGTATTAATTTGTTTGATGGTTTTCCAGTTCATCTTTTATCATGATATCAAGGATATCATGGATGGTCAAATCGCATTCCCAACCAAGTTCTTCCCTGGCCAGTTTATTATCGCCGTATATGTCAATGATCTCATTCGGTCTGAATAAAGCTGGATCGACTGCATATCTGTCAATTGGGATATCAAGTGACTTAAAAACATATTCTACAATCGTTTTCAGAGAGGTACTTACTCCTGAGCAAATGATATAATCTTTTGGATCATCTTTCTGCAACATGAGCCACATTGCTTCCACATATTTTGGCGAATAACCAAAATCGCGTTTTATATTGATATTCCCAACATGCAGCATGTGCGATGGGTCATATTTGATTTTAATGGCTTCAATGATGACCTTTTTTATAAAAAAAGTGTGATCCCTCAGCTTGGATTCATGGTTAAACAAAACTCCGTTGCATGCAAATAATCCATAAGATTCCCGATAGTTCGCCACAGTCCAGAAAGCAGTTGCTTTTGAAATTGCATATGGGCTCAGCGGATGCATGGGCGTATCTAAATAAATGGGCAAATGCTGCACCTTCCCGTACATTTCGCTGCTGCTGGCCTGGTAGTATTTTGATTTCAATTCAAGGAACCGGATCGATTCCAGTATATTCAAAACAGAGGATACATTGTACTGCATCGTTCCTATTGGCTGATCAAAAGACAATCCCACAGAACTTTGAGCAGCCAGATTATATATTTCGTCCGGATTAAACTCTCTGAATATTTTTATACAGGATGAAAAATCCAGTAAATCACATTCCCTGACTACCATTTTATCGAAAATATTCAATTTTACCAGTCTCTTTACATTGTCAGCATGATTGTTCCTGGTAAGTCCAATAACCCGATAGTTTTTTTGAAGAAGGAACCTCGATAAATAGGCACCATCCTGACCGGTTACGCCTGTTATAATTGCTGTTTTCATTTGGTCTTTATCCTACCGATTTATAAATCCGGACTGTTTGTGCTGCTGTTTTTTCCCAGGAAAACCTTGTCAGTTGTTGATAACCCTTCTCCCTCATTTGCGACCGGAGCTCTTGTGATCCAAGGGCTTTACTGACAGTCTCCTTAATTGAATCTTTATTTGTTGGATCAAAATACAGGGCAGCATCACCCCCTACTTCGGGTAAAGAACTGGTGTTGCTAAGCAGTACCGGACATCCACAAGAAAAAGATTCCAGAACTGGAATTCCAAATCCTTCATACAGGGATGGAAAAATGAACATCATTGCATGCGTGTATAAATTTTCAATATCTTCATCATGGACGGCAATCTGGCGAACCTGATTTGTTAATTTACGCCTGTCAATCATTGCAGTCTCTTCAATGTTGAATCCACCTCCACCTGCACAAATTAATAAAAGACCTGGATTTTCAAGGAGCAGGTCAGCAATCGATTCAAGGAAGAGGGTGAAATTTTTATATAAATTCCTGGAGCCAACAAATAGGAGATAGTTTTCGTTAATCAATCGTTCCCGCTTTTGGTGCGACATGGATGAAGCAAGATAGATTACTTCAATTTTTTGTTCAGGGATTTTATATATCTCCACCATATCCCTTTTCGTACTTTCTGAAATCGCGATAATCTTCGAAGCTTTTTTAAATAAAATTCCTCGCGTCAGAATTGTTTTCCCATTATCATCAAGTTCAGGATACTTTTTTGAAAATTTTTCCTGAATCAAATCATAACAGGTAATAACAAAGGGCTTATTTCCGATATGTCTCAGAAAATAGGTTGAATAATAGGTGGGATGAAAAATGTCATATTTCGAGAACTTCAGGAATTGAATTGAGTATAATTTATTTATTATCTTCAAGATTTTGTCCTGCTCAGGAAAATGATAATTTTTTGAAATTAGTATTTGTCGCGATATTTCTTTATTGGCTATATAATGATTCGTTGATAAGAGTATGGGTAATTTAAATGATATTTCATCCGGCAAATGTTTTATCAGCTCAAAAAAATACCGTGATATTCCTCCGTATTTCTGCCATGAAAAAATTTGATAATCGTATAGAATTTTCATCCGTAAATATTATTTTAACCAGATTCCCGTTGCTGTTCCCCGTACGATCTTAAAATATTGAATGGGGGTAAACAACGAATTGAGGAACATGATCAAACAGCTTCCAAGGATTACACCCTCGAGGCCGATTGCCTTACCAAATAAAACTGCCACGGGAATTGTAAGAACACCAAGTATGGTGGAGCTATAGAGTTGAACCCTGATCTTGCCAATGCCATTCAAAAAAAATGCAAATATATTATTCCAATTGATCATGATGGCATACAGCCCCATCAGGCAGGTAATGCCAAACGGAATTTTTATTTCCGGTCCAACCCAAATCCGGTAGATGAGATCTGCACTGAAAATCATGATAATGGTAAGAACTGACATAAGCGCCCATATTTTCAGAAGACCTTTGACAGAACTCTTTATCCAGGCATGATCCGATCGGCAATAGGCTTCGGTAAAGGCCGACCAGAATGGTGCAAGTATGATGTTGAATACAGCAATGGGTAGTGAAAAGTACTTCAGGGCAATGTTGTAAATGGTTACCTCGGCTGGTCCGAAAAGCTGGGAAATAATGATATTCGATGTTGTAAATATGGTGATGGCCATTATTTGAATAATAAAAAACTGAACGCCCAGATTCATCAGATCTTTAGCATAAGAAAATTTAACAAACAGGAAAGAAGGTTTGTATTGCCTGTATTTTTTGCGAAAAAACCAGATGGTTGATCCTAAAAGGATTATAATTGGTGACCCTCCCATCACATAACCGAGATAAATCAAATTTCCCTTTGTAAATTTTATCAATATTAATATAAGAATCAGGGATAATAGGCTGCTTAGCATATTTAAAAAACCTGCAAGAGCCGGTTTTTGATCGGCAGTTAAAATTGTGGTGATCAATTGAAAAACAAATTGCATGCTAAAGAAAGCAAACACGATGATGGCCAGAACATTTAAACCTGAGGCCATATCAGGCGATGTATTTAAAATTTTGGACCAGTCCAGCCAGAAATTGACAAAGAGGAAAATGACAAAAACAGTTAAAATTATGATACTCAAAATGGCATAGGTCGTACTGATATAAATACGGGCAAGTTCATGTTTCCCCAAGGTTATCGCCTCTGTAAAACGGTTTCGCAATCCATTTCCAAACCCGATATCAAAAAACGAAGCCCACCCAATAATGGAACTCAATGTCAGCCAGATGCCATAATTTGTAGGGTTTACATATTTTATAGTAATGGGAACCAACGCTAAAGAAATCAATATACTAATCCCCTTTACCATAAAAGAGGCGAAGATATTACGCTTCGCTTTCCTGCTGCGTTCGTGACCTTTCGTAAAAAAGTTAATGATAAAATCGGGGCTCAATGATTTTAATTTCGATTTAAGCATGATAGAGTGTTGTTCAAAAAGAAAAGCATCCGTTTTGTATTATCATGATAATCAAAACAATGATGCTTTTCTAGTGTAAAAGGGATTTTAATAACAATCCAAAATCATTAGTGTCCACTAAAAAATAGAAATTGTTCTTTGAAATCGTTGTAAATCTATCATTTATGAGCTTTTTAGCTACGTGACGATTTGAATTGGCTAAGTTAGATGGGATTATACCCATTTTATCATGAACCAAGGCAAATACGTTTTCGCACAGCTTACAGAGTTTTTACCGCAACGAGTGTTTGATAGTCTCGTTACAAAGTATTCTGGCAATAAATATGTAAGATTTTTTACATGCTGGAGCCAGTTGCTTTGTATGATTTTCGGCCAACTTACAAATCGGGAAAGTCTTCGTGATTTGATCGTTGCCATTGAGGCGCACGCTGGAAAAACATATCATCTTGGATTTGGCAAAAGTGTAACGAGAAGTAATCTTGCCAAGGCAAATGAAAACCGTGACAGTAAACTTTTTGAAGAATTTGCCTATCATCTTATTGATGTCTCTCGTAAGAAACGAGCAAATGACAACTTTGAAATTAAGGGCAAGGTGTATGCTTTTGATTCTTCAACTATAGACTTGTGCCTGAGCGTATTTTGGTGGGCAAAATTTCGTAAAACAAAGGGAGGGGTAAAACTCCATACGCTTTATGATATTACCACGCAGATACCAGCATTTATACATATTACGTCAGCATCAGTAAACGATATGAACGCTATGGATTTTATTCCATATGAACACGATGCCTACTATATATTTGACCGTGGATATGTTGATTATTCTCGCCTTTATAAGATAACAAGCCACTCGGCATATTTTGTGATACGAGCTAAATCGAATCTCAAATTTGAGCGCATGTATTCTAATAAAATTGATAAAAGAACTGGTGTTCAGTGCGACCAAATTGGAAAACTGACAGGATTTTATGTATCCAAGCAGTATCCCGAGAAGCTACGTAGAGTCAAGTTCTTTGATCAAGAAAGTGGGCGAACTTTTATTTTCCTGACCAATAACATGGAACTGACAGCCGAACAAATTGCAATGCTTTACAAAAACCGTTGGCAGATAGAATTATTCTTCAAATGGATAAAACAGCACTTGAAAATAAAGTCCTTCTGGGGAACCTCTGAAAATGCAGTGCGTATTCAAATTTACTCGGCGATAATTGCTTATTGTTTGGTGTCAATCGTAGGCCATGATCTTAAAATTGATCGCTCAACCTACGAAATATTACAGGTGCTGGGGATATCGCTACTCGACAAAACTCCTGTAAAAGAGCTCTTTACAAATGTGGTTTACAAAGATGTCAAAGAACGAAATTATAACCAACTGTCAATCAACTTATTTTAAGTGGACACTAATGATCCAAAATCCTAAATCGAAAATCCAGCTGCACAGGCGTCATTGTAAAACATTTTAACTGTATCCAGTGAAAATTCTGTCAAATCCTTCCCAATGGTTGGTAGTTTTTTGAGAATATCATTGGTAGCCGTGATGATATGGCAACCAACCTGGTCGGCCTGAACGATGTTGAACAGTTCCCTTGGACTTGCCCAGATCAATTCAACATGCGGATAATCTTTCAACATCTTTACTATTTCCGTCATAATGGGAACCGGGTCAACCCCGGCATCGGCCATGCGGCCGGCGAAAACAGAAACATAGCCTCCCGGGCCCTTGGCCAATGCTGGCAAGGTACTTCTTACCTGCTCAATGGTCATCATGGCCGTAACATTCAATTTTACGCCCGCTTTTGCCAGGTTATCAATTAATGGTACGCTTAATTGGCCCTTTGTATTAGTAATCGGGATTTTTACATTTACATTTTTTCCCCATGAGGCGATTTCTTTGGCCTGTATTTCCATTTCACCAAAATCATCGGAAAATACTTCCAGGGAAATAGGCCGGTCATTTATTACTGACAAAATATCAAGGGCAAACGCCTTATAATTTGTGATCCCTGCCTTTTTCATTAAAGTGGGATTTGTGGTGAACCCTGAGATTAATGGGTTTTTATACATTTCGAGCATGCCGGCTTTTTCGGCACCATCTGCGAATAATTTTACTTTTAGATTCATATACTTTGATTTGAAATAAATACTATGTTTATTTGGTGGATTCCCATTTCGTTGGATTGATCTGCAATTTTGGATGAGACACCAAGAGATGCCAGATCACTGCCTGGAATCCCTCTGTTAGTGGAGTAATGTGGCTTGGATTGACGGTGGGAACTACCGAAACAGCATCTCCCATTTTTTTAGTGAAACCCCCATCTTTGCCTACCACTCCGACTACTTTTGCACCCAATCCTTTTGCATACTGAACAACCTTTACAATGTTCATGCTGATGTTCTTTTCGTCATTGCCTCCTCCGACTGAAAAAACAAAAATACAGTCCTCTTTCTTTAACCTGCTTACCTTAAGCCAATTGATGATGGTCACATCCCATCCCTCGTCGTTGACCCGGGCCGTAAGTTCCGAAACATTGTCATACGGGGCGTAGGCCTCAAAATTGCAAAGTTTCCTGAAATCGCACACTGCATGAGAGGCATGGCCGGCACCGCCACCCGATCCGATCAGGAATAGCCTGCCACCCTGTTCACGACTTGTAGCCAGTACATCGGCCATTTTTTCAATGTCGCCCGGGTCAATTGAATTGATGACAGAGATACATTCCGCTAAAAATAGTGTTGAAAAATCCATAGCTGTTCAGTTTTGGTTAATACTCAGTTTTGACTTTGGTTAAATTTTATAATCCAATAAAGGGAAAGGGGAAACAATTTTCGACAGGTAATCCCTTCCGGCAGTTGTGATGCTATATTCCTCCGGATCATATATCGATCGATCAACGAAGCGGTGAAATTCCTCAATATCATTGAGTTCGTTAAAATTGTAATTTTCAATACCGAACTCATTATGATCCAATGAACTGCAGAGAAATGAGGTAGTTTTTTGCTCCTGATCAGCCAGAATATTAACAGCTTCCATCCCCATTTTAACCGCCATTTCAGAATCAAGTTTAACCGGAGTTCCCGAACGGTAGAGATAAGAGGGATTCACAGCATTGATGTTTCGTGTATCGAAATGTTTTTTTAAACCCTCCTTGAGCTTTTTTACCAGAATTTCAGCAGTACCCCTGAAACGGGGATGTCCAAAACTATCCTTTTCATTTTCATCGGCTGAAATGTATTGACCATTGCTCCACCGGGCCCCTTCTGAAATTACAATCATTACATTTTTATTCTCTTTATACCGCTCGATCACCCGTTCCTCAAGGTGGTTATAATTGAGCGGGAACTCCGGTATAACAATAAAATCGGGATGACCCTGTGCTGAGGCAAAAGCCATCCATCCGGCATGCATGCCCATTGATTCAACCACCAGGATCCGTTCGTGCGACCAGGCCGTTGTCCTCATCCCTTCGGCCAGGCTCACGAAGGAGGCAATTTTCGCCGCTGCCGTAGGGTATCCCAGCGTAAAATAATTCAGAAATTCGCCTTTATTGTGCTTTCCCACATCATTATCTATGGTTTTTGAGATAAGTATTTTAGGAAAATCCTTCAGGTACAATGCATTCGAAAGTGTATCCTCCCCTCCGATGACTATAAATCCATCAATCCTGTTTTTCTTCAGGTTGTTTAAAACAATGTCGGGACCCTGGTCTATTTTCTTCAGGTTTATTCGGGACGACTTTAAAATGGTTCCTCCGATAGATGGGTTTAGCTTGAGATCGTTCAACTTGATCCACCGGTCATTCAAAAGCCCATCCCATCCATTCAGATAGCCAATCAGCTCAATGCCCCTGTTCTTGCATGTTTCAATCGCAGCATGAATAACTGCATTTAAAGGAGCTACATCGCCACCGCCGGTTAAAATTGCTATGCGCATTTTGTGATATTGAAGTAATAAAGTGATGAAGTAATGAAGTGATGAAGTGATGAAGTTATAAATTAACGATCTGCCCTGTTTCAGATGATTTATAGATTGCTTCGATTACCTGATTGGCATGAAGGCCATCGAGTCCGTTCCCGATTGGTTCGCGGTTTTCAACTATTGCCGATTTGAATTCCTGCCATTCTTTGACCCAGGAAATATCTTCGGGAGGAAATTCAAACAATTCTACATCTGGCCGGCCTCCCTCCTTCTTTCTTTTCCCGAATTCAAGTGTTTCGGGTCCATAGCTCCCACCCAGTCCTTCAACTTTTAAATATCCGTCGGTTCCGAATAATTCGAATGAAAAGATGTTTTTCCAATTTGTCCAGCTTACCTGAAGTTGGATATCCACTTTGTTTATAGCTTCGAGCAAAATAAATGCATTGTCTTCAACTTCGAGGTTCCAGAACTTGGTTTTTGCTTTCCCAAAGGCGCTCTTTACATCCCCGGCAAACCACCTGCTCAGGTCGATCATATGAACCCCCTGGTCAAGGAGTTCTCCACCGCCACACAGCTCTTTTGAGGCACGCCATTCATTTTCCATGCCCGGCCTGCCGCCATGACCATACCTGCCCCGAATGAACATCAGGTCGCCGATCATACCCTGATCAAACAAGGTCTTTGCTTTCCAGATACCCGGGTGAAAACGGTGATTAAAGCCTGTTTTAAGCAATATTCCGTGGCGATGTGCCGTATTAACCATATTTCTCGCCTCTTCTGCATTCCTTCCCAATGGTTTTTCGGCCAGAACGTGTTTCCCTAATTTAAGAGCCAGGGTGACTATTCCTTCAATGTACTTATTCACCACGGCTACAATGATAACCTCGCATTTGGCATCTGCAAAGAGATCAGATGCATTGGTATATGATTTACACGTATGGTCTGATGCAAACTTTGAGGCTAAATCCGCATTTGTATCGCAACATGCAACCAACTGGTCATCCTTTTCCAATGCCAGCGCTCTTTTACGGCCGATCAGGCCGCAACCTATGATTCCTATTTTCATTTTTTCGTATAAAATGTTTTATTATCTATTCTTCGTAATGTTGCAATGTTTTTATCAGCTTTTAATAATACCTGAAAATCTTCATTATCCCAAGGGTCCCAGGGTGCACTGATAAGTTTCCCTGTTATACCGTCAGAAAAATCCGAGGCCAAAAAGGAAATTAAGTTGGCAGCAATGGACGGGTCGGTTCCTCCTTTTTCTTTGCGCTGCATGGCATCCCTGAATTCACTGCCCGCCATCAACTCTGCTGCCAGCACTTCTTCAAGCATTCGGGTATTGACCGCACCTGGCGAAATGGCATTCACATCAATATGATGATCTTTGTATTCCTCGGCCAGGTTTTCAGTAAACCGAACAATGGCGGTTTTTGAAACAGCATAGGCTGAAAAATTTGGGCGTGGGCCGGTTGAACCTCCTCCTGATAAGTTTACGATTTTTCCCTTCCCTGCAGTTAACAGATCAGGCAAAACCAGATGGGTAAGCCAGGCTGCACCAAAAAGATTGATTTCAATGTTTTTTTTCCACAGGGTAAAATCATTTTGATGAAAAAGCCCGATCGGATGCTGTATCCCCGCATTGTTGATCAGCACATCAATTCTTTTGCATTTTGACCTTATTTTTGTGTACGCTTCAGCTATTTCGAGTTCATTGGAAACATCAGCTGTCAAGAAGAATGATTCTGGACTGTCTTTGATAATCAATTGAAGTGTTTCATCCAACTCGCTTTCTGTTCGGGAGATCAGTATCATTTTTGCCCCTTCGCGGGCACATGTTATTGCGATCTCTCTTCCAATCCCCCGGCCTGCACCGGTCAGAAGGATGGTTTTATTTTTTAGCATCATTAATAAAGATGTGGGATTTTTAGTTATTGAATGGAATAAAAAGTTGAACGGTTGGTGAAAATATTTTCTGTGATGGGTTTAATATAATAAAATTGTTATGGTTCAATTGATACTAAGACATGGCTTATTTTTTCTCTGCCGTTTTTAAATAGAACTTTTCCCTCTTTTAAAAACGCGTTACATTGTTTGTTAAAATATTTTGTGATAAATTTACTAACTTGAGCTTCTGTCAGACCTTCATCAATATTGCCGGTGATTGTTTTACCATCAGAAAACATAAAATCAAATTTCCATGAGTCTAATAAGATACCCTTCAGAATGCCTCTTGCGGTTATCTCTTTTTCAGTAGTAATTGTCATTGAAACCCTTTCAAAAGCATTTTTAACCGTCGCTGGCGTTAACTCGCATCTAATTCCGCCTGATTCAATAGTCACTCCGGCATGTTCATCTGAAATAACTTTTAAAAAATCTTTTAAACTCTGGATGGTTCTTGGTGTTGTTCCTTCTAATTCAGCGGCAAAGTCTTCATCACTTTTATAAGATGATTCTGTTAATTTAGTGACATGGACCAAAGAATCTGCCAATTGATCATCTTCAAAAGAATCATTACTATCAATTTTTGATAACTCAATGCCAAATGATCCTCGTGGTAATGCAGTTAAGAATAATCTGGATTGGTTCTCGTTTTTCAATAACCCCCTTTTACCTACCTTTCCATATAGTTTATGTCCAAATTCTGCTGTGACCATATTTTGGAACGGAACAGTTACTTTGCCAATAAAGGATGCGTCAATCCCCCAAGAACCTTTAACTGGATTACCACTAAATAAAAGAACCACTTTTGTGTCTTTTTTGTCTACCGGTATTTCTTCCAGTTGTTCCATTAGATCTTTAGCTTTTTGTTTTAATGAAACAGACATTACAGGATGGTCTCCAACCATCTCAAGCATTCGCTTCGTTTCAAGCAACTGAATGGTTATGTATTCTCTATTTCTTCTACTAATCATTTGACCTGGTATTTAGAAGTTGTGATGCATTTAAATCTTCATCGGGCGTGTTTAGTGGAACCTGTAACATGCCCTTCCAAACGGCATCTCTATTATGAGAAAAGAGTTGTACCCAATATCTGGTATAATTTACTGTTATCTCGATTGAAAATTCAGCATCAAATGGATAATGGTCAAGTAAATAAATTTGTTTAGATATTTGACTATCAGCAAATTCAGGAAAATTCTGATACAAATTTTGTTGAAAAACAGGATCATACCCCCAATAAATGGTCACTATATCCAAGTCGTTAGGTGGGCGTAACTCTCTTGTTTCAACATCTTCAAGAAAACTTCCGTCCAACCATTGAAAACCATTATCTAATCCAAAAGACTTCAACTTTTTTCTGAATGCCAAAAATCCTTTCAGTATTTTGATACGCTCAGGAGATGTTGCAAATTTATCACAAAGTTCAATTGATGAGCATTTAAAAGGTGATAAATCGTCAGGCTGAGTGGGATTGCCTAAATGTGGGGGGATTACTAAATTATGATCAAAGGCTGGTATGGGCATATTATGAATGTGAATCAAAGGTTAAAACGTTCATTTTCCCTCCTGATTTGCATTATTGATATTTTTTTTCAACATTTCCGGGGTGTCGAATGCCCTGACCTGGGTGTTTTCGCAAACTCCATATAGAGGAATATTTTTTTTCAAAAGTTCAGGAAAAATATCTTTTGCAAAATCGGAGTATCCGTCCGGGATATAATCAAGGATGGAAGGATCCACATAATAGATCCCTGCATTGACCCAATGGCTCGTTGTTTCACCTGGCTTAGGTTTTTCTATAAAAGAAAGTACTTTCCCCTGTTTATCAAATTCAGCAACCCCACTGGTAGATACATCCTCCCGATAGTGGAATGCAATGGAAGCTATTGGGTCTGTTTCTTTTGATTTTGCAATGAGGGTATTGAGATCGTACCCGGAATAATTATCCCCATAAATGATAAAAAATGGTTCCTGGTCAAAACCAGGATATTGTTTCGCCATATTCTTAACGGCACCGGAAGTACCCATAAGCGTTTCTTCCATTGTATAGTTAATCCGCACACCTAAGTTCTCACCATTCGCAAAATGATTTGTGATGATAGACGCAAGATGATGGAGGTTGATGTAGATATCAGTGATTCCATATTTTTTACATAGCTCGATGTTATGCTGGAGGATCGGCTTTCCGTTAACATTGATCATCGTTTTAGGAAGAGTTTGGGTAATTTGCCCAAGCCGTTCACCCTTCCCTGCTGACAAAATAATTGCTTTCACCGTTTTCTAAATGTTGCCTTTTTCAATTTCTTTTCGAATAAAATCAATGGAGGATCGGAGTCCCTTTTCCAAGGTTACTTTTGGAGTCCATTCCAGCCTTTTTGCTTCGGTAATATCGGCGAGATTGGCAAAGGCTTCGCCGGGCAAGTCGGATTTATACTCAGGTTTGACCTCGGATCCAAGAATTTCCGCGATCACAGTGTAGATTTCCTTTACAGAATAATTCAAACCACTTCCCAGGTTAAATACTTTTCCGGTAGTGCGGTCATCGTCCATGCACTGTATATGAAAATCATTGATATCATTCACATGGATGAAATCCCGTCGTTTTTCTCCGGTTCCATAAATTACTGGTTGTTCTCCCCTGAGCAGTTTAATGATGAAGGCGCTGAATACAGGTGGGATTGTTCTCCGGTAATCCTGCCTTGGTCCATACACACAGAAGTACCTCAAAGCCGTGAAAGTAAGGTTTGAAAACCTTGCATATCCCTCTGCAAAAAGCATGGAACTCATTTTGCTTAGTGCATAAAAACTTTGCGGTTTAACATCCCATTCCGGCGTTGGAAGCATTTCACTGCCTTCGTACAGGGCAGAAGATTCGGCGTAGATCACCTTTTTAATGCCAGCCCGCCTTGCTGCTTCAAAGACATTCACCGTGCCATGTACATTGATATCGGCTGTTTCAACCGGATCGAGCTGACAATCGCTGATGCAGTTTTTGGCTGCAAAATGGTATACAAAATCAACACCTTCAAAAACAGGGTAAATGTTTTTATCACGAATATCCAACTGGTGAAAAACGACCCCTTCCGGAATCTGTTCCTTTACTCCATAGGAAAGGTTATCAATACCAATGACTTCATATTGCCCCTCGCTCATTAATCTGTCGGCCAGGTTCGACCCGATAAATCCGGCCACTCCAGTAATCAGTACTTTTCTCTTCACTCTGTTTAAATGTTTACCAAAACTTTAACCCCTTCCCAATCAAATTTGAAGTCCATGTATTGCAAACCTTGTTCCTCCATGGCCTTTCTCAGTTCTTTACGTCTGCCATTTTCAACGCAAAGCAGCAGAAAGCCCCCTCCTCCGGCTCCCATGATCTTTCCTCCAATGGCCCCGTTGTTGCGTGCATGTGTATACCATTGATCAATTTCAGAATTGCTCATTTGCTGTGAAACACTTTTTTTCACAAGCCAGTGTTCATGTAACAATTGTCCAAATCCATCAATATCCCCTGTGATCAATGCATTCTTTACCTCGCGACCGATCTCTTTGATTTTATGCATCGCCCTTAAGGCATCCATCGTGTCAACTTTTTTCGTGGTTTTTGCGTCTGCTATTTTTTGACTCTGTTCGGCCAGGATTTTATTTGCATCGCGGTCGATGTTTGTATAGAACATCATCAGCCGATGCTCCATTTCATAAATAATCTCCGGGTCCAGTTCGAGTGGGGTAACGGTTACCTCACCAAGATTATCTATATCCAACTGGATAATACCCCCATATGCAGCAGCATATTGATCCTGTTTCCCAATGGGTTTTCCAATCAATTCTATCTCAATTTTACATGCCTCTTCTGCCAATTCCTGTATCGGCAGATAACGGCGTTTAATCTGGTTCAATCCTTTCAGCAAAGCCACTGTGTATGAACTAGAGGAACCCATACCTGTACCGGCTGATAAATCGGCCATTGAAGAGATTTCAAGCGGGTAATACATCTTAAGATACTTCAGCGTTTCCCGCACAATTTCATGTTTGATCTTATGGATCTCATTGGGTAAAACCACCTCTGTTTTGGAATAGTTTATTTTAATGGTATTCACCACAGCCGGCTCATTGATGTTGATGAACATGTATTTGTTTATAGCCGCTGTTATTAAAAACCCTTCATGGTTTTTGTAATAGGCCGGTAAATCGGTACCTCCGCCACCCAGTGGCAGACGGAATGGGGCTCTGACGGTTATCATTTACATATAATTAGGTTAATAAAAATTTTATTGAATTAACTTCCTAGTATTATTTTGAAATTAGTAGTTCTCATTTGTGTTTAAAGATAATACTTCTTTGTTTGTTGAGTATTTTGGAGCGTTATATATTATAGAGTTTTATTCCCTCTAGCATATATTCCGATATATTACAAAGCAGAACGGGATTTGCATTATTAAAAGGCAATTAGATATAATCATTATCAACAATGAATTTATCACTAGAGAAGGACATCCTTTATCCTTGCTGTCTCCTGGTATTCAATATCGGTATTGATCTCCCAAAGATCGGTATCCAGTCCCTTCGTAATTTTATCGGCCGCCAGGATGCCCATTAAAATGGAGTGATCCTGGTTATTGTACTTGAAGGCCCCGTAACGCCCGATGGGGATCAGGTTCTCCACTGTATCAAGCCAGTTCTCCACCTTCTTCAGGTTCACCTGGTATCCTGTTTCGTACACAGGGTAACAGCTCGGAACCCGAAGGATAAAAGCATTCAGTATTTTCAGGTTTTCCGGGACCAGTTTGAGGAAGCGTATCTCTTTTTTAGCCAGTTCCGCAATGTTTTCATCCTTGTCTTTCCAAATGGGATCATTGTCGAATGCCCAGAATTCCATGCAAAGGATCGTGGTTTTTTTATCCCGGTACAACTCTTTGCTCCAGTTCCGGAAATTTGTGATGCGCCCGTGCTTCACCTCAGGCGAATGCACGTAGATCCAATTATCGCTGAATAATTCCATGGAATCCACTTCAAGATAGGCCAGGATCGTATTGCGGAAATAGAGTTGTTCCGAAGCATAGATTACATCCTTTGGTACATTCTGCAATCCTTTGACCATTAAAGTCAATGGCATGGTCGATACCACATGCTCAGCCGTTTTTATGGTTCCGTCTTTCAGTTCAATTCCCGTGACTTTTCCCGTAGCATCCTGCATTACGCTTTTCACGGGCATTTGAAGATGCACTTTCCCGCCATGTGCTGTAATGAAATCGGCAGCGCGTTCATACAGGGTACCTGTACCATTATTCGGATAGGCAAACTGGTCAAGCAGGGTTTTATGTTTGTTCCCGGTGTTCCCGACAATGGCATGGATAACGGCTTCCCAGAGTGACAGCGATTTTATCCGTTGTGCCGCCCAGTCGGCGTCGATCTTGGAGCAGGGAATACCCCATAATTTCTCAGAGTAATGTTTAAAAAAGATCTCAAAAAGTTTGCGTCCAAACCTGTTCGAAACCCATTCTTCAAAGGTTGCCGGGTTTTTAAATGAAAATATTTTGACCCTCAGGTATTCCCACAGGATCTGGCCAATTGTGATCACCGGAAGGTTTTTCAGAACATTGAAGAGTTTGATTGGATAATTAAAAAACCTGTTGAGGTAATAAATCCGCGTGAGCCGGTTCACCAGTGTATAATCATCCTTGACCATGGTAATGAAAAATTCATTTATATGTTTTTCCTTGGAGAAAAAGCGGTGAGGTCCCATATCAACCCGCTGCCCCCAGAGGTCAAAACTACGCGCCATTCCTCCAATATAGCTCGATGCTTCGTAAATATCAACCTCAACCCCTGCTTTTACCAGTTCGTAACCGCAGCTTAACCCGGCCGGACCCGCTCCAATAATGATAATTTGCTTTTTCAATTTATGAATAAAATTTTACAACCTCAGGGAGAGAGGGACTAATCAATTTTAAATTTTTAAACATCATTAGTAATTGTCGGGGCTCTTTATAATTCTGGTTTATTACTGTTGGGTAATCCAGATATTTCTGTTAATTCATTACCTATCCAGAAATACACCGTACCGAATGAGTCATGTTCAAGTCCGTTTGGATTATTAATAGATTCTATACGCATGTCTTTGAGTTTAGCCCATGGGACATTTAAATGCACTTTGGGGACCGGTTCTAATCTTCAGTAAATTACATTTAACCCTATGTGAAAAAAATGTTCGATTTTGTGATATAATTGAGGATTCAAGTTTCTGAAACTATCGAAGTACCCCGACATACTGATAGAAATCGAAATAAAAATTGTAAATAATGCAGGAATATAAAAACTCAATCTTCTTATTTGTGGTCCAGGACCCAATTGACTAAAAATCATTGGTTGGACAGAAAAAAACAGAGAAAGAGTTGCCAATAACAGTAAAGGTGAAAAATCGACAATGTAACGCATTGTTGGTCCCACCACACTAGAAACCACGACAAGTGATAACATGCTTCCCGAAAATATGAATAAGGCTATCATTAGAAAGGAAGGGGATATTCTCCATATTGAACGTAGACAAAACAAAGGAGGGATTAAAAGCCAATAGACGGGTAAACTTAAAAGTCCAATTGTTTGTTCATAGTAATAAAAAAAAGGTATGCTTATCGGCGCAATAGGTCTGACCACATGAAAGAATGGGAATCTAAGATCAAAGGGAATGGTTTGAAAAATGTAGTGGTATAATCCAAGAGGAATATATATAGGGGCCATGATATCAATACGATGATAATTTACCCCTGCAAGTTGGTAAGATATTCCAAACTCAAAAATAGATCCGAATCTAGCATAATTGTACCAACCCATAACAGCACCTATCAGGATGACCGGAGTTAATAAAAATAACGCGTCCCTCATCATCGACAAGTTCTTTTCTCGAAAAAGATAATAACGGACGAAAAAAAACGCCATTATAAGTAATCCACATGTGGGTATTTGGCTTGGTCTTGATGAGAAACATAGACCTATCAGGATTCCTGCAGAGAAAATTTGAATCCAACGACTTCTTGACCTTCGATTTGTCATGCTAATGACCAGGAAATATGTTCCGATCATCATAAAACAATATCCAGCAGAGATGCATAGTTCATAAACGGCTGGCCTGCGAAGAAGAAATGGCACCGTTGTTGCCACTGCTAATAACAGAGCTGAAAACAACAAAATCGGTAAAGATGTTTGCACCAATCCTATTCGTAAAATCCTGATAAGAATCAAATAACTAAAAACGACACCAATAAAACAAAAGATTGCGGTAAGTAATATCTCCGAAATAAAATATCCGAAAATCAATTTCATTGGGGCGATAAAAAGTAAAGCAACTGTTGGAGTGAAATACAAAAAATATTTCCCATGATACAGTGATGCATCATGCAGTCTGTAGGCTTCATTTGCAACAGGATCATACGGATCCTCAAGAGCCAATAGCTTTGGGTTTGGATCAATCCTCAGGTTCAATTGACCATGAAGAAATGCATCCGCCATGTAACTATGATAACTATTGGCCTCCTTGGAAAACCTAAAAACAAATGGTTTTTCGTTTGAAGAAGCTGTCCAAAGATAAAAAACAAATATCAGGGAAAAAACTGAAGTAAATAACATAATGTTAAGTCTTTTCCTGAGAGTGGGACTGATATATCCTCCCATTCCTATGAAATTTATATTTTTAGATTTTAAACTCAATTTGAAATGTCTTGAATTTTGAATATTTTTACCTTAAGAGAGAAAATATAGGCTCAATTTGTTTTTCTCAAAACCGCAGTAAGGCGTATCCCAAAAGGAAACGTAACCTTTCCTCTTAGAATATTTTCGGTCGACATAGCTAATTCTAAAACTCTACTACTCGCAGTCTTTTTAATTTCTTTCCGGACCATTTTCTCAAACTTAAAAGACTTGTTGCCCTTTACACCAAATCGAATTCTATTTATTTTTTTAGCCACAAAGAATGGCAGGTACGGAATAAAACCAAGGAAATCAGTTTTGTCGATCTGCAAACCCGATTCAATAATCTTTGTCAACAAATTCCGTTTACTGTAACGCCTGAAATGCTTTAGGTAAATATCATAATAGTCGTACAAACCTGGACCATAAGGTACTTCTAAAATTAAAATTCCTCCCGGTTTTAATAATAATGCTATTTTTTTAAGCGCGGTCAAATCATCCTCTATATGCTCGAGAACGTTTAAAGCGACAACCGCATCGAATTGACTCTCCTTCAAGGGACACTGCAGTATATCAAATTGAAGGAGAGGGATATTCAACAATGATTTTCCTAAACGTTCTAGTGGTTTTAAAACAACATCGGCACCAACAATCTCGGATTTGGGAAATGCTTTTCTAATATCTTGAAGCAAGTAACCCGAAGAACACCCAATCTCAAGTATCGATCCATCTGACGGGAAACCATGATATTGCAATTCTTCGATTGCTCTATTTCTCGAGGCTATATCAATAGGGTGTTGCCCATTCCCGGCTTCGACCTCATGAAAAGCAGTCAAATCATCATCCCATCCAATCAAATTAGATGAATATTTCAGGACACGAACTTTTCTTTTATCTAAATGGAAACAATTACCATCCCAAATTGGTTTCTCTCCTGAAGGGATTAGCGGATAATCAATCATCGACAACCATATAATATTTAAGTGTTATTGTTGGAATAAAAGAATGACGCGAAGTAGTTCAGGAATGATATTATATTCGTCCTGATTAAGGGGTTTTATTATGACCACTCGTCTTATGGATTCGTAATATTTTAAACATTTTATAAAGTATATCTGTTGTCCTTTTGATACCTATCGGAAGTCGAGTTTCTCCGTCATGCTTCCATCGAATACCAATTTCACCTATTTGCATTTTAATATTGTGAGCAATATAAAGTATTTCGGCATCAAAATATGCACAGGTTAATGTTTGCATATTAAATAACTTTTCAGCCGCTGAACTTGTAAACAATTTAAATCCGCATTGAGTATCAATAAATGGTAATCCTAGAATAACTCGTTGTAACAGACCAAACACCTTTGCAAAATATTCTCTCAAAAATGGCTGATGTTGAACAATTTGCGACTGCCTTAGGCCCCTTGAGCCAATAACAATATCATATTCATGGTCAATCATTGAAAGAAAGGTAGTTACAAACTCAATTGGAACCGCATAGTCTGCATCCATGAATAATCGAAATTTCCCTCTAGCATTCAACATTCCTTCTTTAACCGCAAACCCTTTACCTTTATTCGATGTTAGATTTATAATATGTAAATTAATATATTGTGACAAAAAGGCTTCAGCACTTTCTTTTGTTTTATCCTTACTGCCATCATTAACAACTATTATTTCACTGACGTACGATTGCGCATTTAAAAAGACTATGGTTTTTTGCAATGTCAATGGTAACCTATTTTCTTCATTAAAGGCAGGAATGATAATGGACAAAAAAGGTTTATCACTATTTTTCATCTTTCTATAATTTACTTCCCATTCCAATCACAATAATTCCCAGAAAAATAAAAATTATTCCAACTACTTTAAATTTGTTTATTGTCTCTTTCAATATAAACCTGGAAATCAGTGTAACCCAGATGTAGCCGAGTGATACTAATGGGTAAAGTATAGTTAGCTCCCCATGTTTAAGTGCTAATACGAAAAAAAAAGAAGAAAGTACATATAATATAATTCCTGAAATAATTCTGAAATTAAAGATCAGAGTAATCATTGATATTTTTATATCTCTTACTCCAAGTTTTAGCATTAATGGTGCAAAAGCGCCTATTATGGAGGCAATGACGACTAGTACAACAGCTATAACATCATTGTTCATTTTTACCTCCTATTCCAATAAATGAAATACCAATAACTATTAAAAACACACCGACAAGTCTTACAAAAACAAATTTCTCAGAAGGGAACAACAAAGGTGAAAAAATTGAAACCCAAACATAAGTAAGTCCAATAAATGGATATATAAAGGAGAGTTCCGCTTTTTTTAATGCAATTGTCAGCAAAAACAAATTTACTCCGTAGAGCAAATAACCACAAACCAAGTAGGGATTCATGAAAATTGAATACCACTCTTTGTTGCTATTTGAATAAATCGCTGCATTTTTAAAGGCAAATTGTGCAATTGTTCCTATGATTGAACACGTAATCACTAACGTGATAGCAAATGCAAGATCATTCGATTTTTTCAAATTGGATATTTTAAGAATTTGACCGTATTTCTATTAAATCAAGAAAAAATGGAGAGTAAGTGTAGAACCGAAAATGCTGAAAAATTTAAGCGATAAATATAATATCTTCCGTCTTTTTTGATTTGGTACAAAATAAATTATTGTTACCTGAAAACATTATTTTCCTGTTCCTTTCAAAACTGCTACAATGGTCATAAAAATAATTTTCAAATCAAGCCAAATAGACCAATTGTCGATATATTCAAGGTCGAGTTTTACCCAATCGTCAAAATTATTTATTTTGTTTCTTCCACTGGCCTGCCATAAGCATGTGATACCTGGTTTGATGCTCAGTTTGCGTCGGTGCCAACTTTCATATTGGTCAAGTTCATGTGGACCGGCAGGTCGTGGGCCAACAATGCTCATATCTCCTTTCAAAACACTGAAAAATTGGGGTGTTTCATCTATACTCCATTTTCGTAACCACTGGCCAAATGGTAAAATTCGCGGATCATTCGAAATTTTAAAAACAGGACCATTCATTTCATTACTGTGCTTCAAATTCTCCTTCATCATATCGGCATCTTTTACCATGGTTCGAAATTTCCATGACTTAAAAGGCTTTTTATTCAACCCAACCACCTTCCAGTTATAGAAAACCGGTCGGCCATCGGTAATAAGAATTCCAAGACTGGCAATGATCATGAAAGGGAAAAATAGAATTAATGCTGATATGGAGCCCAGAATATCAATTAAACGTTTTATATATCCTTGCATCTCGGATTGGCTAACTGTATTTAGGCTGATAATATTTAGACCATACAATTGGTCAATTTGAATGTTTTTAGATAGTCGACCAAAAAAATCAGATGTAATGCGCACCAGAACACCTTCTCTCTGACAGACATCTAGTATATTAGTGATATATGAAATTTCACTAACCGCAATAGTAACAATTAATTCATCAGGGCAGTGTTGTTTAAGAATCTTTTCTATTTCATTATATGTACCCAGGACAGGAAGATTAAGCTGTTTCCCAACAAAATGCGTATTGTTCTCTACAACAATTCCAATGATATCAAAGCCCCAACTGAATTTTTTTAAAACAGTCTCAATAAATAAATTTGCCTGGATCCCAGTTCCTATTAGAATAACCTTACGTCTGTTAAATCCATTTTTTCGAATAAATTTTACAATTAATAATAACATCATTTTTTGAGAAAACAGCAATCCAAAAACGGTTAAAAATTCAAGAATTAGATAGGTGCGTTGTATAATAACATGTGTGACCATATAAAGTGCAAACGCTGCTATAAACAACCAAAGTAATGTTGCTTTGAAAACTATCCAAAATTCGTTCCTATATGAGGTGAAACGCTGTAAACTATAAGCTCCTAAATAATTTAAAATCCAGATGAATAGTAAGGCAAAAGCTGGCAATAGCAAATACCAGTCGAAATCATAATACAGAGGAGGAGAAACAGATTGCCAATGAATAAAAGTAAATGCTAGTTTCCACAATTCAAAAGAAATGTAGAAACTTAGAATTACACAAAGAAAATCTGCTAACTGTGCAATTCGCTTATGATAATAAGGGCGCCAGATCATAATAATGAACAGAAAACAGATTCAATTACACTGAAGTAAATTATTGAATAAAATTTCATTAAATATCCTTTTTACGTATATTATTTGGTAATAACTTGATTCGAAATCCAATGATAAGTCTTTTCTAAGCCAATTTTCAAGGGTTGTGAAGGTCTCCAGCCAAGTTCCTTTGATATGAGGTTATTATCGGAATTTCTTCCTCTAACGCCTAGAGGGCCGTCTATATGCTTAATTACTAATTTTTTCCCGGCTATTTCCATTGCATATTCCGCTAACTGATTAATAGTTACCATTTCATCAGAACCTATATTGACGGGGCCAAAAAAAGTATCGGAATCCATTAACCTTTTAATACCTTCCAAACATTCTTCAATATAAAGAAACGAGCGAGTTTGCTTTCCATCTCCCCAAATTTCAATTTCGTCTTTGCCATCATTTATTGCTTCTGCCACTTTACGGCACATAGCCGCAGGCGCTTTCTCTTTACCTCCTGTCCAGGTTCCAAAAGGTCCGAATATGTTGTGAAATCTAGCTACTCTTACATTTAAATCATAATTTCTTTTAAATGCAAAATACAACCTTTCACTAAACAATTTTTCCCAACCATATTCACTATCCGGAGCTGCCGGATATGCGGACTCTTCTGATAATTTTGGATTATCCGGATCCATCTGATTGTATTCCGGATACATGCACGCAGAAGATGAATAAAATATTTTTTTTACCCCAACAACTATAGATTGATGAGCTACATTTAGATTAATAGTTGCCGAATTGTGCATTACATCCGCATCATGGTTACCTGTAAATATATATCCAGCGCCACCCATATCCGCGGCTAACTGATATACCTCATCAAAAGGCTGATCTAATACTTTTTGAACTATTATTGGATCTCTAAGATCTCCAATAATAAAGTCATCGACCAATAGCCCTTGATGCTCATTATGTTTTAGATCTACTCCCCTTACCCAATAATTTTCTCTTTTCAATCTGTTTGCTAAATGGCCACCGATAAAACCACCAGCACCGCATACTAAAGCTGTTTTTTTCATAAATTTAATCTCCTTAACTTTTTAATGTATTATAAAACAATTCTAATTTTATAGTTAATTTCTCCCACGATAATTCTTCCTCGGCAATACCTCTGGCCGAAATTTCACATTCTTTGATATCAGTAATTAAAAATGAGTTATAAATAGTATTTGCATAAGAAACCGGATCATCAACTGACAAAAAACCTGCCTTTGAATTATGAAACAAATTCGAGATATCACCAACCTTGGTAGCAATTACAGGTTTGCCAGCTGAAAGATAATCACAGGCCTTTGAAGGCCATCGACCTCTATTAGCTATTGTGTCCTTGAGAGGTAATAGCATAAAATCACAAACAGCTATATAATCAATCATCTTCTCAAAATCAAGTTTTCCTGTCTTGATAATAGATTTGTCTAAAATCAGATCTGCCGGAAAAGAAGCTTTGCAATTACCAATGATTAATAATTGTAATTCAGGTAATAATTGTTTTACGATCCGAAATGAAGAAATTAACAAATCAGCATCATTTTGAAATATAGTCCCTAAATATCCAACCACTTTCCCATCAGGAGGAAAGGACATTTTTTTTCTTGCTTCAATTTTATCTTTTGGCTTTATTTGAACTGTATCCGCACCATGAGGGATCCGAATAATAGGCTTTGTAATACCCAAGGCTAAACACCTTTCATGTAAAGCCTCACTGAGCACTACATGTCCATCAGCATATTTTCTAAATTTTTCTTCAAAAAATGTCTCCACTGGTTCAAATATCTTTTCGATAAATGAATTAGATCTTTCCGAGATTGTGCCTCCTCTTCCCCACCAATCCCCCCAATCCATAATTATTTTGCCTCCGTTTTTTTTCTTAAGGAATAATCCAGGGATAACAACATTTGGCCTTGTATCAACACAATGAATTATATCGTATTTTATCTTTCTTAAATACATTATACGGGCGATGGTATCATATGGATCCCACCCCGTTCGAAATTTTCCAGTAAGCAGATCAGGACTTTTAATAATTTGTATCCCATCTTTACTCGTTTCCGAAAAAAAAGTCCTATTGCTTTCAGAAATTGTAATGATTGTTACTTTATGGCCCGCTTTAACAAGATATCTGCCCCAGTGATACGCTCTAAAAAATCCACCGGTCCATGCAATATTATGGTTTAAAAAAAGTATATTCATGAAAATTGGGAATGATAAATAATTTGAACCAAATCAGGAAATATTTAAGAAGCAACTAACCACGTTTATTAAATAATTCCGGGTGTAATACTTTCAGTTGCTCAACAGTCTCTCCAATTCCATCTTCTAAAGAATATGGACTCCTACCTAATAAATCAAATGTTTGATTCATTGGAGCATTATCGTTCGTCATTACACTTTTATATCGATAAGATGTCAAGGGGAATTCTATATTGAATGATTTTAATATGTCCCCTAACTTAGCAAGCATTAAAATAAATTGTTTTGGAAGAAAAATAACTTTCCGATTGTTCAACTCTTTTGCAAACCCTTTGATCCAGTCAAGTAAATCAATGGGAGGATCCCCCACATAGAACACTTTTCTATTCGTAAGAAATGAATCAATATTCAAGAATTTCTCTATTTGATAACAAACATTCCCAACATACCCAAAAGCTCTTGTAACATTTGTTTTTGATGGATGAGGATATAAGCCTTTGCTTAACAATTTATAAAAAGCGAGTCTGCCAGGTTGCCATGGACCCCAAACTCTAGTTGGTCTTATTATTGTCCAATGAAATAGCTGCTTAGAATCTTGAATAATTTTTTCCATCCTAACCTTGCTTTCACCATATAGGGTGTGTGACGCATAATCAGCATCATTTTTTGGAAAAGTGCCATTATAATGAACAAATTGCGAAGAGGTAAAAATTACCTTTTTAATTGAATCAACCTGGCTGATAATTTCTATCAAATTACGCGTTCCATTATAATTCACCTCGTAATCTTGAATTGTTTTTCCATCCGCATCTGTTCTTGCTGCTAAATGTATTATATATTCTGGTTGAAATTTTTTTACAATATCATATAATTTTGGTTTGTCTAGAATTGAACAATAAAAAAAGTAGGGATAATGAGCAGGATTTGTTGGTTCCTTTATGTCTATATTTAAGATATTACTATCATTTCTAATAAATCTTTCAACCAAGTTTGTTCCTATAAATCCGGATCCACCAGTAATAAGTATTTTCATGTTGTTAAAATGATACGTGGAAATTTTAGGTGTTTTGAAGATCAATAAACACGCGTTCCAGCTTATTAAAAAATATTTCAGATATAAATTTTTCTATAAACAATTTTCGTCCATTTTCACCCATTTCATTTCTTAAAGATGGATCCCTTATCAGGATATCAAGCTTAGCATGAAGTGATTCAGCATCATTTATAGGAATCAGAAATCCCTGTTGATTCTCTTTCACAACTTCCGGAATGCCACGCCATAGTGTAGAAATAATCGGGATCCCAAACATCATTGCCTCTAATAAAACAATCCCAAAAGATTCATGTTCAAAAAAAGTGGGGAAACAAAATATATCAGCTTTTTCAAAATATTTCCATTTTTCATGCCCGATTTTTACACCAGCGAACTCAACTATACTTTCTAGTGAATTTTCAATACAAAATTTGAGTACTCTTTGTTTAAAATATTCAGATGAAAACTCTCCAATGAAATGACATTTTATATTTTTTCGATCCTCTTTAACTTTATTTAGTGCTTGTAAAAGTATCATTACTCCCTTTGATTCACATAGTAATCCCACAAATAATATATGGCATCTTTCAACATCCTTGTGTCTAGTGAATTTGTAATTTGTAAATTCGTCTTTAATACCATTGGGAATAATTACAACTTTTTTTGATTTTATATATTTCCCATCGTTGGGATTGAGTGATGAGGTCTGAATAGCATAATCAGGGAATTTATACGCTCTCAGGGCAATATTTCTAAATATACTTGATTTATTTTGCAAGTATAAGGATAAACCTGCTGAATGAAAATGAAATACAACTTTATTAAAGAAAATCCTCAAAACTGATAGGAGGATAATATCTCTGATTACCGTTTCAGCTTTTGGTCCAGAGGGAGCATAGTAAAGAATTGAAATTTTGAATTTGAACTTGTAATATATAGCTTTGACTATTGCATAAATTAAATTAAAACTCTTTAGTCCAAGTGATTGAATTTTTGACTCATGGGTTTTCCCCACATTTAATTTAATACAATAAAAAATAACATTATTAAAGGAGTGCTCTGTTATGCTTTTATTAATGAGAGATAAGCCACCATAAGGTGGAGGAAATTGACCCATAAGAAGAACCGGGATTCTCATTTCAAATACCAATTTGTTGATGCTGATTCCTCAGACTTCTTTTAGGTCTAAAAAATTCTTTTTGATGCAATTACTATCAATTGTTGATTCATATATGATTTAGGCAATGCTTTTTCAATAGCATTCCATGATGATACTGGTAAAATTGCCAGGGTTGCACTAATTGCCTTCAGAACGAAATTTTTTATTATACTACGATTTAATAATTTTTTATTTAGAATGAATGCAGTCAACCTGTCGCATTCTACAACTTTATTGATATAGAATCCTGTGTTTTTCAATAACATTTCAACCGAGGCTCTGTCATATTTTCTTACATGTTTGGGATCCTCCCAAATCTCATTAATAGGCAAATTCAACAACAATATGCCGTCTTTCGTCAACCGATTATGGAATACCTCTAAAAGTTCAACTTCTTCTTCTAAATGTTCTAATACGTGAGAACATGATATTACATCATAATTTACTGCTGTGGGGGAAGACACTCCCTCCAAATAATTAAATAATGACATTCTAATATTTAAAATGGAGCAAATGGACTTTAAATTATTTTGGGCTACATCCGAGATTTCTATCCCCTCAAGTATTTTAGATTTTCTCATTTTTAGTAACAGTGATCCAAGACCATACCCATAGTCCAAAAATTGAATATTAGTCATTTTTTTATTTTGCAGGGCAATATGTTTTTTTATTTCTCTGAAATTTCTTTTAGCTTTACTTTGTTGATCATAGCTAAATATTGGATGAAGAATCAGTGAAACCCAGTTTGGACTTTTATAGCCAGCATTGTAATGGAGAACATTAATTTCCTGGATGCTCATGATTACTATATATGGTAGTATTTATGATAGGCTTTTAAAGTAATTCTTTTGATTCTGTAAATTTTCGCCAAAAATTCCGAATATTGGAATGGTATGTATTTGGAAATTTTTAGTTCACTATATGATTTTCGTAAAACCATTTGAATCTCCTCAGTATATTGTCGACTCATTATTCTGTTATTTGATGCTGTCTTTGATGTATCGTACCAACGGAAATTGGCGATTATCAGATTAATATGATGGATATTACATTTTGTTGCAATCCGAAAAAAAAATTCTCCATCCATATTAAAAGTAAGTTGTTCATTTAAGGTTCCTATTTTTTGAAGAACCGAGCTTCTCCAAAATGAAGCTGGTTGAGTAATTATTAAGCCAAAACCTATCAAACATCCCATAGTATAATCAAACTTGATTTCTCGTTTTAACCAGAGTAAATCTCCATTTTTGTCAATCCACTTTGTGTCTCCATAAATGAAGTCAACCTCCGGATGTGAGCTAAAGAATTCAGCAACAAATGAAAAAACATTAGGTTCATACGTATCATCTGAATTTATCCAGGCAATTATGTCACCTGTGGCAATATTAAAACCCTTATTTATAGCATTGCTTTGTCCTTCATCCTTTTCACTAACCCAATAAGAAAGTTCATTTTCATATTTTTTAATAACATTTACACTTCCGTCAATTGAACCTCCATCAATAATAATATATTCTAAATTGGGATAATTTTGATTCAAAACGCTAACAATTGTGTCCTCTATAAATTGCACTTGATTAAATGAAGGAGTAATAATTGAAATTTTGGGGTAATCTTTCATTTTCCTAATTCAGCTTAAATTTGTTGGGAGAAAGCGCTAATCTGGTATACCATAAATTAATTTTCTCTCTTTTGAAAAAGAAATACAGTGTAAATATATTTGGCAGATGGATGATTCGAAAATCCCAATGACTTAATATTTTTTAGCTGTTCTTTAAAAAATAGATTTATTGAAGATTGGGATTGAAACGAAATACTATCTTTGGAAGCATAATCATTTTCAGTTAACCAGAATTTTATTTTTTCGCTCGATTGAGGGAACCTGTTTGGTCGAATTATCCAGACATTAACAAAGTGTTTGTTTGAAAGAATAGATATACAAGAATCTGATGATAAATATTCATTATTGTCTTTTACAAGAATAGCCTCCATTTGATTTGGAAGGTATCTTAGGATAGCCTGACCCCAACCATGTTCAAATGGATTAATTACCACTGTAGATTGCTCTCTATCTACCCGTTTACTTATAAAACCACCCATTTCATTCAATGGTGGAGTCTGTATATTTGAGGATAAGTTAAGCGTCAGAACAGAGATTGAATATAAATTGACGAAGATCAGTATGAAAAATCCGACTTTCCTATATTTATTATCAGTAACAAATACTGTTGTAAAAATAAAAACTAGAAAAAACACAGTAATATGTGGGAGCCGATATATTCCTAAAAAATATCCTGTTATTGGCAAATAAAATGCCATAAGACAAATTAATAATAAAAACGGGATAACAACAAGAATTAGAAAGTCCTTTTTTAGAAGGATCCGTCGATACCGTAAATCAAAAAATAAAAAATATATAACAATAAGAACAAGGGGTAATGTTATCCAAAATGTCCATGGAAATACGATAGCACCACCTAGCATACTCAAAATATTTCCTGCCAGAAATAATGGTAGTCCTTTCCAGGCGCTCAATGTCTCAGGTAGGAAAACTGATTTTGTAACATAGAAACTCGAACTTTGATTGATAAGTAGTGGCTTTAAACTCCACCATAAAACAGGTGTGCTTAATAAAAGAATCAGAATAATAGGAATTAGAGTTGTTTTTATCAAGTCCTTACTTGATCCCTTTTTATTAAACATGTTGTATAATACCTGACAAGCCAAAACAGTAAACGAAATAAAATAATGAATGTAAAACAATGCTACTGTGAATATAATCCATAGAAAGTAGTCCCTTCGATTCCCAATTTTGTTCCATTGAAAATAGAAATAAAAAGAAAGAAGACTTATACATAATCCAAATGCGTAATAACGTGCGTAAAGCGCCATATACCATATTGCTGGAGAGGATAGAGTAAGGCAAAGTATTTCAGCTTTATATTTTCTATTTTCTTCTTTTAAGAAGAATGGCATAATCTTAAAAATTAAAAAGGCTGAGAACATTATCAGGACCCATGAAAGTAAACGCATGGTGGTATCAGAATAATCAAGTAATTTTCCCCAATAATGTAATATCAAATAATATGTTGGAGGATGAATGTCTGTTTGTTGTACTTTAGAGATTATGAATCCTGGATCATGCTGACTTGCTATCCATATTGTACCAAACTCATCTCCAATAGCTGATCGGTTATTGATGAAGGCTAGTACAAATAAAGATAATACGACGAATAAAATAATAAATAATTTCTTCGTTATTAAATGTTTCATCTTTCAGACTATTTCTTTGTGTAAAGGTCCGTCCAAATATCTAATTTTATTTATAACCCCCATGATCGTATAGAAATACACAATATTACTCATATACATGTAGTCCGTAAAAAATGCCTGAATACTAATTGATGCGATAAAAGAAATAGTAAATATTGCAATTACTAAATGTTGTTTATCTTTTTTGTTAATGATCTGTAGAGCCTTTCGTACAGTCTTAAATATTAAAAATAACAGCATACTAAATCCAACAATACCACTACTCAGGAAAAAATAAAGAAAACCGTTTTCAACAGTACTAAAAGTTCCGTAACTTTCTTTGGGAATTACATAAGGTAATCCATGTATAAGATTATTCAATAGATTGTTGTAATAAATTCCAAATAGAAAATCCGTAACCTGCCAATGACTCATAGAATTAAAATGCGCCAACCACCAACCTACCCTGCCGTTTTCAAGAAGTATATTTTTGCCAATAAACCGTGTAAATAGTCCAATAAATATATTACCATAAATCGTAAATACAATAATGCAGGCAGTAATAATCATGAACAACATTGATGGGAGCTTTTTCACCCTTGAGCCTATGCTATTGATAACGACAGTTTTGTTATTGTAATAATAAAAACAAAAGAAAAACAAAATTGCCCCCAATAATCCATTCCTTGATACAGTAAGTAATAGAAATATCAAAAAAAGAATCATTATATAAATATAAATCAATTTCTTCGAAAACATATACTGTAAATAACAAAACATCACAGCAAGAACAAGATAGGTTGAATATACGTTTGGAATATGAGTCCAACCTCCCGCCCGTTCAAACCCCGTTATATCTATATGTCCTGTTTTGAAAAAATCACCAGTACATATTGAAATAATCGAAAGGACCAAAACTCCTATCACATACCAAAAACTCATTTTAAGAAAACATATAATATCCTTATTGCTATTAATAGTCTTTAAAATGCCAAATGCAACTAAAAAAGGTAATAGGGTATAGTACAAAAATCTATGTTTATCACGATCAAACAATTCATTAATTTCAAGTTTTCCAAGAAATATCCAAAAAATCACTGAAACAACAGGGATTAAAAATAAAATTAATTCATAGGAATTAATTCGAAAGGATGAACCAAGATATATCAAGCCAGTTATTACTAGAACAATTGAAAGGGTCGTATAACCAAATTGGATTGTAATAAATGGTTGAGTATAAAAAAAAAACCAAATGATATTTTGAAAAAACAATTTATTAATTTTCATTTTGAGGAAGCATGATTTTGAATAACCATTTCATAGAGTTTGGAATACTGCTGAGCGATGATTTGAGGAGAGAATTTGGTTAACACATTTTTCCTGGACAATTCAGACAAGCTGTTCCAACGGTTTTCATCTTCAAGAACCCATTGGATTCCAAAAGCCATCTCGGATGCGTCAAATGGTTGAGCTAACCATCCTGTTTGAGAATGGGTAATAATATCAGGTAAGCCTCCTATTTTGAATGCAACGACTGGGATTCCACATGCTTGTGCTTCAATGGCTGTATTCGGGAGGTTATCTTGCCTAGAAGGAACAACCATAACATCAGCTGCTGAATAGGCTATTGCGAGGGCATGTTCGTCTTTTACTTCGCCAAGCCAATAAACAGGACAGGGCCAAGTGTTTTCACTCGATCGTCCATCCTGACCAAAAATGGCCAATTCAATGGAGTTATCTTGTTGGCCTATTACTTCTTCAATTGCTGCTTTTAGTAAATCAGCTCCTTTGATTTGATTCTTCGTACCACCCAATGCACCGAACAATATTATTTTTTTCTTACTCGTGATCCCTAGTTTCATACGAGCAATTTCACGTGAAATTGGCTTCCAAACCTTATCAGTTTCAATTGCATATGGAATTATATGTATGTTTGCATCCGAAAACAAGACGCTCTCTCGAGCACATTGGGCAAGCCATCTGCTAGGACAAACAATATCAAAATGTTGATTTCTCCACCACGTTTTTTTAAGGTTCCATGTTTTCCTATTTAGATCTGGCCCCCTTTCAAGTGAAGGTCGATTATCGCTTCGATATCCTTGGCGAAAACGTGCTGAAGGTAAGTCGGAAGAATAGTGTTCACCGCCGCAGAATGGCCACATATCATGAAACGTCCAAATCAGTGGTTTTCTAAGCATTCCTATGTCTTTCACCGATAACATATTTGAAATCCAGTGCAGATTTAAAACATCAGCATTGCAAATGTTAAATTCATCTGTAAGTCCTGAGGAGATATTTCCGAAAGTGTGAAGAGAATTGTTATCAGTATGCCACCTCCATAAATGTGGATTAAAGGAATTCAAGCGATAATAAATTTTCCTTGCTATTTTTGAATTAATTATTGAAGAACTATCGGAAAAAACAGTATTGTCTTGCTTTGTTTTTTCTAAAACTCTCATACAACTTTCAACACCTTCTTCAACAAGAGCTCTATGTATACGGTAGGCGGCTTTAGCAGCTCCGCCATAGTCATCAAAGGTGTTTACCTGCAAAATTTTCATCTCCAAACAAAAATTAATCGTGCAATATATTTTCTCATTGGTCTTGGGAAAGTTTCTATAAACTTGAACATTTTTTTCGATGTTAATTCAAGTTTTCGAGCATCATCAGCACAAACTGTTCCCCCAGATGTATAAACACGTCCATAGGAAACTAATTTTCCTGGTAGAAGGTTCATTGATTTCATTACAGCATCCCACGACCATCGAAAATGGAATACGCTTGGTAAGTGACATTTGATTACTGGATAAAAGTTGTTGGCAATTAAATACTTACCACCAATTTCTAAATGACATGCTGTATTTTGGACCAGTAACAGAGGATCATTGACATGTTCAAAAACATCTGTTGCCACAATAACATCATATTTTCCCTTAAAATCGGACCTATATCTAACATTGGTAGTATGGTTGGCGAGATCTATCGCTAATGCATGTGGATATGGCTCAATAATATCTATTTCAGCATCAGGGCAATATTTACCAATCATTCGAGCGAGACATCCCACACCGCCACCAAAATCTGCCACACGTTTAGGTTTTAAAGTGGAAATATATGTGGAGAATATTTCACGATTCCTTAATGACACGCTATCCTGTTCAATAAATAATCCATTTAAAAGCCATACAGGATGATTATAAAATGCCAAAATTCGGTCATCCATTATCAAAGGATCGCATTTGCACAGTTCCCATGCCTCATCCATTAACAACCAAATATCTTTGAGTTCAAGTGGTCCTCCGAATGGAATTGATGCCGTGATATACTGTTGTTCTTCTTGAGATAGGTTAGAAGGATTAATAATCATGTCAAATTGCTTAAAAAATCATTAAATATTTGATTCAAGTGTTACTATTTGAGTTCAACATTTCTCCTTTAGGATTATCTCCCTTCATGAAACAGCATGGTTGCAATGGTCTTCAGGGCAATTGATAGATCAAAAGAAAGTGAGCGGTGCTTTAAATAAAATAAATCATGCTGGAGTTTTTCCATTGTGTCAATCAATGTAGGGGAGTGATAACTTCCGGAAATTTGGTCCCAACCGGTCAGTCCTGGTTTGATCAATAACCTGGTTTTATAAAATGGAATATGTCGTTCCAACTCAACGATTAATTCGGGCCTTTCCGGTCGTGGTCCGATGAAACTCATATCACCACTTAGCACATTTAAAACCTGCGGTATTTCATCAAGTCGGGTTCTGCGTAAAAAAGTTCCCAGTTTTGTTATGCGGAGATCATTTTTCTCAGTTGGAGAGCCATCATTATTGTCGATCCGCATGGTGCGAAATTTTATTATTTTATATTCTTTTTCGTTTTTCCCAAACCGCACTTGCCTGAAAAACACAGGTCCCTTGCTTGTCGTTTTAATAGCAATTCCGATCAGTATCCATAATGGAGAAGTGCCAATAAAAATTAAAACAGCAAGTACACAATCTATACCCCGCTTTATAGCATTATAATAGTTTTTTTGACCCGCTTTAAGATTTTCTAAAAACCAATTCTGTCCTATTGCTTCGACCGGGATTTTTCCGGTTAACAGTTCATAAAAATCAGGATAATTAATAAAATCCACTTTAAAAGAGAGACAACGAAATAAAGCATTCTCCATGCGCTCACTCTCTCCAAAGTCGTCACACACTACTATCACCTGTATGTTTTTTGCCTGAACATTTTCGGTCAAACTATCAATATTGTTTGTGTCCTGCAAAATCATTGCCAACCTATAAACCCCAGCAGGATTTTTCGATAATTCATCTATCAGTGTCTTGGCATTTTTATCCTTACCAATGATCGCCAGGTTAATCTGAGGGATAACCTTTACGATATAAGATTTATATGAGAGTCTCCATAAAATAAAAAGAACCGTGTAAATGCCTATGAAAATCGCTAAGTTCGTTTTTGGGGTAATGGTAGGTTGATCAACAATGTAAAAAAAGATAACAGAAAATATACTGCTGATCAGAACTGCATTCAGGGTAAGCCTGATAAATTTCCGATCGAACGTCTGAAAATTCAGATTATACAGATCAAGGGCATAAAACACAACCAACCAAATTACAAATACGATAGAAAAATCGGGCCAGTGATGTAAAAAATCGAACAAATGGTTACCATAGGGATAACGGATATATAATGTTATCAGTAGGGCTAAATGCAGAAACAGTAAATCGCCGCTGAAAAGAAGAAGTTTTTTTATGGTCTTAACCATGCATTTTATCTGATATAACTCTGATATACCATTTTTATCCCTTCGTAAAGAGTGTGCTGAGGCAAGAAACCAAGAATTTTTAATTGGGCAACATCAAGCAACTTTTTGAAAGTGCCATCAGCATGGGTTTGATCAAATTTGATCTCACCATCGAATCCAACAATTTTTTTTATGATAAGAGAAAGATCATAGATTGTTTGATCCAAACCTGTACCGATGTTTAAAAACGTTATGCGTGATGCGTGATGCGTGACAAAATCTTTTATGTTAAACTCTTTCATGATTTTTACACAGGCAGAGGCCATGTCGTCGACGTGCATGAATTCGCGGAAGACCTGGCCGGAGCCCCAAAGCGTAACACGTAACAAGTGACGCGTGATAGAAACATCAGGGTTATCCTCCAAAATTAACTCAATTCCATATTTTTTTAAGATATTCAGAATCTCATCTTCTGTCGAATTGCCGTTTATTCCTCCGATGGGGTGGTTGGTAAGATCTTTACGGATTCCTTCCCAGTTGCCAGTTTCGAGGCAGTGGGCTAAATGCACTTTTCGCAAGATGGCAGGGAGAACGTGGGAAGTTTCGAGGTTGTAATTGTCGTTGGGGCCATAGAGGTTAGTTGGCATGACCGATATGAAGTTGGTGCCATACTGCAAATTGTAGGATTCACACATTTTAATCCCTGCAATTTTCGCAATTGCATAGGGCTCATTGGTATTTTCCAACTCCCCCGTGAGCAGATATTCTTCTTTTAGTGGTTGAGGTGCATTCTTAGGATAGATGCATGAACTCCCCAGAAAAAGTAATTTTTTAACTCTATTCACATAAGCATTGTGAATGATGTTATTTTGGATCATTAAATTTTCATAGATAAATTGCGCACGATAGGTATCATTTGCCAGTATCCCTCCAACCTTTGCAGCTGCCAAAAAAACATAATCCGGTTTCTCGGAAGCAAAAAAGTCAGTTACTGCCTTCTGATTTGTTAAATCAAGTTCCTCAAGAGTTCTGCCAATTAAATTCCGATAACCTTCTTCCCTGAGCCTCCTGACAATAGCTGAACCGACCATACCAGTATGACCTGCAATAAATATCTTGCTGGATAGTTTCATGTTTTATGTTCTTTGTCATGCATAATATGTCAAGAATTTCCTTTATGCCTCACATTTTTCCTATTAACGCTTTTATCCCAATATTTCTTTCCAAACACAATGCCGATGCCCAAGATGATTCCAAGGAATCCCATCACCATTACGATCTTTTTTATATTTACTGTATTTACTTGAGTTGCACTTGTTGCTGGTTCCAACACATTAATTTCCGGAGCTTTTTTCACCGCATCGATGCTAACTTGTTCAATCTGGTTCTTCGTATCAATTAATACCTGTTGAAGCTGCTTCTCTGCATCGAGTTTTGCTTGTTCAAGCTTCTCATTGGCATCGAGTTTTGCAATTTGAAGTTGTTTTTCTGCATCGATTTTAACTTGTTCAAATTGTTTCTTTGCATTTATTTTTAACGATTCAAGTTGCTGATATAAACTACTGTAAACATTGTACTTCAATTTGATATCCGCATTTATTCGTTTGACCTCAAGGCTATCTATCGATTCGGGATTTTTTGAATTCCCTTTATAATATTCTGCAAGGGCCTTTTGAGATTGGAGATAGTCCGATTCAGCTTTATGATATCCTTCGGCGAGGAATTGAATTTCTTTCGCAGAACCGTCATTCTGATACTGAATATTTTTGGTAATACCTTCATTCAAAAATTCAATGTTTTTTGAAGTACCTTTCGATAAATACTGAAGATTTCTTGAAGCAGTTTCTCTTATTTGCTGAAATTTTCGTGAGGTATCTGAAGCCAGCAACTCCTGATTTTTTACTGCTCTTTTTATCTGGATTTCTTTGAGAAATTGGGTAAGTTTTTCAACTAGGCTGTCAGCCATTAGTTTTGCTGTATATTGATCTGGCATTTTCACAGTGATCAAAAGGATTCCAGCATTCCCTTTTGTTGCATTGATGCGGTCTGTCAAGCCAGTTATGTTTCCCTGGGGTGGTTTTGTTTGCTGGTCGAGTAACTCTGCAACAGTGAGGGCCGTTCCTGGTTTTAACCCTATAAGCCGTATTTTCAGTACTTCGGATATAAAAAGTGGACTCTTCGTCACAGTAATCAATGAATCGGGTGAAGGTGAGTCGACCATCAGGGTTACCTGGGATTCGTATTCTTTAGTTCCGGTATAAGAACTAAGGAGGATATAAATAACCGCCATGGCAACAAAAGCCGCCGTGGTGATCAGAATGATCCAGCGTCCTGCCCAAACCTGTCGAAAAAGTTCAACAAGATCAATCTCGTCGTCGTTCATTTGTTGAACATTTGGCTCTTTATTTTCCATATGGTTTTACGTTAAAGCGTTATGGTGTTATTGCGTTCTGCGTCATCGCGTTGGCAGGTCACAGCTCCGCCCTTTCAGTCACAGGTTGTGGGCTGTCAAGGGCAATCATTTTATATTGATATACAGCTTATTGATGCTGAATATCGGTTTGTTTCCAAAGCAGCAGGGCTGCTGGATTGTCTTGCAGCAGAGCTATAGTTTCTTCGCGGGAAACAATAGTATAATGAATGCTTCGGCTGATGATCTTTTCAGCCTTTTCAATTAACTGCATAAGGTATTCCCTGTCAATGCCGTTCCCTACCAGCAGCAGGTCTATCGCAGGATTGTCGTGGCCCCGGGCAAAGCTCCCGGTCACATAGGCGCTGTGTAGTCCGCCCAGGTTAGTCACCACGTTTTCAATCACGTGATCAATCCCTGTATGCTTAAGTAAAAGCCGGTGGATGTCGCTGAACAGCGGATGTTGCCGGTTGGCCTGGAATACTTTTTTGTTGCCTGCTATTTTGGACTGCAGCAATCCCGCCTTTTCCATATGGTTGAGTTCAACGCGAATTGCGTTGGTCGATTCGCCATATTCAGCCGCCAGGTCCCTCAAATAAGAGGTCGTGGTGCTATTAAGGAAAAACTTTAGCAGTAACTTTATCCTGGTTTTGGAGGTGATCAGAGATTCAAGCATATCTGCTTTATTTCATTTTACGTTTTGGTGTTTTACGTTAAGGTGTTGTTGCGTTTTGACCTTTGCGAGCAACAAATGTACTCGCTTTTTTACAAAATATCAACTTCGTACAATCTTTTTGGGAAACAGGACATTTTTTTGACGCATTACACGTAATAAATATCGTTATTGCGTTTATTGAAGCGAAGCAATTTGCACAAGCTGCCTCAGGTGGAACGCAGTGACACCGTAACAGCGGTGCAAGATTGCGAGCGTTATGGGGTTTGGCGGGAAATCCAAAGGCCGATACTTTCTTTGGCTGTGATTGTGCTGTTTCTAAGGGCCTCAGCATCAGGAAGCAACAGGTTAAGAGAGAAGGGTGGTTTTACGATCTCGAAATCGGCTGGTGCGGGAATGACCTTGAGTCCTGTACGGTCGAAGAGCCAATATGCCCGGGGCATGTGCCGGGCTGAAGTGACCAGGAGTATGGATTTGCCTTTCACTGGTTCCATAAGTCTCTGGATCTGCCGGGCATTTTCAAGTGTGTTTTTGCTGAGGCCTTCGACGATGATCACCTCAGCCGGTACACCTAGCAATTCCAGGAATTCTTTCATGGCCACTCCTGCCACACCGGTTCCCGAAATAAGGTCAACGCCTCCGCTGGCAATAATCTTTTTCGCCCGGCCGGCTTTGTATAGCTGAGAGGCAAAGAGTTCGCGGTCAGCGGCGGAATTCAGGTCTAAGGATGGCAGCTTCGGGCCTGCATCACCCCGGATGCCACCACCCAGCACCACGATTGCATCAGCCAAAGGATAGGCTGCGGCCGGCTTCCATGGATTTTGTGACTCCAGTTTCCCTTGAAGGTAGTTGCCCCACATCGGGGTACTCCACAACCACAGCCATCCAAAGAGGAAAACAAGCAATACGATCGTTGCCTTCCGCCGTTTATAAACAATTAATAAAATAGATGTGATTAAAACCATGATGGCCCATCCCAGGGGCATGAGGAAAAGGGAAAGGGCTTTGTATAAAAAATAGTTTAGTCCGAGCATGGGTTAATGCGTTATGGCGTTTTAGCGTTATTACGTTTTGCGTTATGGCATCACTGAAATTATATCATCGGGCGTAAAACAGCGCAATTCCGGGTAAGGGGCAGTAAAGCCTGATTTTGAGAAAACTGCTTTAATTATCCGTGGCGGTTTTTTAAATGGCAGGTTCTGACTTTTTTGGCTCAGTGTTGCGTTAATTTCTTCGGTAGAAATCTTATTCGACCATTTAACTTCTCCGATAAGCATGACCGTATGATCTGTCGATTCGGATATCAGATCAAGTTCCATCGGTTTCCCTTCCAGCCCATTGCCCCACCAGCGCGCCGCAGGATTAAACTGCTTACCGTCAATTTTGATGAAGGGAATACTTCGCCGGCAAAGATCTTCCCATAATCCGGAAAGATAGCCGTCATATTGTCTGCGGATATCACTCCATACGAGGTCGATCAACCCGAATTCGAGCCTGCTTTTATTGGGGAGCAGAAATGTAAAGTAGAAATTCAGGAATGGATCATCAATTTTATAAAGGCTTTTTTTTGTCGACCTGATTGATTCACCATAGGGTATTTCACGCCTTATATAGCCCAGATTGGTAAGAAATCCTAATAAACGTGACAACTGGGTGGCAGGTTTCCCTAATCGTCCCGCAATTTCCGACATCCGGTGACAACCAGCTCCAATAAGACTTAATACTGAAAATGCCTGAACGGAAGTCCGCATTTCATCTGAAAACAGTCGCTCCGGTTCTTCATATAACAATCCATTCTGGTCGAGAAGATGCTTTTTTACAGCTTCTTCAAAATGAGTATTCAGTTTACGTATCTCCCAGTAACGGGGTACCCCACCCCAAATAGCGTATTCAGTAATTGCATCTGTTGATGAGATTTGTAAATATTCCTGAAGATGCCTGATATTCATTGGCTTAATACGGATGATCTCGTCGCTGCGGCCATAAAGCGGTGAGGAACTGTCGAGTGCCAGTCCGTACATCATTTGTTGTGAAGATCCGCATATAACCAGATTGTAATTCTGATGCCCCTTTTCATCAATGATCCGCTGAATTACAGAAGGTAGCTCAGGACTGTTCTTCACCAGATATGGAAACTCATCAAGACACAGGGTTATTCGCTGCCGGAGACTGCGGTTGAGATTGTTAAGAAGGCTTTCCCAATCAGGATAAACCGGGCTTTTAAAACCGGGGATCATTTTTTCAACCTGGTTTGCCAGCGCAGCAATCTGAAGAGGTGTCTCCCGCATATCAGCCGAAAAATAAATACTATTTTGCTGCAGTACCTTACGAAGAAGGGTGGATTTACCACAACGACGCCTACCGTAAACAACGATAAGCTGGGGCTTTTCGCTCGCCAATGCTTGCTGCAGCCTCTCTATTTCATTTTCCCTGTTTACGAACATAGCCTTCCATTCTTATAATTATGTTTGACAAAGATAATGTTTTTAATACATAATACAAAGAAAAGACGTTTTTACGTTCTGCGTTATGGCGTTATTGCGTTCCGCGTTAAGGCGTTATTGCGTTCTGCGTTATAGCGTTATAATTTGTAATTTGTACATTGTTCATCCTTATGGGGGTTAAAAGTATTTTGAAATTATTTCTTCTAATTGGGATGCGAAATAAAACGGGAGGTTTATCAATCTGAATGGTTTGCCACTCAGGGTGGTTACGTAATCAATTTTAAATGGTTTAGACCAAAAACGGATTGCAAAATCATGTGGGGCATAATCCATAAACATGTGCATCGAACGCATCCTCGCTGTATCGCCCGACTTTACTTCAACTGGAATAAGCTTGTTTTCCCAGGTTACAAGATAATCTAATTCCGCATTCGAATTTTTGAACTCCCTTACCCAAAACGATCTGTTAGCCGATACCCTGGGATTCTCTGCCAGTAATTCCTGCCCTATTATGTGTTCGGCAACAATTCCTCTCCATGATTCACTAATGTCGGTTGAGCCAAAAATTTCCTTTTGAATCCCTGTAGCATGATTTACCAGTCCGGTATCCAGCCACAACAGACGGGGCGCTTTTTTTAAATCGGGTACCATTGGGAGTGTATATCCTGTGATCGGATACACTAATTCGAGCAACATGGCCTTTTCAAGGGTACGCAAGGCTTCACCCATTTCACGGGAGCGGTAGCCGGAATTGGCGAATCGTTCAAACCGGATCCGCTGTGAGGCAAAAGCAAAACCTGAATGAAGAATATGCCTCATTGCCAGCATCATCGTGTTGTTGCGGGCATATTTATCACTGTCATCACGATATCCGACCAGTAATGTTTCATAAATATCCTGAAGTAAAACCAGGTCACGGTGTGCAGCGAAACTTGCAACAATTTCCGGCATTCCGCCAATCAGTGCATAGGTATTGAAAAGCCGTACAATTTTTTCATGAATTATCTCAGGAACAGCAATTTCTTCAATCAATTGCAGCAGGGAAGATTCGCCAAGCGCATTTAAATATTCCGGAAAGGAACAGGGCCTGAGCGCCAGATATTCAACCCTTCCAACCGGAAAGGATATGTGCTTGTCGAGGAGGCTTTCGAGGAGGGAACCGGCAGCAATTACATGCAACGATGGCGCTTCCTCGTAAAAATAACGCATCTTGGCAACTGCTTGTGACGAATTCTGTATTTCGTCAATAAATAAAAGGGTTGGTTTGTCGCTTCGTACCTGATTATTAATCAAATAGATGGCCATCAATAAATCCCCGAAAGGATAATCCGCTTCAAACAACTTCCGGTGTTCTTCTTTTTCGAGATTCAATTTCAGGTAAACCTCGTAATTTTTACCAAATTCGTTCACAATGGTGGTCTTCCCAACCTGGCGGGCACCTCTTAATACCAATGGTTTCCGGTCAGGTTTTTGAGACCAGGAATGTAACTTGCTTAATATTTGACGCTTAAACATTATTTTGTAATAGATCCAACCACAAATATACTATTTTATGTAATAGATCCAACCACAAATATACTATTTTATGTAATAGATCCAATCACAAATATACTATTTTATGTAATAGATCCAACCTATGGGGCGTTTTGCGTTATTGCGTTATTGCGTTTTGCGTTATTGCGTTTGAGCGTTTTGCGTTATTGCGTTCTGCGTTTTGCGTTATTGCGTTGAATGAGCTGAAAAAGCATTCTTTAGTATAAAAATCCGAATAGCCAGAGTGGAATTTTATTCTCAAATCCATATTCAATATCATCGGCGGCTATAAAAGCATCGGCTAACTGTTTAATTTGACGTTTGTTTTTATTTTTCCCTCCAATTTCAAAAGTATATTTTCCTGCTACCCAAAAATCGCTTTGCTCAGAAATAGTGAGTTCGCATTTATAGCGTACCTGATTTACAAAAAATGTTTCTCTTGCATTTCCCATATCCGTTTGATCTCCCTTAAACGTGTACATTAGATTGGTATTTTCGAGAAATATCTTATCAGGTTTTTGCAAAAGGCTGGTCCCGTGAACTTCTTTATAAACAGAATTGAGCAGATGTGCTTCATTCAAATAATAAAGATAGGACAGCATGGTTTGCCTGTTAATTCCTATTCGCTGGCTCAGCTTTGATATATTGGGTACGAAAGGAGCCGATTCGGATACGACCAAAAGTAATTGCTTTAGCTTATTGATATATGAAATATCCACACCCCTCAACAGCGGAAGTTCAACTTCCAGAATCATATTAACAACTTCTTCAATGCGGGTATGATATAAATCAATTTCTTCTTTAAAAAAAGGATAATAACCTGACTGCAAATACCCGGAAAAGTATTGCAGCGGTTTTATGCCTGATAATACCTCTTGTGAAAGAGCATTATGATTTTCGAGTAAACCGGACAAGCTGACTATTTTAAAATCTGTACCCAACAGCATGTTCAGATACTCCCGAAACGAAAGGCCCTGCATCGTATAAACCACTGCCCTGCGACTTAAATCGGCACGTGCATTGATAATCTCCAATAACGAAGAACCTGTAAAAACGAGATGCAGCTCGGGATAATCATCGTAAATATTTTTTACTTCCACCGACCATTGCGCATATTTGTGAACTTCATCCAGAAAAAGATACTTACCCCCTTTTTTAACAAACGAATCAACCAGGTCAATAAGTTTATGCTCACTAAACCAGATATCATCCAGGCTAACATACAAAGCCGATGGTATATTTGCGCTTAAATGTAATTTAATGTACTGTAGTAGCAAGGTAGTTTTGCCAACTCCTCTTGCTCCCTTTATACCGATAAGCCTTGCATTCCAATTTATTTCAGACATAATGCTCCTCACAAATTGCGTTTGTGTCAATGATATTTTTTTTCGGTATTTTTCAAATAGTTGATCCATCTCATCTGTAATTTGAAGCAAATATAAGGATTTTGTTTAGTATGGCAAACAAATTATGCAAATATTTGTATACTGCAACAAACAATTTCATTCCCGGATAAGGAGAACTGGGGCGTTTTGTACAAAAAAATAAATTGTTCTTTCTCAACGAATAATTATTCTTATATTTGTTCGTTGTTAACAAATGATTATACTTCTATCCAAATGATCAAAGACAGGTTAAAAGAAATAATGTTCGACCAGAAAGATGTTTTTAACAGCAGAAAACATCTGATTCATCGTGATATTGAATTGGAAAAATATATAACAACCAGCCAGGTGGTAATTATTTCAGGTATCCGGCGGTGTGGCAAATCATCTTTATTGTTCCTTATTAAAGAGAAAATGAACCTGAAAGAATCGGAATATTGTTATTTCAATTTCGATGATGAACGAATAACTGCCGATGTTTCAATACTTGAGAATATTTATAGTCTTCATATAGAGGTTTATGGAACGGAACCTGTTTTGTTTCTCGATGAAATTCAGAATATCGATAACTGGGAAAAGTTTGTCAACCGGATGTATGAGCAAGGTGTAAAAGTTTTTGTTACAGGTTCAAATGCACATTTACTCAGTTCCGAAATCTCAACAAGCCTCACCGGGCGTAACAAACTTATTGAACTTTTCCCATTTTCTTTCTCCGAATATCTGCGGTTTATTGGGAATAAATACGACCTTGACCAGTTAACCCAAAAATCAAAATCACTGCTTCTGAAGGATTTTAATAACTATATTGAAACAGGGGGTTTCCCACTTGTTGTGAAAGAAAACGACACTGAACTGATTAACGCCTATTTTCAGGATATTTTATACCGTGACATTATTTCCCGCTATAGGTTGACTCAGGTAAACGAAATCAAACAAATCGGTTTATACTTTGCATCAAATATCGGGAAGTTGTTTTCATATTCAACCTTGCAGGAAATTTCAGGAGTAAAAAGCCTGAGTTCAATAAAGGATTATTTATTTTATTACGAACAGTCCTATCTCTATTTTTACCTTAAGAAGTTTGACTATTCGGTAAAAAAACAAATCATGAACCCTAAAAAGGTATATACCATTGACCCTGCATTTGCCCACCGCTTAGGTTTTAATTTCTCGGAAAACAAGGGCCGTATATTAGAGAATATTGTTTATCTGGAGTTGCTCAGGCGCGGAAAAGAAGTCTATTATCATTCAGGTAAAAATGAATGTGATTTTGTGGTCAGGAAGGGTTTGCATATTGTTGAAGCAATTCAGGTAGCTTACCAGGTGAGTGTATCCAACCACAAACGCGAGTTCAAGGGATTGCAGGAAGCTATGCAAACGCATAATTTAAAGGAGGGTGTAGTGTTAACCTACAACATCGAACAATCATTCATTCCTGACAATGCTGGTATGAAAATAATTCCCGTTTGGCAATGGCTCCTATCCCGAAATGTCGGGGCAATGAAATAAAGCGTATCTTTGCAAATCGTATTCCTCCCTTTATCCATTTAAACGACCACGGATAATCCCAAAAAATTTTGTTTTTAAGGAACTGTCGTTTTGTGTCAAAAGGCAGTTTTGAATATTTTCTATTCCGCATCAACAGGCTGCTGTTGCGGGACGGATTAATTATTTGCAGCTTTAATAAATTTACTATTATGTTATTTGAAGATTTAAATCTTATTGAACCTATCCTCAGGGCTGTAAAGGCCGAAGGATACTCTGAGCCTACTCCTATTCAGGAAAAGGCTATTCCTGTTTTACTTAAAGGGAAAGACCTGCTGGGATGCGCCCAAACGGGTACCGGTAAAACAGCGGCTTTTGCCATCCCCATTTTACAACTTTTAAATGCTAACCAAAATTCCTCCTCCGGCAAACGGCCGGTAAAAGCGCTCATCATCACTCCCACCCGGGAGCTGGCTATACAGATCAACGAAAGTTTTTCGGCTTACGGAAAATATACCTCACCTAAACATACTGTCATATACGGTGGCGTTTCACAAAGCGCACAGACAAATATTCTGAAAAACGGGGTGGATATTCTTATTGCCACACCCGGAAGGCTGCTCGACCTTATGAACCAGGGTTTTATCAGTCTTCAGCATATACAGTTTTTCGTGCTTGACGAAGCTGACCGGATGCTCGATATGGGGTTTATCCATGATGTGCGGAAAATTATCTCGAAGCTGCCTTCAAAAAGGCAAACACTGTTCTTTTCGGCGACTATGCCTGCTGAAATCCAGAAACTAGCAGGATCCATACTGTCAAACCCGGTGAAGGTTGAAATTGCCCCCGTTGTTGCAACGGCCGACCTTATCAAACAGTCTTTGTTCTATGTAAGCAAGACCGATAAGAAATTTCTGCTGATCCATCTTCTGAAGGATCAGTCCATCGAAACGGCTTTGGTTTTCACCCGCACGAAGCATGGTGCCGACAAGGTAAGCAGGGAGCTTGTGAAAGCAGGTATTAAGGCTGCTGCCATTCATGGGAACAAATCCCAGAGTGCAAGGCAGACTGCCCTGAAAAATTTCAAGAACCGCTCGACGAGGGTGCTGGTTGCAACCGATATCGCAGCCCGGGGTATTGATGTTGAACAGCTTTCGCACGTTATCAACTTTGAGATCCCGAATATCCCGGAAACATACATCCACCGAATCGGCCGCACAGGCCGGGCCGGATTAGAGGGTGTTGCCCTTTCATTCTGTGACTCCGATGAAAAAGCCTTCCTGAAGGATATCTATAAATTGCTGCCCAGGCCTATCCCGGTAATCGAGGACCACCCGTATTCGCTGAACCAGCAACGTATTTCAAGACCTGTTGCTCAGCATAACCAATCCCGGATTTCAGGCCCTGCAGTTCAGCATAACCAATCCCGGGTTTCAGGCCCTAATGCTCCGTTCAGACGGAATTAAGGGTTAAGGTTTATTTGTTTTCGATGATTGCCTGGACAAGTTCAGCAGCATCTTTAACATACTTGCTGCAGGAGGTCTGAAACAATTTCAGTTCGTCGATTTTCTTCTGGTCTTCAGGGTCGTTCATATCAAGGCCCTGAAGCAATTCCCTGCAGTTGACCGAACCATTCCTCTTTTTGAACCCGGAGAAAAATTCCAGGGTCTTCTCATAGGTTTCGGCTTTTTTCCCCGGATCGTCATTGAGTGCCCTGCCGTATTTTAATCCTATTGCCATAAGAGCGCCGGTCACTGCTCCGCAGGTCATTTGCCTCCGGGCCATTCCACCTCCGAAAGCAGCACCGATCCTCAGACAATCATCTTCGGATAGGCCGAAATCCCGGGCTGTTGAAGCAAAAACAGCCTGGGAGCAATTGAACCCATTGTTAAAGTAATTCACTGCAATTTCAGGTTTTGTCATAACACCATGTTTTAATCATTAAGAAATGTAACCGTAGGTTGTGAGTTCGCCGGGATCCCTTATGGGAAGGGATCCGCCATCCGCAATCATATACAACTCATCAGTAATATCCAGCAAGTCGTGGTAAAGATGATCGGTTATGAGAATCCCTTTGCCTGCCTTTTCAATCCTGATTATCTCTTTAAGTTTTTCCACATGAACCGGCATAAGATATGAGAATGGTTCATCCAGCATTACAAACTCTGAGGCCGATTTAAGAATGATGTAGGTTTCGACCAGCCGTTTTTGTCCGAACGACCATTGGCCGAAAGGTTTGTTTCGATCCTTCCCATATTCGGGAAAATCATTTTTGAAGACCTGAAGGTTGCAGCCGTAAAGCTCAAAAATGGTTTTAAGCTTCAGGTATTTCGGAATAAAGCTTTCCTGGGGCATATACCTGATCTTTTCAGGGTATCTGTATGGCTTGAAAATTGCCCTGCCATTGAACCTGATATTTGAATATTGGGCCTGAAGGGTTCCGAAGATGATCCTTAGCAAACATGATTTTCCTGAACCATTCCGGCCTAAAATACCGGTCACTTTACCTGACTCAAAACGCATGTAAATATCTGACAGAATACGCTTCCCGCCGAATTCAAGGGTAACACTGTCAATTTCGAGCTTGTTCATCAGGGATAGATCAGGGTGAGTTTTAAACTTAATCCGGTCAGATATACTGCCATAAAAAAGACCATGTAATCCATTAAAAAGGTGATGATCCATAATTCACCTCTCCGGATTCCAAGATTGGCATAAAAAAATCTTTCATGGGCTTTGAACTGAATGAGGTAAAGCAACATCAATATATTGGTTATCGTTTTTATCCAAAAGAAAGGGGCGATGAACATCATGATGCCATAGAATTCTTTATGGTCCTGTATCTGTGCTACGGAGGCGATCCTGGCTCCGTAGCAGCAAAACAACGTAATCATAAAAGCAGGTATACAGTAAGCCCTGTAGAAAATAAGAATTGCACGGCAATGCCTGTATATATTAATCATTCCCATAATCCATTAACTAAGGTAAAGGTAAAAAATTGTAGGAATTGTGAGGTCGTGCTGCTCAGGCCAGTTCGAATGCGCAGAAATAATAATTGTTTGCCGCCCCTACCAGGTCCATCTTCAGGTAATAACTGCTTGTGAAATTCATGAAGGCCAGGAATTCATGCATGGGTACATTGAACTGGTCGAAGAAAATAATATCGCCTTTCTGAAGGTATGGCGCCAGTGATGTTAATACGTAAAGGGTGGATGTGTACAGGTCGGCATCCATCATGATGACCTTGCGGCAGGTTGTATCCATGCTTTTCACATAGCCCGGAAGGGTTTCCTGGAACAGTCCTTTTTCAAAACCAGCCCTGCTGTCGTCAAGCCGGGGCAGTTGAGAGTTCGTCGTCATGGCCCCTTTCTGGAACCCGCCCCAGTCCTCGGGAAGGCCTTCGAAAGTGTCAAAACCTGTAAACCGGGATCCGGGATCGCTGTTATGCTTTACCCACCATTCGAAGGAATGTCCGCCCGATACCCCGAATTCGAGGTAAAGGATTTTAGCGGAGAGTTGTTTTTTGTTCAGGACATATTCGTACAGCTTGTATCTTTTCGTATAATCCCATTTGGGGGAGTAAAAGTCATTGAATTCAATGTTTTTGTGGGCTGATATCCATTTGGATACTTTTGAAAGGTAGGCCAGGTTGAGCATGGCGCCGCTGAAAGGGCCGAAGATGCGGTGCAGCCCGAACCGGATGAAGTTCCATTTTGTCTTTCTGATCAGGTTCAGCTTTGTGCCCATTCTCCCCTGTTTTATAAGGATCCAGTGGTAAAAGTACAACTATTTTAAAATTTTTGCGTTATTGCGTTGAGGCGTTCTGCGTTCTGCGTTCTGCGTTCTGCGTTGTGGCGTTCTGCGTTGAGGCGTTCTGCGTTGTGGCGTTCTGCGTTCTGCGTTGTGGCGTTCTGCGTTCTGCGTTCTGCGTTGTGGCGTTCTGCGTTCTGCGTTGAGGCGTTCTGCGTTGAGGCGTTTGGCGTTATTGAAGTGAAGCAGTTCACATAAGCCGCATCAGGTGAAACGCAGCGAAGCAATTTGCACAAGCTGCCTCAGGTGGAGCCTAGCGACACCGTAGCAGCGGTGCAATATTGCAAGCGATAAGTGACACCGTAGCGGCGATATGAAGCTGCGAGCGTTGGGAAATTAACAAATAAAACATAAATCAAACTAAACAATAAACTATGAAAAAAATAGGAATCCTTGGATCAGGAATCGTGGGCCAGACGCTGGCCGGCGGATTTCTGAAATACGGTTATGAAGTGATGATTGGGACCAGCGATGTGAGCAAACTGGCCGAGTGGAAATCAACAGCAGGAGCTTCGGCTCACACAGGCAGTTTTGCGGAAGCTTCCGCCTTCGGCGAACTAATCGTACTGGCTGTCAAAGGCAATCGGGCTCTCGAAGCCGTTAACAAAGCAGGGGTCGCAAATTTAAACGGCAAGACCGTGATCGATGCTACAAACCCTATTGCTGAAGCTGCTCCTGAAAACGGTGTGCTCAGGTATTTCACCGAACTTAATGAATCCCTGATGGAAAGACTGCAACAGTCCTTCCCGGATGTTCACTTTGTTAAAGCCTTTAACAGCGTAGGCAATGCTTTCATGGTAAACCCCCAGTTCCCGGGAGGCAAACCCAGTATGTTCATCTGCGGAAATTCGGAAGCAGCAAAAACAGAAGTTAAGCGCATTGTTGAGCTCTTTGGCTGGGAAGTCGAAGATATGGGAATGGCAGAAGCAGCAAGGGCTATCGAACCTCTTTGCATGCTCTGGTGCATCCCGGGCCTCACAAAAAACGAATGGGCCCATGCATTTAAATTATTAAAGATCTGATCAGAATAAATTGTAAATCGTAACTCATGAAAACATATGTCGTTTTGGGCGCCACCGGCCATACCGGTAAACCCATCGCCCTCGGACTGCTTGAACAAGGCCATACCGTGCGGATCATTGCAAGAAACACTGCGAAAACCAGGGAACTCACCGATAAGGGAGCTTTGCTCTTCCAGGGCGACGGCCGGGATGTGGAATTCCTGAAAAAAGTCTTTGCCGGTGCGGATGCGCTGTACGCCCTTGTCCCGATGGATACCCAGGCCACTGATTTCTATCAGACGCAGGTGTCACATGTTTCGGCTGTGGCTGCTGCATTGAAAAGTTCAACGATCAGTTACGTGGTTGCCCTCAGCAGCCTGGGCGCACATCTTAGCTCTGGGGCTGGCGTAGTACAGGGTCTTCAGAAAATGGAAGAGCTCTTTAATGAACTCCCGGGCGTTCATGTGCTTTACCTGCGTGCAGGGTATTTCCTCGAGAACGGACTTGGCATGGCTCCTATGGTGAAGATGATGAATATTTTAGGGACACCGGTAAAAGCCGACCTCAAGATTCCGATGGTGGCCACGAAGGATATTGCAGCTGTGGGGCTGAAACATCTGCTGGCGCTTGATTTTACAGGGAAAAGCATTGTCTACGTGCTGGGCGCCCGTGATTACACTTACGAAGAGATCACATCCATTTATGGCGCTGCCATCGGCAATTCCAGCCTCAGATATATACAGTTCCCCTATGATGATGCAAAGCGGGCGATGACTATGCTGGGAATGGGCCTGAGCGCTTCCGAGCGAATGGTCGAATTCTCGAAAGCCATGAATGAAGGACTGGTGTTCACGGAACATCAACGGACCGCCGAAAATACGACGGCGACCACCGCGGAAGAATTTGCCCTGGTATTCCGCGATGTGTATGAGAATTCGTGAATGGGGATTAGGGATTAGGGAATTGGGTTTTGGGGGCTGGAATTTCTTCGCCTTCGCGCTGACGAAAAACTGCTGAAATTCATCGGTCTTCGCCTGAAATTCATATACCGGCCTTTCAGGCCTTAAACTGATGAATTTCTGCGGCTCAGCCCTCGACTTTCTTAACGCAGTTTTTCTAAGGCGCTCACGCGGAAAATTCCAGCCTCAAAACAATTTACAATCACGAGACCATACACTCTTTTTCTCTTCCATACGGGCAAAATTAATGTTTACTTTTGTGGAAAGTAAAATTTCAGTCCATGGAAATAAACCGTGATATCGCCTTCAGGCTGCTGCAGCAGTATGTTAAGAATGAAAAAATGATCGCCCATTGCCTGGCTTCGGAAGCCGTGTTAAAAGGCATTGCCCGGAAACTGGGCCGTGATGAGGAAAAATGGGGATTGGCCGGACTGCTTCACGACCTGGATGTTGAAACCACAAACGCTGAAGCCACGGTCCACGGCACGCAGACCGAAGTCCTCCTGAAGGATTATACCATTGACCCTGATATCCTTGATGCCATCAGGATGCATAATGAATGTTCATCGGGGAAAGAAAGAAGCACCGAATTCCAGCATGCACTAGCTGCAGGAGAGACCATCACAGGGCTCATCTTCGCGACAACCTATGTTTATCCCGATAAAAAGCTGGCGAGCGTTAAACCGAAATCCGTCGTCAAACGAATGAAAGAAAAAATGTTCGCCGCATCGGTAAGCCGAGAGAACATCCTTGAATGTGAAAAGATCGGAATTCCAATCGATGAGTTTGCTGCCCTGGCGATTGATTCAATGCTGCCTTCGGCGGACGCCATGGGATTATAGCAGCGCTTGCGATTTCTTCATGGCCTTTCTGGTGCTGCATCCGCTTTCAGCTCAGGGTTTCCTGTTAAGCATGGTCTTCACGACGCTATAATTCAAACCAGAGCATATCTCCCTGATCATCGCAGTTTGTTCTGTCTTCGGACTGATGAGCCCGTCCTTCAGCATAAGGGTAAGATAGTCGTGATCCATTCCTCCGAAATATGTCCCCAGTACACAACCTGTGGCACTTAATCCGCAAAGAAAAACAGTATTCACCCCCAGTGTTTTTAACAGGCTGTCGAGACATGTTTTCGTGAAGGCATTCGCATAATGTTTGATGACTTTGGGGTCGTTTTCGGTGATCTGGACTGATTTTGGGAATTCAAATCCTTCAGAGCCCGGGTGAGGTCCGCGCTCAATATCATGATGATAAACCCTGATCACCGGCAGTTTTTTTTCGTGAAAAATCGCTATCGCTTTGTTGATGGTATCCATCGCGGATTTCCTGTCGGTTTCAGACATAAATGGCAGGAACTCATTCTGAATGTCTATCACCAGCAGGGCGGGAACTATTTTTTTGATGCCTTCATCATTTAAGGTCCTTTCCTGGGCCTTCAGGTTTGACGGAAACATGCAAAAACAAAGCAGAATTAAAGCAAGCAGATTTTTCATATCCCTGGTTTTTTGAATTTTGTTACGCAGATAAAATTAGAAATAACAAACGAGGATGCAAACTGTAATCCACGATATTACATCTATTATCGGTAAAAAGTGCATTATCTCCGCCCTGTCGGGTTGGGGGTCGGGGCCTAGGGATTGGGGGTAGGGGTTGGGGGTCGGGGGTCGGGGCCTAGGGATTGGGGGTAGGGGGTTGGGTGGTCAGGAGCTAGTTCCCTAATCCCTAATCCCCAGCCCCTAAAAAAACTTTGAAAATTTTTCATCGACGTGTTCATTGAACCAGCGATCGATGACTGATTTTTTGAACCTCCATTCCTTTCCCAACTTCGCTGCAGGGATCTTGCCGTCCTGGGCCCAGGTATATATCGTTTGTGGCTTGACTTTCAGATATTTAGCCACTTCCTCCAATGTCATAATATCTTCCATGATCATTTCCCGGTTTGACGTAAGAGTTTGAGGGTATCGGCAGGGGTTTTCGTCATGTTGTTTGTCCGGTCGGGTGGCTGAGGGGGTTTTTCAACCGGGGTCTTTGTTGAAACAAGTTGTTCCACCGAATATACTATCGCCGTATAAAAATTACCTTCGTACTTCCTGAACCATTTGAATTCCTCGTTTTTTTCGCAAAGGAAAGGGCGGAGGTTCCAGGCAAGCTGAATGCCCACGAAGGCAAGGATGATCACCCAGATCCTGAATACCGTGACACCGATCTGGGGATAAATGTTTTTCTGGTCGCAGGCATATTTCAGGGCATCTACCATCAGCTTCATGCCAAAAACACCCGCGAAAATAAAGATCGCCACGTGGAGAAGCTGAAGAAAATGATAATTGCCGCCGGTCACCTGGAAGACAATTACGATCGGCGCGAATGAGAGGGCTATCGTTGCAGTAAGTACTACCCCGCTGAGCACTACCATGATCATCTGTCTGAAACTCATCTTTGACCCCAGCACCTGTTGGATAATGAAGAAAGACGGGAAACACAGTATCACTGTTGAGAGGAATAAAATGATGACTTTCACACCCGCCACCATCGATTGAGTGAAGCTGTGATAACTGCCCATGACAACCCCGTATAAAAAGGCGAAAAGGCATATGATGAGCAGCTGGGTGAGTATCAAACGGTTTGATTTTGTTTTCTGGATCTCTCCGAAAAAAGACTCCTTGTTCTGGAAGATCTGAAAGACTTCCCTGAGGTCGGTTGAAGATTTCATAGCTGGATTTTGTTTGTTTGCGGACAAAGATAATATATTTATAAGCGTTTGTCAATGTTTTTTAATGTTTTTTATTGTTTGTTACTGCGGATGAGATTTCGGAAAAGCCTGTCCTGCAGTGATTTTATTAATACTTTTGCTGAAGAAACAAACACCATGCGTAAACCTGAATTATTTGCATTGATTCTTATCCTGCCTGTATTCATGCAGGTTTCCAGAGCCCAGAACCAGGATTCGGTTGTCCTGAGGAAAATGTATACCGAAGCCCTGAACAACCCGGTGGGCTGGAAAAACCTTGATTATCTCTGTACCAAAATAGGCGGAAGAATTTGCGGCACGGTGAAGGCCGAAGAAGCGGTGCAGTACATCAGGAAAGTGATGGAAGGCATGAAGCTTGACACGGTATATCTTCAGCCGTTGTTCGTGAAGCATTGGGAGAGGGGGACTGTTGAAACAGCAAAACTTTTTTCCGCAAAAAAAGGCAGTAAGGATCTGCATGTCTGTGCACTCGGGACATCAATAGGCACTGGTGATACAGGTATTAAAGCAAAGGTCGTCGAGGTCCATAATTTCGCCGAATTAAAGGCCATCGGCCGTTCGGGCATTGAAGGGAAGATCGTGTTTTTCAACCGGGCCGCCGATGATTCACGCATCAACACTTTCGAGGCTTATGGAAAAGCTGTTGACCAGCGCGCCCAGGGTGCCATGCAGGCGGCCCGCTTCGGTGCCCTTGCGGTCATCGTACGTTCAGCTGTCCCTGTGCACGATAATTTTCCGCATACGGGAGTCCAGCATTACGCCGACAGCGTGAAAGCCATCCCTGCAATGAGTGTAAGCACCAACGACGCCGATCTGCTTTCGTCATGGCTTAAAGACGATCCCTCCCTTAAATTATCGATGAAGATGAACTGCAGGAACCTGCCCGAAGCGCCCAGTTTTAATGTCATTGGCGAAATCAGGGGAAGTGAGCATCCAGAAGAAATCATAGTGTTTGGTGGCCATCTTGATTCATGGGATATCGGCCAGGGCGCCCACGATGACGGCAGCGGTGTGGTCCAGGCCATCGACATACTGAGGATCTATAAAGCGCTTCAAATGAAGCCGAAACATACGATACGCGCAGTGGCTTTCATGGACGAGGAAATCGCCCAGAGAGGGGCCGCGGCTTATGCTGATGCCGTGAAAAAGAAAGCTGAAAAACATATCGGCGCTATTGAAGCCGACCGGGGTGCAGCTGTTCCCCAGGGTTTTTCAATCGATGGCTCCGATGCAAGCATTGAAAAAATTAAAAGCTGGAAACCTTTGTTCAAACCTTATTCCCTCTGGTCTTTTGAAAAGGGCGGCAGCGGGGTCGATATCCACGACCTGAAAAAACAAGGGACCCCGCTGGTCGGACTCGTTACCGATCCCCAGCGTTATTTCGATTACCATCATAGCGCCAACGACACTTATGATAAAGTCAACCCGCGCGAGCTCGAGCTTGGGGCTGCGGCGATGGCGGGGCTGGTGTATCTCATTGATACCTACGGACTGTAAGTGGCGAAAAGCGAAATGCGAAAAGCGAAAACCAGGATCAAATGATTTTTTTTCGCTTTTCGCATTTCGCTTTTCACTTTTATTATTTCACTCCCATCTCCTCCAGCAAAAACCCTGCCTTCCCAACCTTCTCGGTAATGAACAAGACATAGTGAATATCGACATTGATGCAACGCTGAAGTGCTTCATCATACTGCCAGTCACTGATCATAGATTCATAATTCCCGTCGAAAGCAAGTCCGCAGATCTCACCCTTTGCATTTAAAACCGGGCTTCCGCTGTTGCCACCGGTGATATCACACTGGTTCAGGAAAGCGATGGGTACGTCTTTCATCGCCGGGTTCACCCAATGTCCGAAATCTTTTTTAACATAAAGATCTACAAGGGCGGGCGGGGCATCGAAAGGTTCAATGCCGGTGTTTTTATCAACCATCCCTTCGAGCGTTGTGAAAGGATAATACCAGACCGCGTCGGCCGGACGATAGCCCCTGATCTTCCCGTATGAAAAACGCTTGCTGCCGTTTGCATCGGGATACATGTTTGAACCTTTCCATTCAAATAAACCATCGAGGTAGATTTTGCGAACCGCAGTTACATTTACATTGAATTTATCGGCGGTTTCCTGTATCTCTATCGCCATGGGATCAATGCTGTAGGCCATATTGATGAACGGATCGTTCAGGGCCTGAAGCTCTTTTGTTGACATTTTATACAGGGTCTTCACGTAATTCAGATCGGTCAGCTTAGTTGCTTTATACGCCTCGTCTACAAACTGTTCGACAGGCTTTGAAGAACTGAAAACATACTCCAAACCGGTTATCCTCTGTGCCTGGGGCAATTCCTTCGCCATATTCAACGTGCGGACAAGCAGTGCCTTATCAACCGGTTCAAAATAATTGGCATAGGTGAATTGCAATCCTTCAATAGCCTGGTTTACTGCATCCTCCGAGAACCCGGGATCCCTTTCACTTTCAGGTTTGTCCTTCTGTTGGGCAAAGTAAATTACCCTCTGCGCTACATTGACAAGTGTTCCGGCAAGGCCCTGGAAATTCCCGAAAACCTCGTCCCGTAGTTTTGTACCTTCAATCAGCTTGTATTCTGCCTTTTCCTTTTCCAGGATATCTGCATATTTGGCTTTGGTCTCAGGCTTGCTGTTAGCCCACTTTACAAACACCTTCTCGAATTCCAGTTTCTTTTCATAGAAATGGGTTTTCTTCATCCCGTCGACTTTCCCCTGGTAATTCTTCATCGTATTGGCCAGCCCCCTGACAAGATTGGCTTCCTTGATCTGTCCATCCCTGTTGCCCTTTGTCAGCTGATCGCAGAGGTCGATGATCTCCTTGAAATTCTTTATCGTAAAAGGATAATTATAATGTTCGTTAAAATAAACCGAGGTGGATGAACGGTAACGGGTGGTTTGTCCGGGATACCCAATGATAAAGTTAAAGTCGCCATCCTTCAGGAAATCCTTTGCAACCTTCAGCCATACTTTGGGATGATACGGCACATTATCGGCAGAATATGCCTTTCCTGTCCCATCGGGGGCGCAGTACACTCTCATAAACGAGAAGTCTCCCGTATGCCTGGGCCACATCCAGTTGTCGGTCTCCCCTCCGTAATTGCCTATTGCAGAAGGCGGGGCATACACTATACGAATATCCTTAAACACCTTATGTACATAGAGGATGTACTGACGGCCGTTGAACATCTGTGAAACCGAAGCATCGATATCATCCTTACCCTTCGTATAAGGCTCAGTGATGAGGGTGATCTTTTCATTGATCTTTTTATTTTTTTCCGCCGGATCGCTGATCCCCTTTGCGGCATCGAGTACTTCTGCTGTTACATCTTTCATTTCGATAAGAAGCCTGGCACGGTAGCCCGGGGCTTTAATTTCATCGCTTCGCTTTGTGGCCAGGAACCCCTTCGTCAGGTAATCGCTGTTGACGCTGGAAGTCCTCTGTATTGCCGTATATGCCACATGATGGTTTGTGATAAGCAGTCCGTCCTTCGAGACAAATGATGCTGTACCTCCGCCAAGTTGCACGATGGCATCAGAGACTGAGGGTTTGTCTTTGCTGTAGACTTCGCTGACAGGGATTTGCAGGCCCTTTTTGGCAAGATCGAGCTGGTTTAGCTGGGTAAGCAGCCACATCCCTTCCTGGGCATGCAACTGCAGAATGAACATAACAAGTAATAAAAGTGACAAAATCGATTTTTTCATACAATATCCGTTTTACATGTTGTTAATGTAAAAATAGACATATCATTTACGGAAATAAACTACAATCTGTAAAAAGTCCATTAAACTCGCTGAACCGTACGATGGGCCGGTCAAACTCAAATGTTTTCAACGAAGGATGAATCCCTGAAAATATTCCGTTACTCTTCCCTGATAACTTCTGCCGGATTGCGTGCAGCGGCCAGCCAGCTCTTCCAGCTTACAGTGACCAGGGCAATGCCCATGGCAATCAATCCGGCGATTGCAAAAAACCACCAGTTCAAGCCTGTTTTATACGCAAAATTTTCCAGCCATTTATACAGGACAACCCAGGCAAGGGGTACAGCCAGTATAAAAGAAATGCCGACCCATATTGCAAAGTCCCGGTTGAGCATGACGATGATCTCGAAATTATTTGCTCCATTGATCTTGCGGATGCCAATTTCCCTGGCCCTGCGTTCGATCAGGTAGGCCAGCAGGCCAAATAAACCAAGGCAGGAGATTAGAATCGCGATGAAAGTGAAAACAGAGATCAGCGAACCAAATGCAACTTCCTTACGGTATTGCTTATCAAACCAATCATCATAAAAATAATATTCGAAAGGACTGTAAGGAGCTATCCGTTTCCAGGTCGTTTTAATATAATCCATCACGCCTGCCACATTTTCTCCCTCAATCCTTATCGTCATGTCCGACAAATAGGAGGTATTGAAGTCCAGTTCAAGAGGCACGATTTTTTCATAGAGCGAACTGGTATGGAAATCTTTGACTACGCCTATTATTTTATTACCCCCAAGGCTTCTCCCTTTATAATCTTCCCATTTATTTTCTTTCAGGAGGGTTTCATTAACCAGGCAGACATTTTTATCAGCCTGCGAAAAACCCCTGCCCTGAGAGAGGGTTATCCTGAAAGTGGAAAGGAAGGAAGTATCAGTGTAAATAAACCAATTATTCCCGTCGTTTGCAGCCAGGTTCCCCGGGATCCCGTATGATAAGGTAACGTTGTTTATTCCCGGGTTTTTCAACAATTCATCCTTCATTGCAAATGGCTTGATTTCGGATGGTATGGTTATATGAAGAAGGCGGTTCTTATCAAACCCGAGATTTTTATTATTAATATATTTCAACTGGTTCTGTATGATGATGGCGGAAATGATCAGTGCGATGGCAATGGTAAACTGGAAGATAAAAAGGTTCCTGGGTAATAAAAGCAGATGTGAGCTGCTCAGGCTCCTCCCTTTAAAAAGTTCGCTGGTTTTAATCCTGGATAAGTACCAGGCCGGGTAGTACCCGGAAATCATCCCCAGTACAAGTGAAAACAAGAAGACCCATATGATCTGGGGAAACCGGAAAAACCATGAAACATCAACATTGCTGTTAACCAGCCGGCCGAACAGGTTCGCCATGAATTTTATCATCCCGCTTGCACAGATGAATGCCAGGACAGACAGACCGGTTGATTCAAAGAGAAACTGACCGGTCAGCATAAGGCCTGAAGCGCCCGAGACTTTTTTATAAGCTATTTCCCTGGCCCTCGAAAATGCCTTTATGGTGGTCAAATTGATGTAATTAATGCAGGCAAGAAGTAATAACAATACCGCCAGTGACATGAAAACGAACAGCATCGCTTTATCGCCATGTTTAAAGCTATCGGTCTGGTTTTTATCAAAATAAACTTCTGAATAGGGTTGAAGTTTCAAATACGAAAAATATCTATCTGCCTTATATTCTTTGTACGATTCCTTTTTTAAGCGGTCATTCAATGCCCGGATATCTGCTTTTTCGTGGATCAACAGATAGATGTCACACATATATATGACTGCGGGTGTGCTGCCGCCTTTATGGCTGCCAAATGACATCATCCTGAAATGAAAGGAACTGCATTCAAATGAAACCAAAGCTTCAAACTTTATCCTTGAGCTTTCCGGAGGATCTTTGACCACTGCCGCGACGGTTAAAAGGTTTTCTTCATTGCCGATCGTTGTTTTTATTGTTTTCCCAACGGATTTCTCTTTGCCAAATAACTTCCCTGCAATACTTTCAGTAAGAATGACCGAATGAGGATCCTTCAGAAGATTTGAAGTATCGCCTGTTACGAGCGGGAATGAAAACGTGGTAAAAAAGCCCGGGTCGGTGGATAATACATTGTTGAGCTTGATCGGGCCGGACTGATTATTGACTGTCAGCTCAATCCTGTCGATACGGCAGGCCTGTCTGACTTCCGGGTAAGCAGCTGTGAATTTCCTTGCCCAATCCTGGTTAACCGAAGAGGTATTGCTTTCAGAGTTGACATTCAGTACCAGGAAAATATTATTGAACTCTTTATGAAATTTATCCGTACTGTATTCCTGGATCACATAGCGGGCAATAACCATGATCGTGGCTATGCTGATCGCAAGGCCCGACACAATGATCAGGGTGAAGATCAGATTTTTCTTGTAATTCCTGAAGGTGATTTTTACAATGTGTTTAAACATCTCATTAACAATTCTGATAATCCTGTTCTATTTGTTTTTCAATGCATTTACTCATATTTTAATGCGGTTACCGGGTCCTGTGTTGCAGCTTTCCAGGCCTGCCAGGTTGTGGCAAGTATGGCTATGGCAAACACGAACAAAGCACTCATCAGAAAATATCCCGGGTGTAGGCGGATACGTAATACATATTCGGCAAGCCATTGGTTCATAACGATATAACACCCGGCTGAAGCAATGAGTATCGCAATGACCACAATGATCAGTATATCCCTGAACAAAACCATGATGATGAGGCTTACGGAACTCCCATTTACTTTGCGGATCCCGATTTCCTTCGTACGGCGCGAGATCTTAAGAACGGTCAGGGCCAGTAAACTTATCAGGCTGATGAAAACCACTGCAGCCCCTCCAATGGATACCATTTTTGCAAGCCGGTTCTCTTTCTGGTACATCCCGTCAAAGATATCCGCCAGGGATTGATGGTTGAAAATGAAATTTTCATCAAAGCGATGGAAGATTGACTTGATTTGCATCAATTGGATCCCTGTCAAAGGACTAGCACTGCGGATATAAATATTCGGAGTTCCCCAAAAACAATTCGCAATTACCAGGGGAGCAATGGGTTCGCCCGGATTGGTCATATAATAAAAATCCTTCACGATACCAATAATCTCAACCCGTTTATCATTATAAAGAACTGCTTGTCCGGCCTTTGGTTGCAGGCCCAGTAACCTGATTGCCGATTCGTTGACAACAACAGCCTGGCTATCGGCCATCGATTCCCGAAAGAACCGTCCGTCAATCAGTGTAAACTGCATAAGCTCTCCAAAACCGGGCTTTTCGCGGTATTCATTGATGGCTTTGTTATTGTTTTCCCCGTCGGCCAGGGTTCTTATGTATTGCCCGCTGCACCCGCCGCCCATAAAGTGTTCCCCACCGCAAACAGCTGCAACGAATGGCAAGTTCAGCAATTCAGATTTTACACTTTCATACTTCTTCGAGACAGGCATGCTGCAATTGCTGACCGTGATCACATTATTCCTGTCGAACCCCAATGGTACGTTATGCATGAATGTTAATTGTGATAAAATGATGATGACACAACTGATAAAAAATGAGGCAACCGTAAATTGAACAAATACCGAAGCTGCAGAAAGCCAGTTGTTGTTTCCCGGGCCTGAAATTTTTCCCCTCAATCCCAATGCGTATTTCATCCTTGAGAGATAGAGCACAGGATAACCGGATGTAATCACCAGGAGCACGATCAATACAATAACACACAAAATAATACCGCCTGGTGTCAACAAATCGGAAAGATCAACTTTTGATTGCAATAAAGCTGACAGGAATGGCATTGATTTATAGATAATCAGAAATGCCAGGACGGCAGAAAACAGAAAAACGATAACTGTTTCTAAGAAAAACAGTTTGGCAATGCTTGCCTTTGTGGCGCCGAACATGGTCCGGGTTGATATTTCGGTAATGCGTTTTTCACCCTGTATGATAAACAGGTTAATATAGCTGAGCAATGCCGTGAGCAGAACAAACAAGGCGATAAGTCCGACAATAAGCAGTTGTTTCATACTGCCATGGTTCGGGATATAGGAACTTGCTGCAGAATGCAGGTACAAATCGGTCAGGGGCTCAACCCCCGATTGGACTTTTGCGTTCATCCCCCTGGCCCAATCCCGCATAAGAAGATTATTTGCCTCTGCAATTTTCGCGCCTGCTGCTTTTGAGTCTATATTCGGCTTAAGTAAATAGTATGTTTGAAATTCGAGGCCCCCGAACAAGTTAAGATTAAGTGTGGAGAGGGAAATCAGCAAACCGAAGCTTAAATGGGAGTTTTTAGGAATTTCATCCATCACCCCGGTGATCATCACATGTTCACGATCAGATTCAATGGTTTTCCCGATGCAATTGGTTGTATGGAACAGTTTTTCGGCAACAGAAGTTGTGACTACGGCCGTATTTTTCTGAAGCAGCGCCGTTTTTTCATCACCAGAATTCAGCGACAGTCCGAATACCTTAAAAATCTCAGGGTCAGCATAGAAAATCCCTACTTTTTCTATTTTATTCAGCTTCGTTTGAACAGATGTTTTCCAGCCGCCATATAGCTGAACGGCAGACTCTACTTCGGGAACTTTGGAGGGAAGCTGGGAATACGCCTGGCGTAAGGAAATACCATATGCTTCGGTGCTCGTATTATCGGTTACCCGGCTGAAAAGTCTTACCACCCTGTCACTGGTTTTAAAGTGCTTATCATAACTCAATTCATAACGTATGTAGGTGAGTGTGAAAATCAACGTGGTCAATGCCACTCCAAGCCCTGTCACATTGGTAATCAGCATGAACGGGTTGCGCTTCAATATTCTCAGGACAAATTTTAAATCATTCATTGATGAAATTATTATGAACCAGTTCGCGGTCAGGGGTTAATTTTAGTTTATTCATTGAATCCGGATCTGATAAGAACAACTTTATTTCAAACCGGGAAACTTTTCTATTCATATTTCATGCTTTCGGCGGGGTTGACTGATGCGGCCCTGAAGGTGACCAGGCTCACGGTAATAATGACAAGTAACAGGGCAATTGCGGCTGACAGAATAAAGATCCAGGCGCTGAGGGAAACCCTGTATGCAAAATCCTGCAGCCAGCGGTTCATCACCCACCAGGCAACAGGGCATGCCAGGATAAAGGAAAACAGAACCCATTTAATGAATTTCCAGTTGAGCAGAATGAGGATATCGCTGATACCGGCGCCTGATACTTTACGAATCGCAATTTCCCTTGTCCTTCGCTGTGCCATGAATGAAGCCAGGCCCAGGATCCCTAGGACGGCAACGACGATGGCGAGGCCAGCCAGGATGGCAAACACCTGCTTCGTCTGAATTTCATTCCGGTAAAGATTCACAAAATCATCATGTATGTAGCTGAAGGAGAAGGGTGTGCCGGGCAACAGCTTTTCCCAGGTACTTTTTGAGAGGGGCAGGATCTCTTTTGCCATTCCCCCGTCAAACCGTATGCTTAGATAACTGCCTGTTTGTGAGTTAAGGTTTACCAATCCCATCGGGCGGATCGCGGAATGAACCGATTCATAATTGAAATCCCTTACGACCCCTATAACGTGATATTTCCGCGGTGGCATCCGTCCGGCGAACATTTTTGTACCCATCGGATGCTTTAATCCTAAAACCTTTACAGCAGTTTCATTTAAAATTATCCCCGAAGAATCGGTAGGAAATTCGTGTGAAAAGAAACGTCCCTCCGCCATCCTGAAACCCATGGTCCTGAAAAAACCCGTATCACATTGTATTTGATTCAGGGTAAACGATTTATCAACTCCCTCTGCGCCAAACCCCCAATTTGAAAAAGCATAGCCGGGGATTGATGTGGAGGCTGAAACACCTATGATCCCTTCATGTTGCCTGATCTCATCGCTGAACGCTTTACTCACTTTACCAAATGAAGGAGGGGTGCGCAGGATGATTATATTTTCCCTGATGAAACCAACATCTTTATTCATGATGAAATCCATCTGCCTGCTAATTACCAGGGTTCCTATGATCAGGAAGATAGATGCCGAAAACTGGACGATGACAAGGATGCTTCTCAATCCAATTCCTTTGGTTTCAGAAAGGGCCTGGGCTTTCAGAACTTTAACCGGGTTGAAGGATGAAAGTACAACTGCCGGGTAAATACCTGCTGCTATTCCAACAACCAGGCCAAATGCAATAAGGCCGGGTATGTTCCAGGAGGAAGATATCAGGTTGAACGACAATTCCCTTTGAAGCCATGCATTATATACAGGGAGCACAAGGTGCACGATGATGACGGCCAGGACAAGAGAAATGAACGTGATGATCACCGATTCCGAAAGGAATTGTTCAACCAGTTTACCCCTTGTCGATCCTGCTGTTTTTTTAATCCCTACTTCCCTGGCCCTGAGCATCGATTTTGCGGTGGAAAGGTTCATGAAATTAATGCAGGCTATGATCAGGACGAAGAAGGCGATGACAATGAAAATGCTGACATATCTGATGTTCCCGTTTGGTTCAAATTCCCCGTTGATGTCGGAATGCAGGTGGATGGAAGTCAACGGTTGCAGATAGAATTCCCAGTAGTTTCCTTTTGCTGTTTGCCTTTTATAGTTTTCTTCTCCATACGTTTCAATGGTATACTTTTTGAATTTATTTTCCAAGTCTTTTGCAGAACTTCCGGGTTTAAGAAGAAAATAGGTGACGAAGTTGTTTGCAGACCATTCCTGCTCCCTTAGCCCTTGTGGGAATGTAACCAGTGAAGCCATCAATCCGAAATGGAAATGAGCGTTTGACGGGATGTCCTTAAATATTCCGGTCACTTCAAACCGCCCGAAACCACCTGTATCAACCTCGATGATCTTACCCACCGGGTTTTGTTCACCGAAATATTTTTTTGCAGTTGATTCGCTGATCACCAAAGTATTTGGGCGACTGAGCGCAGTTGATGGATTACCCGAAATCAACGGCAAAGTAAAAACTTTAAATATGGTTGAGTCCACGAACATTACTGTCGGTTCAGATATCGTTTTTTCTCCCACCCTGACCAGGACATCCTGCCAACCTGAAAATTTTACCCCTGTTTCTATCTCGGGATATTTTGCCGTCATTTCCCTGAACATCCTGGAAGATGAATAGGACTGGTTGATCTTTGTCTCCCCGATCGCTGCTTTTATGCACAGTCGGTAGATCCGGTTTGAGTTTTCATTGAACCTGTCGTAACTGAGTTCACTGATAACAAACAGCATCATCAGGATAAAACTGACTATCCCCAGGGTCAGGCCACAAATATTGATCGATGAAAAAACAGCGTTCTTCCTTATATTCCTTAAGAGGGTTGTAATAATGATATTTGTCATGGCATAATCGCTATTCGTACCTAAGCATTTCCACCGGATTTTTAGAAGCCATCAGCCAGTTCTGCCAGGTAATCGTTAATAACGTAATAAGGAAAGTAAGCAGGCCGGCAAAAACAAAAATCCACAGGTTAAGACTTATCCTGTAAGCAAAATTTTCAAGGTAACTGTACATGGCATAATAGGAAAGCGGACAGGCCACAAGGAATGCAATTCCAATCCATCGTAAATAATTTTTTGAAAAAAGAGTAAGAAGGATCATGCTTGTAGCACCATTGACTTTCCGGATACCAATTTCCTTTGTTCTTTGCTCTGTTGATGAGATTACGAGACCCAGCATTCCCATACATGATAGAAATATTGCCAAAATGGAGAAAAGAAGAAACAGGATCCCCCTTGTCTGATCCGGTCTATAGGATTTCCCGAAATCATCATCCAGAAAGCAGTATTCAAAAGGTTGGGCGTTGGTCATCCTGTTCCATTGATCCTGGATATACACAATGCTGCTGTTCAGATTCCCGGGCCTGAGTTTTACGACAAGCAGGTTTCCCGGATAATTCAGGTTGCAGATCATCATTGGCTGGATATTCGCGTATAATGGCTCAAAATTAAAGTCCCTGACCACGCCGATGATTTCTGCATAAACATTTTCCCCGTTTTCCTTTGTTTCATAAATTATCCTTTTCCCAAGAGGCTCCTTCCACCGATATTTTTCGACTGCTTTTTCATTAATTACCGCTTCAAGGTTTCCCGATGCCGCTTTTTTCGAAAAGTACCTTCCCCTGACCAGTTTCAGGTCCAGAGTTTTCATGAATTCCTGGTCGGCATTCATTGTCATCAGGAAATATGACTCTGATCTTGGAGCTCCTTCGAGATTATACCCGGTTGGCTCAAAATGGCGCCCGGGAACCGAATTTGAATAGGATGTTTCAAGTATATCCGGATTCCTTTTTAATGATTCAGAAAATGCCTGTTGGCTTTCGCCCAATGCGCCGGCTCTTTCAATCAACATGATATGATCTTTTGTGAATCCAAGCTTTATTTTATTCACGAAATTCAGTTGCAAAAAAATCGTAGTCGTGGAAATAATCAACCCGATGGAAATGATGAACTGGATCGTAAGCAGGAGATGATTAAGGCGTGTCCTTAACAATGGGGGCCCTGACTTTTTACCCAGAATGCCGGCGGGATTGATTGAGGACAGGTAGAATGCAGGGTACAAGCCGGAAAGGATCCCAACCATGAAGGTGATAATCACAAAAACGGGAAACAATAAAGAAATGTTGGAAAAGCTGATAGAGGTATTCAGATGATTGTTGAAAAACGGGATAGCCATTTTCATAATGATAAAAGCCAGTATGAGGGCGGCAAAACTGATCATGACCGATTCAACAAGGAATTGCCTGATCAGCGAAATCTTTCTTGCCCCCATCGCCTTCCGAAGTGAAATTTCCGTTGTTCGCTTAACCGACCTTCCAATTGATAAATTGATAAAATTGATGCAGGCAATAAGCAGGATAAACACAGCCAGGATCGAGAAAAGGATCACGGTTTTTAAACTTCCGAATTTCATCATCAGGCCATCCAGACCGGGACGGCCTTCCATATTATGATGCAGGTAGACATTACGAAGGGGAACCAGGAAATAGTTGATCTGGTTGTTTTTGTCTTTAAAAATCCGGGCAACAGGAAGCCCGTATTCCTTTTCCAGCCAGGGGCTCATGTATTTAACGATAAAATCAGGAAACTTTTGTTCAAGTTGTTTTTTATCGTAATTTTCAGGCAGTGTGAGGTAAGTTTGCAAACAACCATCACCCCAGTTCAAGCCTTCGTAATTCCCGGGAATAAGAAAATCGAAGAAAAAATGAGAATTCGGAGGTAATTCGCGGACAACCCCGGTAATTTCATGACTTGTTTTTGAATTGATCATGATTGATTTCCCCAAAGGGTCTTCGTCCCGAAAGAATTTTTTCGCAATTTTATCGGTGATGATGACGGTATTGGGCCTCCTTAACGCATCTTTCGGGTTTCCCTCAAGAAAAGGAATGGTAAAAACGTCAAACAGCGAAGAATCGGCCAGGGCAATATTAGTTTCTATAAACTTTTTATCCCTGTAGCTTACGAGAACATTCCTTTTCCAAAGCATAATTCTTGTAACATCACGGACCTCCGGGAACATCGATTTCAAAGCCGGAGCAAGGGGAGGAGAGGTAAAAAATCCCCGGTTTGCCGGATCGGGGCCATGCTGCTCCTCAACCCTGTAAATACGGTCTGCTTTTTCATGAAAGCGATCGAAACCAAGCTCGTTTACAACATACAGAATAAGGATCAAAGCAGATGCCATACCAACAGACAGCCCTGCAATATTGATCAGAGTGAACCCCCTGTTGCGGGAGTAATTTCTTATTGCTGCTTTAATATAGCTGTTTATCATTTTGCTTTAGTTATTCAGTTTTCAAAGCAACCGCCGGGTTAACTGCAGCAGCCCTGTATGCCTGGAAACTCACAGTGGCCAGGGCTACGATCAATGCACCCAGTCCGATCTCACCAAAAACCAGCCAGTTTATCTCTATCCGGTATGCAAACTCACTCAGCATTTTATTTACCGCAAACCAGCCAAGCGGAAATGCCAGCGCAATCGAAATGATCACAAGCAGGATAAATTCCTTTGACAACGAGAAAATCACCGAAACCACTCCTGCTCCCATCACTTTACGCACACCAATCTCGCGGGTACGCCTACCGGCTGCATATGCACTTAATCCATAGAGCCCAAGGCAGGCGATGATAATTGCCACGTAGGTGAAATACTTAAGCAAAAGGCTCATCCGCATCTCTGTCCGGTAAAGATTTTCATAATCTTTATCAAGAAAACTGTACTCGAGCGGATAATCAGGAACAACCTTTTTCCATATTTTCTCCACGATCTTCAGGGTGGCGGGGAGATTGCCCGGTGCCAGCCTTATCAGGATATGGGAAAAGGCTTTGCTTTCGCTTACAGCAAAAGCCATGGGTTCAATCGGTTCCTGGGCTCCACTGAAATGAAAATCTTTCATCACCCCGACAATAATTCCCTTCTGGCCCATAAACCTGAAACTTTTTCCAATCGCATCGCCGCCCCCCATCAGTTTTACGACTTCTTCATTTACCAGGAAATTACCTAAAGTATCACCCATGTCACCCGGATAATCGCGCGAAAAATCCCGTCCTGCCACGAGTTTGATCTTCATTGTACTTAAGTAATCGTAATCGATGATGTTCTGCCCGATCAGTACTTCCTTTTTCGGATCCTTCCCTTTCCATGATGCACCACTGCCATTACTGCCGATCATCGTAGGATTATGTGATGAAGCTGTAACCCCAAGTACCGGAGACTCCCGAAGCAACTCTTTCTTCAGTGAATAGTATTTGGTCTTCATGTTGTCGGGCATGTTGATGCATATGACGTTTTCTTTATCAAAACCCAGCTCTTTTTCCTGCATGAATTTTAATTGCAGGAACATGAAAATAGCACCAAGTGCAATAAATATCGAAAGAGAGAACTGAACTATTACCAGGATTCGCCTTAACAGGCTGTTTCGCTTTCCAGATATCGTTTCTCCTTTAAGCACCAGGACCGGTTTAAGAGAGGATAAATAAAATGCGGGATAGATCCCGGCCAGGATCCCGGTTACCAGGCCTGTGATGATGAATCCGGTCATGAATTTTAGCTGGAAAATATCCGTTATCGTAAAACTTTTACCTGATATCGAATTGAAAACACCCAGGGACAGTGAGACCAGTACCAGTGCAAAAAATAAAGAAATCATCACGATCACCAGGGATTCAACCATGAACTGGATAATCATGCTAAGCTGGTTGGCCCCTGAAACCTTTTTAATGCCTATCTCTTTCCCCCTTAAGGATGCTTTAGCCGTAGCAAGATTTATAAAATTAATGCAGGCAATAAGCAGAATAAATATGGCAATGGAAACAAATATGTATATGTTAACGATAGCCCCTTTGCCAACCTGGAATCCGAATTGTGTATGAAGGCGAAAATCCAGTAATGGGGAGACGAAAAACTTTGCATTTGTCTGAGGGCTATGTTCAACAACAATGCCGGTCAGTTTTTTGTTTACGGATTTTATGTCGGCCCCATTTTCAAGTAATATATAAGTAAAAATACTGTTATTGCCCCATGAGTCATCCGACATGCCAATCTCCTTCAGGAATGAATATGGAATAATCGCATCAATACCAAACCAGGATGCATCGGCGGTAGAATAGACCGAGTTTTTCGGGATGTCTTTCATCACAGCACTGACCGTAAACGTATTCCTGTTTTCAAGACTGATGGTCTTTCCAACTGGATTTTTGTCACCAAAATATTTCTTTGACAGCTTCTCCGTCAGAATGATTGAATGCGGATCACGAAGAGCGGTTTGTGCATCGCCCATCAATAGCGGAAATGTAAAAACCTTTAAGATCCCCGGGTCGGCTGCCTTGATCCGGGTTTCAAAGAACACTTTGTCATCCACACGAAATAACAGCTTCGGAAGCATGACCAATCGCGTTGTTTCCCTGATCTCCGGAATCCGTTCCTTCCAGACCGGTGCACAGGGATAGGGTGTCACAGCAACACGATAACGATCTCCGGTATAGAACTGGTCCTGGTGAACCATGTAGATGTTGCGTGCATGTTCATTAAATTTTTCATAACTCAGCTCATCCATCACCCACATCAGGATCAGCAAAGCGGCCGCAAGTCCGACTGCGAGTCCGGCCACATTAATGAAGGTGAAACCCTTCTGCCTTGAGATGTTCCGGTAAATTATTTTGAATATGTTTCTTAACATGATCCTGAAATTATTTTAACTCAACCTTGTCGTTGTTCCCGAAAATCGTATAATCCGAAACAATGACCTCTTCACCCGGAACCAGCCCGTCGAGAATTTCATAATATTGGGGATTTTTTCTTCCAATCTTAATGTTCCTTTTTACAGCAAACTGACCGCTTTTATCAACCACGAAAATCCATTGTCCGCCAGTGGTCTGGTAAAAACCGCCCTGGGGAATCTGAATAGCTTCTACTGCCTGTCCAAGTTTTATTTTTATAAAATACGACTGGCCTATCCTGATATTTTCAGGCAGTTTCCCGGTAAATACCAGGTCGATTTTAAACCTCCCGTTACGTACTTCAGGATATACTTTTTTTATCTCTAACTGGAGGGTATCATTCGGCCGTTCAATGAAGGAGGATAATCCTGTCCTGATCCTGTCGATATAATGTTCATCAACATCTGCCTCAATTTTATATGATGTGAGGATGTTGATCTGCCCAATACGAAAGCCGCGTATGATCGACTGTCCAAGTTCAACCATCAGGCTGCCAAGTTGACCGTCGACGGGGGATTTCACGTTCAGATACTCCTGCTGTTGCTTCACAAGACTTAGATTGGTCTGCATATTCTTGAGGTTCTCTGTGATCTGGTCGATCTGAAGACTTCTGAATGAAGAATCCTGTTTCTGGCGCAGGAGGACAAGTTCCTGGGTTTTATCAGCGAGCTGATATGCTTCATCCGATCGTAAAAATTCATCCCTGGAGATCAGCTGATCTTTGTATAATTCCTTATTCTGTTCATAGGTCCTTTTTTTCGCGATCAGGTCAAAACGGGCATTCAGAACTTCCCTTTCGAGAGAATGTTTCTCTTGTTCCATGCGTATCCTGACCTCCCTTAAAAAGTTCGATTTCTCGGCAAGCTGGGCCTCGCTGTTGAGGATATTCAGGTTAATATCATTGTTGCTTAATGTGAGGATCACGTCGCCTTGTTTAAGCATGCTACCTTCCTCGAGCAGGATCTTTTCAACTTTTCCTCCTTCATATGCATCGAGGAACACCGTTGAAATAGGTGCTGCTGTCCCGTCATTCGTGATATAATCGTTAAATACCCCTTTAATGACCGGTGCAATGCTGATCCTTTCCCTTTCAACCCTTATCGTACTGGTCCAGTCCCTTAACAGGAAAAAAAGCACGACTAAAAGCAGCAAGCCACCGCCTATGATGAATTTCCAGTATTTTTTCTTGATCCACCGCTTGTCTTCGATTTTGCGGTCCATCCCGCTTGTATCTTCTGACTCCATATTTTGATTTTTTCGATGTACAATGTACAATTTACAAATGTGGTTCTTAGTGGTTATTTCCCTGATAGCAGCGATCCTGTCATCAGGAACCTGATATACCTTTCTTTCAGTAAAACCTGCAGGCCGGTTCTTAAAACTTCGGCTTTTGCCCTGATCCATTTATTTTTCTGGATATCGAACTCTATAATGTTGATAAGCCCTTTGTCCAGTTTTTTTTCTGCGGCCTGATACGCTTTCAGGTTCTTTGCAAGCTGGCTGAGCGAAGATTCATATTCGGCCCTTGAAGCTCTCCATTCGGTCAGCGATTTTTCGACTCCCATCATGAGCTTGTATGAGATATCATCATACTGGATCTTGGCTTGCTGGTATCTCAGTTTGGATTTGCTCAATGATGTGTATTTTGAGAATTTTGAAAACAGTGGGATCTGGAGACCAAGGCTCAGGTATTCGCTTGAGTTATTAGTCATCTGGTCGGTGAACGGAATTATCCTGTTCAATGAGTCGCGGCTGGTTTGCATATACTGCGAATTCCATCCGGCATAAAATCCAAGCCGGGGAGAAAAGGAGCCCTGGCTCACCTGGACTGCTTTTTTCGCAGCCAGCAGGTTATTCTTTGCATATACCAGGTCGGGCAGGGCGGCGGCTGCAACCCTGTATAGCTCATCCATCGAAAGTGTGTCGATGGAACCGGCGAAAATAGACATCACAACAGTATCGATGACCAGGCTGTCGGCCACCGGGTAATTCATCTGGTATTTCAGCCCGAGGCTAGCCTGTTCAAGCAGGTTGTATGACTGAACGAGCAGAAAACTGTCAGAGGCTAAGTTGGCTTCTGTTTCAAGCATATCAGTACCCGGTTTACGCCCAAGCCTTACAAATTCAGTGGTAAAATCGAGCTGGGTGCGTGAAAGCTTGAAATTTTCGAGGGCAATTGACGAAAGACCCTGTTGAAGAAGAACGTTGAAATAACTGTTGATCACCGTAAAAGCAACCTCGTTCCTTAGCTGCTGAAGCTTATTCTTCTCAGCTTCATAATTCAGCCGCTGCATATTAATCGTATTGACCTTCATAAACCCGTTGAACAGGTCAAGCGAAGCAGAAAGCCCGTACCCATTGTTGAAGAACTGTACATCAATATAGGAATTGGTGGTCGGATCGATGCTGCGCCCATAGTTCTGTGTGTATGAAGTCGAAAACCCCAGGTCGGGCAATAAATCATTCCTGGCCTGCCGGTAATCGGTTTTCTTTATTTTGACACCCAACTCCTGGTTGTGGACCGAGAAATTATTTTCCCAGGCATAGTTTATGCACTGGTCGAGGGTCCACGACTTCTGGGCAAATAATGTTTCCTGGCACAAGAAAACAAATTCAAACAGGAACAGTATGGCAGCGAGGTATTTCATTTTAAACAGCTTGCTGATTATGGGCTACCTCTTCGCTTACGATCTGACCATCAAATAAATTGACGACCCGGTGAGCAAATGCCGCATCCCTCTGTGAATGGGTCACCATCACGATGGTGGTCCCCATTTTATTCAGTTCCGATAACAGATTCATCACCTCGATCCCGTTTTTCGAGTCGAGGTTCCCGGTAGGCTCATCGGCAAGGATCAGTTGGGGCTCCGGAACCACTGCACGTGCAATTGCAACTCGCTGCTGTTGACCTCCCGACAGCTGCTGCGGAAAATGTTTTTTGCGATGGCCGATCTTCATCCGGTCAAGAATATCCATCACCATTTGTTTCCGCTCCGCAGCAGTTTTTTTAAGGTATAGAAGCGGGAGTTCCACATTTTCATAAACATTGAGTTCGTCGATCAGGTTAAAACTCTGAAACACGAACTGGATATTTCCTTTGCGGTATTGGGTGCGCTTCCCTTCCTTGTATTTTGAAACATCAACATCATTGAAGATGTAACTGCCATCACTTGGATTATCAAGCATTCCAAGGATGTTCAGCAGGGTCGACTTCCCGCATCCCGAGGGGCCCATAATGGCAATGAATTCGCCTTTCTTTACCTCCATGCTTACATTGTTCAGCGCGGTGGTTTCGATTTCATCGGTTATAAACCGCTTTGTAAGATTTATTGTTTTTATCATTGTCGTATTGTTTATTTTTTATACATATTATTGCAAATTTTGTGCCAATGATTTTATATTACTGATTTATAGCTATTTATAAAATGTTCCGTGTGTTTTTTTGTAAACTTACTGAACAGTTTGATGTTAAATTTCTGTACATTTGCTACCTCTTTTTACGATAAATCTCATTGAGTATGGAGGAACGAATTAAAGAAGGCCGCTTACTGATCGTGGATGACAATAAAAGCGTGCTCAACGCCTTGCGTTTATTCCTGAAATTTGACTTTGTTGAGGTGGTCACCTTATCAAACCCGAATACCCTTCCACATGAAATAGAGAACAGGGATATTGATGTAGTTTTGCTCGATATGAACTTCAAAGCAGGCGAAAGTTCGGGGAATGAAGGGATGTACTGGCTCAGGGAAATCAAGAAAATAAAGCCCGATGTTGAGGTCGTGATGTTTACCGCTTATGGCGACATAGAAACAGCCGTAAAAGCCACCCATGAAGGAGCTGCGGATTTTGTTCTGAAGCCCTGGGAGAACGAAAAACTTCTGGCCACGCTTAAAGCAGCATTAAAACTTAGGAAATCGAACCTCAAAGTCGGAAGCCTGATAAAACGCGAACATGATCTCAAAACCGAGATGAACAGGGACGAACGGATGATCATCGGTGTTTCTCCGGCGATGAAGCAGATCCTTGACCTGGTAAAAAAAGTTGCCCGCACCGATGCCAACATTTTGATATCCGGGGAGAACGGTACCGGAAAAGAGCTTATTGCGAAAGAGATCCACCGGCAGTCGGAGCGGTACAACGAACTTCTTGTTGCGGTTGACCTGGGGTCAGTCGCCGAAAGTCTTTTCGAAAGTGAAATGTTCGGGCATGCCAAAGGATCCTTCACTAATGCCTATGAAGAACGTACCGGCAAAATTGCCCTGGCAAATAAAGGCACTTTACTGCTCGATGAGATCGGCAACCTGCCTATCCATCTTCAGTCGAAACTTTTAAATGTACTGCAGAACAGGGTAGTGATCCCGGTTGGATCCAATAAGGAATTCCCTGTAGATATAAGGCTGATCAGTACCACGAATAAGAATCTCATACAGATGGTACAGGATAAAACATTCAGGCAGGATCTTTTATACCGGATCAATACTATTCAGATCGAGCTTCCGCGATTACGCAACCGTATTGAGGACATCGAAATACTTGCGAATTTTTTTGTCGGCAAGTATGCAGCAAAATATAAAAAACCCTGTGTAAGGATAAATCCTAAAGCGATTGACCGGCTCAGAAAATATGAATGGCCGGGGAATGTGAGGGAACTTCAGCATACCATCGAAAAAGCGGTAATTCTGTGTGAAAGCAGGGAAATTGTTTCCGGCGACCTCAACCTCAACCTGATGCAGCCAACCCAATTGAAAGAATCGATGACACTTGAGGAAATGGAAAAAAGGATGGTCATAAACGAGCTGAAAAACAACAGCCAAAGTTTAAGCATTGTCGCAAAAAACCTGGGTATTTCACGTACTACTTTGTACAAAAAAATGAAAAAATATGGGCTATAAACATATCACGCTTACGACCCTGGTACATATTTCGGTTATCCTGATCACTGTATTCCTTGCCGGTTTTCTTACAGCTTATCATATGGACCCCTTGTACCTGTTGTTCCTTGTGCCTGTCCCGGTTTCAGCATATTCGATCATTCACATCTTCAACCAGTCGAACCGTCAGATCGCTTTCTTTTTTGAGGCCATACGAAACGAGGACTCCTCTTTGAAATTTCCCACCCAGATCCGTCAGAAGTCCCTGCGCCATCTGTACAAAAGCCTCACGGAACTGAACGAGCAGATCAACCAGATTAAATTGCAGAATGAGTATCTCGAAAAATATTTCAGAACATTTATTCAGCATGCAGCTACCGGGCTGATGGCAATCAACCAGGACAATGAAGTGGAGATCATGAACGACAAGGCTTTTAATTATGCAGGGATCCCGTCTTTCACTCCGCTTCACCTGATACCGATGAGGAATCCCGAGCTCTTCGGACTGCTTTCGGCAATCAAACCCGGGGAAGCTTCATCATATAAACAGTTCAACAAGGATTCCCAGATCAACCTGTTAATCCGTTCGAGAGAGATCCATTACTGCGGGAAAGTGTCGAAACTTATCTCCCTGCAGGATATCCGCAATGAACTCGATGAGAAAGAGCTTGATTCATGGCAGAAACTGATCAGGGTGCTCACCCATGAGATCATGAACAGTATAGCGCCTATTGTTTCCCTTACCGGAACGCTCAGGAAATTCTTTCTCGAGGAGGGGAACCCGGTGAATCCTGCAGCCGTTGATGAAGAAACCATTGAGAACGTGATCCAGGGCCTCGATACGATTGAAGAACGGGGCAAAGGACTGGTCAATTTTGTCGACAGTTACCGCAAACTTACGAGGATACCAAAGCCTGAATTTGAATCATTCACGGTACAAGAATGGTTTGATCAGATCTGGTTACTTTCGAAGGAAAGAATGGAAAAACTTGGCATTGAGCATGAGTTGAAAATTGAGACAAGGATCACCCAATTTACCGGTGATAAAAAATTACTGACGCAGGTTGTTATTAACATCCTGAACAATGCCATCGAGGCCCTTGAAGATATTCAGGAAAACAGGAAGATCTGGGTGTCGGTCGATTTCTCCCGTCAGAACCGGCCGGTCATCCGTATCAGCAATAACGGACCAGGCATTCCTGAAGATGTACAGGAGAAGATCTTCATCCCGTTCTTTACCACGAAGGACAATGGTTCCGGGATCGGGTTAAGCCTTTCACGCCAGATCCTCAGGCTGCACAAGGGGTATATCCATATGGAGTCATCCGCAGAATCCACCAGTTTTATAATCACATTATAAAGCAGGGAGTTTTTTTCCTTCGGTTCCGACTATTGAAGATCACTTTGTCTTTTCATTAAACAAACCGGAATTGGCCGCAGGCCTCCGGGAATGAGGCGGTTCGGAATTGGGCTCGAAAGAATCAAAGGCATGAACCCCGGGGCAAGCCCCGGCCCCAGGTTCTGCAGCGAGCTGCGAGGAATTTACCAAGAGAGATTAAAACTTATTTTATCCCGTTCACCGTCAATTCCGGTTGTTATAACGATTTTATTTTATTTGGCTGACTGCGGATGTTATCTTGCCCCAAAATCCCATATCCATGAAAAAGACATTGATTTTCATCCTGATGGCCATGGCTTCAGGATTTGCGTTTTCGCAGCAGGTCCCAATGGTTTCATCCGGGGTCCTCATACCCTCTCCCGCCGAGGACTCCATAAGAGCAGCTGCGCTCGATTATGCCGACGGATTCTATTCCGGCGACGCCGAAAGAATGAAAAAGGCCATACATTTTGATCTTAACAAAGCCTTTCCCCGCTATATTGCTAAAACCGGGCAGGTGTCACTAACCTATTCCACTTACAGCATGCTGGTCGAAATGAGCGCTGCAAAAACGGGTTACAAAACCGATACAGCACGTCACATCAGTACTCAAATCCTCCAGGTGACTCCTGAAATTGCCGTTGTAAAGGTCAGGTCGGCCGAATTCAACGATTACCTGGAGTTGGCAAAGACAGGCCGTGAATGGAAGATCATTAATGTCCTGTGGAATTCCCCGAAGAATGCAGCCTGGCTCAACAATTTCATCCTCGGAAACGAAAAGAAAGGCATTGAATCTGCCGTGAACGGATACATACTGGGGACCCAGAATGGGGACATGGAAAGGCTGAATGAGTTTGTAGCTGCCGACTTCAACAGGGTAAACCTGGTGCCGGTAGGGAAAGACGGAGCGATTGCTGTTCAAAGGATCCGCCTCGACGGGCTTGAGAAAAATGCCTGGGCGGGATCGGGAAAACTGGACGAAACCCAAAAGGACAATTCCACCGAGATCCTTGACGCCATGGACGGTCTTGCCATCGTGAAACTTACAACGGTGAGGAGCAATGAATACCTTCAACTTTACAAGGACAGCGGAGGCTGGAGGGTGTTCAATAGCCTTCTCGTCCCCAGGAAAGACATCGGCCTGAGCCAGATGCTGGCGGCAACCTCAGGCGAGCCTATGCCCGGTTTCAGCCTGCCGGTACACGGCGGAGGGAAATACACTTTGAATGAGCATAAAGGCAAAAATATCCTTCTGATGTTCCCCAGGGGATGGGTGGGCAATTCGTGGTGCGCCTTCTGCCCCTACCAGTACCTCGACCTCGCGGAACTTGAGAAGAAAGAGCAGATCATGAAAAAATACAACCTCGAGATCGTATTCGTGATGCCTTACAATGACGAAAGGATCACCGAATGGCTGGCCAAATTCCCCGAAACGATGAAGACCCTTGAAGGCATAAAAAATCCACCTGCCGGGACTTCCGGAATGCAAAAAGAATTTGCCGACTGGACGAAAGCCCATTTCCCGCATTCGTTTGACCTTTCGGGAGGTGTACCGAATACTTTCCCGGTGCTATGCGATGAGCAGCGCACGCTCTCGAAGCAGCTGAAACTGTTCACCGCATTCTGGGACGGGGCAAGCTCGGAACAGAACGTGGCAGCCATCTACCTTATCGACAAGAACGGGATCCTTCGATGGAAATATATCAGCCAGATGACCGAAGACCGTCCTTCAACCGAACACCTGATGCAGGTTATCAGGGAGACGTTGAAATAAGACTAAGTGCTCAACCGAATGCCTGGTGCAGGTTATCAGGGAGACGCTGAAATAAGACTAAGTGCTCAACCGAATGCCTGATGCAGGTTATCAGGGAGACGCTGAATAAGATTAAAGGCTTCGGTATTAATACGGCCCTGTTCAAAGGTGATTACTTTCCGGGGGAATTTATATCTTTATCCTCCCGAACCCAATCTTCATTTATATGCAAAAGCTTTTCTTTCTTTTGGCCCTGGCGGGGACCATCGTTTCATGCAGGCAGCCGGTCAAGGAGCAGGCAGCTGCTGCAGCCGCCGACTCAACAAATTCTGAAATAAAAATCATTGATAACGGGAATGTCGGCTTTGAGAAGTACTTTGCCGATAAGACCATGAGGCTCGATTTCAACCACAGCGGAACATCGAAGGAAGAACATTTTGCTGTGGACCGCATTGTTTCAGACGGTATTTGGCCGGGAAACCGGTTTGTGCTGATCGATAAACTCGAACTTGGTCCGTATTTTTTTGAGGTGATCGACAAGGATAGCAAAACCCTGTTATTTTCACGTGGATTTGCGAGCATTTTTGGCGAATGGCAGAGCACTCCGGAGGCTGATAAAACCTGGGGTTCCTATAATGAATCGATGCGGTTTCCATGGCCCAAAAAACCGGTGACGGTGATCCTGGGGAAACGCGATCCGCAGACCAATAAATTTAAAACCATATGGTCTATCGATGTGGATCCCGCTTCAAGGGAGGTGAACCCGGCCGACCTCGTTCATTCCAATACGATGGACATCATACAGGAGAATGGACCTGCTTCTGTAAAAGTCGATCTCGTGATCCTGGGCGACGGGTACACAAAAGCCGAGATGCCAAAATTCAGGAATGATGTGAAGCGGCTTTCGGCTGTGCTGATGGCCCAGGAGCCTTTCAGGTCGAGGACGAAAGACATCAACATACGCGCCATTGAAACACCCTCGGAAGTTTCCGGGGTCTGCAAACCTCATCCCGGGGTTTATAAACGCAGCGCCCTTAGCGTTCAGTACGGGATCTTTGATTCGGAGCGTTACGCACTGACTTTTGACAATAAAACCGTGAGAAATGCCGCTTCCCAGGCACCCTATGATTTCATGATCATCCTCGTGAATGAGCGGACCTATGGCGGAGGCGGTATATATAACCTGTACGCTACAGTTTCGGCCGATAACAAATTTGCCGATTATATGATAGTGCATGAGTTCGGCCATCATATGGGTGGGCTGGCTGATGAATACTACACATCCTCGGTCTCTTATGAAGCCCAGGACATCAAACTCGAGCCCTGGGAACCCAATGTTACAGCCCTGCTTGATAAAAACAATCTTAAATGGAAAGACCTCCTGACAGCCGGTACCCCTATTCCCACTCCCTGGAACAAGGATGTTTTTGATAAATACGGTTATGCCGTGCAGAAACAACGCGACAGCCTGCGTGCAGCCAAAGTCCCCGAAGAGGTTATGGAAGCCTTGTTCCTGAAACAGTACAAACAGGAAGATGAATATTTTTCAAAAGAAAAGTACAGGGATGCCGTAGGCGCTTTTGAAGGCGCCGATTATACCCAGAAAGGGCTGTACCGTTCCCAGCTTGATTGCATCATGTTCACCCGGCATATCCATTATTGCAAGGTTTGCCAGCGCAGCCTGATCCGGGTCATTGAACAATATACGGCGGTTGGGCCGGGGAAGTAAGCGAAAGGCGAAAAGCGAAAGGTGAAAGGCGAAAAGCGAAAGGTGAAAAGCGAAAAGCGAAAAGCGAAAGGCGAGAAGCGAAAGGTGAAAAGCGAAAGGTGAAAGGCGAAAGGCGAGAAGCGAAAAGCGAAAGGCGAGAAGCGAAAAGCGAAAGGCGAAAGGTGAAAAGCGAAATTTCGCTTCTCGCTTTTCGCTTTTTTGGGGAAATTTTATTTGCTTTTGATTGCAGTGTAAGTCCCGCTTGTTGCGACAGGAGGATTACCTGAATAACCAACAAAATTGCCGACTAATTTGAGGGTGTCGAGATGGTACACCCCTGCGATTGTGGACTGATGCGGGGCGTTGCCATCGAGGAAAATATAAAATGTAGTTCCCGACATCTGGTACAGTCCGCTGCTGCTGTATTTTGTAATTGAGGATGTATCCCCGGGCCCTGCTGAATACTTCAGGTTTACATAGGTAACATATAGATCCCCGTCATTATTTGCAATGTCGACCTCAATGGGAATGTTTTGACTGGTTTGTCCTTTCCACGCCCCGACCAGCTGGGGGTAAGAGGGATCTTTGGCCTTTTTCTTGCAGGAAATGATTGCAGTTCCGGCCAGGGCCAATGTCGTGATCAGAAGAATAAAGAGTGCTTTTTTCATAGGTCAGCAATTTGTTTTATAATGGTCAGATGGAATATCCATTTTGTCATTCATGGTTTGCTTGAACGCAGTCAGGACGGGTATTTCATAAATTCAGAATTAATTTCAGGTTTTGAACAGGCTTACAAAGTAATAAAATTCTTTTAATCCCTTCCCCGTTTATTTAAAGACCTGCAATATTACACACATCAATTATGCCATTTCAGCGATAAATTTCCGGGCTGTTCCGGCATTGCATCCGGGTCAGCGACAATCCTCTCAGTTATGCAATTCTTTATTACAATCACACCGATATGATTTTGAAAAAGTCCCGGTTCAAGATACCTTTGTTTCATGACCTAACGAAGTGTTAATCAATTGTTAAACTTTGATACAAATTGTAACAATACAGTAAAACCAGCGACTTATAATACGTAAATCAACTAAGGAGGACCTAATCATGAAACCGCAAACATTTTCAAAATTCGTTTTTATTCTGATCGCTCTTCTCATCCTGGCCGGGCAGTCCTATGCCGGGAAAACCCTTAAAGATACTGCTGCTACCATCAGGGAAGCTATCAAGGAACAGGTCAAACATCCCGGATACATCAAGGTACAGGACAATCTTTGCTGCGCTGATATCCTTTTCACTGTAACTGACGATGGCAAGCTGCTTGTCAAACGCATCATTTCGGATAATGCAGCCCTTTCGGCCTATATTACGGAAAAATTTTCCGAGATTAAGTTTACAAAACTCGGAAGCCCCCTGAACCAGTATTACAGGATCAAATTATCTTTCCGCCTTATATAAGGTCTGTTTTTTGTGATTTTCAGCCGTCTTCCTCAGGGATGACGGCTTTTTTATTTCTATCCCGGAGTTTTATATATTTGCGGGCAGTTGATCATCCTCACAAATAACCCCATGGAAACCAAAAAACTGAATATCCCGAAACTGCTGCCCGTGCTTATGGCTTTTGTAGTCATGAGCTTTGTCGACCTGGTAGGTATTGGCGTTGACCGGGTGAGCAAAGACATGAGCCTCAGCGCAACACTGGGTCAGCTTATCCCTTCTGCGGCCTTTCTCTGGTTCCTGCTGCTGTCGGTTCCAGTAGGTATTATGCAGGCAAGGATTGGAAAACGCATGATGCTGAACATCGGGATACTTGTGACAGCCGTGGGATTGCTGGTGCCTTACTTTATCTATTCTTTTTCTATGGTGCTTTTCGGTTTTGCTCTTTTAGGAATAGGCAACACGATAGTCCAGGTTTCGGCAAATCCATTGATTGTTGATGTGGTTCCTTCAAACAGGGCTTCAAGTTTCCTTAGTTTCTCTCAGTTCATTAAAGCCATTGGCTCGATGATAGGCGCACCCCTGGCAGGGTACTTTGCCCTGAAATTCGGTGACTGGAAACTGCTTTTCCTTGTTTTTGGTATAGTTTCCATACTTACTGCGATCTGGTTAGGGATGACGAAAGTGGATGAACGCAAACTGGAATCTGTGAATGTCACCTTTGGTTCTGCATTCAGCCTGCTTGGCAATGGTTTTATCTTTCTTATGGTGCTTGCTATCTTCGTAGTAGTAGGTGTTGACGTGGGTTTCAATTCGAACTCCGGGCAATTCCTCATCAAGCATTTCGGCATTGGGCAAACTGCAGCCGAATCGGGCCGTAGTGTGTATTTCTTCGGGCGTATGCTTGGAACCTTCGCAGGCGCATTAATGCTTACAAAGCTGTCTTCACGGAAATTTCTGATGGGGACATCGTTCTTCGGCATCCTGGCCCTTATCGCCATACTCGCCATTCCGTCGGCTGCTGCAGCCTGGGTGCTGGTATTCCTGATCGGGATGTTCGTCGCCAATATCTGGCCCCTGGTATTCTCTATAGCAGTTGAAAAATATCCAGACCGTACCAACGAAATTTCCGGTCTTATGATGAGTGCCATTTGCGGCGGAGCTGTCATCCCTCTCATCATGGGCTGGGTCAGTGACATCAGCTCGGTTGCCGCCGGCATTTATGTGCTGATCGCGTGTATGGTGTACCTGTTCGGGGTGGGGGTGTATTCTCTCAAAAAGTAGCGAAAAGCGAAAGGCGAGAAGCGAAAGTTGAGGTAGCGAGGTTGCGAGGTAGCGAAAGTATGCTGCGCGAAGCATTTTACACAAGCAACCTTAGGCAGAGCGCAGGGAGCAATTCACATAAGCCGCATCAGGTGAGCGGATTGCGAAGCAATATGAGGAAAATGCTGAATAAGGCGACGAAATGAGGGACCCGCGAACCGTAGCGGCGGTGTGAATCTGCGACCAAAGCGCGACACCCTTACTGCGATAGATACTTCGTACAGAATACTTTCGCTGATTATTTCGGCAAACGTCCGTCAGCCTGGCGTTCAACCATCCAGCCGGGATACTCCTTGCTCAGTTCAGAAATGCTGTCGAGACGGGACATCTCATCCGCAGTCAATAATAATGAAGTTGAAGCGATATTTTCACGAAGCTGTTCTTCTTTCTTTGCGCCGATGATGATACTGGTAACTCCTTTTTTGCGGAGCAGCCAGGCCAGGGCGACGCGGGCAACGCTTACATTATGCGAAGAGGAGATCTCCTGCATCACATCGATTATATCGTAGGCTTTTTCCTTATTGACGGGTGGAAAATCGAATTCATCCCTGCGGCTGTTGCCGGCTTTCAGGGTTTTTCTGCTGAATTTGCCGGACAAAAATCCGCCTGCGAGCGGGCTCCAGGGCATGATGCTTAAGTTTTCGGACAAGGCCATAGGGACGATCTCCCGCTCTATATCGCGGCCGGCAATGGTATAATAATTTTGCAGTGCGACGAATTTATTCCATCCCATCGATGCAGCAACAGCATTTGCTTTAATCACCATCCATGCGGGATGATTGCTTATGCCCAGGTAACGCACCTTGCCCGACTGAACTACCTCTTCAAGCCCGCGCATGGTCTCTTCCAGCGAAGTCACAGGGTCAAGGCCGTGGATATACAGCAGGTCAATATGGTCAAGTCCCAGCCTCCGGAGGCTGTCGTTAACGCTGTATTGTATATGTAACCTGGATAATCCGACCTGGTTAACGCCTTGGCCCATCTGCCCTCTTACCTTCGTGGCAATGAATATATCCTGGCGGTTGACGCCCAGGTCTTTCAGGGCTTTGCCAAGGATTATCTCCGACAGGCCTTCTGAATAGACATTGGCCGTATCAATGAAATTGATCCCGTTTTCGATGGCAATCTTTACGAGATTCGTGGCTTCTTCCTGGGGTAATTTGCCAATGGAAGTCCAGAATCCCTTACCTCCAAAGGTCATTGTACCCAAACAGAGTTCCGAGACGAGAACTCCTGTATTTCCTATTGTATTGTAATGCATAATAATATTTTTCTTTTTGTATGAACGGACTGCAGGGTGAATTATTACTCACGAAAGTCATAATTGGTTAGGTCGCTGTATGCGAAGCATTTTGCAAAAGCCGCCTCAGGTGAGCGGATTGCGAAGCAATAAGAGTAAAATGCTGAATCGGCCGACGAAATGAGTATCCCGCGAACCGCAGCGGCGTTGCAAAGATGCGAGCAAAAGCAGCGGGGTAATATGCTTCGCTATTTTTTCTCTGTTGCGATCTTCTTTAGTATTTCTTCCTGCAGGGCTTTAGGCAGGGCCTGGTACTGGTAGAACTCCATCGCGTAATTAGCGCGGCCGGATGAGACGTTGCGGAGCTGGGTTGAATAGCCGAACATTTCCATCAGGGGAACATATACATTGATCTTCTGGGACCCTTTGCGATGACGGCGCATTCCTTCAATCTTTCCGCGGCGGCGGTTCAGGTTGCCTACGATATCACCTATATATTCATCGGGCGTATTTACTTCGACCTTCATGATAGGCTCGAGGAGGATAGGATTGGCTTTCATGAAACCCTGTTTAAAGCCAATGGCTGCGCAGGTCTGGAAAGCCATGTCGGAGGAGTCGACCGCGTGGAAGCTTCCATCTATAAGGGTTACACGCACATCCACAACGGGATAGCCGGCCAGGATACCCTTATCCAGGCTTTTCTCGAGTCCTTTTCTTACTGATGTAATAAATTCGGCAGGAATAGCGCCGCCCTTGATGTGTTCTATAAACTCAAATCCCTTGCCGGGGTTTGGTTCGAGGCGCATCACGGTATGAGCAAACTGACCTTTACCCCCGGTTTGTTTCACATGCCTGTAGTTGGATTCGACTTCCAGTGTAAGTGTTTCGCGGAAAGCGACGGAAGGTTCCCCGACGATTGCATCGACTTTAAATTCATGCTTGAGCCTGTCAACAATGATCTCGAGGTGAAGTTCGCCCATTCCGGCGATCACGGTTTCTTCGGTTTCTTCATCATATCGTACATTGAATGAAGGGTCTTCGATGGTAAGCTTATGAAGGGCTTCCCCAAGTTTTGACTGGTCGGCACGTTTTTCAGGGGTTATCTTTAATTCAATCACTGAAGGAGGAACGTGAATATTTTCGAGCAGTAAACGATGATCTTCGCTGCACAGGGTGTCGCCGGTCTTCGTAAGCTTGAGGCCAATCAGCGCAACGATATCACCAGGCCCGGCTTCGGCAACTTCCTCCCTTTCCTTCGCATGGATCTTCATGATGCGGCCAATGCGCTCGTGTTTTTTCTTCGTCGCATTGAAGACCTGCATCCCGCTTCTCAGAGTGCCGGAGAAAATCCGTGTAAAGGTCTGTTGTCCAACGTAAGGATCATGGATCAGTTTGAATGCGAGAGCCGAAAAAGATTCTTTCGGAGAAGGATGGCATGTATGGAGTTTTTCAGGATCGTCCAGGTCGGTACCGGTTACAGCGCCTTTATCAATAGGAGAAGGGAGGTAATCGGTGACTGCGTCGAGGATCAGCTGAACTCCCTTATTCTTATATGCGGCTCCGCAGAAAACGGGCGTGATAAGCAATTTCAATGTGGCTTCGCGGGCAACGCGTTTCAACAGTTCGGCAGGTACGTCTTTTTCATCAAAGAACATCTGCATAATCTCTTCATTGAATTCGGCAACCTTCTCAACAATTTTAGCCCTGGCCTGTTCGACCTTTGCCTTGTATTCTTCAGGGATGGGAATTTCTATCCTCTCAAATTCCTTAAACCTGAATGCTTTCCGCTCTATTACGTCGATTATCCCGTCAAAATTTTCTTCTTCTCCCATCTGAACCTGGAAGGGGAATGCATTGGCATCAAGGTATTTGTTCATCTGTTCTACCACTGCCGGGAAATCGGCTCCTACCCTGTCCATTTTGTTGATGAAAGCAATACGGGGTACACGGTAGCGGTCGGCCTGGTTCCACACTGTCTCACTCTGGGGCTCAACGCCGCCAACGGCGCAAAAAACCGCTATCATCCCGTCGATAACGCGGAGTGAGCGTTCTACTTCAATGGTAAAGTCAACGTGCCCCGGGGTATCGATGAGGTTGATGGCGAAACCGTTCCATGTGCAGGAAATAGCAGCAGATGCAATTGTGATGCCTCGTTCCTGTTCCTGCTTCATAAAGTCCATCGTGGCCTGACCATCATGTACCTCGCCCATTTTACGGGTTGTACCTGTAAAAAAAAGAATACGTTCTGTTACGGTGGTCTTGCCTGCATCGATATGAGCGGCAATCCCGATATTCCTGAGTTTGTTTAATGCCATGTTTTTAAATTGGGGTGCAAAGGTACGAAAAAAAGGTGAAAGGTGAAAAGCGAAAAACGAAAAGGGTTTAAGTGAATTGCTCCCTGCGCTTCACCTCGGAGGACTTTTGCAAAATGTTTCGCCACTATAATTTTCACCATTTATTCTTTATATTTGGTCCTCTTATCCTTCAAGAATGCAATTCACTGCAAAAACACAAGAAATTGTCAAATTTCTTCTTATCACCATCGGGGTATATACTGTACTGATTTTCATGTTTGCCATTTTGTATTATGAAACCGGGAGCATAGGATTTTACCGCCCGATCCAGAGGGTTTACGAGCCGATCGATTTTCAAAAAGCCATTTATTTCAGCATTGTTTCTTTTCATACCATTGGCTACGGCGATATTTATCCTCTGACCTCCCAGGGAAGGTATATCCTGATGAGCGAAGCGTTTTCATCCTTGTTTTTCACTTCGATTTTCTCAGGGTTCCTCGTGTATTTTGTGATCAGGAGGAGGGATGATATTTTCACCACCCGCAATGTATATATCCGCCGGCGCAAGGACAAATGGTTCCTTTCGATACGGCTTGGAAATAAAGGCAGAGAGATTATCGACATGAAAGGCAAATTTGAAGCATGGATTGTGCAGGAAAACTCAAGGGTAAGGATCTTTCAGTACGAAGAAGAAATGGCTGATCTTGAAAGGATCCTATACTATGATATTAACCTCGATGATCCGGCTGCGCTTAAGATTCGCGGGGCGCTGATCGATGCATTGAAGGGGAAGATACTGCTGCATATCAAATATGCTTTTATAGGCAATGACATCAATACCGGAGAACAAGTGGCCCATGCCGTATATTATGATTCAGCAAAGATCAGGTTCGGGAAAATGTTTGACAATGTTTACTCCTGGGATAAACGCGGCCGTCGCGTTAATTTTCACTGGAAGAATTTTGAAAAGATAGAGCCGCTGGAGGAAGAGATCAAGGTTAAGTTTGTGAATAATGACCAGTGACTGCTTATCAGTCAATATTCACAATTCCCCAGTCGCTGGTCACTGTAATAATAATCTTATAATTATTACCTTTGCCTCCTCCCCGGGATGTTAGCTCAGTCGGTTCAGAGCGCATGCTTCACACGCATGAGGTCATGGGTTCGAATCCCTTACATCCCACTCTCAGGATTTGAAATGGTGAATTAAACCGGCTTAAGGTGGTCCCTTTGAGCGGCGTTTCCAACGATTTAATTTTTTTATTTTTGCACTGATTTCAGTAAAAAATAACCGTATGAAAAGAACAGTACTGTTTCTATCTTTAACCCTGATCCTCGGGATGGTACCTGACCGTTCTTGTGAATTTCCGCACACAGTTTTCAAATGGCTACAATTACCCGAACGATAGTGTCCCGATCTCAAAATTCATGGCCCCGGCCTATCTCCTGGCTGGTATTGGCATAACCTACCGCCCGGCAAATTTTTTCACCCTCTATCTTTCTCCTTCTTCGGGCCGCGTTACCTTTGTCCTTGACGATTCACTTTCAAAACAGGGTGCATGCGGGGTAGACCCGGGGAAAAAATACAGGGCGGAATTTGGCCCTTACCTGAGAGCCGACCTGAACAAGGACCTTGCAAAAAGTATAAATCTCTCTTCTTCACTGGAATTGTTCAGCGACTACTTCCACAACTTTGGGTGTATCGATGTCAACTGGAACCTGCTGCTCACTCTCAAGGTTAATAAATGGCTTGCCACAATCATCAACTGCCAGGTAATATATGATGACGATACCATGATTCAGACCAACCCTCCCGAACCTGCCACTGGTCCACGCACACAACTCAAGGAAACTATCGGCGTCGGTTTATCTTATAAGTTCCATTAAGGTCTGCCGTCAAATCAAGGGTATAAGCCCCGGCCACAGGTTCTACCCCAGAGGGGCGGGGAATTAACCGGGAGAGATTAAACAAAAAAATGTAATCTGTTAATCTTTAATAATCATCCTCACACTATAATTATTTTTGCTTAGAGCCTTTACCAGATAAACGCCCTTTTGAAGGCTTGAAATATCGATGTCCTCTTTGTTTTTATGAATCGTTTTTTGAAGGCAGAATTGTCCCCGGATATCATAAATCGTGACATCCACATCTCCGGCTAATTTATTCCCGGTTACCGTAATCATTCTGGCCGATGGATTTGGATAGATATTGATTTCATCACGTGGTCCGAGATCCTGAACACCTTCGGTATGGTCTATCAGTTCGAGGTTATCGAGCATCCACCCATCCTGGTTCGTCTGGATGCTGTCGCTGACGAAGGTGAACCGATAGTAAAGGGTATCGTTCCTCATATAACCCGGTACGAAAGCCAGGAATTCAGTCCATTGATGTATCCTGCCTGTCAGAATGGGTTTTGGTGTTATCCAGAACACATCAGGGATAACCGTATCAGATAAGGCATTAAGCCATGTCGTGCCTCGATCCAGTGAAAATTCGATCCGCCCGAAGTCTTTCAGCGTATCGCTGTCAAATTTATAATATCCCCCGATGACAGGTGCACACATACAATAAGCATATGGGACAAATTTAATAATGAAGCTCGAAGTGTTATTTACAGGGTAAGGACCGGAACTGTCGGTGAGGATGGCATTCGGGGAAGAATAGCTGCTGTCGAACACCGTTTTACCGGGTTGACATACATGCCATATATTGTTGGTAAATGGAATATCAATCGAGTAATATGATCCCTCCCAGCAAGGGTTATCCTCAAAATTGATGATACAGCTGATGAATGGATTTTGTCCTCTCGCCGAAAGCAATGAGATCAGAACAATAGTAAAAATCAGGATTGTTTTTTTCATTTTCAGAAAGTTGTTTTGGTTTAAATTCTCTGCATTTTGAATTTATCTGATGATAGATATCTTCTTTGCAACTGTCCGGGTTCCGGTGCTTACCTGAATCAGGTAAATACCTTCGGCGGCTGTAGTCAGATCAAGGGTATATTTATTCGAATCTTTCAGCTTACGTTTCAAGATACACCGCCCATGGTCATCCCAAACAGTTATGTTAAGTTCTTTTGCCGGAACTTTTCCCGGAACCAGCATGATGTGTCCATTGGAAGGATTGGGATAAATACTGATTAAACTGTCCGGTTTTTCTTCAATGCCCAGGTTCGACCTTGCCTGTTCAAGGTAGACGACAACGGGAGGCCGGCCGGTTAGGCTTACAGAGATATCCGCAGTTCTTGACTCATGTGCCGTGTTTTCTTCATAAAACGCCACCAGCTTGCCGCTGCCCATTCCCGAAGGTGTAACACTGACCCATGGTTGATTGCTCTCTGCTGTCCAGGCTGTGTTGGACTGTACATTGAAAATGATGTCGGATGCCGGTCCCCAGTCCACGTTTTGTTTACGGGGTGTAACGCCCAGCATGTTCACAGGATCACCATTGATCAGGATGTCGTCTACCGCCCAGTAATAGGAGAAGGCCCCCTGGTAAGTCCAGCGGAACATAACCCCTGATTTCCCAGCAGCATCCGGAACACTGCTGCTGTAAGTTTCAGGGTTTGCCGTAGAAGTTGACCTGAAAGTCACCAAAGTCGCCCAGGACAGCCCTCCATCGGCACTGTAGGCGAGTTCCGCCGTTGAATTGATATCGCCCTTGAAGAAGTGTTTGAAGCTTAAGGAAACGTTGATGCAGGCTGAACAGTTGATCGTCGGGCTGACCAGGTCGGTATACTGCACCCCAAGGCTGCCATATGATTCGGAATCGAGGTAGGCATAATCGCCATCGAAGGCAGGCATGGGGTCCCCGGTAGTCAGTTTTCCCACGCGCCATACCTGGGAGTTTCCTGCGTGATCAATGATGGTCCAGCAATTGGGCAGTAAGGGATTATTGAAGGATTCGCTGAAAGGCAGGGTGTAATTGCCGCAAAGGGTTGAAAAGGTCCTGTCCTGCCCGTACCAGGGCCCGTATGTATTGGTCGCATAAGCTCTCACATGATAAGAAGTATTCCTCTCAAGGGAGTCTAAAAGGCTGATGAAGGAACCGATGCCCTGGCCGTCGGAAGTATGTTTCCCACCGACGGAGGGGTTGAGGCTCTTTCCCCAGCACACTCCTCTTTCCGTGACCGCTGTACCACCATCGGATGTAATATCTCCTCCCGACACGGCTGAAGTCGTCTCAACAGAGGAAACAGGCCTTGTGGTGATCACTGCAGCTCCAGGGATCACTGTCATGTCATTCCCTTCAAGTCTGCCCTCGGAATTTTCTCCCACAATACGGTAATGATAGGTGATCCCGAAGCCCAGTCCGCCTAAATCGAAATTTACAGGAAGAACAGTGTTGCCTGAACCGGCACTCACATTTGCACTACTGTCACTGTAAGAAGTTGTGGTTCCCCATTCAAAATGCCATGTTGAGGCCAGTCCGTTCGGGTTGATGGTACCGTTCAGTGTGGCTGAGCTAACGGTCATATCAGTCGCAGGAAGAGTGGTCACCAATGGGTATTTCCCGAACCTTAACGAAGCGATGCGGGTGGCCCTGTTATTTGCCGAATCGATGTATTCGTTGGTATACCAGAAGGTTTTGTCATTGGAAGCATCGACTGCCATGCTCGATTCAAACCCCCACCGGTCGGAACCTTCCTGCGAAAACCTCCCGCTGAGTATAGTGTCTTCCGGGTAATCCATAATGGAATTTGCCTGGGCATACGCTGTTTTACTCTGCCCGCAGTACCTGATCGAAGGATAGGTATTGGTACCCGAAACCGTATACCCTATGCCGATGGTCCTGTCGCCGTTCAGACTGATGCTTCCCAGCCAGAGGTGCCCGGAATCGGAAGCTAAGGTACCTTGCTGCCTTGCAGTCCAGGGGCTGCTCCCTGTTTTCCTCAGTTCATACCATCGTATCCCCGCATGATAAGTCGCCTGCCCGGTATCAAGGTTTATTGTATGACAACATACAATGGACTGGTATGAGCCAAAATTCCTGTACTGCGGAACATGCATGAAATACCCGGGCACCGCTTTGAGTTTCTGGCTGGTCCCTTTCTGAGGTACCGAGAAATTACCGAGGTTTATATCGTTATTGGTCTTTTCAATATCTATTTTATCAACCACTCCGATGGTTGAATTGGCAGGGTTGGCCCAATCGGTATGCATCCCGTACAACCAGATCTGCTGTTTCGTCCCGCTTTCCACCGTATCGTTCAGGGAAATGAATAAACCCGGCGTGCCTTCAGGGGCAAAAGTTCCGTAATTAACAACGGGGTCCATCCCCCAGAAAGGCCAGGGTATATTTAAAAATATTGCCCTGGCTGTATCGCCGGTAAGCATTGGCGCTCTTTCAAAGGCCATCACCCCTGTATTTTGATTAGTCGCGGCAAAATCCGCTGCATAATAAGCATCCCCCCAGACACCGTATGAAGCTGCGCTGCGGGTTTCCCCGATCTGGAATGAATAGGTATGCCAGGTCCCTGCAGGATTCGACGAGGATGACACTGCGATTAAAAAATAGTTCGTATAAGGATGCAGTGCCCTGATCGTCATTTCTGAAAGAAACCAGCGCTCCGCCTGGTCATCGTAAAACAGTGCCGCATGTGTTTCCACAAATGAAGTGCTTGCTCCCGGGAGGTTTTGAAAGATGTCAAGAATTCGCACAGGTCCCGAAACCACCTGCCCGGTTTTCGTATACACCGTGATGAGCTTATAAATGGTTTGAACATAATAGCCGGCATTTGCAGCGCCGTTGGGTTGCGGTGGCCAGTATTCAGCGGGAGACTGCATTTGTCCGTTAAAAGAGGCAAGCAGTCCCGGTGACGACAGGGCAACCTCCATTTTTTTAAGGTCTGCGGATGACATCCCGGGATATTCGGTCAGGGGTTTGCTTAAGCCACCATACACACCTTTGATTATTTTCAAGGGATGAACCGGGGAGGTTTGTGCTTGCAGTCTATGTGGTTGTATGAGGAGCAAAGAGCCAATCAAAAGAAAAATGGCTTTCATTTACTTCGAGATTAAGATAATAAAGATACATAGAAAATTTCTTTGTAACTTTATCCTTTGGGCTTGCAGATGTTATCTTCGGTCCTGTCAATAAATTCAAACCTTAAACATTTTATGTATGAAAACGCTCAATCTTAATCCCTGGTTTTTATTACTTGCAGTGACGGGTCTGTTTGCTGCGATTGTTGCATTTAAAACTCCGGCTCAACAGTCTTCAAAGCTGGTCTATATGCAATTTTCAACAATCGAATCAATCATTCCGGGAGGTCTTGGCCGTTCAAAGATGATCACTGTGATGCCCGACGGGACAAAAACGGAAGAAGACCTTCAAAATTTTTACAGTATGGTGGGGATCAATTTTGGAAATATTTCGGGCAATAACATTGCTATTACGAAGAAGATAAACAACCTGGTGGCCCAGGGCTGGGAGTTCGATAAGGTCATGACCGGCACTCAGAGTCCATCGGATAATAACGGACAGGGGATCTTTATCAGCAGGTATTTCTTCAAGCGTGCTGCAGAATAAGCCCATAACGCTTGCCGACAGGCTAATGAGTATTTACAGCAAGGCTTTAAAACAATAAACCGACATGAAGAAACTCTATTTTACAATTATCGCTTCGGTGGTCATGATCCTGGTTATCGTACTGCTTTTTTTTCTGGGTCATAAAAAAGAAAATTCCGGCCGGCAGGAGGTACTCAGCGATGTTCCCGTCACTATAGATACAGTAATAAAAAAGTCGCTGACCAATCTTGTGAGCATGGTCGGGCTGATCGATCCCGAAAATGACGTTGAAATTATCTCTGAAGCTAAAGGAATGATTACGCGTCTGAATTTCAAGATAGGCGACCAGGTGAAGAAAGGGACCGTACTTGTTGAGGTCGATGATGTCGTTATAAAATCGGATATGGCCAGGCAGGAGATCAATTATTTCAAGGCAAAACGCGATTTTGACCGCAATAAAACCCTATACGAACAAAACTCTATTTCGGCATCCCAGCTCGATATTTCAAGGCTCGATATGCAGGCTGCCGAGAATGACCTGACCAGGGCAAAAAAAGCCCTTGACGACACCAGGGTCAAGGCGCCTATCAACGGCACCATCAACACTAAAAAAGTCAACGAGGGTTCGTATATCCAGCAGAATTCATCGATCGGCAATATCGTCGATATTTCCACGATGAAGGTGAAGGTGAGCATCTCAGAAAAAGACGCATTTGTTCTTCATCCGGGCGACAGCGTAGAGATCACAACGGATGTCTACCCGGGCCAGCGGTTTTTGGGTCATGTCGATAATATCGCTTCGAAAGCCGACGAAGCCCATACGTATCCTGTTGAGATCCATCTCCCGAATAATCCTGCTTTTCCATTGAAAGGAGGTATGTTCGGGCGGATCAATTTCACTTCCATCACTTCCCGCGACGCTATCGCCATTTCGCGCGACGCCCTGATCGGGAGTGTGAAGAATGCCCAGGTTTTCGTAATCAAGGGAAATATCGCTTCCCTCAGGAATATAACCATTGGGCGTGAATCGGGACAGCTGCTTGAAGTGCTGAACGGGCTTGAAGAAGGGGAGATGGTAGTGACCAGCGGCCAGAATAATCTCTCGGATAACCTGAAGGTTATCATTGTCAAATAATACAAAACATCTGCCATGTCGATAACCGAATTAGCGATAAAACGCCCGTCATTTATCATTGTGATCTTTCTGGCCCTTGGAATGCTCGCGGTTTTCGGGTATTACCAGCTTGGCTACGAGCTGCTGCCGAAGATCGATCAGCCTTACGTCACCGTCAAAACCCAATACCCCGGTGCCTCACCGGGCGAAGTGGAGAACAATGTCACCCGCCCCATTGAAGATGCCCTTTCAGGGATCGAGAAAGTGAAGAATATCAGCTCCACTTCGTACGAAGGACTTTCACTCATCGCCATTGAATTTTACAGGAATGCCACCATTAATGTCGCTGTTCAGGATGTGCAAAGGAAGGTAAACGAGATCCTCTCGACCCTGCCTAAAGAGGTTAAAACCCCTTCGTTGCTGACCTATTCGGTAAGCCAGATCCCGGTGTTGAGGCTTTCGCTTACATCCAGCCTCTCTCCTGCCCGATTTTACACCCTGGTCGACGACCAGATCAAACCCCGTCTTTCGAGGGTACAGGGTGTTGGAAACATCAGTATCAACGGCGGGCTGAAAAGGGAGATCAAGGTAAACATCGACGCCCAGAAGGTCAGGTCCTACTCCCTGTCGATAAGCCAGGTAGCCAATTTCATCAACGCGGCCAACCTGGATTTCCCGACAGGAAAATTAAAAGATCCTCTTCACCAGTTCGTGGTGCGTGTTGCAGGGAAGTTCACCTCCCTTGAGGAAATGAAGAACCTCGTCGTAGGCTATTCGAAAGAGGGTGGCGAGATCCGTCTTCGCGATATTGCCGAGATCCATGATGCGACCGTTGACCCCACCCTTATCAGCCGGTTCAACGGCATCAATTCGCTTGGGCTCGAGATCCAGAAGCAGAACGATGCCAATATGGTCAAGGTGTGTGAGCTTCTGCGGAAGGAATTAAAAGTGCTTGAGGCCGATTATTCGGGAATAGGCCTTCATTTCGACATTGCCGATGACCAGAGCATATTCACGATGGCGGCAGCCCGTGCCGTGATGGAAGACCTTATGCTTGCTATTTTGCTTGTGGCTGCCGTGATGTTCCTTTTCCTTCATTCGGTGCGCACCTCGCTCATCGTCATGGTTTCTATTCCCTGTTCTCTCACGACGGCCTTTGTCGTGATGTGGATCTTCGGGATGTCGCTTAACCTGTTCACCTTACTGGCTTTGTCGCTGGTCATTGGTATCCTGGTCGACGACAGCATTGTCGTTCTTGAGAACATCTACCATCACCTCGAAAAAGGCGAAGACAAGCTCACGGCTTCCATCAGGGGCCGTAACGAGATCGGTTTTGCAGCCATCTCCATTACCTTTGTCGACATCGTGGTATTCGTCCCCCTCGCCCTGACCACCGGGCTCATTGGCGATATCATCCGCGGATTCTCCATCATCATCCTCGTTTCGACCCTCACCAGCCTGCTGGTCTCTTTTACCGTCACCCCCATCCTCGCATCCCGTTTTGCAAAACTTGAATCGATAGATTCTCAAAGCCTTCTGAACCGGTTCGGGAAGGTTTTTGAAGGGGCCTTCAAATGGCTCACCGACAAGTACGCTCTGATCCTCGGATGGAGCCTGAGAAATCCTTATAAGGTGATGTTCGTCGTTGCCTCTGGCCTCATCATATGCCTGATTATCCCCGCGGCCGGACTTACCGGATTTGAATTCATGAAACAGACCGACCGCAGCCAGTTTTCGGTGGCCCTTGAATACGCTCCCGGGACCACTCTTGAAAGCAACAACCGCCAAAGCAGGAAAATTGAAGAGATCATCTCAACCCTGCCTGAAGTAACTAACATCCTTACCAATGTGGGTAAAGGCAGCGACGGGATAAGTACCGATAACGAGACCGAGATCGTAGTCTCCCTCTGTCCGAAAAACGAGCGTTCATTATCTACAGCCGAACTTGGCTCAAAGGTCAAAATACTTACCGACAAGATCCCCGGGGTGAAAGTGTTTGTAAACCAGATCGGTTTCACAGGCGGGGCCAGCTCGGCTCCGGTCCAGGTAGAGATCACGGGCATCAGTTACGACTCGATCATGAAGTCGGCCGACCTGGCCGCAAAAGCACTTATCCTGACTCCCGGCGTTACCTATCTCCGGTTCTCGGCTACCCGAGGTAATCCCGAGACCCGTGTCGAGATCGACCGTCAGAAGATGGCAGCCCTCGGCCTGAGTGTCAGCGATGTGGGTTCGGCCCTGCAGGTAGCTCTCACCGGGAATAACGACTCTAAATACCGCGACGGATCAAACCAGTTTGACATCCGGGTGGCGCTCGACAAATTCGACAGGACGAATCCCGACGATATCGCACATCTTTCGTTTATCAACAGCAAGAACAAGATCATTGAACTTCAGCAGTTCGCGAACATCTACCAGGCCTCGGGGCCCACGAAGCTGGAGCGCAAGAACCGCAACGCCCTGACCACCGTGAGCGCATATACCGACGGCTCCCCGGCGGGTTCGGTAGTCCAGGCATTCTCGACCCGGCTTGGCAATAATAAAGCCGGGGGCACCGTGATCAGCTTCGGCGGAGACCAGGAAGAGATGATGACTTCCTTCATAAGTCTTTTCGTAGCCCTCGTCGCTGCCGTGATCTTCGTATATTTCATCATGGTGATCCTTTACGACTCCTTTATTTATCCCTTTGTCGTGCTGTTCTCCATCCCTGTAGCCCTTATCGGGGCTATCCTGGCGCTGGCGTTCACCCATAACACGATCAATGTATTTTCCATCCTGGGCATCATCATGATGGTAGGACTGGTTGCGAAGAATGCCATCCTTATCGTAGACCGTACCAATGAACGAAGGGCCGAAGGCGAATCGATATACGATGCTTTGATCGATGCAGGCAAGATGCGTATCCGCCCTATTTTCATGACCACCTTCGCGATGGTCTTCGGGATGCTTCCTATCGCAACTGCTGCCGGTGCCGGCGCCGAATGGAAGAACGGACTGGCATGGGCCCTTATCGGGGGACTTACCAGTTCGATGTTCCTTACCCTGGTCGTCGTTCCTATTATTTATGAAAAAGTTGCCCGTATGATAGAAAAACGTGATGAACGGAAACGATGCAGGCAGGCTGCCGTTCCTGCTGTTGTTACGATAATACTGGCGGTATTTTTCTCCCTGGCAGGCAACTCTCAGGCAAAAGCGCAGAAACCTCTCGAATTCAACATGCAAACGGTGCACGTCGCTATTGTATTTGACGGTCCGGCCAGGATACATACACTTTACCTCGCCACGATAGAGAAAGAGATCAAAAGTCTTATGTCGGGACAGGTTGATATCGTTTTTACCGAGCCGACGGAACTCACTACCGGCAAATGGACTATGGAAAGCGTAAAAGCCGTCAACGACAGGCTGCTGGCCGATAATAACGTGGATCTCATTGTATCGCTCGGCGTAATAGCGGCCCATGACCTCTGTCACCGGAAAAATCTTCGAAAGCCCGTGATCGCAGCCCCTGTCGTGAATTACCAACTCCAGGGTATTCCTTACAGCCATGGCACAAGCGGTATCAATAACCTGACCTACATCCAGCTAAAACCCGCTATTGAAAATGAGTTCGCCGAGATGAAAAAGATCGCGAATTTCGATGATCTTTCGATCCTGGTGAGCAAGGATTATATGGACATCCTGAATCCCGAGCACCGGCCTTACACCAATTTCGATACCATCAACGGGGTCAGGATCAATATGATCCTTTGCGACACTTCGGCTCAGGAAATCATCAAAGCCCTGCCAAAAGAAACCAATGCAGTTTACGTGGACGCCCTTTTTAAAATGCCTGCCGGGCAATTCAAAACGCTCGTCGATTCACTGACTGCCCGGAAGCTGCCAAGTTTCGGCTTTGACCAGGGCGACGTTGAGGAAGGCGTGCTTGCTTCATTGTACCCGCGGCTTATCGACCGGCTTTCGAAACGTATCGCTCTTGACATACAGCAGGTGCTTTTAGGGGAGAATGCTTCTTCGCTGCCGGTTGAACTGCTTTCGGGCAGGGGACTTTTTTTGAACCTGAGCACCTTTGCCAAACTAGGATTGAAATTACTTTCGTGGGATATTCTTACGGAAGCTACCATCGTCGACCTGGTCAGACAGGACACGTCGGTTCAGTTCATTCAGCTCAGGGAGGTGATGGCTCTTGCTTCAGACAGCAACCAGGCCCTGGTGGCGAAAAAATTCGAAGTTAAAGCCGGCGCAAAGAATATCGATATCGCGCGATCCAGCCTGCTTCCCAGCCTCGATGCTTATGCCATGGGGGCATTGAATGACAGTAAAAACTACCAGGCGCCCCAGATGGTATCTGCTACCGGTAGCATCTCACAGTCGGTTTATTCGGAACCTGTCTGGGCCAACCTCAAAGTCACTACAAAGAACCAGCAGGCATTGGTAGAAGATCTCAACACCCGGGAGCTGGATATCGGAAACCAGACGGCCAGGGCTTATCTGAGCATTCTCGAAAACAGGCATAATTTCATGCTGTTACTCAATAACCTGATGATCAGCAGATCGAACCTCGAGATCTCGAAGATGAAAAAAGAATCGGGTTCCGTTGGGGAAAATGAAGTTTACCGCTGGCAGATCGAAGTAGCCAAGGCAAAAAAGGACGTGATCAACGCCTATTCGACTATGACCCAGTCGGTATTTACCCTGCTTGAACTGATCCATGTGAGGTACCTCGTTTCGTACAACCTGGCCGATGTGGAGCTTGAGACCTCCGGCCTTCTCATAGCCGATCCGGAGTTCAACCGTATCCTCGAAGATCCTATCAGGCTTGATAAACTAAGTAATTTCCTGGTCAGGGAAGGGAAAGACAAATCACCGGTGATACGTCAGTACGACTTTCTGATCGCAGCCCAGCAACGCGCTGCCCGTTCGGCCAACATCTCGAGGTTTATTCCGAATACCACCGCTTCGGGAAGTTATACAAACCGGTTATACCAGACCATGCCTTCTGACTGGCCCTTCCCTGCTCCTGACGATACATGGAACATCCAGGCCAGGGTTGAGCTCCCACTGTTTACGGGATTGAAGAATAACGCCACGATGCAAAAGGCGCGTCTCACACTGGCCCAGCGCAGGAGCGAACGGCAGTCGCAGCTGGATAAGCTCGAATCGGTCATCCGCAGTAACCTCACCACATTAATGTCGGATTACCTCAGCCATAAGCAATGGCTGATTGCCGAAACCGCCGGCCGGAAAAACCTTGAACTGGTGACCAATCAATACCTGCTCGGGAAAAAAAGCATACTCGATGTGCTGGATGCCCAGCAGCAGTTCATTGTCAGCAGCATGTCGCGGAACAATTCATATTACTCCCTGCTGAAGGATTATTTTGATCTTCAGCAGTCGCTCGGCCAATTTGACTACCAGCTTTCCGATGCAAACAGGATGGATTACCTTTCCCGTTTGAAAACCTTTATGAACAAGCCCTGATGCCCCGCTCTTTTGTCATCGGGGATATTCACGGGAATTACAAACCCCTGAAGGAGCTTTTCAGCAAAGCAGGGTTTGATTATGAAAATGACCTGCTTATAAGTCTTGGAGACCTGGTTGACCGGGGGCCCGAACCGGTAAAGGTGGTTGATGAACTGATGAAGCTCCGGAATTTTATTAATATCCTGGGAAACCATGATTACTGGTGTTTGGACTACCTGAGATCGGGGGCCATTTCGGATGACTGGGTTTTTCAGGGAGGGCATACTTCCGTCGCCGATTATGAGAAATATCCTGAAGCCAGGAAGCCTCATCTGGATTTCTACGCATCAGCCAGGCTGTACCATATCGATGCAAAAAACAGGCTGTTCGTTCACGCGGGTTTCGACTATAAACGTCCTTTCGCCAGTCAGAAAAAAGACACATTGACCCTGCTCTGGGATCGCACTTTATATAAGGCTGCTGCAGAATACCAGGAACAAGGCAAACTGTTTGATGAGTTCAGGGAGATCTATATCGGCCATTCTCCCACCCAGCTTGTAAGGCAGGATTTGCCAACCCAACTGGCCAATCTCTGGATGATGGATACCGGTGCAGGGCACAAAGGTTTACTAAGCCTTATGGATATTGACACAAAGGAAACCTGGCAAAGCAGCTGCGTGTTTTAATTAAATCCCCGGGGTTTTCTGCCTGATCAGGGTTTCAATTTTTGCGCTCAGCTTTGGTTGTTTGTTCTGATCTGCTGCAGCTTTGAGTCTTTCAAGCACTTCCATCGAGGTCTGAACATCCTCGTTGAAAACCGTCTTGTTTTCGCCTGAAAAGGATGCATAGTAATCGAGGTTCTGCCCCATGACTTCTGCAAGCCTGTTGCTGAGTTTTACTGCGGATGAGGTATCCCCAACCTTATAATACATATCAATAAAAGGCAGGCTGTACATATCCGGGACGAATTTGGGATCCGAGAATTTTTCAAGGTACTGGTCGACCAGCGCCTTGCATTCCTTTTTCATGCCCTTGTCAAGCAGCATCTGGCCAACAAACAGGGCGTCCATTTTGGGCCTCATCGCATTACTGTAGCTTTCAGGATCGACATATACCCGGGGATCATCGAGATTGCCCCATTTGCATTTGTTCATCGCGATATTATATGAACCAACGGCATCAATACTTCCATACGAGGGAATGAAATTACCTGAATCCGGCTTTACCGGCATAAACTTGTACACCCAGCCTTCCATGTAACAGTATTGCTCAATGTCAAGAAAGTTACGCACGGAATTCGGGGCGGCAAAATATACCGGCCTTTTCCAGTCATTGCTGGCGATCAGGTCCAGAGTCATGATATCATTTTTGTACAGCAGGTTCGATTTGATATTAAAGGTGATCGAGTCCACGATCTTATTTTTGAAATATTCAGGGACTAATCCATAATTAAGACAGTTCTCTTTATTCACTGTGATTTTAATCTTCTTTGCAGGGAAGAATTTAATCTTTTCCCCATTCTGAAGGGTCACAAAGGTCTGGGGATCTTTGCTTTTGATGAAATCGACCAGGTCCTTAAGCTCAACATATCCCTTAAGCCCAACGTCATAATAAGTGATGATGTCATTGGTCCCGGGCTGGTATTGCTCCACCGGAATGCTTAAAGGCACGGGGTCAGAATCGTACATCTTTTTATACAATTGCTCAATATACCATGCGCCTGAAGCAAGCTCCCTGTTTACAATGCGAACATCTGTTCTCACGCCTTCGACTTCCTGATCATACCAAAGCGGAAAGGTGTCGTTGTCGCCGTTAGTTATCAGCACTGCATTTTTATCACATGAGTTCAGGTAGTTTGCGGCAAAATCACGGGTTGCATATTTACCTGTGCGATCATGGCTTTTCCAGTTTTGCTGGGCTACAATCACAGGTATCAGCAGTGTGGTGAACACGGTAACCAGGATCACGGGAACAAGGCCTTTGAGTTTTGTTTTTCTTTGAAGAAAATCAACTAAAGCAATCACTCCGAGACCGATCCAGATTGAAAATGCCATGAACGAACCTGCGTAGGAATAATCCCTTTCCCTGGGCTCAAAAGGTTTCTGATTGAGAAACAGGGTAATCGCAAGGCCGGTCATGAAGAACAGCAGGATAACCACCAAGTTGTTGCGGTAATCCTTTTTCAGCTGGAAGAAGAACCCGATAAGACCGAGAAGCAAAGGAAGCATAAAGTACTTATGTGAAGCCCTTGCCTTGACGCTGTCGGGGAGGTTGGTGAGTGAATTCCCCACATGATATTTGTCTATAAACGGGATGCCGGTGATCCAGTTTCCATTTTTTATGCTCCCAAAGCTCTGGATATCATCCTGCCTTCCGGAGAAATTCCACAGGAAATAGCGTAAATACATCCAGTTAAGCTGGTATGAAAACATGAATTTCAGGTTTTCTCCGAAAGTCGGTTTGCTGATAGTCTGGGTTTTGCCGTCTTCACCAGTGATTTCCAACGGTATGCCGGGGCCTCCCCAACTCTTGAAAAAGTCGGAGCTTCCGGGCCTGTCCTGGTTGGTACACCACATGCGGGGGAAAATAGTGGTGAACCTGGGGTCAAAAACGGGGATGGTCGCTTTGCGCGAATCGATCACTTCATATTTTCCGGTGACTGTATTCTTTTTATATATCGGGCTGGCGTCTTTGTAATCGATGACGGGAGCTGTATAATACTGCCCGTAAAGAAAGGGCCAGGTTCCATATTGTTCCCGGTTAAGGAAAGAGACCAGGGTGATGGCATCTTTCGGTTTGTTTTCATTGATGGGGGTGTCTGCATTGGAACGTATGACCAGGGAAATAAAAGAGGAGTAGCCGATAAGTAAAAAAGAGAGAGAGAGGATAATGGTATTCAGCACGGTTTTTCCTTTAACTCTTGTATACCATAAACCCCAGATCAGAAGGCCGAAAAACAGCAGGAAATAGACGATTGTTCCCGAATTGAAAGGCAGGCCAAAACCGTTCACAAAGGCAAGTTCAAACAAGCTTGCAAGTTTCGGGATCCATGGGATAATAAAATACATCATAGCGGCAACCAGAACAAACGAGATACCCAGGGTGATGGCGATACCCGATTTGGTCGGAGTGTATTTCCTGAAATAATACACCAGTGAAAGTGCAGGTATCGTAAGCAGGTTCAGAAGGTGAACGCCTATCGAAAGGCCGATCATAAAAGCCACGAAGATCAGCCAGCGGTAATTGTGTTTTTCATCAGCGACCTCATCCCATTTAAATATGGCCCAAATCACTATCGAAGTGCAGAAATACGACATCGCAAATACATTTGCTTCGACTGCAGAGAACCAGAATGAATCGGTGAAGGTGAATGTTGTCGCCCCGATAAACCCGGCCGCAAGTATCGTCCACATTTTCTCCCTGGTCATCTCCTCCCCTTTTGGAGCGAGGAGCTTTTTCGCGATCATCGTGATGGTCCAGAAAAGAAACAGGATAGCGAACGCGCTGCTGATCACAGAAACCATGTTGATCATGACGGCAACTTTGCCGGTATCTCCAAAAGCAAACAGTGAAAGGAAACGGGCCGTCAGCTGAAACATAGGCGCCCCGGGAGGGTGCCCGATCTGAAGTTTGTAGGAAGTAGCAATATGTTCGCCCGGATCCCACCAGCTTACTGTGGGCTCAACAGTTTTAAAGTAAACAATAGCGGCAATGGCAAATACCACCCAGCCGGCAATTGTATTAAGCTTTCGGTACTGGTTCATAGAATTCTGAAGGTCTTTAATGAATTTTCTTTATGAACGGCAAAAGTACAAAAAGACTGCTGATAACCAGATATTAAAACGCAATATTAATAAGGACTTTATACCAAATAAGCTATTTTTGCCTGCCATTGAAACTATGTACCTGATAAAGTCATATAAAAATCTTTGCCTCCGGATATTTATTAAAGTTATTATTATACTGTGGATGGCATTTCCCGGTGAACCGGCCAAAGCCCAGTTCATTCTTTCAGGCGATATCGACGGAAGGCTTAGTTTTCTTAACATGCACAGAACAGTACCTGATTCACTGAACAGCGAAACCTGGAATATCGCAAGTTTCGGAGAGCTTGACCTGAAATACCTTCACAGAAAATGGAACCTTTACGGTTCTTTATTTGTAACCTACAATAAAGGGTCAACCCTTTCCACCCTTGAAGTTCCGGGTTCAGTAAACGCCGGTTTTTACGAAGCCTGGTTCAGGTATTATTTTACAAAGTTTTTCTCTATCCAGGCAGGGAGGATAGAAATCGAATATGACGATCAGCGCTTTTTCCAGGCCAGGGACTTTAACGGCCTGGTCACCAGCCATAATGCCATCATAGCTCATTATCTCGATCCCGACACCAGTGCAATGGCCGACATTGGGTTTGCTGCAAATAAATTCGACGCCGGTAATGGAATTTTCAGCACAAACCGAACCGTTAACAGTTACCGGTACATGTCGTATATATATTTGTACAAACGCCTGTTCGACAAACAGCTTTTTCTAACATTCACGAATATTTTCAATGCCGATGACAACGGCTTTGACAAAACCCTGCTCTATGGACGCAACACTTTGGGCGGGAGCGCCTGGCTGTCGCTTGATGATTTGGACGTCAACCTGGCAGGGTTCTATCAGTTCGGGCATGTGAATGACGGCCGTTTGCTGAGTGCGTGGTATGGCGCTGTTTATGTAAGTTACCGAGCAGCATCCTGGCTTAACCTGATGCCTGCCTTTGAGCATATGAGCGGTGATAATTATGCCGATTCGGCAGAAAATAAATGGATGGTGCATGGGTTCAGCATGCTTTATGGGAACATGACCAGATCATTTGGCAATGGAGGTGTTCTTGCCAATGCCTACCGCCTGAACCTTAACCCCGGCCTTAATAACCTTTATTTTGTTGCAACCGTCGATATCACTCATAATTTCTGCATTGAAGCCGCGTATCACTGGTTCTGCCTGACCCATCCTTATATACGCACCTATGATCCCGACAGTAGTAAAATTATAATCAAAAAAGTACCTGAGAGTTTTTTGCACCAGGCAGAGATTACTTTTACGTATTCTCCTGTTCATAACATTGAACTGACCCTCGATTACCAGTTGCTGTTCCCCGGTGCAGGTATGAAGAATTTCAACGGCTGGAAATTCTCTGCCGGGACTCCTATCACTGCCGCTTACATCGAAGTGGAGTGGACCCCGGATTTTTATCCGCGTAAAAAGAAAAATCGCGAAGCGCAACCCTGGAGTCCGGGTCATGAACCGCCCCGGTGAAAACATCAGACCAATCCTCCGAAATATTGTTAATAATCCATTGATATCTTCGCATATACAGCAGTAAAACCCTGATTAAAAGAATATATATTTGCCCTCTATGAGAACTTGTCTTTCTGTTGCCGCAGTAATGATTATCATTGCGATGCCCTTGTATTGCGGCGCCCAGAAAAATGCTCCTGCCGGGTCAACCCACAATACCAGCATCGATTCTAAGGACAAGCAGGGAAAAGATCAGATACCTCCATTGAGGGAGCTGTGCATTTTAAATTATAAAACTGATTTTTCAACACTGGCGGACAAATACAAGGAAGACCTTTTCCCGAGGAGCAATACGAAAAGCGCCATTTATTTCTACCGTGGCATCAGCCTTCTGAAACAGGGAAAGTATGATGAATCCATCAAGGATTTAAAGACAGCCAGGCAGGATACCAACATCAATCGTAATATCTGCAATTTTTATCTCGCTCTTTCGTATATGCAGCTATACATGAAAGACAGCGTGCTGAGCATCTGCAGTGCTACGCTGAATGTTCCCTCACAGAATCTGATGAAACCGGATTATTGGAATAATGTTGAATTTACGAAGGAAAGGGTCTTTATTTCATATATACTCGGAACCAGCCAGGTTCTGAACAAACCTACCGACACTCTTCTGATCGACGCTCTTTACAGTTATTGTACACGCGAAGATAAATTCCTTGAAGCCTATTACAATTACGGGACCTACAGCTATAACCTGGGGCGGTATAAAAAATCCATCAACATGTTGGTGAAAGTGCATGATCTCAAGCCCCCCGAAGACACTCTGATCCTGCTCGATCTTGGTTACCTTTACCGCCTCACCGGCGATAATGTGCAAGCCATGAAATCTTACAACCTCCTCCTCGGCGAGCGGGGTACTTACATGGGTTATAACAACCGGGGATGCCTGTACGCCTATATGGAGAAATACGGGAAAGCATTATCGGATCTGTCGACTGCAATCCGTAAAAACAAGCAGGGTGTTGATGCTTTATGTAACCGCGGGCTTGTTAACCTTAAAATGCTGGATTATAAACGTGCAGTGTCGGATTTTACACTGGTTGTTCAGCTTAAACCTGATCTTTCGGATGGTTATTATTACCGTGGATTCGCTCTGAAAGCCACGGGAGACTATGCAAATTCAGTTAACGACTTCACCAGGGCGCTTCAACTGAAAAAGTAACAATCGACGTATGTACAGATTAAGCCGGTTTTTAATTTTTCTATTGTTACTGTCCTTTGTTTCCGGGCTTCATTCTCAGACCAACGGAATTCTTGGCCGAAAGTTTTTCAACAACTGGTCGGTGAGCCTCAGCGGGGGGCCGAATGTTTTTTTTGGCGATCTGAAAATGAACCCGATATTGCCTTCTACAACTCCGCCAACCGACGAGCTCCGCTTCGCCGGGACCTTTTCTCTCAACCGCCAGCTTAGCCATGTATTCATGCTTCGCCTGCAGGTTTTATACGGAGAAATTGCCGGGGGAAAGATAAATGCATCTGACGGCAGCCCTGTCAACCGGTTTTTTGAAGGGAATATCCTGGAATATAACCTGAATACCACGATCAACCTGAGCAACCTGTTCGGAAAATACAACCCGAAAAGGTTTTTCTTCGTTTACATGACTCTCGGTGCCGGGATCTCAAGCTGGAACACGAAAGTCAGGGATATTAATACGCAACAACCGATTTACGGCAAGGACAGCTCGATGAACTGGACCTATGCCCTTGTTGTACCCGCGGGGCTCGGATGTTATTTCAGCATCAGGGATAAAGTGAATCTGGGCCTGGAATGGACCCTCAGGGGCGTCAATTCGAACCAGATCGATCATTCCACTCAAAGTAATCCCTATGAGGCTTACAGTTTGCTTGCACTAACCCTCACTTATAACTTCAATAAACCATCATCAGGCAGTAAATTAAGCGCAGCTTCCCCCCAGAAGCAGATTGGCCCCCCTCCTCCACAGCCGGTCCTTGCAGCAGAGATAGCAGCTGAAAAGCAAAATGAGCAGATTCTGAAAAATCAGGCCTCCTATCCCCAGCTGGGTAGTCCGGTGCCGGCGAAAGACTCACTGCAGCCTAAACAGGCAGAACCGGAAACAGATACCATCCAGAAGGAGGAAATTAAAAAAGATACTAATACTGCGGTAGCTCCTGAAACAGGCATCTCTTACAGGGTACAGGTCTTTGCTATCAAAGAAAACACTTTCAGCGCCGAACAGGTGGAGCAGAAATTCAAACTCAGCCAACCCGTTACAAAAGAATTCTCCGCAGGCTGGTACCGCTACACCATCGGTTCGTTCGCGACTTTCTCCGAAGCTAAAAAGCTGATGACCGGATTGCAATCGAAAAAACAGGTTCACGACGCTTTCATTGTAAAATACATCGACGGCAACAGGGCTGCCCCGTCTTCATCAAAGACTGTCAAAAATTCTAAAGGAAAGAAAGGTAATCCCAAACCCGCAACTAAAGAATAAGATTTTTTTCTTTAATCCTATCACTTTTCTGTCCTTCCCGGATTAAGCATAAAAAAGCTTATGAAGGGGAAAAAAATTTCAGGGCTGATTGCCTGCTGGCTTCTGTCCTGGGCTTCAATTAACTGTGAGGCCACAGACATCATTACTGCACAATCCGGTCCATGGACCAGCGCCAGTACATGGGTGGGCGGAGTTGTCCCTGCCCAGGGCGACCAGGTGACTATTAAACAGGGTCATACCGTAACCATCCCAAGCAGCGGTACGAAATCCTGTACAAACCTCATGGTCGAAAACGGCGGGAAACTCTATGCCAATACCGGTGGGAGCCAGAGATATGTCGATATCTACGGGAACATAACCTGCAATGGGGTCATAGGGAACGGTTCAGTATACGACGGTATCTCGTTTAATATTGAAGGTGCTTCCAGCCTGATCAGCGGCAGCGGTACGTTTGACGCTTCAAGGATACGGAAAAATACCGGGGTGAATCCGGCCACCACGCTGACCATCGGTATGAACCTGAATCTTGGGTATGGAGGAACGGCCATCTTCAACAACAAAACAGCTTCCAATTTCCATATTATCATCAGTCAGGGATGTGCCCTGAACTGCCCGGGCAACGCCGGGACTCCCGGGAATGTATGCATCGACGGATCGAACGCTTCCAATGGTTCAAGCTACGGAGGATCAATCACTGTAAACGGTACGCTGACAGTAAGCGGGGTACTTTACCTCACTACCGACAATAATTCCGCAACTTACACTGTGTCGTTCACTGTCAATACAGGCGGAACGGTGAATGCAGGTTCGGTAATTTGCATCAACAGCGGTTCTGCAGGTCATTCTGTCACCATCAATGACGGGGGCAGCCTGAATTTTACCTCAGGCGACTGGGGAACCATCGGTTTTTTGAACAATTCCTATAATTTCGCTGCGTTGTCAACCGTCGAATATTCGGGAGCAGGGGCTCAAAACATAGGGAACCCTGCTTCTTACGGGCGTCTGGTCATCAGCGGATCAGGAGAAAAAACAGCGAGTCCGGGTGACCTTACCATTAACGGTGACCTGCATATTTTGAACGGGTGTTCATTCATCGTTCCCCAATCACGGGCTGTTACCTTGCAGGGCAATCTTACCCTGAATTCGGCCGTTGGCCTTGTACTGAAGGCCGGCAATGAAAGCGCTGCACCTGGTTCGTTCATTTTCGATGGCTCACTGAGCGGCACGGGCTCAGTGAAGATAGAGAAGTTCATTTCAAAATACATGACCGCATATGATGCCAATTATCATTATATATCATCTCCGGTTTTAGCTCAGAATATACAGTCTGAGTTCGTTGCCGATCCTCCTGAAAGCAGTACGGATTTTTACCGTTGGGATGAAACACTCGCCCAATGGGTAAATTCAAAAACCGAAGCAGGTTTATGGAATACGGTTTTTCAGTTGGGTGATAACCGGACTTTTATGCCAGGCTGCGGCTATCTGGCAGCCTATAATTCGGATGTGACCAGGAATTTTATCGGAACCATAAGCAATTCAGACCTGTATTTAGCTGTGAGCTTCACTCCCGGTAACCATGAAGGTTTTAACCTGGTCGGCAATCCCTATACTTCAGCCCTTACAGCAGATATTCAAAACTGGACCAAAACCAATATTCAGAATGCGATTTGGGTATGGGATCCGGCTTCAGGAAATTTCAAAACCTGGAACGGACTCACCGGGACCCTTGCCGCCGGCATTATACCGGCGATGCAGGGGTTTTTCGTTAAAGCTTCAGGCCCCCTGCCTGCCCTGGTGGTCCCTGCCTCTTCAAGGATCCACAGCGGTGAGGCGGCTTATAAAGCACAAACCCCGATGGAGTTAAAGATCTCTCTCTCGGGAGGCACATATTGTGATGAAGGCGTTTTAAAAATCCCCGGGCCCATCAAGGAAATCCCTGACTCGATGTTCAATGTTCCCAAACTCACGGGCTTTCGTGATGCACCCCAGCTTTATTTCCTGAAGGATTCCACTATGTTTTCTATTTTACAGGCAGACACAGCGTCGGAAAACTGGGTCATTCCCATTGGCATACAAAAAGGGATCGCCGATACGCTGAGCTTTGAATTCAGGGGTGTAAAATCAATGTCGGGCAATGAAGACTTGTTCATCGAAGACCGTCTCGAAGGCAACAGCATAAACCTGAAGGAAGATACAGTCTATGATTTTGTAAGCCATCGGCCCCTGGAGAATGAACGGTTTTTCCTGCATTACAGGAATACTACCGGTACTCATATCCCGTCAATTCTGAATACTGTGAGGATGTTTTCCGAAAAGGGAGACCTGAGGCTTGAGGGTTTTGATGATTTCACGGGTTGCGGGAAGCTGGTAATTTATGATATGGCCGGAAGAATGGTGATCGAGCAGCTCATCGCTTCATCCATTACAAGGATCAGCCTCAACCTCCCTCCTGCTTATTACATCGTTCGCCTTAAGGTGGGCAAATCTTCGCTTTCAAAGAAACTTTTATTCATTCAATAATCCAGGCGTTATGAACACATTAGTAAAGTTAATGGTATTGGGATGTGGTTTAATGACATTGACGTCTCTGCCGGCATTCAGCGATGAGCCCTTGCCTCCCCCTCTTCCTCCGCAACATGGAGCAGGCGGGAACGGGGGACCGGCAGGTGCTCCCATCGATGGAGGCCTCGGTATTCTGCTGGGAATCGGCGCTGCATACGGGGGTAAAAAATATCTGCAGTCAAAAAAATTAAAAAAGGAAGCTGCAGTTGTCACAGAGAATGGTCCTGCAGAAGCCGGATTTACAAACCGTAATGCTTCCTGATCCCTGCGATCTCTTCATCGGTAAGGCCATCTGGCTCAAAGCCGGTTCGGGCACAGCTCAGGTAAATGCCCGCAGATTTCGCGGCAAGGTCTAACTCGTCAAAGGCATCTGAAATGGTTCTTCCGGTTGCCATAGCCCCATGTTTTTCCCAGACCACCACGGGGTTTTTCTCGAAACAACGGGCCGTGAGAGTAGCAATTTTCTCAGTCCCGGGAATTGTGTGAGGGACAAACCCATACCCTTTTGGCTGAAACATGACTGTTTCGGGATGCATCTTCCAGAGGATTCCGGTAAGTGATTCACCTGAGTGAAACCGGGGGTTATGCGTGAGTGCGATAAGCTCGGTGACATGGGCGTGAACCAAAACCTTCCCGTCTGAATTAGTCAGGCACAGCATTTCATGAATAGCAAGATGAGTGGGGAGTTCCGAGGTGGGCATTAAACTTTTTCCGGTTTTCTCCGGGACAATGATATGGTAGGCCTTCGACGAATCGCTGATATATACCAGGCAAATCCCTTCAAGGGGATCCCTTGCAAGGTTCCTCATTTTTGAACCTGCAGCAGTGACCAGCAGGAGCTGCCTGTTGAGCCCGGCATATTCCCTGGGTAAAGGCAGAAACGGGTAAGTCGAAAATTTGTCAAGTTCCTTCCCGGAAAAAAAGGAAGTGATGTTGACGGAAATATTACCGGCATTTCTCTCTGCCCATCTCCTTTCCCAGAGGTAGCCTGCAACCTCCGATAGTTCTTCGGTGAGGGCCCGGATTTCTTTTTTCTGAAAAATATCCTGCATAAAAGTGATCCGGGGATCAAGGTTCACTGTCAGGTCAACATTTAAAATTTTCTGTTTCATCGTGTATTATTTATCCCGTTTAAGGGCAAAAAACTCTTTCAGCAGGTTTTTGCATTGAGCCTGGAGAACCCCGCTTTCAACAGTCGTCTTTGGGTGAAGCAGTGGCCGGTCAATGAGGGTGTAACCCCTTTTTTCATCAGCCGTTCCGTAAATAATCTTTTCAATGCGGGTCCAGAAGGCAGCCCCGGCGCACATCACGCAGGGCTCCAGCGTTACATACAGGGTACATTCATTCAGGTATTTACCTCCCAGGTAATCCGAGGCGGCGGTAAATGCCTGCATTTCGGCATGAGCCGTCACATCATGCAGGGTTTCGGTAAGATTGTGGGCCCTCGCAATGATCCGCTTTTGGCATACGACTACTGCCCCAACGGGGACTTCGTCCTTTTCAAAAGCCTTATGGGCTTCCCTGAGCGCTTCGTTCATGAAGTACTCATCCGTGAACAAAGGATACAAAACGGTTTTCATTTACCTGATGTATATTTTATTCATTGGTTTTGCTTTCATCCTCACAAAATAACTTCTGGTTGATATTTTCCATTTCCCAGGCGTCGCGCAGATGGTAGGAACCTATGCGCGTCCTGCAAAGCTCTGTAAGATGTGCACCGCATCCTAAAATTAACCCAAGGTCCCTGGCTATCGAACGTATGTAAGTTCCCTTGCTGCAGCTGATCCTGAAGCAAAGATAAGGCAAATTGACCCGGGTAATCTCAAACCCGCTCACCGTGACAACCCGGGGTGTGATCTCCACTTCCTGATCCTGGCGTGCATATTTATACGCCCTGCGGCCGGCTATTTTCCTGGCCGAGAAAACCGGTGGGGCCTGCTCGTAAGTACCGGTAAGTTTTTCTGCTGCTTTACTGATCTGTTCACCGGTAATATGCTCATATGGCAGTTTGTTGTCTATCTCCTTTTCCAGGTCGAACGAGGGAGTTGTGGCTCCGATGCGGAAAGTCCCGGTATATTCTTTTTCAAGCCCCTGGAACTCATCAATCCGTTTTGTGAATTTTCCGGTACAGATAATTAACAGGCCCGTAGCCAGAGGATCGAGGGTCCCGGCATGGCCGATTTTTATTTTTTTTATCTGCTGATGAGTACGGATGAGGGAGCGGAGTTTAGCGACAACGTCGAACGATGTCCATCGGTAAGGCTTATTGATCAGAATAACTTCGCCCTGTTCAAACTGAAGGCCCATGATTACAGGCTTAAACTATGCCCCGTGAGAAGGAATGCGAGAAGAAGAAAACCGACGATGATGCGATACCAGCCGAACATCCTGAAGCCATGTTTTACGAGGAAGGCAATAAATCCTTTGATAGCCAGTATGGCGACGATGAATGCAATGATATTCCCCAGGATGATCATGTTAATATTGTGATGGCTGAGGAGTTCCGGGTTATGCCTCCAGGCGTCCCATAAACTTTTTGCAAACGCCCCTGCCAGGGTAGGGACTGCCAGGAAAAACGAAAATTCGGCAGCAATGGCCCTGCTGAGTTTCTGCTGCATACCCCCCATGATTGTTGCAGCTGACCGGCTGAAACCGGGAAATACCACTGCAAGTAACTGGAAAAGCCCAATGATTAGGGAGTTTTTATAAGTGATCTTTTCCTCTTCGCGGATCGTGGGATTTTTAAACCAGCTGTCGATAAAAAGTAGGATGAACCCGCCAAGGAACATGATTATCGTAATAAACAAGGGGCTTTCGATGACCTCTTCAATCTTTTTCTTCAGTAACACACCCACTATCGCGGCGGGGATGAATGCCACAAAAAGTTTCAGGTAAAAATCCGGCTTTTTGAAGTTCAGGAACTTTCTCCAGTAAAGCACGAGTACGGAGATGATAGCTCCAAACTGCACCGTTTCAATAAAAAGGTTCGTGAATTCTTTATCTTTAATATCCAGGATTGCGCTCGTGAGCGCCATATGTCCCGTACTGGAAATCGGAAGGAACTCAGTAATCCCCTCGACTATAGCCATGATGATGGCCTGTAAAACAGTCATTAATCCCTGGGCTTTTTCATGATGGCAAAGATCTCGATCACATACCCTGCAAGAATCAGGATCGGGGCCAGCGTGATGCGGCGGAAACTGAACAGCTCATAATTGAACACCTTGGGGTCATCGGAACCTCCGCCTATCATCAGCAGAAAACCCAATGCGATAAAAAAGAGGCCGATCAGCATAAGACGGTAATTCTCTTTTCCGAAAGCAAATTCGCCAATTTTAGCCGCTGGTGCAGGTTTTGCTGCTTCGGCAGGCTTCTTTGCAGTAACGGGCTTTTTATTCTTATCCATGAACATCAATTTAAGGGCAACAAAATTATGAAATTTTCTGACACTCAGGTATACAGCAGATCTGTTTTGATCCGAAGATACTTTCTTACCGACATATAGGTGGACCCCCATGAAATGCCAATTCCCAGGGCCAGGATCATCACAACGAGGATTGCAAGCCTGAAGGGGCTCTCCAACTCCATCAGTTCGGGCAACTGTTCAATACTGAAATACAGGGTGATCACCAGCATCCCGATAGCCAGCAGGGAACTCAGCACCCCGTTAGCAATCGCTTTCTCAAGAAAAGGCAGGCGGATAAAATTTTCCGTGGCTCCCACAAGCTGCATGCTGCGGATCAAAAAGCGTTTCGAATAAATGGCCAGGCGGATCGTATTATTGATAAGCACAATGGCTATGAAAAACATGATTGCTGAAAAAACCAATAAAACAAAGCTCACCTTATTCAGGTTTTTATTGATCAGGTCGATAAGTGATTTCTGATAAAACACTTCTTTCACTTCAGGCCTGGAAAGCAATTTCTGTTCAATCCGGCTGATACTGTCGACATTGGTATAGGAGGCCTTGAGCCTCAGGTCTATGCTGTGAAGCAGGGGATTGTATCCCAGAAAACCAATAAAATCTTCTCCAAGCTCTTCTTGCAGCTGGTCGGCGGCACGTTCTTTGGGAATATATTCGGATGACTTGACGTAAGGTTCCAGGTCAAGCCGCTTTTTAAGTTCAAGTATCCCTGCCTCCCTGACCCCGTCCTTGATCATAATGGAAAACCCGATATTTTCTTTTACGTAATCGGAGACCTTGCTGGCATGCAGGAATATAAGCCCAAGAAGCCCGAGCAGGAACAATACCAAGGTGGTACTGATCAACGTAGTCAAATAAGAAGTGGCTATCCTTCTCTGAAAATACCGTTCATCCTGGGGCAGCATGGCCATTTACTTTGTTGCTTATTCCTCACTTATTATAAGGCTTTGCGAATTTACAGAAAATTTATTTGGCCTTTCTTCCCAGGTTCTTTTTTATTTGCCGCTGTTCATCCGAATTAAGCCCGACTGAGGATTTCAGGCCGCTGAGAGTGCTTTTCCACACATAATTGAAAAATCCTTTCGTGGTATCCCTCTGAAAATAAATAATGCCTTTTTTCAGCTTTCCGCTGTAATCAGGGTTGTCGTCGGGCAGAAACGCATTGGCGATATCGGTGATGGCCTCGTTTTTCAGCTTTTTAAAGGACCCCTTTGTGATCAGTTTAAGCTCAATATAGAGATCACGGTAGAATACTTCAATGCCGCCGACAGCTGTTTTGTCATTCGCCGAGACCAGGGAAACCTTAGCCTTGTCGACAAACCCATGGGAGATTTTTGCAGGCAACAGCCTGGAAAGCATGGGATTGAGATCCCTCAGGTCAACCGAATCAATGGTGGCCCACCACCAGATCGAATCCCTGGGATTCAGCATGTCAAACCGGTAATGTCCTGTAATGCGGCCCTTGCCCATGAACATTCCTGTTCCGTTGACCGACATGATCCGGTTTGTTTTCAGGGCAGCGGTGTCGTTCGAGATGTTGAGGATTGCTGAATTCATATGGTCGAAGAAAATGTGGCCGGGTTCATCACCGGTTTGCTCATCATACCTGACATAGGCGTTCATGATCTTCACCGTATCGATGGCCAGAGGGATAGGGATCTTTCTGATCTGCGTCTGGAAAAGATATTTTTTTCCGGGCCTGATCTGCGTGATCCTCTTGTCACGATAGCACTCAATACGTGGCCCCGACAAAACGACCGAACCGGCCCACAGTGATTTCTGCGAGATCAGCTTCTCCAGGTTTAACCTTTTAACCTCCAGCCCGGGAACCGAAACTGTAAAGATATCCGTTTGATAACCAATCTTTTTGTAAAACTCTTCCCTGGAATAATTGGGAAGCAGGGTCAATGAATCAAGGATCAGGTTTTTCCTCCCTGTGCTGATGTTTATCTTTTTAAATCCAATGGTATAAAGGCTGTCCTGTATCGGGAAGTCCATCCCTTTTGCCGAAATTGAAATATCGGCTGCATTAAACAGAGGCGCAGCCGTAATTCCTTCCCGGTTCAGTGAATCGAGCAAAAATTTTGTTACCGAAATTTGCAGGTCATCCAGTATATAATCCTTTACATTCTTGTTTTTATGTATATGAATCCTGGCCCCGGCATCCCGGATGAGGATGCTGTCGATCCTGAAAGACCCGGTTTCCGGTTTATATGAAAGGTGAAGGGGGATCTTTCCGCTTTGCTTATTATTCCCGCTGAAAAGGGAAACGTCTGCTTTGGGATTATAGATTACAATGCTTCCGATGATCCATTGCTGTTCGAACAATGCTTTGTCGAAATAAAAATCCCTGACACTGATCCGTGGTATTTTCGCAGAAACAGTGGTTTTTTCTGCAGAATTCCTGCCGGTATTTCCCAAAGGCAGAATATTGATCCCGCTTATTTCAATGTCGAGTGGATACGAATTCAGGCTGATATTGTCGCAACTTACTTCATAGGCACTGTCCATAACTATCATCCTAAGTGGTTTCACCGACAAACCTATGGAATCGAAACGCATGGAACCATTCATATTCCCCCGGTCTGGAAGCTTCATATTGAGGTTCTGAATTGAAAAATCTATGTCTTTCAACTTGAAATAGCTTGATTTTGTGCGTTCCAGGCCGTCAAACGACAAGTCTCCTTTCAGGATAATCAGTTTACTGACGTCCAGGAATTTTACTAAACCCTGGGAAGTAGCGATCCGTTCATCTTCCTGATCCTTCCTGACTTTCACCGGGTCTCCGGCCTTCAGCGACAGTTGCGGGTTGTTCATCATCAGGATATTGGCATGTAATATTTTGTCCTGGAAAAGTTTCCTGTGATTCAGGCCCTGCAAAAAAAGATTGTCCAGCGAAAAAGACATTGAAACATTCGATTTTCTCCTGACTTCTGAAGTCTCGGGCTCCCTGGTCCGGTCAAAAAATATACTGTCCGCTTCGATCAGGGAATCCCTGGTAGCAATGTGCACCCGGCTTGTCTTAATCCTCCTGAGGCTGTCCGGAGAAATATACGTGAATGATCTCAGGTCAAAATCAAAGTCTTTGCTGTAGAAATATCCCTGCTGATTCATCCCGTGAACTGAGTCAATTAAAAAGTCATACATTTTCAGGTCAAAGGACCCTGAGCTTATCTTCTGGTCGATGCTGTCGGCATGAAGATGAAAGCCCAGGAAGCCTTTATTTACAATAATGGAGTCGCCTTTGATCAAATTCACATATTTCTTCAGGAGGTTATATACCACATCGTTATTGGATTCCTCGAATAAATCCCCGGGTTTCCTGAACCTGGCTTTTTCTTTCACGGAGGGCCTGTATTTTGTAAATTTTACATCCGGAGATTCAATGATCAGGTTTCTGAATACCAGGTTTTGCTTATAGAAGGCTGTTAAAAGGTCAATGGAATTAAATTTCAGGTCGGGTAATAGAATAAATAAGGTATTTCTCCTATTCTCCGTCTCCTGAAGATTTTTTTCTTCATCAGGATAGAGCATTCCCTGTTCGAAATCGAGAGTTTTATTTTTTGTGGAAAGATAAACATGGCCGGCATTCAGCACATGGATCTGGTCGCGCAGCCTTAAGATAATCTCATACAGGTTCAGATCCAGGTTCTTTGAATAGAAGATCCTGTCTTTTCGCTTGTATGCAAGGGAGTCGAGCCTGAAATCATCCACTGTGATATCCATGCGGGAAACCCTGAGCTCGGGGTTGTGGTCGGTAATGTTCCTGAAATATTCAAGTGAAGCTTCGCGGATCAGCAGCGTATCCAGGCTTACCGATTTCAGCTTCCCTGAAATAACCGTAAACAGGTCGGCTTTGTTGAAGGATTTCCGTTTCTTACGATGCCCCTGATCCAGCCTGGCTTCCCGGGCTTCCTCCGAAGCATTCTGAAAAATTTTCAGTCTCGTGAAATCGAGTTCGATTTTTTTCAGGTGAACCCGCTTTTCGGTCAGGGCTGCATAAAGGTTTATGCCGTCTATCGAAAAATCAGGCACGTCAACCTGGAAAAAAGTACCCTGGCGGGCGTGGCTGAGCCTCTTCGAATAAAAATTCGGGCGAAGGGAAATGTTTTTCCCGTACAATTTCGACTTCACAAGGTTAAACCCTATCTCGTCAGCCAGCAAAAAATAAAGGCTGTCGGTAAGGCTGTATCTCACATGATGAACTTTGAAATCTATGTCACGGGAGTAGAAAACCCTTTCGTGGTTATAATAACTGAACGGGTTGATAGCCACATCACGTAATATCGCCGAGAATTCATACTGGCCGAGAGCCTGTTGTCCCTGGACTCCTTCCTTGTTGGAAATTATTCTTGCCCTTTCGACATTGATGGAGTCTATCTGAATATCATGGAAAATTTTAGACGCGAGGGGGTAAACGTCTTCATAAACATTTTTGAACCCCCCTTTTTTCGAAGTCAGCGTATCGGGGAACCCCATCAGCACAATTTCAGGCTTTATGATCGACATCTCTCTCAGGTGAATGTTCCTGTTGAGCCATAATTCCCTGAAATTAATCCTGTGCAGGATCAATTGACGGTAGGAGATTTTATACAATGTTTTTTTTGCCGTCCCCTGCTGTTTCATTTTCTGGTATAAAAGGGTATCAGGGGTAAGGCAGAAATCATAAACTGAAATATTTCTTGTCAGTATATTGATCTTCAAATTCGAAAAATCTATCGTATAGAGACCCTGGCTTGTCGAGTAGATCTTTCTCTGGATCATTTCACGAAGCAGCTTTGTTCCAAAAAAATTAAACAAAATGTAAACCGAAAGGATCATCAGGGTAAGCAGTATGATCACCCCCGATAAGATACGGATCAGGATTCTGAGCGGCCTTCTTTTTTTGTGTTTGCTTGCCTGGTCTGTCATTCGCGTAAACGGGGATTAACTCCAAAAATAGAAATTTCCTGCGTTATATCCTATTTCCTACCTTTGCACGATAGATAAGTAGCGAAAAGCGAAAAGCGAAAAGCGAAAAGCGAAAAGCGAAAAGCGAAATAGCAAAAAGCGAAAAGCGAAAAGCGAAAAGCGAAATAGCAAAAAGCGAAAAGCGAAAAGCGAAAAGCGAAATAGCGAAAAGCGAAAAGCGAATAACTTGTAATATGGAATACAATTTTCTGAAGATAGAAAAGAAATGGCAGAAGTACTGGCTGGAGAATAAATCTTTTCATGCTGAAATTGAACCCGGGAAACCCAAGTTTTATGTGCTGGATATGTTTCCTTACCCTTCCGGGGCGGGATTGCATGTGGGGCACCCCCTCGGTTATATTGCTTCCGATATCTATTCCCGCTACAAGCGGCTGAAAGGTTTTAACGTACTGCATCCCATGGGCTACGACGCTTACGGGCTTCCGGCAGAGCAATATGCGATTCAAACAGGCACCCATCCCGCGATAACTACCGAAAAGAATGTTGCGAGATACCGGGAGCAGATGGATAAGCTAGGGTTTTCGTACGACTGGGACCGGGAAGTAAAGACCTGTGATCCCCGGTATTATAAATGGACACAGTGGACTTTCATCCGATTATACAACCACTGGTATGACCAGGCTGCAGGCAAAGCCCGGCCTGTACCGGAACTTATTGAACATTTCAGGAGTTCAGGGAATGCGGATGTACGTGCTGCCGTAAGCCCGAATTGGTTTGACGAGCTGTCAAAAAAAGATGCAACTTTCGGTACCGGCTGGAAAGGTATTTTCACTTCTTCTGACTGGGCAGGTTTTTCAGAGAAACAACAGCAGTCAATACTCATGAATTACCGCCTGGCTTATCTTTCTGAAGCCATCGTGAACTGGTGCCCTGAACTGGGAACCGTACTTGCCAACGACGAGGTGGCAAACGGTTATTCTGTGCGCGGGAATCACCCGATTGAAAGGAAAATGATGCGGCAGTGGTTTCTCCGGATTACCGCATATGCCCAGAGACTGCTTGAAGGCCTCGATGGTCTGGATTGGTCTGATTCGCTGAAAGAACAGCAGAGGTACTGGATTGGCCGTTCGGAAGGCGCTGAGATATTGTTCCCTGTAAAGGATTCAGAACTTAGCCTGAGTATTTTCACCACGAGGCCCGATACTATTTTCGGTTCCACCTTTATGGTACTTTCTCCTGAACATGAATATATAGAAAAGATCACACCCGCCTCTCACATTGATTCTGTAAGGGCGTATTTACACGAAGTCATCAACCGTTCAGAACGTGAAAGGATGGCCGACGTGAAAAAGATCAGCGGGGTATTTACCGGGGCTTACTCAATCAACCCCTTAAACGGGAAACCCATTCCCATCTGGGTCGCCGATTATGTTCTGGCCGGCTATGGCACCGGCGCCATAATGGCCGTTCCTGCTCACGACAGCAGGGATTACGATTTTGCAAAGCATTTTGGGCTGCCCATCACTGAAGTGGTATCAGGGGGCGATATTTCTGAAGGCTCATATGATGCCAAGGACGGGACCATGATCAATTCCGGGTTCCTCGACGGCATGCAGGTCAGGGAAGCCATTAAAGCGGTCATTAAAAGCGTTAATGAAACAGGGACCGGAAGAGGCATGATAAATTTCCGCCTTCGCGATGCTATTTTCAGCAGGCAGCGTTATTGGGGGGAACCATTTCCCGTGTATTTCAGGGAAGGTATTCCTTATGTACTCAGCGAAAGCGAACTGCCCCTGGAACTTCCACCGGTGGATGCTTATCTCCCCACCGAAACAGGAGAACCTCCCCTGGCCAGGGCAAAGAACTGGAAAACAAAAGAAGGCTACCCTCTTGAAACCAATACGATGCCTGGTTTTGCAGGCTCCAGCGGGTATTACCTCCGTTATATGGACCCTAAGAATGAAAAAGAATATTTTTCAAAAGAAGCAGTAAGCTACTGGCAAAATGTAGATCTCTATATAGGTGGAGACGAGCACGCTACAGGCCATCTCATTTATTCGAGGTTTTGGAATAAATTCCTTTTTGACATCGGTATGGCGGTTCGCGAAGAACCGTTTAAAAAGCTGGTCAACCAGGGAAAAATTCAGGGCCGCTCAAGCCTGGTCTACCGCCTGAAAGGCTCAAACAACTTTGTCTCTCAAGGCCTTAAAGATCAGTATGAACATATCGTTATGCATGTGGATGTGAGCCTCGTCAATAATGACATTCTCGATACCCAGGCTTTTCGCCAGTGGAGGCCCGATCTGGCTGATGCAGGGTTTATTCTCGAAGACGGCCAGTATTTTTGCGGGCATGCGGTTGAAAAAATGTCAAAATCCTTGTATAACGTGGTCAACCCCGACGAGCTCATCGAACATTACGGGGCCGATACCTTCAGGATGTACGAGATGTTCCTCGGGCCCCTTGAGCAGTCGAAACCATGGGATACCAATGGAATAGAGGGTGTGTTCCGCTTTATCCGTAAATTCTGGAGACTGTACCATGACGAGGAAAATCAATTCAGGCTCAGCGATGAGGCTCCTGTTGCGTCCGAACTGCGCATCCTGCATAAGACCATAAAAAAAATCCAGGAGGATATAGAAAGGCTTTCCTTCAACACCGCCGTGAGTACGTTTATGATCTGTGTGAATGAGTTGGGCGAGCTGAAATGCAGCAAACGGGCCATACTCGAAGATCTGCTCGTCCTGATTTCGCCCTATGCCCCTCACCTGGCTGAAGAATTATGGCAGCAGTGCGGGCATCATGAAAGCATCACGAAAGCAGCTTTCCCCGTTTTCAACCAGGAGTACCTGGTCGAGAATTCCTTCAAATACCCTGTTTCCTTTAACGGGAAAATGCGTTTCCAGCTTGAACTTCCTGTTGGGATGCAGGCTGATGATGTTCAGAAAGCCGTACTTGAAGCAGAGGAATCAGCGAAGTGGCTTGAGGGAAAAGTCCCAAAAAAAATCATTGTGGTCCATAAGAAGATCATCAATATAGTCGTTTAATATTAATTCTGACGGCTATGAACCTCCGGTTTTTCATCCTGCTTGGTGTTTTCCTGATCCCTGTCCCCCAGTCGCTGACCCCTTTGCGGGCACAGACAATTGAACCTGTATCAAACGCAAGTTTTACATACGGTGAAAAACTGACATTTACCGTGTACTATGATTCTTTTGTAACAGGCAAGGTAACTGCAGGGACAGGCAGCCTCGAAGTAAGCCGTGAATCGGAAGATGTATCTGGAAGGAAGTCTTATCATATCGTCGGTGAAGGTAAATCGAAAGGCGCTTTCAGTTTGTTTTTCAAAGTCAATGACCGTTTCGAAAGCTGGGTCGATGAGGAATACCTTGTTCCCTGGAGGTTCAAACGGGATACCCATGAAGGAGGCTACGAGTATAAAGATGAAGTGAAATTCAATCAGCTTACGGGCTCTTATTCCAGCACAAGGGCGAACAGGAAAATGCCCGTCGGCACCCATGATATTATTTCGGCTTATTTCTTCGCCCGGAATTTTGATTTTTCGGGAATGAAACCGGGCGACATCTATCCTGTTAATTTTATTCTCGATGATTCTCTTTATCTTTCAGTGATCCGGTTCATCGGCAGGGAAGTGGTCACAACGGAATTGGGTACATTCAACTGCCTTCACTTCAAACCTATGGTCGTGACCGGGGCCGTTTTCAGCCAGCCCTACCCCATGGACCTCTGGATCAGTGATGACAAGAACCATATTCCCATACTCGCCAAATCGGCCGTGATAGTAGGTTCCGTGAAAATGGAACTTGTTAAATACAAAGGTTTGAAAAATCCCGGAAACGGGAAAAACTGATCAGCAAGCATGAAAAAGCTTACCTATTGCCTGTTTTATTGCAGTATAACCTTACTGTTTTTTCTGTTTTTCTTTTTGACTGCGGATGAGGTGAAGGCGCAGTTCGTAAAGGGTGCCGATATCGGCTGGTTGCAGCAGATGGAAGCTACGGGATACAAATTTTACGACAGTACCGGGATTCAAAAGGACTGTTTGCAGATCCTCAAAGATAAAGGGATCAATACGGTACGGTTCCGGGTTTGGGTGAATCCCTCCAACGACAAGGTAAACGGGCATTGCAGCAAGAAGGAAGTTGCTTCGATGGCGCTAAGGGCCAAAAATATGGGAATGAGGATACTGATAGATTTTCATTACAGCGACTCCTGGGCCGATCCCTCGAAACAAACGAAGCCCGCAGCATGGGCCGGCCATTCCTTCACTCAGCTTCTGGCCGATCTGTACAATCATACTTTCGAAGTCCTCGATACCCTGAAAGCCATTGGGGCCAAACCCGAATGGGTCCAGATCGGGAATGAAATTTCGGGCGGCATGCTGTGGCCCGACGGGAGCAGCTCGAACTGGCCCCAGTTGGGTCAATTGCTCAATAAAGGATATGACGCGACCAAGGCTGTCGACAGCACGATCAAAGTGATCATTCACATTGACCAGGGAAACGATAACAGCAGGTTCAGGTGGTTTTTCGATAATTGCCAGACCCAGGGTGTGAAGTATGATATCATCGGCGCTTCATATTATCCATACTGGCTTGGGACTGATTATACAGTTACAATAAATGACCTTGGGAACAATCTTAATAATATGGTTTCACGTTACGGGAAAGAGGTGATCGTGGCCGAGGTCGGCGGGGATTATACTAAAGTTCAGAATACCTACGATATGCTGGTGGCGGTCCTCAACAAAGTAAAAGCCGTTACTAACAGCAAAGGCCTGGGTGTAATTTACTGGGAACCCGAAGGCGAAAAGTCATGGAGCGGCTACCAGCTTAGCTGCTGGGGCCCTGACGGAAAACCGACCCTTGCCCTGAATGCCTTCCTGGCCCATCTATCGGGCGTCAATACGTTTACAAAAGACCCGGGGATCTTTATTTATCCAAATCCTTATTTCGGCGGATTGCTGAATGTCGACCTGAACGGATTGAATGGTTCTTCAGAACTCAGGATCTTTAACGACAAGGGACAGCTGATGAAACAGCTCACCCTCAACAATCAGCACAAAGCTGCCATTGACATCAACCTCAGGCCGGGAATTTATATTATCAATGTAGATCATGATGGCCGGGAATTTACAGGTAAATTATTGGTAAACTAAGCTTCCCTTCAAAACAGGATTTCCGGCACACTCTTTGTTTCTTCCTTTCGTTTTTGTATTATTGAATAAAATTCGGATTATGACTACCCGCTTCGTATTACTTGGGTTGGCATTCGGCTGTGCGCTGATGTCAACTGTAACACTGGCTCAGAAAAATACCCTGCCTGCCGTACATTCCCCCTCCTGGCAAAAGGAATGGAAACAGGTGGATTCCTTATCTGACAGGGGATTGCCCAAATCGGCCATCGAAATTGTAGACCGGATCTACAAGACTTCGAAATCGGGAAAAGACACACCCCAGTTCATCAAAGCGATTATTTATAAGATTAAACTGAATAGTTTTTTCAGCGAGGATTTTCTTGTCAGCGCAATAAGGGATCTGGAAACTGAAGTAAAACAGGCCCAGGAACCAACAAAACAGATCCTTCAATCGATACTGGCAGAAGTCTATGAAAAATATTACGAGAACAACCAATACCGCTTTCACGACAGGACCCGGCTTGACCCAGTGAAGACCGACAGCCTGCAGACCTGGGACCTGAACACCCTCTTGAAAGTCATTTACCGCAATTACCTCGCTTCACTGGAGAATAGTCAGCTTCTGCAATCATTACCCGTTTCAGCCTACAAAGCAATCATCGAAATCCCTGAGCCTGGATTTGACAAACGGTCCCCTGAGCCTGATTTTGAAAAAGTCATAGTCTTCCGCCCCACCCTCTATGATTTTGTGGCAAACCGTGCGCTTGAATTCTTCACTTCTTCAGCAGGACCGAAGAACAGTTCGGCTTTCGGGTTCTGCATTGATAAGGCAATGTATTTCAAGCCGGCTGATGAATTTATTAAACTGATTTTACCCACGGGCGATTCGCTTTCCCAGAACCTTCAGGCTTTAAAGATATACCAGGGCCTCGTTTCGTTTCACATCAATGACAAGGACCCCGCTGCTTTCGTTGATGCCGATCTTGCAAGGCTCGCTTTTGTGAATGAAAAAGCCGTCACGGGAAATAAGGACAGTTTATACCTGGATGCATTGAAAAAATCTGAAATTCGCTTAAAGGGCTCTCCCTGGTCGGCAAGTATTTCTTTTGCGATTGCCCGGTTTTATCATAGCCAGGGATGCAATACGGCCAACAACACCGGCCATCAGTATGATTTTAACCAAGCCCTGGAAATTTGTGAGGTTACCTCAAAACGTTTTCCTGATTCGGAGGGAGCGAAAGATTGCCGTATCCTGGCCAATACGATCAGGAACAACGAACTGGAGATAAAAAATGAAGCTGTCGTCAGTCCGGGAACTCCTTCCCTGGCACTCATCTCATACAAGAACATGAAGAATGTTTACCTGAGGTTATATGCCATTGACCGGGAGGTCTGGGAATCCGGAAAAGAGAAACTGAAAAAGGAAGAGAGGATCAACCTCCTCGCAACTCAGCAGGCCCGCAAATCCTGGCAGCAGGCCCTTCCCGATTTCGGCGATTACCGCAACCACAGTGTCGAGGTCGTTCTTCCAGAAACCACTGCGGGTTTCTTTGTCATTCTGGCATGCAGCGATACATCCTTTTCAAATTCCTCAAAGCTGATAACGTATTCCGATTATACGGTTTCTTCACTCAATTATATCAGCAGGCATAACAGGGATGGCAGTATCGGCCTGTACATTTTCAGCCGTGATAAAGGTTTTCCCCTGGGCGGGGTTACCGTGGAAAGCTGGTTCAGGAATTATAATTACCAGACTAACAGCTGGGAGTCTAAAAAGATCCGCAGCCTGACCAGCGACAACAATGGGTTTGTAACCCTGCCTCCGCTTGACAAGGGGGCAAAATTCAACAACCTCTACTGCAAACTGATCTCTGCCGGTGATGTGCTGCTGACCGAAAGTTTTTACCAGTCCCCTGTTTCTCCCGTGGCTGAGAAAGCAATAAAACAAACGACTTTCTTTACCGACAGGGCTATTTACAGGCCAGGTCAAACGGTCTATTTCAAAGGCATCCTCATCGAGAAAAAGGGGGAAAGGACCAGATTGCTGCCAAACGAAACAACCCTCGTGAGATTTACCGACGCCAACGGCCGCATGATCTCCGAAAAATCATTTACAACCAATGACTTTGCTTCTTTCAACGGTTCTTTCATCGCCCCTTCGGATGTTCTGCCGGGACAGATGTCCATTTCAAATGAGTCGGGCAATGTTTCTATCTCGGTTGAACAGTATAAGCGCCCCACATTTGAGGTCAGCTTTGATCCCCTGGAAGGCAATTATAAACTCGGCGAACCGCTTGTTGTTAAGGGTAAAGCCATGGCTTACGCAGGAAATGCCGTCAGCCGGGCTGAGGTAAAATACAGGGTGGTCAGGTCGGCCCGTTTTCCATATTGGGAAAGGTGGTTTATTCCATTCCCCTCCTCCCCCGAAACCGAGATCTCAAATGGTATGGTCAAGACGAACAACGACGGATCTTTCAGCTTTTCGTTCATTGCCATGCCTGATTATTCAGTCCCGAGGCCGGATAAGCCGGTTTTTGATTTTACAATTACAACCGATGTTACGGACATCGGCGGGGAAACACAATCTTCGGAGCAAACGGTCACGGTGGGCTACCAGTCTTTGCTCTTGTCAGTAAATGCCCCGGGCAAATTTAATCTGCTGACCGACAGCCTTATGAAATTTAAAGCTGTTAACCTGAACGGCAAATCCACCCCTCTTATACTGGCGGTGACTATTAATAAGCTGAGGGTTCCTGAACAGGTTTTCATGAAAAATTTTTGGGACAGGCCGGATACTTCACTGATCCCGGAAAAACAGTTCAATGAATTATTCCCTTATTTCAGTTACGGCAATCAGGATGATACAAATACCTGGAAACGAAGTGAATCTTTTTTGAATAAAGCCATCAATCTTGTTTCAGATTCGGTTATCAACATTAAGAACTATACAGATAATGCCGGGAAGCTGCAACGGCTCGAAGCTGGTGTTTATGAGATCCTGTTGTCGGCGGATGATCCTTTTCATGAAAAAGTGAGCCTGAAACGTTTTTTAACAGTGTATGACCCTGGTTCGGCAGCATTACCTGCAAGCCCGGTGAACTGGTTTGTTCCCCTGAAGACCAGCGCCAAGCCCGGTGATACTGCAAGTTTCCTCATTGGTTCAAAGGAGAAAAATGTCGATATGATGTTTGAGATCTTTAAGGGCGACAGCCTTTTTTCAAGAAAATGGATTTCCCTAAGCAATGAGCAACTGCAGATCAAGGTAGCTGTCCTGGAAAGTTACCGGGGTAATTTCTCCGTCAACTTTGTATTTTCGAAATTCAACCGAATATTCCAGGACAGCAAGCTGATCCAGGTTCCCTACGCCGACAATAAACTGAATATTGTCTTTGAAACATTCCGCAGCAACTTGGTTCCGGGAGCTAAAGAAGAATGGAAGATCAACATCAGCAGCGCTGATAAAAAGCCCGTCAGCGCCGAATTTCTTGCATCGATGTACGATGTATCCCTTGATGCTTTCAGGGCAAATACCTGGTCGTTTGATATCGCAACAAAATTTTTCGGAACCAATCCCTGGAATACCGGCGGCAGTTCTCTTTTACGCAGCGCCTCCGTTTCAGCCTCACTGCCATCAGCAGGCTATTCCGAGCATCAGTATCCCCAGCTGAACTGGTTTCAAATCGATTATTTCGGCGGAAGGCGGTATCCCATGATGCTTAAATCGGGGCAAATGAACCGAACCGGCCTGATGGATGAAAAGGCAGTTATGGGAATGGCAGGAGGAGTAAGTCCGGATGCAACCCCTCCACCAGAAAGCCAGGTCGTGGCGGGGATATCTGCTCCGTCTGAAGAAAAGCCCAAAGTTCCCCCGTCACAACCGATATTACAGCTCAGGAAGGATTTCCGGGAAACAGCATTCTTTTATCCCGTGCTGGTTACGGATTCAGCCGGCAAGCTGTCGCTTCACTTTACGGCTCCCGAATCTTTGACCCGATGGAAATTCCAGGGTTTTGCATATACCATGCAGCTGGAATATAACCTGATTGAAAAAGAGCTTGTCACCCATAAGGACCTGATGGTGATGCCCAATGCACCACGATTTGTAAGGCAGGGCGACAGGCTGGTGTTCAGCACGAGGGTGGTGAACCTTTCCGGCCAGGACATGGACGCAACGGTCCGCATCGGGCTTTTTGACGGCATCAGCATGAAGCCTTTCGATAGCCTCGTTTCCGGGCCGTTAAAGCAGAATGTTGCAATAAGCAAGGGAGAAAGCGCAGGGATCAGCTGGACTGTTCAGATCCCTGAAAATCCTTCGCTTTCGCTGCTTCAATACAGGATCATTGCCGAAGCCGGGGCATTCAGCGATGGTGAAGAGAAGCTGATTCCCGTATTTCCCAACCGTATGATGGTTACCGAAAGCATGCCATTGCCTGTCCGTGGAAAAGGGACTTTCGAATTCAGTTTTGACAAACTCAGGTCCTCATCCGCAGAAAAAACACTTAAAAATTATCGCCTTACCCTGGAGTTTGCTTCAAATCCCGCCTGGTATGCTTTACAGGCTTTGCCTGCGCTGGATGAACAGCAATACGAAGATGCATATTCGGCTTTCGGCGCTTTCTACTCAAACAGCATTGCGTTCCATATTATGAATGCCGATCCTAAAATCAAAGCTGTTTTCGAAAGCTGGAAAAGTCTTACTCCCGATGCCCTGCTTTCCAATCTTGAGAAAAATTCCCAGCTGAAGTCCCTGTTGCTGCAACAGACTCCATGGGTCGTCGAAGCACAGACCGAAACCAGCAACCGGCAAAGGCTCGGTATGTATTTTGATCCCGATAATCTCGAACTGAATTTGCAGAAAAACCTCTCCCGCCTGAAAAAGCTTCAGACTCCGGGTGGCGGTTTTACCTGGTTCCCGGGTATGCCCGAAAACAGGTTTATGAGCCAGCATATCATCGGCGGTCTTGCACACCTCGAACATCTCGGTGTGGCGATTTCAACGGGTGATGCAGTAGTAAGTCAGATGCTGCTGAATGGCGTTAAATATATGGATGAGGCGTTCAGGAAGGACTATAATGAACTGAAGAGAAGGTATCCTGCTCAGATGAAAGATAACAATTTGAATTTGATGGAAATACAGTATTTATATTCCCGTTCGTATTATATCCGGAGCAACCCGCTACCTGCAGCTGCTGATGAAGCCCTTAATTATTTTCTTTCCCAGGCTGCGCAGTACTGGATGAAAGAAGATCTCCCTGACCAGGCTATGCTTGCATTGGCCCTGGACCGGTTCGGAAAGAAAGATATATCTCAGATGATCATCAAATCGCTTTCCGAAAGAGCGCTTCATTCACCCGAAATGGGGATGTACTGGGCGCAGGATCCCGGATACTACCGGCAGCTGGAAACCGTTGAAACCCAGGCCCTGCTTATCGAAGCTTATGACGAAGTCGCGAACGACAGCAAGGCTGTTGAGGAAATGAAGATCTGGCTGCTGAAGCAGAAGCAAACCCGGGCCTGGAGAAGTTCCAGGGCCACGGTCGATGCCTGCTATGCCTTGCTCCTGAGAGGAACAAAATTGCTTTCGGAAGATCCGAAGATACAGATATCGTTAGGTAAAATCAAGATCGATCCCTCCAGGCTGACCGATATAAAACAGGAAGCCGGCAGCGGGTATTTCCAGATGAGCTGGAGCGGAGGAGAGATCACTCCTGAGATGGGAAAAGTCAGGGTGAGCAAGTCATCCGACGGGGTTGCATGGGGGGCGGTTTACTGGCAATACTTTGAGAATATGGATAAGATCACCCTGGCCCAAACTTCCCTGAAACTTGACAAGAAGCTCTTTGTTGAAAGAAACACAGCTTCCGGTCCTGTCCTCGTATCTGTAGAGGATAATGGACGCCTTAACATTGGAGATAAACTTAAAGTGCGAATAGTCCTTAAGACCGACCGCGACCTCGAATTCGTGCATATGGGAGATCAGAGGGCATCGGCTTTCGAGCCCCCGGCCGGTAACACCATTTCGGGCTACCATTACCAGGATGGACTGGGTTATTACCAGAGCACTGCCGACGCTGCCACCGATTTCTTCTTTGATTACATGCCTAAAGGGACCTATGTTTTTGAATACCCCCTGCTGGTCAATGCCGCAGGTGATTATTCTAACGGCATAACAACCGTACAGTGCATGTATGCTCCGGAGTTTTCGGCACACAGCGAAGGAATAAGGGTCAGTATTAAGTAGCGAGGTAGCGAAATTTGGAATAACGGATAACAGTTATCCGGCCATCCAGTTATCCAGCCAAAAGCAATGAGTCACGAGTCGCAGCTCACAAGTCCTGATTTTTGTATCTTTGCGGCTAAAATCAATACCTTACATATGCTGCGAACGCATACCTGCGGCGAACTCCGCATCAATCATATTTCACTTGAGGTAACTCTCTGCGGATGGGTCCAGAGATCAAGGGAAATGGGCGGACTTACCTTTATCGACCTCCGCGACCGTTACGGAATCACCCAGCTGGTCTTCAATATGGATAAGAACCCGGCTCTTTGCGCTGAAGCGGTTAAGCTTGGCCGAGAATATGTGATCCGGGCAAAGGGAAAAGTCGCCGAACGAAGCAACAAGAACCCGAAAATGCCGACAGGCGACATTGAAATACTGGTTGAGGAGCTTAGTATTCTCAACACTTCGAAGGTTCCTCCCTTTACCATCGAAGATAATACCGACGGCGGAGAGGAACTCCGTATGAAATACCGTTACCTCGACCTCCGCAGACAGGTCAACAGGAAGAACCTTGAGCTCAGGCATAAACTTTCGATAGAGACCAGGAATTACCTGAATTCACAGAATTTTATAGATATCGAAACCCCCTACCTGATCAAATCAACCCCTGAAGGCGCAAGGGATTTCGTGGTTCCCTCGCGAATGAACCCGGGCCAGTTTTACGCCCTTCCGCAGTCGCCCCAGACTTTCAAACAACTTCTGATGGTTGCCGGTTTTGACAGGTATTTCCAGATCGTCCGCTGTTTCAGGGATGAAGACCTGCGGGCCGACCGACAGCCGGAATTTACGCAGATCGACTGCGAGATGGCTTTCGTGACCCAGGAGGATATACTGAATACCTTCGAAGGCCTTGCAAAACATTTGTTCAGCTCGGTCCTCAATATCAAAATGGATGATTTTCCACGGATGTCATATGATGAAGCAATGAGTCTTTATGGCTGCGACAAACCCGATCTCCGCTTCGGTATGACTTTTACGGAGATCACGCCCTTTATGAAAGGCAAAGGGTTCAGGGTGGCTGATGATGCCGAATACCTGGTTGGCATCAAGGCTGACGGCTGTGCAGAATATTCGCGCAAACAGCTCGACGAACTTACTGAATATGTTAAAAGGCCGCAGGTTGGCGCAAGCGGACTAATATACATCCGTTATTCTGCCGATGGTTCGGTTAAATCGTCGGTAGATAAATTTTATTCTGCGGATGACCTGGCTCATATTTTGAAACAGTTCGGGGCTGTTCCGGGTGACCTGGTACTGATACTTGCGGGCGCAATTGAAAAAACACAGAAAGCCCTTTGCGAACTCAGGCTGGAGATGGGCCGCAGGCTCAACCTGATGAAAGCCGGTGAATTCAAGCCTCTCTGGGTAACCGATTTTCCATTACTTGAGTGGGATGAGGAAACAAAGAGGTTCTATGCCAAACATCATCCTTTTACTTCTCCAAAACCAGAGGATATTTCTTTGCTCGACACCGACCCTCAAAAAGTAAGAGCCAACGCTTACGACCTTGTCATCAACGGGACTGAAATCGGCGGAGGTTCCATTAGGATCCACAATAAAGACCTGCAACATAAGATGTTCCAGGTTCTTGGTTTCACCGAAGAAGATGCTGCCAATCAGTTCGGATTCCTGATGAATGCTTTTGAATACGGAGCTCCTCCCCATGGCGGGATCGCCTTTGGGTTTGACCGCTGGTCAACCATTTTCGGAGGAGGAGATTCAATCCGCGATTTTATTGCTTTTCCAAAGAACAACTCAGGGAGGGATGTGATGATCGATTCGCCTTCAGCCATCAAGCAGGAACAGCTTAAAGAGCTTAGTATAAAAATAAATAGCGAGGTAGCGAGGTAGCGAAAGGCGAAAAGCGAAAGGCGAAAAGCGAAAGGCGAAAGGCGAAAGGCGAAAGGCGAAAAGCGAAAAGCGAAAGGCGAAAGGCGAAAAGCGAAAGGCGAAAAGCGAAAGGCGAAAAGCGAAAGGCGAAAAGCGAAAGGCGAAAAGCGAAAAGCGAAATCTCAGGTTCCCAAATTAAAAAATTTACTATCATCATATAAACCATGCTTTATGAAACAATTTGTGAATGTTATTTTCATCAGCGCTGTGATCGCCCTGGCTTCCTGCGGAGGAAACAAAGAACTGCAGCAAGATGCCAAAAACATTGCAACAGCAATGTGCAGGAATATAGAAACCATGAATAACCTGAAGGCGGTGGATCCGGCAGATTCTGTAAAAGTTTTGCAGCTGCGCGCAAAGGAAAAACAGGCTGAAGTGGAAATGACGATATTGTACCAGGAATTCAAGGCTAAATACAAGGATAAAGTGTCGGATAAGAAATTCAGCCAGGAATTCGCAAAGGAGTTACGTAAAGCGATGCTCGATTGTCCGTATCTTTCAAAAGAAGACCGCGCCAGCTTCGAGAAAGACATCGATAAATAGCGAAGTCATTCTGCTCATCACGCCATTCCATCAGTAAATTATGAAGGAGAAACCCAAAGTCGAAATTACCGCTCCGGTGGGCAGCTGGGAATCCCTCCGGGCTGCGATACAGGCAGGAGCAAATTCCGTTTATTTCGGTATAGGCGTGATGAACATGCGCGCCCGTTCTTCCATTAACTTCAGCCTTCGCGACCTTGTGAAGATCTCGCGCATATGCCGCAAGCACGGGGTTCGCGCGTATCTCACGATCAACACGGTGATCTTCGACAATGAACTGAAAGAGATGAAAAAGATGGTGGATTCGGCCCTAAAGAACCGTATCGACGCTGTGATTGCTTCCGATCAAGCCGTGATTCAGTATGCCGGTTCAGTAGGGATGGAAGTGCATATGTCGACTCAGGCAAACATCACTAATCTTGAGGCGGTGAAATACTGGTCGCAGTTTTCCGGAACCATGGTTACCGCCCGGGAACTGAGCCTTGAACAGGTTGCAGCGATCCACCGCTCCATCATCCGCCAGAAAATAAAAGGGCCTAAGGGGCACCCGGTACGCCTGGAAGTGTTTGCCCATGGAGCTCTGTGTATGGCGGTTTCAGGGAAGTGTTACCTGAGCCTTGACCATTATAATGCTTCGGCAAACAGGGGAGCTTGCTATCAGACCTGCCGGAGGCCTTATAAAGTCACAGATACTGACGGGGAGCTCGAGCTGCTGGTCGATAATGAATATATCATGTCACCAAAGGATCTTTGTACTATCGGGTTCCTCGATAAGATCATCAATGCAGGTGTTACGGTTTTGAAGATTGAAGGGCGTGGCCGTAGTCCGGAATATGTCAAAACCGTGGTTTCCTGTTACCGGGAAGCCGTGGATGCCTTGGTTGACGGGACTTACAGTAAGGAAAAGGTTGAAATCTGGATTGACCGGCTCAAAACTGTTTACAACCGTGGTTTCTGGGATGGGTATTACCTTGGGAAAAAAATGGGTGAATGGGCTGAACAGCATGGATCTGTTGCCACAACCTACAAGGAATATGTAGGGAAGGTCACAAATTATTTCAAAAAGCTGAAAGTGGCTGAGATCAAAATGGAATCGGGAAAGCTTTTAAAAGGTGACCGCATCTATATCCAGGGCCCGACGACAGGGGTTGTGGAATTTACTATTCCTGAAATCCGCGTCGAACTGAATGAAGTGAAAAAGACAGTGAAGGGTGAATATTGTTCAATCCCTGTTGATATCATGCTTAGGAGGGCGGATAAGGTGTATAAAATATTAAGTAGCGAAATAGCGAAAAAAAACTAATTTCATTTACTTCTTCAGCCATTTGATTCATTCGTAATTCGTAATTCGTAATTTGTAATTGAAATACAACCTCCATACCCATACCCGTTTTTCCGATGGTTCCTCAGAACCGGAAAGATATATCGAAGAGGCCCTGCGGGAGGGTTTTTCAGTGCTGGGGTTCAGCGACCACTCCCCTGTCCCTTTCGAGAATTCCTTTGCTCTCAAAGAAAAGAACCTTCCTATGTACTGCCGCGTGATACGGGAACTGCAGAAGAAATACGCCTCTCCCTCATCCGAAGAAAAAGCCTTAGAAATATTACTGGGAGTCGAGATTGATTTCATCCCTGGAATGACTATGCCTTTTGAAGAACTGCGTAAAAAATATCAATTCGATTATACGATCGGCTCAGTCCATCTTGTACGTGACGGAAACCGTGATAGGCTCTGGTTTATCGACGGCCCCGATATTTCTGTTTATGACGACGGCATACAAAGCATCTTCAGGGGTGACGGGCGTATTGCTGTTACTGCTTATTACAAACAACTCCGGGAAATGATCTCCCTGCACAAACCTGATATTATCGGCCACCTTGATAAAGTTAAAATGTACAACCGCGGAAGGTATTTCAATGAGACCGATCCCTGGTATGTCGGGCTTATCGACGAAACCCTTGATCTTATTGCCGCTTCGGGAACAGTAGTTGAAGTAAACACCCGGGGGCTTTATAAGAAGCGTGCCGAAACTTTTTTTCCCGGTCCCGACGTACTGAAAAAGATCCTGAAAATGAATATTCCGGTCACTATAAGCTCCGACGCCCATAAACCGGAAGAACTGTCGAAGATGTTCGAAGATGCCGTATCCACCCTGAAACAACTTGGATTCAGGTCCCAGCGGGTCCTTACTGGAGGAAGATGGCAGGATGTCATTCTGTAAAAATCCTGTAATCCGCCTGGCACAACAATTATCTTGATTTTTATTTATTTCTGATATATATTTGTTCATTCCATTCTACAGCTGTGAGAAAGTCACTGATTGTCATGACATTCGGGTTCTGCCTCATTCTGCTTGGTTCATGTAAAAAGAAAGACAGCAGTCCTTCAGGAAGCAGCCTGGGGTCCTTCTCATTTACTCCATCGGAACTGGCCATTTTACCTTACCCTACCTCTGATACCCTGATCTTTAAAAGTAATGAAGGAGACTCCATCATCTTCAAATTCGCAGGGCGTAATTCGATGATGAAAACGTATTATGAACACCCCGATAACCCATCGGGTTACCAGGGGAATTATTACAGCTGCGAGTTAAATTCCTCCGGTTTTGTTTCACCAAATTCCGACTATCTTTTTTTTAACCTTCATTACCTGGACCCGTTTTTGGGATATGCGGGAACAAAGTATTTTAATATCGGCATAGCGACCGGCAACAGCGGAAGCTGCATCTATTCCGCAGAATTTCGTTTTGAAATTGATACCCTGATCAGTTACCTGCCGGATCCGGCATTTAAAAAAGGCGGTTATGTCCAGGCTTATTATAATACCATCACCATTGGACCCAGGTTGTTTGAAAATGTATATGAGCTTATCGGGCCGGGCTTCACAATTTATTGCCCGGTATATATTTCCCAGGTTTATTACAGCATAAAAGAAGGGATTGTCGGCTTTGCCCAAAATACAGGCAAAACCTGGTTTCTTCTTCCCGGGAAGATATCCCCTCCCGTCGATGCTGTAACTCCCCGTCCTTATCTGCCTGTTTACCCTGCGTCATACTGGATCTATCAGACAGCTGCCTCAACTGTTGTCAGCAGGACGAGCAATAACTATGTAAGCTTTAAGGGGATGACATTGACCACATTTGACAGCAGGCCCATAAACCAGTATGAAGGGTTTTTCACTTACGGAACCTATGAACTTGGCTGGGTTCCAATTCTTTCAGAAACCCCGGGAGCAACATGGGAAATGCCTCTTGGTAACCCGAATACAAATCCCGGCACCCAGGTATTTCAGGTAATGCAAAAAACCGTCGATGCAAACCTGGATTCGATCATCATACAAAGGTATTATACCTGCCATAAAGATCCATTGGTCAGAAACTCATTATACGTTTGGCAAACTTTTAAGAAGAACGTTGGGCTGGTATTCGAATGCTGGGTTGACACAACAACGAACGATACGATATTCCGAAAGGAACTGATTGATTACCATATTAATCGTTGATACGCATTCGCTTCGACTGAGATTGCTTTTTCGGGCCTCACCGGGCAGTAAAATTCACAGGCCCCGCAACCATTACAGAGTTTCGGATCAACTTTGGGGATTCTCAGTTTGCCCAGGTATGGCAGCATTTCTATTGCTTTCGCGGGGCAATGTTCCGAGCATTTTGCGCAGGGTTTTTGCTTTTCAACTACCAGGCATTGGTTCTTTGCAAACACGGCCAGTCCTGTCTGCGTCCTTTGTTTTTCATACAGGCCCAGGGGCTGAATTGCACCCGAAGGACAAACCTCCGTACACTTTATGCAGTCATATTTGCAGAACGACCGTTCGAAATCGAGTTTGGGCTGGAATAATCCACTAAGCCCGTACTCAAAGAAGGATGGTTGTAATACGCGGGTCGGGCATGAAGAAACGCAAAGCTGGCAGGCCGTGCATTTTTCTGTAAAATGCCAGAGGTTGACAGCCCCGGGCGGCATCACGGGAAGCGTTTCAGGAAGCCGCCCCGATGCCGTAAAAAGCCCGGAAACCGGCAGCAATCCGCTGACTGTGGCAACCCCCATGGCCGAGGTTTTAATAAAATTGCGACGGGAATTGTTTTCCACTGCCGGTTGTGCAAAAGCAGGCGTTTTCTTTTTATCCCGGCCTGCCCTGAAACTGATCGCCTTTTCGGGGCAGGAACCCAGGCAGTTCATACAACCCACGCAGCGGTCGAAATCAAGCCTGTGAGACCTGTAATCTATGCAGTTCGACTTGCAAACCCCTTCACAGCTGCCGCAGGCAGCACATAATCCGCCTTCAATCCTGATCCTGAAAAATGAAAGCCTGGATAATAGTCCTAAAACAACTCCCAACGGGCAAATCACATTGCAATACCAGCGGTTCTTCAGGGAACCAAATACCGCGAAAACCAGAAGCAATATGGCTGAAAGCAGGAGCGAGCCCTGGAATCCCGCAAAGATCCTGCCGCTTATTCCAAAGGGATCAAGCAGGTTCAAAAAAATGATATTTCGAAAAAACAGCGGCAATATGCATATACCAAGTATCAGAAACGAAATGACATACAGCGGGCGTTTATAGGTATTTGTTTTTTTCAGGAGGACAGCCGATACCCTGATAAAAACATCCTGCAAAATACCAAGCGGACAAATGAATGAACAGTATACCCGGCCAAACAAAAGAGCTGAAATGACAACGACAATAAAACCCGCGGAACTTAAGGAAACCACTGCAGTGAAGTTCAGGAGGGATGGAATGAATTGCAACCACAGGACACACTTCACCGGCAGAAACACTGCCAGTCCGGAAAACAGCAGGGCCGTCGACACTAAAAACAGCAAGGCGACAGCCCGCCTGAGTGGTTTCAGAATAGTATTCCGCATTCCAGATCAATGAAGTGCATAAAATTACTGAGAAACTTCAAGCGAATTTAGTATTTTCGCTATACGCTAATAACAGCTTATGATCAACCGGGAAACCATAGATAATATCACTTCAGCTGTGAGGATCGAAGAGGTTATCGGCGATTTCATAAGCCTTCGCCGCAGGGGTGTGAACCTCCTCGGGCTTTGCCCTTTCCACAATGAGAAAACTCCTTCGTTTACCGTTTCACCGGTAAAAGGTATTTACAAGTGTTTTGGTTGTGGAAAAGCCGGGAATGCAGTTGGGTTCATTATGGAACATGAACACCTCAGCTATCCCGAAGCGCTCAGGTATCTCGCGAAAAAATACCAGATCGAAATCGAAGAGGAAGCGCGGACCCCCGAACAGATCCAGGAAACCAGTGAAAAAGAAAGTCTGTTCAACCTGAATGAGTTTGCACGCAAATACTTTTCCTCGGCACTGTTTGACACTGAAGAAGGCAAAGCCCTGGGATTAGCCTATTTCAGGGAAAGGGAGATCAGGGAAGATATTATCAGGAAATTTCAGCTCGGCTTCAGCCCCGACCCCTGGAATGCGTTTTCGGAACATGCCATCACCGAGGGGTATAAAAAGGATATCCTGCTCAAAACCGGTTTATCCCTCGAAAAAGAAGGCAGGCTATACGACCGCTTTCATTCCCGCGTGATCTTTCCGATACATTCGGCTTCCGGTCGCACCCTGGGATTCGGAGGGCGCATCCTGACTTCGGAAAAAAACCGACCGAAATATGTCAATTCGCCTGAATCGGATATCTACAACAAGAGCAGGACACTTTATGGAATTTATTTTGCCCGGACGGCTATTGCCCAAAAAGACAACTGTTACCTGGTTGAAGGATATACCGATGTGATCTCGCTTCACCAGGCTGGTGTTGAAAATGTGGTTGCTTCTTCGGGGACTTCGCTCACCACCGACCAGGTGAGGATGATACAGAGATATACCTCGAATATCACGATTCTTTATGATGGTGACCCTGCCGGGATCAAGGCTTCTTTCAGGGGCATTGACATGGTGTTGGAACAGGGGATGAATGTAAGAATTGTTCTTTTCCCGGATAATGAGGACCCTGATTCATATGCACGAAAACATCATCCGCAGGAAACAGAAAAGTTCATCACGGGCAGTGCCGTCAATTTCATCAGCTTCAAAACCAAACTGATGCTCGATGAAACGAAGAATGATCCCGTTAAAAAAGCCGGCCTGATCAAGGATATTGTTGCTTCCATTGCGTTGATCCCTGATGTTATTACCCGCACACTCTTTATCCGCGAATGCGCCGATTTGATGACGGTTCCGGAACAGGTACTGATGAATGAGCTGAATAAGATCAGGAGAAAAAGGCTGAATAAGGAGCTCCAGGAAAGGGGCGGCACCGATGATATTCCCGCTCCGGAAATCATAGCCCCGCCCCAGCCTTCGGCCGAAACGGATACTTCTTCAGCTGAAAGCCAGGAAAAAGAGATCATGCGGCTGCTCCTGCTTTACGGCACCGATATCGTGCATATTGAACAACCTGACGAAAATAATGACATCGTGAAGGTCCCGGTGATGGTTGCCGATTATATGGTGCATGACATCCGCAGGGATGAGCTCGGTTTCGATAATAAGATTTACGCGGCCATATTTGAAGAATACATTGCCGGGCTTGATAAGGACCAGATCCCGGAGAGATCGTTCTTCCTGGGGCACGAAGAGAAGGAAATCGCTTATGCGGCAGTTGATCTCGTATTCACCCCTTACGAGCTCAGCCAGAACTGGAAAAAAAACAATGTCATGATTGACATCGAAGAAGAACGGCTGATCGTTCGCCTCGATTATTCTCTTCTTTCATTCAAAGCCAGGAAAATAGACCGGCTGCTCGAGGAATTACATAAGAAACTTCACGGAAACGAGTCAACTGAGGATGTGAAACAGATCCAGACACTATGGAAAAACCTTAAAGCAAAAAGTGTACAGATCCACCGCAAACTTAACCGGATCGTGATACGCTGACCGCTTGCAGTTTCACGACGTGGCTACGGTGTCGCAGGTCGCAACTTCACACCACCGCTACGGTGTCACTTCGTTCCACCTGATGCGGCTTGTGTGAATTGCTCCCTTCGCTCCACCTAAGGCCGCTTGTGCAAAATGCTCGCTACCTCACTACCTCGCTACTTAGTATGACTTCCCTTTGCCTCGGGTTGTTCCAGTTGTCCATCAGTGCTTTGAAATCGCTATAATTCTCAGGACTGACGATACGGCTGCTTAGTCTGATCTTCCTGCTTATACTGAGTTTGCCTCCTTCCTGTTTCAGCTCGAAATAATACCGGCCTGCTTTGTTGTCAAGCTCTATTTTGGTGGCCGGGCTGAACAATGAATAGCCGGAAGGCAGGGTCAGGGTATATTCATAATTTTCTTCGCCCGAACAGGGGAGCTCAACCGCCTGATGGCGTTTTGATGAAAGAATTTTCATACCCCAGCTGTCGATCCCGGCATTGCAGAAAGGAATGGTGAAATATACCCATGATGAATCTTTTCTGAGTGGCTTTTCTTCTTTTACAGAAAATGTCTGAAAGGAGGTTTCCGGAGAGCTCTGGCTGACTTTGATTTCTTTTAAACCGGATTTTGAGATACTGCCGGCCACCAGGTTTTTCATCTTGTTCTTATCTGCCGTCAGGCCCAGGAATTGGTTGGCTGCGCCAGCTGTTTCAAGGCTCAGCTCTCCTGCAAGTTTCAGCTCTGAAAGAAGGACAAGCGATCCGCTCATGTTCACCGATAGCTTTGCTGACCCGGAATGATGATATTCGGGTTTTTCACCCTGCCCGAGTGCTGTAAAAACTTTTTCTGATAGCACTTTTCCCAGGTCCTGGGAATTGGTTGAAGTAACTGAAAGATACTGGGTTCCTGCATCTTTCAGATCTATCATTACCACAAAATCATCAATATCGGCAAGGGTTCCCAGTTTTTCATCGAAAAAAGTTTCCCGGGTGATTGCAACCGGGTCGGCTTCAATTCCTGCAGCTTCAATCAGGGCTGCCATCAGTATTGCCTTTTCGCAAAGGCTTCCTCCCATACTGCTCCAGGTTTCATCAGCAGTGCGAAGGCGGTACCCGGTTAATTTCAAAGGAACCGGCCACAACCGGAGATCATTGACCACTTTTTCCTGGATCTTCAGTGCCAGGTTCAGCTGATCGGGATTTTCTTTCTTCAGGGTCTGAATTATACTTTTCATCGAATCCGTGATTTTCATCCCAAAAGCCGGTTGGTTTGTCAGGTATGCGTATGTTGTATTTCTGTTACCGGACGAGCTGAAAAGTATTCGGGAGTAAGCTTCATAAGAGCTTCTCTGAAATTCCTCCTGTGAAAAGGCGGCTACGTTCAGGAGATGCCAGGTATAAACCTGGAATCCGTTTTCAAGAGATTTCCGGGGCTCTGATGCTCCGTTTATCAGTTTATAAAACAGTTTTTCGTTTGTCGGCACTTTTACGATTACTGTCAGCTCTTTTACCGGTTCATATTCGGCCAGGACCTCATTTCCCATAAGTGCCGGGATATTGCCTTTTTCTGTATGAATTGTATAATCAAGGTGGACGACAGCTCCCCTTTCAAGCCCGGTATGTGTGATTACCATTTCGCGCAACAAATTGAGCGCTGGCGCATTGGCAGCAAATGCCGGAAGTACCAGGTTAAAAGAATTGGAAGGAGCTTCAACTTTCTTACCATCTGCCATTACCGTGTAACACGAATTGATATCGAGTTTCTGGAAGCCGGGATTATAGCTTATGAACGTTTCCCCGTAAAGATTGTGAAATGCCCTGTATGTCAGGAGTTTCTGTTCCTTGACAAAGCGATAATCGATGCTTCCGTCGGCATTCAGTGTATATTCTTTTAACAGGGAAATATATTCAGCATCAGAGCCGGGGGTTGATGGAGCAGTTTCTTCTTTCTGGGCGCAGACCGCCAGGCCGGAAATAAAAAAGAAAATAAAAGGAATTATTTTTTTCATGATCGATGGTTTACAATTCAATGACGACTGCTTTATCCGTAAATGTATTCTGTGCCTCAACACTGGCCCTGAATTCAGGCCATTCGGATGGTTCGTAGATCCTCCTGCTGTAGACGGCTTTCGAGGTGAATTCAAGGGTGTTTCCTTTCAACATATAGCTTCCTTTGTAACTGGCTGCATTGCCTCCTGCACCTACCGCAACAGGAATTCGTCCGGCCTTGCTGTTCAGGGGTATTGTCATTGTCTCATGTATGTTAACCTGCCTTGAACAACGGTCCCTGAAGGGATATTTTCTCTCTGCAAGATCGGTATCAAAACTAAGTTGTCCCTGGAATGATTTGAATATTTCAGCAGCTGCGAGAGGTGTAAACATCATCATTTTTCCACTGATTAGTGCGAATCCGGGAATAACAAATTCAATGTTAATCTTTTCGGAGCTCTCCCGGTAGTTCACAGGATCGGTATAATCGACTTTGGTCACAACGGCCTGGGGCCAGAGTTTGAGTATTTCTTTTTCCACATTCTGAAACCAGACCGATCTGGAGGAATTCCTTAAAAGGCCTCTTATGGCTGCATCGCTCTGTCCTTCAGCCTGTATTGAAAAGCTGCCTTTCAGGCTGCCGTCGGGCATCAATTCAGTATTGCCGTCTATTTTAATGTAATGATTTGCAGGGTCAGATTCGTGGGTTGTTTGAAGGTCGGCGCCTTCGGGAACACCCATCAGGTATTGCTGCTGTTGTTCTGCACTTGACCAAAGCTCCCTGATGAAGGGCACCCAGGTTGGATCGAGCAGTTTGTATTTTCCGCTATGCAGCTTTACAATTGTAACACAGTGGTTAAACTGGTCAGCAGGGATATAGTCAATTCTTGACCCGGCCATCGTCATCGCCGGATATGACTTAAACCCGGCAGCCCTTAACATGGTAATGAGCATTCCTGCTTTGTCCTTGCAAACTCCGCAACGGTCGGTAAAAGTCATCGAGCCTTTGTGCAAAGTGAAGCCTTCCCCGCAACCCATAGAAATTCCTGAATACCTGATCTCATCGGCACACCAGTGGGTCAGAATGGCAATGGAATCCTGTTCGTTTTTAGCGCCTTTCAGGATTTCATTTACCTTGGCCCTGATCTCAGGGCTTGATTCGAAACTTCCGAAATCCTCATTAACCTTATAAAACCATTCTGATTTGGTCTGCCAGTCTGGGCTGGTCGAAAGCAATAATTTTGGCGCCACATCCGATAAAGCCACCATCCTGGGTTCAGCTTTGAATGGAACCATCTCCCTTTTCGAAAAGGTATATACGATTTTATTATTTTCAATTGATGAGGAAACCCGGGCTTCCCCGTTGTAAAACTGGAACTGAAGAATCTTTGATTTGGGAATACTTACTTTATAAACCTTTTCTTTTACGGGGCTAATGTCAAAGAAATCAACGATATCATAAAAATGACCCCTCATAGGAGGGATATATTTGTCATCATCGTCCTGCAGCAAAGCATAGGTGAAACCCTTTCTGAATAACACCACTTCCACGGCATCCCCGGGTTCCAGCCTGCCGACCTCCACCATCTTTTCCCTTGCTCCCCAGTAAATTGCCCTGGCCGGAGCAGGATAATCCATTACATTTTTAAGATCGAGTCTGACCACAGTTCCGTCTTTCTTATAAACATTCACCTGCCTGAATTCAATAAATGACGATAAGGGATCATAGCCGTATTTTATCACGTTTAATTCCAGGGCGCCTTTTGCATTCAGAGCTTTTGAGAGGTTGTGAGTAATCACATAAGTAAGACCGCTTTCCTGCATATCGACCATGGTGCTGTCGAAAATAACCAGTTGGGCATCATTTGGATATTGTAAAGCATCTCCTGCTTTTGCAACAAGATCCAGCATGGTTTGGGCATGAATATTCATGCCCGACAATGTCAATAAAACGGCAATCAGGATTGTTCTCATGGTTTATGCGTAAAATTTATTATACTGATTTCTCATTAATGACCTCCCAGTAAGAGGTAATGTCGAAATAAACATTATGAAGCGCCGGGGCGTCTTTATAATTAACCACCTTGGCATACGATTCAACATGGCAAATGCTTCCGTCCGTACGCATAATTCTGAACCTGCTTGAATTAGGTCCGTCTTTTCCCTGAATCTTCGAGGTGAATCTTAAGATGATCTCCTGTTTGTCATCCGGATGGATATATTCAAAAAGCCGGTCTATGCTCATGTCGATCAGGTCCTCAAGGTCAAAACCCGTCATCTCGGCAATCTGACTGTTGGCAAATACAATTTTATTGTCCTGGGTAATTGTCATTCCTACAAGGGAATTGTTCACCATAGTCTGGTAAAGGGCCGAGATCTCGTCGTTTTCGCGTTTTCTTTCCTCAAGAAGCATTTCGAGCTGCTGCTGATAAAGCAGGTTTTCAATTTCAAGATTTCTCTGGTAGGCAGCAATTTCGATGGTCATCTTCGTTTGCTCCATATCTATGGGTTTCAGCAGATAGCCGAATGGTTTGATCTTAAAGGACCGCTCATATATTTCCTTCGAGCTTTGCCCGGTTAGAAAGATGATGGCACAATTGAATTTTTCAACCAGAATTCTTGCAGTTTCAATGCCGTCAATCTCTCCCCGAAGGTGTATGTCCATCAGGATGATTTCAGGTTCTTTGCCCTGAGCAGAAAGTTTTGTTATGTCTTCAATACATTGCCAGCCCCTTGTGCTGGAGCCAAGAATCTCATATCCGAAGTTCTGCAGCTGGGATTTCAGGCTTGCTGAGATCAACAGTTCATCTTCAACAATAAAAATACTTATCTGGCTCATTATCTGAAATTGGTTAAATTCAGGAACTGATCATTTTTAATAAATTGACTTCATGCTCCTCGAGAAACCGCCAATGGCCGCGGGTCAGATTTTTCTTCGTAAGCCCTGCATAAAACACCCTGTCAAGTTTAACCACTTTATATTCAAGGTGTTCAAAAATTCTTCTGACCACCCTGTTTTTACCTGAATGCAATTCTACTCCCAGTTCTTTTTTTGACTTCGAATCTTCAATATATTCTATTTTATCAACTTCGACTTTCCCGTCATCAAGTTCAAACCCGGCCCTGATTTTTTCAAGATCAGACCTGCTTAACGATCTGTCGAGTTCAACATGATAAATCTTTTTTATTCCGTACTTTGGATGAGAAAGTTTTTTTGCAATTGTTCCGTCGTTTGTAAACAAGAGCAGTCCGGTCGTGTTTCTGTCAAGCCTGCCGACAGGATAAACCCTTTCCTTACAGGCTCCTTGTATCAGGCTCATTACTGTTTTTCGTTTTTCGGGATCGTCAAGGGTCGTGATATACCCTTTAGGTTTATTCAGAAGTATATATCTTGTTCTTTCCTGGCTGATGGTCTGCTCCTCATATTGAACTTTATCGCCCGGAGAGACTTTGATCCCGAGTTCGGTAACAACTTTTCCGTTCACACGGACCACTCCGGCAAGTATCAGGTTGTCGGCTTCACGCCTGGAACACACTCCTGCATTCGCAATGTATTTATTCAAGCGTATCAGTTCATCTTTCTGTGAATCTTTCCTGCCGGTTTTTGGTCTTGAGAAATCCCTGGATTTGCGTTCTCCCCAGGGTTTCTGTCCTGGTCTGCCAGTTCGTTCAGGACGTTCCGTCCTTTCTGATCCTTCCAGCCTGGGCCGGCGGTTTCCCGAGGGCTTTTCAACAGGTTTGCTTCGCCTTTCCGGTCTCCCGGAATCCTCGGTCTTTGGTTTACGTTCTTCCCAGGGTTTTGACGGCGGCTTGCTTCGCCTTTCCGGTCTCCCGGAATCCTCGGTCTTTGGTTTACGTTCTTCCCAGGGTTTTGACGGCGGTTTGCTTCGCCTTTCCGGTCTCCCGGAATCCTCGGTCTTTGGTTTACGTTCATCCCAGGATTTTGTTGGCGGTTTGCTTCGCCTTTCCGGCCTCCCGGACCTTCCAGTATCTTCTGGTTTTGACCTGCGCGATTCAGCAGGTTTACCCCTGCCCCCCTGTCCTGGTCTTCTCTTTTCCATCTTATTCTCTATAAAATTACCGGCAAATCCGCCGGCCTGAATGTTTATTCTTCTTTTTCAAACGGGGGTTTTATTTTGACACCGTCAAAGCGGATCTCAACTCCGTTTTTATATGTAATCACAAGGAACAGGGTGCCGTCGGAATTATTGATCATCCAGTCCCCTTCCTTTCTTCCCATCACAAAAAGCCCTTCGTCGTGAACCTTTCCGTTATCCCAGTACCAGATATGCTTTCCATCGGGCAGGTCATCTATGTAATTTCCTCTGAACATCAGCAGGGAATCTGTCTTGCCGCCGTTCTTCAGCAGCGAATAGGTAGACCATATGCCAGCACGTAATCCATCCCGGTAATTTCCTTTCACAAAATCGTTACCTGTCAGATAAAACCATGGACCGTCTTCTTCCCCGTTCACAAAATCACCTTCCTGGATCAGGGTCCCATCTTCGTCGTATTCGCTCAGCAGTCCATCCCTTAATCCGTTCCGGTAATTTTCTTCCCTTAACAGTTTCCCGTCATCATAAAACCACTTCCATTTTCCATCAGGTTTTCCCTGCTTGTTGAACCTGCCGGCCTGCTCTGTCTTTCCGTTTAAATGAAAGTATTTCCACTCTCCTGTGGGTTTCCCGTCTTCATAATTACCCTCAGCTTTCAGTGAACCATCGGTGAAAAATTCTTTCCAATGCCCGTCTTTATTACCGTCATCAAGCATGTTTCCTTCCCCGGTAATAATCCCGTTATGGTACATGGCCGATTTTTCAAGAGTCCCGTCGGGTTTAAATTCCCGTCTCATTCCCTCCGGTATCTCATTACGATACATGGCCGATATTTTCAATTTCCCGTCTGGATAATACTCATTCCTTACCTGCAGTTTTGCTATTTCTTCAGCATCGGGCTGAAGATCCCCCATTACGTATTTACTGATCTTCAGGAGGTCACCGGTTTCGGTGTAATCCTTAAAATACCCGTCTTTTAAATCTTCCCTGTAGGCCCCTTCCTGTTTGATGTTCCCGTTTTCATAAAACAGAAACCATTTTCCCTGTTTGAGGCCGTTTTTATCCTTCCGGTTTATCCTTAGCCGGTCGACAATAAATCCTTTTTTGTATTCCGTCAGGGTAATGATGGTACCATCGGTGGCATATTCCTTTCCATATCCCTGTTCCACGCCCTTCACATAAGGTACTTCGAGTTTTAACTTCCCGTTAGTGTAAAAATACCTGGTATACCCGTCTTTAATGTCATTTTTATAATTTTCCTTGATCGTCTCCTTGTCAAGGTAGCTGGTCCTGATACCGTTTTTCTTTCCCTTTTTATATGTTATTTCGAGGATGAGTTTTCCGTCTTCATTATAAAACGTCCACAGAGAGTCAAGTTCAAAATTTTTTCTGTTTCCTTCGGATTTTATCTTCCCGTTTTCATAGTACGATTTCCAGTATCCATCGGGTTTGCCTTCCCTGATCGTCCCTTCACTGGAAAGTTTGCCGTTCGGATAGGTGAATTTCTGGTAACTGTTTTTAAGTATCGTATCGTTCTTCTGAGCTGAAACCTGTGAACCCGGTGTAACAGAAAACAATAACAGCAAAACTGTAAAAATGTATAGAAGTCGGCTCATCCTTTTGATTATGAAGAAAGTTCCAGCATTTTCCTGATCGGAGATCCGGCTGCTTCAATCAGTTCGGCAGACAGTAAAATTTCCGGTTTTTCATTCTTCATGCTAAGATACAGCTTTTCGAGCGTATTAAGCTTCATATAAGGACAATCATTACAGGAACATTTCTCATTCATGGGAACGATTATGAATTCCTTATCGGGAGATGACTTTTTCATCTGGTGAAGAATTCCGCTTTCAGTTGCAACGATAAATTTGCCGGATGAATCTTTTATCGAATAGTTCAACAAAGCTGTTGTAGAACCAATGAAATCGGCTAACTGAAGAATTACATTCCTGCATTCGGGATGGGCAATGAGTTTTGCATCCGGATGTTCCTTTTTCAATCTGATGACCTCTTCGACTTTGATTATATCGTGTACTTCACAGCTTCCGTTCCATAAAACCATATTCCTGCCGGTGATCTGGTTAATATACCCTCCAAGATTTTTATCGGGAGCAAAAATTATTTTTTGCTCCCTGGGAAATGATTCAACGATTTTAACGGCATTACTTGAGGTGCAAATTACATCCGATAAGGCTTTTATTTCTGCCGAACAGTTGATATACGATATAACAGCATGTTCCGGATGCTGTTCAATAAATTTTTTAAATGCTTCAGGAGGACAGGAATCGGCTAATGAACAACCTGCTTCAAGATCTGGCAAAAGTACTCTTTTATGCGGACTTAATATTTTAGCAGTTTCGGCCATAAAATGAACACCTGCAAATACAATGATCTCAGCATCTGTACTCCTGGCGTTTTGTGAAAGTTGAAGGCTGTCGCCAATAAAATCTGCAATATCCTGTATTTCAGGAACCTGGTAATAATGAGCAAGAATTATTGCATTCTTATCTTTTTTAAGTTTAAGTATCTTGCCGGCGATATCCTGATTTGAAATAGTTTTCATGTGTTAATATTTTTTTTAATGGTCACATGGAATACCCATAATTATCATTCATGGTTTGTATGAATATTGTTCGTAAGGGTATTTCATAATAATAATAAATATTCTTTTTATTGTTATTTATAATAGCTGTTGAAACGGTTGATTAAATAATGACTTAAAATTTGGATTTTAAAAAATCAACTTTAAGTTAACAGTCCGGATTCATTATTCGTAAATTTAATTTATTGTCATACAGTAATATATATTATTTCTTAACAATTGTCAATTTCAATGGTTGTGGATAACAACCTGTTGCCTCATAGCCATTTTCATGTTGACACAATGTAATAATTTCCTGCTAACTTTTCATTTTTTAAATTAAACATGCTGAAAAGGGAAAACACCGTTTTTTTTCAAAAAGTTTACAACAAAATTAATAGGTTGTTAACAACAGCATGTGTAAATTTTAAGAAATTGATTTTAAGGCAGATATTTATGCTCATTTTATGCTTTCGGTTCATTTTGATTTCATTATGATTACTTTTGTAAACAAACAATATTAACAATGCTTGATTCTTTAAAAAAGATTGCAATTGGTTCTGATCACGCGGGCTACAAATTTAAGGAGTGTTTAAAGGAATATCTTCAGTCTCAACAATATATAATTACAGATTTTGGCGCCTATTCAGAAGAGAGCATAGACTATCCTGATCCCATACATCTTCTGGCCAATGCTGTTAACAATAAAGAATTTGATAAAGGTATAATTCTTTGCGGAAGCGGTAACGGCGTTGCGATGGTTGCCAACAAGTACAGAAAGGTTCGCGCCGCGGTTTGCTGGAATGAAGAAATCACAAGGTTGTCGCGTCAGCATAACGACGCCAATATTATAGCCCTACCTGCACGGTTTATTAGCAAGGAACAGGCGCTGAGTTTTTTGAAGACATTTCTGAACACTGATTTTGAAGGGGGAAGGCATTTAAGAAGAGTTGAAAAAATATCCCGAATCATATAAACTCCAGGCATGAATCATGCACATCACAGGTTTCTTGAAGACGCCGGCAGGCGGGCTTTTGACAAGGAACAAAAACGAAGGCTGAATTTCAATATTGGCAGATATGATGCCGCGGTAACCCGGGGTTTAAGCCAGTTTAAGAATCTTGAACTGGCTAAAAGAAGGGCTGCTAATATAAAATATAAGGTGATTAATAATCTGGACAAATACCTGGTTGAGTTTGAAAACAATTTCGAACGCATGGGGGGTAAGGTTATATGGGCTACGAGTGAAAAGGAAGCCCAGAAAGAGATCCTTAATATTATTAAAAAAGCGAAGGCACAGATCATTGTGAAGCAGAAATCGATGATTTCAGAAGAGATAGAGATCAACGAAGTGCTTGAAAAAAACAAACGGGAAGTATTTGAAACTGATCTTGGGGAGTTCATTGTTCAGGTAGCCGGAGAGAAGCCGTATCATATTGTTACTCCGGCCATGCACAAATCAAAGGAAGATGTAGCCAGGCTCTTTCATGAGAAATTTGGCCTTCCCGAGAACAGCAGGCCCGAAGAGATAACGTTGTTTGTTCGGGACAAACTCCGCAAGGAATTTATCAGGGCCGATGTCGGAATTACAGGGGGAAATTTTCTTATAGCCGACATGGGGGCCGTTGTGCTTACCGAAAACGAAGGGAACGGCCTTCTATCGATTGCCTTTCCCCGGATACATATTGCTATTGTTGGAATCGAAAAGATCATTCCTTCCCTTGAGGACCTTGATTTGTTCCTTCCGCTTCTTGCTCATCACGGTACTGGCCAGCATATTACAGTGTATAACAATATCCTGCTTGGCCCCAAAACAGAATGGGAAGTTGACGGGCCGGAAGAAATGTACGTGATTTTGCTTGACAACCATCGTACAGATCTCCTGAAATTTAAAGAACAAAGAAAAGCCTTATCATGTATCCGTTGCGGGGCATGCCTGAACGGATGCCCGGTTTATAAAAGTATCGGAGGGTATACTTACGGTACAGTATATTCAGGCCCCATAGGTTCCGTAATATCTCCTCACTTCAATGGATTCAAGGAGTATCATCATCTGAGTTTTGCTTCCAGCCTTTGTGGAAAATGCACAGAAGTATGCCCGGTGAAAATCCCCCTGCATGAATTATTGTTGCATAACCGCAATGAGGCTGTTTCAAAAAAATATATTTCGTTTTTCTGGCGTCAGGCGAACAAGGGCTGGAAAATGGTCATGATGAGACGCTGGATGCTTGATAAACCCGGAAGCAGGCTGAAAAACCGCATGATAAACAGGTTTGGCAAGAAACTCTGGGGGCCAGGGAGAACCCTTCCGAAAGTTGCACCGAAAAGTTTCAGGGAACTCTGGAAGGAAAGATCAGAATCTTCGCAGAATTTGTAAGATTGATCCCAGGTAACTGCACCCGAAAAGATTAAGATGGATAAGCAGGGGATAGAGTTTATACAGGTCGAGCCTGTTTCTCCATCCTTTTATAAGGGGATACTCCTCTTCATAAGAAGCATAAAATTCAGGGCTAAAACCCCCGAATAAAGTCGACATGGCAAGGTCCACTTCACGATTTCCATAATAAACCGCAGGATCAATAAGGCATGCCTTTCCATCTTCCGACACAATGAAATTTCCGCTCCACAGGTCGCCATGTACGAGACAGGGCGGCTCTTCAGGCAGCAGGTCGTCCAGTTTTACATATAATTTTTCGAAAAGATTTTCAACAGAAGGGTCCAATAACCCTTTACGCAAAGCCAGCTTCACCTGCTTGTCGAGCCTTTCTTCAACGAAAAAATCCACCCAGACGGAATGATAGCAATTATTCTGGGCCAATGATCCCATATAGTTATTGTAATCCAAACCGTATAATTCACCTTTTTGTTTATGGAGGCGGGCAAGATTTCTGCCAAAATCCTGAAAGAAATCTTTTATCTGAGGTGCCGGTTGAATGTATTCCATAAGAATAAAAGAGTGATCAGGAAGACGATCATAAGCGATAACGCCAGGAACCCTCAGGGTTCCGGCCATTGAAAGAAGTTTCAGGCCGCCGGCTTCAGTTTCAAACATTTTTGGAAAAGCATCACTGAGGTTGTATTTAAGACAGAAACTGCCGGCCGTTGTTTTAAGACAGTAAACCTCGTTGATAGATCCTCCCTGAAGGGGTTTTGCAGAAAGAATTTGTAAATCAGAATCCTGATGTTTTCTAAAGCAGGCAGAAAGTGCGTTCAGTATTTGCCCGGGGATCATTGAAACTGTGAATTCATAAAGCAAACCTGCGGGAAAACAATTTATCGATAATGAAAAGGAAACCCGCTGAAACACTTATAAGAAGGAAATATGTGATCAGCCGGGATGATAAAAGAACTTTCATGGAAATCCAGAACGGATGAAAAGCCTTGACAAGCATCCCTGAAAAATATTCTTTCCCATAGATGAAATTCAGATTCGGGATATCTGAAGAATACAGGATCAACGCTATTATTAACCCAACGCCAAGATATGGAATCAGGGATTTGAGCCACTCAAAGAAAGTCCGTTTATGGGTTATCGTTGAAGGAAGGGGCTCAAGCCCGGTCATGACTTTATTTATAAACCCATCAGAAGGGCTTTCCAGCGGCATCTTCCGCAGAAGGCTTGCCAGGAAATCATCGTTTAACATTTCATCCGTATCCATATCCGTTGTATTAAAAGCAGTGTCAATTCAGTCGTTGCGCCATCATCGCATTCATGTCATTATACAGTTTTTTCCTGATCCGGTGCAGCCGTACTTTGACGTTTGAAGCTGATAAACCCGTGATGCTGCTGATGTCCTCAATAGAGTTGTTGCCATGGTAAAACAAAGTGATCAGCAGATTATCCTCATCCGACAGGTTTTTTGTTGCTTTTAAAAGCAACGCCTGCTGTTCATTTTCATCAACCTCTTCAATACCAGGCCTTACGGATTCCTCAGAATAATTATAGATCACATAATTATCCATTGGAATTGTTTCCAGGATTCTCTTTCTTGTGTGAGAAACGGCTGCGTTATAAACAATGCGGTAAAGCCAGGTAGAAAACTTTGATTTATTTTCAAAGGACTTTAACGATTGATATGCTTTAACGAACGCATCCTGTGCGACCTCTTCAGCATCCTCGCGGTTATTCAGAATTTTAAGAGCGATCGAAAATACCAGGTTCTTGTGTTTTGCAACCAGGGCAGCGTAGGCAGAAGAATCACCATTCAAGACCTTCTCAATGTAGAAATTGTCGTCCTGGTATTTCATGTGGAATTTAGACGTTTAAGCCTGGTTCAGGTTACAAATCATCTTTAAATTTTACCCCTATTCCTGTTCCTGGGAAACAAGAAGGGACCCCGAATATACAAAACCTATTAGAAACCAGGGTGTTTTTTGTAATTTTGTATAAACGGAAATAAAAACCAGTCAGACACTTTGTTAAGGAAATATTCGGTACTTCAATTGTTTATTTTGGGTTTATCGCTTTCGCTGGCCGGGCATACTGAACAATTGCTGTTCACTGCAAAGGCATATGCTTATCCGGATACCATTTGCCAGGGACAGCATTCACAGCTTTTAGTAATCATTCAGGGTGGGCCTGGTTCGTATACCTATTTATGGTCTCCCGCGGCCACTCTGTCGAATCCCGCCATCTCCAATCCTGTTGCGACGCCTCTTGTAAATACGATGTATCATGTTGTGGTTCAGGACCAATGGTTAAATTCATCCACGGACAGCATAATGGTTTACGTGCAAACCAACCCCCTGCCTCCTTCTCAAATTTACGGCCCGGCTAATGTTTGCGCCGATACTATTTGTGATTATTATATCAACCCGGTCGAAGGGGCTACATCATATTCATGGACAGTGCCGTCAGGAGCGATAATAAAATCAGGACAGAATACCCCTGCCATTCATCTTGAATGGGGAAGTGTTTCCGGTACAGTGTCTGTAATCATTACGAATAATTGCGGAGCCGGTGTCCCTGGTGTACTTGCTGTCAACGTTACATCTGTTCCTTCTGTCCCTCAGGAAATCGATGGACCTTCCCATATATGCCCTTATGATACCGGATATTATTTTACAGATCCTGTTCCTTATGCAGTGAATTACAACTGGATCATTCCGGGAGATGCAGTCATTCTCAGCGGTGAAGGGACCACCTCGGTCAGGATAAAATGGGGTATGAGGGACGGAAATATCGGTGTCGGGGCTGAAAATTCATGCGGGGCCGGACCGTCAATTACAAAAACCGTTGTACTGGATTCGCTTCCTGCCAGCGCAGATGCCATTGACGGACCGGATACGGTATGCATCGGGAAAGGAGGGTATAACTATTTTATCACGCCTTTAAAGTTTGCAACAACTTATGGCTGGACATTGCCCCAGGGAGCATTCATTGTTTCCGGAGAACTTACTAATAGTATTACTGTGGATTTTGGAATGAATGCCACATCCGGGCCCATTACGGTTTTCGGCATTAATGACTGCGGTAACGGCCTGGCATCAAGTGAACAAATCGTTACAAGAACCTGCAGCGGTCTTGACGCATTTAATACCGGTTCTGAAATAACGATTGCCCCAAATCCGGTTTCCGAAAAAATATTGATCCACAGCAAAGGCCATGAGAACCATTATGAAGTCATAATCGTTAATCAACTCGGGGAAATAGTTTATCATACCCTCCTTGCTGTTCCAGGACAGGGGCATTTCTTTGAGATTGACGCGAGGAGATTCCCGCACGGAATGATATATTTGAAAATGTTTAATGAGGACGTTTCGTTTACCGCAAAACTGATGGTTCTATGATCTTCTGCTGTAACCTATGATAAACATCTGCGTCATAAAGGTTGAATACACAAAAACCCTAAACACAAACGGATATGAACGCAGAAGTTATTGTACCGATCACAGTTTTTGCCGCGATCTTCGGTATTGTTTACATCGCACTCCGGCACAAAGAACGGATAACACTGATCAAAACAGGGGGTAATGCTTCCAGCCTTGAAACAAAGGGCAATATCCTCGGATCACTCAAATGGGGAATGATCTTTATAGGTATCGGCCTTGGCATTATTGCAGGAAAAATTATTTCAACCTCAACCAGCATGGAAGAAGAAGCTGCCTTTTTTTCAATGATTTGCCTGTTCGGCGGCGTAGCATTAATGATATTCTATATTATTGCAAACCGGTTTAAAGGGAAAATCAAAACCGAAAATAACCAGTGATTTTTTTTCATCAGGTTTTTATGGCCGGCTGTGAATAACCGGCCATTTTTATTTCCCGAATGGAAACTTCCCGAGCACTATATAGCGGGGCCCCTCCTTCTGCAGTATACTTTCATATAAGATGCATTCTTCAGTTTGTATTATGCCTGAATGAAGCTCGCGGTTCGCATCTATAACTTTTTGAAACAATGGCTTGTCTTTAAGAAATTTTATCCTTCCCAGGGTAAGGTGAGGTACTGTATTCTGACGGCCGGATTCAAAACCAAACTGCTCCATTTCTTTTTGTATGGTTTTCATAAAACCGGCCAATGTCTCAGAGGGATCAATCCCTGACCAGACCACCCTGGGCTGATAACGGCTTCCAAAGATGCCGAGCCCTGACAGGCGGAAATTGAGAAACCCCCTGTTTCGGGCAATATTACCAAGTGAAAGCGAAATGCCAGGTAAAAGGCTTTCGCTGGTTTCTCCGAAAAATTTAACAGTTATATGGATATTATGCTCTTCAACCCATTTAATATTCTCGGAATTCAGTGCCGACCTGATCTCCCTGAATGATTTCATGAATTTCTCACCAGGGTCGATTTTTATTGCAGCAAATATGCGTTTCATGCGAGGATGTTGTGTTATAATGTAGCTGCAAAGTAAAAAATTTTTATTTTTGCAGCCCCAAGGGGTATTAGCTCAGTTGGCTAGAGCGTTAGACTGGCAGTCTAAAGGTCAGGGGTTCGACTCCCCTATACTCCACAGGCTATTTACATGAAAGCCCTGTATTTATTGAGAATGCAAGGCTTTTTTCTTTTTGATTGCAGAAACATTGCAGAAACTATCTTCATTTTTAGCCTGTTTTTTCTTTTTAGTCTTCAATCTCTTCTTCCGAATTTGATATTTTGCCGAATACTTTACCTTCAGCCCGGGTTAATTGAATAATGAAATATTCCTTCTTCAACTCTTCAACTTCCAGGGCTGAAAATTTCTTTTTAATCCCTTCAATTTCTGCATAAAACATTCCTTTCTCATTCTGATCAGGCCTGACTAACATAGAGAAATTTTTAGTTGTCATTAATTTTTGAAGCCTTTTAACTTCCTTAATATTCCCTGAAGCAATGGCATTTATTAATAATCTCCGGGTGTTCATAGATTGTCTGGTATTAGTTTTTCTTCAGCCCTTATCCATTCATCTATTTCCTTACCTGATCTAAAGGATATCCCCTTCATTTTTTTAGATAAATATGCTATTTCCAGAAGTTCTTTCAATATTTCCTGATATTTTCTTTCAGCTGTCATTGTTGGATCAGGTGGAATATAGGCTTCTGAATGTTCAGGGAATTTTGTATTAACATAGAAACCCATTGCCATTACCTGATAATCATATTTGACAATTAAGGAAGCAAAGTCTTCATGTGATAGGTTTAAATATTTTCCTGATTGCATCCAGACTTTCCCCTTTTGATAAAGCCCCAGCAAAGGAAGGTTCCATGTATTTGCACAGACTTTACTTTCAGCATCTAAGTAGTTTAAATGAGCAAAGCCTATATTACCACCCTGTTTTTTTTCTTCATCAGCTTTTTTGAATTCTTTAATTTTTTTCAAATTGCCGGAAGTCAAAGCTTCAATTATTTCTTTCCTGTTTTCCATTGTTTTCAAATCTTTCAAGAATTTCTTCACATAAAGCATTTATCCTGTCATCGGAAAGACTTTCAATGATCTTCAATTCATTCACATATCCCCCCAGGTGTTTCATCAGCATATCATAAGCCTTCAGCCTGTTTGATTCTGAATCAGCTTTAAGGGCCAAAGCCCGGATTTCCTTTACAACTTCTGAAACAGTTAATTCAGTTTTCTGGCTGATATTTTTCCGGTGCTTTTCAATTGCTTTCTGAATTTCAACATTTTTCAACAATCTTTGACCTATGGAATAAGCTGTTTTTTTTGAATATCCGGCCCGGATTGCTGATTCACTTGCATTCCCGGTCTTCAGGTATTCACTTACAAATATTGACTGTCTTTCATTCATAGCAGGATAAGATTTCTTATCTTTTTAGTACACAATAAAGAGGGTCTTCAGTTTTCCAGCATCAGCTTTGCTTCCAAAATGGAATAAAGATCATAACCATTTCCAGCCCGGATACCTTCACCGGGATCAGAAATCTTCTTTAGCATTTCCCGGATCTGTCTTTTCCTTGCTTTTTTATCATTCTGGTTCAGGATTTCTTCAGGGATTGCCTTTAGCATTGAATTAATCCTTTCTTCAGCATTGATATTAAACAGGCTTTCTGTTTCTTTGAATGCCAAAAGGATAATATTTCCAGCGGATAAAGACTTTTTGTCTTTCGGGATCAGAATGGATTCTGTTTTCATAATGTTTCGGTATTGTGACAGAAGATCAGCTTTGCATTTTTCGTAAAAATCCGGGATCAGAAGATCATTGACCAGGATACGGATTCCAGAATTAAGGGCTTTATATGGCTTCTTATAATGATTCTCAATCTTCAAATAATGCTTTCCCTGATCATAACCGTAATCATTGCTTAAAAGGCTTCTTATTGCTTTATCCAGCTTGTTTTTCATGTTCCTTCCGGCATCATAAAGCTTCAGGGATTGAATAATCCCTTCAAAGATTTTTGCATCAGGATTAATAGACCTGGTTTGCATTCCTTTGATCTTTATATGGTGCCTGATCAATTCTTCTGGCTTTGCCTGGACTTCAATAATACTGCCATATTCAAACCTGGATAATTCGGCTTCCCAAAGATTCACTTTCAGCCTGGATGAAATATCATTGATTGATCCCTGAAAGGATTCCCGGCCAAAGGTGAAATTATGCTTTTGCCAATAGTAAGGAAGGCTTCCTTTCACTTTCAGAAGGTTGTTTGATTCATTATGCCATACTTCCATTTCTTTGCATCCTTTCAGAAAGAATTTATTCCAGCCTGATTTATAAGTTGCTTCATGTTGCAAATAATCAAAGCATGGATTATCTTTGCATTGGTGCTTGGTTATTTCAGTATAATCAATCATTCAATATCCAAATGAAGCCCGGCTTATGCTGGGCTTTGTTGCTTCAATAGCTTATATAAATATGGGAATACCTGATCTTTTTGGAATAACAATCCCCGGAAAATATGGACTGATACAGTTTTCCATTCATCAGAAGAATGAAGGATCAGAAGATCCCCGGTTCCTTCTGTTTTTCCTGTTTCATTGCTGATCCCAATATCCCCATATCCAGCAAACACAGGGAAATCCGGGATTTCATAAACTGAAGTATGAATCCAGCCGGGCTTATGCTTTTTATATATGGATTCATCATTCTTTTTGAAGGTTGCTTTTATCTGGCCTGTTAGTTTTTCAAGGTGGCCCCGGCCTGTTTGGTGAATCATTGAAAAGGATTCCCTTGTAATTCCGATCCTTGCCGGAAGGATTCCGCTGGCCCCGGCTGTCAAATAATAGCTGGTTTTGGTGCCTGACTTCAATTCATACATAAATTGAAGGTGGTTTGATTTCAGAAATTCAGCATTCATTTCAATATCCCTTTTATTGTTTGATGTAATTTTTCTGCATAAATTCTTCCAGATCAGCCTTTTTGATATAAATTTTCCGGCCAAACTGTGAAAAGGGAATGACTTTCTTATCCCGGTAATCCTGCCAGGTTTTCCGGCAAACTCCAAACATTTTCCGGGCTGTTTCAGATTGAATCCATTGATTAACCAGGGATTCTTCCTTCTGATTTTTAATTGCTGATCTGATTTCCGATATTTCGGAAAACAACTGATTCAGCTTTTCTTCTTCCAATACAATGAAATTCATAAGGTTACACTTTTAAGTTAAAATATGTTTGTGTTTGAATTGAAAAACAAAGTTTATATCAACCTAAAAGGAATTTGAATCAACTATTTTCAATGGAATCAACTTCCATTTTTGATAACAATAAAAAAGCCCTTCCAAAAATGAAAGGGCCGGATCAAAGAAATTGATCTTTCAGGCTTAAACTATGGGCTTTCTTAAATTCTGCATTGTTTTGACAAGGTAATATCTTTCAGTTTTGTTTTTATAGGCTGTTGTATAGGGCTTTGGTTTAATGATCCCGGCAATAAGGAATAATTTTCCGGCAAAGTAATTTTCTTCTGTTTCTGAAAAATCCTTCAATTCAGGGAATAGTAAATTATTTAGGAATTTCAGCAAAGTGAAAAAATGTTCCCTTATCATTATTCCCGGAAGTTTGACTGCGGCCCCCGGCCTTTGCTTATAAAAATCCAATATTCCCCTTTCTTTGCAAAACTTATAATCATTGATCAAACTTGAAAATCCTTTGATTGCTTCTTTTATGAATTTTGGATCATTCAGGGATATTGAATCAGGTTCCCTGGCCCCGGTGACCTTGCTTTCTCCTTCCAAATGAATAGCTTTGATAGTGTTTTCTTCCAGAAACTTCCCAAATTTTGACAAAGCTAAATGATAGGTTTTCCGACTTTCTTCTTCAATGTTTGGCCCCGGTTCATTGGCCCAGGTGCTTTGACCCCGGAAAATCTCTATCAGAAAGCAAAAATTATTAATGGTTTGCTGATCCTGAATGTTATATTTTGAAAGAAAGTCTTTGACCTGATCATATTCTTTCTTTGAAATAATATGGTTTTCTTTTTTATGAGAGAATCCCATAGGGCCAAAGTACTTCTTCAGAAATGGAATATCAACTGTTATTTTGACAGGTTCATCCGGGTTCATGGCTTTGCTGTTTTTAAGGTGCTTCCACCTGTTACGGATTCCAGGGAATTATCCATATCAGCATTTCCAAAGCCCTGAAGATATGCTTTTGTGATTGCCATTGAAGAATGATTCAATAATTCTGAAATCATTTCAGTTGAAAGTTTCTTTTCATTCTTTGCGATATTGGCCCAGGAATGCCGGGAAATATGGAAGGATACATTCTTTTCAATTTTTACAGTTTCTAAACTTGCAATCTTTTTTAAATATTTATTAATCAAAGCATTCTTTGAAGATACCTGATTGAAAAGGAAGACCCTATCAGAATAATCCTTCCGGGAATCCAGCAAAGGGAAAATATAATCTTTGGCCCCGGTTCCCGGTCTTCTGTATAAGTTCAGAATTTCTTCAGCCTTTGGCATTAGTTTAAGGTTTAAGGGCTTTTCATTTTTATCCATGTAGTATATCAGCCTTCCTTCAATAACATTACCCCAGGTCAATTTAATGCAATCTGAAGCTCGGATTCCGGCCTGATAGAAGCTGAAAAGAAACATATTCCGGGAATGCCATATCAGGGTGCCTTCAGGAAGCTGAAGGGCTTCAATCCTTTGGATTTCTTCCTGGGTTAATTTGTCCTTGCTTACTTTGGTTTTTTTCAGTTTATAGGCAAGGAAAGGTGAATCCTGTGGTTTAATCAGCCCTTCTTCAATGGCATCATTGATCAGGGCCTTAATGAATCCCATATTCTTATGAATGGTGTTAGTTGAATTTCCCTTTCCTTTTGGTGGTTTGGTGGAAAGAAAGGATTCATATTGCTTCAGGAAGGCCAAAGTAATATCAGAAAACAGAAGATCAGGGATTCCCTTTGATTCTGCAAAGGGCTTCAGCTTATTGAAAAAAATGGAATTGAAATGCTTTACAAAGGAATAACTGTATTTTGTGGATGTTTTATAATATTCTAACTGACTTTCGGCAAAAGGAAAGAAGGAATGCGAAGCATTAGGATTAACAATCTTTTGCTTAATGCTATGAAGGGATAAGCTTTGCTTCTTTTCTTCCAATTCATTGAAGTTCCTTTTTGCTTCATTGAATTTTGATTCCAGCTGTTTATTTAAGGAATTATATTCCGGGTTGGATTGCCTGATCCATTTACCGTATTTTACTTCCCTTCTTTTCTTTCCATTTTTGTCTTTAATAACTGATCCCCATTGCTTTTTATCAGGGATTGAGATTCCCAGCTTTATCTTTTTATGTTTCCGATTCTGGGTAATGCGAAGGAAGACTTCATAAAGACCATTTTGGCCCGGTCTTCCACTTAATTCTAAATTGAAGGTGGTGTTCATAATCAATCAATATCCACCTTAAAGATAATACATAAATGAATTGCAGAAACATTTGCAGAAACAATTTATTAACTTTATTAGCTTTTTTTATATCCTATTTCCAGAATAAAATTAACTTTGTATTGATTATCAGGGCTGTTTGATAAGGAAGAATTTCTTAGACAGTAAAGGTTGTATTCCCCTATACTCCACCAAAACCTTCGCAAACTTATGAAAATAAACAGTTTGCGAAGGTTTTTTTATAAGGTTGATACTTAGGACTTCTGAATGAAGGCCTGCAAAGTTTCATCTTCCGGGAAATAATAAAACACATTATTTATCAACCGGGCTGGGTACTTTTGTCTTGAAAAACTGAAATATATGAACAATCTGGAAGAATTATTTAATGCCCTGGATGCAAGTCTCAGAAGCGGGCAAAAACTGAAAGACCTTGGAACGATATTATCCGCTTATAACGGAGAAGATTGGAAACAATATGAAAAGTACAATGCTGATCACTATGCCCGGAACCTTGTGAAGATCAACGACCAGCTTGAAATGCTTATCCTTTGCTGGGAGGTTCACCAGGGCTGCCCTGTTCATGATCACCCTGTAAACGGTTGCCTCGTAAGGATACTTCAAAGCGAAGTTACTGAGAATGTTTATGAATTATCCGGAAAACCGGAATTATTGAGCAGCAGCATCCTTCCTACCGGGGGTATCGCCTACAAACAGGGAAATATCATATTGCATGCAATTTTCAATCATTCCGAAAAACGGGCCGCCTCCATTCATATTTACAGTCCCCCGAATTACCGGCCGAACTACTTTTATGACATTCCGGAGAAGAAGAAATAAGAGGTAAAGAAACGGAGATAAAGACAAAACGGCCATTGGGAATTCCAAAAATCCCTGTATTTTTGCGGTATCTTGTTAATAGATTAACAAAAATAAATTCTAATTGTTTATGAAACCAACTCATATTGAGCATATTGGAATAGCGGTAAAAAACCTTGATGAGTGCATTCCGTTTTATGAAAAAATTCTGGGAACAAAATGCTATTCAATAGAAGAAGTTAAAGACCAGAAAGTGAGGACGGCCTTTTTCATGATCGGTCAGACGAAGATAGAGTTGCTAGAAAGCACTGATCCGGAAGGCCCGATTGGCAAATTTCTTGAGAAAAAAGGCGAAGGGATCCATCATCTTGCCTTCGCAGTCGAGAATACGGACATCGCGCTGAATGAGGCAAAAGAGGCAGGAATTGAGCTTATCGACAAACAGTCGCGCCAGGGGGCAGAAGGACTGACCATAGGGTTCCTTCATCCGAAGTCAACAAAAGGAGTATTAATGGAATTATGTTGCAAATAAATTTTTATATGGAAACCAATAAAGCGATCGACATCCTGAAAATGGCAATCCTCATGGAAAAAAGAGGGTATGCATTTTATGCAAAAGTGGCTGAAAATTCAAGTGATCCTGACATCAGTCATATTTTTCACGTTATGGCCGATGAAGAAACAAAACATATAAAGTTTCTTTCAGACCAGTTTGTACATTATGAGAAGGAGCATAAGTTTGCCCATTTGAAGTTGTCAGACCTTGAAAATGAAGAGTTTGTAAACCTGATCCTGAGTGAAGACATGAAGAAAAAGATCTCTTCAGCAGGGTTTGAGGCTGCTGCTATTTCTGCCGCCGTTGATTTTGAAAACAGGGCGATCGATGTTTATACAAAACAGGCCGGCTTAACAGCCGATCCCAATGAAAAAGCCTTATACCAATGGCTTGCCGATTGGGAAAAAGGGCACCTGAAAGTGCTGAATGACATTGACAACGAACTGAAGGAAAAAATCTGGAACGACAACCAGTTCTGGCCTTTCTGACAAAATCACATACTTGTCCTCATTGCTTCCACCGGGTCAAGCTTCGACGCTGAAAAAGCAGGGATAATCCCGGATATCAATCCGATTAATGCTGAAACACCTACTCCCAGGAAAATATTTCCCTGGGTCAGTATGAGGTGAAAACTTGTCAGGCTGGATACTATCAGGGTCATGATCAGGATGATGAGCAAGCCTACGACCCCTCCTATTATTGATAAAAAGATGGCTTCGAACAGGAATTGCAGGAGGATAAAATAGTTTTTCGCACCCAGGGCTTTTTGTATGCCTATAATATTGGTTCTTTCTTTAACCGAAACGAACATAATATTGGCGATGCCAAATCCTCCAACCAGCAGGGAGAACCCGCCTATGATCCAGCCCACCAAAGCAATCACCCTGAAAAGGCTGTCGAATCCTTTTGCAATGATGTCCGTTTCATTGATCGCAAAGTTATCTTCGGCCGAAGGTTTGATTTTCCTGATGGAGCGCATGATCCCGGTAAGCTCATCCTTAAGTTCGGCATTTGATGCCAGGGGCTTGGCTTTTACAGCGATAGTGGTGCCCATTTCTTTGAGGTCAACAAGTGTTTTAAAATAATTGACAGGCAGGTAAACAGTCTTATCGTTGCTGTTGCCGAAAAAATCCTCACCTTCTTTTTTCATTACACCCACGATCTCGATATTTCTACCGAAAATCTTGATCTTCTGCCCAATAGCATCCTGGTTGGGAAATAGACCCGTGGCTATGTCGGCGCCGATTATCGCAATAGGACGGCCACTGGCATCTTCGTTGGCTGAAAAATACCGGCCGCTGGCAATTTCAAATTTCCAGACCTTGTCAAAATCAGTGGAAACGCCAAGGATTCCGACGTTTTCAACATAGTTACTCCGGTATTTAACTGTTTTATTGACCTGGGAGAAAAACGCAGAATTTTCAGCAAGGCTGCTCCTTCTTTCAATTTCGCGCAAATCGTTAAGAGTCGCTTCGGGACGCTGGTAGTATTTCCACCATGGGTAATCCGAACCCATTGACCATGGCCATTTCTGGACATAAAGCACATTGCTGCCGAGAGAAGCAATGCTTTTTCGGATGGCTGCTTCCATCGAATCGAATACAGTGAAAACGGAAATAACACAGAAAATACCAATCGTGATGCCCAGCAAAGAAAGGATGGTTCTTACTTTATTGACCACAATTGCCTGAATGGCAAAAAGATAACTTTCCCTGAATAGCCTGAGGAAAATAAGATATGCCTGAAATTGTTTCACTGCAGTAAAGTTACGTAAATCCTTTAAAATCTAAGCTCTCTTTATTGTTAAATTCCCCGATTTTTAATATCATTGCAGGAAATTGAGCATACTGGTTTTAGACGAAAAAATCCTTTTGGAGTTACAGATATCCTTATGATCGATCAAATTAAAATTACCTCTGCATTGATCTCAGTCTATTCGAAGGAAGGGATTGAAGAGATCGCGAAAACGCTGAAAGCCCATAATGTGAGTATTTATTCTACCGGCGGAACCTATGATTTCCTTAAGGGCAAGGGCATTCCGGCTACCTCCATAGAAGAGGTGACGACTTATCCTTCTATCCTTGGCGGCCGTGTGAAGACCCTTCACCCAAAGGTTTTCGGAGGAATTCTTTGGAGAAGGGACTCCCTCTCGGATGTGAAGGATGTTGAACATTATGATATTCCTTCAATTGATCTGGTGATTGTCGACCTTTATCCTTTTGAAAAGACCGTAGCCGGCACGGATAACGAGGAAGAGATCATAGAAAAGATTGACATCGGCGGTATTTCGCTTATCAGGGCAGCTGCAAAAAACTACCGCCACGTGGTTGTTATCCCTGCTGCCGGCTATTACAAACCCCTGATGAAACTCCTTGAAGAGAAAAACGGTTTTACCAATGTTGATGACAGGAGGTATTTCGCCGCCCAGGCCTTCAATGTGTCCTCGCATTACGACACCCAGATCTTCAATTATTTCAACCGCAGGGAGAACATTGCTGCATTCAAGCAGAGCCAGATGATCTCAACTCCAATGAGATATGGCGAGAATCCCCATCAGAAAGGTTCTTTTTATGGCCACTTGCACGAAAATTTTGAACAATTACACGGGAAAGAGATTTCATACAACAATCTTGTGGATATCGATTCTGCCATCAACCTTAGTGCAGAATTTTCGGAACCATCAGTTGCAATTATAAAGCATACCAACCCTTGCGGACTTGCATGCAGGAGTGCAATAAAAGAAGCGTATCTTGATGCCCTGGCATGCGACAGCATTTCCGCTTACGGAGGTGTGGTGATTGCCAACAGGAAGATAGATATGGAAACAGCCGAAGAGCTTAATAAACTGTTTTTTGAGATCCTCCTGGCGCCTGAATATGAAAAGAATGCCCTTGATGTCTTAAAATCAAAGAAAAATAGAATAATTTTACGTCAAAATCCGTTATCATTCAGTTCCAGGCAGTTTAAATCAGTCCTGAACGGAATTCTGGAGCAGGACAGGGATCTTAATACCGAAACGGAAGCAGATTTTCAATGTGTAACGAAAAAGAAACCTTCTGCTGCGGAAACCTCGGAATTGCTTTTTGCAAATAAAATTGTTAAACATTTGAAATCTAATACTATAGTTATCTCTAAGAACAAACAACTAATCGGTTGCGGAATGGGACAAACATCTCGTGTTGATGCAATGAAACAAGCCATTTTAAAGGCAGAGACGTTTGGATTTGACCCGAAAGGCGCTGTTATGGCATCGGATGCCTTTTTCCCTTTTTCTGATTCTGTCGAGATTGCACACAAAGCTGGAATCATTGCTGTAATTCAACCCGGTGGTTCAATACGCGATACCGAATCGGTGAAATTTTGCGATGAACATGACATGGCCATGGTATTTACCGGTATTCGCCACTTTAAACATTAAAGAACTATGGGATTATTTACAAAGGAAATTGCTATTGACCTGGGTACAGCCAATACGATTATAATTTATAACGACAAAGTAGTGGTTGATGAACCATCTATTGTCGCCATTGAAAGAAGTTCAGGAAAAATCATTGCTGTTGGCAAGAAAGCCCAAATGATGCATGGGAAGACCCATGAGAACATAAAAACCATCCGCCCGTTACGTGGGGGGGTGATCGCCGACTTTCATGCCGCCGAGCATATGATAAGGGAAATGATAAAAATGATCGAGATTGGAAAATCATGGTTCCCGCCGGCAATGAAAATGGTCATTTGTATCCCTTCCGGCATCACTGAAGTTGAAGAGAGGGCAGTGAAGGATTCAGCAGAACAGGCCGGGGCCAAAGAGGTAAGACTTATCCATGAACCAATGGCTGCAGCTATCGGTATCGGCATAGATGTGCTTGAGCCTGTCGGGAACATGGTCATTGATATAGGAGGCGGAACCAGTGAAATCGCGGTTATTGCCTTAGGCGGCATAGTGAATAACAAATCAATCCGGATAGCAGGAGATGAATTCAACTCCGATATCGAGGAATACATGCGTAAGCAGCATAATATCAATATCGGTGAGCGGACTGCCGAAAGGATTAAAATTGAAGTTGGAGCAGCAATGGTTGATATTGATAATCCACCTCCCGATTACGCGGTACACGGCCGTGATCTGCTTACAGGCATTCCAAAGGAAGTTATTGTTAACTATGCCGAAATAGCACATGCCCTTGATAAATCTGTTGCCAAAATTGAGGCTGCTGTTCTTAATGCTCTTGAAATGACGCCCCCTGAACTTGCTTCCGATATTTTTGAAACCGGCATTTATCTTACCGGAGGCGGCGCTTTGCTCCGAGGACTTGATAAACGTATTCACCTGAAAACAAAATTGAAGGTACATGTTGCGGAAGATCCCCTTCGCGCCGTAGCCAGGGGAACAGGGATTGCTCTTAAAAATTTCGACAAATTCACATTCCTGATCAAGTAAATCCGGTATATGCGGAACTTATATGTATTTCTCCGCAAACACTATTTCATTTTAGTATTTCTTTTGCTGGAAACAGTATCGCTGGTTCTGTTTTTTAATTTCAATGAATTCCAGGATACAGCGATATACAATATTTCGAGCACGCTTACCGGCATTATAAACACAACATTCAGAAACATCTCCGAATACTTTTCACTCCGAAAGACCAACCAGACCCTGGTTGAGGAGATGGCCAAACTGCATTCACGCCTTCCCGATGCCTATTATAAGTCAGATGCTTACTCTTTCTACCGGAATGATACGGTGTATCAGCTTCAATACCGGTACATCAGCGCAAAGGTCATAAGCAACTCTACGAACAAAAGAAACAATTTTCTGATGATCAGCAAAGGAAGCCTTCAGGGAGTGAAGAACCATATGGGAGTGATTATAGGAAACCGCATTGTTGGCCAGGTTGTCAGCGTCTCGCCACATTTCAGCTGGATCATGTCGATGCTGAACAAAGACAGCAAAATATCGGGAAAATTCAAAAAGAACAACCAGCTTGTAAACGTGGAATGGTTAGGTGGAAATTACAGGAATGGAATCGTAAAAGAGATCCCTAAACATGTTGAGATCAGGAAAAATGATACTATTATAACAAGCGGAAATTCAGATATTTTTCCCGAAGGCATATTGATAGGAACAATCAGTGATTTCACAGTTTCCCCCGATGAAAACTTCAATTACGGTGTTGTACAGTTTTCTACTGACTTTAACAGCCTGGGCTATGTGGAAGTCGTTGTTGATCTGATGAGAAAAGAAAAAGAAGATATTAAAGCATCATTTAAAAGCCAGTAAGAAAAAGCAGAATGACAACATCAAAAGTGGTTTTATATAACGTTTTGAGGTTTTTTGTGCTTATCCTGCTCCAGGTGCTGATCCTGAATAATATATATCTGGGAGGCTTAATAAATCCTTATTTTTATATTTATTTTATTCTCCTGCTCCCATATGAGACTCCGGGCGGATTATTGTTAGTTCTCTCATTTTTGTTGGGTGCAGGAATTGATATTTTTACCAATACACTTGGATTGAATATTTCGGCCTGCCTGGCCATGGCTTTTGCACGTCCGCATATCATCCGATGGATCTCCTCCGGTCCGGATTCGCTGATCGGCGACAGCCCATCCCTGAAAAACCAAGGCCTCAAATGGTTCCTGTATTATTCAATCAGCCTTATACTGATCCATCATGGAGTGCTTTTTTATCTCGAAACCTTCCGGTTTACTGAGTTTTTTACGACCTTTTTCAGGATGGTCCTGAGTGGCGCTTTCACCCTTTTGCTCGTTCTCATCAGCGAATACTTGTTATATCCCCGGGATAATTAAAAAGGCTGAACCTTTTTCCGGAACAGCCTTTTAATCCTGAGGTATCGAGCGGAGTCGAACCGCTGTACGAGGTTTTGCAGACCTCTGCCTAGCCACTCGGCCACGATACCCTGTTATTTAGGGAGTGCAAAGGTAAAAAAGATTTACGATTTACGAAGTACGATTTATGAATGAATTCGTATTTCACATATTGAACAGGGTAAAGCCTTTTTTATTTGCGGTTCCAGGAGGTGATGAAACTGACCTGCTTCACCTTCCCTCCTACCGGCGGATTAAGCTTCGAAACCTTAAGCTCTATGTCTGTAACAGAAGGAAATTGATCAATGACTGATCTTATGATTCGCATGGCCAGATGTTCCAGCAGGTGGGATTTCTGCTCCATTTCAGTTTTTACACAATTATAAAGCGCTACATAATTAACAGTATCATGCAGCAGGTCACTTTGTTCGGCTGAAGAAGTATCAGACTCAACACACAAATCAACGACAAATTTTGACCCTGTCAGTTGTTCTTCCTTATAGCAACCGTGATATGCAAAAAATTCAATCCCATCCAAACTGATCTTTCCCATAATGTTTTGTTGATTTTATCCTTTTCAGAGAGCATGCTAAATTATTAAAATCCGTTCAATCCGGCCCTGTTTCCCTAATTTTAAGTAGCTTTGCAGGCTGTTTTCAGGCAGCAGACTGAATAATTTTACAATATGATGGAAGAGAGTACAAGCAAAGAGGCCAATACAGTCAGGTCACTTAATTTTATTGAGGAAATCATCGAAGAGGATCTGCGCATGGGCAAGAATGAATGCAGGGTGCATACCCGCTTTCCGCCGGAGCCAAACGGGTATCTTCATATAGGTCACGCAAAATCGATCTGTCTTAATTTTGGCCTGGCTAAAAAATACAATGGGAAGACTAATTTACGCTTTGATGACACCAACCCGGTTAAAGAGGACATTGAATATGTTGACTCGATAAAAGAAGATGTTAAATGGCTGGGTTTTGACTGGGAGGACAGGGAATTCTATGCTTCGGATTATTTTGAGCAGCTTTATGAGTTTGCTGTAATCCTGATCCGCAAAGGGAAAGCTTATGTATGTGACATGAGCGCCGAAGAGATGAGCGAAAGCAGGGGAACCCCTACCCGGCCGGGCAGGGAAAATCCATACAGGAACAGGACAATTGAGGAGAACCTTGATCTTTTTACCCGCATGCGTGCAGGTGAATTCCCTGATGGCGCCAAAGTGCTGAGAGCCAAAGTCGATATGGCATCACCAAACATGCATATGAGAGATCCCGTGATTTACAGGATCCTTCATACCTCTCACCACCGCACAGGAGACAAATGGTGTATATATCCCATGTATGATTTCGCCCATGGGCAATCTGATTCCATTGAAAAAATAACACACTCGATATGCACTCTTGAATTTGAGGTTCACAGGCCCTTATATGACTGGCTGATACAGGAGATCGGGATCTATGCCCCCCGACAGATAGAATTTGCCAGGCTGAACCTGAGCTATACTGTAATGAGTAAAAGGAAGCTTTTGGAACTCGTCCAGGAAAAGCAGGTGAGAGGATGGGATGATCCCCGTATGCCGACTATTTGCGGCCTCAGGAGAAGGGGCTATACTCCCGAATCAATTAGAAATTTCGCTGATCTGATCGGAGTCGCGAAAAGAGATAATGTTATCGATATAAGCCTTTTGGAATTTTGTATCAGGGAAGACCTGAATAAAAGGGCAATGCGTATCATGGGAATAATAAATCCCCTGAAAATCGTACTTGATAATTATCCTGATGAGCTGGTTGAAGAAATGGCGGCAGTGAACAATCCTGAAGACCCTTCAGCAGGAAGCAGAAAAGTCCCTTTCTCGAAAGAACTGTATATTGAACATGAAGACTTCATGGAAAATCCTCCGGGCAAATTTTTCAGGCTGGCCCCGGGAAGGGAAGTTAGGCTGCGATCAGCATATATCATTAAATGTGAGTCGGTTACGAAAGATCCTGTAAGTGGCAGGATCCTGGAGGTTCATTGCTCATATGACCCCGCTACAAAAAGTGGGATGCCCGAAAGCAACAGAAAGGTCAAAGGAACCCTCCACTGGGTTTCGGTGAAACATGCAATAACAGCAGAAATCAGGATGTACGACCGTCTTTTTATGGTTGAAAGCCCCGATAATGCAGAAGAAGGAAAAACATATAAAGACTTCCTCAACCCTGATTCCCTGGAAATAAAGACAGGATTTATAGAACCTTCGGTCAGGAATGCAATACCAGGCCAAAAATACCAGTTTGAACGTTTAGGGTATTACAGTGTCGATTATGATTCAACCCCCGATAAGCTTGTTTTTAACTGCGTCGTGCCGTTAAAAGACAGCTGGTCTAAAAAAGAAAAAACCAAATAAATTTGAAATTTGCCGCAAGTATAGTAATTTTGCAGCCGCATTGTCCGATGGTGTAACTGGCAACACGTCTGCCTCTGGAGCAGAAGAGTCTAGGTTCGATTCCTAGTCGGACAACAACAGAAAAACCCAATTAACTTAATTTCAGTTAGTTGGGTTTTTTAATAGTCGTTTTGTTAAAACAATGTTAAAACAAATTGGATATTTTTAGGTTTTTATTACAATTTTATGGACACGATTTAATTTATTTGATCTGGAGAATGCAGGAAGCATAGTGAGCATCGGACATCACAAACTCCAGCGGGGTTACTGTTTTTCCCTGACCATAATCCCAATAGGCTGCTTCCTTGACCCATCTTTCAAACCCGACGGTATTGAGAATATATAACTGCGTCCCGGGTTTTGCCATTTTCAACCAGGTATTCACCACATCTGTATTGAAATCAGTATCCTCGTCGTCAAAATAGGCGGCAGAAGAGACCCAGGTTTTTGCAGGTTCATAGTTAACAGGGGTCCTCCATACGGTCTTGTCGTGATAATCAGGATGCGGGGATCCCTTTTTCCATTCGGGATATTTCCGGGTGCCGTCGTATTCATGGGAACTCCAGGCATACCAATAAATGGCTTCCTTTTTTTTGTCTTTCAGTAAATCGCTTTTAGCCTTAAACAAAGCATTCATCATCGATTCATAAGTCTGGCCTTGTGGTAAGAGGGCTCTAAGATCCAAGCGGTTAGCACCCGCCTTCACATAAAATATTCCATTCTGATAGTCGAACTGAGCCGGATCATATTTATCAAATGAAGGACGGCCGCCGATGGATACGGCGATGGAACCATAGCCGAAAGCTTTAAAATAAGCAGGATCGGGCCCGTCATACGATGAAGTAAAGGCTACCAGAAGCAGGGTGGCCAGCATAAAGATCAGAGTTGTTGTCTTTTTCATGGGTTTGGTTTTAAGGTTTCAAATAGTGGGTGGAGATGATATATTTGAAGAATTGACATGTATATCAATGGCTTAATAACCAAAGTCCGGTCGGGAATCGGGATTGATCAGATAGGCAGGGAAGATCGCCCAGGTATTGGCATAATAAACCGACCGGTTGTTGCAAATATATGTAAAGAAAGCCCGGAAAGCAAGTGTTAGGAGAAATTTATGGTACCACAACGCAACTGCGGCTGTCGCTCCAGCCTGACATCATATCTTTTTAATGCCCAGATACAACCTTCTCAGGAATTCCTCCTTCCCCAACATCACGGCAATATCCATCATACCCGGGCCCTGGTTTGATCCGACTACCAGCAGGCGTAACGGATTCATTAACTGGCCGGTTTTAATTTTTCTGCTCCCGGTAAACTCTTCAACAAGCCGGTGAAGGCTTTCTTTGTCAAATGGTTCAAGCCTGCTGACCATGGTCGCAAATTCTTCAACATATAAGGCGGTCCCTTCCTGCCATATCTTCTGTTTCACCTGTTGGTCATATGTTTCAGGAGCCCTGAAAAACAATAAGGAATTCTTCAGAAGGTCAGGCAGTAACTCCACCCTTTCCCTGATCAGTGCGATCACCCTGATCACATATTCAGGATCGGCATTGATTCCGTTGGCTGCTAAGGCAGGCTGCAGATAATTGTACAATTCTGCATCAGGTTTTTGCTGTATGTACTTATGATTGAACCAGCGGGCTTTTGGCGGATCAAATTTCGCTCCTGATTTATTGATCCGGTCAAGAGAAAAGGCCGAAACAAGTTCGTTCATCGAAAAAATTTCCTGTTCCGTACCCGGATTCCATCCAAGCAAAGCAAGCATATTGATAAATGCCTCAGGCAGGTAACCATCCTCTTTATAACCATGAAAAATATCATCTGAATCAGGGTCTTTCCACTCCAATGGAAACACCGGGAAACCGAGGCGGTCCCCGTCTCTTTTACTAAGTTTTCCATTGCCGTCGGGCTTCAGAATCAAAGGCAGATGCGCAAATTGGGGCATACTGCTTTCCCAGCCAAAAAACCGGTATAAGAGCAGATGCATCGGTGCCGATGGCAGCCATTCTTCTCCCCTGATCACATGGGAGATCTTCATCAGGTAGTCATCAATTACATTTGCCAGATGATAGGTAGGAAGGCCGTCAGACTTAAAAAGGACTTTATCGTCAAGCGTATCTGTGTGAACTTTAACCTCTCCCCTGATCAGGTCGTGAAAAATCACTGTCTGGTTTTCGGGAATCAGAATGCGGATCACATAGCGGTCTCCCCTTTCAGTTCTCGTGCTAACCTCATCCGCAGACAGCGAAAGACTGTTTTTCATCTGCAACCTGGTTTTAACCCCGTATTGAAACTGCTCATGGCCCCGTGAAAGCCTGTTCCTTGCATCTTCAAGCTCGGCAGCCGTATCAAAGGCCTTGTATGCATGCCCTTTTTCAAGCAATACCTGAACGTATTCCCTGTAAATCGAAGATCGTTCCGATTGGCGATATGGGGCATGAGGTCCGCCTTTAATGATATCTTCATCAAATTCAAGTCCGCACCACTTAAGTGATTTAATAATATAATCTTCTGCCCCGGGGACAAACCTGTTCTGGTCGGTATCTTCTATTCTGAGGATAAATGCGCCATTATGTTTTCGGGCAAAAAGATAATTATACAGAGCTGTCCGAACTCCGCCAAGATGCAAAGGTCCGGTCGGGCTTGGAGCAAAGCGAACACGTATTCCTGCTGGTTCCATGATAGATGCCGGTTTTCGGGCAGGCAAAGTTAAGGTTATATCCTGTAAGATCAGCAATTTCGTAATTTTGCAGTTTCAATGATAATGGACGGGGAAAACATCCTGATCAGTAAACTCAATGAGTTTACCAGGAAATATTATAAGAACAAGATCATCAGGGGGGCCTTGATCAGCCTGGGGGTATTATTATCGCTATACCTGATGGAGATCCTGCTCGAGTACTTCAGCTATTTTCCTTCACTGGCCCGTATCATTCTTGTAAACCTTTACCTTATAACCACAGCCATTTGCCTGGGATTCCTTGTGATCAAACCTGCATTAAAATACCTGAGGATAGGCAAAACACTGACTAAGGAACAGGCTGCCCTTATTATCGGTGAACATTTCAGCGAAATTGGCGATAAACTGCTGAACACACTTCAGCTGATTGAACAACAAAACGATTCAACGGAAAGCGTCGGATTGCTCCTGGCAAGCATAGACCAGAGGATTAAGGCATTGAAACCGATACCTTTTGTGAAAGTCATAAACCTGAAGAAAAATGCAAAATATCTCAGGTATGCACTTCCTCCTGTTATTATTTTACTTCTTTTACTGCTGATTGAACCTGCCATCGTATCTGACCCGACCCTAAGGCTGATTCAGTTCAATGAAAAATTTACCCCCCCTGCCCTATTCAGAATCATCGTGCTTAATAAAGATCTGAAAGCAATGCAGCAGGATGATTTTAACCTCAGGATTGAACTCAGGGGAAATGAAATACCGGAGGAAGTATTCGTGAAAACAGGAAATTCAACATTTCCGATGAAACGAGAAAACAAATCTGATTATTCCTATAATTTCAAAGCACTTCAGGAAAATACTGTGTTTACACTTATTGCTGATGAGAAAGAATCGGGGGAATATACAATCAATGTTTATCCCAAGCCCATTATTTTAAATTTTGAAACCCGCCTCGATTACCCATCATATACCGGCAAGCAAACCGAGACACTTAGCAACATTGGCGATTTTATTATTCCGGAAGGCACCATACTCTCCTGGATTGTTTATACAAGGGATGTGACAGCAGTAAAATTCAGAATGCCAAAAGAAGAAATTAAACTTGAAAATAAAACTTCCGGCGTATTTACCTGCTCGAAACGCTTTCCCGAGTCAACCAGATACTCGATACTCCAGGAGAATGAGTTCTCGAAAAAATCAGATTCCTTAGGGTATTCGGTGACTGTGGTTAAAGATGCTTTTCCTGAGATTACCGTGAAAGAGACTGCTGATACATCAAACACCGGTAAACTGTTTTTCGAGGGAACTATAAAAGATGATTACGGATTTTCGAAATTACTTTTCTGGTTTTCGGTAAAGGGAGAAAACGATAGCTTATATAAACCAGTCAAAACGGAAACAATTGCAATTGATAAAAAAAATCCATCCCAGGTTTACTTTTATTCCCTTGACTTTTCAAACCTGGAGATTAGTCCCGGTGAACAATATTCTTATTATTTTGAAGTCTGGGATAATGACGGAATACATGGACCAAAACCTGCCCGTACAACAGCGATGACATTTGAAGTCCCATCCCTCGAGAAAATCGCTGAATCGACTGATCAAAACGCGGAGAACATCAGGAAAGACCTGAATCAGAGCCTGGAGGAAACAAAAAATATTAGCAAGTCACTGGACGAGATAAACAGAAGAATGGTAGACCAGAATGATGTCACATGGAAAGAAAAAAAGAAAATAGAGGAAGTGATAAAGGCGAATGAGAAAATTCAGAAACAGGTAGAAGAGTTTAAGGCAAAAAGCGATCAGAATATAAAGAACGAGCAACAATACCTTAAAACGAGTGAAAGAATATTGGAGAAGCAAAAAAAGCTTAACGAACTAGCAAACCAGTTGCTCACAGAGGAAATGAAAGAGACGATAAGGGAAATGAAGAAACTGCTTAACCAGATGGACAAGAGCAAGCTGAATGACCTTTTGCCCAAGATGAAACAAATGAATGAAAACCTTGAAAAGGAACTCGACCGGAACCTCCAGCTTTTCAAGCAAATAGAGTTTGAAAGAAAACTTGAACAGAACACGGCAGAATTGAAAAATCTTGCTGATCAGCAAAATAAACTGGCCGATCAGACGAGGGACGAGAAGAAATCAGGCGAAAAGCTGGCATCTGAGCAAAAAGCAATTGAACAAAAATTCGATACAATCAGCAAATCACTCGATGAGTTAAAAAAGCAAGGCCAGGAAATAGAAAGCACTCCTGATCTTAAAAATACGAAAGATGATATAGAGTCTATAAATCAGGAGCTTCTCAGGAACGAAGAGCTGATAAAATCAAAAAAAATGAAGGATGCTTCGAGGAATCAGAAAAAAACATCCGGGGAAATGAAGGATCTGGCCAATAAACTTGAGAATATGCAGGAAGAATCGACAGAGGAAGCCGAGGAAGAAGATGCCGGAGCTCTCAAACTTTTATTGCAAAACCTGAATAAGCTTTCATTTCAACAGGAAGATCTGATTTACCAGACTAGGAATATCAATAGGAATGATCCAAAGTATCTTCAATTAATTGAGGACCAGAAACAGGTCAGTGATAAATTTAAAACGATAGAAGATTCATTAAACAGGATAGCCAGAAGGGAAATTATGATGAAAAGCATCATCACGAAAGAAGTTTCATCAGTAAAAGAGAATCTGGAGTACACTGAAAAATCACTTCAGGATCGACAGATAGCAGCAGCAATGGCCAGGCAGCAGTATAGTATGACAAGTATGAATAATCTTGCGTTATTGCTTGATGAAGCGCTCAGGCAAATGAAAGATCAAATGAATGATGCAAAAATGAGCAGTGGCCAGAAAGCCTGCAAGAAACCGGGTAAACAAGGCGGTAAGAAAAGCATGAGTTCGATGAGACAAATGCAGCAGGAAATGAGTGAAAAGCTTGAAAAAATGAAACAGGGCATCAATAATAAATCAAAGAATGGAACGAGTCCAAAAACAGGGGAAGAAGAAAGCACGAACAAGGAAATAGCTAAAATGGCAGCAGAGCAGGAAGCGATACGAGAAGCACTTCAGGAATATGAGAATGCAATGAAAGAGCAGGGAATAAAGGACAATGGAAACCTTAATATGATTATTGACGGGATGGAGAAGAATGAGAATGATATTTTGAATCAACGAATCAATCAGGAAACCATAAACAGGCAGCAACAGATAGTTACAAGAATGCTGGATTCAGAGAAAGCTGAACAAAAGCGGGATAAAGAAGAGAAAAGGGAATCTGTCGAGGCAAAAAATCAGGTATTAAGTAACCCTGAAGCAAATTTTAAGTATAAGAAGAATAGCAATGCAGGGACAGATATGATTAACTTTACGCCTGCACCGGTAAATTATTATTATAGAAGCAAGGCATCAGAGTATATTTTAAAAATAGGGAAATAGTAAAAAGGCCGTTTACAGAATACTTCGTATATAGGCTTAATTGTAATGCGGGTAGTTTATGTGAAGTTGAAAAACCAAATTATTAGCACATGAAAAAGGATTACAGGGAAATAGTTATAGCAGGGAAAACTGAACTATATAAACTCGAAAGGTTTATAGAAGAAATATGTGATTTTCATAATATCAATAATGAATATTTTGGAAATATTCTTCTGGCATCTACAGAGGCAGCGAACATACTTATTTCTGTTTCTGAGGGGAAAAGCGGTACGGCTCTGGTCATAACCTTTGAGAAAACAGTAAAAGGATTTACCTTCAAACTAAAGTTTAACGGGGAAGATATTCCGGGCGGAACAGATCATTTCCTTGAAACCGAGATAAGAAAACATAAACTCGCAAAGGAAATTTATATTATCAAAGCACTTGCAGATGAAGTAACGATTTCGGTAAAAGGAGAATCAATAACACTTACCTTTTATGTATCGAGCATGAATTATGAAAAATCCCTGATGAGGATCAATAAACTGAAAGAATACTGGGTTAAAAAGACCAGTTCAGTAAATAAGGGAAATGAATAAGCAGATTCATTTTTTTTCATATAAAATCAAGTATCTTATAAAAAATAAGCGAAAGCTGATAGAATGGCTTGAAAGGGTCATTACTGAAAACGGTAAGATCACAGGAGAGATCAACCTGATTATTACAAGCGATAAAGTTTTACAAGAGATTAATATAAAATATTTATATACTGACAAATACACCGACACGATCAGCTTTATATTATCAGAGGAGGAAGAAATAGTAAGCGGAGATATTTATATAAGCATTGAAAGGGTTATTGAAAATGCAGGAAAATACAAAGTCAGCCAGGAAGATGAGTTAAACCGAATCTTAGTCCATAGTGTTTTACATCTAATGGGGTATGATGACAAAACTCGAAAGGAAAGACTTACGATGAGGAAATTAGAAAATAAATATCTGGACATGGTTATGCAATAAAGTATTTCAACTAAGAGGTGGATCGCGTTGAATTGTTATTTATTTCAACGCGATTTTTATTATAAGGGAAGACAAACACCAGGGGAAAGAAGTATATTAGCTGATAGGTAAGAATTAATTGTTCCACGTGAAACTATTTCAAAGTTCCAAAGATGAATTATAATTAAGCTAAGGGTTAAAAAGTTTCAAAAATCAATGGGAAGAATTAAAGAGAAATTTGATTTAATAGTCGTGGGAGGCGGGCATGCAGGATGTGAGGCAGCCGCGGCCGCGGCAAATATGGGATCAAAAGTGTTATTGATTACGATGAATATGACAAACCTCGCACAGATGTCATGTAACCCTTCAGTCGGAGGAATAGCAAAAGGTCAAATTGTTCGCGAAATAGATGCTCTGGGAGGATATACAGGAATCGTTGCTGATAATACGATGATACAATTTCGGATGCTGAACCTTTCAAAAGGACCTGCAATGTGGAGCCCGAGAGCACAAAACGACAGGGTTTTGTATTCCCTTGAATGGAGAAGTATTTTAGAGGGGATAAACAATCTGGATTTTTGGCAGGATATCGTAACTTCAGTGATTGTTAAAGGACAAAAAGCTGTCGGAGTTAAAACCCTGATGGGCTTGAATTTTTTTTCAAAGACCGTTGTACTTTCAAATGGCACATTTTTAAACGGAATAATACACATTGGAATAAAGCAATTTTCAGGAGGACGAATAGGAGAGGGGACCTCAAAAAATTTAACAGAAAACCTTAAAGATTTAGGAATCCTGTCCAGCAGGATGAAAACAGGCACTCCGGTCAGGGCAGATGGAAGATCTCTTGATTTTTCGAAAATGATTGAACAGAAAGGTGACAAGATCCCCGGAAAATTTTCATTCGCTTCAACACGAAAATTAACAAAACAAAGAAGTTGTTTTCTGACATATACAAACCCGGAAGTTCACGAAATATTGAAACAGGGGTTTGATCAGTCGCCTCTGTTTACAGGAAGGATAAAAGGAAGAGGACCCAGGTATTGTCCGTCAATTGAAGATAAAATTGAACGGTTTGCTTCGAAGGACAAGCATCAGCTGTTCATTGAGCCGGAAGGCTGGAACACTGTGGAATATTACGTAAACGGATTTTCATCTTCCTTGCCTGAAGAGATACAGTTTAAAGCTTTGAGAAAAGTCCCGGGGTTTAAAAATGCAAAGTTTTTCAGGCCGGGTTATGCTATAGAATATGATTACTTTCCACCATCCCAATTAAGTTTTAATCTTGAAACAAAACAAATTGAAAACCTTTTTTTCGCGGGGCAAATTAATGGAACGACCGGATATGAAGAAGCTGCTGCCCAGGGATTGATGGCAGGGATTAATGCGCATCTTAAGGTTAAACAAAAGCCGGGCTTCATTTTAAAAAGATCCGAAGCCTATATCGGTGTTTTAATCGATGATTTAATAACAAAAGGCACAGATGAGCCTTACAGAATGTTTACTTCAAGAGCGGAATACAGGATACTTTTACGGCAGGATAATGCGGACTTCAGGCTGACTGAGAAATCGCATGAACTGGGATTGGCCAAACCCGAAAGATTAAAAGAGTTAAAAAAGAAATATGGCAAAATACGCAGCCTCGAAAAACTTATGCAGGAAGAATCTGTCACGCCGGCAGAAATTAATCCATTTCTTCATACCAGGGGCTTATCGCTGATCAGACAAAAAAACAGGATAGAAACGATAATACAAAGGCCACAGGTCAAAATAATCGATCTGTACAGGAACATAGAAAAGATAAGGGAACTGATAGATGCAATAGGCAAGGTTAGAAATGATGAAATAGAAGAAGCCGAATTGCTTGTTAAATACCGTTCATATATTGAAAAGGAAAAAGAAGTTGCTGACAGACTTGGTAAATTTGAGGATTATTTATTACCCAAAAACCTGAATTTTCATACTATTTTATCTCTTTCTTATGAGGCCAGGGAAAAATTGTCGAGGATAAAACCCGAAACAATAGGGCAGGCTTCAAGAATAAGTGGAGTGTCTCCTTCTGATGTTTCTGTTCTTATCGTATTTTTGGGAAAATAGAAATTGTTTCACGTGGAACTATCAAAATGGAACTATTAAAAAACTGTCCTTCCTGCAATTCAATCGAATTCAAAACAAATTTTACTGGTTGTGATTACTTCCTTTCAAAGGAGGAGTTCACGATCATGGAATGCATTGATTGCGGACTACGATTCACGAACCCAAGACCTGCGTTTGACGACATCATCAAGTATTATAATTCGACTGAATACATCTCTCATGATACCAGCAAAAAAGGATTAGTGACATGGCTTTATAAAGCCGCCAGGAATTTTATGCTCAGGAAAAAGTTTTCAATTGTTTCAAATTATTCAAAAGGAAAACGAATCCTCGATATTGGTTGCGGGACAGCTGAGTTTTTAAACTTTTGCAAGAAACATGGATTTGAAGCTTTCGGTGTTGAGCTTAATGAAAAACCCAGGGAAGCGGGTAAGAAAAATTATGGACTGGATATCAGGGAAAAAACCCCTGACTTTCAGAATGAGAATTTCAAATTTGACTGTATTACTCTTTGGCATGTCCTGGAGCATATTCATAATTTATCGGAATTAGTCAATTCGATAAAGGAACTTTTAAAACCTGATGGAGTTTTAATTATTGCTTTACCGAATTCCTCCTCCTGGGATGCGGTTCATTATAAAAAATACTGGGCGGCCTATGATCTCCCAAGGCATCTTTACCATTTCAATAAAAACTCATTCAGAAAATTTGCAGGAAACCATCAGCTGAAAATCGTGAAGATTCTTCCACAGGTTCTTGACTCATTTTACATTTCTTTACTCAGTGAAAAATATATGGGTGGAACTCAAAATTTAATTAAAGCTGGTTTTAAAGGAGCAATATCAAATTTAATGGCAGGAAAACATGAATCCGGTCATTCAAGTCTGATATATATCCTTTTCCCGGAAATTTCTTAATTTTAAGCTCACAGACGAACGATTATTCTTACCGGGACGATATCCCGGCCGGAGAAAAATAATGCTTTATAGAAAGCCAAATGAAGCCGAATGTATCACGCGGAAAATCAATTAATTATGCGCTTCTGGCCCTACTTTCAGGAATTTTCTTTGTGCTTTGCCTGATCACTGCAGAATTTATTTTAATAAGAAGAAATAAGCCTGAACAAATTTCTTCAAGGCTTGAACAGGTTTTACACAGGAAGGAATTACAGGCAAAAAACATATTGAATATAAACAGCTATGATTTTTTACAGACATCGAAGCTGAAAGGGCAAAATAATTTCCCGGAATCTTTGCCCGACATCCGGAAAAACGGAATAGCCTTACAATATTATCTCCACGACAGCCTTGTTTTTTGGTCCGACAATTCCGTTGATGAATTAAAGAGCAATCAACTGGTGAAAGAAGATAATATTCAAAAATTACCCAATGGCTGGTACCAGGTATTAGTTTTTAAGAAAGGAAATATTAAAACAGTTTGCCTGATACTTATTAAATATGAATACTCATTCGAAAATGAATATCTTGAAAATACCTTCCAGAAAGATTTTGATATCCCTGAAAATATTGGAATCTCTCATGAACTGGTAAAAAATCCGGTTTGTTCTGTTAATGGCACGCCATTATTTTCACTTGACTTTACTGGATATACTCCTTCATATGATCATTATGTATTCCTGTTGTTTTTCTTATTTCTCTCAGCATTTTTCTCCCTTAGTTTTGCGATTTATTTTCTTTATTCGGCAATCGAATGGCTCAGAAAAAAACCCTGGCTGTTTGTCATTTGCTTTATTGCCGATGTGGCCCTGCTGAGATTGCTGCAAATGTATTTTACCTTTCCTGCATCCCTGTACTCGACAGTCTGGTTTTCACCCCTGTATTATTCCTCATCAGTCTTCCTCCCGTCAGCCGGAGACTACCTGATCAATAGTTTAATCATGTTGATGGTCGCATATGTTGCGTTCGTAAAATTATACAGGGAAAAACCAATTCCCGGCCGGCAGCTTGCATCAGGAATATTTAATGGATGGAAAGCGGTCCTGTTTATTTTGGCAATATATATGCTTCTTTGTTACGGCCTGAACGACCTGATCAGGAATTCTTCTTTTTTTCTTGATTTGAAAGATATTTCGAAAATCGGGTTGCAAAGCTTAATAGGCCTGCTAATTGCATACCTGCTGTCTATGGCATTTTACCTTTTTTCCAGAACAGCCGGATCTTATACAGTTAACACCGACAGTAAAACTAAAGTTATTTTTATCAGCATTACAGCAGTTTGCGTTTTCCTTGTAAGCATATTTTGGTGGAATACCATTAACGCAATTATCCTGGCAATTCTCTTTGCGGCATTTTTATCACTGATTTTCTTTTACTATAACGAGAACATAAAGAGCAGTCCCTTTGCGAATATCATACTACCAATGATTTGGATGGCAGTGCTGGTTGCTGCAGTATTCAATTATGCAGGATATTCAAAAGAAAGGGAAGAGCGAAAACTTATAGCCATGAAGCTGGCAACTGAAAAAAACCCTGTTACCGAGCTTTTTTATAATAAACTTGAACGCAAATTACTGAGTGATTCATTAATTCTCGTGATGAGTAAAGATACTGATGCCGTCAGGGAGGGAGCTTTAGTAAAAAGGATAAAAACAGAATATATCAGGAATTACTGGAACAGGTTTACAGTCCAGATAACGGTTTGTCCCCCGGGTAAGATGCTCAGGATCCAACCAAGAGGATATGTCTTTGATTGCCAGCAATACTTCAGGCAGGTTTGTGAAAAAGTGGGAGAAAAAACTGCAAATCCCAATTTGTTTTATCTTGATTATGAAACCGGAATAGAAACATACCTTGCTGTACTTAATCCACATGATTCTGCCGTAAATAGTAAAGACCAGGGAATTTTGATCTATATTGAATTTACCGCTAAAACTCCGGCAAAGGACCTGGGTTACCCAGAATTACTAATCGACAGGAGGATCATGAACATACCCGATCTGGGTAATTATTCCTATGCGCTCTATCAAAGCGGGTCCCTGGTATATAAAACGGGGAAATACGCTTATACCATGGGATTAAATGACCTGATTCCTTCATCTGACAGTGCTCCTTTTTTCAATTCAGCAGGGATGGACCACTTCAGGTTCAACATGAATAAATCCAGGGTGCTGGTGATCAGTAAAAAAGACGATAGTTTTCTTGGCGTGATTTCCCCGGCCTCTTACCTTTTTATTTTGTTTTCATTCCTGTCGCTGTTTCTGAACCTTATTTTCAGACCTTCGATATTGAGGGAATTCTCTTTTATGACCCTGAAAAGCCGCTTCCAGCTAGCTAATGTCGGAATCATAGTTGTTTCCTTCCTGATTTTGGGATGCCTGTTATTGTATTTTCTGATCCGGCTGAACAACCTTAAGAACATGGATTCATTCACCGAACGGACCCTGTCGGTTATTTCAGATATGCAAAATGATTTCGGGGACAAAGAAAATTTTAATAAACCCGACAAAACATTTCTCGAGGAAGACCTTCAGAAATTATCAGGGATGTTTTATACCGATGTCAATGTTTATTCCCCAAACGGGAAGCTGATTTTATCAAGCAGGCCCCAGGTTTTTGATGAAGGTTTAATCTCCGGCAGAATGAATATCGGGGCATTGGCAGATCTTAGAAGTAACAGGCAATCGGTTTTTTTCCAGGACGAGAAAATTGGTGCATATGATTATATCTCTGCTTATTTTCCTTTATTGAATGACAAAAACGAACTGCTTGCCTATATAAACCTGCCCTTTTTCTCCCGCCAGGAAGATCTTAAAAAGGAAATCAATGATTTTCTGGTAGCCTTCATGAACCTGTATATTTTATTTATCCTGATCAGTGTTTTTATTTCAATTGCCATTTCACGTTATCTGTCTGCACCTCTGCGGATCCTGGTTAGCAGGATGGAGGGCTTCCAGCTGGGAGAGCGGAATGAAAAGATAAGCTGGAACCATCACGATGAAATTGGGCGCCTGGTGGAGGAATACAACCGCCTGATTGATGAACTTGCATTCAGCGCCGATCAGCTGGCTAAATCGGAAAGGGAAAGCGCCTGGAGGGAAATGGCAAAACAGGTTGCACATGAGATTAAAAATCCGCTTACGCCTATGAAACTCAGTGTGCAGCATTTGCGAAAAGCATGGGATGATAAGTCGGATGATTTTAATCTCAGGATTCAGCGTTTTACGAAGATCATGACGGATCAGATCGATTCGCTGTCGGCTATTGCTTCCGAGTTTTCGGATTTTGCGAAAATGCCATTGCCTGTAGCAGAAGATATTGACCTTGTCGAGATTTTAAATTCCATTTTATCAATGTACAGTGGTCTCGATAAAATACAGATCAGCCTCAAAACTTCTGAAAAAAATGCAAGTATCATTGGCGATAAAAAACAGCTGGTGAGGGTGTTTACCAATCTTTTTAATAACGCCATACAAGCCATCAGCAACACTGAAAGGGGTTTGATAAAAGTTGTGGTTCGCAAACAGGAAAGCTCTTATGCAATTGACATTGAAGATAACGGCAACGGGATACCAGACGAACTTGCAGAAAAAATCTTCCTTCCCAACTTTACAACCAAATCAGGAGGGGCAGGACTGGGACTTGCAATTGTAAGAGAAATCATCAGGAGCATGGGCGGAGAAGTTAACTTTGCATCCGGAAAAAACGGAACGGTTTTCACTGTAACGATTCCAATTCATTATGAAAAGATATCAGGATAAAGAACAAAAAAGTCTTCTGAATTGCCTGTTGATCATTCTGATGCTCCTGACTTCATGCGGCCACGAAAAACCAGCGGAGCAAAGTATAGCATTTCCAAATAAATCATGGCAGAGGTATAACATTCTGAACTTTAAATTTCCGGTTACAGAGACAAACAGGTCATATGATATTATTCTTGAACTTCGGTGCAACAAGTCCTTTGACTATGATAATCTCCCTATAAATATGGTTATCAGTACACCATCCGGCGAAGAAAGAATAAGAGAATACCACGTACAGATCAAAGATAAAAATGGTTCATTTACGGGAGCCATAAAAGGAGACACATGTTTAACCAGGCTTGTTCTCAAACGCAAGCTGTACTGTTCCAGTAAAGGCCTGATGAAAGTTGAAATTGAGAATCTCAATCCAAAGATGGAAACGGAAGGAATTTTTTCTGTGAACTTAATTCTTATTCAGCACTGATAATATTCTCGTTGCCTTTAACCTGTCAAGTTTGATCTGGCTGACAAGCTGGTCAAGGTGTTCAAATTTTTTCTCTTTTCTGATCCATCGGATGATCCTGACAGAGATTTCCATCCCGTAAATATCTTCGGAAAAATCAAGGATATTAACCTCGATCACAAGATGTGTTCCCCCAATTGTAGGACGGTAGCCAATATTGCAAATACCGAACAGTTTCCTTTCCTGAAGCGTAACATGCACAAGGTATACGCCATTCCGGATCATGGGCGGCTGATCCTTATAAGGCTGAATATTGGCCGTGGGAAAGCCAAGGGTCTTTCCAAGATGGTTCCCATGGACCACGGTTCCCCTGATGATATAATCTTTTGGGGGCACAGTAAGCGTTATTTTAACTGAATTCAGAGAGTAGGTTTGTCATTGTTACCTGTAAACTTGATCATAATCAATTCCCAGACAGCATAGAAATAATGAGCCCATACACCGGCAAGCATGATGATCAGGGTTACGATCATCCACAGGGGTGCGATCGGTGTCCAGAGTTCGCGTGAAGGTACTTCTGCCTTATAATATTGCTTTGGCACACCCCAGTTAATTGTTGAAGTGCCCTGTACAAATCCGTACTTTTCATTTTCCTCTATTTTGGCGATGATATTAAGATTTCCCAGGGTGTCGCCTACGATGTTGTTGGGAAATTCAAAACTACCTTTACCCTGGTCATCCAGAGAAACTTCTCCAATTTTCAGAAGGCTGAAAAGCCGGGGAACATACAGTATAACGGTTTCCTTGGCAAGGGCAACTTCCTGTCCTTTTGAGTCCTCTCGGGTCCCGGTCAGATTCAGATACCGGATTGAATCCTGCACATTAAAAGACATCCGGAGTTTTGCGGGTTCTGCGCTGAAATCAGCAGAAACCTCACTGTATTTCAGAGTCCCGGAAAATTTCGCCTGATATGAGATAATCCCTTCCTTACCGGGCTGAAGTTTATTGATTGCAACCCTCAGCACTGCATTGCCATCCTGATCTGTTATGGCTGTTCCCAAAGAAAGGAGTTTATTATCCCTGGCCGAGAAGAATTCAATCGTTGCATTTTTCAATCCGTAAGTGTCACTCTCCCTTTTAACGAACAGATTTGCTGTAAGGCAAACCGAATCATTGGAAGTGCATAAATACGAAAAAGTAATTTTGGACTGCTGGACTGAATTGCTGTCAGTTTTTTCCTGGGCATGAAGAATTGAAGGGACGAGCAGTGTTATTATCAGCGCCTCGACAATAATCCTGTATATATTTCTTTTCATTTGTTAATGATTTATATTAAAACGTCCTCTGGTTTGGTTTCCTGAACATTGCCGGATACGGTGACAATAGGGATGAATTTCGAGGCTATCGTGAAGAGCAGGCAGAAAAGGGCTACACCGGCAGCGGTAAGGCTCCATTCAACCCAGGTTGAGGAATAAATGCTCCATTCGGGCCGCGAATCCTGTATCGGAAGATAAGGCGATTGCAGGGTGGGAATAACAATCAGGTATCTGTTCAGCCAGAGAGCGATAATAACAACAACAGCAGTCAGTGTAATATTTGTGATGGTCCGCAATTTTGCTATTCCAACAACCAGTAAGGGTAATAGCACGCCGACGTAATTTGAAATGATAAATGGCCAGTAGAATTCTTTAAACAGGAGCTGGATCAGGAGCTCGTCATTTTTTTCTGAACCATACCATTTGGTAAGGTAGTCACTGAACGTAAAATAACCGAAAAATGCTGCCAGTACCAGCATAATAACACCAACAGATATAAAATGTTTCTTCGTAATATACTGTTCAAGGTGGTAGACTTTCCTGAAAAACCACATGGCTACAATAAGCACTGCACTCCCTGAATACACTGCAGCAATGACGAAATAGGGGCCGAAAATAGTACTGTGCCATCCCGGCTGAAGGGTCACGCTGAAGATCCATGCCAATACAGAGTACACAATGATAGCGATGGCAATGACCATGGTTGCCATAATATTTGTAGCTCTGTCAAGACGTTTCTTTTGATCTTCTGTCCCGGTATACCCAAGGGCAAGAACCCTGTACAGCTTTTTTCTCCATTTGGGGAGTTGCAGCTCTTCGAAATCCCTCATGTTTGCAAGATCCCTGAGGACAGCCAGGTACAGGAAGATAAGGCAGCCGAAGATATCGGTGGAGATCGCTATAACGTCCCAGGTGATTGGGGATTGGATACGTCCGTGCAGTATAAGATAATGCAGTTTATCGAGCCTGCCGATGCAAAGCAGGATATAACAGGGACCGATCAGAAGGGAAATAATGGTAATGAATTCCGCCATTCTGATAACAGGTTTTCTCCATGCAGTCCTGAATAAATGCAAGGTCCCCGAAATAAGGGCACCTGCATAACTGACCCCCATGAAAAATATGAAATTCACGATGTAAATACCCCAGACAACATTATCGCGCATACCCGTTACGACATGTCCTTTTGTCACCTGCTGAATGAAAGCAAACACGCCTAATCCGATAACTGAAAGCAGGAAAAGGATCCAGATATATCCCTGGACCCCCGTTCTTTCGATCTGCGGGGCAAACTCCTTCAGTAATTGTTTTTCATTGTTTTCCATGGCTACAGCTTATGTTTTTGAGCGTATGGTGTATTGAGATATCTGTTTTTAACACTCTCATCGAGATCATTAAATCCGCGATCTACCGGGAACTGCCTGTCAACAGGCGGAAGGTAATACACGCATGGCCTGGTTCCGAGAACTTCCAGATAACGGTATCCGGCCCGGTCACGTATCAGTTCGCTGAATTGGAAAGTTTCAGTTCCATTGGTCACGGTATCTTCATCCACATCACCAAAATAGATAACACCCATCGGGCATGATGAAACACAATATGGAACTTTTCCAACCCGGATAAGGTCGGGGCAGAAATCGCATTTCGAAACGGTGCCTTCTTTGCCCGGGCTGCTTGCTTCCGGTGAATAAGGTTGCTTATCTTCGTCAAATTCAGGGTAATGTTTCCAGGCGAATACCCTGGTGGAATAAGGGCAGCCTGTCATGCAGAATTTACATCCTATGCAACGGTTATTATCTATTAATACAATGCCATCGGTTCGCTTAAACGTAGCTCCAACAGGACAAACGCTCACGCACAACGGGTTATCGCAATGGAAACAGGGTTTTGGGAACCAGTATGGCGATGTTTTTTCGGAGTCCTGTAAAAGATAAACTTTCATGAATTCCTGACTTTTCGGAAGATGGTGGGCTTTTTGGCAACCCTCAACACATTTGCGGGCATTTTTACATTTTCCGAGGTCTATGACCATTACAAATTTCTTTCCGGGAATTCCCAGGTGAGCTTCTTCAATTGAAACCCTTGGAAGTTTAAGCATAGCCTTGTCTACCTCCATGACCTCCCCATTTGTGGTCATAACTTTTACCTTTTCGCCGCTTTCACCCCCTGTTTTTTCGGAATATGCCTTAAGCATACCTCCGCTTGCAGCCACCGCGGCTCCTGCCAGTAAACCTTTTTTCAGGAACTGCCGCCTGGAATTCTTTTTATTTGTCTGTTCTTCTTCCACGATCAATGAAAATTATTTTGGATTTAATGATATCCGTTAATAATACTCTTGAAATTGCTCAGTGCTGTTTTTCCGAAAGTGCAGAAATATATATGAATACACATAAAAATGGTCACAACGAATCCGCAAAAAAGATGCAGGAGGTCGGTATAATCCAATCCGCTTATACCTAACAGGTTGTTAATGGTTATCTCCGGGTATAAAAGTCCTAATCCGGACAGGATCACGAGGGGGATAATAACATACATGACAGCGACATACGATAACTGCTGAAGAGGGTTGAACTTTGAATCCACCGTCACGGGGAAAGGGGCTGCTTCCTTTTTGAACACACCTATCGTATAATGGTGAAACTGTGATTTCAGTCGTGAAAAATAACCCCTGACCTCGAACACATAATAAGCCCCGTTTTTTGTAAAGAGGTTCCCAATGAAAAAGATAATATAATTAACAGACAAAAGGACACCTGCAACATTATGAACAGCGACTGCGACCCTGAATCTGACAATGATGGTTGGATTTGAAAACTGTATGCTGAGACCAGTAATGATCAGGGTGAGGCAGAAAAGAGCATTCAGAATATGCCATAATCTGATCCAGACCGGATAAAGGTATAATGGTTCACTATGATTTTCCATGGTCAGTGAGATTTTTGGATACGAATAACAGCATGAATCAGGATGGCAAGTATGGTGAGCCCGAATAAAACAAGACTGATGATGTTCAGCGTATTGTTCTGGTCGGGACCAATTGTGGAGGTTTCACTCAGGAATAAACCTTTAAACCACCCCTTTGTCTTGATATTTTCCTGAACATTATATTTAAAGAGGGAGGCATAAAGAATAGAATTTTGCGCATGACAGGATTCGCATTTTTTCACAGCCAGGTTTTTTGGTACGATTTCATGTGCGACTATCAGTGTATCCTTATTCTGTGCATGACATTCAATGCAGCGGACATTAATGAAGTGTGTTGCCTGGTTTGGAAGCCAATCGTGTTTCTTCAATATATTCGGTTGTTGCTTGTTGGTAAGAAGTTCATATTTTGTGATGTCACCATGGCAGTTCAGGCAAATGAGATTGTCGTATGCAACCGTTTCCTGCATGTTTTCATTTGTTCTTGCATTGATCTTGTAAGTATGAGGATTATGGCACATCCAGCAGGTAAATTCCTCGCTGTGTTTCTGGGAATGTACACTGGCCGTAAAATTTGAGTCTATCTTTTCAAACTTGAACTTCGAAAATTTTTCATCACCTCCGTGACAATCGATACAATTTGCCTTGGCTTCCATACGAAGATTTCCAGGATGAGGGAATATGCTGTAATCTTCTGAATGACAGTCAGTGCACTTAAACCCTTTATGGTTTGAAATGTAATACTCATTTCGGCTGATGATCAGCTCCGAATACATCCTTTTATAACTTATTTTCTTCGATTCGGCATTTTCGAAAATATATTTTGACTGCCCATGGCATCTGAGGCATTTTTCATTGGTGGGAAACTGGTCGAGATTAACTATGGGAGTTTTTTCAACAGATTTTGCTTTCTTTGTTGAAGAAGAAGATTCAGAGTTTTTTACCAATGCAAAAGCAATGGCAAAAAAGAGTAAGAGGACAAGCACAACCCAAGCAGGACGAATATTTGCTCTGTACATCATTGGAAACAGTAATTAATCTGGTGAACAAACATAGGGGTAAAATCAATGGGTGCTTACTTTAATTAAAGCAAACACCCATTGATATCGGTATTTACGACACTGGGATTATTTTTTCAGTGTGCGCATAAAAGCAACCAAAGCCCAACGATCGCTGGCTTCGGGAATTTTCTTATCATAAGCAGGCATCTCATCGCGCCCTTTGCTTGTTTCATAAAACAATTCTCCGTCGGTCTGTCCCTGGAAAGCAGCAGCTGTGAAATCTCCGGGATTGGTTTTCAGTGAAGCAGCTTTTGGCCCATCACCGACGCCTTTACTGCCATGGCATGATTTGCAATGCTTTGCCCAAAGATCTTTACCGTTGCTGATTACGGTCTGATCTTTCAGGTTTACAGATGCTTTTGCGTTCTTATCCTTGTCGGGAACGTTCCAGGGTTTTTTTGCCTGGGCATAGGAATTCCCTGCAATGAAAAATACAGCAATCACGATCGTGATCACAATTGTAAAGATTTTCTGTGTTGTTTTCATAATTGTATTTATTAGTTAATAGGTTTAAAATTATTATTAAAAGCTCCACAAGCGGGTCAGGTTAAATCCGAAGAGAATATACCCGTTCCAAAAACTGCCACTGTTGTTTTTAGCTGTGACATACTGAGGCACAATGCCATTGGCGCAAGACATAAAGATCTGAAAAGTATGTGTGCTGGTTGAAATTTCCCATCCAAGGCTTACATTCTGGTAAGGGGCAACTCCGCTTTTAATTGAAAGCCAATGATTTGGGGATCTAACTATAAAAGCGGGGTCGTAATTGACAACGATGGGTTGTTCGAAAGACAGGATAACAGATGATTGGGGGCTGACTTTCACGCGACCAAGGAGAGAAAAGGAAGCAACGTCATTGGTTGGAGCAGCACCATCTGTAACAGTAGTATCGACCTTATTAAAATGGGAGTAAGACAGGCCAATTTGCATTGAGAACATTTTGCAGAACCTGCGGGCAAACATGAATTCATGGTACCAGGAAAACCTGTCAGTGAATTTATAACCCACTCCGTATCCGGCATTACTGGTTTTGGTGTCAAGGCCAAGATCGCCATAATAAGCGATCGTCAGAGGGCAACCTCCTTTTCTCTGATGAAGGAAAGTATATTTCACCTGCAGGTCCTGGACCATATAATTTTTGGTTGTCCCTAAACCGATCATAAGGTTTTTAATGGGGGTGAAATTGAGTCCGAGGCGGATATTCGAGGCTCCCCACAAACCGTAAATGTCCTTTATACCGTTCTGGATATTTCCGAAACGGTGCTGGAGGATAAATTCAAGGGTTTTTGCCGGAGTAACGGTAACTGTCTGGTAATCCATGAAAATCCCGCTCTCAAACGGATTTTTTTCAAGGGGCTTTTTTGCAGGCTGGGCAGAGGCCGAATCAGCAGATTCCTGTGCGGAAGCCACAACCAGTCCCGAGAAAAAGAATAATATACTGAGGAAAATCTTTTTGATTGTCATAGTAATGGTTTTATTCATGATTATACTTGATTTAATTATTTAAAGCTCCCTGATTAATCCAGTTTTTGATCAGCGCGGCTGAAGTTGCATCGCAATAAGAGGCCATGGTACCACTTGATACTTTCTGATACAGAATGCTTGAGGCAGCATCCCCTGCAACGAACAGGCTATTATCCTTCAGGCTCTGATAGGAACTTCCGGCAACGAGGTCAGGTGCAGGGCCTCCGGGTTTGTGGCAGGTACAACCCTTGGTAAATATTGGCTGGATATCGGTTGCATAACTTACAGGGGTGCTGGGAGAAGGGATGTCAGGATATATTTTAGCGTATTCGCAGGCGGCCAAAGTATAAACTACCAGAACAATTGATAAAAGATTGAATAACTTTTTCATTTTTAAATATTTGTTGTTAGTAATGAGGATTAAGCAATATTTACATTTTTATGAAAAAAGGCTTCAGGATTGTTATATCCTGAAGCCTTTTTTGATAATGGTTACAAGAATTATGGTAATGAATTCATGTAAGTAATCCCGGCATCCAGCATATCCCTGATATATGCGAAATTGTGAACACCCATACTGCGGTCAGCATCAACCAAACAGAAGTTCCAGTAAACTGCTAACTGAATCTGTGTGAATTTTTTGGGTTTTGTTGCACTCATGGGTCCTTTCAGAAGCATAGTGTTAGTATCAAGAACCTTTTTCTGTGCCAATAAAACCTTAAGCTGCTGGTACTTGCCTTCAATCGTAGTTTGAGCTCCATTAAGGTCGAAGGTAGTGCCGATTGCAGTATGGCATGGCCTGCAAACTGCGACATTATCACCTGTTTCCGTGCTGGACATCGTAAGGGTGTGACCGCCAACAGCTTCGCCCTGTGCAGGACCCATATGGCAGTTCCTGCAGCTCACATTGCCTTTATGATTCGTGCTGGCAAAAGCTGAAGCTCCCATTTCGAAAGCGCCTTTCCCGGCGAGCATCAGGAACTGGGGCCCGTGATGCGGTCCCCAACGGGTGCTTGTAACTCCTACAGAGTCGGTTCCTTTGGGATTGGTGATCCAGGGGCTGGCTAATCTTGCCTGGTGGCATTTACCGCAAAGGTTTGAAGTGCCGTCGGTACCTCCGGGAATCGTAACGGTAAGGTCAATAGATGAAGTTGTATCAATATAAGGATGAACAGGCTCAATATCTCTCAATGCCCAGTCAGTCGGGGAATACGTATTGTGAATTAAATGACAGGTGCGGCAGTTGATCGGGGCAGCGTCATTATATGCCTGTGTAACGGTAGAACCGGTCTGCAGTTTTTCAAGGAAACCTTCGTGACTATGGCATCCGGAACATCCAGAACGGGCAGCTTCAATGATTGTGCTTGCCGATGCATGCTTTGAAGCATCATACTGGAAAATTTTAACAATTACGGTGTCCCCGAAATTATGGCAGTTGGTGCAGGTTGCATTGGCATCCTTGCCATTTGTTCCGTTGGGGCCGGCCGGGCCCTGGGGTCCTTCCTTTGTACAACCGATAAAGATAAGACCGGAAACCGCCATAACCATGATCCCAGACAGAACTAACAAGAGTAATTTTTTCATATTTCTTTCAGTTTTTGTTAATAAATGCATTAATGACAGCAAATAATATAGTGCAATAATCGCGCATGACAAAAATATTGAAGTTAAGTTGTGATAAGCTTAACAGGCAGGTGAGATTTGTTTCGGAAAGAAATGATATGCCTCAATTCTACATTGACATTTATCAATGATTGTCAGGACGCATGTCATCAAAGGCAGAAGATTTTCTCAGCCGGTTTCGCTGATTTGTTTTAGTTGTTTGATATTTAGTATTTCAAACAAGTTGCTTCTCACCGAAAGGATTCCCTCTTCTTTTAATTCCTTGAGAATCCTGATCGCACTTTCTTTCGACATCCCTGAAATATCGGCAAGATCCTGGCGTGAAATGGTCATATTAAAAGGATTTGCGCAATAAATCTTCTCAGAGAGATAAAACAGGGCATCGGCAATACGCCCGGGCATTTGTTTCTGGGTAAGGCTGATCACCTGTTCAAAATTAAACAGCGTCTGGCTCGAGATACGTTTGATAAAATCTTCAGCAAAGTCAGAGTTTGAACGGACGATCTTTTTAAAGATGGAGGTGTCAACCAGGCAGGCGGTAGAATCTTCAACGGCAGAGGCAGAGTAATAATGCTTATTATCTATATAAACCCCGGGGCCAAAAATATAATCAACAGGCTTTACCAAGGCCAGGATAAGGTTTTTGCCATACCCTTCAATATAGATCTTGGCTAAGCCTGAAGTAATACACACAAAATGAGAAGAAGGAGTTCCCTGCTTAAACAGGATCTCACCTGCTTTATAAGCAACATGGAATCTCCCTGTGTTTATTTGTTCAAGTTCATCACTGCTGAGGCTCTTAAAAATGGATGACTTGCAGCTGCAGTCTGCACAGTGTGAAATCAACACAGGTTTTCCGTTCATTCTGTCTTTGTCAATAGAAACCGGTCTGAGATCTTACCTGAAAACCAATCTGCATGTTTCAGCGAAAAACCTTCAGGTCATTTAAAATCAATACGATGAATGATTTAATTTAACAAAAATAGAGAAAGAATTGATAAAAAACAAAAAATCCAATACTTTTTGTCAATAATCAGGTTGAGGAAAATCAATCCGCGGGATTTCGTATCATGTTAACAAAGCAGATGACCCAGAATGTATTCTGCGATCTGCACGGCATTGGTAGCAGCGCCTTTTCTCAGGTTATCTGCAACCACCCACAGATTCAACGAATTTAACTGGCTTTCATCACGCCTTATTCTTCCTACAAATACCTCATCCCGTCCTTTTGAGAAAAGAGGCATAGGATAAATATTTTCAGCCGGACTATCCTGGACCACAACTCCGGGTGTATTGCGAAGCAAACTGAATACATTGTCAAGAACAAAATCTTTTTCAAATTCTATGTTTACAGCCTCGGAGTGACCTCCTATAACGGGGACCCTGGCTATTGTAGCCGTGATCCTGATCGAATCGTCATTAAGAATCTTCCTGGTTTCATTCACCAGTTTATCTTCTTCAGTTGTATAACCGTTTGGCAGGAAGCTGCCGCCATGGGGAAATAGATTCAGGTCGATAGGGTGGGGATAAGCCATTTCACCTTTGATCCCCCTGCGCTCGTTTTCAAGCTGACGCACAGCACGGATGCCTGTTCCCGTGACTGACTGGTAAGTAGCCACAACAATTCTTTTAATCCGGTATCTCAGATGAAGAGGTGAAAGGACCATGACCAGCTGGATTGTCGAACAGTTAGGATTCGCTATGATCTTATGGGTTTTTTTCAGAATACCGGCGTTTATTTCAGGAACAATAAGCGGAATATCCTTATCCATTCTCCAGGCCGAAGAATTGTCGATAACAGTGATCCCGGCCTCAGCATACCTTCTAGCCCATTCCTTTGATGTGCCTGCTCCGGCGCTGAAAATAGCTATTTCCGGCTTCAGTGAAAGAACATCGGGATGATCGATCACCGTATACGGATTGCCAGCAAATTCAATGATTGATCCCACAGATTTTTGGGAGGCGACCGGATAAAATTTCTCAGGCCGGATATTTCTTTCTTCCAGTACTTTAATGATCTCCCTGCCTACCAAACCAGTGGCACCAACTACTGCAAGCTTCATAAAACTAATTTTCAGCAAAGATAACGCAACAATTTATGCCTTTGTATGTCACTTTTGTGTTTTTGACGGATAAAGGGATAAATGATACTGTTAATTATTTAATCTCTCCAGTTGAATTCCCCCTCCCTTTGAGGCGGAACCCGGGTCCGGGGACCTGCCCCGGGATCAGTACCGGTTTAATCTGAAATGATATGAAATTTTTACTTTATTGGATCATATTGCTTCCTTTCGCCCTTACGGCCCAGGTTAAAGATGATTTTGCAGATGGAAATTTTACTTCCGATCCGGCCTGGACAGGAGATACATCTTCTTTTATAGTGAATTCTCAATTCCAGCTGCAACTGAATTCTTCGGGATCAGACACCACCTGCCTGGTCACTCAGAATATGACCACTCCGGAGATGGAATGTTCATTCTGGATTAAAATGTCATTCAACTCTTCACTGAACAATTATGCAAGGGTATATCTTTGTTCAGATTCCAGGGATCTCCGGGGGGCCTTAAATGGAATATACATTCAACTGGGAGGCACAGGCGACAGTATTATTATTTACAGACAAAATGGAAAGGTTCATACTCCTCTCTTTAAATTTCCCTTTCTCAGAACCAATAAATCCACCAATATTTTCCGGATAAAAATCTGCAGGGACTCTGCCGGAACCTGGGACCTGTATGCCGACAGCACAGGCGGAAAGCGGTTTAGCCGATATGGTTCTTTCCCGGACAAGCAAACAGCACCCACGGCATGGCTGGGTGTGTATTGCAGGTATACTTCAAGTAATTCAACCGCATTTTGCTTCGATGATTTTTATTCCGGTTTAATAATCCGCGATACAATACCACCCGCTGTGATCTCAGCTGGTTTTTCAGATAGTTTGACAATCAGTATAAAGTTCAATGAATTCATCGATTCAACGAGCCTTGACAAAGGATCAAATTTTACGCTGAAAAACAATCCTGAAAAAATTCAGGAAGCGTATATTTTAAAGACAGATCCATCAATTATATTTATCAAAATAAATACGAACGAAAATAAATTTTTTTGTGATACTTTGATCACCAGAAATATTTCCGATTTATCAGGTAATTTTGTTACAGATACTTCCGTTTATCTCTGCTATTATATACCCGGGCCCTGTCAGCGGGGTGACCTCGTCATCAATGAAGTATTGTTCCACCCGGATGCATCAGGTTCCCGGTTCATTGAATTTTACAACCGGTCTTCGAAAGTCATCAGATTGAATACGGTGTCGGTGCGAACTTCCGTAAATTCAGAAACCGCCTTTCATTATGAAATCCTTAGTAAGACCGGAAGATTACTGCTTCCTGAGGATTTTTATGTAATCACAGCGGATTCGGCAAAACTCTGCTCGAGATATAATATACCGGATCCGGACAAGATTTCAGAACCAGCAGACTTCCCCGGTATGAAGACAGACTCGGGATTTGTTGAAATAATCTCAAATACCGATTCAGTGTTGATAGATGCAATGTCATACAGCCAAAGTATGCATTTACCATTTCTTATAAATACTGAAGGCGTTTCGCTTGAACGTCTGGATCCTCAAATTCCTTCTGATTACAGGGCAAACTGGCAATCTGCTTCGGAAACTTCAGGGTTTGCAAGCCCCGGCTATGAGAATTCACATTATGCCATTGAACCAGGTAACGGAACAGATATCCAGTTGAGCAGTTCAATAATTTCTCCAGATAATGATGGCAAAGACGACTTTTTATACATCAAAGTCAATACTGTTGAGCCTGGCACATTGTTTTCACTGAGGGTATTCGACCTGAAAGGAAACTTGGTTAAAACCATTACAAGCCCGTCAATAATATCGGAAAATTCAATTTTCATCTGGGATGGTACCGGAGACAGCAATTTAATTTTACCAATGGGGTATTACCTTATTTTTTCAGAAAGTATAAGTGTTTCAGGAAAACATTCCAGTGTGAAAAAAGCGATCGTTATCGCACAGAAATTATAATACCTGCTATAATTTGGTGTACGCAATTGTTGCAACAGATATTCTGACGCCCGGAACGGCCGACAAAGCTGAGATGCAAGACTCAAGCGTTGCTCCTGTAGTAACGACATCATCAACCAAAAGGATTATTGAACCGGCAATAGCAACCGGATCTGCAACGAAGAAACAGTCATTCGCATTTTTCCACCGCAAAAAACGTGATTTATGGGTCTGGGTTTCAGTCGCATTTTTTCGCAGAAGGTATTGACCCGAGTATGGAATGTTCATTGAAGAGGAAAGCCCGATAGCAAACTGTTCGCTCTGATTATAGCCTCTTTTAAGGTATTTTTTTCTATGCAGGGGAACAGGGATAATGATCCCCGACTCACGATAGGGAGGAGAGGACTTTAGCATCTTTCCAAACTCTTCACCAAGAAAAATCCCGACATCTTTTCGGCCTTTATATTTCAATTCATGGATCATATTCTGGACCTTGCTGCCCTTATTAAACAGAAGATATGAGGTGGCCGATAAAATATCCGCCCGGCCAAGAAATATTCTGTTGACAGGGTTATCGACCTGCAGATGGAAATTTGTTTTCGGCAGATGATAAAAACAGGGATCACAGATCACGTTTTCATGCTTCCACAGGGAATTACCGCAACAGCTGCAAAGACGCGGAAAGATCAATCCCAGAAAATCATTGGTCCACATACCGCTTTATCCGCCGGTAATAAAAAAGTGATACATAAAAGTTTATTAACAGATGAAGGAATTCATTAAAAATTACCGTAGGTTTGATCAGGTTTTCCGAAAAAACCTGTTATGGATGAAATAAAGCAGGGAAAACTCCTGGAAATTAAAGATCTTAAAATCAGTTTTCGTCAGGGAAAAGAAACCACTTCCGCCGTTGACGGCATCTCGTTTGACATGTTCCCGTCTGAAACACTTGCAATTGTGGGCGAATCGGGATCCGGAAAATCGGTCACGGCCCTGTCGGTGATGAAACTTATACAGGTTCCTGCAGGAAAAGTCGAAGCTGAACAAATGAGGTTTACCACAAAAAGTAACAAGCTGATCGACCTGCTGAATGCAACTGAAACTGAAATGACAGGGGTCAGGGGAAAAGAGATTGCTATGGTATTCCAGGAGCCAATGACTTCGCTGAATCCTGTATTAACCTGCGGGGACCAGGTATATGAGGCGATACGCCTGCATTTTAAAATCTCTAAAACCAGGGCGGTAATGAAAACCCTTGAATTATTCAGGGAAGTAAGATTACCTCAGCCTGACAGGATATTCAGAGCATACCCTCATGAATTATCAGGCGGACAAAAACAAAGGATCATGATCGCAATGGCAATATCATGCAATCCTTCTTTGCTCATAGCCGACGAACCCACAACTGCCTTGGATGTTACTGTACAAAAGCAGATTCTTCTGTTGTTGAAAAAGATACAGAAAATCAGGGGAATGGGTATTTTATTTATTACACACGACCTCGCCCTGGTTTCAGGTTTTGCCGACAAGGTCATTGTGATGTACAAAGGAAAAATCGTCGAACAGGGAAGCGTATCCAAGATTTACACCAGTCCGGAGCACCCGTATACACAAGGTTTGCTTGCCTGCAGGCCGCCCCTGAACACCAGGCTGAAGCGGCTCCCTACAATAATTGACTTTATGACGACGGATGTCAAAATCCAGACTGAAGTCGTCAGCCCTGAAGACCGGGAGGAAAGGCTTACCGGATTGTATAAACTTGAGCCTGTGCTCAAAGTTAAAGATCTTGTAAAACACTTTCCGGGGACAAGGGCCGTCGATAAAGTAAGTTTTGATGTCTTTCCAGGTGAAACCCTCGGGATTGTCGGTGAATCGGGGAGCGGGAAAACCACACTGGCAAGGGCTGTTCTTGAACTTATACCGCCTGATTCGGGCCGGATCTTTTTCAGAAACGAAGAAATAACGCAGATCTCAAAAGAAAAGCTGAAATCGCTTCGGAAACATTTGCAGATCATTTTTCAGGATCCGTATTCTTCGCTGAATCCAAGGCTCACGGCGGGTTCTGCAATCCAGGAACCAATGACAGTTCATCGTCTTCACGACAATGAAAAAACGAGAAAGAAAAAGGTTATCGACCTGCTTGAGAAAGTGGGACTTCAACCCGAACATTTTAACAGGTATCCTCATGAATTCTCGGGGGGCCAGCGGCAGCGAATCTGCATCGCCAGGGCTCTGGCTGTAGAACCCAGGCTCCTCATCTGCGATGAATCAGTATCAGCGCTGGATGTTTCAGTTCAGGCTCAGGTCCTCAACCTGCTTAATGATTTGAAAAAGGAATTCGGGCTCACCTATATCTTCATTTCACATGACCTTTCTGTTATGAGGTATATGGCCGACAGGATCATCGTTATGAAGAACGGCAGAGTTATTGAGACCCGCGACGCAGATAAACTGTTTACCAATCCTCAGAGCCCTTATACCAGTTCATTGATTGAAGCGATACCTCATCCGGAATTTCTTCAATAATCCGTTTCTTAAAAAACAGCATTATGGGTAAAAAACCATTCAAAGGGATTCCGGCCGACCGAAACAATATCGTCAAATCGGTGATCGGGGTCTTTCAGCAAAATCCATTCAGCAGTTTCAATTACAAACAGGTATCGGCAAGGCTTGGCTTAGAAGACCGTGCCAGTAAGGATGCGGTAAGGCTGGTGGTAGAACGTTTATTCATGGCAAAAGACCTCGTGGAGTCTAAAAGAGGGAAATACCAGATCAATAAGGAAAGCGAAAGATTTAAAAAGGAGACGAGCAGGGAAATCATTGGCAGGGTTGATATGAAACAGACCGGGAAAGCTTATATTATTCCTGAAGACGGCTCTGAAGATGTTTTTATTGCTGCAGAAAACACACACCATGCCCTGCATGGCGATACCGTCAGAGTAAGCATTTTCCCGATGAGGAAAGGGCATAAGCGCGACGGGCAGGTCACGGAGGTTATCAAACGGCATAAGCTGCAGTTTGTCGGCACGATTGAAACGAGCAAGAACTTTGCATTTCTGATTCCCGACAACCCTTCGGTGCCGGTGGAAATCCTGATCCAGAAACCTGATCTGAACGGCGCAAGGAATGGACAGAAAGTTGTCGCCGTAATCACCGAATGGCCTGAACATTCGCAGAACCCTTTTGGCAAAGTCATCCAGGTGCTTGGCGCGCCGGGTGACAATCATGTTGAGATGCAGGCTATCCTCGCCGAGTATGATTTTCCCTTATCATTTTCTGAAAAAGCTGAAGCGGAAGCAGGAAAGATACCGGAGGAAATACCCCAGGCGGAGATCAGCAAACGAAGGGATTTCAGAAAAGTTTTTACAATTACTATCGACCCTGAAGATGCCAAGGATTTTGATGATGCGGTTTCCCTGAAAAAGCTTACAAACGGACATTGGGAAGTCGGTGTTCATATTGCAGATGTTTCATACTATGTTCAAAAGGGATCCGGCATTGACAAGGAAGCTTTTGAAAGGGGGACATCGGTTTACATGGTACACAAAACAATTCCGATGCTTCCCGAGAGATTGTCGAACCAGCTTTGCTCACTTCAGCCAGATAAGGACCGGTTGAGCTTTTCAGCGGTTTTTGAATTTGACGACCAGGGCAAACTGTATAACGAATGGTTTGGGAAAACAATAATCCATTCCTGCAGAAGATTTGCCTATGAGGAAGTGCAGGGTATCATTGAAACAGGAAAAGGCGAATATGCCGAAGAAATTGCCGTTCTTAACGGGATCGCTTTAAAGCTCAGGGAAGAAAGGTTTAAGAAAGGATCTTTTAATTTTGAGACCCAGGAGGTCAGGTTCAGGCTCGATGAAAAAGGCCGTCCGCTGAGTATTTACATCCGGGAAATGAAGGAAGCAAACAAGCTGATCGAGGACTTCATGTTGCTCGCAAACAGGAAAGTCGCTGAATGGGTGGGTAAACAGAAACCGAATGTTCAGCCGAAAACCTTTGTTTACAGGGTCCACGACAAACCAAATCCCGAGAAGCTGGAAGTCTTTACACAGCTGGTCGAGCGTTTAGGTTTTTCACTCAGGCTGTCCACCAAAAAATCAATGGCACATTCCTTTAACCAGCTTTTTCATGATATCAAAGGCACAGGAGCGGAGAACATGGTTGAAAGCGTTGCAATCCGGACTATGGCGAAAGCTGTTTATACTACAAAGAATATTGGGCATTACGGCCTGGCCTTTCCGTATTATACACATTTTACTTCACCCATACGCCGTTACCCGGATCTGATGGTCCATCGATTGTTTCAGGATTACCTCGACAACAAGCCATCGGTCCCGGCAGCAGAATATGAAATGCAGTGCGAACATGCATCGGATCTGGAAAAACGCGCTGCTGACGCCGAAAGGGCATCCGTAAAATACAAACAGGCCGAATATATGCTTGATAAGATTGGACAGGAATTTGATGCCCTGATTTCGGGAGTCAGCAAATGGGGCATATTTGCCGAGATCATTGGAACAAAATGCGAAGGGATGATCAAATTAAGAGATCTCGATGACGACTATTACTACCTTGATGAAGAAAATTTCCGGGTGATCGGGCAGAGGTCCGGAAATGTTTATAAACTTGGCGATAAGGTGAGGATCAGGGTAAAAAAAATTGATCTTTCCAGGAAGCAGATGGACTATATAATACTTTAGCATGGACCTGGTTTCTCCGGAAGATCTTGTCAAAGCCGGCAAAGGCATCCGGGTTATAGGCCGCGAGAGGCTGGCAAAAGTGCTGTTCAGGCTTCTCAGCCTGGACGTGATCAACAAAAAATACAACGAGAACGTTCACCTTCCTGCCCATGAATTTGTTGATAAGATCCTTGAAGAGGTTAAGATCATTTATAAGGTATCTGAAAGTGACCTGGATAACATTCCGGCAGAAGGCAGTTTCATTACCATATCGAATCATGCATACGGTGGGATTGACGGGCTGATCCTGATCTCCATGATCACAAAACAAAGACCCGATTACAAAATCCTGGTGAATTTTCTACTCACACGCATCATGCCGCTGAAAGGATATTTTATCGGGGTAAATCCTTTTGAGACGCATAAAGATGTAAAATCCAGTTTTGGGGGTTTAAAAGATGCTTTTATTCATATTGTCAATGGTCACCCGATGGGATTTTTCCCGGCCGGCGAAGTCAGTAGCTTTAAACTCAAACACCTAGCGGTCACCGACAGGGAGTGGCAGCATTCGATGCTGAAGTTTATTAAAAAAGCAGGGATTCCTGTCGTCCCTGTGTATTTCCCGGGCCATAACAGTATTCAATTCAACATTCTCGGTTTTATCCATCCCGTTCTTCGCACGGCCAAACTGCCTTCCGAATTATTAAATAAAAAAAGCAAAAAAATACAGGTCAGGATTGGAGCTCCTGTTACTGTTGAGGAACAGAATGAATTTAAGGATATTACCGACTATGGCAGGTTCCTTCGCATGAAAACATACACTCTCGGGCTGTCTGAAAAACCCGGGAAAATAAAATACAGGCTTTTGACGCACTCGCCGGAACCTGTCATTGATCCGGTTCCCGATGCCATGATACAAGACGAAATTGAGCAGATAAAATCAGACTATCTGCTGTTCAGCATAAAGGAGAATTATGTTTTTTGTGTTCCCTCGGCCAGGATACCGAACATCCTGAGAGAGCTTGGCAGGAGAAGGGAAAAAACATACCGGGAAGTAGGCGAGGGAACAAATAAAAGTCTGGATGTTGACCAGTATGATCCCTATTTCGAGCAGCTTTTTATATGGGATGAAAACGAGAAACAGCTGATCGGGGGATACCGCGTTGGCAAAGGAAACCAAATCCTCACGAATTTCGGGATGAGGGGTTTTTACATTACGAGCCTGTTTAAAATCAAACGGGGATTTGCACCTATCCTGAATGTTTCCATCGAGCTTGGCCGTTCATTTATCATTAAAGAATACCAGAAAAAGCCTCTGCCGCTTTTTTTGCTCTGGAAAGGCATCCTGTACCTTCTGCTTAAAAATCCCAATTACAGGTATCTGCTGGGACCTGTCAGTATAAGCAATGAATTCAGATCATTCTCAAAAACTCTTTGCGTGGAATTCCTGAAAGCAAATTATTTTAATTCGGAATTTGCCGAATACATAAGGCCCAGAAACCCTTTTAAAGGAAAACCAGGGAGGATTATTGAAAAGGAACTGTTTCTTAAATATACCGAAAAAAATACGGGAAGGCTCGACAGTTTCATCCGTGATTTCGATCCTCAGTACAAGACCCCGATTCTTCTCAGGAAATATCTCAGTGTCAATGCTGAAGTCCTTGGCTTCAATGTTGACCCGCTATTTAATAATTGCCTGGATGCGCTGATGATACTTGACCTGTTTGAAGTGCCGTTTCCTACGATTGAAGGCCTGGCGAAGGAATTCCACGACCAGTCGCTGCTGGAAAGATTCAGGAAATAACTCAAACCAGCTTATTTTTTTCTATCAGGTCGAAGAAGTTTTTTCGGAACGTTTCACTGATTGGGATGTATTTATCAAGGATCTTGATACGGTTCCTTTCAATGGATTCGATCTTGTCGAGAGCTACGAAAAATGATTTGTGGACCCTGCAAAACAAAGGCTCATGCAATATCTCCTCCAGTTTTTTAGAATTCATAAGGGTCATGATCCGCCTCGTTTTAGTAACAATTCTCCAATAGTCACCCATGCCTTCCACATAAAGAACATCAGGACATTCAATTCGTTCCATCCGGGTTTCTGTCTTCACAAAGAAATATGAAAGCACAGGGGTTTTGGGTTCATTTGCAGGCGTTTTTTCACGCACACTGGTTTCGAGCTGCTTGCGTTCATAAACCTTATTAACTCCTTTTAAAAACCTTGCAAACGATATAGGTTTCAGCATGTAATCAATGACATCCAGGTCAAATCCCTGAATGGCATAATTTTCATATGCCGTGGTAAAAATCACAAAAGGAGGATTCTGAAGAGAGTTAAGAAGCTGGATCCCGGAAAGTTCTTCCATCTGGATATCGAGAAAGATCAGGTCAACCTTTCCGGAACGGATAAATTCGATGGAATCAACAGCGTTATCGAAGGTCTTTAATAAATTAAGAAAGGAAACTTTCGAACAGTAATCCCTGATAATATCCAATGCCAGGGGTTCATCATCTATGGCAATACAATCGATCTGCATCACGTCCTGATTATTAATTTAACACAAAAAACATCTCCATCCGGTTTGATATCGAGGCTGTATTTCTGGGGATAAAGCAGTTCCAGCCTGCGGCGGATATTGCTCAACCCTATACCTCCCTGCTGGTCAGTAGGAGCCTGCTGGTTTTTACGGATGAAATTTTTCACTTCAAACTTTATTTCGATGGGCCTGATATCCAGGCGGACTATGATGCCGGGTGCAGGAACTGTGCGGCTGGCATGCTTGAACGCATTCTCCACAAAGGGGATCAGCAGCATAGGCGCAATTGTAAGCCCTTCGGCCGAACCATTAATGTCGAGGGAGACAAACTCCTTATTCCGCAACCTCAGCTTCTCAAGTTCGATAAAGCTTTTCAGGTATTCAATTTCTTTTTCAAGAAGAACCTTGTCGGTAGTGGCGTCGTACAGCATGTATCTCATAATTGACGACAATTTCATAACGGCTTCGGGAGCATCATCTGATTTCTGGTAAACCAGGGAGTAAATATTATTAAGTGTGTTGAAAAAGAAATGCGGATTAACCTGGGATCTCAGCAAAGCCAGTTCGCTAACCTGTTTCTGATTGATAAAGTCAGCCTGGAGTTTTTGATTTTCGTACCAGTTGATAGCAAGGCGGATCAGCAGACTGTAAATGAAAAAAATGATAATCAGCCGGATATCATCAAAGATCCATTCCCTGCCCACTTTCAGTTTCGTAATATCATAATGGACGAGATATCTCCAGAAAGAATATTCCATGCTAATTCTGCCTGCCAGAATGAGCCCGGCCAAAGCAAGGCCGATAAGGATACTGATGAACTTATTGTTAAGCTGGAACAGATATTTGAACGAAAAGTAAAACACGTAAAAAGCAAGCATTCCGGTGAGCATATGTATGATGAGGTCAGGAACAAGGAAAGAGTCCGACTTATTGATATAATATGGGAATGCCGCCTGGTTAAAAATGTATAACCAGAAGACCACATGGATTATTATTTTGTATTTCAGTTTCATCCGATACGTTTGAAAATCAATGCTAAGATAAGAAAAGAATCAGCCTTTCAGCAGGTTTTTCAGGCCTAATCTGCAATGAGGCTGTTTCTGTCGATAAAGGAGTATAATCCATCGGTGAAAATTCGGGGTCATATCAATAAAAAAATCCCCGGTATTTGTTTTCCTTCAATACCGGGGATAAGGGGAAATCATGATAAAGGTTATTGAACCAGGGTAAGTTCCCCGATCAGGTTGCTTGCACCTGCAAATTTGTCGATAATGAAAAGCACATAACGGATATCCACATTGATTGTTCTCTGCAGATCGGGTTCAAACATAATGTCTCCGCTCATAGCTTCCCAGTTGCCGTCGAATGCGAGGCCAATAAGCTGTCCGTCTGCGTTGATTACCGGGCTGCCTGAGTTGCCGCCTGTGATGTCGTTGGTAGTAAGGAAGCAAACGTTCATCTCGCCGTTCTCGCCGTATTTCCCGTAATCTTTCTGCTGGTACAGGTCCTTCAGCTTCTTTTCAACGATGAATTCTTCGTTTTCAGGGTCTTCTTTTTGCATAACGCCATAAAGAGTTGTGAAATAGTCGTAATGTACGGCATCAGCGGGATAATAGTCAAGGACTTTGCCATAGCTTACGCGCATCGTCGAATTGGCATCGGGATAGTATTTCTTATCCGGGTCCATTTCACGAAGTCCGGCCACAAATAAACGGTTACCCGTTGAAACATTATTTCTCAGGGATGTCATGGCATTGGAGTATTTCGCTGCGGTTTCGCCTACAGAACGGGAGAGTTTCCACGCCGGGTCTTTTTCAAGTGTTTTCCGGCTTGGCTTGTCTAGGAATTTGTTCAGTTTTTCAGGGGATGAGAAAATCGAAGTGGCATACACGTTTTCAGCATATGCTGAAAAATCATTTCCGTATTCTTTCGCAATATCCTTTAAAATCGAAGGCTGTTCCTGTGAAGCAACGTTCCGGAAGTACAACGTCAGGGTTCCTGCAAGTTTCTTTTTCTCAATGATCTGATCTTTATCCTTGAACAAGACGGGAATAGTTGACCTGTATGCCGCAATAGCTTTTTTGAGAGCGGCTTTATCCTTTTTCTCATAAGCTTCTTCTATTGCCGAAGCCCTGCCTGCAGTTCTTACTATGTCGAGAGCCATCGCTCCTGAATTCGCATAATAACTGGGAACAGCAACTTTTTCAAGAGCTGAATAGGCCTGTTTCAGGTCATCCAGCAAATGACCGTACTTCTTTTGCCGTGCAGGATCTTTACTGCACCAGGCGGCAAAAGCGGCTTCTATTTCTTTTTTCTTTTCCTCGACATGATTTCGTTTAAGCATTTTGGACTGGCCGATGAAATTTTTCCAGGTATTGGCCATATTCGCATAACTCCCCGAATATGCGATCTTCACAGCCTTGTCAACATCCATTCGTTCCTTCATGATCTCAAGATTATTACCATAGAGGGTAATAAGACTGGGATACTGGACCGAGAGGTTATACTCAATACCGTAGGAAGTCAGGTAGCGGGACGTCCTGGCCGGGTAGCCCCAGATCATGGCAAAATCATTCTTTTTAATCCCTTTAAGGCTGACAGGCAGGTGGTATGCGGGTTTCAGGGGAACGTTATCTTTTGAATATTTTGCAGGTTTCCCGGTGGAATCGGTATAAATGCGGAAAATCGTAAAATCACCGGTATGCCTTGGCCACATCCAGTTGTCGGTATCACCGCCGAACTTCCCGATAGATGAGGGGGGGGCTCCGACAAGCCTGACATCCTGGTATGTTTTGTAAACAAAGAGGTAGTATTCATTCCCTGAATAAAAAGCCTGGATCACGGCATCGTATTTACCGTTTTCTTCAGCTCTCTTTTTTATCCTGTTGCTGATATTACGCACTTTCATCTGCCGGTCAGCTTCTTTCAGTGTATCGGGCAGGAAGGGAATAATAGAATCTGTTTCATTCTCAACTCTTACAAGAAAAGAAGCACACATCCTTTCATTCATAAGTTCCTCGCTTTTATTTTTCGCCCAGAAACCGTTAGTAAGGTAATCATGTTCGGTGGTGCTGTGGTTTTCAACTGCAGTAAAACCACAATGGTGATTTGTAAAAATTAGGCCCTGGTCCGAAACTACTTCAGCGGTACAGAAAAACCCCTGTCCTCCGCCATTCGCAGAAAGGCCGACAATTGCATCTTTCAGGCTTGAGTGGTTAATGTTGTAAAGTTCCTCAGCAGTGAGGTGAAGCCCCATTTTCTGCATATCAACATAATTGAGGCGGTCAAGCAGGAGGGGAAGCCACATGCCTTCTTCAGGCGGGTTGTCAGCGAAAGCTGGCAAAGTACTGGTCAACAGAAGTAAACCAAGCACTGCCCAAGTCATTTTTTTCAAGTTGGATTTCATCGTTCAGATTTAAAACAGTAGTGATTAATTAAGGTATATGTATAGTAAATACTTTGTAATATTCAAATAAAGAACCTGAAATAATAAAGGAACCGATGATCATAAAGAGCAGTCCAACGATACGGTTCAGCCATAATTTAATCTGTGGGTTTCCCAGCACTTTGATCCTGTTAGCCAGAAAGCATTTAAGGATGTCAGTTGTGAGTACCATGAACAATGTTCCGCTGAAGAACAGAGCTACGGCTCTCTGGTCACCTCCATAGGTTGCATTGATGGCAAGCATCGAAGTGATCCAGAAGACCCAGAGAAAAGGATTAGCGAGATTGAGCACAAACCCCTTGAAAAAGTAGGGGAGAAGTCCGGGTTTCCTGACTTTTATTTCATTGATAGCCTCAACCCTCTCAGTCATCGGGATTTTCTTAAAAAAAGTATAGATGCCAAAAATGGTCATAATACCGCCCCCGATAATTCCAAGAATAAGGTGGTAAAACTTGTCATTAACAATCTGTGCAGCCCCGAAATAAAACCCGATCACAAGGGCCAGGTCGCTCGCAAAAATGCCCAGCGCAAGGAATATCCCGGTTTTAATCCCATGCTTAATGCTGGTTTGAAGAAGCGCAAAAAGCGCAGGGCCCAGGGTAATGGCAATGGTAATCCCGAGGATCATCCCCTCGAAAAGGGGGTGTAAAATGGCCAGGCTATTGACAACCATAGTTTTGAAGATGATTTTCCCAGGATGTCAGTTGTTGGTTTTTCAAAACTCGGGGAAACTTATGAGCTCCTCCTTCTTTACCCTGAACCTTCATCCAGTCATAAAAAGCCTGCAAAGGTACAATTTCCGCCCGGATCTCTCTTATAGCTTCGAGTCTTTCGACCCGATAATCGTCGTTCAGGACTTTCAGGTAATCATCCAGTTTGCGGGCAAGGATTACCGGATCTGCAGGACTGTCGGTTCCCAGGTACCATTTATGGCCAAAAAGGCTGCCGTGCCTTATCCCGCATACTGTAAACTCATTGATTTTTATGTTCATCTCGTCCTGAAGCAGTTTAACGGCCCGGTTCATGTTATCCTGCGACAGATGCTCCCCGCAAAGACTGAGAAAATGTTTCGTCCTTCCGGTCAGCTGGATCTCGCAGGATTTTGTATTTGTAAATTTGAGGGTATCACCGATCAGGTACCTCCATGCGCCCGCACAGGTTGAGAGAAGAAGGGCATAATTTCTGTTTTCTTCAACCTCATTTAAACTTAAAACCTCAGGGTTTTCTTTCAGGTTGCCTTCTTCATCGAAATTCCTGTCGGTGTATGGAATGAACTCATAATATATCCCGTTATCGGTAATCATTGCCATCGAGTTTTTGCTTTCAGGATGCTGATAAGCAATATACCCTTCCGACGACAGGTAGGATTCGTTATAAATGATTGACCTTCCAAGCAGGGGCAGAAAGCCGTTCACATAGGGCTCAAACGATACACCACTGTGGACGTAAGCGCTGAAATTCGGCCAGATCTCATGAATATGTCTGAGCTTGTATTCCTGGATGATCCTTTCGAGGATGATCTGTATCCAGGCCGGCACGCCAACTATGATCCCAATATCCCAATTTGGGGCATTGCGGACAATCTCCTTGAGTTTTACAGGCCATTCCACTTCCCTTGAGATGCTTTTCTCCGGTTTGTAGAAATGCTGAAACCAGAACGGGATGTTTTTAGCTGTAATACCCGACACGTCACCCTGGTAATATGTCCCGTTATACTGCAAATGCGTGCTTCCGCCAATCATCAGTATCCCTTTTTCATAAAACTCATCGGGGAAGTCATACTTTGTAGTGCTTACCAGAAGCCGGATTGTCGCTCTGCGAATAGCCATAAGCATATCGCTGGTCACAGGGATCTGTTTTGACGAGGCATCGGATGTGCCCGATGTCAGTGCAAAATATTTAACCCGTCCGGGCCAGGTTACATAGGATTCTCCGTTCAGGCTGCGGTACCACCAGGAACGGAACATCAAATTATAATCATGAACTGGAATATTTTCACGGAATCCTGTAATAATATTCGGAGAATCCAGGATATCGGCGAAATGATAGTATTCCCCGAATGCCGTTCCCTGAGCCCTGGCCAGCAGTTTTCTCAGGACTTTTTGTTGTTCACGAAAGGGGTCTGTGTTTTTGATGTCAATCGGGAAACGTCTTATTTCATAAGCTTTTTTAATAATTGACCCAAGCAGCGGCATCCCTGAAATATTATTAGAATCCTGTAAAATTACAAAAAAAGATACTTAATTTCGGATCAGATTTGAGGCAACGCGTATTTTAAACCCGACAATAAGGACAACCAATGAAAAGAAAGATGATTTATGCACTCCTGATCATTATAGGATTGCCTGTGATTGCGGCAATCTTTGTACTGGGTTATCTGCAGATTACTGAATACTGGCCGGCCGATATAGAGATGGTTCAGGCCAGCGGAAAAGGCTTGCCCCTTTCGTCTGCCAGGACCGATTTTTCATTTCTCACATGGAATATAGGATACGCCGGCCTGGGCAGGGAGGCAGACTTTTTTTATGACGGGGGGACCATGGTGCAGCCGGAAAAGGCAGAAATGGCAAATTATTTGAAAGGAATAGAGGCTGAACTGAAAGCACAAGACTCGGTCGATTTTATTTTTATTCAGGAAATCGACAGGGGCGGCAAACGAACATATGGCCAGGACCAGCTTGCCGAGATTGAGAAAGGCTTACCTGATTTTTGTAATGTTTATGCAACCAACTTTAAAGTAGCGTACATACCGATTCCGCTGTTCAAGCCTATCGGCAAAGTAAATGCAGGCCTTTGCACTTTCTCAAAGTACCCTCCCGAGAACAACGAACGGCATGCCTATGATGCTTTTTTCTCATGGCCGAAAAGACTGGCCTTCCTGAAAAGGTGTTTTCTTGTCTCGTCCTTTGAAGTCTGCGGAGGGAAACAGCTTATCGTGGTAAACCTCCACAATTCGGCTTATGATGTTACAGGGGAACTGCGCAGCAAAGAACTTGCACTCCTCCAGACATATCTTCAGAGGGAATACCAGAAGGGAAATTTTATTGTTGTCGGAGGCGACTGGAATATGAACCCAAATGGATTCCGGCCTGAAAAAATCAGTTCAGGCGACAAAGCTTTTTCAATTCAGCCAGCTGTGGACAGTACATTTATGCCTGGCTGGCAAATTGTTTATGATCCTTTGTTGCCGACCAACCGGAATACCGATGCGCCTTATAAAAAGGGTGTGACAGGCACAACGGTGATCGATTTTTTCATTATTTCTCCCAATGTTAAAATGTTGAATTGTTTTACTTTGGATAAAGGTTTCGAAAACTCCGACCATAATCCTGTTTTCGCGAAGTTCCGGCTTAATGCAGGCTTCAGTGGCAATCCCTTGTTTTAACTCCACTTGTATGCTTAACCAGGCCGTATGTTATAGTGTTAAAGAAGATTCATCCCTGCTCGATTTTCTGGAATTCCATTATCCGCAGTCATCAAAAACAAGTCTGAAAAAAATTATTTCACACGGCAGTATTTCAGTAAACGGGAAAACTGTAAAGAACCCTGCCGCAGAAGTCCACAGCGGGGAGGAAGTGTGTTATATGAAGCATACCATGGTTGCAAAGGCAAATGCGCCTTTCCGCCTGGTATTTGAAGATGAATCAATCATCGTTATAGACAAACCTGCCGGCTTGCTGACATACGGCGAAAAGGGAAGCAGTGGTTCATCCGCTTATAAGGAGCTGAAGGAATATCTGAGTACAGCTTCAAAAAGCAGGGCGGAACTGTTTGTGGTTCACCGGCTCGACCGGGAAGTATCTGGATTACTGTTGTTTGCCAAATCAGAGGAAATCCAGGAAAATCTGAAAGAAAACTGGAAGGACTTTACGAAAAAATACCTGGCCCTTACAGAGGGCAGGCTGAAGAATAAAACAGGGGAGATTAAAAGCTGGCTGACCAACGGGCCGGATTATAAAGTTCGTTCAGGGCCGCAGCGCGAAGGGGCTAAATACGCAGAAACATCATACCGGGTTGTAAAGGAGCTGGATGACCATACCCTGCTTGAACTTCAGCTTGTAACCGGCAGGAAAAACCAGATCCGGGTTCATTTGTCGGATATGGGTCACCCGGTCGTCGGAGACAGAAGATATGGAGCTGATGCCAGATTTGAACGGAGGATAAGGCTTCATGGCTTTTATTTGCGGATACGGCATCCGAAAACCAGCGAGTGGCTTGAATTCAGGATTGAGCTCCCGAAAGGTTTTCTGGTTCTGCGCCCTGAGCATGAAAAATACAAATAGACGTTTCAGGAACCGAAATTCCTTTGGCGCCTGGCCTCAAAAACCACAATAGCCGCCGAAACCGATACATTCATCGAATCTATTTTACCACTCATAGGGATCTTGATCGTATGATCGGCAGTTGTCAGCCACGATTGGCTGAGACCTGTCGATTCGGTTCCCATGACAAATGCCGTCGGACCACGAAAATCCACCTCGTGATAATACTGATCAGCGGTAAGGGAAGTGGCATATGAAGTGATGCCTTTCGAATGCAGCCAGGTCAGTGTTTCCTGTGTCGAACTGACGACGATGGGTATCGTGAAAATACAGCCAATGCTGGAACGTACCGCATTCGGGTTATAAACATCCGTCAGAGAATCGCAGATTATGACGGCATCAAGATTTGCAGCATCCGCTGTACGAAGCAAGGCACCCAGGTTCCCCGGCTTTTCAACGGCTTCGAGGATCAGGATCAGCGGGTTGACAGACAGGTTAAGGTCCTGCAATCCGTAATTTCGCGGCTGGGCAACTGCAATTATCCCTTCTGCATCATTCCGGTATGCAATGCGGTTATAAACCTGCTGTGAAACCTCGAAAATCCCTGAAATAAAAGAGATCCCGGAAATTTTCCGGACTTCTTCAGGCGGAAGCAATTCAGGACAAAAAAATACCGTTCGTATTGTAAAACCCCCCAAAATGGCCAGGTTGAATTCACGTAAACCTTCAATTATAAACAGGTTCTTTTCTTTTCTCTCCCGTGATTTTTCCCGGAGTAAAAGCACATTTTTTATAAGAGGATTTTTAAGGCTGGTGATCTGGTAAATCATATGCCGAAGGTACAAAGAATTCAGAACGGATAATTTTCAGGATACGGTATTGATTTTTTAATAATTTTGCGCATTCAGGTACCACAAATATTTTATGTCAAGGATTTTTGCATTATCGGAAGCCGCTTCAATTGCAATTCACAGCATGGTTTTAATCTCCCGATCAGAGGGGGGTATTAATGCCGTAAAAATAGCTGAATTCACAGGTTTTTCAAAAAATCATATTGCAAAAGTTTTACAGCGGCTCGTGAAAAGCGACCTGCTGAAATCGGTGAGAGGTCCGGCAGGCGGATTTACCCTGAAAAAAGATCCGGAAAGCCTGTCACTCCTGGATATTTATCAGGCTATCGAAGGTCCCCTCGAATTGAACGACTGCCCCCTGGCGAACGAGATTTGCAACTTTGACCGTTGTTTAATGGGCAATGTAATCAATAAACTTACTGCTGAATTTAAAAAGTTCCTTCAGGATCAGACATTAAGCTCCTACCTGTAAATAATTTTAACACGGTTGAAGGGCCGGAAAACTTGTTTTTGTATCTTTGCAAGGAACCATAATTTCCAAACCTTAAACAATTATTAAACCCGTTAATTAAGTATGAAAAAATATTTATTCTTTACGACGCTGATTTTATTGGCATTTTTAGCTGGTTCGGCTTTCGGCCAGGACTGGTCCAATAATACCATCAGGATCAATACTCACGATGGTTTGGAAACGTATTATTCTACCCCTCTTTTCTTTGACATCACTCCTCCTCTGAGGGAAATGAAACAGTTGCCTCCAAGAAAAAAGAAAATGGAGAATGAAAATCATGTAGTTCCAAACAATGTCAGACCGGGCATCGAAGGGAATAACCGGTTTTCAATAAAGGAAGACCCCGCATGGCAAAAACAGGATGCAACATACAGTCCGTTAAGCGCCGGACCAATTCAGAATTTTGAAGGGATTGGAAATCTCTCCGGAGTAATGCCCCCGGATACCCAGGGAGATGTCGGGCCTGATTATTATTTGCAAGTGGTCAACTCGAATTATGAGATTTTTACAAAAACAGGCACCCAGGTTCTTGGGCCATCACAATTGTCGACGATCTGGACCGGCATTGGTGCTCCCTGGGAGGGAACTAATTGGGGGGACCCTATTGTTCTGTATGACCAGGCTGCCCAGCGATGGATGATTTCGCAGTTTTCTTTACCCAACTGCTACAATCCTTGCAACCCACCATTTGCTGTACTTGTGGCAATTTCACAAACTTCAGATCCTACGGGTTCCTGGTACAGGTATGTTTATAATTTTGGAAACACATTCCCCGATTATCCCAAATTTGGCATATGGCCTGATGGGTATTATATGTCAGTTAACCAGTTTTACGGTAGTAGCGGTGTGGGAGCCTGTGTATGGGAACGCAATAAAATGTTAACCGGTGACCCAAATGCAGGTTTTATATATAAACAAGTAGGCGAATGGGCCATGCTTCCTTCCGACTGGGACGGAGCAACTGCGCCCCCTGCAAATGAACCCAATTATTTTGCTTGTATAAACGGAGGATCTGTAGATGTCTGGGCTTATCATACTGACTGGACAACGATAGCAAATTCCACTTTTTCCCTTACAACCAGCCTCACTCCGGATGCATACAATTCCACGCTCTGCAATGACCCATCCGGCAGGGGACGTTGCATACCTGAGCCAGGTGGTACGGGCTCAACTTATAAGCTTGAATCTTTATCAGACCGCCTTATGTATCGTTTACAATACAGGAATTTCAGCAGTTACCAGTCCATGGTTACAAATCACACGGTTAATGTGGATGGTAACGGACTTGCAGGAATCAGGTGGTACGAATTAAGAAACACGGGCAGCGGATGGAACATTTACCAGCAGGGGACTTGGTCCCCTGATGCCTCCTGTCGATGGATGGGAAGCGCGTCGATGAACGGAAATGGAGATATCGCTTTGGGCTTTTCAGTTTCTGATGCCACCTCAGTATATCCGTCAATACATTATACTGGACGACGTGCCGCGGACCCCCTGGGCCTAATGACAGTTCCGGAACAGACAGTGATTAATGGTACCGGTTCCCAGAACCAGTCAGGTGACGGTTATGGTCGCTGGGGTGATTATTCGGGGATGTCGGTTGATCCTTCAGACGATCTGACTTTCTGGTTTACGACCGAATATATTAAGGTTACTGGGGGTTGGAACTGGCAAACACGCATCGCCTCCTTTAAATTTGCCAATAATCCTTCGGTAACGACTACAGCAGCAACAGCCGTTTTACTTACGACTGCCACCTTGAACGGAACTATTAATCCAAACGGCCTGGCAAGTAACTATCATTTTGATTATGGGACGACTATTTCTTACGGTAATTCCACTACCACAACACCTGCAGGAGCCGGCAGCAGCAGTGTTGACGTGAACGCCCCGATCACCGGGCTGACATCAGGTGTAACCTATCATTTCCGCCTCGTTGGCGTAAACAGCGATGGAACCAGCAACGGGAATGACATGACATTTACAACCCCGACCAATATCCTTGTAGTTACCCCGTCAAACCGGAATGTCCCGGCATCACCTGCAGGCGTGACCACCTTCGACGTGAATTCAAATACTACCTGGACTGCCAGCAGTAACCAGACCTGGTGTACTGTCACACCTTCGGGCTCAGGAAACGGAACCATTACCGCAAATTATCAGGCGAATACTACTGTAGGAGTCCGCGTTGCAACCATTACGGTTTCAGGTGTCAATGCTCCGACTACGACAGTAACTGTTTCCCAGGATGGCGTTCCTCCTACACTTTCAGTGACTCCGGCCAACAGTAATGTTCCGGCTACTCCTGCCGGTACAACAAACTTTACAGTGGCTTCCAATACCAGCTGGACGGTAGTTTCAGATCAGTCATGGTGCACTGTGACTCCTTCAGGTACCGGGAACGGAACCATAGCAGCGGCCTATGCTGTGAATTCTACAATCACAGCCAGGGTTGCAAATATCACTGTTACAGTGGCAAATCTGACTCCTGTAACTGTAACGGTGACTCAGGCTGCCGGTGCTCCGAGCCTGGCGGTTGTTCCGTCAAACCGGAATGTGTCTTTCACACCTGCCGGCACAACAGATTTTACTGTTACTTCCAATATACCCTGGACAGCAAGCAGCGATGTAAGCTGGTGCACCGTGACTCCTTCAGGTACCGGGAACGGAACCATTACTGCATCCTACGCAGAGAACACTACTTTTGCTCCACGTATTGCCAGTATAACAGTTTCCGGAACCGGAGTGACTTCGGTGATTGTTACAGTAACACAGGAAAGTGCAGTGCCATCGCTTACAGTTTTGCCTGCTAATCAGGATGTACCTAATTCTCCGTCAGGATCCACGACCTTCAGTGTTACTTCAAATACAAACTGGTCAGTTGTTTCAGATCAGACTTGGTGCACTGTAAATCCTTCAGGATCAGGCAACGGAACAATAACTGCAAATTATTCTGCAAACACCGGGGCGTCCTCAAGGGTTGCAAATATTTCGGTGACCGTTACCGGTCTGCCTCCTGTTGTTGTTACTGTTACTCAGGCAGGATTTAGTCCGACCTTAAGCGTGACACCAGCCAACCGGGATGTTGTTTATACGGAAGGAAATACGACTTTCACAGTTACCTCCAACTCTTCATGGACTGCCGTCAGTGATTCTGCATGGCTCACTGTTACACCATCCGGAACAGGTGATGGTACGATAAACGCCGCTTTCCTCGAGAATCCGTATTATGAGCAAAGAATGGCAACAATAACAGTGACAGTTGCCGGGTTAACACCACAAACGGTTACAGTAACCCAGGCTCCATCAACGGTTTCAGTTGCCGAACATCCGGCAGATGTCATCCGCCTTGTCCCGAACCCATCGAAAGGAGCCTTCCGTATTGACGCAGGCAATATGAAATTCAAAACGCTTACAGTGACCATCACTGATATCAGCGGAAGAACCATTTTATACAAGGTCTGCTGGGAAAAACCGGATTTGCGTTTTGACCTTTCCTCCTCCCCGGAAGGATCTTATATCGTAAAGATCGTTGCCGATGACCAGGAAATGACACAGAAACTAATATTGAAACATTAACAGATCAATTGTTCTTACAGGATGCTGCCGGATCATTTCCATGATCCGGCAGCATTTTTTTTGGGGAATATGGCGGATCTTATTAGCTTTGTTAGTACATTAACAAGCCGTAAATAAGATCCTGCATGAAAAACTTTTTCCGTAAGTTTATTCCGCCGGAAAAATGGTTGAAACCCGTCATCGTTTTACTTGGGATTTTTTTCGGCCTGGCTGCTTATGCAATTTATATTTCCAGGGCCCCCTCTTACCTTTCCGACATGCCGGAAACCTGCATAAACTGCCACGTCATGAATCCCCAGTTTTATGACTGGGCTCACAGTTCGCACAGACAATTCACAACTTGCAACGATTGCCATGTACCTCATGGTAATATGCTTCAAAAATATCTTTTCAAGGCTAAGGACGGGTTGCGTCATGCAAGCATCTTTACATTCCGGGCCGAGCCACAGGTTATTTTTATCAGGGAAGCGGGGCGCAAAGCAGTACAAGCCAACTGCATCCGCTGCCACGAAAAGACAGTAGGAACAGCATTCATCTATATGGTACAACCCAATTTTCATAATTACCTGAAAGAAAGGACCTGCCTTGACTGTCACCGCGAAACACCTCACAAGAGAGTCAACGGCCTTTCTTCTGCTCCGAATGCCCTGGTAAAAACAAAGATCGAAAGCCGCACCGAAAGGGATGAAGGCGAGGAGGAAGAAACAGGCCGGGGCCAACATCCTGTAAAAAAACAGCAATAAACCAATTATTCAATACAGATGGAAACCGAACCGAAGAGAAAACCATGGAAAAACTGGCTTCTGTTTTTTGCCACGATGGTCATAGTGTTTTTATTGGGATTGCTTGCTTCTTCCATTACCCAAAGAAAGGCCGAATCGGAATATGTGTATAAACCAAAGGTCAAACTCGACGAATATGAACCCAGGAATTCGCTTTGGGGAGAAAATTTCCCAAGGGAATACCAGAGTTATTTACAGACTGCCGATACGAGCTTTGCCAGCAAGTATAACGGGAATATTTTCATTGACATGCTTGAGAGGGATCCCCGCATGGTAGTGCTTTGGGCAGGCTACGCTTTTTCGAAGGATTACAGCCAGAGCCGGGGTCATTACTATGCTATAACCGACATCCGGAACACACTCAGAACAGGAGCACCGAAAGGGCCGGAAGATGGCCCGCAGCCCAATACATGCTGGACCTGCAAGAGCCCTGATGTACCGCGATTGATGGAAAAACTTGGGCCTATCGATTTCTATAAGGGCAAGTGGGCTTCGAGGGGAAATGAAATTGTCAATTACATAGGCTGCGCCGACTGCCATGACCCCACGACCATGGACCTGAGGATCACAAGGCCGGCATTGATCGAGGCATTTAAAGCTATGGGAAAGGACATCAGCAAGGCAACGCACCAGGAAATGAGATCACTGGTTTGCGCACAATGCCATGTAGAATATTATTTCGATAAACACAAACCCGGAGCACCCGATGTGGCATACCTGACTTTTCCATGGAAATACGGAACTTCTGCCGACTCTGCACTGAAATATTATAATGAGATCGGTTTTTCGGATTTCACTCACCAGTTGAGCAAGGCTCCCATGCTTAAGGCCCAGCATCCCGATTATGAGATCTATCTTACCGGGATCCATGCCGACCGTGGCGTTGCATGTGCCGATTGTCATATGCCGTATATCAAGGAAGGGGGGCAAAAGTTCACAAGCCATAAAATTACCAGTCCGCTGGCAAACATTACGAATACCTGCCAGGTATGCCATAGGGAAAGCGAAGAATCGCTGCGAGAGAATGTTTATGAACGTCAGGACAAAGTCAGGCAGATCTGCGACCTGGCAGAGACCGAACTGGTTAAGGCCCATTTGGAAGCAAAAGCTGCCTGGGATGCAGGCGCCAATGAAAAAGAAATGGAAGAAGGGTTGAACCATATCCGCAATGCACAATGGTACTGGGATTATTCTGCCGCAAGCCACGGGGCATCATTCCATTCACCCATTGAGGTTTCAAGGATCATTGGTCTGGCAATCAATGAAGCCAAGGAGGCCCGGATTGACCTGACCCGCATCCTTTTCAGATACGGAAAAAACAGCGAAATCTCCTTTCCTGATATTGCCACGAAAGAAAAAGCCCAAAAATTCATAGGTTTGCAAATGGAACAGCTGAACAATGAAAAACAGGAATTCCTGAAGAAGATAGTTCCTGCCTGGGACCAGAAAGCAAAAGAAAGAGAAAATCAATGGTATAAACCTGAAAACGAAAACCATTAATTATGAGCCTGGAAGAAAAGATCAACAATGACATTAAAACAGCCATGCTTGCCAGGGAACCTGAAAAACTGGAAGCCATACGTGCCGTGAAGGCAGCCATCCTGCTTGAAAAATCAAAAGAAAGCGGAATGGCAATATTGGACGATTCAGCCGAACTCAGAATACTCCAGAAACTGGTAAAACAACGGAAGGAATCGGCAGCAGTATACTCTGCCGGAAACCGCGAAGATCTTGCTAAAAAGGAAATTTTCGAGGCCTCGATTATTGAAGCATACCTGCCGCAGCAGCTGGGCCACGATGAGGTTGCAGCAAAAATACAGCAGATCATTGCGCAGACGGGCGCCAGTTCGATGAAGGATATGGGCAGGATCATGGGCCTGGCAAGCAAGGAATTTGCAGGCAGGGCCGACAATAAAATGATCTCGGAAATCGTCAAACAACTGCTCGGAGCATAACAATGGACTTTCTTACTCCTGATAACTGGAAGGACTACGAGTTGATCGATACCGGCGGTCTTGAAAAACTGGAGCGGTTCGGGCAATTCATACTTGCTCGCCCAGAGCCTCAGGCTGTTTGGAAGAAAGGGCTTACGGAAAGCGAATGGGAAAGTCTTGCCCATGCCCGGTACAGGAGGCAGAAAGGAAGCGACCAGGCAAAATCGGACAATTCTGAAAAAGGTGAGTGGATCAAATTCAAAAGGATTCCCGACCAGTGGACGATCGGCTTTGAGTATCATACCATGAAACTCAGGTTCCGGTTGGGACTGACATCATTTGGTCATATAGGCGTGTTCCCCGAGCAGGCCCTGAACTGGGAATTCATTTTTAACTTTATCTCCGGCAAAATCACAAAGCAAAAAGAGTTTAAAGTCCTCAATCTTTTTGCATATACCGGAGGCGCATCCCTGGCAGCTAAGGCTGCAGGAGCTGATGTAGTCCACATTGACTCATCGAAACCGACCCTCACATGGGCCAGGGAGATCATGGAGCTGTCGAAGCTTGATGGTATCCGGTGGGTCGCTGAGGATGCCCTGAAATTCATCAGGAGGGAAGCCAAACGTGGGAATCAGTACAATGGGGTAATTCTGGATCCTCCATCCTACGGCCGGGGCCCGGAAGGCGAGAAATGGATGCTGCAAAACAGTATTGATGAGATGATCGCACATTGCAGGGAAATACTGCTTCCATCCGGCAGCTTTATGATCTTCAGCCTGTATTCGATGGGCTTTTCTTCGCTGATAGCCGAAAACCTGGTTAAAACGCATTTCCCGGCCGGCACAACAACGGAAACCGCTGAACTCTTTTTCCCCGACAGAAGCGGAAGGAAGCTGCCCCTGGGGACAATGCTCAGGCTGACAACTTAAGGCAGCAGCAAAGGGTTAAATAAAAGCTTGTAAGTAGCCTGGGTGGAAGCCCTGAACTGCGGACTGAACCCGTAAAGGACCATTTGACCTTTCCCTTTTTTCAGCCAGACGATAACAGATTTGTCAGCCAGTTTTTCGGGTTTTTCGCAGTATCCGCTCAAGAGGATGTTCTCTTCGGGAAATTTTCCTATGACCCTGCGGTCCATATCAAAAATCGGAATGGAGGTGGCGAATACCGGCTCCCCACGGAAGAAAACGCCAGTCGATAAAGGCATTCCGGCAGTGAGGGGATTATCCGGCAACAGCTTGATCCTGACCAGAGATCCGGGGCAGAATAAGCCTTCTTTAGTAAGTCGTTTTGATATATCCTTCACGGGCAGCCGGAAATCCCGGGTCGTATCTCCGGCTTTTACATTCAGCAGGCCGGTGAAGAGCTCGGTTGAACCTCCCCACGAAAGTATCCTTCCTCCCTGGTTGAAGAAGTCCATAAGCCTGGCCATCCCTTTTTTCCCAATCCCTTTCGTAAACTCAGGCGGGTAAGAAGTGGGATAGGTCTGACCGTCCGATTCGTTCCTGCCTTCCATAAGAATGGATTTATCATCATCCGGGAATATCACGAGATCAAAATCTCTGATAAAATCAGTCTTTTCGAATTCTCCGGGATGAACTACCTTATAAGGGATATGATAAGTGTCAAAAACATAACGGGTCCATCCTGCATCAATGTCATGCATATAAGTTTCCACCAGGGCGATCCTTGCGATCTTCACAGGATTTGAAGGGAGAACCGATCCGGCAGGTAGGAATTCAGGAGAAACCCCCATGAAACGGATAAGACTGTCAAGCTTTGAATCTTTGCCCCCGTCCCTCTTGATGATAAAATCACCCCCGGAATTACGGTTTACTTCGAGGCCCCCGGCCCTGGCCATGAAAACAGCTTTAAAGCTTTCGTTGTTGTTTACAGGGAAGCAGGCTGCAATATAATCATCCGGCTCAGGTTTCGTGAGACTGAAATGACCCTGAACCTGTGTCATCCGGGGTGGAAGATCCGGGATCAGTGAATCCACCTCAAAGCAATTTACTCCATGGTGGAGAGGAAGTGACCAGCTTGCTATGTCGTAAGGCTTCATGATCTCTCCATCGGGCGTAAAATGCCGGACAGGATATTTTTGCTTTTCCATGACCTCCTTTATGAAAGAGCGGAATGGCTGGGCAAGAGGAACTACTATACTGCCTTTTGAAACTGCCTGCCCGTTTATCAGGATATTGTCCTGCAGCTGGTAAGTTGCAATTCCATGGTCCATTAACAGGTTTACGAGAGAAACCATTTCACTGCGGTCATGCTGGGCTGCAGGCAGGATGTAGTAATACGGGGCTTCGGTCATCCCCTTTTTAACTTCATTCCGGCACATGAAATTCCTGAATTGAAGTATGGCCGACTTGTTGGCAGCAGCAGTTTTTAATATCGAATAAGTGGATGAGGTTTCCAGGTTAACGATATCACGAAGCCTCCACCAGCCACCCTTCCAGGGTTCGGGAAAATTAATGCTCTTCTTGTATTCCGAAAGACCTTTGCCACCGGGGTCCAGTTCGTTTTCTTCGCAGTAGATCGGGCTCGCGATATGCACACTGGCTGCTTCGGTAAGAAACCCGATCACGTTTTTCCAGATGCAGGTCTCAGTGGAACCCGGCCAGTAATCGTCGAAGAGGTAATTCTGTGCAATCCCCTTTAGGCCATCCGCAGTCATATCATTCATCAGGTTCGACCCGAAAACCCCGATCCAGTTCCAGATACCTGCATCCACGTTTTCAGCAATAGGGTCATGGGGAGGCGGGATAAAATACCTCACCCCTTCGGAACCCATCTGGTGTTTTTCCACCATCACCTGGGGAAACCATTCCTTGCTGTATAACCCATCGATAGCCCGTGTGTCTTCCTGAGTAAGGGAAATAAAATCCCGGTTATTGTCATGGCCGGCATATTTATGATAGACCCTGGGAAGGGCACATCCTTCAAATTCGGTACCCAGGTATTTCAGGTAATTCTCAACGACCATATCCATTCCGTCGGGGTTATGGCATGGGACCGCCATATACACGACCTCATTCAGGGACTTCAGCTTTTCAGGATCGCCTGTAGTGGCCAGTTCATAGGCAATCAGCGGCAGGGATTGGGCGGGAGCCACTTCCGTTGAATGCATCGACAGGGTGGCCAAAACAAACACCTTTCCTTCTTCAGTCATTTTTTTGATATTTTCTGCAGAAAGATCAGGGTTCAGGGCTAACTGGCGATTAATTTCCTTAAGCTTATCAAGGTTTTTAATGTTGTCGGCGGATGAGATACACAGCACATACATAGGCTTACCCATCGGAGACCGGCCGATCAGGGCAAGTTTTACTTTTTGTGAGCTTTGCTCAAGCAGTTTCAGGTAGTCAATCAGTTTCTCGTAATTAAAGAGTTTGCGGTCGCTGCCCGGTTTAAACCCGAAAAATTCTTCAGGGGTTGTTACATTCTGGGCTGCTGCAGCATTGTTGAGGGAAAGGGTAAAGACTAGGGCGAAAAACAATACAACTATTTTCTTCATAAGCTGGGGTTTCAAGGGGCAATATTAATCATTATCCAGAAAAAGATCAGAACTTATCTTATCGGCAAAGAGCTTTCCTTTATCGGTCAGCCTGAATAAACCCGCATTTTCATGCATTTCGTTATTGTTTATATGCTGTGTGGCCCTGCTCCTGAAATATGATGCCACTCCTTCGCCGAATGCTGTTTGTATGTGATCAAGGCCGGCTCCCCACATTGTTCTGAGGGATACCATAACATACTCATTGTATAGTTGGATGGGCGTAAGGAGTTCTGTTTCAAAATGAGGCTTGCCGGCATCGATAAGTCCGGAATACTGGTTTATGCTGCTTATATTCCATTGCCTTGAAACACCGTTGAATGAATGAGCTGATGGGCCGAGTCCAAGGTAATGATCACCCTTCCAGTATGAGGAATTATGTTTTGAATAAGATCCGGGAAGGCAGAAATTGGAAATTTCGTAATGCTCGTAATTATTGGAACCAAGATACTGCATCAGAAAGAGGAATTGTGAAACCGATTGTTCTTCTTCCGGACCCGGCAACTGGTTTTTCCTGATCATCACATCCATCAGGGTCTTTGGTTCTATGGTCAGTGAATAGGCTGAAATATGAGGGACTTTAAGTGCCACAACCTTTTCAAGGTTGAAGGCGAAAGCCCTGTCAGAAAGAGTGGGGATACCGTAAATGAAATCCACCGACAGATCAGAAAAACCATGATCAAGGGCAAGCCGTATCGATCGTTCGGCCTGTTCTCCGGTATGGATGCGTCGAAGGTATTTCAGGTCAGCGTCATTAAAACTCTGAATCCCGATACTCAGCCTGTTAATTCCGGCCTTGAGCCACTCCTGAAGATGTTCGGCCGTAATGTCGTCGGGATTAGCTTCAAGTGTGATCTCGGCGGCTTTGCCGACAGAAAAGACAGTTCTGATTTTTTCAAGTATGCCATTGATTTCGGAGAGCTTTAGCAGTGAGGGGGTGCCTCCTCCAAAGTAGATCGTTTTAACTTCCTGATCATCCAGATAATCCTTTTGGGAATTGATCTCCAAATACAATGCTCCGAGAAACTCATTGACGGATTTCAGGGACGCTACTGAAAAGAAATTGCAATAGGGGCATTTGCTTTTACAGAAAGGGATATGCAGGTAAATCCCGGCCATCCTTCTATTTTTTCAGAATAATACGGAAAGTAGTCCCTTTCCCGAGAGTCGATGATTTTACAAAGATCTTCCCGTTATGGTAGTTTTGGATGATTCTTTTTGAAAGTGTAAGCCCAAGGCCCCATCCCCTTGACTTGCTTGTAAAGCCGGGATGAAAGATAGTTTTGAACCTTGACTTGGGGATTCCTTTTCCTGTATCGGAGACATCGACATGAACATGATCAACATCATCGGTAATTTCAATAGTGATCAGCCCGCTGCCTTCCATGGCGTCCACGGCATTCTTACAGAGGTTTTCAATAACCCATTCAAAAAGATGAAGGTTCAGCGGGATTTCCATTATTTTCAGCGGAGGAGGGCTTACCTCGAACTTGACTTTCTGGGAGGTGCGTGTACTGATATACCCGACTGCCTGATGAACAACCTGCACGATATTCAGCTTTTCAAGTTTTGCCGATGAGCCTATTTTCGAAAACCGGTCGGTAATGGTTTCAAGCCGCTGAACATCTTTTTCGATCTCGGTTACTGTTTCATTATCAAGCCCCTTAAGTTTAAGCAATTCAATCCACGCAACCATCGATGAAAGCGGGGTCCCCAGCTGGTGGGCCGTTTCCTTCGCCATACCGACCCAAACCTGGTTCTGCTCCGACTTCCTGGCAAAGCTGAACAGCATGTAGGCAATAAACAGGAACACAGCGATCACGGCCAGCTGAACATAGGGATAATACTGCAGCTGTTTAAGAAGAAATGAGTCTTCAAAGAAAATATAATGAACCCCTGTATTTGCAAGGTTCACCCTGATCGGAGTGTTCCGGGAAGCCATCGAATTCAGGGTTTTCTCAACGAAGACGGGATCCTGCATCTTTTTCTTCGTGATATTGCCATAGCTTGTCCAGTTCTTTCCCGTGCTGTCCGTGACGATCACAGGGACTGAAGCCGAATTCAGCACGACTTCGGCAAAGAAGGAATCGACAAGATCGTCAATGACCTGTTTAAGTTCCGTGTAAATGTTTGAATCGGTATAATACAGGTAAATCTTTTTATCCCGGTAATACTTAACAATAATAGGGGAATATTTAGTAAACTCCTTTTTAAGCTTTCCGTCCAGTTTCGTGCCAACAAGACTTACCAGGGAATCCTTTCCCTGTTTGACATTTCTGACAAAGCTGATCATGCCATCGTCGCCGGTTATGATCACAGGGATGGTTGTGTTGTTAGAAATGATCTCCAGAAAAAAGTTCAGGTCTTCATTCGAAGTAGCGGTGATAATCCTTCTCTGGGCTTCAGCCAGTGTTACCACCCTTCGCCTCTCTTCATCCTTGATCTGTTCGAACAGCTTATTGGTGATATTAACGAGATCGGCTTTATGGTGGATGGCATCGGCCCAGATCGCAACGTTTTTACGTTCGTCTTTTCGTATTTCATTGACCAGGATGTTGGTATAATACAATGAAGTTGCCACAATGATGATGGCAATTGCAAAAAGGATCAGTTTCCAGCGTCGTTTTCTGAGATAAATATCCACAATACGCTTTTTAGTTAATAACGCAGGAATACATAATTTATTTTTTATTTCTAACATAATGTGTTGGAATACAAATATATTTACTTTTGTAAGAAGAACTTAAAATGAAGTATTTATGAGAACAAGATTTATGCTGTCCCTGATGATTTCAGGGATATTAGCTCTGTCATTTATGATGGAGGGATGCAAGCCGGGTAAGCCTGCCCAGGTGCGCCAGATCCCGCTGGAGGACTTCTTTAAGAATCCCGAGAAAGCACGTTACCAGATTTCGCCCGACGGGAAATACTTCTCCTATATGGCACCTTATCAGAAAAGGATGAATATTTACGTACAGGAAATCGGCAAAGACAGCGCTGTGAGGCTGACTTCCGAAACCGACCGTGATATTTCGAATTATTTCTGGAAGAATCCCACCCGTATCCTTTTCCTGAAGGATACCGGAGGGGATGAAAATTTCCGTCTTTACGGAGTTAATGTTGACGGCAGCAACCAGAAATGCTTTACTGATTTTCCAAAGGTGCGCACTGAGATATTTGACGAGATGGAGAATTTCCCCGACGAAGTGCTCATTGGCCTGAATAAGAGGAATCCCCAGGTTTTTGACCCCTTCCGCCTGAACATCGTGACGGGTGACATGAAACAGCTTGCCGAAAACCCGGGTAATATCCAGGGCTGGATGATGGATCATGAAGGGAAACTCCGTGTGGCTACTGCAATTGTGGATGGAGTTAACGCACAAATCCTTTACCGGGAAAAAGAAACCGACAAATTCAAGCCGGTGCTGACCACGAGTTTTAAGGAAACTGTTTCTCCGGCATTTTTCACCTTCGACAACAAGAATGTTTATGCAATTTCAAATCTTGGCAGGGATAAGGCTGTGGTATGCGAATTTGACATTGCCAATGGCAAGGAGATCAAAACGCTTTATGAGAACCCCAATTTTGATGTAATGGGACTGAATTACTCGAAGAAACGTAAGGTGCTCACATCGGCCGATTATGAATCTTCCAAAGCGGAGAGGTATTTCTTTGACGAAGAAACCAAAAAGGTATACGACCGTGTCCAGAAAGAAGTAGGCGATCTCAGAGTGAATATTCCCTGGTCTACAAAAGCTGAAGATAAATTTATCGTCAGGGTTTACAGTGACAGATCCCTCGGGGCATATTACATTTACGACAAGACGGCCGATAAACTCACAAAGATCGCTGATATCGGGCCATGGCTCAAAGCAGAAGAACTTGCGGAAATGAACCCGATCGAGTACAAATCGCGCGACGGCCTTACCATCCAGGGTTACCTGACCCTTCCGAACGGGTATACGATGGAAACTGCAAAGGACCTTCCCGTGGTGGTCAACCCTCACGGAGGCCCATGGGCCCGCGACAGCTGGGGGTTCAATCCCGAGATACAGTTCCTTGCAAACCGCGGCTATGCTGTTTTACAGATGAATTTCAGGGGTTCCACAGGGTACGGGAGGAAATTCTGGGAAGATTCTTTTAAACAATGGGGCCTTACCATGCAGGATGATGTGAGCGACGGTGTGAAGTGGCTGGTAAGCAAGGGTATTGCTGATCCCAAACGCGTTGCTATCTATGGAGGAAGCTATGGCGGTTATGCAACGCTGATGGGCATCGTTAAAGATCCCGATCAGTATGCTGCAGCTGTAGATTATGTGGGGGTTTCCAACATGTTCACGTTTATGAACACCATACCTCCGTATTGGAAGCCTATGCTGGATATGTTCCACGAAATGGTTGGCGATCCGAAGAAGGATAGTGCATTATTGGCCTCCGTTTCACCGGTGTTCCACGTCGACAGGATCAAGACACCTTTATTCATAGCCCAGGGCGCGAACGACCCCAGGGTTAACAAGGCCGAGTCGGACCAGATGGTGGAAGCCCTTAAAAAGAAAGGCGTTGTGGTTGAATACATGGTCAAGGCCAATGAGGGTCATGGATTCCATAATGAAGAAAACCGCTTTGATTTTTACAGGGCGATGGAAAAGTTCCTGGGGGCACATTTGAAATAGGCCACCGGTCGCTATATATATTTTTCGCCTTTTTCCAGCATGACGTCATTCACGATCTGGCGGATTTGCTGTTCGTCTGATTTTCTGCATATGAGAAGCACATTATCAGAATCCACCACAATATAATCGGAAAGGCCTTCCAGAACAACAACTTTGTCGTTCGGCATGTTCACGATACAGTTAGTGGTATCGTACAGTATAACATTTTTCCCTATGACTGCATTGGAATTCTTATCCTTGGGGCGATTCTCAAAGAGAGAACCCCAGGTTCCGAGATCTGACCATCCGAAATCTGCTGCCAGCACATAAACATTGCTGGCCTTTTCCATGATACCATAGTCAATAGAGATGCTTTTACAGATAGTGTAGGCGTCACTGATGAAGGCTTTTTCTTTCGGGGTGTTATAAACCTTAATCCCATTTTTGAACAACACTTCAACTTCAGGTAAATGCTGGGCAAATGCCTTCATTATACTTTTGACCGACCAGATGAATATTCCGGAATTCCACAGGAAGTCCCCGCACTGAAGAAACGTAATGGCAAGGTCAAGGTTGGGTTTTTCTGTAAACGTCTTCACTCTCCGGATATGCGGGTTTTCAGGATACACAGTTCCTTCGATGAATTGTATGTACCCATAACCTGTATCCGGCCTGCTGGGTTTGATCCCCAGAGTGAGCAACCAGTCGTTTTCCGACGCGGCTTCAAGAGCCGATTTGATATCGGCTATAAAAACATCTTCCCTGAGAATAATATGGTCGGAAGGGGCAACAACAATCCTGGCGTCCGGGTCGCGTTTGAGGATACGGTAATTCGCATAGGCAATACAGGGTGCTGTGTTCCGCCGGGAAGGCTCGAGGAGGATCTGGTCTGGCAGCATTTCAGGGATCTGTAGTTTTACGAGGTCAAAGTAGATATCGTTGGTAACGATATAAATATTCTCCCTCGGGCAAATCTTTTTAAAACGCCTGAAGGTTTGCTGTATAAGGGTTTCGCCGGTCCCCAGGATATCAATAAACTGCTTTGGATGACTGGTCCTGCTCATGGGCCAGAAACGGGCGCCTATTCCGCCGGCCATGATCACACAGAAATTATGCTTTGATTTCGCCATATCCTTAATTATTCTCTTGCAAACATAATTATTATCGCGACGAATTACAATACTTTTTCCTCCCATTGATTTTTCACGGGCAAAATCATCGCTTCGGGGCTGAAAAGATACATTCTGCGTGATTTGACGCACATACAATGGTATCGCTTCCTTAGCCTGTCCTGTTTGATGAAAATTCTTCCCGAACCTGTCCTGAACAATCCACCTTCGGGGATGTCGGTTATCCTGATATACTCTCCGGGAGGGTCATAGGCCTGGAGCAGGCGCTGAAGCCGCGAATCAGCAGAGGCCGATGCCTTCGGGTCCTCAAAATAGGATACCAGGGCTTTCTCAATATCAGCTGGAAAAACATTCATGCTGATAAAAGGCTGAATGAGTCCGGTGAAGCGTTTTTTCCATTCCTTCCCGTGAGGTCTGGGCCGGTGTTTTCTTATCAGGAGGGCATTGGCTTTGTTTGTGTCGAGGTATACAAAGAAATGGGCTATTTCATGAACAAGGGTAAGAAGGAAGGCATAGGCATTGAGATCGCCGTTCACCGTGATCCTTGGAGGCTGGCCATTTCGGGCTGGGCGGAAATCACCGGTCTTTGTTGAGCGCTTTCGGGTGATCCTGCAATCGAGGCTATGCCCCTGCAGGCATACGATCAGCATATCCATGGCAACTGCCGGGATGAAATCCCTGAAAATACCGTCAATTTTTTCCGGGTTCAGCAGGTAGGGATTGCCGACGTTGCGCTCAAATAGCCGAATGAAGGGCAGTTGCAATTTTTAGGATGTTTTTGTTTTGGACGTGAAGGGTATTTCTGCGATGAACATGAGGAAATCATAGCCATCAGCAGGACTGCAAAAATCAACAAAAACCTCCTCCGTATCAAAGCCTTCAGTATAGAGTTATTAACAGGTAAAAAATACCTGATTTTCAATAAAACGTTAATTTTGATAAAAATGGTATCTTAGCACTGGATTTATGTTAAGACCTCTCTCAACCATCGGAAATTATGTGCTGCTGATGAAGCGGGTTTTCACGAGGCCCCAGAAAGGCAGGATTTTCTGGCAGCAGCTGCTTTTTGAGATCGACCAGCTGGGAATTGATTCCATCGGTATCGTTGCTTTTATTTCGACATTCATGGGGGCTGTTGTTGCCATCCAGACAGCCTACAACATTGATAACCCTCTCATCCCGATGTCAATGGTCGGCTGGACCACCCGGCAGTCGATCATACTTGAATTTTCACCGACCGTGATCTGCCTTATCCTTGCCGGCAAAGTCGGATCCCGGATTGCCTCCCAGATTGGCACGATGCGGGTCACTGAGCAAATCGATGCCCTTGAGATCATGGGAGTGAATTCTGCCAACTACCTTATCTTTCCAAAAGTCGTGGCTTCCATCCTGATCAACCCGGTACTTATTGTTTTCAGCATGTGGCTTGGGATCATTGGTGGATGGGGCGCAATGATTTTTTCGAAACTCGTCAGCGGGCATGACTATATTCAGGGTATCCGGATTGATTTTGAGGCCTATACTGTTTTCTATGCACTTACGAAGACCATTTGTTTTGCCTTTATTATTGCCACTGTCTCCGGATTTTTCGGGTACCAGACCCGGGGAGGGGCGCTTGAAGTGGGGCAAGCCAGTACCAAAGCGGTTGTGGTCAGCAGTATCGTCATAATTCTGTTCAACCTTGTACTCACTCAACTTCTGCTTGGATGATAGAAGCGAGGAACATAAATAAGTATTTCGGGGAGAATCACGTGCTCCAGGATATTTCCTGCAAATTTCATCCCGGCAAGACCAACCTCATCATAGGTCAGAGCGGTTCGGGAAAGACGGTGCTGATGAAATGTCTTGTCGGGTTGTTTGAAGTCGACACGGGCCAGGTGCTTTATGACGAGAGAAATTTTTCGGTAATGAACATCGGGCAGCGAAAGGAGATACGGCAGGAACTGGGGATGCTGTTCCAGGGAGCTGCGTTGTTCGACTCTATGAATGTTCAAGAAAATGTGATGTTCCCCCTGAACATGTTTACAGAAAAAACGGTGGAGGAGAAACTCGACAGGGTGAATTTCGTGCTGAAACGGGTGAACCTCGAAAATCAAAATAAACTTATGCCTTCGGAGCTCAGTGGGGGTATGAAAAAACGGGTTGCCATTGCAAGGGCCATTGTGATGAACCCGAAATATTTGTTCTGCGATGAACCAAATTCGGGCCTGGACCCCCAGACATCCAGTGTTATAGACCAGCTTATACAGGAACTCACCTATGAATATGGGATCACGACCATTGTCAATACTCATGATATGAACTCGGTTCTTTCGATCGGGGATTCTGTTGAATTTATTTATATGGGCCAGATATGGTGGTCGGGGAACAAAGAAGAGATCTTACATATGGGGAACCAGGAACTGAATGATTTTGTATTTGGCACAGAATTAACCAAAAGACTTAGAAAATGAATTTTTTTGATGTGCTTGTCCTGGGCTTTCTTGCCCTCTTTATCATCAACGGCTTCAGGAAAGGATTTATCATAAGCCTTGCTTCACTGGCAGCTCTCATTCTCGGGATCTATCTTGCCGTTCATTTTTCAAATTTCATCCAGGCCATGTTGCAGGACAATTTTCATCCGTCCAGGACATGGCTTCCCATTCTCTCATTTACAGTGACTTTTCTCATCGTGGCCATACTGGTGCTGATCGTGGCCAAAGTGATGGAAAAGATCATCGATGTGGTGGGGCTGGGTTTCATTAACAAGATTGCCGGGGCTTTGCTTGGGCTCGCCAAAGGAGTGGTATTTGCAAGCATCATTCTGTTCATCCTTTACAGCGTGGATAAAAAGAAAAGCTGGATAACTGAAGAAGACCGCAAGGGATCTTTTACGATGAACAAAATTGAGCAGGTCTTTCCCGAAATAATATCAGACCTTGGAAGCAGCATTCATTTTCCCATTATGTATGATGAACATAAACAGGGAAAATCCAGATAAATAATATAAATACATCCAGGATCCTTATTCCAGGATAGCCTTGATGCCGGGCAGTTCCTTGCCTTCAATGTATTCCAGCATCGCTCCTCCGCCGGTAGACACATAACTGACCTTGTCGGCCAATCCGTATTTGTTAATTGCAGCAACAGAGTCACCTCCTCCGATCAGGGAGAATGAACCCTTCTCAGTGGCCTCTGCGATCGCCAGCGCAATGCTTTTTGTGCCTTCTTCATAGTTGTTCATCTCAAAAACGCCCATAGGCCCGTTCCACAGGATGGTTGAAGATTTTTCGATGACATGCCTGAATTTCTGAATTGCGGAAGGCCCTATATCGAGTCCCAGCCATGGTAATGGAATATCGTAGGCACTGGCAAGTTTTTTATTGGCGTCGTTTGAAAAGTTATCTGCAATCACGGCATCCGGCGGAATGTAGAGATTCACACCGAGGGCTTTGGCGCCTTCAATGATGTTCTTTGCAAGTTCAATGTATTCGTCTTCGACCAGGGAAGCACCTGTTTCTCCTCCAAGGGCCCTGATAAAGGTAAACATCATCCCGCCACCGATAATGAGATTGTCAACCTTGTCCATCAGGTGATTGATGATCTCAATTTTAGTGGAAACCTTGGCACCTCCAAGAATGGCTGTAAAAGGACGCTGTGCTTCTTTCATACATTTGTCAATGTTCAGTATCTCATTCGACATCACATAACCGAACATTTTCGTTTCAGGAAAGAATTTCGCTATAATGGCAGTGGAAGCATGGGCACGGTGTGCCGTTCCGAAAGCATCATTGACGTACAAATCGCCAAGTTTTGCGAGTTTACCGGCAAAAATTTCGTCACCCTTTTCTTCTTCCTTATAAAAACGCAAATTTTCGAGAAGAAGAACATCGCCCGGTTTCAACGCAGTTGACATCGTTACCGCGGACTCACCGATGCAGTCATCGGCAAACCGGACCTGCCTGCCCAGTTTCGAAGACAAATAGGGTACAACATGTTTAAGTGAATATTTTTCCTCCGGTCCGCCTTTGGGCCTTCCCAGGTGTGACATCAGAATTACCGAACCGCCTCCGCTCAAAATCTTGTTGATCGTAGGGATAGTTGCGTCGATCCTTGAGCCATCGGTAACATTGTACTGGGCATCAAGCGGGACATTAAAATCGACCCTGATCAGAGCTCTTTTACCTGCAAAGTTGAAATCATCAATAGTTTTCATGTGTTAATATTTATTTTTTACAAATTGGTCACATGGAATACCCATACCGTCATTCATGGTTTGCATCAATGCAATCAGGAAGGGTATTTCATTGGTTTAATTTAAAACTCCCGCAAAATTAAAATTTTTACCCCGCACAATGCATATCTTTTTAATTTTACCCTGTAATTCGATAATTTCAAATGCAGGATTTAAATGTAGCTTTTATACAAAGCGGGCTGAGCTGGGAAAACAAAGAACAAAACCTGAAGCGTTTTGATAAGCATTTTGCAAAGATCAAAGAACAGGTTGATCTGATCGTATTGCCCGAAATGTTCAATACAGGCTTTTCGATCAACCCTGAGGCCTTTGCTGAAGAAATGGATGGAGAGGGTGTCGCCTATATCCTGAAAAAGTCAAAGGATTTGAATTCAGTCGTCATAGGAAGTCTTCTTATCAGGACATCTGAGGGTTTTGTTAACAGGCTTATTACTGCACATCCTGACGGGGAACTGGAAACATACGACAAAAGGCATCTTTTTCGTTTAAGCGAGGAATATAAAATCATAAACGGAGGAGACAAAAGGCTCATTGTCAAAATCAAAGACTGGAAGATCCGTCCACTTGTGTGTTATGACCTGAGGTTTCCTGTCTGGAGCAAGAATACATATACACAAGGCAGGTACGAATATGATGTACTTGTGTATGTTGCAAACTGGCCTGCTTTGCGCTCGGATGTTTGGAAGTCCCTGTTGGTTGCACGTTCCATCGAAAACCAGGTATATTGCATTGGTGTGAACAGGGTAGGCGAAGACGGGTTTGGAACGTACCATTCAGGAGATTCAAAAATTGTTGATGCAAGGGGAAAAATAATTACGGCAGCATCACCAGGGAAAGAAGCTGTAAAGCTTGCCCGGTTGTCGGGGCAGGACCTGGAGCTCTTCCGCGAATCTTTTACCCTCGGGATGGACTGGGACCGGTTTAGTATAGAACTCTGAGATATGCCCCCGATATCAGTTGTCATCATAGCAAAAAACGAAGAAGACAAGATCAGGCGCTGCCTTGATGCACTGAAATCATTCGCTTCCGAGATCGTGGTTGTGGACTCTGTGTCGGCGGACCGGACTGCTGAAATCTGCAATGAATACGGATGCAGGGTTTTTCACAGGGAGTTTGATGGCTATGGGAGCCAGAAACAGTTTGCAGTTGACCAGGCTGCGAATGACTGGGTGTTGTCGGTTGATGCGGATGAGGTTCTTGAACCTGAGCTTCAGAAAGAGCTCGCAGGTATTTCAGAAGCCGGAGAATTGCCCTATGACGCATACAATATCCCCTTCTCTCTGGTCTACATGGGAAGGATAATGAAGCATAGCGGGCTTGGTCATGAAACACATCTCAGACTGTTTAACCGTAACAAAGGAAGGTTTACCGCATCGCCCGTTCACGAAGGGATCGTGAGCAGCGGGAAAACCGGTGAACTGAAAAACCGCATCCTTCATTATTCATACAGGGACATCAGCCATCATCTTGAAAAAATAAACATTTATACATCACAGGCAGCTGAAGGACTCGTGAAAAAAGGGAAACAATATTCCCATCTTGCCATTGCATGCAAATTTCCACTGAGCTTTTTTACCCATTTTATAGTCAAAGGAGGCATACTTGACGGTTATCCAGGCTTTATGTGGTCATATCTCTCAGCCCTTTACGCTACCCTGAAAATTGCAAAAACATCTGAACTCAGGAACAGGCAATGAACATAATCGAGATCATTATACCGTTGTTGTTTTTCCTGGCGCTGATTTATCTGACCCTTGAATACAGCCTTCTGATTCCACCGGGGAAAGGTCTGCCCGTATTGATGTATCATGCTGTTTCGGCCGGAAGCGCCGACGGATTGAACATACCCGCCGAAACCCTTGAACTGCAGTTTATGTACCTAAAGGAAAAAGGATACACTAGTTTATCACTGAAACAATTGGCAGCACTGGTGAATGAAGGGGGCCGCTTGCCAAAAAAATCGTTTGTCCTGACTTTCGATGATGCCTATCAGAGTGTTGAAGACAAACTTCTTCCCCTTCTCGAACGCTACGATTTCTGCGCCAGTATTTTCGTACCTGTTGCATTTATAGGAAAATCCAATCTTTGGGATGATGGAAGCATTCCCCTGTTGACTGCCGAATCGCTTCAGAAGATATCCCGTAACCCTCATCTGGAAATTGGGCTGCATTCCTTTCTGCATAAAAGTTATGATGAAATGGACCTGGAAGACATGCAGGAAGATCTCAGGAATTGCAGGCAAACCCTGGAGTATTATAAGATACCCTATTTCAATGCGCTTGCTTATCCTTATGGGGCATACCCGAAGAAAGACCTGAAGTTTAAAAAGGAAATGTTTGAAATGTTTCGGAAATCTGACCTTGAATTTGCTTTTCGCATTGGCAACCGCATCAATCCTTTTCCCTTGAGAGGAAGATACGAAATCAGGCGAATTGATATAAAAGGCAGGGATTCCTTCTTTATTTTTAAAACCAAATTCAGGAAGGGCCGGGCTAAGGTTTTTGCCTGATACAGCATGAAGATAACGTTTGCGGATTTTTGCAGATTCTGGTTTCTGTTAGCCCTGGCGGGACTGATTGCCATGCTCCCGTTTTCGAAGTATGTGATCAGTATGTCGGAAATGGTTCTTACCGTAACCTGGATAGTTCAAAGGTATGATTACGCAGTACTGGGAAAATTCCTGAAGAAGCATTCTGATGGAGCTGCAGTGGGATTGGCCCTGCCTTATGCAGGATACCTGGTTTTTAAAGGTATTGGAAGGGGGTTCCGTGAATTGTACCGCAACAAACCTGCATTGGTTTTTCTCTCTCTTTATCTGCTTCATGTTGCCGGATTGGTGTTCACTACTGATTTTGATTATGCGTTGAAGGATCTCAGGACAAAGCTGCCGATTTTTCTTCTACCGCTTTTCCTGGGAACTTCAAAACCACTGAACCGCCAGATATTCAATGCCTACCTTTTTCTTTTTCTCCTGGCACTGGTTGTAGGAACGCTGATGTACGCCTGGAAAATATACTATTTGAAATTTGTCGATATCCGCGATGTTTCCAGGAACGTGTCGCATATCATCCTTGGACTGGAACTGGCCCTTGGGTTGTTTATAATGGCATGGTTTATAGTAAAGAGGTCCTTTCCTGTATGGGGCAAATTTATTTTCATACTGGTTTCGGCCTGGTTTATCTATTATATTTTTTTAAGCAGAACATTTACAGGGCTGGCCGTTTTTGCCATCACGCTGATGATATTATTGCCAGTTCTTGTTTTCAGGCAAAAACGGCCAGCCCTCAAAATCCTTCTAATTCTTGCGATGATTATAATTCCCATTGGGGGCATATTATATGTAAACAGGGTTGTCAAAGAGTTCTATACAGTCAAGCCTGTGGACAAGACCCGGCTCGACAGCCTGACTTCGAGGGGAAACCCATATGTTCATCTCCGGGCGAGCGATATGACGGAAAACGGCAATTACCTTTACCTATACTGCCAGTTCGGAGAACTGAAGGAAGCCTGGAACCTGAGAAGCAAGATCCCATTTGACAGCAATGGCATCAATGGTGAAAAAATCACATTTACCCTGATCCGTTTTCTTACCTCCAAAAACCTGAGAAAAGATGCCGACGGGGTAGGTTCTCTCAGCCCCGATGAGGTCCGGGCAATTGAAAGAGGGGTTCCGAATTATCTTTTTATTGATAAGTTCAGTATGAGATCAAGGATTTACGAACTGCTCTGGGGGTATGAAATGTATAAACATACCGGTGATCCTACCGGGTACACTCTCATGCAAAGGATTGAATTCTGGAAAGCTTCCCTCGGGATCATCAGGGATACCTGGCTCACTGGCGTAGGTACCGGCGACATGAATGAAGCCTTTCAGAAGCAATATACAACGATGAATTCAAAGCTGCCACCAGATCAGCGATGGAGGTCACATAACCAATTCCTGTCGATATTTGTGGGATTCGGAATATTCGGCTTTATCTGGTTCCTTTTTGCACTGTTTTATCCTGCCTTAAAACTCAGGGGATTTACCGACTACTTTTTTGTTGTGTTTATCATTATCACTATCCTGTCGATGATTACAGAAGACACTCTCGAATCCCAGATGGGTGTGACTTTTATTACATTTTTCTACTGCTTCTTCCTGTTCGGGAGAAAGGAATACGACAGGATTTGATCCGGAATAAATGTTCATGGAAATTGAAGAACCTCGCCGCAAGCAGCGAGGATTCTTCTTTCCCATAGGAATTTTTATTTTTGCTCGCTAACCTTGCTGCAAGCGGGGAATGCGCCCGCGGGGATTCGATTGTTACCAAATCGCGGGAATTGACTTCGCCCTGATTCCCAAAATAGTATTCCTCAAAACGAAATATTACGGGAAGAAGATCGCGAGCTTGAAACCTGCAAAATGAAGACCCAGTTTGTAATCAATAGTACTGCTCAGGAGCTTTGAAGTATCGCTTTTCTGGTAATAATTTTCATAACTCGCATTCAGGGCCTGGTATTTGTAAAATATCTCATAACCGAATTTCAGTTTTTGGGCAACCTTCATTTTATATCCCACGCCTATCATCAGGGCAAAGGCTCCACTGCCTTGGGCAATTGATGAAATAGTACCGCTCACACCTCTTGCATACCTCGTCCCTATCCCGTAACCCAGGTAAATGTTCGCAAAAAAAGTATTATCGGTCCGTTTGAAATTATATCCCAGGTAACCATAGACCGGCCAGAACAGGCCATATTTCCATTTCTCAACACCAATGCTGGCGCCAAGCAGCCAGCGGTTGTTATACATGACCCCGTTCACAGTTTGCAGGGTGGCAACAATCTCATCATTTTTTAATTTGTAGGTTACCCCGTTGGAGACATTGTTGGGGTATGATCCTATCCCGAATGAAACGCCAAGCTCGGTTTTATTGAAGTACTTTAATGTGTTTGATGCCGTATCACTTTCCTGGGACCAGGCCGTAAAAAAAACTAATTGAAAAGCTGCTATCATTAAGCAGGCACAAGTTTTCCTGATCATAGGAATCCAATTATTTTATAAAGGTAATGCAAAAAATAATTAACTTGCCCGGCTGTAATGAAAATGTTCAATGAAGTGGTTCTTTATTGTTAACCCGAATGCCGGCAGCAGAAAGGGAATCCGCGATTGGCCAAGAATATTGAAGCTGATCATGGAATCCGGGATCTCTCATGAGTTTGCACTTACAACCCATCGTGGCCATGCCATTGACCTTACCCTGGATTGTCTGAAACAGGGCCATCGCCGGATTGCGGTCGTTGGTGGTGACGGAACGCTGAATGAAGTCCTGAATGGGATATATCAGCAGAATGAGATTGATAAGAAAGAAATCCTTATCGGGATGATACCGGTGGGCACTGGGAATGACTGGTGCAGGATGTTTAACATCCCGTTTGATTATAAGAAAGCCCTGGATGTTCTCATACAGGAAAAAACCTTTGTCCAGGATGTGGGCAAGGTTACCCATTACCACAATGATAAAGCGGAAGAACGGTATTTTATGAATGTGGCTGGTATGGGTTATGATGCCCTCGTGAACAAGAAGACGAATATTTTGAAAGAAAAAGGCAGGGGAGGACCATTGACCTATTTCTATTTTGTCTTTGCAAGCCTGTTCCAGTACACTTTCATGGAAGCTGTAATCGAAGTTGACGGGGAGTCTGTTTTTAAAGGGGAGATTTTTTCTATGAATGTCGGTATCTGCAAATATAACGGCGGGGGTATGATGCAGGTGCCTTTTGCAGTACCTGATGACGGGCTCCTTGACGTTACCCTGATTAAGAAGGCCCCGAAGTACATTGTGATCCGGCATGTGCGTAAACTCTATGACGGGTCACTTGTAAACCTTCCGATTGTTAAGACCTATAGAGGGAAAGAGATCCGCATCCGCTCAACCGGAAGAATCTACCTGGAAACCGATGGCGAATCGCTGGGGCATACCCCTTTTACATTTAAAATACTTCCTTTGGGAATACGGACTGTAATCGGATAAGATTCAGGAATTGGCCGGATCGATCCATTGGCCATTCTCTTTGATCAGCGCGATAAGTTCGCCAACTGCCTTTCCTTCCGGGATGTTTTTCCTTACCAGGGTCTGGCCCTTATAGAGCATTACTTTTCCTCTTGCCCCTCCCACGTAACCGTAATTTGCATCCGCCATTTCTCCGGGGCCGTTTACAATGCATCCCATCACCGCGATCCTGAGTCCTTTCAGGTGGCCGGTGGCAGCCTTCACGTCTTCCACAGCCTCCTGTATGTTGAACAAAGTGCGGGCGCAGGAAGGACAGGAAATGAATTCAGTACGCGTGATCCGTATTCCTGTAACCTGGAGAATACCGAATGCTACAGGTATTTCGAACTCAGGATCTTCAGTTATTGAAACACGAATAGTATCTCCGATGCCATCGGCAAGCAGACTGCCAATCCCGGCAGCAGATTTCAGGCGGCCGTCTTCCCCTGCTCCGGCTTCAGTCACACCAAGATGAACCGGGAAATCCATTCCGGCCGATTTCATTTCTTTTATCAGCAGGCGGTTTGACTGTATCATGACACGGATATTACTGGCCTTCAGCGAGAGTACCAGGTTATGAAATTGATGATAGTCGCAAATCCTGGCAAATTCCATTGCCGATTCAACCATTCCCTTCGGGGTATCTCCATACCGGGTGATGATTCGCTCTGATAATGAACCATGGTTTACTCCGATCCTGATCGCCGTTCCGTTCCCCTTGCAAATCTTAAGTAAAGGAGAAATCTTTTCCGAAATGATCTCAAGTTCCCTGTTATAATTGGAATCCTTCATCCAGAATCCCGGATCGGTTTGCCTGCTTTTACGGTCGGTGTAATTTCCGGGGTTGATCCTCACTTTTTCAACAAAATGTGCGGCAAGTTCCGCAATGGCCGGATTAAAATGAACGTCGGCTATGACAGGTGTAGCAAACCCTTGTTTCCTGATTGCCTTACGGATGAGTTTCAGGTTTTCAGTTTCCTTCATCCCGGGGACTGCAATACGCACATATTCACAACCGGCCCGGATCATCCGGATCGCCTGGGCAACTGTTGACCTCGTATCAAGGGTGTCGGTATTGGTCATCGACTGAACCCTCACGGGGTAATCGCCTCCCATAGGGACACCGCCAATATCAATTACCCGGGTCTTGAAGCGCTTATAAAGAGGTGCTGTCATGATACAAAGATAAGGAAAGGAAGATTCAATCTTTCAGCCCCTTCACCTTTGGCTTCCCTGCAACGAAATCCTTGAGGTAATACGGCTCGAAATAAGCCAGGTTTTCAAAAGCCTGAAGCCTGAATTTTTCCAGTGCCAGGGGATACAGAGAACCGGCAGAAAGTCTGAAATCATCAACAAATACTGAATTTTTATGATGGCCGAGAAGCGATTTGCATTTTGCTGCCCCTTCCCCTGCAAAAATTACTTTTCCGGACCCCAGGAGATTGCTGAAAGAATCTTTCGTAATAATCTCGGCTGAAACCGGGCAAACCTCATTAAGTGCCCGGTCATAAACTGCAGTATAGACCTCCATTCTTCTCGCATCCAGCATTGGACAAAGAAGAGCCTGTCCGGTTCCTGACTGTTCACGCATCCGATATGCAAGAGATTTCAGGGTGGGAATTGCAATCAGCGGTTTATCAAGAGCATAGCAAAACCCTTTAGCTGCTGCAACACCTATCCTTAAACCGGTATAGGAACCCGGGCCCATGCTCACCGCAATGGCATCCAGGCCTGGCAATTCGACACCGGCTTCATGAAGAGCCTGTTCAATAAGATATGTAAGGCGGGAAGAATGTGCGTTTTCAAGTTCCGAATCCTGACAACTGAGAATTCCGCCATCTTTTCCAATGGCCACAGAACAGATCCGGGAGGCGGTTTCCAGACAAAGGATAGAGCCCATCGGCTATTTTTCCTTTTCAAAGAGATCTTTCTTGTCGACCTGCTTCACTTTGTCCCCGTCATTCAGTGTTTTCGAAACAAGTGAATAGGGCGCAACGATAACTTCATCACCTTCTTTAAGTCCTGATATCACCTGGATATACATATTATCCTGGATACCTGTCTTTACATTGACCTTTTTGGCAGTGCCATCGCTAAATCTGAAAACACATTCCTTGACCTCGTCTGATTTTTTCTTCGTACTGACAAAAGTGATTTTGTCGTCACCGTCATCCTTTGTTTTCTGTGTCTTCGCATTCAATTTATCCAGGCTGTCCTTCGCAATCCTTGTGGTTACAGCCTGTATGGGAACGGAAATGATATTGATCGCAGTTTCGGTCTGAATTTCAACGGTACAGGACATACCCGGGCGGAATGGAGAATAATCCGGTCTTGCAGGGTCAAGCAGGTCCTGGTAAGCTTCCTTCAGGAGGTGGATCTTGACATTGAAGTTGGTAACCTGGTCAACACTCACACCTGTTGTATTGGCAGAAGTGGCTATTTCTGTAACGATACCCTTGAATTTTCTGTTCAGATATGCATCCACTTCGATAAGGGCCGTATCGCCCATCCTGACACGGACAATATCGTTTTCGTTAACTTCGACAAGAGCCTGCATTTCATTCAGGTTCGCAATCCTCATGATCTCGGTACCACTTGAGAACTGGGAAGCTCCGGTAACGCGTTCACCTTTTAAAACACTCAGTTTTGAGACAGTCCCGTCGTTAGGAGCGAATATCGCCGTGCGGGTCAGGTCCTCCTTCGACCGTTTCAACGCAGCCTCTGAATTTTTCACCATGAATTCTGATGCGTTGATGTCCTGCTCCCCGGCGGATACCTGTGCCTGTGTAACCTGGAAAGAAGCTTTCGACTGGTCATATTCAGCCTTCGATATAACATTTTGCTGATAAAGCTTTTCCTGGCGCTCAAAAGTCAGTCTTGAATTTTCAAATGTCGCCTTTGCCTGTGCAAGCCTTGCTTTTGCATTGGCCAGGTTTGCCTTCTGGGTATTCACCGAGGCTTCGCTCTGATCAAACGCAGAGATATAGATCTCAGGGTCGATTTTTGCCAGCAGGTCGCCTTTTTTTACCTGGTCTCCTTCTTTAACTGTAAGCTCAACAACCTCTCCCGAAATGTAAGGGCTTATCTTGATGTCCTTTTCAGGCTGTATCTTCCCGTTCGAAGAAACGGTCTGGATAATAGTCCGTTTAATCACTTTCTCTGTGGATACTTTCTGGATGTCATTCCCTTTTCCTTTAATAACGGCGATACCAACGATAACTGCTACTACGGCAACCGCTGCGAGAATGATCCATAATTTTTTCCTGGATTTTGTTGAGCTCATGCAAAAAATATTTGTAATGATTAAAGTTAAAGCTTTTACTGCTGGATTTGAATAGGATTTCCCATATAGAAATCCAGAATCGTTGTCTTGAAAATAAAATCATATTTTGCCTGGAGGAGGTCTGACTGTGCCTTCGTGAGATCCTTTTTACTGTTGTTATAATCGAATGATGTCATAAGTCCAACATCAAACTTCTGCTGGGTATATTTAAATGATTCCGACTGGGCATTTACTTTTTCAAGTGAAGAATTGTATTTCTGAAGTGAAGCCACGGCATCGGCATAAGCCTGTTCAATAAGCTTGCGCAGCGACCTTTTCTCAATATCGAGGTCAAGCTCGGCCTGGTTTTTGGATATTTTAGCCTGGGTAATATTGGTCCGGCCCTGCCATCCGTTAAAGATAGGTATATACAGGCTGAAACCCACACTCTGGTTATTGTTGGTTTTAAGCTGGTCTCCGAATGACTTGAGACGGGTAGCATAATTAACTTCTTGTCCAAAAACAGTATCTCCTGAAGGCTTCACGAGTCCTATTGGAACGGGGGTATAGATTGGACTGACATTCGGATCAATTTCTCTGGCAGCGCCTGAATAGCCTGTCCCCCACGACCCGCTTACCGACAGGGTTGGAGTTATAACACCCCTCGCGATGGCAAGACGTTTTTGTGCAGCCTGCACCCTTAATTCAGCCGCCTGGATCTCAGGCCGAGTTTTAAGAGCATGTTCAAAAATGACTTCAGGGGTTATAGGTTGTTTTGGAGCTTCAACAGCTTTAAGGTTCGGTTTTTCAATACGGAAATCCTTCGCAACAGGAATATCGATCAGTTGCTGAAGCGACAGGTATGAAATATAGAGCTGATTTGAAGCCTGGATCTGGGTCAGCTCCTCAGCCGCCCTTTGTGCCTGGATATTCAGGAGATCGCCCTTGGCTGATGATCCGGCATCAACTAATTTTTGAATACGTTCAACCTGTTGCTTCGTGATGCGAAGTTGTTCGTTTGAGACGTCAAGTAATTCAGAATTAAACAGAATGTCAAGATAGTAGCCTGCCACAGCAAGTGAAATGCTGTTTTTCATCACATCCAGATCATACTTGCTTGCAAGGACCATGATCTGATTCTCTTTTACGGTATTCAGTTTCTGTAAACCATTAAACAGAACCATATTGCTGGAAAGATAAAAGTTATTTGACCTCACCGAAGTGGTAGCGAAAGTGTTGGTATACTGGTCAATGGTCTGGCCGAAGTTCCAATAATTCGAACCGCTGGCATTCAGGTTCGGAAGCATACTAAGTGCACTTTGAGTGAGGTTGGCCTTATTGGATTCAACCGACTGGATCTGCTTCTGGATATCCAGGTTATTCTCCAGGGCATAGTTGATACAGTCTTCCAGTGTCCATATCTTTTGCGACCTGGCCTGGAATGAAATCAATAACAGAACCGCAAGAATAATAATTCCCGATTTAAATATTTTTGTTACCCGCATCGCATTAGTTTTTTTGTTTCGCAAGGTTTGAGGACCTCAAAATTAATCAATTTCCCGTGAATGGTAAATTAAGACGAGGATTTAAGCTAAAGGTTACAGAAACGGGTTGTTCATCGTAAAAAAAATCCTATTTTTGCAGAAGTATAAAAAAATCGTATTATTGTTATATGGTTCAATGCCGTAAACTGAAGCGGCATTACTGGTTTTTCTTAAATAAAAGTAAGGGATATGCGCAAATATATTTTTATTACGATCAGCTCACTGACGTTTTCGTGCCTGGTATTGTTTTCCGGATGTAATACCAAAAGCCCTACGACAGGCACATTGACAGTCATTGTATATGATTATAAGACAAACACTATCGTCCCTAACGAACTGGTTTATATTGCCAGCAGTTACCAGAACCTAAGAAACCATATCTGGATCAATTCATTGTATACTGATGCCAACGGCAGGGCCTATTTTCATGATCTGGCGCCAATACTTACATTTTATGACACAGAACATTGGGAAAACTATGGGGCTATGCAGGTTTATGCCGGCATTGACCAAACTGCACTGCTTTTCGTGGATAACCCATTATTGCTTAAAAAATAGATATAAAACACCGGAAAATTTCTTAAAATTGCAGCTTTGATTTCTGTAGGCATAATGAGAAGACATCTCAAGTCAGTTACAACTTTCATTTTCAGGACGGCTATCCTTGTTTTAGTGTTTTTCCTCTTTCAGATTCCGGGTTCAACTGCTTCGGCCCAGGATAATGTTAACCTGGTTCCGGCAAGTGACAGTGCTTTTGCAAAAGAGCACAAACAGAAAAAAGCGGAAAGTTTCAATCCCGGCGACATGATTATGGAACATGTGGTCGATAATCATGAATGGCATATTCTGGAGATCGGTCACTTTGAACTTACAGTGCCCTTGCCCGTTATTCTTTATTACGATGGGAAACTTTACACGTTCTGTTCATCAAGGTTTCATAACGAGGAACATGCCTATCAGGGTTTCAGCCTCCCTGAAGCAGGTCCTGATAAAGGTAAGATCGTGAGAACCTCTGCAATACCCGCAGGACCGAAAGTTTATGATTTTTCAATCACGAAAACGGTGCTCGCTATCATGATCAGTGCCTTGCTGATGCTGTTGATCTTTATTTCGATAGCCAGGGCTTACGCCAATAACCGGAACAAAGCGCCAAAAGGGATACAGTCGATGCTTGAACCCCTTATTATTTTTATCCGCGACGACATTGCAAAAAGTTCCATCGGGGAGAAGAAATATGAAAAATACATGCCCTATCTGCTAACGATATTTTTCTTTATTTTCCTGAACAATATTCTCGGGCTGATCCCTATTTTTCCGGGAGGGGCGAACGTTACAGGAAATATTGCCGTGACGATGGTAATGGCGGTGTTCACGTTTATCCTGACCACAGTGAACGGGAATATGCATTATTGGGTTGATATCGTGAATACACCCGGGGTTCCGTGGTGGCTGAAGCTTCCTTTACCCCTGATGCCCATCGTAGAAATAATAGGGATCATAACAAAACCATTTGTGCTCATGGTCCGACTCTTTGCCAATATAACGGCAGGCCATATCATTGCCCTGGGCTTTATAAGCCTTATCTTTATTTTCGGTGCGATGAATGCCGCCCTGGGATATGGTGTATCGGTTGTTTCTGTGGCATTCATGATCTTCATGAACCTGCTGGAACTCCTGGTTGCTTTCATCCAGGCTTATGTTTTCACCTTGCTGTCGGCTCTGTATTTTGGCCTGGCAACAATTGAACCGGAGCACCATTGAAAATAGCGAGGCAGTGAAATAGTGAGGTAGCGAAAATATATTGAGTAAATTTAGTAGTAACCCTTAATACAAACATCATGACTCTATTAGCAATTATTCTTCAGGTCGCAGCCAATCTGGTTCCGATCGCAAAGATGGGAGCCGGTTTGGGAGCAGGGATCGCAGTTATCGGTGCCGGCATCGGTATTGGTAAAATCGGAGGAAGCGCTCTTGAATCCATTGCCCGCCAGCCGGAAGCTGTAGGCGATATAAGATCAAACATGATCATCGCTGCCGCTCTCGTCGAAGGAGTAGCATTTTTTGCTATCGTCGTTTGTCTGTTGATCCTTTTCATTTAACGGCAACGGCAGGTTTATTACGGCATGACGGTTGGTCATGCCGTAATAAACCTAATTCAAACAAAAAAACGAACAACCCATGGAACTGATTACCCCCGGATTAGGTCTTATTTTCTGGATGACCCTGGTCTTCCTGGCCCTCCTTTACCTCTTAAAGAAATTTGCATGGAAGCCTATTCTCAAAGCCTTGAAAGACAGGGAAGATGCGATCACCGACGCATTGTCGTCAGCCGACAAGGCAAAAGAAGAGATGAAACAGTTACAGTTCAGCAATGAGCAACTTCTGACTGAAGCTAAGAACGAAAGGGATAACATCCTGAATGAAGCCAGGAAGATCAAAGAGAAGATCATTGATGAAGCCAGGCAAAAAGCCGGCGAAGAAGCCGGACACATTACTGCCAGTGCATTGGAAAATATCAGAAATGAAAAAATGGCCGCGCTCACAGAACTGAAAAACGAGGTTGGCCAGCTTTCCCTGGAAATTGCAAAAAAAATCCTCCAGCGGGAACTGTCTGATCCTAAAAAGCAGCAGGAATTTGCAAGCCAGCTTCTCGACGAAATAAATCTTAACTAAGATTACGGAGATGAATGTTACCCTGATCGCCGAACGTTATGCCAAAGCCCTGCTCGAGATGGCTTTGGAAAAGAAAGTCCTGGAAGAAGTCAACATGGATATGATCCGGCTTGCAGGGCTTATCAGGGAAAGCCGGCCTCTGAAACTTTTTCTCAGGGCCCCTATTATTAATCCCGGGAAAAAACACGCAGTGATGGATGAGATCCTCAGGGGATTCAATCCTGTTACCATCGCTTTTATTAACCTGCTTATTTCGAAACGGCGTGAATCAACTATCCCTGAAATAGTGAATCAGTTCATTGAACAGTATAACAAGTATAAAAATATAATCATTCTCAGAGTCAAAGCTGCGGTTCCTTTGAATATTGAACTTCAAAAGCAACTTACCTCTTTAATGGCCGGCTACACGAAAGCGAATATCTCGATTATCGAGGAAGTTGATGAATCGGTGATCGGAGGCTTTGTTTTAAGCTGGGATGACAAACAATATGATGCCAGTATCCAGAAACAGATCGAACGGATGAAAAAGGGCCTGGCAAGGATTAATTTATATGTAAAAGGAATAGAACATGGCAGACATTAAACCCGCTGAAGTCACCGCGATTCTGCGAAAAGAACTTGCAGGTTACGAAAATGTAACCGAACTTGAAGAAATAGGTACAATACTGACAGTAGGTGACGGGATCGCACGAATCTACGGAATGAATAATGTTGGTTCCGGGGAGCTTATCGAGTTTGAAAAAAACGGGGTAATGGGGATTGCCCTTAACCTTGAAGAAGACAACGTTGGTGCGGTCATTCTGGGCGATTATTCCGATATCAAAGAAGGTGACAAGGTAAAACGTACGCGCAGGATTGCTTCGATCAATGTGGGAGAAGGGTTGCTTGGCCGTGTTATCAACACACTTGGTGAACCGATTGATGGGAAAGGCAGCATACAGGGTCAGCTTTACGAAATGCCGCTGGAACGCAAAGCACCGGGTGTTATCTTCCGCCAGCCTGTTAACCAGCCTCTTCAAACCGGGTTAAAAGCCATCGATGCCATGATCCCGATTGGCAGGGGACAGCGTGAACTGATCATTGGCGACCGACAGACCGGTAAAACGGCTATCGCTATCGACACTATCATAAACCAGAAACATTTTTACGAAAACGGTGAGCCTGTTTTTTGTATTTATGTTGCGGTCGGCCAGAAGGGATCTACTGTTGCAAACATTGTAAAAACACTTGAAAGCAAGGGCGCCCTGGCCTATACCGTGATCGTTACCGCTACAGCTTCCGACCCTGCCGCGATGCAGTTTTATGCACCTTTCGCAGGTGCTGCTATCGGAGAATTTTTCCGCGATACGGGACGTCCTTCACTGGTAATCTATGACGACCTTTCAAAACAGGCTGTTTCATATCGCGAAGTTTCTCTCCTGCTTCGCCGCCCCCCGGGACGCGAAGCCTACCCGGGAGATGTATTTTACCTGCATTCACGCCTGCTCGAACGTGCCGCGAGAATAATCTCTGCCGACGAAATCGCAAAAAACATGAACGACCTCCCCGAGTCAATCAAACACCTGGTCAAGGGAGGGGGTTCGCTTACTGCTTTGCCAATTATCGAGACACAGGCCGGCGACGTCTCAGCATATATCCCTACCAACGTCATCTCAATCACAGACGGACAAATCTTCCTCGAAACCGGTTTGTTTAATGCAGGGATACGTCCTGCAATCAACGTAGGGATTTCCGTATCCCGGGTTGGAGGCAATGCCCAGATCAAATCAATGAAAAAGATCGCAGGCACACTGAAACTGGACCAGGCAGAATTCCGCGAACTGGAAGCTTTTTCGAAGTTCGGGTCTGACCTTGATCCGGCGACCAAACTGGTGATTGAAAAAGGCGCCCGTAACGTAGAAATACTCAAACAGGCGCAGTATTCACCCATGCCTGTAAACAAGCAGATTGCAATTATATACTGTGGTACAAAGAACCTTCTGAGGAATATTCCGGCCAGGAGTGTTGCAAATTTCGAGGTCGAATTTTTGCATCATCTGGAAACAATGCATAAAGAAGTGCTTGATAATCTCGGAAAAGGGCTGCTTCTCGACCAGGACCTGAAGGTGCTTGAACAGGCGGCGAAAGACGTGTCAAAGAAATACGAAGAAAAGTAACAGTAAGAGTCATGGCCGGACTTAAGGAAGTCAGAATACGCATTGCATCGGTAAAGTCGACCCAGCAGATCACTTCTGCCATGAAAATGGTGGCTGCATCCAAACTCAGGAAGGCCCAGAATTCAATTGTGAAACTCAGGCCATATGCAGCTAAACTCAGGGAAATGTTGCAGAACCTGAGCGGAAGTATTGAGAATTCCAATGAAAGCCAATACTCTGAACTAAGGGATCCTGAAAAGATCCTTCTTATTGTGATCGCCTCGAACAGGGGGCTCTGCGGCGCTTTTAATTCAAACATTATGAAGGCCACACTTGCCCTGTTGGCAGGCAAATACCAGGCCCAGTTCGCTAAAGGTAATGTCAGCCTGATAACCATTGGCAAAAGGGCGTCGGAATATTTTACAAAACGTAACTTTAAAGTCATTGGCCAGCATGATGATTTTTTCGATAAACTGAATTTTGCAACAATCTCTCCCTTTGCTGAATCCCTGATGCAGTCCTTTGTAAAAAAGGAATTCGACAGGATTGAGATCGTTTATAACCAATTCAAGAATGCCGCCGTGCAGAAGCTGGTAGCGGAACAATTCCTTCCCATCGTCCGGGATACCCAATCCGGGAATACAGTGAGAAGCCAGACATCCGCTGATTACATATTCGAACCGGACAAGGAAACCGTGGTCAGGGAACTTATACCAAAAACCCTGCGTATCCAGGTTTTCAAGGCCGTACTGGATTCCTTTGCCGCTGAAATGGGTGCCAGGATGACAGCTATGCAGCAGGCCACCGACAATGCAAGAGAATTATTGCGCAGCCTCAATATCACTTACAACAAAGCCAGGCAAAACCAGATCACGAACGAACTCATCGAGATCGTTTCAGGCGCTGAAGCATTGAAGGGATAGATTACCATTCATGATTTACGTTCGGCGAAGCCGTATTGCGAAGCAATCACGATTACCCGAATAAAATAGAAGATGATATGAGCAAATGAGCACCAATAAAAATTAGCAATTTTGCGAATAATTACGATTTACGATTTGCGGCCATCCGCCATCTGATATCCGGTTCAGGCTTTCTGTTCAATTAATTTCAGCAAACGGTTGTACCACAACCTTCCGTATTTCCTGATCAAAGCCTCATCGAGGAAGCGATACAGGGGAAGCTTCTCCTGATATCCTTTTTCGATAGCTTTTTTGCAGATGGGCCATTTATGATAATTCAAAGCTTCATCCCCGCCGGCAAGATTCTTAATTCGTATAGGGTAAAGATGGCAGGAAATTGGTTTTGGAAATGGTACTCCATTTTCCCGGAAAGCTTTTTCAATTGCACAACGGGCGATCCCGTTTTCATGATAAACAAAGGCGCATTCCCTGTCATTGACAAGGGGTGTTACAAAATTACCTTCAATATCATAGTCGAAGACCCCATTGGTTGTAACGGTCAGCTGCCCTCCCGGAACCATATAGGGTAAAATATGCTCAATGTAGTCTTCGATGAGGGAGATCTCTTCCTCCTCGAGGGGAGCTCCGGCATCCCCTTCCACGCAACAGGCTCCCTTGCATTCATTCAGGTCGCAGCAGAAAAAACTGTCACGGATGTCGTCAGAGATTATTGTTTTGTCGAGAAGGATCATTTCGGCGGTAAAATAGCCACAATTCGCAAAGGTGAACCGCTTCCGCCTTTGATTTTCATTGGAAGGGCAACAATATAAGCCCCTGCAGACGGCAACTGGTCAAGATTGCAAAGGTTCTCATACATCGTAAGGCCTGCTGCAGTGAGTATCCGGTGAGTCTGAAAATCTTTGGACTGGCCGAAATCGATGCTGGGGGTATCAAGGCCGATCGCGTTAACTTTTCGGTTAGCCGTTATCCATGTTGATGCTTCGGGGGACAATCCGGGGAAATGAAGGTCAGCAACTCCTTCAGCTCCTTTTTTTAACGTACCGGTATATCTGAGATGGTCGTTCCAGTATTTTTCATATCCTGTGTAAAGAAGGATGATTGCACCTTCAGGAATTCTGCCGTGCCGGGATTCCCAGTTAGTGATATCATTGGCGGTGACCAGGTAATCCCTGTTTTGGGAACATTCCTTGCTTACATCGATTAATACGGCCGGTCCGTGAAGTTGTGCAAGCGGTACTTTTTCAATGCTGTTCCCGCCTTGGTGAAAATGGACAGGCGCATCAAAATGTGTCCCGCCATGTTCTTCGGCTGCATATTTGAAAGAAGAATAAAAATATCCTTTTTCAGTTATGCCATAAAATACTGTATCATGCCTGAAATTCACGTCGGTAGGCCAATAAACCGTTGTTGAATCAAAATCATGCGTCAGGTCGATCCAGGTAGCCGTTTGAAGCAGCTTCGGCAGGTCGGGACGGGTGCATGAAAACGCCCCGAACAAAATTGCAAGCAGGACTAATCGTTTCATAGGAAGAATTTAATAGTCAAAATTAGCATATTTTCTGACAAGTTGCAAGCATCCGACACAGCCTCTCTTTGCCTGTATCGCTGACATTCAGGCAGGTTGACAAATGTCAACACCCCTAATGACATTTTCCGGCACGTCAGCTTTATATTATTGTAAATAAGAATATTACTATTTATAAATATTATGTGTATTTATCGCTTCGCTAGGTTAAGTCAGATAAATTTTTAATTTTGCGCTCAGATCTGTTAACATGTTAACATTATGAGTGCTGAAAGCCTGATTCTATTCTTTATAGTCGGGGCATTTTTAGTTGGTATTGCCCTGCTGTTTTCGAGTTTAGTCCCACCTACATCTACCAACTCCCAGAAAGCCGAAGCTTATGAATGCGGGATTCCCACAGAAGGTATAACCTGGTTGCAGTTCAATGTCGGGTATTATCTTTTTGCCATTATCTTCCTGGTGTTCGACGTTGAAACGGTCTTTATCTTCCCCTGGGCCATTATGATGAAATCGATGGGAATGACCGCTTTTATTGAGATCATCATTTTCTTTTTCGTATTAGGTGTAGGACTGCTTTATGCCTGGAAGAAAGGAGCGTTGAAATGGGAATAAAAAACATGAAGGAAAAGGACTTCCGGGATAACGAAACCCTGGAGTTGTTCAAGAGATCCGGTGGTAATGTATTGATGACTTCCATTGATGCTGTGATAGACTGGGGTCGTTCCAATTCAGTATGGCCGCTGACCTTTGCGACCAGCTGCTGCGGGATTGAAATGATGGCTACCGGAGCTTCCCGCCATGATTTTGCCCGTTTCGGGATTGAAGTTTACCGTGCCAGCCCCCGCCAGGCCGACGTTATTGTGGTTGCAGGCACCATAGTAAACAAGATGGCCCCGGTACTGAAGCGTTTATATGACCAGATGTCGGAGCCAAGGTATGTTATAGCCATGGGAGCATGCGCCGTTTCAGGCGGACCTTTTTATTATAATTCCTATCATGTGGTTCGGGGGGTGGATCAGATTATCCCTGTGGATGTTTATATCCCCGGCTGCCCTCCGCGTCCCGAAGCTTTATTATACGGGATTATGCAGCTGCAGAGGAAAATCAAACTGGAAACCATCACCCGGCCCGAAGAATCTATGATCATGGGACGTAAATAAACAATTTTCGCTATTTATTCGCACCAATTATAAATTTCTAATGTGTGCTCATTTTTGCTTCGCAAAACACCCTTTCGAAAAATAAGTTAAAATGGACAATGATAGCTTAAAAGCCAGGATCCTTGAAATTGTGCCTGAAGCACAGCAGGAGGAAAACAAGCAGTACCTCACAATTCTGGTACCTGCCGCCAAACTCCATGACCTGGCCCTTAAAATGAAGAGTACAACTGATCTTGCCTTCGATTACCTGATCTGTCTCAGCGGTGTTGATTACGGCAAGCAGCTTGCTGTTGTATATCACATCAATTCCATCCTCCAAAAACATACCGTTGTTATTAAGGTTAAAACCGATGACAGAATTAATCCCTCTTTCGACACGGTAAGCGATATCTGGCGAACAGCTGAGTTTCATGAGCGCGAGGCATATGATATGTTTGGCATCCGGTTTAACAACCATCCCGATCTCCGACGTATCTTCCTTGAGGAAGACTGGAAAGGGTATCCCCTGCGCAAGGATTATGTGGATGAAGTAAACATCGTTGAATTCTAGTCTATGAAAGAGATTATTAACCTGCCCGTCAGCAAGATCGAGGAAGAGGAATACCATATTAATATGGGGCCCCAGCATCCCTCCACCCACGGAGTTCTGAGGCTGCTGGTATCCCTCCAGGGAGAGATCGTCAAAAGCCTTAAGCCACATTGCGGTTATATTCATCGCGGCATTGAGAAAATGTGTGAAAAAGACACCTATCCCCAGGTGATTCATCTCACCGACAGGATGGATTATCTTTCGGCACATATTAACAACCATGCAGTATGCCTGCTAGTTGAGAAAGCTCTTGAGATCGAGGTCCCGGAACGTGTAAAATACATCCGGACCATCATGGATGAACTTACCCGCATACAATCGCACCAACTCTGGTGGTCAAGTTTTGGCATGGACCTGGGTGGACTTACCTGTTTCTTTTATGGTCTCCGCGATCGTGAAATGATCCTTGATATCTGGGAAGAAACCACCGGCAGCCGTTTTCTTCAGAGTTATAACTGCCCGGGAGGTGTGATGCAGGACATCCATCCGAACTTCCAGAAGAAAGTTCATGCATTCATCAAGACATTCAAGAAAAAAATCAAAGATTACGACCGCATCCTTTCAGGCAATGTCATATTTGAAAATCGCAGCCAGGGCGTCGGTATTCTTTCAAAGGAAGATGCAATCAGCTATGGTGTCACCGGCCCTTCGGGACGCGGTTCAGGCTGGTCGTGCGACATCCGCAAGATCGAACCATACAGCATGTACGGCCAGGTACATTTCAATGAAGTGCTGCGTTACGAATGCGACACTTACTCCAGATATATGGTGCGAATGCAGGAAATGCATGAATCGATGAACATCATCGAACAGCTTATCGACAATATACCTGCAGGAGATCATTCGGCCAAAATGAAAGCAGTAATCAAGCTGCCAGCCGGTGAATATTTTCAGCGTGTTGAATCAGCCCGAGGAGAACTCGACGTTTATGTTGTCAGCGATGGCAACAAGACCCCTTACAGGATGAAATTCCGTACCCCGAGCTTTACCAATTTGGGGGTGCTTGACCATATCAGCCGCGGTATGAAGATTGCCGACCTCGTTGCCATCGGAGCTTCTCTCGACCTAGTAATTCCGGATATTGACAGATAAAAACAAGGTAGTATGACCTTTAATATTTACGATTTTACATCGTTTAACAGGTGGATTGATGAGGGGCTGAACAGCATCATGTCGCCCACCTGGGCACTGATTACCGAGATGGCTATCATCGGGATAGTCTTCCTGCTTTTCTATGCAATTGTCGGCCTGTTCCTCGTATATGCCGAAAGAAAGGTTTGTGCCTTCATGCAGAACCGGGTCGGGCCAAACAGGGTTGGGCCCTACGGGATCTTCCAGACCATTGCCGACTTCATCAAATTGCTGATGAAAGAACTCGTGTATATCAAGGATTCCGATAAGCTCCTGTTCAACATAGCACCCTTCATCGTGATCATTGCCTCTTTCATGGCACTTTCCGCCGTACCATTTGCGAAAGGACTTCATGCCATCGATTTCGACATCGGGATCCTTTATGTGATCGCCGTTTCATCCCTGGGTGTTGTCGGCATCTTGCTTGCAGGCTGGTCCTCAAACAACAAATATTCACTTATCGGGGCTATGAGAAGCGGTGCACAGATCGTCAGTTATGAACTCTCGGTGGGGCTTTCACTGCTTACCATTATCGTTCTGGCAGGGACGATGCAGTTTTCGGAGATCGTTGAAATGCAGAGGAATGGCTGGTTCATTTTTAAAGGGCACATCCCGGCAATTATAGCCTTTATAGTGTTCCTGATCGCCAGTACGGCCGAAACAAACCGTGGGCCTTTTGACCTTGCTGAAGCCGAATCGGAGCTTACAGCAGGTTTCCATACCGAATATTCCGGGATCAAGTTTGCATTTTTCTTCCTGGCAGAGTATATGAATATGTTCCTGGTTGCCTCAATCGCCGCAACAGTATTCTGGGGTGGCTGGATGCCCTTCCATGTTTCCGGATGGGCAGGGTTCAACACTATCATGGACTATATCCCGCCCCTGGTATGGTATTTCGGAAAAACTGCCTTTATCATCTGGCTGATGATGTTGTTCAAATGGACTTTCCCGCGACTCCGTATCGACCAGCTACTGACCCTCGAGTGGAAATACCTGCTCCCGATAAACCTGGTCAACATACTCTTTATGGCATTTTTAGTATTAATGCATTGGCATTTTTAGCATACTATGAACAGCTTCTTTAGATATTTTTCAGATATTTTCCATGGGGTGAAATCCCTGCTTATCGGGATGTCGGTCACAGGCCGGTATTTCTTCAGCCCCGGGCAGATCGTAACACAGCAGTATCCTGAGAACAGGAAGAACCTGCAGATGTTTGAACGTTTCAAAGGTGAAGTTATCATGCTTCACGATATAAACAACCAGCATCGCTGCAATGGATGCGGGATTTGTGAAAACAACTGCCCAAACGGTTCAATAGAAATCATTTCGGCCAGGATCACAGGGGAAGACGGCAAATCAAAACGTATAATCGATAAGCATATCTACCATCTTGGCATGTGCACTTTCTGCGGATTATGCGTTAAGAACTGCCCCTCCAATGCCCTTGGTTTCGGAAATGAGTTTGAGCATGCAGTGTTCGACCGTTCCAAACTGAATAAAGTATTAAATCAACCCGGTTCATCCATTATTAAAGGTGTAGAGTGATGACGAACAATCAATTCATGTTTTTGGTATTTTCAGTGGTGATCGTAGTTTTCTCACTGCTGACAGTGACCAGCCGTCGCATCCTGAGAGCAGCGACTTTCCTGCTGTTCGTGCTGGTCTCAACGTCAGGATTATATTTCCTGCTCAGGTTTAACTTCCTTGCAGCCATCCAGCTCACCTTGTATGCCGGTGGTATCGTGGTGCTGATCATCTTCTCCATACTGCTGACCAGCCATATCAGTGAGAAACTGGCTGTTCCGCCGGTAACCAAAAGGATTTATGCAGCTATTGCCGCCATCGCCGGCGCCGTTCTGTGTATACTTACAATTCTGCAGACTCAGTTTGTCCAGAAAACATTAGACCCGGCAAGAGTTCATATCAGGACTATCGGAGAAGGTATGCTGAGTACCGGCAAATACGGTTATGCACTGCCATTTGAAGTCATCAGCGTATTGCTGCTGGCAGCCATGATAGGCTCTATAATACTGGCTAAGAAAAGAAAAGATTAATTTTAAAAACACCCGCTATGTTTGAAGGCGTACCTGTTCATTGGTTCCTGGTCCTGGCCACCACAATGTTTTTTATCGGGATCTACGGTTTCCTGGTAAGGAAAAACCTGATCACGATGCTGATGTCGCTCGAACTCATCCTGAATTCGGTCTGCATCAATTTCGTGGCATTCAACAAAATCCTTTTCCCGGAACATCTCGAAGGGATGTTTTTTACACTGTTCATCATCGCGGTTGCTGCAGCTGAGGCTTCCGTAGCGATCGCAATCATCATCAATATATACCGCCGTCTGGTGAATATTGATGTGGAAAAGATGAATGAAATGAAATACTAGCCATTAGGCATAAGCCAGGAGCCATGAGGGAGAATATCATGGCTCATGGCTCATCACTCATGGCTTTTAAAACAATGACTAATGCATAATATAACCAACATATGATCGATTTCAGTTACACCATCTGGATACTGCTGATACCACTGATAGTGTTCGTGGTCACAGGGCTTACAGGCAACAGGTTCAAACCCATAGTTACAGGGATTATAGGAACTGCCGGACTGGGTATTGTATTTTTGCTGTCAGTCATAACCGCGTACAAATTCTTTTTTGTCCTCGATAAGGTTGACGGCGCTTTCCAGCGACTGCTGGCATTCAATTATACCTGGCTCAACCTCACCGACAAGCTGCATATCAACATAGGTGTTCTTCTGGATCCTATCTCGGTAATGATGCTTATTGTCATCTCGACGGTATCCTTTATGGTGCATATTTATTCCCTTGGGTATATGAAAGGGGAGAAAGGATTTGCCCGGTTTTTTTCCATCCTTTCCCTGTTCAGCTTTTCTATGCTCGGACTTGTCATTGCCACCAACATTTTCCAGATGTACATTTTCTGGGAGCTTGTAGGGGTTTCATCCTTCCTGCTGATTGGCTTCTACTATGAAAAAGACTCGGCGGTGGCTGCAAGCAAGAAAGCATTTATTGTCACCCGTTTTGCCGACCTGGGATTCCTTATTGGTATCCTGGTTCTTTCCTATACAACAGGCACATTTGATTTCATTACACTTACAGGTCCGAACAGCCCGGCTTTCACTTCCGGACAGGGGATCATGTTCCTGGGCATGTCGACGATGACCTGGTCAATGCTGTTTATCTTCATGGGCGGCGCCGGTAAATCGGCGATGTTTCCCCTGCATATCTGGCTGCCCGATGCCATGGAAGGCCCCACCCCTGTGTCGGCGCTTATCCATGCCGCCACCATGGTTGTTGCCGGTGTTTACCTTGTTGCCCGTATGTTCCCGATCTTTCATCATGAGCAGTCGGCACTTGAGATCGTGGCATGGGTCGGAGGGTTCACTTCTTTGTTTGCCGCGGTGATCGCATGTACACAATACGACATTAAACGTGTTCTCGCGTACTCGACCATGTCGCAGATCGGCTTAATGATGCTGGCCCTCGGTGTTTCTGGATATGGAGGGGAAGATGGCCTGGGGTATATGGCGTCGATGTTTCACCTGTTCACGCATGCTTTCTTCAAAGCCTTGCTGTTCCTGGGTGCCGGCGCAATAATCCATGCTGTCCATTCGAATTATATGCACGAGATGGGCGGATTACGGAAACACCTTCCGATCACACATGCAACTTTCCTCATTGCCTGCCTGGCGATTTCAGGTATCCCCCCGTTTGCGGGATTCTTCAGCAAAGACGAGATCCTGGTTGCAGCCTTCCATCACAACAAAGCCTTGTTTGCTATGGAATACCTGGTTGCCGGTATGACAGCCTTTTATATGTTCCGCCTTTATTTCAATGTGTTCTGGGGGAAAGAACAGCATTACCATCATACGCCTCACGAAGCTCCGTTAACTATGACTTTACCGCTGATCATCCTGGCTATCGGTTCAACTTTTGCAGGTTTTATCCCCTTTACAAAGCTTGTCACTTCTGACAGTCTCCCTTTTGAGAACAATACAGAATGGGGTATTGCAATACCTTCAATTCTGATTGCCCTGGTTGGTATAGGTATCGCCACAATGCTGTATATGAAGAAATCCGACACTTCGAAAAAAGTTTCAATAGCTCTTGGCGGATTTTACACGGCGGCCTTCAACAAGTTTTACATTGACCAGGTTTATCTTTTCATTACAAAAAAAATATTGTTCAACTATGTGTCACGACCGGTTGCGTGGTTCGACCGTCATATTGTAGATGGCACCATGAACCAGATTGCTTTCGTCACTAATGTGGCTTCAGATAAGATCAAAGGATTTCAGAGTGGACAGCTGCAGCAGTATGCCCTTGCCTTCGTCTCAGGGGTTATTGGCCTGGCTTTGTTATTCACCTATTTATGGACCAACTAAAACGATAAAATAATGAGCTTTCTGTTATTGTTCATCGTAATACCTGTCCTGACTGTTATTGGGATATTTTTCAGCAAAAGCCATATGCAGGTTAAATGGACCGCTGTTCTGGGTATGAGTTGCCAGCTGATCACAGCTGGGATTCTCATTTACCTCTTCCTGGCTGCGCGGGCAGCTGGGAATACTGCAGAAATCCTTTTCTCACAGGATATGGTCTGGTACAAGAACCTGAACATACATTTCTTTATTGGAGTAGACGGTGTGTCAGTCGCTATGATAGGCCTTACCTCTATTGTGATCTTCGCAGGGATTTTTGCTTCCTGGGATGTAACTGACCTGCCCAGGGAATTTTTCACATCGCTGATTCTTCTTTCGGCAGGGGTATTCGGGTTTTTTATTTCACTGGACCTTTTCACCCTTTTCCTTTTTTATGAAATTGCTGTGATCCCGATGTACCTGCTTATCGGTATCTGGGGAAGCGGCCCCAGGCATTATTCGGCAATGAAGCTTACTCTTATGCTTATGGGCGGTTCGGCGCTGATCATGCTGGGCTTGCTTGGCCTTTATTTTAACTCAGCCCCGAATGGAGGGCCCCTGACTTTCAACCTGATCCAGATCTCGAAGGTGGCAATTCCAATGCCGGCCCAGCGTTTCTTCTTCCCGTTCCTCTTTGTGGGATTTGGGGTGCTTGGTGCGCTTTTCCCTTTCCACACATGGTCGCCCGACGGTCATGCCTCGGCACCGACTGCTGTTTCTATGCTTCATGCTGGCGTCCTTATGAAACTAGGTGGTTACGGCTGCTACCGCGTTGCAGTATTCCTTCTTCCCGGCGCTGCTCATGAAATGGCATGGATTTTTTTGATCCTTACAACCATCGGCGTGATCTACGGAGCTTTCGGCGCTATCTGGCAGAAAGATTTAAAATATATCAACGCATATTCCTCGGTGAGCCATTGCGCCCTGGTGCTTTTTGCCGTGCTGATGATGAACCAGACAGCAATGAACGGGGCCATCATGCAGATGATCTCCCACGGTATCATGACAGCCCTTTTCTTTGCACTGATCGGGATGATTTACGGACGTACGCACACAAGGTATATAAACGAGATGGGCGGACTGATGAAAGTCATGCCGTTTCTTGGCGTTGCCTATGTGATTGGCGGGTTAGCTTCACTTGGGCTTCCCGGTTTCAGCGGCTTTGTTGCCGAGATGACCATATTCGTTGGCTCTTTTCAGCATAACGATGTTTTCCACAGGGTTGCAACCATAATCGCCGCTTCTTCGATTGTGGTGACAGCCGTGTATATCCTGCGTGTTATCGGTATCCTGCTTATGGGCAAGATAAAAAATCCGGAATTCAATCATATTACTGACGCCAAATGGTTTGACCGTATGAGCGTTGTTACCCTTATCCTTGGTATTACCGCTATCGGCCTGGCCCCTCTTTGGCTGAGCGATATGATCAATAACGGACTGGTTCCGGTTATGCAGAGGATATTGATGGCAGGCCCCGTTATTCATTAAATCGAAAAAAGTAGAAAACAAATAAATATCTGACCCATGTTGATCATGAGACACGAATTACTGCTGATCGCCATCACGGTAATTCTATTGCTTGTTGAGATTTTTCTTCCCGGTGATAAAAAGAGCAGGGTTATAACTCTTGCCATCTTGCTGATGACGGCTGTTCTCATCCTTGGTTTCGTACCGGGACCGTCGGGCACCCTGTTCGGTGGGATGTATCAGACCACTGCACTGATCAGCATGCTTAAAAACATCCTGAATATAGGGGCGCTGATCGTGATGATCCAGAGTGCAGACTGGCTCAGGAAACCTGAAAATAAAGAAAAGATCAGCGAATATTATATTCTGTTGCTTTCAACTCTTATCGGGATGCAGTATATGCTTTCTTCGGGAGATTTCCTGATGTTCTACCTTGGACTGGAACTGGCGACCATTCCCCTGGCAGCTCTTGCTGCTTTCGAACGTTTCAAGGAGAAATCTGCTGAAGCAGGTGTAAAATTTATTTTCTCGTCAGCATTATCATCCGGCATATTGCTTTACGGCCTTTCAATGATTTACGGCACTACCGGAACCCTGTACTTTGCTGAAGTCGGGCCGGCTTTCACCGGCACCCCTCTGCAGGTTCTCGGTTTTATATTTTTCTTCGCCGGCATGGCTTTCAAAATTTCCCTGGTTCCTTTCCATCTCTGGACGGCCGACGTTTACGAAGGAGCCCCTGTAAATATCTCTTCTTATCTTTCGGTTGTTTCAAAGGGGGCCGCTGCCTTCATTTTAACGATTCTTCTGTTCACCGTGTTCAGCAAGATCGCACTGATGTGGAGCAATGTACTTTATATAATTATAATATTGACGATCACGATGGGGAACCTCTTTGCCATCCGCCAGCAAAACCTTAAACGATTCCTTGCATTTTCTTCAATCGCACAGGCAGGTTTTATCCTGTTGGGTATCATAGGGCAAAGCCAGTATGGTATGACTACCGTGATTTATTTCGTCCTTGTCTATATCTTCTCAAACCTCGGTGCCTTCGGTGTGGTTTCCATTATTTCTAATCGTACGGGCTGTGAAACGATCAATGATTATGATGGTCTGTACAGGACAAATCCAAGGCTTGCAATGATGATGATGCTGTCACTTTTTTCACTTGCAGGTATTCCCCCGGTAGCCGGTTTCTTCGGAAAATTTTTCCTCTTTGCCGCAGCAGCCAATCACGGGCTTTATATACTTGTCCTGATCGCCATTATCAATACGATCATTTCATTGTACTATTACCTGCTTGTTATCAAGGCCATGTTCCTGAATCGCAGCGACAGGCCGATACCGAAATTTAAAAGCGATTTCTATACAAGCCTGGGCCTTATTTTATGCCTGGCAGGTATTTTTGCCGTAGGTATCGCAAGCACTATATTTGAAGCAATTAACGGATTGAGTTTCGGACTGTACTAACAGGTAGCGAGGAATGAGGTAACGAGATAGCGAGAAGCGAGGTAGCGAAATAGCGAGAAGTGAGGTAGTGTTTGGCGAAACCAAAATGAGCACACAGATGAAATATACCATTGGTGCGAATAAATAAAAGAATAATTATGCTGAAAGGGAAACATACTGTTATCGAAATAGCAGGAGTTCGTTGCACTGTTGTTGAAACCGGGGCCTCAGACGAAAGGATAGCTTTTATTAAAGAGATCCTTGAATTCAACGGATACGAAGTAAAGACCGAGAAAGAAAAGGCCAAAGACGGGACTCTTCTTGCTACTTCTGTTATCGGAGTAACTGATATCCTGTTCAATGCCATGATCAATCTTTATGAGAGAAAACTGCTCAGGAAGGATGGCCATATACTCAATCCATCTTACTGGAACCAATGGCCGGAAAAGGACTGGGATGTGCCGTATTACCAGGTTCAAAGATAAGTAGCGAAATGGTGAAATAGCGAAATAACAGTTTCGCTACCTCACTTCTCGCTACCTCGCTACTTCACTAAGATGAAGAAATATTACAAATACTTCGCCTGCGCAGTCGCCCTGCTTTACTTCTTCCTGGGTTTTTATGTACTTTCAAGTAAGCAACTGGCGTACCTTCCTCAAACTATAAAAGTCACTTTTTCATTATTTCTCTTTCTCTACGGAGCCTTCCGCCTGGCCAGGATATGGTCAAAATCACGGGAAGAAAGTGACGAATGACCGATTTTTCTTGCATTTTCCTTCGATTCCGTATATTTTAGCCTATTAATTTTAAGGACGCAATAATATTATTCATAAATTTGTGTTTCTGTTCTGATAAACTTGCTGATTTTTAGCGCTTAATGATAAAATGAAAACAGGAAAGCTTGCTGGGTGGAAATTCGGGATGGCAGGGTTGATAATCCTGCTGTTTTTTGCTTCCTGCGGTGGTGGAGACCATGGCATTCAAACCGACACACCTACATCGGGCCGGATCAAAGTAGGAATCGATGACTCTTACCGCCTTTTACTGGATACCGAGATTTACACGTTCGAAACGTTTTACAAGAATTCAAAAATTGATACTGTTTACGGTAGCGAAGCTGATATCATTGACCTTTTTATGAAGGATTCCCTGCCCCTTATAATTGCAAGCCGCAAACTGACAGTTGATGAGGAAAAATATCTCAATTCAAGGCAGTTTATCCCGAAGACAACGCTGATTGCATTTGATGGAGTTGTGTTTATCGTCAATCCGGGCAATCCCGACACCAACCTGTTCTATGATAAAATCCTGGGAATATTCAAGGGAGAAGTAAAAACATGGAAAGAAATCAGGCCGAAATCCAAATTAGGGGATATTAAAGTAGTATTCGACAATTACAAGTCAGGTAACCCCAGGTATTTCAGAGAAAAATTTAATCTAAGCAAACTGCCTTCAAACTGTTTTGCCGTGAATTCCAATGCCGAGGTGATTTCATTTGTAGAGAAGAACCTGAATGCAATAGGTGTTATCAGCGTAAACTGGATCAGCGATAAAGAAGATACCGTATCCAACAATTTCCTGAAACGTGTAAAGGTGGCAGGTATAAGTACACCCGGCAATAATGAACCCGGTGCCAGCTTCTACCGGCCTTATCAGGCTTACATTGCACAGGGGGATTATCCTTTCACCCGCAATGTTTACTGCATCAACAGGCAGACATACAGGGGGCTGGCTTACGGTCTTTCTTCATTCATTGCAGGAGAGAAGGGGCAGTTAATCGTGCTGAGGTCGGGGATGGTACCAGCAGCCATGCCGGTAAGGATAGTTGAAATTAAACATTAATCATAGCATATAAAACCTTATGATGAGCAATTTAAAAAAGACAGGACTGGTTGTAGTTTTAGTACTTGTGTTCCCGTTTCTGTCGGAACTCCGCGCCCAGGATCTGAAAGCCGCAATCCGGCTTATGCGCAGTGAACAGTTTATTTCTGCCGCTTCTGCTTACAAGGCCTTAATTAAACAAAATCCTGCTGACGGAGACGTCTACTATTATTATGGAGAGAATTTTATAAACGAATATTTCTCCGACACCTCAAATAATTCATTGAAGGAAATTTCAGATTCAGCGAGGATCATTTTCCAGCTTGGTATACAGAAGGACCCGGCTAACCCTCTAAATCTGGTTGGTATGGGAGAGATTGCGATGCTGAACAAGGACATGAATACGGCACGGGATTATTATGCCAAAGCCACAGCCCTTTTACCCAGCAAAATCAATAAAACCATTATCATGGACCCGTCCCGTCAGGCAAATGTCCGTATCAGAATGGCCAATGGCTATGTGAAGGCTGGTGTCAAGGACACTGCTCAGATCTTTAATCTCCTGAGAGCTGCGGAAAAACTTGACCCTAAAAATTATGAACTGTTCATTGTCAAGGGAGATGCTTATATCATCCTTATAAATGACGGTTCAAATGCAATTACCTGTTACAATATTGCACAGAGCCTGAATCCCCAGTCGCCTTTCGCAAAACTCCGCATCGGGCAGTTGTGGATGCGGGCGAAACAATACAGGAGCGCCCTCACATATTACGACGATGCAATCAAGATTGATTCCAACTTTGCCCCTGCATACAAAGAAAGGGGATTTCTCCTTGCCAAAGCGAACAGGAATGATGAGGCTAAAAGAGACTTCGCAAAGTTCCTCAGGCTCTCTGCCGGTAATACCACTGCAAGGATACAGTATGTTAATATTCTGTTTGACATCCAGGACTATAAAGAAGCAATAAATCAGCTCAATGAGGTCTACAAAGTAGACTCAGCGAACAATGACCTGAACAGGGCATTAGCCTATGCATACTTTGAGACAGCCCAATATGATAAGGCATTGTATTATGACCGGAAATTCTTTGCTAATGAAAAACCCGACAGGATTCGTGCTGCGGATTATATCTATTATGGCAGGATCCTGGCCAGGAATAAACTGGATGAGCAGGCCTATGAAAAACTCCTGAAAGGATATGAAATGGATTCAACGAAACCTGAACTTCTCTCAGAAGCAGCCCTCTGCCTTACGAAGGTAAAGAAGTATGATAAGGCGATAGAGGTGTATCAGAAAAAGATTGTCCTGAAAAAAGCCGCTCCGATGGATTATTATAATCTTGGCAAGATATTTTACAATGTCAGGAATTTTGAACAGGCCGACACCAACCTGGCTATTTTCAACCAGTTGCAGCCTGATCATGTTGCCGGATTTGTATGGAGGGCCAGGACTAAATCGAACATTGATTCGACCAGCAAGGAGGGCCTTGCCAAACCCATTTATGAAATCATCATTACAAAGACCCAGTCTGATACTGCAAAATATACGAAGGAACGCATAGAATCTTTTTATTATCTTGCGTATTATTACTTCCTGCAGTATGCCCAGACCAAGAACAAAGAGTATGCTCTTCAGGCCATCAATTACAGCAACAGGGTATTTGCGATCGACCCGAAAGACGAGAAAGCAGAAAAAGCAAAGCAAATCATTGATAATCTTAAAAAGTTTATGAATTAGAAGGTATTGTTAATCAATCAATATTTTTATACTTTTGTAACCCTGCAAAAAATAGGAACAAAAAAAATTCAAGTATTTTATAACTTAAATTCAATTAACGATGAGCAACAAAAGCAGCAAAGGCGGATTAATGGACGCCTTAAGATCGGTGTTTACGCTAGGAGCAATGATCATAGCCCTTATCGTATCTTACTTACTGTTCAAATTTGTAATGGGGAACCCCATCAACTTTGAAGGTAATAATCCTGCAGGCACTCCGCTGCCGGGGAACTATCTCGGTATCATTTACAAAGGGGGAATGATCGTACCTCTTCTGATGACGGTTAACCTTATTCTGATTATTTTCTCAGTTGAGCGTCTGATCACGCTGACCCGTGCAAGCGGTAAAGGCAGGATCAATGTGTTCGTGAAGAACCTCCAGACCCTTCTGGATAACAACAAAATCGAAGATGCTATCGTAGCTTGTGACAAGCAGAAAGGTTCGCTGGCGAATGTTATGAAAGCCGGACTTGTCCGTTACCGCTCACTTCAGGATGACAAAACCATGGTAAAAGACCAGAAGATTGTTGCCCTGCAGAAGGAGTTTGAAGAAGCCTCAGCTCTTGAGCTTCCGATGCTTTCGAGAAATCTCGTCATCCTTTCAACCATTGCTTCGATCTCCGTGCTGATCGGTCTTCTTGGAACGGTACTTGGTATGATCCGCGCTTTCGGTGCTTTGGCGCAGGCTGGAAGCCCTGATGCCCTTGCCCTGGCAACCGGTATTTCTGAAGCGCTTATCAACACTGCTTTCGGTATCACCGGATCATTATTGGCCATTGTGCTTTACAATAGCTTTTCAACACAGATCGATAGTTTTACCTATAAAATTGATGAGGCAGGATTCAGCCTTGTACAGTCATTTGCCGCTTCTTCCAAGTAATATTTTTGGCGTATCAGCAAATTAAGTACATCATTTCATGTATTTTTAATTTAAAACCAGAATCCCATGCCAAAGATAAAACCACCGGTTAGAACACCGCATATAGACATGACACCCATGGTGGATTTGTTTTCTGTGCTTCTGATCTTTCTGTTGTTAACGGCATCATTCCGGCCCCAGGAAGCGGCGGTGATCACTACCCCCCAGTCGATTTCAGAGAAAACGGCTCCGGATGCTGATCTCATGACCATCTTCGTTGCGAAGGACGGGAAGGTATATTTCAATATCGACAACGGCAGAGATACTTCGACCCATTTCCGCAGTAAATTGTTGGAAAAAATCGGGGAACAGTATAAGATCAAATTTACCAAAGCAGAAATTGCCAAATTCGGCACCATGTCGTCATTTGGATTACCGATCAAGGACCTGAAAACCTGGCTCAACACAAAGGAATCCAAAGACAAGGATAAACTGCAAACAGGAATCCCAATGGATTCAACAGATAACCAGCTCGCCTGGTGGGTTCGTGAAGCCCGCCTGACTAATGTCGGGGCCGAAGTCGCCATCAAGGGTGATGCTGATACTGACTATAAGTTAGTCAAGAAGGTCATGGACTTGTTACAGGATAACAAGGTGAATAAATTTAATCTCGTTACCAATCTGCAGCATCAGGAAGTCACTCTCAAGGACCTTCCTCCCGCAGCGAAGTAATCAGAACCCATAACGTTTAAGAAAATCCAATATGGCCGAAATAATTCAAGAAGAAAAAGGTAAAAAAGGCGGAAAACGCAGACCGAAGAAGCAGAGCACCCGCATCGACATGACCCCCATGGTCGACCTGATGTGTTTGCTGATCACCTTCTTCATGCTTACCACTGCGTTCAGCAAAGCGAAGGTAATGGTCATCACGATGCCTGACAAGGAAAACAAAGATGATAAGGATAAGAATCAGCCACAGATCGCGGCTTTCCGTACACTGAACATCATCCTTTCAGAAGGCAACAAGGTGTATTATTACATCGGTATGGCCGACCCCAAAAAACCACCTCTTCCTGCGCTGATCAAAACTGATTTCAGCAAGGACGGTATCCGGAAAATTTTACTGGATAAAAACCGCGACCTGTTTACAAAGATCGCTGAATACCGTGATAAACGTGTCACCGGGAAAATTGTGGTGGCTGATACAACACTCGACAGCGAGATCAAGAAAATGAAGAGGGATGATAAAAAAGGCCCCATCGTCCTGATCAAAGCTGATGAGAAAGCAAAATACAAGGACATTGTCAACATCATCGATGAGATGGCAATATGCAATATCGCGAGTTATGCTATTGTAGATATCAACTCTGTCGAAAAGGACATGCTGAAAAATGCTCCGAAATAAATTTTTTAATGAAATTAAAATATAGACCGTATGGCAATTGAAAAACAGCGTGAAGAGACGCTGGAGGAAATCGTCTTCAAGAACCGTAATAAGGAATACGGCTCATATGTTCTTCGAAAGAAGTACAGCCGGTATCTTACGATTTCTTTGATCGTTGGTATCCTCATCCTTTTGTCCGCCGCTGCCTATCCTTTAATCAATGCTTACCTGAACAAGGAAAAGCTGCTCAGGGAAAAGGAGAAGTCAGTAACGGCTGAAATGCTGAACATGCCCAAAGAAGACCTGCCTCCTCCTCCTCCTCCCCCTCCTCCGCCTGAAGCACTCGTGGAGAAAGTGAAGTTCACCGCACCCAAGGTTGTGGAAGATACCAATGTAGAATCTGATTTCGGAAAGCAGGACCTGCTTAGCCAGAATAAAAACACCGAAGTCCCGACCGAAGAAGTCCAGGTAGAAGAAAAAGAGGTAAAAACCCAGGTCATTGAACAAAAAGTGGAAGCCGAAGTCTTCCTGATCGTTGAGGAACCTCCTACCTTCCCCGGTGGCGAAGCTGCATTATATAAATGGCTTGGCGAAAACCTGAAATATCCTGAAGAAGCCAAAGAACTTGGTATACAGGGACGTGTTTTCGTTGCCTTTGTTGTGGAGCCTGACGGATCAACCAGTAATGTGGTTGTGAAACGCGGTATCGGTGGCGGTTGCGACGAAGAAGCCATCCGTATTGTGAAAGCCATGCCCAAATGGGGCCCCGGTAAGCAGCGCGGACAACCTGTACGTGTTCAGTTCAACCTACCTATCAAGTTTACACTGCAGTAAGACTGTAACAAACTTTACCCGGAACCCTTAATTTTTCCAGGATTTCCAGTTTATCAACCGGAGATTTTGGAGGAAAATTAAGGGTTCTCTTTATATGAGCGTATGAACGCTACCCTTCCTTCATTCATAAGCAGCAAATTCAAACTCTGGTCATTTATTTCTATGGTATTGCTCGTATTCGTGCATGGTTACAATATGCACGAACGCTACCTGCAGCCATGGACAATCCCCGGTGAAGGATTGTCCCTGACCGGATTTATTGAGTATTTCTTTGCAAACGGAATATTCCGTTTCAGGATCCCAATGCTTTTTATTATTTCGGGATTTCTTTTCGCGATGCATGATGACCGCCCGTACCGGTTGCGTGCAGGGAAACGCTTTCGCTCCCTTTTTGTCCCATACCTTATATGGAGTGCATTCGGCCTTGCATTCACCTATGGGCTTGAAATGCTGCCATGGGGGCGGGATCTGGTGGGAGGATCACATGTAGTTCAGATTTCCGATAAACAACTGCTGTTACACGACTACCGATGGTACGAGCTCCTGGGGCGCTGGCTTTTAATTCCCGTGCCATACCAACTATGGTTTATCCGGGTCCTTTTTATTTACAATCTGGCTTATCCTGCGATCCGATGGTGTGTTTTAAACCGAATCGGCCGGTGGATATTCTTTGGCTTTGCAATTCTTCTTTGGCTGGGAACAATGGGATTTGTCATCATTGAAGGCGAGGGACTGCTTTTCTTCTCCCTCGGTGTCTGGATCCAAAAAAGCGGTTTCAATATTGAGCAGCCTGCACGCTGGCTGAAACCTTCGATCTGGGGAATTCTTTTCATAAGCCTTGCAGCCCTAAAAACATACCTGGCTCTTACTGCGGAAAATTACACGGGACTGCCCCTATTTCCTGTTCTGACCCTTTTACACAAGATGATGGTTTTGAGTGGATTGATCGCTTGCTGGTATGGCCTGGACCCTCTTGTACGATGGTGTATGAACAAACCATGGTTCGTTTGGCTGACGGCTTTTTCCTTTATAATTTATGCCATGCATGCACCCCTCGTTGCCTACTGCATTGATCCCGCACTCAGGCTGCTCGCACCGCTGAATGTTCCGGGACTAAGTGCATTCGTCCTGCTGCCGGCATTTATTATCGCGTTTTGTATAGGTACCGGCTTGATTTTACGCACATTTGTGCCCAAAGCCTATGCTATTCTGACCGGCGGGAGAGGGATGTGACAGTGTGAATTACGAATTACGAATTACGAATTACGGGTTCATCCTCAACCATGTTTATTACACTCTAATTTAGATTCTGTCCAAAAGAAATCTTTAGTAACTTTGTAATGTTAATTAATTAACAGCAAGAGGTTTCAATATGATAACACTCTCATACAAAGGAAACAACACTTTCCTGGAGGCCGTAAACAAAAAAAGCGGCTCCGACGTGCTGGAATGTTACCAGTGCGGCAAATGTGTGTCGACCTGCCCGGTCTCAAATTTTATGGATTTTCCACCCCGGGAGATCATGCAGATGATCAAGCTGGAGCTTAAAGAAGAGGCACAGATGGCCAACTCCACATGGTTCTGTCTTACCTGTTCAGCCTGCTCGGGACGTTGCCCCCGCGAGATCAATATTCCCGCTGTCATGGAGGCAGTCCGCCACCTGGCCATAGAGGAAAATTTCCATCCAGACTCCAAGCAGGTAAAAAACATACGGAAATTTCACGAGATTTTCCTTGCGATGATCAAACGTTACGGACGGAATTATGAACTGCGTATGATGGCCGAATTCAATATCCGTACCCGCAACCTTTTCAAAGATATGCACCTGGCTCCAACCGCTCTGCTGAAAGGAAAAATTCCTTTAGGCGTGAAGTCAATGAAGAGTGCAAAGGCCATTAAAAAAATGTACGAGATGGCTGAGAAACTTGAACAACTTAATAAATAAGAAGGTTAAAATGAAAAAAGTAACTTATTTCCCGGGTTGTTCCGCCCATGGCACCAGTGAGGAGTTTGACCTGACTGTTAAGATGGTCATGAAGACCTTGGATGTTGAGATGGAGGAGATACCCGACTGGAACTGCTGCGGAGCCACATCGGCACACACCATGAACGAAAGCCTGGCGTATGCCCTGCCTTTGCGCAACCTGGTGCTGGCCGAAAAACTCAGCAACGACACCATGACGATTCCCTGCGCTTCCTGTTACCAGAGACTGAAGGCGACTAAGGTACATATGGATGAGGACCCGGAGCTGGCCAAAAAGATAAACACTGCCGTTGTTGGCGAAGGAAGTTATGAAGGCAGGGTTGCTGTAAAATCGATGCTCCAGTACTGTTATGAAGATATTGGTTTAGAGGCTATCAGGGAAAAAGTAACAAGCCCGGTCAGCGGGATGAAACTGGCCTGCTATTACGGATGCCTTCTTACCCGTCCTAAAGCGATCACCCGGTTTGATTCCCCGGAATATCCAATGTCGATGGACAAGATCGTGGAAGCATTAGGTGCAAAAGCCATGCCCTTCGATTTCAAAACGGAATGCTGTGGCGCTTCCTTCTCCATTTCCGATACCGATGTTGTGCTGCAGCTCAGCGGCAAGATCCTCGAGATGGCAAAGGAAAGCGGTGCCCATGCAATTGTAGTGGCCTGCCCGCTTTGCCAGTCGAACCTCGACATGAGGCAGCACGATATAGAAAAGAAATATAAAGTGAAATATGATCTCCCGGTATTCTATCTGACCCAACTGATGGCGATGGCTTTCGGGTTCCCGAAAGAAAAAATGATGTTCGGCAAGCATATTATTCCCGTCGACTCTGCTCTGGCCCATATTGGAGAAGTTATTGAAGAACCGAAGAAACCTGTAAAGGGTAAAAAAGCCGTTCAGGCAGAAAGTGAGGTTGAATAATGGCAAGAGTTGGAGTATTCGTTTGTTTCTGCGGCGCTAATATTGCCGATTTTGTGGATGTCCCAACGGTAGTTGAGGAAGCCAAAAAGATCAGGGAAGTCAAGTTTGCCGTAGATTATAAGTACATGTGTTCCGATCCGGGGCAGCAAATGATCAGGGATGCCATTGTACAATACAGGCTGACCTCGATTGTCGTTGCAGCCTGCTCACCCCGTATGCATGAGAAGACCTTTCGCAAGGCTCTCAGCGATGCAGGGATGAACCCTTACCTTTTGGAAGTGGCCAATATCCGCGAACATTCTTCATGGGTTCACCAGAAAGATAAAAAAGCAGCCACCGAAAAAGCGGGGGACCTGGTGAGAATGGCAGTCGCCAAATCCATTGCAAACGAGCAGCTGCACGAAATTTCCGTGCCTGTTACGAAACGGGCCCTGGTTATCGGGGGAGGGATTGCCGGCATACAGGCAGCACTTGACATTGCGGATGCCCATATCCCGGTTACTTTGGTTGAACGAAGCCCGTCTATCGGTGGCCGTATGGCCCAGCTTGATGAGACCTTTCCGACCCTCGACTGTTCACAGTGCATCCTTACCCCGAAAATGGTGGATGTGGCTTCACATCCGTATATCGAGCTGATCCCCTATTCGGAAGTTATCGAACTAAACGGGTATGTAGGGAATTACAAGGCCAAAATCCGGAAGAAAGCCTCATATGTGAATTTCAAGACATGTACAGGTTGCGGAACGTGCTGGCAGAAATGCCCGGTGAAAGTCCCCAACGAGTACAACATGGGAATCGATAAGCGCAAGGCAATTTATACGCCATTCCCCCAGGCCGTGCCTAATAAACCCGTTATCGATGCTGAGCACTGCACATACCTGCTGAAAGGGAAATGCGGCATCTGTGCCAAGTTTTGCGAAAAAGGTTCCATTGATTTTAAAATGCAGGATGAAGTTATCGAAAGGGAAATAGGCGCTGTCGTTGTTGCAACAGGCTATGACCTTTGGGATGCCACGCCCTATGAAGAATACGGAGTAGGCCGTTACAAGGATATCATCAATTCACTGGAATTTGAAAGAATGGTATCGGCCAATGGACCTACCGGCGGCTTGCCCATAAGGCCTTCCGATGGTAAAGTTCCGAAGACAGTCGTTTTCATTAAATGCGTAGGATCCCGTGACAAGGCAAAAGGCATAGAATTCTGTTCGAAGATCTGCTGCATGTATACAGCCAAGCACGCCATCCTCCTGCATCATAAAGTACATGATTCAAGGGCCTACATATTCTATATGGACATCCGTGCGGCAGGCAAGGGATATGAAGAATTTGTAAACCGCGCTCAGGTTGAAACCGGTGCCGTGTATCTCCGCGGCCGCGTTTCAAAGATCTACCAGAAAGGTGAAAAGCTGATGGTTCGTGGAGAAGACGGTCAGCTCGGGAGGGAAGTTGAAGTTGAAGCCGACCTCGTGGTTCTTGCAACCGCCATTATTCCTTATAAAACAAACCCCGCCCTGGCCCAGCTTTTAGGAATTTCATACGATAAATACGGGTACCTTTCAGAGGCCCATCCGAAATTACGCCCTGTCGAAACTGCAAAGGCAGGTATTTTCCTTGCAGGTTGTACCCAGGCCCCAAAGGATATTCCTGATACCGTAGCCCAGGCATCGGCCTGTGCAGCAAAGGTCTGTGGCCTTTTCGCAGGCGATACGATGAAGAAAGACCCGATGATCTCGACGGTTAACAATGAATTCTGCAGCGGCTGCCAGAACTGTGTTCAGGTATGCCCTTACCAGGCTATTGTCACAGAAGAGATACCTCTCGGGCATGGTGCCAGGGAAATGCGCACCGTGGCGAAGATCAACGAAGGCGTTTGCCAGGGATGCGGCTCCTGCGTTGCCGTTTGCCGTTCCATGGCAATCAACCTGGCTGGTTTTACAGATCCTCAAATTATTAACGAGATAGTTGCCATCTGATGGAAGAAGTAAAAGACAAGATCGTAAGCATAGAAAAACCCGAACTGCTTGCTCCTCCTGACTGGAAGCCGGTGATCGTGGGCATTCTCTGCAACTGGTGTTCCTATGCGGGATCGGACCTTACCGGCACCTCCCGTACACAGTATCCGCCGAACATCCGGATCATTCGTGTTCCCTGTTCGTCACGCGTGGATCCCTGGTTTATCATTAAAGCTTTACAGACCACTGCGGATGGTGTGCTGATCTCGGGCTGTCATCCGGGGGATTGCCATTATATCAGCGGGAATTATTACGCCCGCAGGCGTTTTCTCGTGACCAGGGAACTGCTGAAAATGGTCGGGTTTCATGAGCACAGGGTCCAGTTCAGCTGGGTTTCGGCTGCCGAAGGCGCTAAATTCGCCCAGGTCGTGAAAAAAGTAACCGAGGATGTCGTAAAACTCGGGCCTCTTCATTTGTATAAAAAAGAAAATTTCAACAAATAATGGACTACTCAAAACAAATCCAGGACATTGCGGCAAAGCTGTTTGCAGATGGGAAGATCGACGTATTCGTCGGCTACCGTATGAACGGCTTTGACGACAACCAGATTCCGGTTGTGATCACCGATCCGAAAGAAGTGTCCACGCTTGTTTTTACCGAAAAATCGGTGTTCAACCTTTCGAACTACCTGAAGGCCGACCATACCCGGAATAAACGTGCAGGCCTTGTGGTTAAGGGCTGCGACAGCCGTTCGCTCAACCTCCTGCTCACCGAAAGCCAGGTGAAGCGCGACAGGCTTTATATTATCGGCATAGCCTGCGAAGGGGTTGTTGACGACAAAGGACAAAAAATGCAGAACTGCATCGAATGCATTGTCCCCGACGCGGTCGTTTATGACGAAATGCTTGGCAATCCTCAGGGCCGGAAAGATTATATTGTGAATGCCGACATTAAGGCATTAGCTGAAAAGGGACTGGTGGAACGTCGCGAATATTTCGAAGAGATCTTCGAAAACTGCATCCGCTGCAACGCCTGCCGTCATTCCTGCCCGCTTTGCTATTGCGCCAAATGCTGCATCGACCAGGAAACTGCGTCGCTCTACAATGGGTCGAACACCGCCTCCAGTGCCTTCCATGCACTGATGACCTGGTCCTTACACCTGGCCGGTCGTTGTGTTGATTGCCGCAATTGTGAAAAAGCCTGCCCAAGCCATCTGCCATTGCATCTTTTGCACAAGCAGAACGAAAAAGTGATCTTCGAAAACTTTCAGAACCACCTGGCAGGTGTTGAAGAAGGCGAACGCGGAGCTTTCTACAAATACAGCCTTAAGGACCCCGACGATTTTATCATGTAATCCGAACGACAGATTATGAGCTTTTCAACTTTTGTTACCGATAAAGCTGGCTTGCAGAAAATGTACGAAGCCATCATCAGCAAACATGAAACCTATGCTCCCGTTGAGAAATTCGGGAAATACGATTATAAAAAAGTTTCATCCCTGAAAGAATGTGACCCGGATTCACCCATTGCTGAAACGATGAGCGTGAAACCCTTGTTTTTCCCCCGATCATCAAAGATCATGAAATATGAGGCAACAAGCGCCGGGACCAGCATCCTAGAAACAGACCAGGATCCGCTGACAGCCCAGCGCGTGGTTCTTGGAGTGAAACACTGCGATGCCCGCGGATTACAGGTTTTAGAAGCTGTGAACAAATGGGATTATATCGACAGCGATTTCCTGAAACGCAGAGAGAATACAGTGATCTTCTCTGCCCGCTGCGATAAAGCCGGCACCCATTGTTTCTGTACGTCTCTTGATTATGATCTCGAGAACCTTGATGCACTTGATATTGCAGTTGTGAACGGAGCAGAAGGGAAGATTTATCTGCAGACCCGGACCGAAAGAGGAGAAACTTTTTTGAAGGAAAAGCTTGAAAAAAGTACAATGTACAATGTACAAAGTACAAATGATGAATCAGAGATGAAGAAGCAGTATGTTGCTTTTGCAGCTTCGTTCAGGCTGAAGATGGATTATAAGGACATCAATGAAAAGATGGCCAAACGATTCGATTCCCCGGCATTCGAAGAGGCATCACGTAACTGTGTCAGCTGCAACACCTGCGCTTTTATTTGTCCGACCTGCCATTGCTTCAAGATCTCCGACGAAAAGATCAAGGACACGGGTGTCCGTTACAAGAGTTATGATTCTTGCAATAACGTTTATTTTACACTGGAAGCCGGTGGCCATAATCCCCGCCCGGCAAAGTACCGCCGCTGGAGGCAAAGGTCGATGCATAAATTCGTTTACTACAAGGAACGTTTTGGCGTAAACCTTTGTGTGGGCTGCGGACATTGCGCAATCTCCTGCCCGGTGAACATCAGCATTTTTGACGTAGTTAACCATATTGCATCAACTCCTGTTGGATCGTAATACGATGATCGGAAAAAGCGAAAAGCGAATGGCGAAAAGCGAAAATATTAATTCGCTTTGTTATCATTTGCCGATACACAATCGTGTATTCTCAGGCACTCTGAGACGTTTTTTACTAATTGCCGGTCCTGGTATTTCAATTTTTTTATTTCGCTTTTAACTTTTCGCTATTTAAATTTTATGGAAGCATTATTAGTTCCCTCTCTCGCCAAAGTTGACCGGATCATCCAGGAAACACCTGATGTTCGCACGTACAGGCTGAAATTCAAAGACGACAGTGTTACCGAAAAATTTTCCTGGCTGCCGGGTCAGTTTGTTGAATTTTCATTGCTGGGTTCCGGGGAATGCACTTTTTGTATTTCATCATCGGCCACCCGGAAAGGATACTTTGATTGTTCCATCAAAAGGGCCGGAGTTGTTACTGCCGATATCCATTCCGATATTGAGGAAGGCGATGATGTTGGCATCCGGGGCCCCTACGGCAATTATTTCCCCCTGGATGACATCAAAGGGAAGAACCTGCTGTTCGTCGGCGGAGGTATTGGACTGGCGCCATTACGTTCACTGATACAGTACTGTATTGACAACCGCGGCGATTATAAAGACTTTACGATACTTTATGGTGCACGCACATCCGCCGACATCTGTTATAAGGAAGAAATTGAAGAATGGAAGAAAAATACAAGCATCAAAGTGGTGCTTACCATTGACAAACCTGAAGATACCTGGAAGGATAATGTCGGCGTGGTTCCCAAGATCCTTGAAGAAGTGGTGAAGCCTGAGATAGCCAATACCAAGGTGATCACCTGCGGCCCGCCCATTATGATCAAGTACACTCTTCAGTCGCTTGACCGCCTTGGATTTGCGCCAAAAGATGTGATCACCACCCTCGAAATGAAAATGCAGTGCGGCCTTGGAAAATGCGGACGCTGCAATATCGGCAGCACATACATCTGCAAGGACGGTCCTGTTTTCACCTATGAGCAGCTGAAAGCCCTGCCCGACGAGTTCTGAGGCCTCAGGTAAGAATATCTTTTTTGCGGTAAAGAAACCCTGATAGAAGGACAAGCAGGAAAGTAAGTGCCAGGAAAAGAAAAATCCTCCAGAACTCAGCACTGTATGAGGGATTAAGCACTTCAACATTCACCCATTTGAAAGGACTCACATAGCCAAAATATCCCTTAACGCCGCTAAGGCGCGAAATGGTAAAGAGGAAATAAAGCACAAGCACCAATCCCACACAAAAAAATGTCACCGGCCTTGCTCTTCTTATAAGGCCTGCAACCAAAAGCCCCAGGGCCCCGAACAACAGGTTAAGAAGAAAGGTATACAGGGTAAGTACCATGAATGGCTGTATCCTGAAATCCCCCGATTTAAATACCTCCAGTGAAATAAAGCTGACAAGGCAGGCAATGATATTCAGAAAGACCACGTTAAGGAATGCAAGAGCAGATTTCGTGGCAAAGATCTCACCCCGGCTTATGGGCCTCGACATAAGGAACTCGGCAGTCTTGTTGTATTCTTCTTTTAACAATATGTTGGAAGTAAGCACCATGGAATAGATACTCCCAAGCAGCATCATATAAACAATATTGTTTGCTGCGTAAAATCCCAGGCCCGAAAAAATATCATTGATATTGCCGAATCCCCTGGCTTTCATCGCTGCCATGGGCACCAATTTTACCATACCCATGATCTGCTGCTGGTACTCGAGTACGCTGCGGAATAAGGACATGGTAAAAAAGATAAGGGCGCAAATGATCACCGACCACAGAATCAGGCTCCTGGCATTTCGGCGGAATTCCATATGAAACAAAATCCGGTTCATCTTTCAAACCCTGTTTTACCTGTAATAATGCAGGAAGATCTCTTCCAGCGGAGGTTCTTCAATGCTCAGGTTTTCTATCCTTAACACTGATAAACGCTGTATTAACTCATTGATGTCGCCCGAAAACATGAACACTATGCTTTTAGCGCTTTCTGCCTGAAATGATTCAATTCCTTTAATGTTCAGCTCCTGCCGGGGCGATTCATCAGAAAACAGAACCCTGACTTTTTTCAGTTGTTTGTCCCTGAGAGCCGTAATTTCATCCGATTTAATGATCCTGCCGTCTTTAACGATCGCAACCCTTCGGCAAAGGGCCTGCACTTCACTGAGTACATGTGAAGAAAAAAATATCGTGACACCCCTTTTGTTTTCTTCGGCCAGCAGGTTGAACAAGCGGGATTGAATCAAGGGATCCAGTCCGGTCGTGGGCTCGTCGAGAACAAGCAGGTCTGCATGATGTACCAGTGCCTGAATGATATTCACTTTCTTTTTATTGCCTGTGGATAGCTCAGGGATCCTGCGATCGAGGTCGAGTTCCATCAATCCGGCCAGTTCACGTATCCTGTCTTCGCTTTTATTCCCCCCATAGAATGCCGCTCCGAACCTGAGAAATTCGTGAACCCTCATGGTATCGTACAGGTTGGCATCGGAAGGAACATAGGCCAAACGGCTCCGTATCTGTTTGGAATCCTTAACGATATCAAGACCGAATATCTTTGCACTTCCTGAAGTAGGGAAAATGAGATTTAAAAGAATCCGTATTGTTGTGGATTTACCGGCGCCGTTTGGACCAATGAAGCCAAAGAATTCTCCCTGTTTTACCGACAGGCTTACATCCTCAACACCCCGGGCATGACCGTAGTACTTGGAAAGATGCTTTATTTCAATAATATTTTCCGACACGGTCATTATTTCAGAACCAGTATTAAGGAACTCCAAAAATACTTTAAAAACCCGCTGAAACCAAATCAGGGACTGCAAATTGCAATCGGCCCGGGACGACCAATTTAACATATTTGACATATGTCATTTTGTAACTCCGATGAAATATCGCAGCTTTGCAGCACAAAACATAACATTTGATGGAGAAACACCTGGTTGCGATGATGCGCAACCGTGCTATACATTATGGCCAACGCGAGGTATTCAGGTATAAAGAGCCTGGCGCGAAAAATTACAGCAGCTATAACTGGCAGGAACTGTCGGGCATCACCGACCGGGTTGCGAAATCCTTGCTGGCTTTGGGATTCGGACCGAAATCAAACATTGGCATATTCAGTGACAATAAACCACAATGGACCATTTCCGATCTTGGAATTCTTGCAATCAGGGGAGTGGTAGTTCCGTTTTTCGCAACAGCTTCGCAACAGCAGCTTAAATATATTTCAGATGAAACCAGGATGGAGATCCTCTTTGTCGGCAACCGGGAGCAGCTCAAAAAAGCCGTATGGTTGTTCGGAAATTCTTCCACCCTGAAAAAAGTAGTGTGTTTTGATGAAAACCTTTCTGCGGATGAGGACGCCCGTTGTATAAACTGGAGTGAATTTCTCAAACTTGGTGAAAGCGGAACATACAGCGACCGGCTTGAACAGCTATTGCTCGAGGCAAAGCCGGATGACCTGGCAACGATTATCTATACTTCAGGGACAACAGGTGAACCCAAGGGGGTAATGCTGGGCCATGATAATTTTACAAGCTGCTTTATAAATCATGATGAACGTCTGGATGTTTCGGAGAAAGACGTCTCTCTCTGTTTTCTGCCACTAAGCCATATTTTTGAACGGTCCTGGACATTTTACATGCTGTACAAGGGGGCGGTCAACGTATACCTGGAGAACCCGAAGCTTGTAATCGAAGAACTTCCCATAGCCAGGCCCAGCGTGATTTGCACTGTGCCCAGATTCTTCGAAAAGACCTATGAAGCAATCAGGAAAGAAGAAGCCGGATGGTTGCCGGTCAAGCGGAAAATATTTGAATGGGCTGTGAAAACGGGCCACGAGTATTCGGACTGCCTTAAGAAAAATGAACGGCCTCCCTTTGGATTAGCATTCAGGCGGGAAATTGCTGATAAGCTGGTATTGAAGAAACTCAGATCGATCTTTGGCGGTAATATCCGGTTTATGCCTTGTGCAGGCGCGGCCATCAGGCCCGAACTGCTGAGGTTTTTCCATGCAGCCGGATTGTTTGTGAATTACGGTTACGGGGCAACGGAAACAACCGCTACAGTTTCCTGTTTCAGGGACGATGTATACGAATTTGAGGCCAGCGGAACTGTGATGCCCGGAACGCTGGTCAAAATAAGTGATTCGGGTGAGATTCTTATCAAGGGGGCCACTGTTTTTAAGGGCTATTACAATAAGCCCACGGAAACCGCCAAAGTGTTGAAAGACGGCTGGTATCATAGCGGTGACCAGGGGACCTTCAGTGAAGCCGGAAACCTTATTATGCTTGACCGGATCAATGATATATTCAAAACCTCGGGTGGAAAATTTGTCTCACCCCAGAAGGTTGAACTCCTGCTGAGCGAAGATCCTTTCATAGAACAGCTTGTTGTATTGGGCGACAACCGCAAGTTTATTTCAGCTCTCATTGTCCCTTCTTTTAATGCTCTCAGGACAGAGTTCCCTGCCATCAGCAAAGAATTACCTGATGAAAAGCTTTTGATTGCCGATACCAGGATCCTGGAATTTTACAGGAATCGCCTTGAATTTATCCAGGAACAACTGATCCCTTATGAACGGGTTGTGAAATTTACCTTGCTGCCGGAACCGTTCAGTATGGAAAATGATGCATTAACCAGTACGTTGAAAATAAAACGTAAAGTGATCTCGGCCATTTATGCCGGGCTCATTGATGCTATGTATCTATAACGACAGTTTCCAGCGTTTATGAGACCACAGCCAGCTTCCCGGGCTTTTCAGGATGGCTTCCTCCAGTTTTTTCGCATATCTTCTTGTGACCTCCCCTTCGGGCAGGGATGCAGGTTCATCGGCAAGCAATGATGCTGCCACTTCATAATACCCTCGCTTCACGCGTTTCACATCCACGTATACCACGGGGTAGTTGTACATGCGGGCATATTTCTCCGGACCGTGCAGAAAAGCAGTCTGCCGTCCAAGGAATTCAATCCAGTAAGATTTTTCAGCATTGCTTGGACTTTGGTCTGCCGCCATAATATAGACCGAAGGTGTTTGGGCATTTTGTTCAAATACCAGGAAAGTTTCATAGATGGAAGCCAGGGTTGTCCCGAATTTCACACGGCTCCATTTCATGAAGCGGTTGATATATTTATTGCTGAGGGGTTTGTAAAACGCGATGATGGGGTGTTTTGTGAACAGGCCGGGCGACATGCTGCCCCACTCAAAATTGTTAATATGGGCAGGCAGGGCGATAACGCTTCTTCCCTGGGCAAGCCAGGGCTCTATGATCTCAGGGTTTGATATAAAGTACCGCTTTTTTACCGTAGCAGGGAACATTGTAAAACCCTTGATCCCTTCCGCCAGGATATCGGCGAGATTCTTATACACTTTCCCAACTATGTTATCCAGTTCTTTATCGTTTAGTGAGGGGAAGCTTGATTTAAGGTTTGAAATGATCACTTTCCTGCGGTAACCCATGATCCTGTGCAGAAAGAACTGTCCGAAATCCGACAAAAGATAAAGCAGGGGGAAAGGCAGCAGCCCGATCAGAAAAACAAAAAATAAAAAGACACCTGTAAGGAGGAGGTCCATGAGATTGGGTTAAAATTAAACGGATTGTTTTTATTTCAGCAGTTCCCTGAAGCCTTCAACACAGCTTTTCAGATCAAACTCGATCATTTCATATTTCGCAATGCCGTTGATCACGTATGGGTCGTCGGCCATGATGAGTTCAGCTTCAGCCCTGTTTGCGGCATTGAGCATGATAAAGCCACCGTTGCGGGGAACCTTGGGGCCGGAGCAGACAAGGATGTTTTTAGCGATCAGTGTTTTTATGTAAGCCCTGTGGGCATCGACGTGTTTGTCGACCTTTTCAACAGGCGCGAGATATTTTGAATGAAATGCGAACATAATAATGGGTTTATGGAGCAAAGTTAAATTTTTTATTAAATTTACCTGTCTAACCCAAATCCTATGCCCTCGCAAAGACGACTGTTACTGGGCTTCCTTATTAGTTTCACTCTCGTTATCGTTTTCCTTCTGATAAACCATTACGCCGGTTTAAATGCGCCTGAAGTCCTTCTCATGCCCCTTCGCTGGCTGCCGATCATCATCTTTTTTATCTATGCAGTGAAAAAAAGGAGCCTGACCACATGGATCTTCTTTTCGATGCTTGCAGGTGTCGAATTCGGTTACGACCTGCCGGTTGTCGCGAAAGAAATGAATCTGGTAAGCCAGATCTTCATACACCTTGTAAAGACAATTATAGCGCCCCTGCTCTTCGGTACATTGGTTACCGGCATTGCCGGGCATGCCGATCTCAAACAGGTCGGAAGGATGGGTTGGAAATCCTTATTGTATTTCGAGATCGTATCGACCATTGCATTGTTCATCGGACTTCTTGCAATCAATATCAGTGGGGCCGGCCACGGAGTAATTGTCCCTGCTGCAATGACCCAGGGAACCCTGCCTGAGGTCCACAGCCAGAGCTGGCGGGATATCATCCTGCATGTATTCCCCGAAAACATTGCCAAATCAATTGCCGAAGGACAAGTACTGCAAATTGTGGTTTTCAGCATTCTTTTTGGTATTGCAGTGGCCATGGTGAAAGAACAGTACCGGGCGCCCATGCTTCGTTTCACGGAGTCCCTAACGGCAGTCATGTTCAAATTCACAAACATGATCATGCTGTTTGCGCCTTTCGCCGTGTTTTCAGCCATTGCATACAGCGTGGGGCATATGGGCCTGCAGGTTTTGCTGAACCTCTTCGAGCTCCTCGCAACCCTGTATGTATCCCTGATCGCTTTTATGATACTGGTGTTTCTTCCTATCCTGATTTTCCTTAAAATACCGTTGAAAAATTTCATCAGGGCCGTTTCGGAACCTGCAACAATTGCTTTTGCAACTACCAGCAGTGAATCAGCCTTGCCCAGGGCAATTGAGAATATGGAAAAATTCGGGGTGCCGGGGAAGATCGTAGCCTTTGTGATACCTACAGGCTACAGTTTTAACCTCGATGGCACCACCCTTTACCTGGCCATGGCTTCGATCTTTGTAGCCAATATGGCCGGCATTCATTTACCCGTCGGAACCCAGATCATCATGATGGTCACACTCATGCTCACGAGCAAAGGGGTGGCAGGGGTCCCCCGTGCATCGCTTGTTATTTTGCTTGGCACGGCGGCAAGTTTCGGCCTCCCTGTTTGGCCGATATTTATTATTCTTGGTATTGATGAGTTGATGGATATGGCGCGAACCGCTACAAACGTTATCGGAAACTGCCTGGCTACAGTGGTGATCGCACGATGGGAGGGTGAGTTCGATCTGGAAAAAGCGAAAAACATGGACCTGGAAACAGAATAGTGAATCATTAATACGTTGAATTTATGGCATACGATAAGCAGCTGGCCGAAAGGATCAGCCGTACTTTCGGGATCCTCGGAGTTTTCTTTGAGGAAAAGTTCATGATGGGAGGGATCTGTTATATGGTGAATGACAAGATGTGTGCAGGAGTTGTAAAGAATGAGCTGATGGTGCGCATCGATCCTGACCTCACTGAAACAGCTCTGTCAAAGAAAGGATGCCGGCTTATGGATTTCACAGGCAGGACCATGAAAGGGTTTTTATTTATCGATCCTGAAGGTGCAGATATGGATACCGATCTTGAATACTGGATAAAACTTGCACTTGAGTTCAATCCGAAAGCGAAATCGGGCAAGAAGAAAAAATGAAACAGGCATGACTGAAAAAAGATCCTACGCTCTCATCCTCATCAGCGCCTCCCTGGCTATGCTGATGGTCAAGCTGGATGCCTTTATCGTCAACATCTCTTTACCAACGATAGCCCAGAATTTCGGCTGCTCCCGCGACATCGTTTCCCTGGTACTCCTGGCTTACCTGGTGGCCAGCACAGCCACACTGCTACTCTTCGGGATGCTGGGCGACCGCCTCGGACTGAAGAAGATATACATCAGCGGGTTCATACTGTTTACTGCAGGATCCCTGCTTTGCGGGCTTTCCCCCGGCATCATCACCCTCATTATTTCCCGTTTCATACAGGGACTTGGCGGATCCATGCTTGTTGCCAATTGCCTTGCCATCATAGGCAGGTTCATGCCCCACGACAAGGTGGGTTCTTCCTATGGCATCCTTACGACCATTTCGTCAATCGGTGTTAGTCTCGGCGCCCCCCTTGGAGGCTTCATCACCTATTATGCAAACTGGCACTGGATCTTCCTGATCAATGTACCAATCGGGATTGCAGCGATCTGGCTGTCGGCAAAATATATCCCGGGAGAGACAAAAGAGAAATTTTCGTTCAGCGGGTTTGATATCAGCGGCGCCCTGCTGGCCCTGTTCGCCTTCACCTTCCTTATTCTTTCCTTCAATTCCTTTGACAACAGGGGCGTGGAGGTGGTGATGCCTTACGGAGCGCTCCTCATTGCTGCATTTCTGTTTTACTTTTTTATCAGGAGGGAAAAGAAAGCGCTCCATCCTATCCTTGACCTGAGCCTGTTCAGCATCAAACCCCTGACCTTTGCCCTTATTGCCAGCCTGATGGCCAGCAGCGCCAACTTCGGCTATGCCTACATCATGCCGTTTTACCTTGAAAAAGACCTTCTGCTCACTTCGAATATCGTCGGTATGCTTCTTCTTATCTCATCCCTGGTAGTCATGGTACTCGCCCCGATGGCCGGCAAAATGTCAGATAAAATACAACCGGTAAAGATCTGTACCATAGCACTGATCGTAGGAGTAATTGATTATTCCTACTTTTCATTTGCGCTGGGGATGCTGCAGGTATGGGTCCCGATCGTATTCCTTTTATTCTCAGGGACCTTCCTTGGACTGTTCCTCTCGCCCAACAATACGATGATCATGAGCATGGCTACCGAAGGCAAACATGGAATTGTTTCAGCCACTTCAAACACGTTTACATCAGTCGCCGCAGTCATTGGTGTTTCTGTTTTCCAGATGGCCTTTTCCTTGACTACAGGAGGAGACAACGCACATCCGACAACGCTTCAAAATATCGGAGGAATACGAAATGCTTTCATCATAGGAGTTGTGTTCCTGGTTGTTGCACTTATATTCACTCGATTTTCCAGCAGGTCACAGGATAAAGCTGCGGCAGTATAATTATATTTTTTGACTGCGGATAAGATTTCCGCAAATCCCATCCGCAGTGTATAATAAACAGTAAAACACAGGGAACATGATCTTCAAAGTATCACATTACGGATGGCAGCCCGATCTTCCTGACCAGAGGGATTACAGGTATGCAGCACCAGCAATTGTACTTAAAAAACTTCCGCGAAAAGCCGATTTAAGGCCAGGCTGTCCGGCAGTTTACGACCAGGGTGAACTCGGAAGCTGCACAGCCAATGCCATAGGAGCAGCCTTTGAATTCGGACTGATAAAGCAGGATGCACCTGCCTTTATGCCTTCACGTTTATTTATATATTACAATGAGAGAGTGATCGAGCACTCGGTCAGCAACGACAGCGGTGCCATGATACGCGACGGCATCAAAACCGTGAACAAGGAAGGCGTTTGCCCTGAGGAAGAATGGCCTTACATCATATCAAAGTTCGCCCTGAAGCCCGGGCCGGCCTGCTATTCGACAGCTCTGGAACACCAGGTCCTGTCTTATCATCGTGTTCCGCGGGAACTCGACCAGATCAAAGGATGTCTTGCCGAAGGCTTTCCCATGGTATTCGGTTTTACTGTGTATGAAAGTTTTGAAAGTGCGGCCGTTGCTGGTAACGGAATTGTTGATCTGCCGGCACCAGGGGAGCATGTCATCGGCGGACATGCTGTGCTGGCCGTTGGCTATGACGACACAAGCCGCCGCTTCCTGGTGCGCAACAGCTGGAGCGATCAATGGGGCATGAAAGGGTATTTTACAATGCCATACGACTATCTCCTTAACGAAAATCTCTCCGACGATTTCTGGACCATCAGGCTTGTTGAGGAGAATCCGGCAATACAAAAGAATTAATTAATTTAGTGATCGTAATCAGTATTCACCAAAAATCTGAAACATGAAAAAGTATTTTGCAGAATTGATCGGCACATTCAGCCTGGTCCTCTTCGGATGCGGCTCAGCTGTAATTGCCGGCATCTCCCAGACCGGGCCCAGCGGGATCGGACTATTAGGGATTGCCATAGCTTTTGGATTCGCAGTTGTCGCTATGGCGTATGCCATTGGCGGAATTTCAGGTTGCCATATTAATCCCGCAGTTACTATCGGGGTTCTTACTGCCGGAAAAATGAGTGTTCAGGATGCCATCGGCTATATTATTTCACAATGTGTTGGCGCAATTCTCGGCGCCTTTGTACTGTATCTTATTGTAAGCGGAAAGCCCGGTTGGCAGATGACCGAATGGGGTCTTGGTTCAAACGGATGGGGTGAAGGTTACCTCGGAGCATTTAATACATTCAGCGCATTTCTTATCGAAACTGTGATGACCTTCCTGTTTGTTTTTGTGATCCTGGGGACTACGTCTAAATATGGGAACGGAGCAATGGCCGGATTGGCGATAGGCGTCACCCTGATGCTTATCCACCTTGTTACAATCCCCGTAACAGGTACATCTGTGAATCCCGCACGCAGCCTGGGCCCTGCATTGTTTGCCGGAGGTAAAGCGCTTTCACAACTCTGGCTGTTTATTGTAGCGCCTATTGTGGGCGCAGTTATTGCGGCTTTGGTTTGGAAGTTCGGTTTTAATAAAGAAAAATAGGATTAAGTTCAGCATTTTAAGGGCAGGCATTGAAGAAATACCTGCCTTTTTTATTGCTAGAAAATCTTGTAAGTTATTGATTATATGGCAGTTAAAATTTAAAACATCGAGAATTTCCCGGTTTACCCGACGAAGCGATGAAAAAATTAACTGGTTTGTTCATCGGGAAAATTCATCCGTTTAACGGGCAGCAAAGGTTCCAGGCCGAAAACAGCTTTCCCCGGCCTTCTTGGCGTATTAATTTTGCTTCATCAACAACAACAAAACCAAAAGCCATGAAAGCAACAAATACACTCACCAACAATATTCTGAAAAGTCTCCTTATTATTGTAAGCGTTTTTTCAATACAGATCAGCTACCTGTACGCAGGAAATAATAATTACACTCCTTCTCCTGTACCAACAGTAAATAACCTGATCCAGGCTCTTGCTCCTGCAAGCCCTTTAAGCTGCGACTTTAATGATGCAGAACTCAGTGCCGAAGAGGTTTCAAATCTTGCCCCGGTAGTTCCTTCAGAAGCCGATTTCAACGATGCAGCCGAATTTACATGCAATGTTGCCGCTTTCGCACCGGCAACCCCTTCAGAAGCCGACTTTAACGATGCCGATCCTGAAAATTCCAACATTACTTCACTTGCTCCTATTGCTACAGCAGAAGCTGACTTTAATGACTGACCTCCTGTTACTGTAATGTTGCTCTTCATATCTCCCGGGGTGGATTCGAAAGATCCGCCCCTTTTCTTTTACATCTTTTCATCAGGAAAATAAGAAATTAGTACTTTTGGGTATGATTGATTTACGAAGCGATACTGTTACTCGCCCTTCAAAAGAGATGCTCGGGGCTATGTTCTCGGCCAAAGTAGGGGATGATGTGTTTCATGATGATCCTACCGTGATCATGCTTGAAGAAAAAGCAGCCGCCCTGATGGGAAAGGAAGATGCCCTGTTTTGTCCTTCGGGCACAATGACAAACCAGATTGCCGTTAATGTTCATACCCGGCCCGGCGACGAAGTGATCTGCCATAAGCATTCCCATGTATATTATTATGAAGGCGGGGCCATGATGAAGAATTCAGGCGTATCGGTTTGCCTGCTTGAAGGGGAACACGGCCGGATCAATGCAGCTGGTGTCGCCGCCCACATCAACCCCGATAATGATGTTCACCGGCCGGTCACCACCCTGGTCGAGGTTGAGAATACCATGAATAAGGGAGGAGGATCGGTTTATAAGTACGAAACCCTTGAAGAGATCTCCCTGGTCTGCCGGGAACACAATCTCAAATATCATCTTGACGGAGCCAGGCTCTTCAATGCCCTTGCCGAAACAGGCGAGACCCCTTTGAAATATGCCACGCTTTTCGATTCTGTTTCCATTTGCCTGTCGAAAGGACTGGGTGCACCTATAGGCTCCTTGATCATCGGCGATAAGGCCTTTATCAAACGGGCCCGGAGGGTAAGGAAGGCATTCGGAGGTGCGATGAGGCAGGTGGGTTATCTTGCCGCCGCGGGTATTTATGCACTCGATCACAATATCGTCCGCCTGAAGGAAGACCATTCAAGAGCCCGCCACATCGGCAAGCTCCTCGAAGCCATGCCTTATATTGACCAGGTCATGCCGGTTGAAACGAACATCCTTATCTTCACACTTAATAATAAATACTCCGAAAAGGAATTCCTGTCGAAGCTGAAAGAAAAAGATATCCATGCCATGCCTTTGGGCCCGCAGGTCGTAAGGTTTGTGACCCATCTGGATTTTACCGACAGTATGCTGATGAAGGTGGATGAGGTGCTGAAATCCTTATAAGAGCAGGTTTACGGCAATCATCCGGAGTTTATTTGAAGATAGCACTTTCCTTATCCAGTTTCTGCATATCCTCATCGGAAAGCCTGAACGATAGTGCCCCCGTATTTTCCTTTACATGCGATTCCTTTGTTGCTCCGGGAATTGCCACAACAGTGTTCCCGTTATAGTTTACCAGCCAGTTTAAAGCAACCTGCGATGTTGTGACATTGTATTTTGCAGCAAGCTCTTTCACCAGATTGATGACCGGGCGGGTTTTCTCAATCCCCGCAGGTTTGAATAGGGAAGTATGTTTTCTCAGACCTATGTTTTTAAGCAATTCCGGATTATCATGGAATTTCCCGGTGACCATGCCCTGTGCCAGTGGAGAATATGCAATGATTGAAATGCCCAGCTGCTTTGCCATCGCCATTGTGCCGTTGGTTTCAATCTTACGGTTAAGCAAGCTGTACGGAACCTGGTTCGAGGCAAGGGGAATGCCCTTTTTGTCAAGGACTTCCCAGGAGTTTTTCATCTTCTGCGCCGAAAAATTACTGACCCCGATATACTTAATTTTTTTCATTTTGAACAGTTCCGCCATTGCAGCTACTTCGCTTTTCTCGTTCGAAAAGCCCCAGGGCTGGTGGATCTGGTAGAGGTCGATCGGATAAGGGGAAAGAGCTTCAATACGCTCGTCAATTGTTTGGGGTATGTTTGATGCAAAACGGAATATGGGCCACCATTTTGTGGCGATCAGGACTTCGCCGGGTTTTGTGCCTGCTGCCTGAAGCGCTTTCGACAGGGCTTTTTCCGAGGCTCCCTTTCCGTATATCTCGGCTGTGTCAAACCAGTTTAGGCCTCCTTCGAGCGAGAGCTTAACCACTTTATTGATCAGCTCATCTTCGAGAGTGGGCCAGAACTTCCCGGCCAGGTTGTTTTGTTTGCTGAACTGCCAGCAGCCAAGCCCGATAGGCGTGACCATCATGTTTGTGCGACCTAACGGCCGCAGGATGTTTGTGTTTTCCATATTCTGAATAATTAGCGGATTAAAGTTATGAATATACTTTCTATTTTTACAATACAAAAATTGAACAATGAAAAGGTCGACTTTTTATTTGTATCTGGTGATTGCCGGTTTACTGCTTGTTTCGGTTACAGCATGCAAAAATGAAATGTCGTCTGAAAAGGCAATCTTTTCGCTGAAAGAAGGCAACTATTGGAATTTTCACGGGAAATACAATAACAAGACTGTGTTTCTTAGGATGGAAGTGCTCAGGGTACTTACAGAAGGCAGGCTCACGTTCGCTGTAATAAAGGGATTTCCAACCGATGTGATGGAAGGAGAAGACTGGGAACCTTCCGTTTGGGGGCTGCTGTCTGTGGGCAATATGCATTATTATAAAGTTACAGGGGCCAGGACCGACAGCATCGACAAATGGTTATCAAACAAAGAAAGCATACATTCTGAACTGGTTACAGATTCAGATCTCTTCATGGAGTCCTTGTATCATACCGGCCAGACCTTTGGTGAGGCTGGGCAGCTAACAAGAGATGACGGCAACTATTTCTGGAGCGTAACCGAAAAAAAAGCCTGTGAACCCTCATCCATCAGGGGCCTGAAGCTGGCGGGGCCGTTCGATCAGTATACCCTCAGCTACAGGACGATAGCCGATGAAACCATGATTGATGTGGTTCCGGGAATAGGCATTGTACGATATCGTTATCTTCATCACGGAACGTCTGAAGATCTTGATATGAAACTTGCAGAGGCAGGGATAAAGTAATTTCAATTCTTCTGAACAGACAAGTTTACCGGGTTTTTCTTCATGGCCCTTATCCAGCCCGGGACTGCATCCTTTAGAATTATCAATACAGACAAAATGATCAGGGTGGTCATAATCAGGTTTATCGATCCCTGTAAAAATAACTTTTCTGTACTGAGCTGGGGAATATAAGTCCCGATGATATTCATTATTCCTGCAGTCAGGGTTGTAACACCAACGAAGACAAGTGGTATTATAGTAACCCAGGAATATCGGACTTTCCCGTTATTAATGAGATATGATGTGCCCACTGTGAGAGCAATGGTTGCCAGCAGCTGGTTCGCTGTGCCGAACATCGGCCAGATAGTGGAGATGCTGCCGGTATAAATAAAATAGCCCCAGAATAGAACAACCAGACCGCTTGCAAAAAGGTTCGCCGGCAGCCATTCGTTTCGCCCCAGGGGTTTATAGATTTTTCCGAGCATTTCCTGGAGAATGAATCTTGCAACGCGTGTACCGGCATCGATGGTGGTAAGGATAAAAAGAGCTTCGAACATAATGGCAAAGTGGTACCAGTAACTCATCAGGGACTTAAAACCGGGGATAGAGGAAAATATCTGGGCCATGCCCACTGCAAGTGAGACTGCTCCCCCTGTGCGGCCTGTCACATTCTCACCGACCTGAGCCTGAAGACGGGGCAGGTCGGAAGCTGTAAACCCCAATGATTTAAGCATAGGCAGGTAGTGTGCAAGTTTCTCCGGAGGAACATTAATCATGAAGTAATCCATGGGAAACAGACTTGCTGCTGCTATTAATGCCATGATGCTGACCATTCCTTCAGAAAGCATGGCGCCGACGGCAATTGGTTTGATATGCGATTCCGTCATGATCATTTTTGGAGTAGTCCCGGAGCTGATCAGCGAATGAAATCCGGATATAGCGCCACATGCTATCGTAATAAAAAGATAAGGAAACAGGGTTCCGGGGATCACAGGACCTCCACCGTAAACAAAAGGTGTGAAAGCAGGCATTTTAAGAACAGGGGCGACAATAATGATTCCAAGGGCCAGCATGGCGACCACTCCAAGTTTCATGATGGAACTCAGGTAATCACGGGGTGAGAGTAATAACCATACAGGCAATACCGAAGCAAAAAAACCGTAACCGGCTAACAGCAGGGTCATCGTTTTAGTATCGAAATCGAACCAGGAGCCGATTGGTGAACCGGGAACATATTTCCCGAAAATCACGGCAAGGGTAAGGAGAAATACTCCAATCACTGTGGCTTCAACAGTTTTATGTTTTCTGAACACGAACATCCACACTCCCATCAGAAGGGCGATAGGAATGGTTGAGGCGATCGTGAAGGTTCCCCAGGCGGAATGTGTGAGGGCATTTACTACAACAAGTCCAAGCCCTGCAAGGGAGATAATGATAATGATAAAGGTGGCGAATGATGCGGTGATCCCGCTTGTAACTTTTCCGATTTCTTCACGTGCGATCAGGGCGAGGCTTTTACCTTCATGCCGTACCGAGGCAGAAAGTATGACCACGTCATGCACGGCCCCTGCGAATACTGCTCCCAGGACCATCCACAGAAAACCAGGGAAGTACCCGAACTGGCAGGCCAGTACCGGTCCAACGAGGGGGCCTGCACCGGCAATGGCTGCGAAATGATGCCCAAATAAAACCCATTTGTTCATCGGTACATAATTCTGCTTGTCATAAAATTCCGTTGCCGGAGTGGCACGGGAATCGTCGAGGGTCAGGACTTTCGCAGTAATGAAACTAAAATAGAACCGGTATGCCAGTGCAAATATGGCAAGCGCTCCAAGTACCAGGGGCATTGCATTCATCCAATACTTTCGTTATGAGTTTGCAAAAGTATAAAATTTGTATATTTACATGTCAGGTCTTTTCGCCTGAATGGAAAATAGAGTTGTCAAACATAAGCATTAACCAAAAACCAAAGCAGATGGATGCACAAAAAGCTGACATGTTCATTATGACACATGCAAAATTTTTTGAACCTCACCTGTTGCCTGCGATAAGGGAAAAACTTTTGCAGACAGATGATTCAAAATGGATGATGGTCCAATCGATAACTTACAGGGAACCAATTCTCATGCTGATCATTTCAATACTCGGCGGTCACTTCGGAATCGACAGGTTTATAATCGGTGACATGGGATTGGGAGTTGCTAAACTTCTGACCTGCGGCGGATTGGGAGTCTGGACTATTGTAGACTGGTTTCTCATCATGGGCCGTACAAAGGAAGATAACTTTGAAAAGCTGAGGCTGAACCTGGCCTAAATGACCCGGAAAAACTTATACTTCCTGGCCCTTTTTCTTGGTTTGGCCGGGCAGATATGGATTGTTTACAGTTATATAAAACTGGGGAAGCAGGAAGAGGCTTTTAATACCTGTATTTTCAATAGGGTTACAGGATTGCCTTGTCCTTCCTGCGGAACCGTTCACTCAATCGTTTCCATTCTTCACGGCGAATTCCGGAAAGCTTTGAACGAAAATCCCCTGGGGTTTGCCAGTTTTTTAATGGTAGCCGTAATTCCATACTGGATACTTGCCGACCTGGTTTTCAGGAAAGACAGTTTTTATAGATTTTATTCCAGCTTTGAAAAATTTCTGAAGAACAAATGGGTGTTCTCCTGCTTTCTATTTCTGATCTTTGTTGTTTGGCTTCATAATATTGGGCAGTTCCTTCATTGGATATGATCTGAAACAACCTGCACGATGAAAAAGCAGACTGATTTTTCCAGGCCTCCTGATGCAAGAATTGCATTTATTTGTGACAATAAATTCAGAAAACAGTATCTTTGTAAAGAATCAATCTAAATAAGCGGTGGAAAGGACATTCATCCCTTCGGATTACATTCCAATTGTTGTGCAATCTGTTGTTGCACTTGGATTTGTTGTGATTACGATGGTGCTGACTCATTTTATCGGAGGAAAGCGGAAAAAGATCCACACCCTGAGGAAGGAAGAAAATTTTGAATGCGGGATAGAGGTCAGGGGCAACGCAAGGTTCCCGTTTTCAGTGAAGTATTTCCTTATAGCAATCTTATTTGTATTATTTGACGTGGAGATCATTTTCTTCTATCCCTGGGCGATCAATTTCAAGGATTTCGGATGGAATGGATTTCTGGAAATGCTCTTATTCCTGTTCTTCCTGTTGTTCGGGTTTTATTATATTTATAAGAAGGGCGCATTGAACTGGGAAGAATAATAAGTAGCGAAATAGCGAGGTAGCGAAGTAGCGAAAACATGGAAACAACAAAACCGATATATACAAAAGCAGATCCGCCTGAAGGATTTTCCGCCCCTGGTGTATTTGCGACCACTTTCGACAAGGTGATCGGTCTTGCGAGGAGTAATTCCATATGGCCTCTGCCTTTTGCCACTTCATGCTGCGGTATCGAGTTCATGGCGACGATGGGGGCGCATTACGACCTTGGGCGATTCGGGGCCGAGAGACTCAGCTTCAGTCCGCGCCAGGCCGACCTGCTGATGGTTATGGGGACCATTGCGAAAAAAATGAGCCCCGTGGTACAGCAGGTGTATGAACAGATGGCTGAGCCCCGCTGGGTCATTGCCGTGGGAGCCTGTGCTTCCAGCGGTGGAATTTTCGACACCTACAGCGTGCTTCAGGGGATCGACAGGATAGTGCCTGTGGACGTTTACGTACCGGGATGCCCGCCAAGGCCTGAGCAGATCATCGACGGCTTCATGAGAATACAGGACCTGGTGGCCAATGAACCTTTGAGAAGACGTTATTCGGATGAATACAGGGAACTGCTTATCAAATACAGGATATTAAAAGAAAAGTGATTACCTGACCGGGTGAAGCAGAATTTCATCCGAATTACAAATAAATGGAAAACTCATTCATCACCGATAAACTCCGCAGGAAATTCGGAGAGGACATCCTGGATGTTGATGACAACAAGGATATTCTCACAATTACAGTGGCCTCGCCGGTTTCTTTTAAGGTCATTGAGTTCCTGAAAGAAAATCCAGGTCTTGGTTTCCGTTTTCTTACTGACCTCACAGGAATTCATTATCCCGACAGGGGGCTCTCGTTCGGGGTGATTTATCATCTGCATAATTTATACGAAAATAAACGGCTGAGGATAAAGACTTTTATGAGTGCCGACAATCCTGCTATAAGGACGATCAGCGACATTTTCTCTTCTGCCAACTGGATGGAAAGGGAAACCTATGATTTTTACGGGATCATCTTTGAGGGCCATCCCAATCTTAAACGGATACTGAATGTTGAATATCTTGATTATTTTCCGATGAGGAAGGAATATCCTCTGGAGGATCCGACCAGGGAAGATAAGGACAATAGATACTTTGGGAGATGACAAATAAAAAGCGAAAAGCGAAATTTTTTTGTTTCGCCAATTTATAATTTGTATTTCGCTTTTCGCCTTTCACCTTTCGTTTTTTTCATATGAACACCGACAAACAATATACCACCCTAAACCTTGGCCCGACGCATCCGGCCACGCACGGGATTTTCCAGAATGTGCTGAAGATGGATGGAGAGATGATTCTCGATGCGGAACAGACCATTGGATATATTCACCGTGCTTTTGAAAAGATTGCCGAGCATCGCCCCTTTTACCAGGTAACCCCTCTTACAGACCGGCTGAACTATTGCTCGTCTCCGATCAATAATATAGGGTGGCATCTTACGGTTGAAAAGCTTCTTCAGATAAAAACCACGAAGCGTATTGATTATATGCGTCTGATCGTGATGGAGCTTGCTCGAATAACCGATCACCTGGTATGCAACAGCGTGATAGGCGTTGACAGCGGAGCTTTAACCGGCTTTATTTACGTATTCCAGGAAAGGGAAAAGGTATATGAGATATGGGAGGAAATCAGCGGATCGAGGCTTACCACAAACCTTGGGCGTATCGGAGGATTTGAGCGGGATTTTAACCCCTCGGTTTTTAAAAAGATAAAGGAATTCCTTGACCACCTTCCAAAGGTTTTGCATGAGTTTGAAAAGCTGTTAATGCGAAACCGGATTTTCATGGACCGGACTATCAAGGTCGGACCCATCAGTGCCGAGCGGGCGTTGAACTATGGCTTTACCGGCCCTAACCTGAGGGCCGCGGGAGTGGATTACGATGTTCGCGTTATGACACCCTACTGTTCGTACGATGATTTTGATTTTACAATCCCTCTGGGGACCCAGGGCGATACGTATGACCGTTTCTGTGTAAGGCAGGAAGAAATCTGGCAGAGCCTGAAGCTTATCAGGAATGCGATGGATAACCTGCCAACCGGGAATTTTCACGTGGACGCACCTCATATTTACCTGCCCGACAAACAGGATGTTTACAGCAAAATGGAAGCGCTTATCTATCACTTTAAAATAGTAATGGGTGAAATTGACGCTCCAGAAGGAGAGGTTTATCATTCAGTGGAGGGAGGAAACGGGGAACTTGGGTTCTACCTTGTAAGCGATGGCGGAAGGGCAGCATACAGGCTGCATTTCCGCAGGCCGTGTTTTGTATATTACCAGGCCTATCCTGAAATGATCAGGGGAGGAGTGCTTTCGGATGCAATATTGACGATGAGCAGTATGAATGTGATAGCGGGGGAGCTGGATGCTTGACAAATAGCGAGGTAGCGAAATTAAAAATTACATGAACACAGGAAATTCGGTAAACCACCATCTTTTTGTAAGGGAGAACAAGGCTGTTTCGTTTTCAGACGAAACGCTGGAGAAAGTCCGCTCCCTCATCCGCAGGTATCCTGAAGGCAGGCAGAAATCGGCTTTGCTTCCGGTGCTTCATATCGCACAGGAAGAGCTGGGTGGTTTTCTTAGTGTGGATACAATGGATTATGTGGCTTCACTTTTAAATCTCAATCCCATCGAAGTATATGAGGTGGCCACTTTTTATTCAATGTTTTATCTGGACAAAATGGGGAAATACGTACTGGAGGTCTGTCATACAGGCCCTTGCGCTATCTGCGGAGGGGAAGATGTATTGCAGCATATCAGGGATTACCTGCATATTGAAACAGGGGAAACCACGCCCGACGGGATGTTTACACTGAAGGAGGTGGAATGCCTGGGTGCATGCGGAAATGGTCCGGTAATGCAGGTCAATACGGAGTTTTACGAACATATGACTGCCAGGCAGGTTGAGAAAGTGATTGAAGACCTGAGGCAGAAACAAGGTGAAGAAGGAACATCAAAAGGATGGGCAGAGCAATTCTCCTAGATAAGGTCAATATACCGGGTATCCGGGCCTTCGAGGTCTACCGGGAGCATGGAGGCTATAAGCCGGCCGGGAAAGCACTGCTCGGGATGACCCCTGCACAGGTTCAGCAGGAGGTCATTAAATCGGGACTGAGGGGAAGAGGCGGCGCCGGCTTCCCGACCGGGCTCAAATGGAGTTTCCTTGACAGGAAGTCCGACAAACCCCGTTACCTTGTCTGCAATGCCGACGAAAGCGAACCAGGGACTTTCAAGGACCGTTACCTGATGGAGAAACTTCCACACCTGCTTATCGAAGGTCTTATTTTATCCAGCTATGCACTCGGTGTAAAAACATGTTATATATACATCCGTGGGGAGTTCAAGTACCTGGTGGGCATACTGGAAACAGCCATCCACGAGGCAAAGAAAAATAATTACCTTGGTGAGAAAATACTGGGAACGGATTTTTCGCTGGAGATTTATGTACATCCGGGTGCCGGGGCATACATCTGCGGTGAGGAAACCGCATTGCTTGAATCCCTTGAAGGCAAGCGGGGCAATCCCAGGATCAAACCGCCTTTCCCGGCATACAAAGGCCTGTATGATTGCCCGACCGTTGTAAACAATGTTGAAACGCTGGCTACTGTTACTTCTATAATAAGCATGGGAGGCGATGCATATTCAAAGTTAGGTATAGGAAAGAGTACCGGCACAAAATTGATGTCGGCCTGCGGGAACATAAACAAACCCGGGGTTTACGAAATTGAAATGGGCCTGCCGGTTGAAGATTTCATCTATTCGGAGGAATACTGCGGGGGGATAAAGAATGACAGGATGCTTAAGGCAGTGATCCCGGGAGGGTCTTCGGTTCCGATCCTTCCGGCCGACCTGATCCTGAATACAGCAAAAGGCCAACCCAGGCTGCTCACCTATGAATCCCTTGCCGAAGGAGAGTTTATAAGCGGCAGCATGCTGGGATCTGGCGGATTTATTGTCTTTGACGAGAACGCCTGCATTGTAAGGAACACCTGGAACCTTACGAGGTTTTACCGTCATGAGTCATGCGGGCAGTGTTCACCCTGCAGGGAAGGTACGGGTTGGATGGAAAAAATCCTGTACCGTATTGAACATGGCCAGGGCAGGATGAGCGACATAGACCTGCTTGTAAGGATTGCAAAAAATATTGAAGGGAATACGATTTGCCCGCTCGGTGATGCGGCAGCCTGGCCCGTTGCAAGCGCGATAAGGCATTTCAGGAAGGAGTTTGAAGAACATATTAAATGAAGTGCAATGTACAAATGAAAAAGTCTGATTTAATGTGAATACCATATTTGTAAATTGTACATCGTACATTGTACATTACTGAAGAATAAGAGAATGCTGAAAGTCACTATTGATAACATCCTGATCGAAGTCGAAGAAGGCACGACCATTCTCCAGGCGGCGCGCATGATAGGCGGTAAGGTCGTGCCCCCGGCTATGTGCTATTATACCAGCCTGAAGGGAAGCGGGGGAAAATGCCGTTCCTGCCTGGTAAAAGTGGCGAAAGGTTCGGCGAAGGATCCGAGGCCCATACCCAAGCTGGTGGCTTCATGCAGCACTCCGGTACAGGACGGTATGGTCGTTGAAAACACCATTTCGGCCGAGGTTCAGGAAGCCCGTAAAGGAGTCGTTGAATTCCTGCTTATCAACCACCCACTCGACTGCCCGGTATGCGACCAGGCCGGGGAATGTGACCTGCAGGACCTGAGTTATGGCTTCGGGATGGAAGAGACCAATACAAGAGAACCCAGGAGGGAATACCCGGTGGTGGACATCGGCCCCCTTATCAAACTCCATATGAACCGATGCATCCATTGCTATCGCTGCGTTCTGGCTGCAGAACAGCTCACGAAAAAAAGAGCGCACGGCATGCTTTACCGCGGAGACACAATAGAGATCAGCACCTTTATCCGGACTGCCATCGACAGCGATTTTTCAGGGAACATGATAGATGTTTGCCCGGTTGGAGCGCTTACCGACCGCAGTTTCCGTTTCAAAAGCAGGGTGTGGTTTTTAAACCCGATGGACGCCCACCGCGAATGCAGCCATTGCAGCGGGAAAGTTGCCGCCTGGATGTTCGGGAACGAAATATACCGCATCACTGGCCGCAAAGACACTTTCGGGGAACTCGAGGAATTCATCTGCAATGAATGCAGGTTTGAGAAAAAAGACATCAGCGACTGGGTGATCGAAGGTCCGCGCAAAATCAAACGGCAATCGGTCATCTCCGGTAATCATTACGAACAAATGAAAAAAGGATCGATTATTCATCCGATTGAAGGAACAACTGAACCACAGGAATAATGGGCACAATGCTGATATTTAAAACCATACTCGCTTCGGCCATCCTGTTACTGAGCCTTGTGGTTGCCATGTATTCCACTCTCATCGAGCGTAAAATAGCCGGCTTTTTCCAGGACCGGCTTGGCCCCAACAGGGCAGGTCCCTGGGGCTTGCTGCAGCCCCTGGCCGACGGGATCAAGCTGTTCTTCAAGGAAGAATTCATGCCGAATACGGCTGACAAATTCCTGTACATACTGGGTCCTTCGCTGACTATGCTTATCGCCTGCCTCACCAGCGCCGTGATACCCTGGGGTCCCGATATCGTCATCAACGGACAGGTATTCAGCCTTCAGATGGCCGATGTGAACATTGGCATACTCTATATCTTCGCCATTGTTTCAATAGGAGTCTATGGTATTATGATAGGCGGATGGGCCTCGAACAACAAATATGCATTGCTTGGGGCCGTTCGCGCATCTTCCCAGATGATCAGCTACGAACTGGCCATGAGTTTGTCGATCATCACTATTGTCATGATGAGCGGTTCGCTGAGTATGAGGGATATTGTAAACCAGCAGCAGGGCTTCAACTGGAACATCTGGTACCAGCCCCTGGGTTTCATCATCTTCCTTATCTGCGCCTTTGCCGAAACCAACCGTTCGCCTTTCGACCTGCCCGAATGCGAAACGGAGCTTGTCGGCGGCTATCATACCGAATACAGCAGCATGAAACTGGGATTTTACCTGTTCTCGGAATACATCAATATGTTCATCTCGGGGGCCGTTATGGCGACTTTATTTTTGGGCGGATATCATTTTCCATTTATCGACAAACTTGGTCTTTCACCCAATGCATTTGCCTTTGTAAGCTTTTTGGTGTTGTTTGCGAAGATCACGTTTTTCGGGTTCATTTTTATGTGGGTACGCTGGACTTTGCCGCGTTTCCGTTATGACCAGCTGATGCGCCTGGGTTGGAAAGCCCTGATCCCCCTGGCCATTTTAAATGTTTTGATCACAGGGGTAGTAATATTATTAAACCAATAGGAGCTGTGGCTGCACTGACCAAAAGGAGCAAGGTTGTTTCGAACAAAAAGATATCTTTTTGGGAGAAGATCTATCTGCCTGCCATCCTGGGCGGTATGTGGATTACCTTAGGTCATCTGTTCACAAAGAAAACCACGGTAAGGTACCCTGAGGTTACCCGTGAATTCTCCGAAATTTACCGGGGGAAGCATGTGCTCAAGAGGGATGATGAAGGAAGGGAACGCTGCACTGCATGCGGACTTTGTGCAGTAGCCTGCCCGGCTGAAGCAATTACCATGATAGCGGCGGAACGCAAACCCGGCGAGGAAAATCTCTACAGGGAGGAGAAATATGCATCCACCTATGAAATCAATATGCTCAGGTGCATTTTCTGCGGGCTTTGTGAAGAGGCATGTCCTAAAGAAGCCATCTTCCTTACAAAAGAAATTGTGAAAGCGGATTATGAAAGGGATAAATTTGTTTACGGAAAAGATGTCCTTCTGGAGCCTTTCGATCCTTTAAAAAGGATAGATGTTTCAAAACGTCAGACCCCGGAAGTGCTGGAATTTAAAAAAGACAAGAATCAAAGGCATAATGTTCAGTAATTACATATTCTATTTCCTGTCGGCACTGGCTTTATACAGCAGTGTAATGGTGCTGCTTTCGAAGAAACCTATCCACAGCGTGTTGTATCTTACCTTGACTTTTTTTGCGATAGGAGGGCATTACATTCTTTTAAACGCCCAGTTCCTGGCCATTGTGCATATTATCGTTTATGCAGGCGCCATCATGGTGCTGTTCCTGTTCACAGTGATGTTGTTAAACCTGAACAAGGAAGAGAGATCCCCTAAACCCATTTGGGTTAAAGCTGCGGCTATCCTTGCAGGGATCATGCTGGGCCTGGTTTTAATAGGTGTTTTCAGGGGATATGACCTGCGTCTTATTCAGCATCCGATGGAATCCCAGATTGGCCTTGTGAAAGAACTTGGAAAAATACTTTACCGCGATTACATGCTGCCGTTTGAAGTGTCATCGATATTGTTTTTAACAGCAATGGTGGGAGCGGTTTTACTGGGTAAAAAAGAGCAGATTTGAATAATTGAATAATCGAATACTCGAATAACGAATGTTGAATGAAGAATGGATAGGAAAGACGGCATTAAAAGACTTGAAAAGCGATTGATTGATTTTTCTGTGATGATTTTGAATCTCACAGAAAGTCTGCCTGAATCGAAAGCGATCAGATACCTTTCAGATCAATTGATCAGGTCAGGTACTTCTCCAGCATTAAATTATGGGGAAGCACGAAGCGCAGAGTCTTCCGTAGATTTTATTCATAAAATGAAAGTCTGCCTCAAGGAACTCAGAGAAGCATATATAACATTACAAATTCACCATTCGTTATTCGAGTATTCGATTATTCAAAGTAAATGAACGCACTGAACTCCATACCAATTAGTTATTACCTGATGTTCTGCTCCATACTGTTTTGCATAGGAGTGATTGGGGTTTTAATAAAAAGGAATGCCTTGGTGATACTGATGTCAATAGAACTGATGATCAATTCGATCAACCTTTTACTGGCAGCGTTTTCAGCCTATTCGAACGATCCTGCAGGGCAGATATTTGTGTTTTTTATCATGGTGGTTGCGGCTGCGGAAGTGGCGATAGGGCTGGCGATCATTGTGCTGATATATAAAACGACGCATTCGATAGATATTGATGTTTTAAACAAGCTGAAATGGTGAGGTCGCTCGCATCTTTGCAACGCTCCTGCGGTGTCGCTTATCGTTTGCATCTTTGCAACGCTCCTACGGTGTCGCTACGCTCCACCTGATGCAGCTTTTGCAAAATGCTCACTTGCTTCACCTGATGCAGCTTATGCAAAATGCTCGCTTGCTTCACCTGATGCAGCTTATACAAAATGCTCGCTTATTACAATGAATTGAAATGACGATACTGATTACTTTAATACCATTGTTACCTCTTCTGGGATTTATCATCCTGGGCCTGGGTTATCGCAGCATTCCAAAGCATATTGCATCTATAATTGGCCCCGGTTCCATATTAATTTCTTTCATTTTATCTGTTATAGTTTTACTTAATTTTCGCTTTTCGCCTTTCGCTTTTCGTTTTTTTGACTGGATCTCCTTCGGCAACCTCAGCATTTCCTTCGACTTCCTCATCGATCCCCTGTCGATCCTGATGATGCTTATCATTACAGGAGTTGGCTTTATCATCCATGTATATTCTGTTGGCTACATGTCGCATGACGAAGGCTTCAACCGGTTCTTTGCATACATGAACCTCTTTATTTTCTTCATGCTGATCCTGGTGATGGCTGCGAATTATGCCGTGATGTTCATAGGCTGGGAAGGAGTGGGGCTTTGTTCATACCTCCTGATCGGTTTCTGGTTCAAAAACCAGCAGTTTAACAATGCAGCGAAGAAGGCTTTTATCATGAACCGCATCGGAGACCTGGGATTTCTGCTGGGGATGTTCCTGATCTATAAAACCTTCAGGAGTTTCAACTATGTGACAATATTCGACCTGGCAAAAACCATGTCGCCCGGCAGCGGTGCGATAACGGCGATTACCCTCTTGCTGTTTGTAGGAGCGGTGGGTAAAAGCGCTCAGATCCCGCTATACACCTGGCTCCCCGATGCAATGGCCGGCCCCACCCCGGTATCCGCCCTGATCCACGCAGCTACGATGGTTACTGCCGGGGTTTACATGGTGGCAAGGTCAGGAGTGCTGTACGTTCTTGCCCCGGAAACAATGGAGATCATGGGCATCACAGCCATGGCCACAATGCTTCTGGCCGCGGCAATAGCCGTCTTCCAGAACGACATTAAAAAAGTGCTGGCTTATTCAACTATCAGCCAGCTGGGTTATATGTTTGTAGCACTAAGCGTTGGCGCCTTTACAGCCGCCATGTTCCATCTGATGACACATGCCTTCTTCAAAGCCCTGCTTTTTCTTGGTGCCGGCAGTGTGATACATGCACTGGAAGGGGAACAGGACATCAGGAAAATGGGCGGACTGAAAAATGCTATGCCTAAAACATTTTGGACCTTTCTTATCGGAACCCTTGCAATTGCCGGAATACCGCCCCTTTCAGGATTCTTCTCGAAGGACGAGATTTTAGCCAATGTGTTCAGTTCGAGTCAGCCAATGTGGATCATTGCTGTGGCTGTGACCATGCTTACAGCTTTCTACATGTTCCGCCTCATTTTCTTTACGTTCTTCGGAAGTTACAGGGGAAACGGACATCCGCAGTTCAGTAATATTCATGAATCCCCGGCAATGATGACAATTCCACTGATGATACTGGCGTTTCTTGCGTTTGCCGGCGGCTTCCTGAATATCCCGGAGCTCATGGGAGGAAGCAGGGTACTGAAAGAATTTCTGGCGCCGGTGTTTGCAGATGCGGTGAAACTTAATCAGATTCCGCATATGCCAGTCCCGGAAAGAAGGGAGTGGTTCAATATCGCCCTTGTTTTATTCCTGGTATTGCTGATGGCATTCAGGGCCTTCAGAAAGTTTGGGGATCTGAAACCGGATGATGGAAACCGGATATCAGGTATCGGCGCCCGCAGCATTTTTGGGAAATTGGCCGAAAACAAATTTTATGTTGATGAATTGTATGATGCTGTCTTCGTAAAGCCGGTATTAAAGGTTTCAGGGGCTTTGCATGAATTCATCGAAGTTAAATTCATCGACCGCATTGTCAACGGGACGGGAACCCTGGTTGTGAGGTTCAGCAACATCATCCGCTACCTTCAGGCCGGGCATGTTGGCGCATATATGTTTTTTATGATCATAGGAATACTGCTGATACTGTTTTTTAATATTATTCTCTGATGCTGACCCTGATACTGATACTGCTCCCCCTGCTGGTTGCAATAGGCCTCTTTTTCATAAAGAACGAAAGATGGGCCCGCAACCTGGCCCTGGCGGCGGCTTTGATTGAGTCCGGCATTTCCATTGCAGCTCTTTATACGTATTTCAATTTTTGTCATTGCCAGTTGCTATTCCGCTTTGAATGGCTTGCCAATTACGGCATCAGCCTCAAATTTGGTATGGATGGACTGAGCATGCTCATGACTTTGCTAACCAATTTCCTGGTACCTGTTGTCATTTATTCTTCCTTCACACAAAAGGTCGAAAGGGCATCCTCGTTCTACAGTCTTATTATCCTAATGCAGGCAGGGCTGATCGGCGTTTTCACAGCATTCGACGGGATGATGTTTTATATTTTCTGGGAACTTACCCTCATCCCGGCATACTTCATCGCAGCTTACTGGGGAGGAGAGAACCGAATCCGCATTACGTTAAAATTCTTTGCCTACACATTCAGCGGCAGCCTGCTGATGCTGGTGGCTATCATTTATCTGTATTTCCACACTCCGCTCCCTCATTCCTTCGACCATATCTGGCTTTATGCAAGCAACCTTAATCCCGCGGAACAGGTATGGGTTTTTCTTGCTTTCTTTCTGGCATTTGCAATCAAGATTCCCATCTTCCCGTTCCATACATGGCAGCCCGATACATACGTAACAGCTCCATACTCAGGCAGCATGCTTTTGGGCGGACTGATGTCTAAAATGGGACTGTTCGGGATGATCCGCTGGATGATCCCAATTACATATCCGGTCCTTAACAGAACCGACGGATTTTTTATTATCTTCCCTCTGATCGGAATTGTTTATGCTTCCCTGATCGCCATCCGCCAGGATGACCTGAAGCGCTTTGTTGCATATACCTCTATCGCCCATCTGGGCCTGGTTGCAGCGGGCGCAATGGCCCTGAATGCCCAGGCCATGCAGGGAGCAATGATACAAATGGTTTCCCACGGGATAAATATTGTCGGGCTTTTTATTATAATTCAATACATCGAATCAAGGACAAAAACGACAAGTATTGCTGAACTTCAGGGAATCGCACTGAAAGCGCCAAGATTGGCTGTATTATTCATGATCATATTGCTTGGAAGCATTGCCCTGCCCCTGACCAACGGCTTTGTGGGAGAATTCCTTATCCTGCTGGGATTGTTTAAATACTACTGGCTGTATGCGGCTGTTGCCGGACTTACGGTGATCTTTAGCGTTGTTTACATGTTATGGATGTACCAGAGAGTGATGCTCGGAAATACGAATACGGTCACTGAAAGTTTTACTGATCTCAGCTGGAAGGAAATGATACCTTTGATCGCTATTGTGATCATGATCTTCTGGATAGGAATTGCCCCGGGGATGTTCATGCATCTGGCTGAGAATGGGGTACGTCAGATTATAGGAGTTGTAAGATGAACAGTATAATATCGTTATCGGTTTTAGGCGTATTGGTCCTTTTTCTGGGTATCCTGAAGAAGAAGACCTGGCTGCTGCCTCTGATCCTTGTGGGCCTTGTGGCTTCACTCATGATGACCCTGCTGCACTGGAATATGAACCGCAGCCTTTTCCACAATATGCTTATTATCGACAATACCGGGGTTGCTTTCAGTTCGGTACTGATCTTTTCAACCTTCCTGATTTTCTTGTTCGCGGCCCGGTATTATCGAAAAGTTATAAGGCCCCTCGACGATATTTATGCCATCATGATCTTTGCCCTTGTGGGTGCCGTGCTGATGAGCTATTACGGCAACCTCATCATGCTGTTCATAGGGATAGAAACACTTTCCATTGCCCTGTATGTGCTTGCCGGAAGTCATAAGGAGGCCATCACATCCAACGAAGCTACCCTGAAATATTTCCTTCTAGGGTCCTTTCTTTCGGGATTCCTCCTGTTTGGAATTGCCCTGCTTTACGGATCCAGCGGTTCTTTCGATTTGTATGCGATCCACTCCTATGTGGTTGATCATATTCAGCAGGGACTGCCCCCTATGTTTAAAGCCGGTCTTTTCCTGCTTATCATCGGGCTTGCGTTCAAGATAGCCATTGCTCCTTTCCACTTTTGGGCGCCCGATGTTTACGAAGGCACTCCCACCCTGCTTACCGCATTCATGGCTACAGTGGTAAAAACGGCCAGCGTCGTCGCCATGTACCGCTTCTTCAGCATTACTTTCTTTGGTATTCACGGGGTATGGGAGATGACGATTGCGATTCTTGCCGGCATTACTATTGTCATAGGGAATGTGACCGGGCTATACCAGCCCAACCTGAAAAGGATGCTGGCTTACTCAAGCATTTCCCATTCCGGTTACATGATGCTGGCTATGGTGGCGTTTTCGGGGCGCACAGCCAATGCCCTGTTGTTTTATTCCGTTGCTTATTCCATTGCAACCATCACAGCTTTTGCGATCCTGATACTCGTAAGGGAAGCCAGGGGCAACGATTACTTCGGATCATTTAACGGCATCGCGAAGAAAAACCGGATCGAAGCCTTTACCCTTGCGGTCGCCATGTTATCCCTCACAGGAATTCCGCCACTGGCAGGTTTTATGGGGAAGTATTTTCTCTTTGCTGCAGCCATTGAACAGGGTTGGCTGTGGCTTGTGATCATCGCCATTGCCGGATCAGCTGTGAGCGTAGGCTATTACTTCAAACCCATCATAGCAATGTATTTCAGGGAAGACCAGGGAACCATTCTTCAGTCAGGCAAACCGTTTAAGGTACACATCCTTTTCCTGACCCTGTTAACGATCCTGCTGGGCTTTTTACCCTTCCTTCTGAGCGGGTTGATTTAACTGCATTTCAAACCGGAACTGTTCCTGTCTTCGTTTTATGATCCAGCCCCGGCTGTCCCTCTAGAATTTGCTTTGACGATGGTTTTGATTTATCCCTATCTTTGAATGACGAACAAGCATGGGTATCAATGAAAAACAAGGTGAACAGGTCTTTTTTATATGATTTGCCCAGCTGGGCTCAATCCATCTTATGGGTATTGGCAAGTGGAATAATTCTATTCGGTTTGGGCGAAGGTGTCGGTAATATATTCAAAATCAATGAGGATATAGCCGGTGCAATTTCCTATATCATTTTTGATGTCTTGATTGCAATGGGGTGTTTTTACATCATCAAATTAAATCCCAAGAGCATTTGGTATGTTCCTATAATTTCCAATATAGTTGGCATTATTGCTGCATTCAAAGAACCAAATTTCTGGATAACCCCATTGTGGATTCTTATTTGTTCGGGATGGGTGCTGTCAGTAATTGCATCATTGCTTGGGGCAAGGGCCGGGAAACGGGCCAATGCCGATAATCCCGATGAATCGGGTTAGACCCCTTTTAGCATTTCTGGATTATCAGCGGTCATCCGGCAGAACAGGGAGGTGATAAGCATTTTCACCGACTCCCAGCCGTCGTTCGTCGGGGCTTAACCCCTGCCAGCCGAAAATCGCTGTTACTCCCTTTCGATCCGCTGTATCTTTGCTTCATCAACCTCAAACAACAAACAAGATGAAAGCAACAACAATCATAATCGCAGCAGCCCTGACCCTCTCAGTAAATGTTCTTTTCGCAAGCAATGATAACACATCTGCTCCCGTGGCCAATGCAAACACAGCTATAACCCTGACATCACTGGCACCGACTGTTCCTGCCGAAGCTGATTTTGAGGATGCCGTTGCAATGATGGATTTTTCGGTCCTGGCTCCTGTAACGCCGGCCGAAGCACAGTTTGAGGATATGACTTATGAAATGGTTTCAGCACTGAACCTGGCTCCTGTTACTCCTTCAACTGCCGATGTTGATGAATCTTATGATTTCAGTTTCCTGGCACCGGTTGTTCCCGCCGAGGCTGACTTTGAATAAACACTACATATCTTCCGCCTGACTTTGTGAAGCTGCCCCCAAAAAGGTGGCTTCTTTTGTTTCAGTAGAAATAATAAAAGTAGATAATAACCTGCATCCTTCTCAACCCATCCGACCGGCCAATCTGATGCCCTGATCCATCATACAAGTAATCCCCATCCAACCTTCCGATCTGCTTCCCGGAACCGTTATATAGATAATTTCCATTGACCCGGCCAATCTGATGCCCGAATCCATCATAATAATAGTTGCCATCGACTCGTCCAATAAGGTGACCACTGCCGTCATATATTCTTTCCGCATCAATTCTGCCAATATGCTTCCCTGAAGCGTTATAAATCATGTTGTCATCAAATCGGGCCAGCTGATGGCCTGAGCCGTCGTAAAAACGCTGGGAGTAGACGAATAATGCGAAAATCAGGAATAGAAATGTAATCAGGGTTCTCATTTGCTGTCGGTATTATTTTCACTGCAATGTTTGTTTTTTTAACTTATCATGGGTCGATTCAAATTGATAACACTGGCTCGGGTTTCGGCCTTAGCAGGCGGAAGAGCCTTACGATCTGTGGATCTCCACTGAGCTGGGAGGGTTTGCTCCAGTTCCGTTCCAAGTCAGCTTTACATAGTTCCACAGACCTGGCGAGATCATACATCTCTTCGTACTCCACGAAGGGCTTTACGTCGGGTCCGGGTTTGGTAAGGCAGTCGATAAAGCTGTAATTGTCAATGTCAAGGGCCTGCCGGATCATACTAATGATTTCCTGATCGGTCATTTCCTGTCTCTTCTTGATCTTTCCAGCCACCAGTGCTGCTTCTGTGGTCATGTGTCTGTATGCTTTACAACCCAAAACATGCAGCACCATCCATGTGCCGATGCTGTATAAATTATGATCGCCTTTGATCACCTGACTTGCCACCCTTGCAAATCGTGGATTATCCCACGGCTGGTTCCTTAAGAACTCCATCTTTCTAAGAAACATGGTTCTCGCCGCCTTAATGGATCGATACTGGCTATGGTTTTTCATAAAGAAAAAGAGCTCGGCAATCCCTTCACTGCGGAAGGAAAGAATGAAATCGACGAGAACTTCTGTCACATCAGGCCGCTGTTGATTGTATTCCAGTTTGGGATTGTAGCTGTGGTCCAGCATGTGAATGAGTTCGTGCTCCCAGGTGTAACAGGCGTCAGGGCATAGGGGGATATTTTCGTCGAGGTAATTGACCAGATATTGGATGATTAGGGCTGACTCTGCAGTAAAGAAATACTTACCGGCAGCAGTTACGGACTTGCCATATTCATAGGTTGCCAGGGTGCTGGAAACAGAGCTGGAAATATTCAACTTTACTTGGATGCTGCTGATTGGAAAGGGTTCCAATAAAGGCATCATGCGCTGGCAGGCCCTCAGGAAACGCTTTTTGACCAAGCCGGTGAGAAATTCTTCAAAACTCTGATTTTCAAGCGATCTTTCCTTAAATGTACCACGGTATTCTGCAATCAAAGGAGAGTCGGTATCTCCTGGCGTAAAGGAAAATGAAATGGGTATATCTTCGAGCGTCATCCTGTTTGGTCTTAAGCAAATTTAATAAAGTATAGGGGAATATTTTTGCATTTTTTAGCCCATAAACTCATCAAGCCCACTGATCCTGCTTTGGTAATATCCTATAATCTTGTCGGCGGGAATCTTGTCGGCATGGAACATTAAGTCATCAAAACGGTCACGGAGTTTGTATTTTAAAAACCTCCGTTCAAATGAATGTTTGATCTGTTGCAGCCTGCCGCCTGGAACAAGGATGCTGAAATCGGTCAGTTTCCCAAAAACCTCTTCTTCCCTGATACCATCATTGTCAAGACTTTCAAAATAGCTTTTAATGCTTCTGGATATTTCAATCTCATCGTTAATGAAATTCACGGAATATTCGGGTTTTGCACGAGTCACCATTATTGGTTTATGCGTGAAAATTGGTATTTCGGTTTGCGTTGTGTCAAGCCGGGAATTCCTGATTGAACCTAATTGGTTATCAAAATACCAGACTATATCGAAGGGTTGTTTTATTTTTCCTATTCCCCATTTGACAAGCAATTCCGAATTGTCATGATAAAAAGTTTGCCATTTGACATAGTTTAAAATTGCAATGACTTCCAACCTCATCATCTCGGGCATATATGCTGTATTCTCCTTATCCAAAACCAGGAAACCAGCCTTAATTTTTTCGATGATGGGATGGCCGATGTTTTGCTGAAAGCTTTTGACCGGGAGTAAGAAGCTGTCTTCTAATAAGTTTTTCGTACCCACAGGAATCAGAAAGAATACATCAAACAGATCGGCCAGGCTTATCTTTTCAAACCTGTAAGCCTGGTTCAACTCAGCACTTCCATCTTTGATCAATTCAAGATATTCAGGAATCTCGAGGGTTGAATTCAGATCAACATAGTATATTGATTCGGCTGATGTTTCGATGTTATCTGTTCTCTCAGGTTCAATCTTCTTTTCGGTAATCGAAAGGACCTTTGTATGGTTTTCGTTCTCAAAGAGCCACAAATCGAAAGATTGTTTCTGCTTCTCCTTATAGAAGGATAACGAATTCTGCCCGGCCCTCATAACAAACGCCGTTTCAAAATCTTCAAAAGGCTCGTAAATGATGTTTTCAAAAGGGAGATCAGGCTCTTCTGCCTGATAACTGCCGGAGGTTATGGCCTCAACGAGATCAGTGATTGTTTTGAACTTCATTTCTTTTTTTTATCACCTTATTAAACAGAACAATCTGTTGCATTTCACCCGTGACACGGTGTTGGAAAGTGATCTTGTCAATGATAAAATCATCATCTGTAAAATTTGCCTCTTGCTGTATTGAACGAAAATGAAACATCCTCATCAGGCTGTAAAACCCTTTAATACCAAGTCCTTCAAATGGATTTTCGATAGTTAAACCCCGGTCATCGGCAATCTGTTCACAACCTGAAGTGAGCAAAGACAATTCACCAGTCGTTAAATTTTCACCCGGTTGATGAAAAAAATCATCTTTCGTATACTCCATATAACCCACATCGAGGAATCGTTTCGCCTTAACCTGAATATAAGTATAGCTGCAGGCATTACTTATATCATTGACATTAATCCTTTTCGGAAATCGTTTTTTTACCATTTTACTTCGTCTCTTATTTCCTGAACCCAATCCGCTGAACCGATGTTTGAAGATTCTCTTCGGAGCAATAGGCAAACAGATCATCAATATTAGGCGTTGTGTCGTGCAGCACTTCTTTCATGATGCATTTTCGGGCGATGTTGTCGATTTGTCCTCCGCTGAAATTAAATTTTTCGGCTAGGCATGCAGTTTCATCATTGGTTAGGGAAGGGATTTTATCTTTCCAGATATGAAGCCTGGCTTCAACCGAGGGCTTTTCAAAACAAATTTTATATAAAAACCGGCGTTCAAAGGCTTTGTCGAGGTTGTTAGCCATGTTGGTGGTGGCGATAAGTATGCCCTTGAGGTCTTCCATCTCCTGAAGAATGATATTCTGGATGGCATTTTCAGTTTGATCGACAGCCGAATTGTTTGACTCCTTGCGACGGCTGAATATCCCATCAGCCTCGTTAAACAGCAGAATAGGTGCGATCTCTTTTAGTTCAACTAATTTCCGGTATTTATCAAAGATCTTTTTTATCAGTTTCTCAGACTCCCCAAACCATTTGCTTTTTGTTTCACTTATCACAACCTGATGAATATCCCGGCCGGTTCTTCTTGCTATCTGGAACACCGATTCGGTCTTTCCGGTACCCGGGGCGCCATATAGCAAAATGGCCACGCCACCGGGCATCTTTTTCTCTTCCAAGCGAAGCTTTAGTTTTTTATAATTATCAGGCATGAGAATTTCTTCTAAAAATCCAAGACTATGTTGTTCACCCTTTCCAAAAAAGAGTTGTTTTTCAGGGATGTCGTGGTAATTAATGATCCCCGGTTTCTTTTTTTCATCTTTTTTGCTAAGAATAAGGGTATCATCCGGAAACAATAAATCAAGGCTTTTTTCGGCCAGGATCAGATTGCGGTCACTTTGAAAAACATCTTCTTCAAGGGACACCAGTTCCTTCATTTGTAGTTCGTTCTGTTCTTTAAGGAATGTTTTCCTGATCCTGATCTGATCTTCAAGACTTGAAAAGATGCATTTTAACATAGAGGGCAGACTAACAGCAACGCTACCTTGTATCAAACCACAAGACATATACAGCAGCATGTACAATGCATTATTAGCCAGATCAAAGGTTTTAATTTGTGTTACAAAGGGAAGATGTGTATTTTCGGCAATCATCGTATGGATTTCACGTTCCATCTCAGCAAAACTGTAGACTGCTCTTTCTCTGTTGTCAATTATTTCAGAAATGGTTTCCAGGAATGCAAACAACGTTTCAACTCTGGATTCTTTACGAACCAAAGGCTTGCAATGCAATATCGGATCAAACAGATCAGGAAGGACATGGTATTTCCAAGCCTGGGGAAATAATTTCCGGTATCTCGTCTCATCGACCGGTTCTTTCCTGATGAGACGCATGTTGATGAGGGCATCAAAATCGTAGATTCTGGCACCAAGATTTACGGGGTTACATTTCATAACACCCGAAAGATCTTCCAGATCGACGCAAGAACGAGTAAAATTCATCGGAAAGATCATTGAAAAAATGGTGGCCTGCACTTCGGTGCATTTCAAGTATTCCGCAATAACCCTTATACTTTCAGGAATTTTCAGCATCAGTTTTTCAATCGATCCGATGTCCTCACTGGCATCGGAAATAGCCTGGATATGTTGTATAATAGTTTGAGGTTTCACTTCAGGAAATTGTTTTTTGACGGTGGTTCCTCTTTTAACCAGGGTTTTTCTTCTTCTTATCATTGGTTTATCGTTTTATTTATTGCAAAATTGCTTCGGAAAGCCGCATTGTACCTGCGTTCTACGATTTTGTTGAAAAATATTAACAAGGACTTACCCTGGATTGAGGAAATAGAAAAAAATGATCATGATTTGCATCTTTTGCAAGGAGCTGCCCCAACCAATCTCATTCCCCGAGCTATCATAAAGAAGTTTCCCTTTCAGTTTCGCAACCAGTTCACCAGAACCATTGTACAGCTTATTTCTATTGATCCTCCCAATTTGATTCCCGGCACCATCATAGAAACGCGTTCCGTTTATCATACCAATAAGCTTATCATTGCCATCATAAATTCTATCTTTCTGTATCCTGCCAATGTAAATCCCATATAAGTCGTAAATCCTGTTACCGTCGAACCGGGCAATCCTTAGGCCCTTCTTATTAAAGAAGGTATGGGCAAAGTAATTCCAGCATTGAGGCTTTCTAATCTTGTTAAATAGCGACAACTCATGCGATTCACCCATGAAGATGTGATTGCAGATGATCTTATTCAAAATGAAATCCTCTTCGATAAGGATTATCTCCTGCTGAAGTGCATCAAAATGGAACATTCTTAATAGTTTAGTAAGCCCAATGTTACCCAGACATTCGAGAGGGTTTTTCCTAGTTAAACCCTTATGGTCGATAATCTGGCTGCATCCCAGGGTTAACTTTGTTATTAAAGCTGGCGGTAATTCATCACTGATAACATTCAATGGATCATCCCGGATGTACTCCCTGAATCCTACCTTTAAAAACCTTTCGGCCTTTTCCTGAACATAAATTGGATAAATCAAGGGACTTTGTTCTTTTTATATATATTTCTCGTTCTCTCAATACAAAATAGCTTCGGAAAGCCGCATTGTACCTACATCCTACAATTTTTTTAAAATTCTTAAAAAGAATAATTATCTTTGATTGAAGAAGAAAAAATGTACCCATGCCATTAAATAAGGAAGCACTAATCCGCTACCGTGTGATCAACCGATGCCTTGTTGATTACAGATATGTATCGAAGAACCGGCTGATGGCTGCCTGCCACGATGCCCTGGATCATGAGATAGGTGAACGCACTCTAGAGCAGGACATCCATGAAATGAAGTACGACCGACACCTGGGCTATGAAGCCCCGATTGAATTCAGCAAGGAGCATGGAGGGTATTATTATACCGAACCTGATTTCACGATTGACAACATCCCCATTAACGAAGATGAGCTGGAAGCCCTCACCTTTGCCGCCACTATGTTTGATCAGTACAAGCACATCGGAATATTCTCAACCTTTTCAGGAGCCGTGCAAAAGATAGTCGATGCGATAAACATTCGCAGGATACTGAAAGAATCATCCTCTTATCCTTTCGTGGAGTTTGAAAATGCACCGATGATCAAAGGCAGTGAATTCCTGCCGGTCATTCTTAGCGCCATCAAGGACCGAAAGGTATTATCCTTCATGCATCAGCGGTTTGAAGCACAAAAAGCTTACCGGCATATACTCCATCCATACTATTTAAAGGAGTACCGAAACCGCTGGTACCTCATAGGGTATCACCATGAACTGAAGGAAATTCGCACCTATGGTCTCGACCGAATCATAGAGGTGCAGGAAGAACTATCCCTTGACTTTCAGGATACCGGTTTTAATCCGGCCGAATATTTTCAGACCACTATAGGCATCAATGTGCCTCATGAAAAGCTACAGCATATCATCCTTCGGTTTTCGGCCAACCAAGGCAAATACGTCCTTACCCAACCAATTCATGAATCACAGGAGGTGATTGAGATTAGCAATGATTATGTCACCATAAGCCTCGATATCGTTCCCAACTACGAGCTATATGCCATTATCCTCGGCTGGGGGAATCAGGTAGAGGTGATGGAACCTATTGAGGTGAGAGGGAAGATGAAGGAGATTCTGGAGGGGGCGTTGGAGTTATACAAATATGAGATGAGGTAGAAACCTACTTCTCCGTCCAAAAACCGATAATTAAGTTATAAACCATCAATACTTAAAACTATGACGACAATTACTAAAGACAGAATCGTCTTTAAAATAGCAAAGTCATTTCTCAAAGAAAGATTAATTAGTAAAAATTTTAATCCTGAAATGATAAACAAATACCTAATTCCAGCGAAATTGCACTCATTACCGGATTACTATTTGAGACTTTTAGAATCTGGAGCCAATCGTCAGAGATCACTAGGTGTTATATCAAAGCCAATTGGAGGTATCATCAACCTTAAAAAAATACTTTTTAATTTCGATGTTAAAAAGGTTACTAAAGTTTATTCTGAATCTGATAAGCTTCTTGATATTATTGTAACGTCTTTTAATCTAAAGAATAGTAAAAACAAAGAGATTAATAAAGGCGAAACTGGATTATGGTATAAGTATTGTAATACAATTATTTCTGGAGCAACATTTCTAAATAAGTTTAAAGATCATCACGATTTCTATGCTTTTGTAAACTTTTTCCACAATGATGAAAGAGCAAGAAATGCATTACCTTTATTACTTAAACAAGAAATTAAAGGATTTGGATTAGCGTTATCTTGTGACTTTTTAAAGGAATCTGGTTTTCATTGGTATGCTAAGACAGATATACATCTGATTGAAATCTTTTCCAGACTTGGATTATCTAAATCAAGAATAGATTATGACGTTTTAAATGCAGTCATTAGAGTAGCAGATAATAATAAACAGACACCATATACAATTGATAAAATATTTTGGTTAATAGGTAGTGGAAAACTATATAAAGATTATGATCCCAAAACAGGGGCAAGTTTGAAAATTGGGAGAAATCGTGAAAAGTTTATAACCTATGCTGATAAGATTCTTAACAGTATAAGACACTAACGACTGATTAATGAATTGCAAGTTGCGAATGAATATGGTTGGTGATGAAAAACAGGACTATGAAGGTAAATTATTCAATCTGGTACTATAAATTTCGACTACTTGTGGAGTAGGTAAAAATTACTATTGAGATTTATGATTAAATCTGAATCTTTTAATGAGTTTATTGATTTTTGCAAACAAAGAGTGAAGTTAGATCAAACTGAACTTGGGGTTGATTGTGAATTTCTTCCAAATCCAAAAATATGTTCTAAGCCTTTGTTTTGTCTCATTGGAATGGAACCATCAGTCAAAAATGGCGGGCTAACAAAAACAAGAGAAGAAATTCAGCAAGGGTACCAAAATTTTTTAACGTCTGCAGAAGACTTTATTCTTCATTTTTGTGCTTATAATTTCTTGTGCAACCAAACCTTCAATTATTATATTACTGATCTTTCAAAAGGTGCCATGACAACCGATGATGCAAGGAGAACTGCCAGCCAAAGGTACCCAAATTGGTTGGAGCTTCTTAGAGATGAATTAAGATTGCTTGGCAATCCTATAACAATTGTAATCGGTAATTCTCTAAATGTTAAGCTTGAAAAACTTGGTTATACAGCTGATTATCACATTCCTCATTATTCGTGGAGTGGTTCTCGGTGGATAAAGAAGATTTATGAGAACCTCAATCCTTGTCCTTTTTGGAACAAGTTCGACCACATTGAGAGTGAAATTCATTCATTTTCCGATATGTTAATGAAACATGCTGAATATACTGAAGAAATGAGGATCAATCGACTTAATGGAAAATTCGAACATTATGATTACTTACGACCTTGGAGAATCCGTCTTTTTGCTGTATATAAATCAATGTTCCAAGAAATTTACCAAAGCCATTTTGCATAGTTCGCCAATTTGAAAAGAATGAACATACGCAATTCTTAACAAAAATGATCAACTTCGCCGCAGCGTATATGCATTATTTACAAAGACTATGAATATTTCATTCCGTGCCCAAATTATTCTTAAACCGCAGGTCCACTGCGCCTTGGCAGCATACTTTTGCTGAAAAACACTTATGGCTGCTACAAAATTCATTGTCGAATATTACATCGCCTGGAATGATGGTACCACTTCTCATGGTTTCAGGCGTTTCAGGATAAAGAGCCTTAAAAAACTATTTGACAGGTTTTACGATAAGATCATCATCGGACAAATTTCGGATGAAGAGTTATATGAGCCTGATATGATCAATGAGGTCAGTCTCAGGATTAAGAGGAATCCAGTCCCCGATTGACAAAATTTCAACATAGTCAGTCGTGAAAACATCATTTTACAATCTTGTTTCAAAATCAAAATAGTATGGTATACACAGTATATGATCTGAAGTTCTGCATTGATTGGACTAAAGGAGGAAAGTTAAGATGTAGCGATGATGGGAGGAGTGATAACCTGAAAGACATTTTTAGCCAATTGTACACCACAGTTGTCGAAGAATCGCTTGATGCACACGCTCTAGGTAAGATTCCTGAAAAGCCAGAAATCATCAAGGAAATCAGAATTAACATCAGTAAAAGGAGAGTCAAAGCGATTGCTGTCAACAGGGAAAAACTCATCATAGCTCCTGAAAAGAAATAATCAGAATAACCCAAGAGTGGCTGTTGATCTCCTTAAAGGAAATGAGTTTCCCTTGGGTCATAATCAGATATTCTCATTTTGCAATGGTACTGATTCTCTGTTTGGATCGGCTATGTTTAGTGGTCTGACTTTTAAAGTGGCTTCATCAGTCTCGAAAAGTTGATGAAGTAATTTCTTTTTTTCTTGGAGATGGGTTTGTTCATTCGGAACACATGGTGCACCCATGGGTGAGAATGTCCATTAGCAGGACCGGTTAATACAAGATAGCTATCGTCACTTTGATCCAGTTCAAAAACCGGGGGATTATCAATGTTACCGTACCGTTCTCTTACTTTTTCTTTACGATTTAGTAAAGTTGCTGGATCGATCGGTAAGTTTAAAATTATCCCCACTTCCAATTCTCCGCACTCAATAAACCCGACGATCTCACCTGGCTTAAAGTTACAGTCAGAGGCTTCCCTTCCTCGAAAGGGAGTATCATCAGGGCCATCATATCCTCCATACAATTTTCCATCTGCATCATAAACCCAATGCCCCATTGTACTTGATGTTTGATCAAGATAGAATTTTTTAGCCTCGAAAATTCTGAATCCGATATCCTTACCATAATAATGTTGGGAAGCCGGAAGCTCGGGCAATGACTTTAAAAATGATTCCAGCTCAGTCAAACCAGAGAAATAACCCAGTGTACTCGTTTCCAGGTTAACAGGGAATTTCATTTTTCCGTGATTAACTGTAATTGAAAGCTGGAAGATAGGGGTCGGGGATTCCATATATATCGTTAATTCGAAATATCATTTATAGAAAAAGCAACCTCTAATCGGCATCCTCAATTTTCGACATTCCCTTGTTATGTTTGAAGCGAATCCTCCCTAACTCCTTTCCACGGTTCTTTGCTATGATGATTTCGCATTTCTTGCGGGTACTATTACCTTCAATATCAGAGAGTGTACCATGAAGAGCATGTCGATGAACCAGCAGGATGATGTCGGCATATGGTTCAAGGGTTTTAGCCCATGGCAGGTCGGTTATTCTCGGTGGTAAAAATGGAATTCTCTCATTAACCCACCGGCCCAGATCAGAGAGCAGTATTACAGGAATATTCAAATCAATGGCAATTTGCTTGGCCTGTTTAGAAATAAATTCAACTTTTTCACGGCCGCTCAGGTCGGATATGTTTGATCCAATCTTGATCAATTGCTGACAATCAATAATGATCATGTGGCATCTACATTCGTGATGCATAAAACGGGATTGTTCTGTGATATAATCCATCGTCGCTTCAGGATTATCATCGAAATAAATCAAAAGCCTTGCCAAATCCTCTGCCGCGACAGCCAGATTCCGCATATCAATCCGGGAAAAAGACCACATATGGGTGGAGGCGGGAGGAGCATCAAAATCAGAGAAAAGTATCCGGCCAACAAGGGACTGGGATGATTGTCCCAGAGTGAAAATACAGACAGCATTTCCTCGCCTTGCTGCTTTTCGTGCGAAACTTAGCATCATGCCTGTTTTCCCTGAACCAGGGCTTCCGCCAAGGATAATCAAATCATTATTTAACCAGCCTCCGATAATTTTATCTAACTCAGCAAGTCCGGTAGGAATAGGATTTCTGAACAAGTCTTTAGATGGAGGTTGTTTTTCTCCCCAGAATTCCTCAATATACAGGGTATATAATTGGGATGTCTTCTCCGACAGCAACTTTTGATCGTAATGCCGTCTCATAATCTCAGCTAAAGCGAGACTGTAAAAGTCTGGTTCAGAATCATCTTCAGGTGCATTAAATAGCTTTTTAGAGAAAGTTTCAAATGCTACATCTTGTTCATCCGCTGCAAATTCTATTATTTTCTGCAATGTCTCCGATTCAAGATATTCATACTCCCATTCTTCAGCAGCATAAACATACATCGCAGCCATTTTTTTAATGAAGTTTACGACTTCTTCAAATGAGATGGTCGGCATAGATTTCGGTTTTTTATTGTTGCCGACAAACCTAATCAAGTTGGCCGCATTCTATCTGCGGACAACAGTCACAATGCATACATAATCAGAGATTGCAGATAATTAATGAAATTTCTCCTGAGGCCGCAGGTTCAATGCGGTGTACGGATGCATTTTTGCACAGGCATGGTTGAAATAAAAACTATTTGAGCATCTCTGAACTACAAATATCAAGAATTCTATATTGTGAGCCGTAAAGATAAACTTGAGATCACAAAAAAGCATCTCTTGGCAGAATATCAGTATTTGATTGCGGGCATGCATATTGATTATGACCATAAAACAGCCTCATTTGATTTAGAAAAGGAAAAAGACGAAAGCACCTCCGTGGTACTTAAACCAATCTGTTCAGAGGTTTATGGTCATCAGGTAATTTCGATGTTTAGACGCTCGATTACATCGGATTGCAGCTATTTGGGCAATCCACTGACTTACGCGTTAAAAAATATAGATGATTGGAAATTTGCAAATACAGAAGAAGATATTCTGGCACTGTTACATCAATTCATTCGGGTTGCTGGCATAATTCGACCGCATTATGACACGATTATAACATTTCCCCGAGCGAATGAACTGATTGTGCGATTTGTTCAAGGATTAAAAAAGATAATACCATCTACTAATCAAATCAGCGATTGGTTATTGAGCGTATCTACCGAATATGTTTACGAAGGCATTATTAACTGGCAAGGAATACACGATGATTTTCCAGATCAATATGATAGGTTAAGCAAGGAAATAAACGGGTATTTCTGGGAGATGGACAACGAAAACAAAGAAATGTTCAGTTTTAAATACGTTAAAAATAAGATGCTGGTCGAATATTTTACACAAATGCAAAAGTTTTATGATGAATTCTATAAATGTGAGGCCATGGAATTGGCCCCGCTTATTAATGATAAGCACGTTCTATTGTTAGACAGTACAATAATAGGTGGGGGTAAAGGATATTCATATAGTTCTTCAGTATTGGAAATGTACGTGCCCAAATCAGCAACCATAATAACCCTGTTCCCAGAATTATAGATTATAATTCCATAACTGCAAGCACAATGCGGCCAGAACATGTACATTTGTATAAAAACATTTAAGGTTATGACAAAGTATCTCGTCAAGTATTTTATATATTTCAACGATGGGACCATCTCGCAAGGAAAATTAGTATTTCCAAGAAAGAACCTGAAAAAAATATTCGACCAATTTTATGACAAGATCATTATCGACAACATTACCGACGAAGAGTTGTATAACTCAGCAATGATCAATGAAATCGAAATTAGAATTACAAAAAGTTCAAACAAATAACCTGAAACATAAAATGAATATGGTCTATACCAAGTACGATCTTCATTTTTCCATCGATTGGGAAGCTGGAGGAACTTTAACGGGCGATACGGATTTTAACGAGCAGGAGCTGAAGAATGTGTTCAGTCAACTATACTCTGAAGTTGTCGAGGGATCACTTGATGACCATGTGATAGGTAATATTCCCGAAAAACCCGACATCATTCATGAAATCAGAATTAACATCAGCAAAAAAAGAGTCAAAGCAAATCCTGTCAAAATAATAAAGTGAACTACCATGGATGAAAAAATAGCAAGTTTGATTACTGACTATGATTTTGAACAGATAGAACTTGCCCTCAGAGAACCCAATATCTTTAAAGCGTTTTCCATAGGGCGAAAAGAGATCAGACATTCTAATTTTCTGGCCTATATTTTAAACCCTAACGAAAATCACGGATTGAATGATATTGTGCTGAAGAAGTTTGTTCGGGATATCTTTTCTGATTCCAAAGCACTTAACCGGACAATTTTCGATTCTGATTATTTAGATATTTCAACATGCGAAATCAGGCGTGAATGGAGAAATATTGATATCCTGATCATATTCAGTAAGGATATCATATTAATTGAGAACAAGGTTAATACTATAGATCATTCAAGTCAACTGAAGAGATATAAAAAGGTTGCTGAAGAAAATTTTCCAGATAAATACCGTCATTTTGTTTATTTGACTCCTTGGGGTAGAGAACCCGTGTATGATGCTTCCAAGGAGTTTTATATAAATTACTCCTACATTCAAGTTGCTGATATACTTGAAAGAATTATATCACTCTATAAAAACAGTATTAGTGAAAAAGTGAAATTTTACCTTGAAGATTATTTGTCAACCATTAAAAGAGAGTTACTTATGAATGATTCTTTAAATGATTTAGCACTGAAAGTGTACAATGCTCATAAAGAGGCCTTAGAATTTATTCTCGAGAATCGGCCTGACCCTGCAAGAATGCTATTTCATTATTTTGAAAAAGAATTAGTGGATTCAGGATTCGTTGTGATTGCCTCAAATCGTTTAGGTTTTATTCGATTTACTACTCCTGCCTTAAATAATATCTTTGAGAGAAAAGACCAAAGTGTGCTTCAAAAAGAAGTTTTTTATTTCCAAATCGCTTATTATGAGACTGGTCCGGATGCTATTATTATTGCAGTGATTTTTGGTTACGATGATGTAATCTGGGATAAAATATTATTCGCTGTAAAAGATTTAACTAATTTAAAACGAACATACGGAAAGAAATGTTTAGTGTTTTACGAACGGAAATTCAATTTCAATGCTAAAGAAATAATTAATGAAGAACAACAAGATATTGAAAAGAAGATCAAGGAAATAATAAATGAAACTAAGCCTATAGCATTAGAGATATCCACAGCTATAATGAATGTTTTTATTAAAGTCCCACCGGAAATCAATTCCTGATTATTCTGTAAAACAAGTAGGCCCGTATCGCTTTTTCATAAAAGCATTCAAGTGCAGCAAACCTCATAATTCCAGTATTCCCAAAGCATGACCATCGCCAGGGTGTCGAGTTCGCAATACCGGAGTAAGCCATCCATGACAAATTTTCTCTCAGATTCGGTCATCTCCATGAACTGCATCTTGGCATAGGCCATCATGGCAGCGCCACCGTCGGCAAGGTTTTCATCGGTGATAAAGGAATCTAAGGCCTCATCGGTCACGCCTTCAAAAAGGGGTTTGAGCAGTTTATAGGGATTCAAAACTTTGCCATCCTCCGTTTTGATCCAAACCTGGTCTTTAAAATTAAGACTGGGAATGGCAGCGGTGCCATATACCGGCTTTGAATACTTATCCTGAAGATATTTACTGTGGTTCAGGATTGCAGGCAGAACTTTCTTGATTGAATTAGAGCCCTTAGTATAAGGATCATAGTGATACAGCCTGACCATCCTGCATAAATCAACCATATCCCGTTCACCTTCCCATTTATCGGCCTGGCTATCGGAAGAATGAGTGATGGTTGTGATCCATTCGCACAGCTCCTCCTTATCCGGTTCATTAGTTGTTTTAAGCTGACGATAAATGAAATTCAGATAGGTGTTCTCATGAGCGGCATACCGGAAAATCGTGCCCTCATCCTGATCAAGTTCCTTTTTGAGCGCACGGAGGAAATCAAAACTCGGGAAAGTTCCCCGGTTGGTATTCAGATATTGCCCTTTGTGTTCAATGGAACCATCAGAATTCGCGACATGATGAGAAAACTGGAAAGCAATCCCTTCATAAGGATGCAGGTTCCTGTTGATAGGAATGGCCAATGCAGTAGTTTCAAAATCAATGAAATGCAGGGGAAATTTCCAGCTTGCCATTTCATTTCTGAGTCCTTCGACTTCGGTATAAGGAATATCATCCTTATTAACTGCCTTATCAATCTGCATACGCTGCCTCTCGCTCCGTGAAATATCCTCAGACTCGGAGGGCATCAGGTTCAAATCTTCATCGGTAACATCCTTCATGAAATACGTACCTTCTTCAATCAACCGGGCTTTGCGTTTATAATCCCAGATACCGAAGACGAGGGGTTGTTCAAAATCGGTATCGGACCAGTGAAGCTGAGCTTTCCAGCATTCCTTGAACCCGCTTTTCAACCCAGCTTTCTCCTGCTCTGAATCACATACGAATTCACAATTCTTACAGACAATGCTGATGGGAGTGATGATCTTTTTATCTTGTTTGTAATGATCAGAAAGATAATTCAGCCATTTTGGAAACGGTTTCTCATGGCCAGGTTTTTCAGGTAAAGCGGTATCATTGAAGATATCCTCACAGATGTCATCCACTTTCACCTCAACAAGGATTTTACCACCCAGGTCGTCACGTTTCAAACCCGGAGGAGTAACAATTTTAACCCTGCCATCCTTGTCCCGGTTAAGGAAGAATTTCTGGTTTAACCCATCGACGGTGGTCCGGGCAGTTTTATCGGCCAGCATCAGGAACGCATTTACCCTGAATTTTGGGAAGGCCTTCAAGGTAACATGTTTCTGAAAGGCAATATCGAAAACATAAGGCACCCAGTTTGGGCTGAGAAATCCATTACTTTTAAGGAAACCTGAGGAATCTTTCTGATCGTACGATTTAGCCTTCACTTCAATCAAGCGGATCAGATTACCCTTTTTCTCCAGGACATCAGCCCGGATAAAGAAATTCTCGAACCTTACAGCAGCCTCATAGATCACCACATTCTCGAGTTTCAGAGCCTCATTGGTCTGGCGCAAGGCTTCTTCGTGTTCCATCACATCGATATTGACACCACCCGGATAATATTGCCGGGCCAGTTCACCAACCTGGAATCCACCTTCGGCCAATGCTTCAAGCAGAGGATCATCGACCCTGGAATCAGGATAAATGTTCGTTTTTTTTGCATAATAAAGCTTGGTAGGGCATTCCAGCGCCAGCTTGAATACCGATTTGGTCAAATAACGTGGCTTTGTCATTGGGTATGTTTGTTATTATTCTGTATCAGTGGTATCAATTGGCTTTGTTGGTTTCCTTTTTGTTCCTTTGGGCTTCAGGGAATAAGTCATTTTTCGAGATGGGGAACCATCCCACTGCTGTTTTTTTGCTACCTGAAAGTGTAGGTCAAAACCTGTAAGATTTTCTTCTTCAAATGTACGTTCTTCATAACCCTCTTCATTTTCTTTGATCAGGTCAAACGTCTTATCGAAAATTTCCCTGATGTTTTCCACATACATTTTATAAGAACCACTGATTAAGGGCCTTTCCTTGTCGTAATAAAGGTCGTAATAAATACTGTATACTTTCATAATGCCTTGATTTTATTTGCAAAAATGAGTAGAAAGACCGCAGTGGACATGTGGTGCTATTGATTCTATGAAGATTATTTCCTGTATCGCAAGGAAAATAACTGAATCAGTTTTATTATTCTGGCTGGAAGTATTCTCAATGAGTTGTCAAGGATATATTCAGGGATTTCCTGGTAAAACGCTTCCGCTATTCCACCTGCAATACAAGCAATCGTGTCGCTGTCACCTCCAATCGATATCGCCAATCTGATTGCAGTTTCAAAATTTGTACTTTCCAAAAATGAAATGATGGACTCGGGAACCGAGCCCTGACAGCTTACTTCAAATTGATACGCAGGTCTTATTTCTGCAAGACTCCTATTCAAATTGTATTGAAATGTCGTTTCGATAAACTGTTTGATCTGTGTTTTGCTATTACCCGTTCTGGCAAGGAATATAGCTGAAGCGGTCGCTTGTGCACCCTTTATTCCTTCAGGGTGATTATGAGTGACTTCAGCACTTCGTTTCGCCTGAAATAATACTTTATCAAGAGTATTGTAAGCCCAGCCCACAGGACTTACCCGCATTGCTGATCCATTACCCCAGCTATTGTAGGCTTTCGGGTATTTATCAAGTATCCAATATTTGAACAAACCTCCATAACCCACGTTTGGGAACATCCTTCCATAGCTTTGATAAACCTCAGTGAAATCTTTTTGACCAAGAATTACATCCATAGTAGCTACAGTAAGCACAGTATCATCAGTAAAGGTTGTCCGTTTCCCGAATAAAGGGAAATTTGTTGTTTTTACATTGGAGAATTCATAAACGGAACCAATAATATCACCAATGACAGCTCCGATGATATACTTTTTCCTGCTGAGCTGTTCACTTTTATATAGGTCGTCATTATAAGAAGCAGGTTTCATGAGTTTGGTTTTCTGCAAACATGAGAAAACCGGCCGAAGTGGACCTGCGGTTTGGGAAAACCGAGAAGAGGATTGTTATTATTACTGAAAAATGGGAAGTATCGCCTATTGTAAAGAATACGGCTTACTTTCAATTATTAACGATGTTCTGGGAGTATGCCAATGCGTAGTTACAATAATCGCAGTTTGCCCCAGGTTCTGGTATTTTTGATGAATGAAGACACTGGTAAATCTTATCTAACGTACTATCTATCCATTTATCGTTACCCTTGTATGGGATGATGTGGCAATAAAATCTGATGCAATTATCAAAGGCTTCTGCCGTACGGTCGCCATTGCAGTATACAAAGTATGCAGTATCGGAAACATTTAAACCGTTTTTCCGGAGTAACCATTGATAGATCTCTACTTGTCGTTTAAATCCTTTCATCCAAAACTCAAGCTTTACAACCGGCTCATTTTTGCTTGTGGCTTTATAATCCACGACATAATAGACACCATTGCGATCCTCCCATAAATCATCAATCCCTCCATGCAAGTGGAACTCCTTCTCGGTATCAATATGAATCACACCTGCCGTCATAGATTGACGCCATGCATTCATTTGCGGATGATTTGAAGGGAAAGCATCGATGCCAAACTGTATTTGCAGCGGATGCTTTGTTCCAGCAGCCCTGTGAATATCGAATTCCCTTTTCAGCAGGGTATCGACCGCATTGTTCAAGTTCAATGGTGTAACCTGTGGTCGTTTTATCTTTTTCACCATGTCCAGATAAAAACACCTCGGACATTCTACAAAAAGGTCAATTTTTATTCGGGAGAGTTTGATCATAAAAGAATGGATTAGCAAAGATCTCTTGATATTATTGCAAAGTTAAAAATTGCCTTGACTTTGCGACTCGGAGCATACAGCCTGGGGGCAAGTGAATATTTTATCAAATATTTTCATGTAAATTAAATTTGCACATTGAGTTACCAAAATGGTAATTTTGTTTATTCATTGGAACACATGGAGAATATGATATCATTGATGCTGATAAAATATAAATGAAATGAATATTAAAGTATTAAAGACCGAAGAAGAATATAATCAGGCTCTGAAGAGACTTGAGGTTATTTTTGATGCTGCTGTGGATTCATCCGATGGGGATGAGGCAGATCTATTGGGAATATTGATTGAGAAATATGAAGATGAGCATTATCCGATTGAAGCTCCTGACCCGATTGAGGCAATTAAGTTTCGAATGGAGCAGATGAACATGAATAATCAGGATTTGGCGGAAGTAATAGGATATAAGAGCCGGGTCTCTGAAATTTTTAACCATAAAAGGAAATTGAGTTTGAATATGATAAGGAATCTTCATAAAAAACTGAAGATTCCTTATGAATCATTAATAAAAGACTACTAAGCTTTTAAACCACTTAGTACAGCTTCTCCCTCAGCTCTTTGATCCTTGGATCCGTCACGTAATCGTCATACTCCATCCGTTTGTCGATCATCCCTTTTGGGGAGATCTCTATGATCCGGTTACATACTGTTTGAATAAATGCGTGGTCATGCGATGACATGAGCAGGTTCCCCTTGAACTTCATCAGGGTGTTGTTGAATGCCTGTATCGACTCAAGGTCGAGATGGTTGGTAGGGGTGTCGAGGATCATCACGTTGGCATTGCGGATCATCATGCGGGCGATCATGCATCTCACTTTTTCACCTCCCGAAAGGATGTTGGCATTTTTGTACACCTCTTCGCCCGAAAAGAGCATCTTGCCGAGGTATCCGCGAAGGTAATTATCGGTGGTGTCGTTTGAATACTGCCCCAGCCATTCCATCAGGTTCAGATCAGTCTGGAACAGTTTTTCGTATTCCAAAGGCAGATAAACCTTCGTGATGGTCTGTCCCCATATAAAAGTCCCGGTATCGGGCTTTTCATGGCCCTTGATGATCTCGAACAGGGCGGTCATGGCGCGTGGATCACGGGACAGGAAGATCACCTTGTCGTCCTTCTGCATCGTAAAGCTGACTTTTTTAAACAGCATGGTCCCATCCATAGTTTTGCTAAGGTCATGCACTTCGAGGATTGTATTACCCGGTTCCCGGTCGGGTGTGAAGATGATACCGGGGTATTTGCGGGTCGAAGGCCGGATCTCCTCTATATTGAGCTTCTCGATCATCTTCTTGCGGCTGGTGGTTTGCTTCGACTTCGAAGCGTTTGCGCTGAAACGACGGATGAACTCCTGGAGTTCGGCTTTGCGTTCCTCGGCTTTTTTATTCTGTGCCAGCTGCTGACGGAGCGCCAGCTGGCTCGACTCATACCAGAAACTGTAATTCCCCGGGAACTGCTGCACACGGCCGAAATCGATATCAACGATATGGGTGCAGATGGTATCGAGAAAATGGCGGTCGTGGGAAACCACCAGAACGGTATTGTCGAAGTTTGCAAGATAATTCTCGAGCCAGTTCACGGTTTCAAGGTCGAGGTCGTTGGTAGGCTCATCAAGAAGAAGGTTGTCGGGTTTTCCAAAGAGGGCCTGGGCCAGTAAAACTTTAACCTTGTCACGGCCCTTAAGTTCCCGCATCAGCTTCGGATGCAGGTCCTCTTTGATCCCCAGTCCGCTCAGCAGACTGGCTGCATTGCTCTCGGCATTCCACCCATCGAAAGCGGCAAATGCCTCTTCCAGCTCCGAAGCCCGGTGGCCGTCTTCTTCTGAAAAATCGGTTTTGGCGTAAAGCAATTCCTTTTCATTCATGATCTCCCACAACTTTGAATGCCCCATCAGTACGGTGTTCAGTACGGTGCATTCATCAAATTCGGCATGGTTCTGTTTCAGGACCGACAGCCTCTCACCCGGCCCGAAACTTACATTACCCTTTGTATAATCCATCTCTCCGTAAAGCAGTTTCAGGAAGGTGGATTTGCCGGCGCCGTTTGCCCCGATGATCCCGTAGCAGTTGCCGGGAGTGAACACCATGTTCACATCCTGGAACAGAATGCGCTTGCCGAACTGGATGCCCAGGTTTGAGACTGTAATCATGTAATAAGGTTAGTTAGCTGAGAATGGGTCCCCGCTGAAAATCTGCAGGTAAGAAGGTTTCATCGGAAGTTTACCCTGGGGTGCAAAGCCGACCCAGAGTTCATAGGTGTCCATTTTCAGGATGATGGATTGAAGGGTGGGCGTATGGTCGTTCGATCTGAAGAGGGCGCCGGAGGATTTTGCACTTCCATCGGTTGAAGGAAATCCCGCGATGAGTTTCATTTTTTCGATATCTATCCTGCCTGATTTCAGCTGGGATGAATACTGGTTTTTAAGGCTGGACCAGCGTTTGAGGTTGCCAGGGTATTCGGGGTTTTCGACGAAGTTGCCCGGCAGGCGGTTATCGTTGACTGTGGCGAACGTATTGGGGATCCCCCATTCGGCTCCGGGACGCAGCTTTGATAAGGGTGTGCGAAGTGAGCGTGCCTTGCTTCCGATATTATCTTCCAGTACCCCGGCAGAATGCTCATCCGCCAGAAAAATCAAATGATTGAAGGTATAGTCCCTATCTTTCATGAAACTGGCGAGGCTTTCAATGGTTGAATCGTTTTCGAGGCCGTACCTGAGGTCAAAATGATAGGAACGTTTTCCCTGGATCGGCGGATATGCCGCGCCGGTCTCGCAATCGAGGATGGCGCCAAACACATGGTGTTCGTTGAATCCGCTCACCGGCGTAAGCTGTCCCAGGAAATTGATGCAGGCAATGGACCTGTTGCTGTTATGGATGAGGGTGACGGCATGGATCTTCGCCAGGCTGTTATCTTTTAATGAATACCAGTCGAGGTTCCGCCCGACAATCGTGTTCCCCGATGCTGAAGCATCTGCAAAGGCTGCCGAAGCAGAACATTGAGTGGGGCGTACGACATCTGCATAAAACTGCCATATAAGAAATTCGTTTCTCGAGAAAATCCCGTCGCCGGTCTCGTCTTTTGCAGCTGAGAACACCGAAGCCATACCTTCTATCTCATCCCTGTATTCGGGCTGGACCTGCTGCAACAGGGCAATGGCACGTTGTTTAACAATATCGAAACTGAGCCCTGCCTGTTTCAGCATATCGAACTGGTCCTTCATCATGGCATCCATCACCGTATCATAAGAGGGCATCGCCTGCCTGATCTTTTCTCCGTACATCCGTCCCATATCCTTATGCGAAAGCCCTGTGAGGTCAATCGTCACAAGAAAATAGGTGTTTTGCATTTTTTTTATTTCCACTGCGGATGGCTTTTGCCGCACAATCCCATGATGGGCCATCAGGATAAACGGCGTGCTGTTTAATTCGGGAAGGTTCTTTAATGCAGCTTCCTGTGCCGGGGTATCCATGTTGAAAAAATCGGTGAAGTGCACAAACTTCCCGTTTTTGTATGCGACATTATCTCCCGTTGCAAGGTATTCGTGGTTGAACAGATAGCAACATGAACCGGGTGTATGGCCGGGTGTATGGATGATCTGTATCCTGAGCCCGCCTATATTCAGGGTATCGCGGTCATTCAGTAAGGTGTAAGGACTGTATTTCCAGTGAACGCGGAGGAAGAAGAACTTGCCGTTCTTTCCGTTGACCATCTGTTCCTCGTCCTTATGCATATAGACCTTCGCATTCTTAAACAGACCCATGGCGCCGGTATGGTCCGAATCGGTATGGGTCAGAAGAATCGTAGTCACCTGGTCCGGCTGAATCCCCAGCCCGTCCATCTGCGCTTTAAAATTTTCTTCGCTCACACCGGCATCAACCATCACGTAACCCTGGCTTGTTTTAAAGAAATAAGCATTCACGAACTTGTCTTTCACGACAAACACCGTATCGTTAAGCTTTTGTGTTTCAGCCGGTGACATATCCCTGGTGCCGTACCAGAACCTGAACCCGAAAAAGCCAAGCAGCAGAACCAGTAAGCCAATAAAAATGAGAAATCCAAACAGGATTCGTTTGACAGGTTTTTTCATAGCTAAAGGAACCTTTTAATCCTTGCGGCATGGGCTTCTTCTTCGGCGATGATCTGTTTGATGAGTTTTTTTGAATCGCTTTTGGTTTTAGAGTAAAGCTCCTTGTAAAATGCCACACTGTCATTCTCGAATTGAAAAGCAACCTGCAGGGCTTCTTTCGGGCTTTTCAGTGTTTTTGCAAGAGTGACGCCGGCTTCCGGCTTTCCGAATATATGTTTGTCGGCAAGATTCCGGATGTAGGCTGAAAAATCCTCTTCAGCCTGTTCATAATCCTCGGGTTCGAATTTTTCAAATATTTTCTGGAAGGATGCGGTATGCATCGTTTCCTGTTCTGCCAGGTCAAGGAACAGGTTTTTAATCTCGTTTGGCTCCCTTATCATTTCGGCAGCGGCAATGTAAAAAGCATAGCCGTTCTCTTCGATACGGACGGCGATTTCAACGATCTCTTTTCCGGAGTAATACATAACACAGGTTTTAGTCAAACAAATTTATGAAAAAATCTCCTTCAATAAAGATAAGCTCAGTTAGGATGGATTTAGATTGGATAAAACCTATCAAATTTTATCAGAATACTAAATATTTCAACTGAATTTAATATCTTTGCGCAGAAAATAACATTATTTTTATTAATAGTTTACCATAACAAGAAACCCAGTCCAATGAAAAATCTTTATTTACTGCTAGTTGCAGTTTTTGCGTCCATCACCCTCTTTGCCCAGACCATTCAAAGGAATGTTGTGATTCTGGAAATAAGCACAAGTACCCTTTGCACGTTTTGCCCCGGTGCGGCAAATGCTGCCGAACAACTCATAAGCGAAGGTAAAGCAATTGCCGTGATTGAAAATCATAACAATGGGCAAGGGCCGGATCCTTACACCAACATATATTCTAATGCGAGGTGCAGCTATTACGCAATTTCGGGTAATCCGACAGGTGTCTTTGACGGGACTTCTCTTTCGGAAGGAGGAGCAGCATGTCCCAGCGGGAATGTTTACTCATATTACCTGCCTATCTACCAATCTGCAATAGCGGTGCCTTCCCCGGTTAGCATTTGCCTATCCGGTACGAAAACAGGAAACGATTACACGGTCAACGTCTCTGTTACAAAACTGGCTTCAGTATCGGGTTCCGATCTCAGGCTTCATCTTTTCCTTACGGAGTCTCATATTGTACAAAGCTGGGAAGGCTGCATGACCGAATTGAATTTCGTCAACCGCCTGATGGTTCCGGGTGTAGACGGGACTTCCTTCAGCTTTGCTTCAGGGGATGTCAAAAATTTTACACTTAACTTCACGAAGGATGCCTCCTGGAATGCTGCCAACTGTGAACTGATTGCTTTTGTTCAGGATTATTCTACCAAAACTACTTATAACGGGATCAAATGCAGTTTGAACAGTTTGCCATCGACCCTGATGACATTTACTGATTTTTCAGGTACTCCAGCCACTGGTTGTGCCCCTATAAGTTCGTCCTTTTCTGCAACTACAACGGGTGTCGGTACCTATAGCTGGACTTTCCCGGGAGGCAGTCCATCTGCTTCTTCAAGTTCAAATCCGTTTGTTTCTTATGCTAATGCAGGAAGAAATGATGTAAGTCTTGAGATCAGTAATGGGGTTTGTAAGGAAACCCATACAAAGGCTCAGTACATCGTGGTTTATTCTCCTCCGACCGATCCGGGCATTCCTCAGGGGAGCAATGGTATATGTGTGAACGCTGGTACTCTGACATACAGTGTTCCCACTGACCAGAATGTGGCCACCTATACCTGGGATCTTACTCCTTCCTCTGCAGGTACATTAAATCCTTCCGGTTCCAGTTGCCAGGTCACATTTGCCTCATCATATACGGGAACAGCGACTTTGAAAGTCAAGGCCGGCAATCTCTGCAGCGAGAGCAACTGGTCTCCCGGGCTGAACATTACTGTTTCTGAACCACCTGCACAGCCTTCAACCCCGACCGGACCGACAACCTTGTGTTTAAATCCTCAGAGTTCTGAATACACGACCACAGCTGTTCCCAATGCGACAAATTATATCTGGAGCCTTAACCCCAGCTATGCCGGGACTGTTTCAAATAATGGGACCAGCGCATCGGTTACCTGGGCGTCAGGCTGGTCGAGCACAGCTTCTCTCAAGGTGGCTGCTATTACCAGTAGTTGCCAGGGACTCTGGTCAGGCAGCCTTATTATCACAGTGTCTCCTCCCCAGTCATTCGCTGTCACCGGAGGAGGAGCCTATTGCGGACAGGGAGGCAACGGCTCACCCGTTGGACTTTCTGGTTCTGTCAGTGGGACGAACTACACACTTTACATGAACAGCAGTGCCACTTCCATTACAGTTGCCGGGACAGGCAGCGCAATCTCATTTGGCAACCAGTTAACAGCAGGTCTTTATTCCGTTATGGCTACCAGGACAACAGATAACTGCACTGCACCTATGATTGGTGGTGTTAATGTCACCATTGATCCCGAATTGCCGCATACTCCAGGTGATCCAAACGGCCCGGCCCAGGTTAATTCCCTGACGAGTGCAACCACTGATTATAATACCAATGGCGGGGTTTATGCTACAACATACACCTGGCAACTGAGTCCTGCTGATGCAGGAACTGTAAGCGGTTATAACGTCATTGGTACTGCCACATGGAACCCGTCCTGGACCGGAACTGCTCTGATATCTGTTCAGGGTGTAAATACTTGCGGAGGCGGCACATTTTCGAATGAATACCAGGTCCTTGTAGAACACTATGATGTTGGAATCAGCGAGAAAAACCAGGCAAGGCTTGCCAGCATTTATCCGAATCCCGCGAAAGGTCAAGTGAATATCATTCCTTTACATGCAATGAAGGCCAGTTTGAAAATCTCCAATTCACTTGGATCGGTCGTCCTTTCAAAGGATGAAACAGACCTCGGCAGAGAATTTAAGCTGGATATCTCCGGATTGACCCCCGGGCTCTATTTCATCAGTATTTATGAAAAAGATAATACCCAGATCACTAAATTGATCGTCGAATAATATTGAAGCTTTTATTGAGAATGGAAGAGAGGGTGTCCCAAAAGGACGCCTTCTTTTTTTACGGTCAGGCTGAACCCCGGGCAATAGACCGGTTTTTTTATTTGTAAATTGCAGGCCGTTTAAATAAAACTGCCGCTGCCGGCAGGAACAAGGCAGAACGTATCTTTACCTGTTACATCCGAATATGGAAAAACACAGTCCCGGAATATACAACAACAAGGAGATCGAAAAATACAGTTCAGCTTTCACCTTGTCGGATATGGAGATTTTTATCTTCCCCGAACTGCTTTACGCCCTGGTTTATGCCAATATCATGTCGCCTGAGATATGGAAATGGAGGGATGATCCATGGTTTTCGGGCATAGAAAAAATGGGCCCGCTAAAGAAAATACACAGGGTGAAGCAGTACATCATGGATCATTATGATTTCAACCTGGACCTCGATACCTGGGGACTTACCGATAAACAGAAGGAGATCAGCCGTTTCAGCGGTTTCATTGAGATGGACACCCTGGCCAGGTCGAATGCCCTGTTTGGCTATGAAGGCGATAAATATTATTTCGACATCGATATCCGCAAACATTTCGGCTTGGATAAATACGACAATGACATCATCCCTTACTGGAAAACTGAAACAGTTGAGGCGATGAATGCATTCCGGTTCAAGCCTGATCACCAGAACGGGGCGGGGGAATGTGTTTCCCTGGCTTGTTTGTATGTCGCTGCTTTGTTTATTGTCGGACGGGTACCGCTTGAAGATATTTACATGATGGGAACCCCTCTTCATTCCCAGAATTTCGTGGTGATTGACGAAGGAGTGATCACAAATAACCGCAGGATTGTGACTAAAAGCATGTGGTATAACGGGACGGAACTTTCAGCACTTGCACGACGTGCCATGGAGCACGAGCAGGTTACTGTCGTCGCGCATCCAAGCGGGTACATCCATTCAGTATATCCTGAAGCAACCATTGATCAGGCATCCTATAAAAGGTTCAGGGAAAAACTAGCGAAGTACCTGGAAACCCAGGTGAACCTGGAGATCTTTGTTAACTTCCTCAGGGATTACAGCCGTTATCAGAAGCTCTTCCAGATCGCATTTTTCTGCCAGGGAACCAATAAATTTATCAAGCTCGAGAGGGCTTACGGCTATGAGCATGGAAGCAAGAACAGGCTGGGCGATAAGACCGGAAAGAAATTACTTTGCGAAATGGATGAAGAGGAAATGAACCTGACAGCCTATCCTTCAAGGCTTATTTTCACATTCGACGACGATATCTTTATCACCAGGCCTTACCGGGAATTTATCAGTCTTCTGCTTGCAAAATTTCCGGAACTTAAAGAACATGAGGACTTCGTTACGGACTTTAAAAAATTCGTACATCTCGTTCCACGCATCCCATCGGAAAATAAATCCTTTTCGCAACCTCACAGGGTACCCGCACCAATTGTTAATTCTGATGGTGTGCTTGTTCCGGCTTCGCCGAACGCTGTATCGCCCTCTGAATCCAGGGAAGAGATCATTGAAAAGTTACGTTTGATGCGTTCCTCCAACCCCTCTGCCGATCTCGCCTTTTACGCCGGGAGGTTCATGGATTTCTGCGACTGGAAACCCTTTTTCAAAGCAGTGTTCGAACGCAACCCGGTATCAGTTGCTTATTTTTCTGATAAGACTGCGGATGAGGTTTTTACAGAACTCTGTTCATGGCCCGATATATCTATTTACGAAGGCAGGCGTCTTGCCCTGCCCGATGAAGTAGTGAATTACACAAGGGGAGACGGATTGGAAAAAGCCATCACCCTCTTGAACGTTCTGCGGTTAAAACATCAGGATGCCCGCCTGAATTGCCATGAAAGCATTGCAAAAGTCAAAGGGCAGGGATTCTCATACGAATTCAGTTCAGCAAAAAGGATGGAAGTCAGCCTGTAGTTCATGACAGGTTGATTGAATCTCCCTGGCGCCGCTGCCTCAGGCAGAGGTCTTCAACTGACGGATATAAAACTATAACCCCAGCTGGTTCAGCAGGAATTCGAAATCGACGGTGGAATTCTCAATCCTTTGTTTCGTAGCCTGCCCAGAGCCATGTCCCACATTGTAATCGATGAAGAGCATGACAGGGTTGATCTGCCCCGGGTTGTTCTGCAGGGCTGCCGTGAACTTCTTCGCATGGAGCGGATCCACCCGGCTGTCGTTGGCGCCTGTGCGTATCAGCATCGTAGGGTGATTTACTCCCTGGCGGATATGCTGGTAGGGAGAGTACTGGAGCAGGTTGCGGAAATCGGCTTCATTATCGGATGTCCCGTATTCAGGAATCCAATACCGTGCAATAAGGAATTTCTGGTAACGTATCATGTCGATCAATGGAACGGCGCAAAGGATTGCCTTGTACAGGTCGGGGCGCTGGGTTGCAATCGCACCCATCAGCAACCCTCCGTTGCTCCCGCCCCAGGCTACCAATCGCTTCGGCGTTGTATACTTTTCGCGCACAAGCCATTCAGCGCAGGAATTAAAATCATCGAAACAGTTTTGTTTATTGAAGAGCATTCCGTGTTGGTGCCACGATTCCCCGTATTCATCGCCCCCGCGGATGCCCGGTTCCACAACAACCACGCCCCGGTTAATCAGGGGTGCATATCCCCCGTAATACCCAGGTTTAATACCATAGAGGAACCCCCCGTAACCAGTGATAAGAACCGGGTTTGTGCCGTCCAGCTTCAGATCCTTGCGATGGACCACAAGGACCGGGATACGGGTACTGTCTTTCGAAGTATAGAATTTTATCTCACCGGTGATGTTCGACATGTCGACCGGTATTTTCTGCTCATAATACAGCCTCCATTTGAAATCCTTAGGAGAAGCGATATATGTTTTACCCGGAGAGGTGAATGTGCTTAAGGAAACATACACCGAATCTTCTTCGCGGTCATATCCAAATGAGGAAACGTCGCCGAGCTCGGGCAGGGTAACAGGCCCGAGCTTTTTACCATCCGCATCCAGCAGGGTCAGCCTGCTTTGAATGTCTTTTTTATCCTGCAGAACAAAGCGTCCGTCTTTCAGGACTTCGACATTTTCGATCACGGTCTCACTTTCAGGGATCAGGACCTTCCAGTCTTTATATTCGGGTTTTCCTTTATCTGAAACCATGAACCGTTTGTTGGGCGCATTGTCATTGGTAAGGATGTAAAGTTTTTCTCCTATTGCCCATGGATAGGCCTGAAATTTCGAACTGGCATAGATCAACATGCCTTTGTCATCGGTCCCTGTTTTTCTCATCCACACCGAGTCGGAATAAAAATCACCTGTCCCGTAAAAGGTGACATCGCTGTAACGGTTATCATAGATGAACCATGAATTCTGGGCGTCTTTCGTCGAGCCGAGGAACTTCATTTTATCTGCGGGATCACCAACCTTCCATAGCCAGGTTTTGAGAGGGCGCTGAAGCTTCACATCTTCAGGGCTTCTCAAAGTGACATAGAGATGCTGCTGGTCTTTGGTCCACTGGATGCCAAAGGTATTCTGAAGAGGTGGGAACAGTTGCTTCCCGGTTTTTGTATCTATGAAATAGGTTGTACTGATTTCCGATCCGCTCTGCTGAACATTCACGGCAGCCTTTTCACCGTCGTAGGTATAATCCACCCCGGAGGTCGATGTTTTTCCTGAAGTATCAAGCTTTACAGGGTCCCAGATCAAAACTTTTTTCGCGTTTAGAATAGTATAAAGGGAATACTGCTTATCGCCTTTCTTTTTGATGGTCTGGAATATGCGTTTCCCTTCTTTATCCAATGCACCTTCGTAATCCCGGTCAACGTAAGCCGTGATCTCTTCACGAAGGCCTGTATGTTCCTTCTGGGTCGCCTTCATATACGAAACGGTATAATCATGCTGGGTTTTTGTCCAGTCTATGACTTTAGGGTCGGTTTTGTCCTCCAGCCAGCGATACTGGTCGGTAAGGAAATATCCGTGGAGGGTGTCGGTCACCGGTTTTTTCTCTGTTACCGGAGGATGGAAAGGCAGCTGGCATATTGCCGAGAGCGGTAATGCGAGCAGCAGAATAAACATCAAAGTTCTCATAACGTTATTTTTAAAATTAATCTATGGTTACAATCCCCAGGGGCTTCGCATCCTGCCAGGCTCCGCGGGTGAAGTCGGGCACTTCGACCGAATTGCCCCGGTTATTTACTGAAATATTGCTTAATTCAACGATGGATGACCAGGTGGCGGCATCATACACATCCTGGTCAAGGGGCAGGCCTTTGCGCAGGCAATAGCTCAGGCGGGAATCCATAATGAAATCCATTCCCCCATGGCCTCCGACCTGTTTGGCTTTTTCACCTATCTGTTTGCTCAGCGGGTGTTCGTAATCCGCCATCATTTTTTTAAAATCCTCATCTTTCAGCCACTCATGTGCCTTAGGCTCAAGGGCGATCTGCTGTTCAGGATATTTTCGGGCCATTCCTTTTGTGCCCACGAGCATATGTATCCGGCTGTAAGGCCGGGGAGAAGTGGTGTCATGCTGGATCATGATCGTTTTTCCTCTTTGTGTGTGGATGACGGTGGTATTCATATCGCCCAGTGCATAGGACTGGCGGGCTTCAGGACTGTCGGCCCCCAGTTTCTCCTTCGCATACAGGCTCATCCCAACCTGGTTGGTCGACATCGAATTCAGGTAATCCATACGGTCGCCCCGGTTGATGCACATGATCTGGGCAACAGGACCAAGGCCGTGGGTGGGGTAGGGGTTACCATTATGGTTACGGCTGAATTTAAGCCTCCACATATCTGCGTACCCTTTCTCCTTATCGAATTTTAGCCAGCGCAGGTCGTGTATATAAGCTCCTTCACCATGCATGATCTCGCCGAACACACCCTGGCGAGCCATGTTCAGCGTGTTCAGTTCAAAGAAATCATAACAGCAGTTTTCGAGCATCATGCAATGCCTGCGGGTTTCTTCAGCAGTATTCACCAGTTCCCAGCATTCTTCAAGAGAAGTTGCCGCCGGGACTTCGGTAGCGGCATGCTTGCCGTGTTTCATCGCATACACCGAAACAGGGGTATGCAGCAGCCAGGGGGTGCAGCTGTACACCAGGTCTATGTCGGTTCGCTCACAGAGATTCATCCAGTCTTCATCGCCTTTCGAATAGCCCACAGGTTCATTTCGCCCGGCATCAGTTACGATCTTCTTCCCCTGGTTCACACGTTCGGGAATGACGTCGCATATTGCGGCGATCTCAACTCCTTCCACATAAAGAAGCCGGCCCAGGGTATCCATTCCACGCATCCCCAGGCCAACAAGCCCGACCCTCACTTTCTGCAAAGGTTCGCAGGCCAGGCCCATCACGCTTTTTCCTTTTCGTTCGGGAGATGGAAGGCGGATGGAATTTGGGCTGGAAGCAAAACTGCTGAAATCAGCGAGGGAGGCAGCAGCAATCCCTGCCGCTGCTGTCCTGAGGAAATTACGACGGTTTGTTTTCATCGCAGTAGTCTGTGTGAGGGAGTAAAGTTAGAGAAAAAACCCTAATTTTGCCCCCTATTTATTAATCAAATGGCCAGTAACGAAGAATTATTCAGGAAGATCATTTCACATGCGAAGGAATATGGTTTTGTTTTTCCTTCAAGTGAATTATACGACGGATTAAGCGCAGTTTATGACTACGGCCCATTCGGGGTTGAACTGAAGAACAATATCCGTGAATACTGGTGGAAATCGATGGTCCAGTACCATGAGAATATCGTGGGCATTGATGCAGCTATTTTCATGCATCCAATGGTATGGAAAGCATCGGGACATGTGGATGCATTCAGCGACCCCATGATCGACAACAAAGATTCGAAAAAACGGTACCGGGCTGATGTGCTTATCGAGGATCACGTCCAGAAGACAGAAGACAAGATAAGCAAGGAAGTTGAAAAAGCACGCATCCGTTTCGGTGAAACTTTCGATGAAAAAATGTACCGGGAAACCAACCCAAGGGTAAAAGAATACCAGGATAAGATCAATTCTGTCAAGAACCGTTTCTATCCCGCCCTTGAACGCAATGACCTTGCGGATGTAAAACTGCTCATCGAAGAGCTGGGGATTGTTTGCCCTGTTTCGGGAACGAAAAACTGGACCGAAGTCAGGCAGTTCAACCTGATGTTCTCAACGCAGATGGGCTCGGTGAATGAAGATGCCAACGAGATCTACCTTCGCCCTGAAACAGCCCAGGGGATTTTCGTGAATTTTCTGAATGTCCAGAAAACTGCCCGGATGAAGATCCCTTTCGGGATTGCCCAGACAGGGAAGGCTTTCCGCAATGAGATCGTGGCAAGGCAGTTCCTCTTCCGCATGAGGGAGTTTGAACAGATGGAGATGCAGTTTTTCGTGAAGCCGGGCGAAGAGATGAAATGGTATGAATACTGGAAGGAAGAGCGAATGAAATGGCATCTTTCACTGGGAATGCCTGCCGGCAAATACCGCTTCCACAACCATGACAAGCTGGCCCATTATGCAAATGCCGCAGCCGATATTGAATTTGAATTCCCCATCGGTTTCAAGGAAATCGAGGGCATTCATAGCCGTACCGATTTCGACCTCTCGGCCCATCAGAAATTCTCGGGCCGCAAAATACAATATTTCGACACCGAACAAAACGAAGGCTATGTGCCTTATGTCGTAGAGACTTCCATCGGCCTCGACCGGACCTTCCTTGCTGTTTTAAGCCAGGCCTACCGTGAAGAAAAGCTGGAAGACGGAAGCGAACGTGTTGTGCTCGGCATACCCGCAAAACTGGCTCCCATCAAGGTAGCAGTGCTTCCACTCGTCAAGAAAGACGGCCTTCCCGAAAAAGCCCGTGAGATCATGGATAAGCTGATGTACGACCACCGTTGCTTCTACGAAGAGAAGGACACCATTGGCCGCCGTTACCGCCGTATGGATGCTCTCGGCACCCCTTATTGCATCACCATAGACCACCAGACGCTGCAGGATAATACTGTAACCATTCGTGACAGGGACAGCATGCTGCAGGAGAGGATTGCGGTTCCCGACGTTTCGGCGGTTGTTACAAGTAAGGTAGCGAGGTAGCGTTCGGCGCAGCCGAAACGAGCACACAAATGAAATAAGCAATAGGTGCGAGTAAAAGCGAAACAGTCTACATTAAGCTTTAAAAATATTTTCTAAAAATTTTGACTTAGATGTTAGAAATATCTAACTTTGCGTTAGAAATATTTAACACTATCAGGCATGAAAAGATATATTATTCTTCCCTGGCTTTCCCTTTTTGTATTGGCTGAGGGATGAATAACCGGATCAGGGAGCTGCGTCTCAGGCTCGACATCACACAGGACGAACTTGCCAGGCGGGTTGGCGTGAGAAGGGAAACGATCGTGTTCCTTGAAAAGAACAAATACAATCCCTCTCTCAGGCTTGCATATGATATTTCCCGTGTTTTCGGTATGGCAATCGAGGAAGTTTTTATCTTTGATGAGAATCAATCATTATGATGGCCTGATGAAGAAATTTCTGAAAATATTCATGGTAAGCATGGGCAGCCTGTTCTTCCTTCTCATTGTTCTTGCCTTCACTTCGGCCCCGTTTTGGATGTGGTACAAACTGAGTATGTCAAAGGCCGGAGTGAACCGCCCGCCCGATTATATCATTGTGCTTGGCGGGGGAGGGATGCCCAGTGAGAGCGGACTGATGCGCTGCTGGTATGCGGCGAAAGCAGCAAACTATTTTACAAGTGCAAAAGTCATCGTAGCTCTTCCCGGCAAAGCAAAAGACAGCCTGAGTTCCATCAACCGGATGAAAAACGAACTTAAAATCAGGGGAGTTCAAACAGAACGTATCCTGCTTGAAGATTCCGGAACGAATACCAGGGCCGAGGCTTTAAATGTTTTAAAAATAATATCGAATATTGAACAACGAATATCGAATGTCGAATTAATTCAACATTCAACATTCAATATCCGATATTCGACATTCAATACTTCAGTCCTTATCGTTTCCTCTCCCGAGCATCTATGCCGTGCAGTGCTTACATTCAGGAAAGCAGGTTTTTTGAAGGTGGATGGCGTTCCGGCGTTTGAAGAAGCAATTGAATCGGACATTACATTCAAAGGAAGAAGGCTTGGCGGCCGTCTCTGGGTGCCCGATATAGGGAACAACATTACGCTGCGTTACCAGTTCTGGACTCAGCTTCATTACGAGGAGCTGCTTTTCAGGGAATTGTTCGCACTGGGATATTATAAGCTAAAAGGGTGGATCTGAAGATTATGCGTTATTCATAGCTTGTAAAAATTATTCCGGCGGTCAATGAACAGGTCGTTATATGGATTGACCGATTTATCATTTGCCTCAGTGGGGTTGATATCTGTGATCTGAACCCAGTCCTTATCATCAGGTGCATAAGCCAGAATCTCACCTTTACAGCCTGTGATCTGGCTTTGACCGGTGAAGGTGAAATCATCAGCACCTCTTTTTTCTCTGCCGATGCGGTTAGCAGTGACAGCAAAAACATGATTCTCCAGACAGCGGGTGATCATAGCCTGCTGGGCCCAGGGCAGTACCAGGTTTGAGGGATGGGCGATGACCTGAACGCCTTTAAGAGCCAAAGTACGGCAGGTCTCAGGGAAGATCCAGTCGAAACAGATCATCATTCCGATTTTCACTCTCTTTACACTGAAGACTTCAGGAACCCTGTCCCCTTGGGTAAACCAGAGTTTTTCCTTATTGAAGAGGTGGAGTTTACGGTAAATGCCGATGATGCCTGCAGCATCAACCATCATGGCCGCATTGTATAATGAAGAGTTTTCCCGTTCAATGAATCCCGCAACAATGGTAGCATGGGATATCCCGGCGATATGCCTGAGGAAAAGGCTTGTTTCTTTGCCGGGAACTTCCGAAAGGGATAATACTTCTTCCTGGCTTTGAAAAGCATATCCTGTGGCAAAAAGTTCGGGAAGCACCAACAGATCGGCATTCAAACCTTTAAGCAATTCTTCAACAGCATTGAAGTTTTTCTGCTTTTCCCCGAAAACCGGGGCAAACTGTACAAACCCAAGAACCATGCTAATTTATTTAGGGTCAATTTGTACATTGTACTTTGTACATTGTACTTTACTCCTTGGGGTCCTTCCCCTCCCCCCTTTTATTGAACACATTCATCGTCCTGTCGGGGCCTATCAGTACAAAACTTTTAATCATTTCCACAGCTTCTTTAACACGCGGAATGAGGGTCTTTGTTTCTTCTGCCGTCCACCGGCCCAAAACATAATCGACCTGGTATCCTTTTGCAAAATCATTCCCAATACCAAATCGTATGCGCGTAAACTCAGTGGATTCAAGATGTCCGATTATACTGATAAGCCCGTTATGCCCTCCGTCACTTCCTTTTTTGCGCATCCTCAGGGCGCCCAGGGGCAGTGCAAGGTCATCCACAATGACAAGGATATTTTCAAGCGGAACATCCTCTTTCTGCATCCAGTATCTGACGGCTTTGCCGCTAAGGTTCATGTACGTCGTGGGTTTGATCACCACCATGATGCGGCCTTTAACTGAAAGCTTTGTCATAGCGGCATGGCGTTCGGCTTTAAATACCGCCTTGCCTTCCTGAGCGAGGGCATCGGCAACAATGAAACCGATATTATGACGGGTATCAATATAATCATCTCCGATATTCCCGAGACCTACGATCAGGTATTTCATGTATATAAACAGATTAATGTCATCCGCAGATGATCCGAGTTAGAGATCAGAATTGCTTTCAAAATTAAAAGAAATATTGACTTTAGGGGATTATCTTAGTATATTTAGGTTTTCATCCTGCCGAAATGGTCAATTTATCTATAAATTATAAACCCCGGATTATGAAAATTAAAACTTTTTTTGCCTGCCTGGTCACGATGATGATCATGTCGGGCAATTGCCTTGCCCAAGGCAAAGAGATCAACATGAAGGATATTCCCAGAAATGATATACGTCTGAGTTACGGGATGATGACCATGGGAGAAATGTCACTTGCTTTAAATGAATTGATGTTTGGTATTTTCTTTATAGCCCCGTTCAGCCAGGACAGCGTCCTTAATTTGGGAACAAACGGGTATGGAGCTTTCTCGTTTCAATACCAGTACAGGGTTTCAAAGGTTATCAGTATTGGAGGATTATTTTCTTTTAATCCAGGGGTTTCAGAAATCCGGTTCAATAAAAAAACGAGTCTGCAGATGGCTAATTATTTTATGACATTGATGCCGAGGGTTGACTTCACTTATGTTAACAAGGGCATTTTTTCAATGTATTCCGGATTTGCAATAGGAGTGACATATGCTATCCTTAAGATTAATTATTCAGACCAGACTGATGTTGTAACGACTGGGTGGACCCTGGGTATGCAGTTGAACTTTATAGGCATCAGGATTGGAAAGGATATCGGGGGATTTGCCGAATTCGGATTCGGCTCCCAGGGGCTTGTTAATTTTGGCATTTCCGCAAAACTCTAACGTTTTCCCGGCGATGACTTCCGGAAATACAGGGAGAAACCTCGTTTTTCTTCCCGAACCCTTTACCGCCCGGCATCCTGATTTTGGCTATCTTTGCACATGACTTTTCTTGAACTTGTATCCAAACGGCAAAGTACCCGGGCATATGAAATCAACCGACTTGTTGAACCTGAGAAACTCGAACGCTGTATTGAAGCTGTAAGGCTTGCGCCTTCGGCATGCAACGCCCAGCCATGGAAACTCATTGTGGTTACTGATCCTGAGCTTAAAAACAAGGTAGCTGATGCAGCCTCTGCCAAATGGCTTCGATTTAACCATTTTACAAAACAAGCCCCGGTCATGGTTGTGATCGTAAGGGAAGACCCGAACTTTACTTCGAAACTTGGCACTGTTCTTAAGGATAAACCCTATACGATAATGGATGTAGGTATTGCAGCGGAGCATTTTTGTTTACAGGCTGCGGATGAAGGTCTGGGGACCTGTATCATGGGTTGGTTCGATGAGCCCAGGGTAAAACAGCTGCTGGGGATCCCTGTAAAAAAACGGGCAGAACTGATCATCACGGTCGGTTATCCGGCGAAAGCCGGCATACGGCAAAAAATACGAAAAACAAAGGAGCAAATATGCTCATATAACAGGTATCTATGAATTTTAATGAATTCGGCTTTGAGCCTCAGCTTCAGGAAGGCATCCATGCCTTGGGGTTCGAAACCGCCACCCCGATCCAGGAACAGGCGATACCCGTTATCCTGCAGGGTAAGGACCTGATCGGCACAGCTCAAACCGGGACCGGCAAAACAGCCGCTTTCCTTCTTCCGCTGATACAGAAAATAATGACCGGCGAAGGCAAGGGAAATGTGAGAGCCCTGGTGATCGTACCCACCCGTGAGCTGGCAGTACAGATAGACCAGCACATGGAAGGCCTTTCCTATTTCACTCCGGTAAGCTCCATTGCCATATACGGAGGCACCGAAGGAATGGTCTTTACACGCGAAAAACAGGCTCTTACCGAAGGAGCGGATATGGTGATTTGTACGCCAGGCAGGATGATAGCCCATGTAAACATGGGTTACGTTGATTTTTCCGAAGTGGAATACCTCATCCTAGACGAAGCCGACCGTATGCTCGATATGGGATTCTTCGATGATATCATGAAGCTCGTGAACCTGCTTCCGAAGGAAAGGCAGACCCTGATGTTCTCGGCGACGATGCCTAAAGCGATCAGGCAGATGGCTCAGAAAGTCCTGAAAGACCCGGTCGAGATCAATATAGCCATGTCGAAACCTGCTGAAAAAATCCTTCAGCTGGCGTATTCGGTTTATGACAATCAAAAGCTTCCACTCACCCAATACCTGCTTCAGGGTGCTAAAGGCCGGACGGTACTTGTGTTTTGCTCGACAAAGAGTTCAACGAAGGTATTGAACCGGGCCCTTCAACAGATGGGGCTTAACGTATCGGAGATCCATTCCGACCTGGAACAGAAGGAGAGGGAAGACGTGCTAAACCGTTTTCGAAGCAAATCACTGAATGTGCTGGTAGCTACCGATATTGTATCCCGCGGGATCGATGTCGAAAACATCGATATGGTGGTCAATTACGATGTACCGCATGATGCCGAGGATTACATCCACCGAATAGGCCGTACTGCCCGTGCCGCGGCATCCGGCATTGCCGTAACCTTTATCAGCCCTAAGGAACAGCAAAAATTTTCTGCCATTGAGAGGCTTCTTGGGAAACCTGTTCATAAAGGCGAGGTGCCCCTGCAGTTTGGCCCGGCCCCGGAGTACAGGGCGTGGAAGCCCAGAAATTAAACCTTCAGATCTCTGAATAAAAAACGCCGGACTCTCGCCCGGCGTCTCGATAGAGTATTTATTGAATAAGGAATTACTTGCCTTCCTTCTTTCCTTCCTCTTTCTTTCCTTCTTCCTTTTTCTCCTCACCTTCAGCACCTTCAACGGCAGCTTCAGCTCCCGGAACAACTTCCTCAACAACAATGCGGGCAGTGCGAACACCGACAACCACGTTATTCGGAGCATCAAGGAATGTGACATCAGCGATTTTCAGGTCACTGATCTTAACAGAATCGCCAATTTCCATTGCACTGATATTGATCATGATAAAATCAGGAAGGTCTTTAGGCAATGCCTTGATCTTCACCTTGCGCATTTTTTTCTCAAGGCGTCCGCCTCTGAGAACACCCGGAGAAACTCCTTCATATTTTACAGGAATGGCAATAACCACCGGTTTATCCTGAAAAACCTGTAGAAAGTCGACATGCAGAAGCTTGTCGGTCACAGGATGAAACTGGATTTCCTGGTAAATGGTGTCAAATTCTTTTCCGTCGATCGTGACCTTGATCAGGTTGACTTCAGGGGTGAACAGGATTTTGGAAAAACTTTTTTCGTCTGCCACGAAGTGGATCTGTTCAGGACCACCATACAGAACACAGGGAATTTTACCCGCCCTGCGCTGCAGTTTGGCATCTTTTTTCCC
>CAISRB010000013.1 GCA_903887775.1 uncultured Bacteroidales bacterium
ATATTAACAAATAATCAACTCAAAATGTTAATATTCACAATATTACGAAAAAACACAACCCAAAGCTGTTAACAACCCCTATATTTTCAAAATGTCAAAGAACAGAAACTTATTAAATCTATGTTTTGAACAAACCTAATCGTAAATCGTAAATCAAGATGTATCTGATCATTGACCTGGGAAATACAAATAAAAAACTTGCCCTGTTCAGTAAAGGCCGGCTTAACACTATTACCATCCTGCCCGGGTTCAACCTCAGGGCGGTCCGCCGGTACGTGCAACAAAATCCCGGCATCACGCATTGCATTCTTTCTTCGGTGATCGACTATCCGCATTCAGTAAATAAATACCTGCAGGAACAGTTTATATTCACAGAATTGAATGAAAATACCCCGGTCCCGGTTATAAACAAGTACAAAACCTCTGAGACCCTGGGGAAAGACCGGCTGGCTGCTGTTGTAGCGGCTCATCTCCGGTTCCCGGCCGACCCGGTTCTGGTGGTCAATGCAGGTACCGGTATCACGTATGATTTTGTAAATCAAAAAGGGGAATACCTGGGCGGATTAATTTCACCGGGAATTCAGATGCGATTTCGTGCACTTCATACTTTTACCGGTAAATTACCGTTGATATCTGGTAAGAGCCGCGCCAATCTTACTGGAAAGACTACCCGGGAATCGATTCTATCGGGGGTGATCAACGGTACGCTGGCCGAAGTTGAAGGGATAATTACCCAGTATCTTCAGAAGCACAACAGGTTAAAAGTGATCCTAAGCGGAGGTGATCTTAAATATTTTGATAAGCGGTTAAAAATTAAGACCTTTGCAGTCCCAAATATTGTTATTGAGGGATTATATAAAATTCTCGAACTGAATGCCGGAACAACCGATTAAAAAATACCTGCTGCTTCCCCTGTTCCTGTTTTGTTTGTTGCCAGGGCTGAATGCACAGATCCGTATTGCTTCTCCTTACTCACGTTTTGGTCTTGGCGATCTGAGCGGAAATAATAATGCGTGGAATTTCTCACTTGGTCAGACCGGTATTGCCCTTCGCAGCTCGAGTCATATAAATTATACGAACCCTGCCTCCTATGGCGCTTTCGATTCCCTTTCCTTTGTTTTTGAAGGTGGATTCAGTGCCGAGTCGGTGCGGCTTACCTCCAGGCTTCAGAGTACATCCCGTTCTTATGCATCCCTGGGCTATCTTTCGTTCGGGATTCCGGTGACCAAATGGTGGAAAACGGCTCTCGGACTGGTACCTTTCAGCGATGTTGGATACAATGTTGTCAGTACACAGGAAAGCGCCGCCGCAGGAACTATCCTGATGCTGTACAGCGGTTCTGGTGGTATAAACCGCTTTTTCTGGGGAAATGCATTTAACATTACGAAGGACTTTTCCGTTGGCGTAAATATTTCTTATCTTTTCGGAAATTCCACGAGGGAATCTTTAGCCATATTTGCTGATTCCCTTCATACGATGAATTTCAAGGTTGACAATTACGTCACTGTCGGAGATTTCTACTATACTTTCGGAGCCCAGTACAGAATCAGGATGAAAAAGGATATGTCGATCGTTCTTGGGGCCGTTTTCGCCCCAAACACAAGTATCACGGCTCATGGAAGCGCACTTGCCCAGACTTTCCTGATCAGTTCAGCCGGCGTGGATACTCCGGAAGACACTATTGTTACAGTTGACTCATACAAGGGATCCATCCTCCTTCCCTGGACAGCCGGCGGTGGTATTACTTTTCAGAAATCAGATAACTTCCTGGTCACAGCCGATTACCGCTACCAGAACTGGAAGTCTTACAGGGCTTTTGGTGCAAGCGATTCCCTGGCAAACAGCTACCAGGTCTCGGTTGGAGGTGAATTAATCCCCAATGCCGATAATTACGGAAGTTATGTTGCAAGGATCAGATACCGGCTTGGCTTTTATTTTGACCGCACTTATTTGCAGCTTAGAGGAAAACAGCTTAATGAATACGGTATCTCTGTCGGCTTCGGCCTCCCTCTCAGAGGAATGAAAACCATGATGAATATAGGTGGCCAGTTTGGTTCCAGGGGTACCATCGAGGGTGACCTTATCAGGGAAACGTATTTCAAATTCGTTCTGGGATTCTCAATTTATGAACGCTGGTTCCATAAACGAAAGTACTTCTGATGACCGTGAGAACATGGATAAACCCTCAGTCTGTCAGGATCCTGGCCATGCTGCAGCTTATCCTCCTTCTTTTTACCTCCTGTACGAAAGACGAAGAAGCTGTTTCAGGCAGACTCCACAGTAATGAAGATCCCTATATGTCGGCAAATGACGTTGAGGTCCTGTTCAGCGATTCCGGTAAGGTCCAGGCCAGGCTCACTGCACCTCTCCTGAACGAGTATGTAGGTAAAAATCCCAGGATGGACTTCCCCAGGGGTTTTAAAATTATCATGTATGATTCCGTAATGAGAGTCAAATCATCCATTACAGCCATGTATGGAATCCGGTTCGATTATAAAGGATATATGGAAGGAAGGGGAAATGTTATTGTTCGTAACGAGCAAAAGAATGAACAGCTCAACACCGAACATCTCATCTGGGATGAGCGAAACCACCGTATCTATAATAATGATCCTATTAAAGTCATTACGCCGGGGAAAGTCCTCTATGGAAATGATCTGGAATCGGATGAAGCTTTTACACGTTACAGCTTTAAAAATCCTACCGGCCAGATGATGTTAAAGAAAGACTCGGTCTGAATATGTACATGTTTTGGAGGTTTCCCAAATAATTCCTACTTTTGCACTCCTTTTAAAACTAAGAATAATGGCGATTATTGGAACTATCAGAAAGCAATCAGGCCTTGCGGTTATCATTGTAGGGGTGGCAATTGCTGCTTTTGTTATTGGAGACTTTGGAAAAAAGAGGGCCCGCGGAACGACCGACATTGCCGTGGTTAGCGGGGAAGAGATCCCTTACACTGATTTCTCGGGCAAGGTTGAGGAAGCATTGGAAGCGCAGAAGGAAAATCGTGGTAATGAGAAAATTACCGACCAGGAATCTTTTCAGATCCGTCAGAGTGTATATGACAACATGATTAAGGAAGTCATCATGGGCAAGGAATACGAAGAGATCGGTCTTGTTGTAACGCCGGATGAACTTTTCGACCAGGTTCAGGGGAAACAGCCCCACAGATATATACTCCAGTATTTTAAAGATCCCAAAACCGGCATCTACGATCCGGCTCTTGTCCTGAACTACCTGAAACAGCTTGACCAGATGGAACCCAAGGCCAGGAAACAGTGGCTGTCTTTTGAAAAGGCTATCAAAGACGACCGTCAGGAAACCAAATTCAATAACCTGGTGGCAAAATCCTTTTATATGCCTAAAGCTTTCCTGAAACAGGATTATGTGAACAAAAACCGCTCGATGCATCTTAGGTTTGTTGCCCCGAATTCTTCCCTGATCCCCGACAGCACTGTAAAGATCTCCGATGCAGACTATCAGGCCTTTTACAATAAGAATATTCAGTACTTCTATCAGGAAGAATCTTTCCGCGATATTGATTTCGTTACTTTTGATGTAGTTCCCAGCCAGACCGACAGGAAAAAGACATCCGAAGACGTCATTAATCTTTATAAAGATTTTCAGGCTACATCTGACCCCATCACCTTCATGAACGCCAATTCGGATAAGAAATACGATACTAACTATGTAAAGAAGGGAGTGCTGGCCGGCCGCCTTGACTCACTGCTTTTTGATGCCAAACCGGGATCTTTTGTCAGTCCTTTTGAACAGAATAATGTTTGGCTGATGGCAAAGCTCCTGGATGTCCAGGAACGTCCCGATACAATGAAAGGCATTCAATGTCTGATCGCTTTTGCAAGTCAGGGAAATGAAAGTATCAAGCGTACGAAAGAACAGGCTAAGGCCAAGGCTGACAGCCTTATGAACATACTGAAGAAGAAACCTGAGATGATCGTTGATTTCGCAAGAAATAATTCCGATTTCGGAACGGCAAAAGATGATGGCGGAGTATTAAAAGCGCTTACCGATGGTAATCCGAACCTTGCATTATTCTTTGATGCCGGGTTGAAAATGAAACCTAAAGAATTCAAGGTACTCGAGACCAGAATCGGTTATGCCATCTTCAGGCTTGACGATAAAACAAAACCCGTTAAAAAGATCAAAGTTGCAGTTCTTGCAAGGAATATTGATCCAAGTAACCAGACATATCAGGACACTTATACGAAGGCCAGCGCGTTTGCAGGCCAGTACAGGACTTCCGAAGCATTTGACAAAGCCGCATCTCAGCAGGGTCTTTCAAAACGGCAAATGCCTAATTTGAAAGAAACCGATAATTCCGTTATGGGAATGACAAATGCCAGGGAGGTTGTCCGCTGGGCATTTTCTGAAAATTCGAAGGTTGGTGATATTTCTCCTGTTTTTGACCTCCAGGGCAAATACATGGTTGCCATACTTAAAAATGCGACTCCGAAGGGAGCTATCCCACTTGATCTTGTAAAATCAAGACTCGAACCTTCAGTAAGAGGTTTCAAGAAGGTAGGGATTGAAGGCGAAAAACTTGCAAAGGTTATGGCCAATTCGAAGGATCTTTACGCGATCGCAACACAGATGAAGACCAAGGTTGATACTGCCGTGATCACCTTTAACGGGATGAATCGTGCAGCTGTTGCCCGTGACCCTGAAGTGATCGGTATTCTTTTCACCTCCCCTTCTTCTAAATTGCTGGGGCCCCTGCAGGGACGTTATGGAGTTTATGCGGTTCTGATAGACGGGTTTAACGATGCCCCGAAAAAAGATGATTTGTCCGCTGAACTGCAACAGGCAAAATCCAATTTTGAACAGCGTGCGGCAAGCTCGGTTTATCCGGCCCTGCAGAAAACTGCCAAGATCACGGATTCAAGGCTGAGATTCTATTAATAGTATTGGAATACGCAGTTTATTCCGCGAGGATCAGTACTTTATTGGAAAGTACTTCGATGACCCCTCCGTTAATATCAAAATACTGCTCCTTTTCTCCCTTGCTCTTAAGTTTTATTCTGCCTTTCTTCAGTATTGAAATCAAAGGAGCATGATCGTTCAGCAGTTCGAAGGAGCCGTCAATTCCCGGTAATTGCACAAGTTCAACCTGGTCGGCTGAAAACAGTGTGGCATCGGGAGTAATAATATCAACTTTCATTGTATAAAGATGCGAGTGATTCGCTATTTTGATTCTGCAAGAATTTTCTTTCCTTTTTCAATAGCTTCCTCGATTGTTCCGACAAGGTTGAAGGCCGATTCGGGATATTCATCCACTTTCCCATCCATGATCATGTTGAATCCCTTGATGGTATCTTCGATGTTGACGAATGTTCCCGGAATACCGGTAAACTGGGTAGCAACATGGAAGGGTTGGGAAAGGAATCTCTGAACGCGACGTGCACGTGCAACAACCAGCTTGTCATCATCGGAAAGTTCATCCATACCAAGAATGGCAATGATATCCTGAAGTTCCTTGTATCTCTGAAGAATCCGCTTGACTTTTTGCGCAGTATTATAATGTTCTTCTCCCACCACATCAGGAGACAAAATCCTTGAAGTGGAATCGAGGGGGTCAACAGCCGGATAAATCCCTAATTCGGATATTTTACGGCTAAGCACCGTGGTCGCGTCAAGATGGGCAAATGTTGTTGCAGGCGCAGGATCGGTAAGGTCATCGGCAGGGACATAAACAGCCTGCACCGAAGTGATAGAGCCCCTTTTGGTGGAGGTGATCCTTTCCTGCATGATCCCCATTTCCGTTGCTAAAGTAGGCTGATAACCAACAGCTGAAGGCATGCGTCCAAGCAATGCCGAAACTTCTGAACCGGCCTGGGTGAAACGGAAGATGTTGTCAATGAAGAAAAGGATATCGTGGCCGCCCGATTTCTCGTCCCCGTCGCGGAAATATTCGGCAACGGTCAGCCCTGATAAAGCAACCCGGGCACGTGCACCGGGAGGTTCGTTCATCTGCCCGAACACCAGGGTGGCCTGTGACTCGGCAAGTTCCTTGCGATCAACTTTCGAAAGGTCCCATCCGCCTTTTTCCATAGCTTCTGTAAATTCCTTGCCATAACGGATAACACCTGATTCGATCATCTCGCGAAGAAGGTCGTTCCCTTCACGGGTACGCTCACCAACACCGCCAAATACCGACATGCCTGAATATTTTTTCGCGATGTTATTGATCAGTTCCATAATGATAACGGTCTTGCCAACGCCGGCGCCACCGAATAAACCGATCTTTCCGCCTTTAGAATAGGGTTCAATAAGGTCGATGACCTTGATCCCAGTATAAAGAACCTCTTTTGTGGTCGACAGCTGATCAAACGGCGGAGGATCACGGTGAATGGGATAAGTACGTGCCTTTGAAACCTCACCAAGGCCATCGATAGGATTTCCGATCACATTAAATAACCTTCCCTTGATATCATCCGTTGCAGGCATCGAAATGGGGCCGCCTCTTTCGACGACCTCCATACCGCGGTGAAGGCCGTCGGTAGAATCCATGGCGATAGTCCTGACCGTATTTTCCCCAATATCATACTGGCATTCGAGAACGATCGCTTCTCCATTTGCATTTTTAACCTCAAGAGCATCATAGATATTCGGAAGGGCCACTCCTTCATCGAAAGTCACATCAATAACCGGGCCGATGATCTGCAATATCTTCCCCTTGACCAATTCTTTCCTGGATACTTGTGCTTGCATATTCCTTTCCAAAATTTATACAAACCTACGGTAATTTGATGAAATGAACAAACCACAAAAGAATAAATCACTATTTTTAACGTTCAACTATTATCAGCCCTAACATATTTTATAAAATGCTTATGAGCAAGAAGTGGTTACTTGTTCTGATTTTGCTTCCTATTATGTCGTTTGGCCAGCGAAACGTTGATGCCATTACCGATACAGTTGAAACGAAAAACGGAACAGTTCTTTTGTATAAAAATTTCACTTGGGAATACCTTGAGAACGAACCTGTGATGATGAGCATTGAAGAGGATTCCACAGGAATATTCAGCAGCCAGTGGATTAACGACCAGATATTTGCCTATAAAATGCAGAGGGATTCAGTCCGGGATACTTTACTGTTACTGGCCGATTCCCTTCATCCTTTTCACATGCCGATTTATGGCCATCTTTTCAGAGGTTTTACATATACCCATAAAGGACTTGATATCAAACTCAACAAGGGTGATACTGTCAGGGCAGCTTTCAATGGTGTGATCCGGTATGCAAAATACAACCGGGGAGGATTCGGCAACCTGGTCATAATCCGTCATTATAACGGGCTTGAATCCTATTATGCCCATAATTCAAAGATCCTGGTAAGGGTTAACCAGATCGTAAAAGCAGGGGACCCGATATCCCTGGGCGGTTCAAGCGGAAGGAGCCGCGGGCCTCACTGCCATTTTGAGCTCAGGTACAAGGATATTCCAATGGATGCCTTACGGGTTATAGATTTTGATAACCAGAAACTTATTGCAATAAATTTCCCCATCACGAAAAAAGTTTTTTATCCCAACGATTATAATGTCAATGCCGTTTATTATAAGATCAAAAACGGCGATACCCTTGGCCGCCTGGCGAAGAAATATCACACTAATGTGAAGGAGATCTGCGCCATGAATAAAATCAAAACAAATACGAAGCTTAGGGTTGGAAGTTCGATAAGAGTGCGGTAGCGAAAGGCGAGAAGCGAAAAGCGAAATCTGAGTTTTCAGAACTTTACCTGATTATCAGGAAAAGAAAGCCCGGGCTCGACTGAACAAACCCGGGGATTGTATTAATTTCGCTACCCTGCTAATTGATTTTTCGCTTTTCGCTTTTCGCTTCTCGCTTTTCGCTTCTCGCTTTTCGCTTCTCGCTTTTCGCTTCTCGCTTCTCGCTTCTCGCTTCTCGCTTTTCGCTTTTCGCTTTTCGCTTTTCGCTTCTCGCTATTTACTACTGGGAAAGATCTTCCTCTGAAATACAATCAGCATCAGGACACCTGTTGTGATCGCTGAATCAGCTATATTAAAAACGGGCCTGAAAAAAACGAAATCATCCCCTCCGAAATATGGGACCCAGCCCGGGAAACGTGTTTCAATGATAGGGAAGTAAAACATATCAACTACCTTCCCATGCAAAAAAGAAGCATACCCACCTCCTTTCGGGAAAAAAGTTGCCAGCTGCATATAAGAACTTTCATTGAAGATCATCCCGTAAAATGCTGAGTCAATAATATTCCCGATGGCACCGGCAAGTATCAGGGAGATACAAACAACCATCAGGGTCCCTGCCCCTTTTTTTGTTGCAGTATAAAGCCACCAGCAAATACCTGCAATTGCCATCAGGCGAAATAAGCTAAGGGCCAGCTTCCCTAATTGTCCGCCCAGTTTCAGACCATAAGCCATGCCCTCATTTTCAGTAAAATGAAGATAGAACCAATGGCCGAGCACCGGATGGCTTTCTCCAATATAAAACGTAGTTTTGATCCAGATTTTCAGAATCTGATCCGCGATGAGGATCAGGAGTATGATCCAGACTGCTTTTTTCATTCTTCGTGATCCAACAGATCTATGGCCTGTCGCTGGAGAACTGCAGGGGCAGTCTGTATGCGTTTTGCTTCAATACTGAGAGTTGCATGGGGAACAGAACGTAAACGATCTTTCGGGATGAGTTTGCCGGTTACTCGGCATATGCCGTAACTCTTGTTTTCAATGCGGACAAGGGCGTTTTCCAAAGATTTGATAAATTTTTCCTGGCGTGCGGCAAATTTGCTGTTCTCTTCCTTTGAAAAAACCTGGTATCCTTCCTCAAGAACTTTGAAGGTCGGTGAAGTATCATTAGTGTCATGCTCATTACCGGTTGTGTATGCATCGGTAAGAAGCTGCAAATCATTATGGGCCTTTTCAAGTTTCTGAAGAATGATCTGTTTGAACTCTTCGAGTTCCTCGTCGGTATACCTTGTCTTTGCTTTATCCGGTGCTGCTGCTTTTTTCATAGCTCGTCAGGTTAAGGTTCTAAAATAAACAACGACAGAAATCTTGCTCCCTGCCGTGTGTAAATCAATCCATCTTTTCGATGGAAATATGGGTTTTAATTGTTTCCGTCAGTTCAATCTCATCAATTTCATTACCTTCCGGTTTTCCTGTGATCGTAAAAGACTGAGCCAGAATTTCGCTGCAAATGTAAGAAAAATTCTGATTCACCGCTTCATCCATTTCAGGATGAGATTGTATTTTCACGCGGATTTTATCAGTCACTTCGAATTTTTTATCCTTGCGCAGGTTCTGGATACGGTTGATCAGTTCCCTTGCAATACCTTCATTCTTTAATTCGGGAGTTATTGCAGTATCCAAAGCAACGACCAGGGCTCCCATTGTGGCTGTGTTGTAACCTGGCAGGTCGTTTGACTGTATCTCCACATCGCTCAGTGCAAAGGTGTATGCGTTGCCGTTCGGGTATGTCTTCGTGAACGACTTTTCCCTCTCGAATTCAGCAATCACGATCTGGTTCCACTCTTTCATATCCTCGGCGATCATCTTCATGTCTTTTCCGCATTTCGATCCGAGTTTTTTGAAATCCGGTTTGATTTTTTTCGAAATGATGTCCTCGGTATCAGTGATATATTCAATATGCTTCACATTCACTTCGGAAAGGATGAGATTCTTTACCGATTCGATCTGTTCTTTTAACTGTTCATTTAACAAGGGGATCAGGATACGGTTCAACGGCTGTCGTACCCTTATATTATTTTTTTTTCTGATCGAAAGGGCCATCGAGGAGACCTTCTGGGCTATCTCCATTCTTACTTCCAGTTGTTTGTCGATCATTGAAGCATCAGATGCCGGGAATTCAGAAAGATGCACAGAACCCTCATTTTTTCGTCCTGAGACCTTGTTAAGATCCGTAAAAATCTGTTCGGCAAAGAATGGTGATATAGGGGCCATCAGCTGGGCAACAGTCTCGATACAGGTATAAAGAGTCTGGTATGCACTGACTTTATCGGATGAGTAATCACCTTTCCAGAAACGCCGGCGGCAAAGGCGCACGTACCAGTTGCTCAGATGTTCGTCAACAAAATCAGCAATTGCACGGCCGGCCCTCGTTGGCTCATAGTCTTCATAGCTCTCATCAACAAACCTGATTAGTGAGTTTAATTCCGAGAGAATCCAGCGGTCAATTTCAGGACGTTCGCTCAACGGAAGTTCTGCTTCAGAGTATGAAAATCCGTCGATATTTGCATAGAGTGAAAAGAAGGCATAAGTGTTGTACAAGGTACCGAAGAATTTGCGCTGGGATTCTGAAATACTGCTCTCGTCAAATTTCAGGTTGTCCCATGGCTGGGAGTTGGTAATCAAATACCATCGTGTGGCATCCGGGCCGAATTTTTTTATTGTTTCGAAAGGGTCAACTGCGTTCCCGAGGCGTTTCGACATCTTATTCCCCGATTTATCAAGTACAAGACCATTGGAAACACAGGTCTTGAACGATACCGAGTCAAACAGCATCACTGCAATAGCATGCAGGGTGAAAAACCATCCACGGGTCTGGTCAACACCTTCAGCGATGAAGTCGGCCGGGAAAAAACTTTCCAGGCTGCGGCTTTTATCAAAGGGGTAATGATACTGGGCATATGGCATGGCCCCGGAATCAAACCAGACATCAATAAGATCAGTTTCCCTGCGCATAGCCTGCCCATCATCGCTTACAAGTACAATATCATCCACGAAAGGACGGTGAAGGTCAAAAGTCCTGTAATTCGCATCGGTCAGATCCCCTTCGTTAAATAACGCGAGTGGATTGGTTTTCATTAATCCTGCCTGAAAGGCCTTTTCAATTTCTTTTTTAAGCTGCCCCACAGAACTTATACAGATCTCATTTTTACCATCTTCAGTCCTCCAGATGGGTAGTGGAGTCCCCCAGAACCTGGAACGGCTAAGGTTCCAGTCGACAAGGTTCTCAAGCCAGTTCCCGAAACGACCAGTACCGGTGGATTCGGGTTTCCAGTTGATGGTGTTGTTGAGGCGGATCATTTCATCCTTATAGGCCGTGGTACGGATGAACCATGAATCAAGGGGATAATACAGCACAGGTTTATCAGTCCGCCAGCAATGTGGATAGGAATGTTCGTACTTCTCAGACTTAAATGCCTTGTTCTCATGTTTCAGCTTGACGATGATATCAATATCAACCGGGGGGCATTCTTTGTTGGCACAGTCATCGTCGTATTCGATCTTGACATACCGCCCTGCGAATTCACCCATCTGTTCCGTGAATTTCCCCTGCTTGTCAACCAGGGTCAGAGAGCCCAGCCCGTATTGTTTGCCAACCCTGAAGTCATCAGCTCCGAAGCTGGGCGCAATATGCACTATACCGGTTCCGTCAACGGTCGTGACAAAATCCCCGATCACAACCCTGAAAGGATCCCCTTCTTCGGGCAGGGCATAAGGGAGAAGCTGTTCGTAACGTATATTTTCAAAGTCAGAGCCTTTGTATTCCGCGATAATCCTGTAAGGGATATTCTTTTGCCCTTCATAATATTCTTCCAGCTCGAGATGTGAATTCTTTTCGGGGAGGTACTGGTGAATCAGATCCCGGGCCATGATCACCGTCTGTTCACGGAAAGTATAGGGATTATAAGTCTTTATGACAATGTAGGTGATGTCCTTGCCTACTGCAAGTCCGGTGTTTGAAGGAAGGGTCCATGGAGTTGTTGTCCATGCCAGGAAATAAACATCGCCAAACGGATCATTGAAAAGAAACCCGGATTTTTCGTTCTGGATGACTTTGAACTGTGCAACAACGGTGTTGTCTTTAACCGTTTTATAAGCTCCCGGCTGATTGAGTTCATGGGTGCTCAGGCCGGTCCCTGCGGCAGGCGAATATGGCTGTATCGTGAAACCTTTGTAAAGAAGGCCTTTTTCATAAAGCTTGCCAAGAAGGTACCATACCGATTCAATATATTTGTTCTCGTAAGTGATATACGGATCATCGAGGTTCAGCCAGTAACCCATCTGTACCGTAAGCTCATCCCAGAGATCCTTGTATTTCATCACCTCGCTGCGGCATTCTTTATTATAATCTTCGATGGAAATCTTTTTGCCGATGTCTTCCTTCGTTATCCCGAGTTTTTTCTCGACACCGATCTCAATGGGAAGTCCGTGTGTATCCCAGCCGGCTTTACGGCTTACATAGAAACCCTTCATCGTCTTGTACCTGCAGAAGATATCCTTTATGGTCCGGGCCATCACATGGTGGATCCCGGGAACACCGTTTGCCGAAGGGGGGCCTTCATAAAAGATATAAGGAGACTTGCCCCGGGTAAGCTCAAGGCTTTTTTCAAACGTATTATTCTCCTTCCAATAGGACTGGATGTCCTTCCCGATTTTTGTAAGGTCCAGGTTTTTGTACTCGGTGTATTTCGTTTTCATCCTCGAAAAAAAGTGTGCAAAGGTACGTTTTTTTTAGAAAATATGCGTAAAAGCGTTACAAAATATGGGATCATGGATATCGGATATCCAATCCCGGATATCTAAGACCGGGACAAAGCTCCGGCACACCGCATAAGCTGAGTGGAGAAATCAAACCCTTTTAGATAGCTGGAAACATCAGCTTCACCGAAGCCCCGCCTTCAGGGTTATTGCAGGCTTCGACCTTACCCCCGTGAGCATCCATGATCATCTTCGCGAGGCAGAGATCAAGCCCCACATTTTCGTCAATGTGCTCATTCCCAAGTCCGAAGAGTGTAAAAAGATTTTTAAGTGCCTGTTCGCTGAAGCCAGGTCCCTGATCGGAAATTTCGCAACCTGTAAACCCTTTTTCAGTAATTAAACGAATTCTGATTTCACCTGATTCCGGAGAATATTCTATCGCATTCTCAACAATCCCCAGCAGGCAATTCCTTAATAATTTCTCATTCCCTTCCACTATTATTGTTGTCAACCCGGGATCAATCATTGTGTTGATGCCTTTCTTACCGGTTAGTAAAATGTATTCATTCAAACTCATCTCCAGGATCTTGTGAAGGGATACAGGATTTTTCTGAAGCGGGTGGTCCCTGGCGATAAGTTCCGTGAGTTGCAATACTACTGCCAGAAATTTCTCAAGCCGCTTTGATGAACGGAAGATAAAATCAACATGTTCCTTGACTTCCGGTTGTTCCACTTCATCCTGAAGAATCAATGTAAATCCAAGAATCGAATTAAGAGGAGTGCGGACTTCATGGTGGATCATATGCAGGAAATCTGTTTTGGCTTTGTCAAGGGATTGCAGGCTCCGGTAAGCTTTTTCCAGTTCCTCATGCGCCGATCTCAACGCTTCGGTCCGTTCTTTAACCTTCATCTCCAGCCAGGAGTTAACCTCAAGAAGTTGCTGGCGGCTTGATTTAAGTTCAAGATGTGTCCTCACCCTGGCAAGAAGTTCCTCGGGCGAGAAAGGTTTTGTGATGTAATCGACACCGCCGCTGGTGAAGGCTTTATTAAGGCTGGCCATATCAGTCCTGGCAGTCAGAAAGATCACAGGCACAAGGTTATTCTTTGTCATGCTCCTGATCCTCACGCAAGTCTCATAACCATCCATCCCGGGCATCATAATGTCAAGCAGAATGAGATCATAACTTTCGGCTTCAAGGATATTGATAGCCTCCGGCCCGCTGAAAGCATAATCGACCTTATAGCTTTGAGGTGCAAGCAATGCTGCCAGGACTTTAAGGTTCTTGGGATTATCGTCAACAGCAAGTATCTTATAATTTTCGTTCTCCATATCAAAAAATCAAGCTGCGAATATCGCTCCTTTTAAGCTATACCTTACTCCCTGAAATACATTTTTTTAAACAGCAGGATGTGAATTTAAAATCAAAAGGTGAGTATCTCAGGGCAAGTTCCTGACCCTGCTTCTGCTCCGGAAGGGAGGGGGATTTACCGGAAGAAATTAATAAATGTTATGGTATGAATTCATTTTTCTATCTTTGAGTAATTTTTCTGCAGCATGTCTGAAAATTCTGATACGATGCTTATGAACATATTGCAGCGCAGGAGCGTCAGGAATTTCACTGTTGAAATAATAGATCGTTCTCTGCTGATGACTTTGCTGAAAGCTGCTATGGCGGGACCCTAGCAGAATAATAAACCAGAATATAACAGATGAAAAACCATGGAATGGATTGAGAAGCTGGACGGATCAGTAATAGTAAGCGACCTGAGTGGAAAGGTGATCTATGCCAATGAAACGGCCGAACAAACTTTTGTAAAACCCGGCGAACCGCCTTTACCTGGCAGGGATCTTATGGAGTGTCACAATGACGACTCAAAAAAGATCATCGGAAGAATCATGAAAGAAAAAGTGAAAAATGTGTATACCATAGAGAAAAAAGGAAAGAAAAAGTTGATCTATCAAACCCCCTGGGTTGTGGATGGGGAATTGAAAGGGCTGGTAGAATTATCCCTGGAAATTCCTTTTAATATGCAACATTTTATCAGGGAATAAATAGCTGTTAACCCCGGGGCAAAGCTCTGGACCCGGATTCCGCCCCGGTCGAAAAGGGAATTTAGCGGGAGAAAAAACCATCAAGATGAGAAAAACTATTTTTCTATTATCACTGATCACAATACTGGCAGGAGGCTGTATTCGCCACAATGTCATGAAACAGGGACCCTATCTGGGCGTTCTGCGTGTTGACAGCACCGAACATGATATGGATCTTCCATTTAACATGATCTATGCCATCACGCCCGACGGGCAAAAGGTTATTGAAGTTTCAAATGCGGGAGAGACCATTATGATCCACGAATTTGCCATCTCAGGTGATTCCGTCTTCATGAAATTTCCTGTTTTTATGTCAGAAATCATTGCGGTAATCAGACATGATTCTCTGATCGGCAGATATTATCCGAAGGGAAAGGAAGCACAAAAATGGTATACATTTTATGCTGTGCCGGGTATCACGGACCGCTTTCCTTGGGCCGGTCAAAAAGCCGGGGCGAATCTGTCAGGCCGTTGGAAGATCACCGAAAATGCAGGCACTCCTGATTCCTCTGTTATGATAGGTGAGTTTATTCAGGAAAACGAACATATTGCCGGAACCATTCTTAACACTGGAGGAGATTATCGTTACCTGGAAGGAAAAGTTTCAGGAAAAAAATTCATGGTCTCATCGGTTGACGGGGCCCATACGCTGATACTCACAGCCGATATTTCTGCGCAAGGGAAACTTGAGAACGGCAGGTTCATTGGAAGCCCGACCTGGAAATCAAGCTGGACTGCCGAGAAAAATGAAACAATCAGCCTGCCAAAAATGGACGAACTCGTGAAAGTAAAACCAAATGCACGTCCCTTTGCATTTAGCTTTCAGGATATAAACGGAGATACTGTTTCATTGACTGACCCAAGGTTCAAAGAAAAGGTGGTTATTATAATGGCGATTGGAACCTGGTGTCCGAATTGCCTGGATGAAACTGTCTTCTTCAACAATCTTTACACAACTTACAAAGATAAAGGCCTTGAGCTGGTTGCACTTTGTTTTGAAGAAAAAACCTTCGATGCCTCAAAAACCATGATGGAGCGTTTTATTTCCCAGACCGGTGCGGAGTATACTTTTCTTTATGCAGGGCCCCGTGGACACGAATCATTACATTCGGTGCTTTTTGACCTTGACGGCCGGCTGGCTTATCCGACTTCCCTTTACATAGACAGGAAAGGGGTGATACGAAAGGTTGAAACCGGATTTTCCGGCCCGGGCACAGGGCAGCACTATACGAAGTTTTGTGATGAGACCACTAAATTTATTGAAAAGTTGCTGGAAGAAAAACCTTGAACGAACTCGCTTTTTATCAATACGCCCATTTAAGCCAGATACTGCCCCAGGTAAATCCGCCTCCGAAAGCAGCCAGTATTACATTATCGCCTTTCTTCAGCTTGTTTTCCCATTCCCAGAGGCATAAGGGGATTGTCCCTCCGGTGGTATTTCCATAGCGTTCAATATTGATCATAACCTGCTCGGTCCCAACGCCCATGCGGCGTGCAGTTGCATCAATGATGCGAAGGTTTGCCTGGTGGGGAACCAGATATGAAATATCTTCTGATTTCAGATTGTTCCTGGCCATGATTTCTGCAGCCACATCAGCCATTTTGGTTACAGCAAATTTGAATACAGGCTGGCCTTCCTGGTAAACAAAATGCTCTTTCGCATCGATGGTCTCGTGTGAAGGCGGCTTTAAAGAGCCACCTGCTTTCATATGAAGGTAGAAACGGCCTGAACCATCCGACTGCATAATCGAATCCATAATACCTACTTCCTCGGTGGTTGGCTCCAGTAATATGGCTCCGGCCGCATCCCCAAATAAAACACAGGTGTCACGGCTGGTATAATCGGTGATTGACGACATTTTATCGGCGCCAATGACGATCGCTTTTTTAACAGACCCTGTTTCAATAAATTTGGATGCTGTTACAAGAGCATAGAGAAGGCCCGAACAGGCAGCATTCATATCGAAACTGAATGCATTCCTTATCCCTGTCTTGTCGCTGATTATATTTGCGGTTGCAGGGAATATCATATCCGGAGTAACCGTTGCACAGATTACCATCCCGATCTCTTCAGGGCGGGTATTTGTTTTTTCAAGCAGTCCCTTAACAGCTTCAGCGGCCATGTCGGAAGTCCCTAAACCCTTACCTTTCTGTATATGCCGTTCTTTGATCCCGGTCCTGGTAGTGATCCATTCATCCGAAGTATCTACCATCGACTCCAACTCTTTATTGTTCAGGATATATGGCGGAACCCAACCCTGAATTCCGGTAATTGCCGCTCTGATTCTGGTCATGAAACTTTTGTTAAATGTTGTTGATGGTATACTGCTCAAGGGCATGTTTTATCCTGGCGGGAAGCTGAGCTTCATTGATATCCCTCGAGAGCAGGATCATGTTCTTGATTGCGGTACTGTTTGAGATCCCGTGACCGACAACGACGTTCCCATTCACTCCCAGGATCGGAGTACCTCCGTATATTTCATAATTGAAACGGTCAAGATAACTGTCTTTAATACCACGTTTGACCATAACCCGGTACATCGCTTCGATCTGCTTAAGCACAATGTTACCGACAAAACCATCACAAACGATCACATCCACGTTATCCCTGAATAACTCCCTGCCTTCAACATTTCCTATGAAATTATAATCTTTCGATTCTTTCATCAGCTGAAAAGCAGATTGTGTGGTCAGGCTTCCTTTTTTCTCTTCGGATCCTATGTTAAGAAGCCCAACACGGGGGTTTTTTATATGAAACACATGCTCGGCAAAAAGTGACCCCAGCAAACCAAACTGGTACATCACATCAGGCTTCGCATCAGGATTCGTTCCGACATCAATAAGAGTGGAAATCCCGCCACTTTCTTTGGCAATATAGGCCGGAGAGCTTGGGCGGATAATACCCTGGATGTTACCGACACTGTAAATAGCTCCGACAAGCATGGCCCCGCTGCTCCCGGCACTCGCAAAGGCATTGATTTCCTCGTGCTTCAGCATACGGAACCCAGTTGAAATACTTGAGTTCGGCTTGTTAACAAGAGCCTTCGTGGGACTTTCATCCATTTCGATAAGATCGGGTGCATCAACGATCTCAAACTTCGAGGGGCTTACATTTTCTTCGTTAAGAAAAGTAAGGATCTTATCCTTATCCCCTATTAATACGATCTTATCGGTTGAAGGCAACTCTTTAAGAGCCATCATTGCACCATGCATGGTGGCATTCGGCGCAAAATCGCCTCCCAGAACATCTAACCCGATCTTCATTAGTCAGAATTTAGTTAAACAACTGAATAATTAGTCGGGGAATGATCCTGCATAACAGGATTATTCCGCAGCTGTCTTTTCAATAGCCTGCTTCCCGCGGTAATAACCGCATTCAGGACATACCCTGTGATAAAGAACAGGCGCACCACAATTCGAACAAAGAGCAAAGGTAGGAGTTTCTGCTTTATCGTGGGTACGTCTTTTATCCCTGCGTTGGTTGGAAATTTTTCGTTTTGGATGTGGCATAAGATATTTTAATTAATGTTAGTCTTTCTGTTTATTTCAAAAGCCGGTATAATCCGACATTCAATGTTCATTACTCGTTATTCTTTCAACTTCTTTAATACCTCCCAGCGTGGATCAGGTGAATGGGATTCTTTCAACTCCTCAAGTTTCTTTATAACATCCTGATTGCAAAGGCTTCTTCCCCCGGCCCCGTCTTTGTGAACCCGTTGAACGGGAAGCATCAGGCTCACATATTCGTAAAGAAACTGGCTCAGGTCAAATTTGCCCTCGGATTCCTTTATAATCTGGACGTCTTCACTTTCTTCTTCGTTGTGGTCACTCAGTTTAACAACCAGCTTTTGCTGACCCTTCAGTGTTTCAGTAAGAGGATCCCCGCAACGGTCACATAACAACCCGATTGTTCCATCGATTTCGAAACGGAAAACAAGCATATGATCTTCCTTATCCATTTCAATCTGCACCTCAAGCTTGCTGTCAGTGATATCATCAAATTGGTAATATTCAAAGAACGAATGATCCAGATTGAAAACAAAACTGTGAGTCCCCGGTTTCAATCCGCTGAACTGGATCTGGTATTTCTCCATCTTCTCCACTTCCTTTGAAAAAGCCTGCAAAAGTAAAAATTAATTTGGTGACTACCAAAACTGTAATTACTCATATATTTGTCACAACAACCATTGAACCCTAAAAATCAACAACATGTTCAATACGATAATTACCTGGATGATCCCGTTTATGCCCAAAAAACTTATTTGGATTTTTTCGAAAAAATATATTGCAGGCGAGACTATTGACGATGCTATTAAAGTCAGCAGGGAACTCAACTCCGGCGGGATAAAGGTCACGATTGACCTGCTTGGCGAATTCATTACAAATCTTCAACAGGCTGCAGAAAATAAAACAGCTTACCTGTCAATTATTGAGAGGGTTCAGAAAGAAAATATCGACGGGAATTATTCTCTTAAACCTACGAGCTTTGGTTTGCTTCTGGATACGGAAATTTGTCACGCACATATCCGGGATATCGTTGCAAAAGCTGCTTCATACGGTAATTTTGTGCGTGTCGACATGGAAGATTCCCCCTGTACAGACCTGGAGATTGAACTTTTCAGAAAGCTGAAAAAGGAATTTCCGGACAATGTCGGCCTTGTCATTCAGGCATACCTGAAGCGAACATTGCAGGACCTCGAAAATCTTAAAGACATTCATTCAGAAGAAAGTCCTCTTAATTTCAGGCTCTGTAAAGGCATCTATGTTGAGCCTGAGGCTATATCCTATAAAACGTACGAGGAGATCAATAAACATTTTGTTGAAGACCTTGAATATATGTTTGCCAATGGGTATTATCCCGGCATAGCTACTCATGACAGGCCATTGGTTGAACAGGCATACAGGCTTATAGAGAAATTTAAGGTCTCGAAGGACAGGTACGAATTCCAGATGTTGTATGGCGTAACCCCCGAATTGAGGAGAAGTATTGTCGAAAAAGGCCATACCATGAGGGTATATGTTCCCTTTGGTAAAGAATGGTTTGGTTATTCCACCCGCCGCCTCAAGGAAAACCCGAAGATGGCAAGCCATATTATCAAGGCATTGTTTATCAGGGGATGAAAGGATGTACAATGTACCATGTACAAATTTGACTTTCCATTTGTACATTGTAAATGGTAATTGGTACATTTACTTAAACGCTTTTTCCGGCATCCCGTCGCCACTAAGCTTCAGCCGTTCAAAATATTCGGGTGTTGGTTTTCCCATAAGTTTGTCGACATACATTTTAGCAAGGTACTGACCGAGCATAAATCCCTGGCCCCGGAGTCCGAGGAACAATCCAAGTTCAGGGTCTATCACCATCCTGGGTTCAACATAGTATCCGGCCCACACAGCCTGGAACCCTACCGAAGATAACTCAGGGATCCAGTTGGTGAAAACCTCGGATGCAATCTCAAGAAAATCTTCCGTGTTGACTTTTATGTTTTTCTCTGCTTCCTGCGGATCGACGGCCGGGGATGCACAGCCGATGATCTGTCCGGTTTCGCCGAGCTGCTGTCCGTAAACAGCAGAAAATCCCTTGTATTTCCTTCTGTCGATCAGCATCGGCAGCGGACTGCCATTATTTCCCAGCATCGGGAGCCGGCGTGTAATAAATGCCTGGTGTTTTACAGCATAGAGTCCGATGTCATGGCCAAGAGATTTAGCAAATTTGCCGCCTTCCGGGCCCAAGGCATTCACGAAGATATCCGTCTCATATTCCACATATTCTTTTCTATGGTTCATTACAAGGACTTTGTAATGCCCGTTTACTTGCTGCACATCAACAAGCCGGCAATCTTCCTCCACCTTCCCCCCTTTCTCAATACCTATCCGGCGGACCAGGTCGATGACCCTGCCAGGGGTAGCCTGCCAGCAGTTTCTTGTGATCAGGGCTGCATTATAATTTGTCATTGAAGGATTGATCCTCGGGGAAATCACTTGCTGAAAGTCTTTAGGTGCAGCCATAAATGCATCGGACCATGCCATCGATGCCTCAAGAGCAAGGTACATCTGTTCATCATGAGCAAAAGTGACGTACAATATCGGCCTGAAATCAATATTATGAATTTCCTGAAGTCCTTTGAATATTTCGAGGTTATGATTTGCAATATCACTGAGTTCAGGCACCGAGAAGTTCGGACGGCCGCCTGCAATGTTACGCCAGGAGGCGCCACGTCCGAAATTCACGAGTACAGGCTCCATTCCGGCTTCGCTCAGGTAACGGAATAAAGCGCTGCCCGCTATGCCACCACCGGCGACCAGGGCACTCACCCTGACCTTTTCTGTTTTCTTCCCGTTGATTTCGGTGATCACCTGTTCATGTATGTTCCTTGGATATAATTCACCCATCGAAACCTGGTTCGATAAAGGCCCCCTTGGTGTAGGTTCACCCACTATGCTTATCCCTGTTCCGGCGAGTCGAGTTTTGAGCCGTTTGATACAACGTTTTCCACGGCAAGCGCCCATTCCCAGACGCGTCGTATGTTTAACCTCGTCTACCGAAATAAATTTCCTTTCACCAATCACCTCCATGATCTCGTCAAGAGTCACGTCATCGCAATGACAAACATAGGTGGGTTCTTCAGATTCATGTTTATACGGTCTGAATATAACAGGATCAGGGTAATTCGCCTTTGCAATGAATCCTCTCACAGCTGCCAGGTTTTCTCCGTGAATGTCAATTGCCTTAACCCGGGCAACGTTTGTTTTATTCGGTTTACGGAAGATCTTTTCGACGATTCCCTCTCCAAGTTTTTTTCCCTGGTTATCGACCAGGAAACATTCCGATTTTTCATCAACTGCATATTCAATAGGAAGGAATAACCAGTCTTTCTTAAAATTATATCCGAAAATGGCCAGTCCCGGACATTGGTATACGCAGTCCATGCAACCTGTACACTTATTAAAATCTATTTCAGGTACAGTGCTGGTGGATGACTTCGTGATGGCCCCGTTGGGGCAGGCAAATGCACAGGGATTGCAGGCAAAACCATACAGGCAGTCGATCAGCACAAAGCCTTTTTCATTCATTCTTTCCAAGGATGGCAGATAAGGTTCCGATATCACCCTTACCGGATGCTGCTGAGAGTCGATATATTCCTTTGATAAGGAAAGGAAAGCATCATAGTCGTACCGTTCACCCATCTCCTGGAGTATCTCATAGGCAACCTGTTTACCCCGGAGCACGGCACTGGTTCCTTCACCGATGCGTATCGAATCGCCAGCTCCAAAGCATCTTCTGCCGAAGACTTCATTTCCCTTGATCAGCAGCTGGTCGTCACAAACAAGGCCGGTGCATATATTGATCGCGTCAATGCCGTCAATCATTTTTTCGGTGCCCGGAACGGCTTTGAAATTCTTACATTCAGCTACAACAGCCCCTACAATGCCGTCATGGGCCTCGTTGGGTATGGCTTTAAGCAAAATATGTGAAGTCAGGACAGGAATGCCCAGCCGTCTGACCCTGTTTGCCTGAACCGGGAACCCGCCTTCGTCAGGCATAGCTTCAAGTATGGCTTTAACCCTTGCACCGGCCTGCATAAGCTGGTAGGAAGTAAGGTACCCGATGTTTCCCGCTCCGACAGTCAGGATGTTTTTCCCAAGCAGGGTCAACTCGTTATTCATCATTTTCTGAACCACGGCTGCTGTAAAAACTCCCGGAAGGTCATCATTTTCGAATGTGGGCATAAAAGGGACTGCCCCTGTCGCAACAACCAGGTAATCGCTGTCGACAAAATATATTTCTTCGGTAAGAATATTTTTAACTGCAAGCCGCCCTCCTTCCAGGATATCCCAAACCGTAGAATTCAGGAATATCCCTTCGTGGTTTTCACCGGCAAGGTTTTTTGCAATATCAAAGCCGCGCATTCCACCGTATTTTTTTTCCTTTTCAAAGAAAAAGAACTGGTGGGTCTGCATCAGGAACTGCCCTCCGATTTTGTCGTTATTATCGATCACAATACAATCAACATTGTGTTTGATAAGTTCTTCACGGGCAGCCAGCCCGGCAGGGCCTGAGCCTACTATAACAACCGTTGACTTATAAACTTTAAGCGGCTCATTCTTTCTGACCTCAACCGGATTGGGTTCATAATCATGAGGTATTTCCCTGACTTCCTTCACACCATCCACCCTGGTAATACAGATCCTTTTGATCTGACCGTCGACGAGCATTTCACAGGCACCGCATTTCCCAATGCCGCATTCAAGGCTTCGCTCCCGATTTTTCAGACTATGGCTGTGAACAGGGAAGCCTGCCTGGTGCAAAGCAGCGGCAATTGTGAATCCAGTTTCACCCTGAATTTCACCTCCATTAAAAGTGAAAGTGGTGGTTTGTAGTTTTGGAATGTCGAGAATCGGGTGTTTTGAGATCTTGTACATATGTAGAAATAGTGAATTAGTGTTCAGGCAAATGAGATGAGTAAAGGATGCAAAATTACACAAATTTTTCAGGAGCAAGAGCAGCTGTGAAATTTATCACAAATGAAAATCAAAGCCAACCGACAGCAGGTTCTCCATCCTTAGCTGCCTGCTTACATCCTCATCGTAAAACAACCTGGTTTGAAGGCTGGTCTTAAGAAACCGGTTGATGCGATATGCGAAAAGATTTTTAAATGTCAGATCTATGGCTGATTGGTTAGCTTTGAATAAAAGCAGATCGCAGTTCCATTGTATTTTTTTCCCGATCCGTTTATCGATAAGGAGGTGCATGCTAAGTCCATATTCAAGAAAACTGCTTTTGCCTTTTTTAACTCCGTAGAACGAATCCCGACCAGTTTTGTCAAAAATACCGGGATCCCTGACATAGGTAAGTTTAACAGAACTTATACCGATTTCAAGAGTACCGTTCTTTTTGATATTAAACCCAAACCCACCCGAGAAAGTGCAGATGAGGGGGGTGAGAAAAGAAGAATTTATCGTTTTGATAACCGATCCTCCGGCTCCCTGTGAAATGTCCCAGGCATTGAAAATCCTTGTAGTAAGTATGGAAGAGGCTGTGAACTGAAGAAACTTTGCCGCTTCGTACGAAAACTTCGTGGTAAGCGAACTTTCATCGGTCTGAAATTTACTGATACTGTCAATATAATAGATCAGCCCCAGGTTATGAATAAGGTCATTGGTCAGCTGGAATCGTTTCGATGATATCCTGAAAGTATATTTAAGGCTGTGAAGGAAACCCAGTTGATCGGAAGTTTTATCCCCGGGGCCATTCATAAAATAAAAACCCGACACAGAGATACTGTAATCGAGCTCGTTGTTAAGGCTTAAGCCTCCTGGTGTTTTTGAAAGAACCGGTCTGAATACAAGGGAATTGACTGAATTATCCCAATTAAGGTTCTGGGCAAAAAGACGGAAGACAAGAACCCATACCATTAGCAGCCCGCTCAGGAGCTGCTTTCTCCCCGCTGTCATTCCAATTAAATTTGATCATAATCTCAGTTTCAATCAGCGGGTTTTAGTTTCAGTTTTGATCATGTTTCCGGAAACATTCCAGAAATCCATTATATCCATATTAACAAAAACAACATTAACCTTCCCGTATCCGGCCGGTTGAGAGTTCATTGCCGAACCGGAAATTTTAAAGCTTGACTCATTGAACTTTCCCATGAATTTTGCCCAGAAAATAACACAGGTGAAGGCATATTTGGAAGGATCCAGATTCACTTTTTCACCAACCGGAAGAAGGTTCCTTCTGAGCATTTCAAATGTAGTCATGGAGTCTATCCTGTATGTCTGGTTGATTTTCAGGTTACCTGCAAAGTCAGTTTCAACGCCGGAGCAGAAGGTTGAATCCTGGGTGATAATGCGATAACCGGCAGAATTATAAAACTGTGACCTTCCCGGCAGATTTTTATTTTTGAACCAATCAACCAGAGATGCCGAATCCCTGAAAACACAAAGATATTCGGCATCACGCGGAGAATACTGATAAAGTGCTTTTCTTACCGATTCAAGGGTTTCGATGCGTGGATCTTTAACCTCATACTGTTTTAAGAGAGCTGATTTACAGGAGCCCAGTCCAATTAATATCAGAGCCCACAGGATACAGAGTTTTTGGTTCATGGCATTAAGATGTTAAGGCAAAGAATTCAATATTATGTTTTTATTGAGATCCGGCGGAAAAAACTCCGTTTTTTCCGCCGGATCTCATATTTCGCAAGCCCGGGAAATAGTTCCTCCCATACACAGAATTATTAATATGTTAGTGCAACGGTATATGTAAGGGCAGATGCATCATAAACAACGGGGTATGAACCAGGTTTTATTGTAAGCTGACGGGTCGCACCAAGCTGTCGTGTAACGGCATCTGAGAATGTATACGGATCTTCCAGCGTGATCGATCCCTTTTTGAAATACGGAAGGGCAAATCCGTTCTCATAATTCAGCAGATCTTCCTCGGTGACTTTCAGTTCAATCTGCCCCCCGGCACTGATCCTTGCCTGGGCCGGACAAAGTGCAGCAGCATATCCTGTGGATCCTGTGGCTTTGTCGGTTCCGACTTGAAACTCTATACAAATCCCAAACCCTGACTGGCATTGGAGCTTTGGACGATGAAAATTGATAATGATCTTCACCCATACCGAGAGCGAAGCTGAAGGATTTGGGTTCAGGTTGACTTTTCCGGAATTTATGGCCTGCACAGTGCCGGCTAACATCAAGATGCTTAATAAGCAAACAGTAATAATCTTTTTCATGGCTTTCAGGTTTTGTTTTCTCAGCTCCTTTACCGGGGAGCGGTTCCGCGGGCCTTGTTTGTTTCAGGGAAAGGCTTTCATCCCTTGATTAGTTATTCTTTATCTGCGGCCCTTCTTTTCAACTCGTATCCACAAAAACCCCCTTTCTTTTCCCTCTTAATCCGTCTTATACCTGAAAGTGATACGATATCTGTGAAAAAATATTTAATTCAATAAGAATCATTATTTTAGATAAAGTACTTGGAAATTATCCAAAAAATTTTTAGTATCTTTGCAGCCTGTTTTGAATAAAGGTAAAAAATCATCGGAAAATATGGAAAAAACAAAAGTTCTTTTTGTTACACAAGAAATTACGCCGTATCTCAAAGACAGCCATATGGGTATGATCGGGCGTTATCTTCCACAGGGAATCCAGGAGAAGGGAAGAGAGATCCGAACATTTATGCCTCGTTATGGGAATATCAACGAAAGACGAAATCAGCTTCACGAAGTCATCCGCTTATCAGGGATGAACCTTATCATTGACGATACGGACCATCCGCTGATCATAAAAGTCGCCTCAATACAGCAGGCAAGGATGCAGATCTATTTTATCGATAATGAAGATTATTTTCAAAGGAAATATACCTTTCACGATAAGAATAATAAATTTTTTCCTGATAACGACGAAAGGTCGATCTTTTACTCAAGGGGTGTTATAGAAACTGTTAAAAAACTCGGCTGGGGACCTGATATAATTCACTGCCACGGATGGATGGCAAGCCTTGTACCTCTTTATATCAAAAAGGCATACTGCGATAACCCGCTATTCTCTGATACAAAGATCATTATTTCGCTGTATGATGACGATTTCACAGAAATCATGAACAAGAACTTTGGCGAAAAGGTCAGACTGGATGGAATAAATGTTAAAGATCTCAAACACTATAAAACGGCAAACTTCGTTAATCTGATGAAGTCAGCGATAGATTTCTCCGATGGCGTTATTATTGGATCACCATCTGTTAACCCTGAATTAATGGATTACCTGAAAAGCACAGATAAACCTTTCCTCAGCTTCCAGCCTATGGATAAGTATGTGGATGCGTTTTCCGATTTCTATGACGAGCTCCTTGTCGCTGAGCCTGTTTCAGTTGATTAACTAAAAGATCCCTTACTGCCTTGAACTCAAAACTTCGTTTTCTCCTGGCATCACTTGTGCTTTCCATGCTGACGTTCATGGTGCTTTTTTCATGTAAAAAAGATCCCTATGCAATTGGAATTGACCTCCTGCCACCAAGTGATACCCTGAAGGTTAAAACTACCGATACCTGTACCGTTATTGCCCATACTGAACGGGTTGATTCCATTTCGACCAGCAACTGCTCTGCCCTTTCACTTGGCAGCATTTCCGACCCGGTTTTCGGCAATTCAACCGTCAGTCTATATACCCAATTTCAACCATCTTCCTCTTCTGTTGATTTTGGCACTGCGCCTGCAGTGGACTCTCTGATACTCATGCTGTATTATTCGGGTCATTACGGGGATACTTTGACACAGCAGAGAATACGGGTGTTTGAGCTGGCCGAAGATCTCCATCTTGACTCAGGGTATTATTCCAACAGGCAGATGCAGGTTTATCCCAACCTTCTCGCTGATATGTCATTCAAACCCAGGCCCACCGACAGTGTCAAGGTTGGAAGCACAATGTATTCGGCCCACATCAGGATCAACCTGAGCAAACTTAACAGTTATCTGGCAAATAAATTACTTTATGGCCCGGCTTCAGTCTATCTCACGTCAGCCATGTTCAATACTTTTATGAAAGGTCTTTATATTGAAACCCAGCCAGTGAATAATGGAGGAGCCTTGCTGAATTTCGATATTTCACAGAGTCTTTCCAAAATGATGCTGTTCTTTCATAACCAGACGACAGATTCATTGAGTTATTCCTTCCTGCTTAATACGGGTTGCGCGAGATACCTTCATATCGATCATAATAACTATTTTAATGCTGAGCAGGGCTTTAAACAGCAGATATTAAACCGTGATACCCTGCTTGGCCAGAACCTGCTTTACCTGGAAGGGCTTGGCGGGACGAGGATCAAGTTTCGCATGCCCTATATAATGAATCTTGCTAAGAACCAGAAGATCGCTATCAATGATGCCTTACTGCTGTTTGAAAACCCTTCGACCGATACGACCCTTAAACCTCCGCCAAACCTGATTCTGATTCGTGACAGCTCAGGGCTGGTTGGTTCTGTAATTGATGAGCTCGAAGGCTTGAACTATTTCGGGGGTATGTATAATTCGACAAACAGGACTTACTACTTCCGTCTTACCCGTCATATCCAGAAACTCATCACCGGTTATTATTCCATAAACCGTGAACTGTATATCCAGGTCAATGATCCGCTTTCAAATATCATCTACCCGAACCGCGTCACGATCAACGGTTATAAACCTGCAATACCGGGAGCTGCCTCATCCAGGTTCAGGTTGCAGATTACTTATACCCTGCTGAATTGATACATCAGTTTGTAATCTCTTATTTTTAAATGTAAAATAGTTTTATTATGTGCGGAATTGTTGCATATATTGGTCCCAGGCCTGCATATCCCATCCTGATCAAAGGACTTCACCGGCTTGAATACAGGGGGTACGACAGTGCCGGGCTCTGCCTGTTAAATGGCGAACTGAAAGTATGGAAATGCAAAGGCAGGGTTGCGGAACTTGAAAACTTTATTAATGGCGAGGATCTTGCCGGGACTGTTGGAATGGCTCATACCCGATGGGCTACGCATGGTGAACCTAACCAGGTTAATGCACATCCGCATTATTCGCAGAGTAAACATCTTTCAATCATTCATAATGGTATTATTGAGAATTACCTGGTCCTTCGCAAGGAATTACAGCAGAGAGGTTTTAACTTCTGCAGTGACACCGATACCGAAGTCCTGATTCACCTTATCGAAGATATCCAGCAGAATGAGAATGTAGCTATTGAAGAAGCCGTGCGCATTGCACTTACCCAGGTGATTGGTGCGTATGCTATTGTTGTCATGTCACAGGACAATCCCGATAAGATCATTGCTGCACGCAAGGGAAGCCCTATGGTGATAGGTATTGGAAAAGATGAGTATTTTGTAGCATCTGATGCCACTCCTATTATAGAATATACCGATAACGTTGTCTTTATGAACGATGAGGAAATTGCTGTCCTCGAACGTAACCGGCAACTTGTCATGAAGACTATCCGTAACCAGGCCAGAACACCATATATCCAGAAACTGGAGATGAGCCTGACTGCTATCGAGAAGGGAGGTTTTCCTCATTTCATGCTAAAGGAGATTTTTGAACAGCCCCATTCTATCCAGGATTCTATGCGCGGCCGTTTGCATCTTGACAGTGATACCGTCACCCTGGGCGGGATCAGTGATTATATTCCGAAATTACTGAATGCCGAACGAATCATCATTACTGCCTGTGGCACATCCTGGCATGCAGGTCTGGTGGGCGAATACATTATTGAGGATCTGGCCCGCATTCCGGTTGAAGTTGAATATTCTTCCGAATTTCGTTACCGTAACCCGGTAATCAGTGAAAAAGACGTTGTTATTGCAATCTCTCAATCGGGTGAAACCGCCGATACACTTGCCGCTATTGAACTCGCAAAATCAAAAGGCGCGACTGTACTGGGTATTTGTAATGTTGTAGGATCATCCATTGCACGTGCAACTCATGCAGGAGTTTATACCCATGCCGGGCCCGAGATCGGGGTGGCATCAACAAAAGCATTCACCTCCCAGGTAGTTGTTTTAACCCTGATCGGACTCCTTCTGGCCGAAAAGAAAGGGACCATTGCCGAATCCCAGTTGCATAAACTCAGGCTTGAACTGGGACTCATTCCTTCGAAGGTTGAGAAGATTTTACAACGATCCGATGAAATCAGGGAAATTGCGAAAATATACAAAGACCGTACGAATGCACTTTACCTTGGCCGTGGCTATAATTTTCCTGTAGCACTTGAAGGCGCACTCAAACTCAAGGAGATTTCATATATTCATGCCGAAGGATATCCTGCTGCTGAAATGAAACACGGCCCTATCGCTCTTATCGATAAAAACATGCCGGTGGTATTCATTGCTCCCAAACGGGGAACTTATGAGAAAGTGATTTCGAATATTGAAGAAGTGAGAGCACGGAAAGGCAACATCATCGCCATCATCACTGAAGGTGACGAGAGTGTGAAAAAAATGGCCGATCACTATATTGAGATCCCCGATACGGAAGAGATGCTGATACCGCTGCTCGCTACAGTGCCTTTGCAACTTCTGTCTTACTATGTGGCTGTCATGCGTAACTGCAACGTGGACCAGCCAAGGAATCTGGCAAAATCGGTTACAGTCGAGTAGCCACTGCAGCCCAGTCAACCAGCTTCCAGAAATCAGCAATATAATCAGGGCGTGCATTACGCTTATCAATATAATAAGCGTGTTCCCATACATCACAGGTCAGAATCGGGATTGCCCCACCGCCTCTCAGAGGATTACCGGCATTGCTTTCCTGGACAATCTCAAGGGCCCCGCTTTCTTTTTTTATGAGCCAGGCCCAGCCTGAACCGAAAAGAGTGGCAGCGGCATTTGAGAACTTATCCTTGAACTCGCCGAAAGAACCGAAATTCTTCTGAAGAGCGACTGCAAGGGCTCCGGCCGGCTCACCTCCACCCTCCGGCTTCAGACAGTTCCAGTAAAATGTGTGGTTCCACACCTGTGCGCCATTGTTAAAAATCCCGCCGGATGCTTTGCGAATAATGTCTTCCAGGGAGGAATTTTCAAATTCTGTCCCGGGAACCAGTTTGTTCAGGTTGTTCACATAGGCCTGATGATGCTTACCATAATGATATTCTATCGTGGCCTTTGAAATATAGGGTTCCAATGCATCCCATGCATATGGAAGTTTAGGAAGTTCATGTACCATACTAATTGTTTTTTTTTATTATATGTTGCAAAGATACAAAGGATCTGCCTGAAAATAAAATTATTTAGAATGATTCTTGACAATTTCGACGGCTTTTAAAAATGCAGGGTCAATTGTATTCAGTATAGGATAAAATCCTTCATTGTCAAGAATATTCCTGCCGATATAGGCTTTGATAAGGACCCTGGCCTTGTGGTCACTCTCAGCCAGGTTCTTTCCTTCATGCTTTAGTCCTTTCTTCAGCGAATAGGCCAGGAAATCAGCATATAAGGCATCGTTGATCTGAAAGATTCTTTCAAAATCGTCTATGTTTTTATAGTGGTTCAGCTGTGACCTGTACTTGTCGGTATAATCAAAGGACCACTGAAAGATCAACCCTTTATTAACTGCAAGGTTGTAAAATTTCAGTGTGGAATCCTTTTCAATGGGAATAAAGATATCGGGCATAATGCCGCCACCCCCGTAAACAACTTTCCCGGAAAGGGTTTTAAATTTCAGGGAATCCGGGAATTTAATGCTGTCGGCATGTTCCAGTTCTCCATTCGTATACCGGTGGTAATAATCGGCATTATACTTATCCAGTCCTTCTTTGTATGATTTCTGGATACAGCGTCCGCTGGGAGTATAGTAACGTGCAACCGTAAGTCTCACTGCGCTGCCGTCTTTCATATTGAGCTGTTCCTGCACAAGCCCTTTGCCAAAAGAACGTCTTCCCAACACAATCCCCCTGTCATTATCCTGAAGTGCTCCTGTAACGATCTCAGCGGCAGAAGCCGAGAATTCATCGATCATAACAAGCAAGGCGCCTTGTTCAAACAAACCCTGGTCATCAGAATAAAATTCTTCCTTTGAATGGTTGGCCCCTTTTGTATAAACGATAAGCCTCCCTTTAGGCAGGAACTCATCGGTGAGGTCAACGGCAGCGGTAAGGTAACCGCCCCCGTTCCCTCTGAGGTCAAGGATGAGACTCTTCATCCCATTCTTTTTCAGCTGCTCCAGGGCTGTATGCACCTCATCATGGGTCGTTGCCGAAAAATTATTGAGCTTAATATATCCAATCCCGGGTTCAGCAAGGTAGGCGATATCCATGCTGTAAGTGGGGATGACATCCCTCGTAATAGTATAATCAATCAGGTCTTTAACGCCCCTGCGGAAAATGCTTATGTTGACCTGCGTCCCCTTTGGCCCTTTTAACTTCCGCATAACATCATTGGTCGGGATCTTTATCCCGGCCACATTCTTTCCTTCAATCTTCACGATACGGTCCCCTGCTTTGATGCCCAGTTTCTCCGATGGTCCGTTAGCCACCGGGAGGATCACGGTCACAGTATCATTTTCTATTCTGAACTGCACCCCGATGCCTTCAAAACTGCCAAGAAGAGGATCGGTGGCATCATGAAATTCAGCAGGAGTGATATACGTTGAATGAGGATCAAGGCTCTCCAGTAAACCCGTGATTGCTTTCTCTTCAAGCCGGACTTTTCCTATAGTATCCACATAATTCTTCTGAATGTACTGCAAAACCTGGTTTAATTTGCCTGAACCCTGTGTCTTGAACAAGCTGTTACCGGGTGCATGGTTGTACAACCAAATACCCAGAAACATCCCTGCGATCAACACCAGGGCAAACCAGATCGGCATATAAGGGTTTACTTTTTTCTTTTCCATTATTAAAAATTATTACCAGTTCGTATAGGCTTCCGCTCGCAACTTTGCTTCGCGGCTGCGGTGTCGCTTTCGCTCACTGTACCTGAGGCCGCATTCGCAAAATGCTCACTCATTATTCATTTACAACTGCCACGCTATCAACGAAATATTCTGTATCGCCCCGCCAGAATAGCTTTCCATTCTTTTCAGAATAATGAACCCTTACAAAGCTGCCTTCAAGGTGAGAAAGCTTCTCTGCAGCCACTTTATCCGTTACGGAAAACAGAAACTTCTCTGATGCCAGGGCGACATTCTGGCTGCTTTTTACACTGCTCAGGATCATCTCCCCTTCCCAGGTCTTAAACACCTGCCCGCGTTTCGAGAATTTTTGCAGTAAACCTGCCCTGTTTCCTTCACTGTAGGTGAAGAAATATTTCCAGTAAATAAATGCTGCAAAAACAATCAGCAATATTAAAATAGACCAGGTATAGAACTTCTTTATCTTCGATTTCATCTGTTAAGATTTATGTTTTTACAAATTGGTCAGATGGAATACCCATATTATCATTTCCGGTTTGTTTGACCGCAGTTAGGATGGGTATTTCATGGTATTGAAATTTAACATACAAACATAAGGATTTGCAACGGTAAAAAAAATTCAGAACCTGATTTTCGGGCAGAAAAAACTGATGTATCTAATTGAAGAACCTCCCCCTGAATTATTATCTTCGCCAAAAAAAACTGATCAATCCATGATAAACGTTTTACTCACAGGGGGATCCGGCTTTCTCGGGAAATTCATCATCGAAGAACTGCTCTCCCCTGATCCTGCTCTCCCTTTTAAATCCTTGCGGATCTTTGATACTGTTGAGTATTCGGGTTCTTCAGATAGGCGCATTGAATTTATCAAAGGTGATATTCTCGACCGGAAATCCCTCGACGATGCATGCAAAGGAATTGATGTGGTGCTGCATTCTGCAGCCATTGTTGACTGGGGCACTCATCCCCCCGAAAAAGTCTTTGCCGTAAATCTGCAGGGTACTGCTAATGTTGTCAATGCCTGTAAAGTGAATGGCATTAAGGCGCTTGTCTTCACCAGCTCACTCGATGCTGTATTCGGAGGCAAGCCTCTGGTCAACATAAACGAGAGCATACCCTATCCTTCCGAATATCCCAATATGTATTGCCGCAGCAAAGGTGAGGCTGAGAAACTCATTTCAGCTGCAAACTGTGAAAGCCTTAAAACTGTAAGCCTGCGTCCGGCTGATATCTGGGGCGAAGGAGATCCCTTTCACATCGGTTCCCTCCTGGATATGGCTAAAGGAGGATTTTATGTAAGGTTAGGCGACGGCAGCTCAAAGTCCCAGCATGTATATGCCGGGAATATGGCTGTGGCTCATCTTCAGGCTGCCAAAGCCCTGCTTGATGGGAACAGACGTATTTCCGGGCAGGTTTATTTCATTACCGACTCCGAAGCACACAATTTCTTTCATTTTTATGATGCTGTTGTCGCAGCTGCAGGTTTCAGGATATGGCCAAAGAATCTCTGGATCCCCAGGCCGATCGCTGAGATACTTGCGGCAATGACTGAATTTTCGGCAATACTTATCCGCCCTTTCAAAAAAATCAATGTGAAATTCAGCCGGTTTGCCGTGACCTATACCTGCAGTGATTTTACGTTTTCTTCAGAAAATGCAATAAAAGATTTCGGGTTCAAACCGAAGTACAGCCAGGAGGAGGCCTTCAGAAGGACAGTGGAGTTTTATAAGAAAATGGTGAACTGGCGAGGTAGCGAAAATCGACATCCGAGATTCAAAAGGTAATGACTTTCCCTTCTTCCTGCAGATACCGTGTTAAGGTATCTCCCATGTATTTTACTTCGATGCCGAGGGCTCTGATGGCTCCGGTCACGCCATAGGCTTCGGTACATCCGCGGCAAGCCTCAACAGTAATCCCGCTTTGCATTACAAAATCAAGTTCCATCTGCACGTCCTTATCCTGAGCCAGAAGCCTGGCCGACGGCCCCCATATTACGACATTGATCTCGTCCCACCAGCCCATGCTTTTCGCATCCATCAGGTATACAAAGATCATCCTCATGGCTACATCTTTTTCGCCGGTTGACCATACGACATGCAGTTTTTTCATGCTGATACGCTTGGTATTTTACTGACAAATGTATTAAAAAATCGTGTTGTGATTGCGGGGGCGTCATTCGCTTGCTGCACATGACATCAGCAGAACGCTATTTAAGTCCGGTAGGCAGGCGGAACTCGCTGTACAATTCTTTTTCGGTTCGATGCTTTTCCTTGTCAAGGGCTTCAAACTCGATCTGCTGCTCCTGGGTGATCGTTTTCATCGTCATAAACGATTTGAGTTTTGACCCGAGAATTGAATCTTTTTTAACCATTGCCTGGTATTCGACATTTACCACCCAGTAATAATTCTGCCAGCATTTTCTCATTTTGTCGGAAGGCAAAACGTATGAAAAATACTGCGCCAGCAGTCTTCTTGGGCCCACCTCTTTGTTTAAGACGATCAGCGTGGTCACGTAACGGTCGTACTGTTTGACTTCTTCAACCCCTGCTGCACGATCTCTGAAGCCGTAATCGATCACCATGGTTACAATGACCAGGGCAACTGATCCTATCAGCCATTTTGCCACATCAAAAATCAGTTTCATCTTCTGAAGTTCAGTCATAGAAGGAACTGCTTTGGGTGTTTCCGTTTTCGTCGGTTTCTCTTCCATCTTTGTAATATTTAAAACAATGAGTAAAAAACCAAAAAATCAAATCCTATAAGCCAGCTACGAGTTGCTTTAGCGTGGTCTCGGCTACTTTCATATTGAATTCGAAATCGTAATAACGGGCCAGGGAATTGGCATAGCTTTCCTGTGCCTGGCGGACCTCCAGGGCGGTAGTCTGCCCCAGCCTGAGCCTTTCAAGTGAAATCTTCAGGTTTTCTTTTGCAAGGGTCAGGTTATCCCTTTCAATGACAAGCAGGGTCTTTTGATCTTCAAATTCCGTCAGAGCGGTTTTCAGCTGGGTGTTGACCTGCAGCTTAACATTGTCAAGGCTGTAATGTGATGATTGAAGCTGGATCTTTGCGGCCCTGACCTGGCGCAGGGCATTGCCCGCCTGGTAAACCGGGATGACAAGGCTGCCGCCAACGAGAGGGCCGTATGTACGGTTTGTCAGTACTGTTGAAGCACTATTATCGTTTTGCTGGAAAGCATAAGAAGCAACAAAATTCAGTTTTGGCAGGTAGTAGGTCTTGTACTCCCCTAAGCTTAGTTTTGCAATGTCGACCTGCTTCTGGGATGATAATACGCTGGTGTTATTGATATAAAGCTTATTCATCAGGTCAACCGGATCCGGTTCATAATTCAAAGGAATGGTATCAGCCACATCGAAATCAGTTTCCGGGTCGCGGGCAATCACCTGGTTAAGGGCCCTTTTAGAATTGCGTATAGTGTTTATCTGGTTGATCTCGGCTTCCCTGTTTACATTAAGGTCGATCTTTGCCTGAAGGAGGTCGTTTTTATGCGCAATGCCTGCATCATATCCTTTTTGCAACAATCTAACCCGCTCAAGGCTGTAAGCCATAACGTCACGTATGGCAAGCAGCTGCTGTTTCTGTGCAACGACCTGGTAAAATGCAACCGTTACGTTATATATCGTTTGCATTACCATATCCCTGAACTGTATTTCCCCCAGTTTTTCTATCTGGGTCAGTTTGTTTTTAGTGATGAACATTTTGGTTCCGTCAAACAATGTCCAGTTCAGGGCAGCGGCAGCAGTGAATGCATTGGACGTTCCCGCGGCGGATGTAATCGAACTCCCCGTTGAGAGGTTCAGGTAGACATTATTAACGGAATAATTGTCGCTTCCGTTAACCGAAATGTAGGGCAGCATCCCTGCGTTTCCAAGGGTGTTATTCACTTTTGCCACATCGGCATTGTTTTTTGCAACAGACACATCATAATTGTTCTTGAGGGCAATCCCCACGGCATCATCCACGCCCAGCAGGGATTGGGCCGACAAACCGGCTGCGGTCATCAGCATACTAAACAGTATAATGATCTTTTTATACGGCATGGCCTTCTGAATAATCGGGGATTTTCTCTTTCTTGCCCGACATCATCACGTACATTGCCGGGATTACAAAGAGGGTAAGTATCAGTGAAAACAACAGCCCTCCTACCACGACGATCCCCAGGGGTGTGCGGCTCTGCGCACCTGCGCCAAGGGCCAGTGCGATAGGCATGGCGCCGAAGATCGTCGCCAGGGAGGTCATCAGGATGGGGCGCAGGCGCGCAGCTGCCGCCTCAAACGCTGCTTCTGACTTCGACAAGCCAAGTTTTCTTTTCTGGTTCGCAAATTCGACGATCAGGATACCATTCTTGGTAACCAGCCCAACCAGCATAATCATCCCGATCTCAGAGAAAATGTTCAGGGTGCTCCCAAAGATGAAAAGCGAAAGCAATGCGCCCGTTACTGCGAGGGGTACGGTGATCATGATGATAAGAGGATCGATGAAACTTTCAAATTGGGCCGAAAGGATCAGGTAGATGAGAACGAGCGCCAGTACAAAGGCAAAAGAGGTGTTCGAACTGCTTTCAGCAAAGTCGCGCGAAGGCCCGAGCAGGTCGGTATTGAACGAACCATCTATAGTCTCCTTCGCGATTTTCTTCATAGCTGTGATCCCTTCACCAAGGGTTTTTCCCTGGGCGAGTGAAGCTGAGATCGTTGCCGACTTATACCTTTTGTAATGAAATAACGTAGGAGGCTCGCTGCTTTCCTGCATCTTTACAAGGTTGTCGAGCTGTATCAGCTGCCCGCCGTTGCTGCGCACATACATTGATGCTATATCGGCCGGCTTGTTACGGCTCTCCCGGTCAAACTGGCCAATGACATAATACTGTTTCTCGTTCCTCAGGAAATACCCGTAACGCTTCCCGCTTAAGGCAAACTGAAGGGTGTTCGAGATGTCGATTGCATTTACTCCAAGATCCGTCGCTTTCATCCGGTCGACGATGATATTGATCTCGGGTTTATTGAATTTCAGGTTCACATCCACGTTTCCGAAAGTAGGGTCTTTACGGGCCAGGTCAAGGAAACGGGGAACCACTTCCCTGAGTTTATCGAAATCAAGGTTCTGCAAAACGAACTGCACTGGAAGCTGGGATCCTGCAGAAAGGGAAGTTGAAATGGTCTGCTCCTGAATGGGAATGATCCTGGCTTCAGGAAATCCTTTATAGATCTTAACAAGCCTGTCATAGACCTGCTGCTGGCTGGTCTTCCTCTGGTTAGGCTCGACCAGAAAAATATTGATTCCGCCGGTATTGGTGGAAGTGTTACCAAAGCCGGAACCTGTCCTTGCGAAAATCAATCTCGCTTCAGGTACTTTTTTACTTAATGTATCGGAAATTCTATTGACCAGCCTTTCCATATAATCGAAATCAGTGCCTTCAGGTGCAGTGATAGTTGTTCTGAGAATGCTGTGATCTTCGAGTGGGGCCAGCTCCGACCTGATCGATTTAAACAGGACAAATACCAGCAGGAAGCACATTCCCAGGACGGCCAGGCTGATCCATTTGCGTTTCATGAACCGGCTCAGAAGCAAACGGTATCCTTTGTCAAGACCGGCAAAAAATGGTTCCGTTATCTGGTAAAACTTCAGGGACTTGATATCCGCCCTGCCCATCTTCACATTCAGGACCGGTGTCAGTGTAAGGGATACAAAGGCAGAGATCAGCACTGAGCCGGCAAGCACGATCCCAAATTCCCTGAACAACCTGCCTGTAAATCCCTGGAGGAAAATAACAGGAATGAATACGATAGCAAGCGTCAGTGACGTTGCTATGACCACGAAGAGAATTTCCCTGGTACCTGCAAAAGCCGCCTGGTATTTATCCATCCCATGTTCCAGCTTTTTATAGATGTTCTCGGTGACGACAATGCCGTCGTCAACCACCAGCCCCGTCGCAAGCACGATCGCAAGCAGGGTCAGAACGTTTACCGAAAACCCGAAAATGTACATCAGGAAAAATGAGCCGATAAGGGATACCGGGATATCGATTAGCGGCCTGAGGGCTATAACCGTATTTCTGAAGAAAAGGAAAACAATAAGCACCACAAGCCCAATGGCAATGAGGATCGTTTCGGCCACATCCGTCACCGATTGCCTCATGAATTTGCTCTTGTCATAACCAACATCCAGTTTCATCCCGGGCGGTAAGTTCTTCTTGATCTCATTGAACCGTTTAAAAAACTCATCTGCAATGGCGATCTGGTTTGATCCGGGCAGGGGGACCAGGGCCAGGGAAATCCCGGTGGCACCGTTCAGTTTTACCCCGGTTTCATCAACTTCTGCCCCCAAGGAAGCTTCACCGATATCGCTTAGCCTGATGAGCTGGTCATTCGTTTGCCGTATGATCATATTATTGAAATCATCTTCGGTGGTAAGCCGGCCATAAGTTTTCACAATAAGTTCGGTGGACCTGCCCCTGACCTTGCCCCCGGGAAGGTCTACATTCTCTTTCATCAGTGCGGTATTCACATCTTCGGCAGTCAGGTTGTAAGCAGCCATTTTCCTGGGATCCAGCCAGAGACGCATGGCCGGCCTCTTCTGACCGTAAAGCATGACGGAACTTACACCCGGGATGGTCTGAAGCTTCTCCTGAAGAACATTTTCAGCATAATCGCTGAGCTCCATGGGATTCATGGTTGTACTCTGGACAGCAACAGTGATAATGGGGTCGCTGTTGGCATCGGCTTTCGTAACAACAGGAGGAGCGTCAAGGTCCTGTGGAAGGAGCCTTGCTGCCTGGCTTACTTTGTCACGCACATCATTGGCCGCCTTTTCAAGATCGGCTCCCACATTGAACTCCACGGTAATATTGCTGGACCCGGTAGAAGAAGAGGAAGAAATGGAACGAACGCCTTCAATCCCGTTTATAGATTTTTCAAGCGGTTCAGTGACCTGCGATTCAATAATATCGGAGTTGGCACCGGCATAGGTTGTCTGGACATTGATAGTCGGAGGATCAATAGCGGGGTAAAGCCTTATCCCCAGGAATGAAAAACCAACAAATCCGAACAGCACAATAATGAGGCTCATCACAATGCTGGCAACAGGGCGTTTTATCGCGAAATCGGAAATGGTCATATCCCTTATTTTATTTTCGCAAAGGTAAGTTCCATATCAGGCTTGATGAAAAGTACGCCGGTGACAACAACTGTATCCCCTGCACTCAGTCCCTGGATGACTTCCAGAGTCCCGGCCTTCCTCACTCCTGTCTGAATAGGGACAAAAACCGCTTTCCCTCCCCGGCTCACGATCACGCTCTTGCTCCGTTCTTTCATAATAATGGCCTGGGTGGGGATCATCAGCGCATTGCGGTTCTCGCTCAACCTGAGCTCAACACTTGCATAAGCTCCGGGTGTAAGCGTCGGGGCATGGGCTTCAACAATTGCCCTTGCCTTCAGGTTACGGGTGTTCAGGTCGATCCCTTCTTCTGTAGCCATGACTTCCGCATCATATTTTTTCTCATCACCTTCCACTGAGAATTTAACTTTGGTTCCCTTGTGGATCATCGAACTGTATTTGCCAGGAACCGAGAAATCAAGCTTCAGCTTGTCCGATTCGCGGATGGTGGCAATGGGTGTTGATTGTGTGACCTGGGCGCCAAGGCTTATGTTACGCAAGCCTATAACTCCGTCATAGGGCGCCAGGATCGCCGTTTTTGAGATCTGCGCCTTTAGAAGGTCTATATCATTCAGTATCGATGTGACCTGTAATTCCTGCTGATCATATTCCACCTGGCTGATGCCGTCAACCTTCAGCAGCTCGGCCTGCCGGTCCAGAATCTGTTTGCCGATCTCATACTGTGTTTGAGCCTTTTTCAGCTGGGCCTGAAGATCCCCGTCGAAAATTTTCAGCAACAATGTCCCTTTTTTAACCAGCTGGCCTTCCGGCAGGTTTACCATCACAACCCTCCCCGGCATTTCGGGCATCAAAACGGTTTCCTCAAAGGGTCGCAAAGTGCCGGAAATTCCGATCGTTTCATCGACAACCGAAGGGGTGACGACATACCCTTCAATAAAGGAAATGGAGGGATTTTCCTTTCCTTCCTTCTTCTTTTTATTCCCGGAACATGAAACTCCTGCAATAAGGATAAGGCTGAGAAAGATATTCAGTAGTGCTTTCCTGTTCATATGATGTAATCTAAGAGGTTCACGGCTTTTTCCGGTATAATTCCGTATAAGGGGACCTCGTTCTGATTGTAAAATTACGAAAATCAATTCTGCTTTGAGCTAAAATCTATCCGAGGGGATTTTTTAACCTATAAAGACCCCGGTTTTGCCGATAAAACCCCGATTCCAGACTCAAATCCGGGATAAATCGGTACTGAAAGAACTTCCTTCCTCTATAAGTCTTTACAGCGCATTGATATAGTCCATCACTTCGGTGGAAATCACGGGGTTCCGCAGGTTCTTGTGATCAACCCATTCGAGTACGGGGTTCCTTTCCTTAACAGGGTACCCTTCAAAAAGCCCTGAAGAGAGCGGTACCAGACCGTCGTTGGGAGGACTTTTAAACAGGACAAAGGCATCAAAGCCAACTTTGTCCATGATATCGTAATAATCTTCAGCCCAGACCCATTTCAGGCGGTGATTCACGATTTTGAAACTCCCTTTCATCTGGCCCGCAAAAACAATATACTTCTGCCTGTTTTGAGCATCAATGGTACTGGCAAGTAATGATTTAATACAAGCTGATTCGGGAGCCATGTCTTTGGGCCCCGGGAAATTAATAAAGCAGAGCAGTTTTACCAGGGTGGCAAGCGGACTTCCCAGGTGGGGAGTTCCGAGGGCAACCAGGGTTGCAAGCGGACCTCCTTTCGCGATGTAAGCCCTTGCCACCAGCCCTCCCATGGAATGGGCCACAATAATCGGGTTGGTAAGGCCGGCTGCCAGTACCGAGTCCAGCAATATCCTCCCGTTCGTCATGATCGAATCTTTCCAGTTATACTGATACACATACACATCATGGCGCTTTTTGAAATCAGCAGATAAGAGTTTGATTACAGCATCCCAATGCGTGAGATCCCCGGTCATACCGTGGATAAAAATGACCGCCGAGTCTTTCGGATGTTCCGAAGAACTGACTTTTCTGAATACTGACGGATTATCGGGAAAAACATCCGGGCAATTAAAATCCAGAGTGGGGCTTACCACTACCAGCAGTTCATTGTTGACCCCGGCGCCAGGCAGGCCAGACATGACCGATCCGGCAAGGCTTGACTGACCTGATTCACCCTCCACGACTCCTTTGAACGAGAAATCCAGTTTATTGAGATCAAAATCAGCAGTTATAAAAATGCTGTCCTGTCCTATTAAACCGCTGATTACCCCTTGTTTCAGCTCGGAAGAATCACGTACAAAAACCTCTCCTGTAAGCAGGTTGCCATTCCTGGTCAGGGAAAAAAGATAAAAATACCGGGTGGTATCCGGATTAAATTCGGCCAGGTTACACTCCCAGTATGTTGTTTCCTTAAATATAGACTGGTCCTGCGAAGTGTCGGTATTATTTTTTTTACAGGAGGTAAGGGAAATGACAATTCCAATCGTCAATAAAACCATTGATTTTTCAAGGTGTCGTGTTTTCATGGTACCTGATTAGAATATGATGATTCTTTGCATCTTATATCAACCTGATATCAAATATACAAAGAGCTGCCGACAATTGTCAATCAATTTCGTTAAAGAGACGGGGTGATCATGAATTCAAGAGTGGCAATGTTCGATATTCACAACCTCCTCCTCCCCCATCTCCCGCATCGCATTGATCAGCTTGCAGCCACAGTATTTATTAAGGTCTTCCGGCCTGATACTGACAGGTTCGATCTGCCCTCCTGCGATCAGCCTGGCCCGGCATGTCCCTTCAAGAAGAGGGTGCTCAGGGGTGCACCAACGGATCCCATCATAAAATACCAGGTTTGAAATACTGCTGTCGGTGATCAGCCCGTCCTTCACAATAATGATGTCGTCACAATCGCCCTTTAATGCGAACAATGCATCCAACGCAGTCCGGTCAGCATACTTTAAATGATAGTCAATTGCATCGGCATATACCAGTTTCAGGCTCCGGACCGGGCGTTTCAGGTACTGCAGATAACTTATTTCAAGGATATCCTTCTCATAGACCACATTGCATTTAACGATCCCTTCTTTCATGTTTGCAGGAAGCTGCAACAGCGATTCCAGCCAGTGACGGGTTCCGTACCGGAGCGAAAAGGAATTTGACGGAATCAATCCCGAATCCCCAACCCCCAGCCCCCAATCCCTAACCCCCAACCCCGACTTCCGCATACGCTCTTCATGCCATCTTAAATGCTGTGGCTGCCCGTTCTCAATCCTGATAGTCTCAAACAAACGGCACATATACTTTGTCTGTGAGTTCATGATACTCGCTTTCACAATCGCTCAGGGCGGTAATCCCTCCCCCGCTCCTAAACTTCAGCACGCCATCCGCCTTCTCAATAAACCTTATCATAACTGCGGATGAGAGATCCCGCCCATTGAAATACCCGAAAACACCGGTGTAGAAACCACGTCCGTCGGCCTCCGCTTCCTTAATGATCTGTACCGTTTTTCCCTTGGGCGCCCCGCTTACCGAACCGGCAGGAAGGAGGGTAAAAATATCTTCTCCAAGATGGCTGAGGCAGCCGGGAGGCATTATCCCGCTGATCTCCGAGCTCATCTGAAGCAGGTCTTTGCGGTTTGTACTGATCTTTTCGATATACCTGAACCTTTCAACTTTTACCGAGGAGGCAATCATCGAAAGGTCGTTGCGGATCAGATCTACAATGGTATTATGTTCGAATAACTCTTTCGGGTCCGTCAGCAGCCTCTCTTCCGCATTGGGGATTGAAGCGTCAATTGTCCCTTTCATCGGGTTTGAGCTGATCATGCCGTTCCTGATATTGATAAAAGGTTCGGGGGAAAACACAACGAAATCATCAGCGAATAAAAGCTTATAAGGAGCACGGCTGCGCAGGAAAATATCATCAAGGCTGAGTTCCGTGTCAAGTTCCGTTGCAAACGTGAGATTGATCAGATAAGTGTCGCCCCGCTTCAGGTGCCAGCTTACCTTATCGAATGCTTTGCGGTAGACTTCAACATTGACCAAACGGGGGATGAAGCTGAACTTTCCGGAGTCATCTGCTTCCGTACCCTTACCTGCCGGCTCAGAAATGAAGCCCGGATTTCTCAAGGCCGTTGAAATATTACTGAAATTCCTCTCCCCGCCAATACTGAAAAAAACCTTGTTGGCGGTGGCTTCCTCGATACTCATCACAGCCGTGTTCTTTCCTTCAAAATCGGTCACGAAAAGGAATGGGATGCTTCTGACAGCAAAATCATTAATTTTACTGACTGCCTCACCCCTCTGCATGAAGATATTATTGCTCGATAACCACGACTCCTTCACCTTCAACCTGGTTGAACTTCTGCGTAATAACGGCAAAGTTAGCTTTAATGTGGTAAGGTCGGATGAACTGCATCTGCCCGATGTGGAGAACTACGATAAGATCATTTTCTCTCCCGGGCCCGGACTGCCTGAGGAACAGCCTGCCATGTTCGATATTCTGAGGGAATACGCAGGTAACAAACCTATCCTCGGTATCTGTCTCGGCCATCAGGCCATCGCCCTGCATTACGGGGGGGAGCTGTTCAACCTGCCCAAAGTGGTCCATGGCCAGCCGCGCAGCATCAGCATCATCCGCCCTGAACATTATATTTTTCATGGAATCCCGGATGGCGCCAAGGTCGGGCTTTATCATTCCTGGGCCGTTGCGGAAGCCTCCCTTCCACCCTGCCTCGATGTGATCGCCCGGTCCAAAGACGGTACTGTCATGGGCCTGTCACATCTGAATTATAATGTCTGTGGATTGCAGTTTCACCCTGAATCCATCATTACGACGCACGGTCAGAGGATGCTGGATAACTGGATATCTGAAATCTGACATCTGCCATCAGAGTTTACCATTGCATCGGTACTTCTATCAGTAAGAGATCTGAATCGTTAACGGCCTTTATGCTGATTTCAGAGATCTCTGATATTCCTATGCCGTCACGGGTTTCAAGCCTGGCAGAGGCTACATCCGCAGTCCCTTCAATAAGAAAAATATAAACTCCATGAGATGCATCATGTAAAGTATAGGTAGTATTGTTTTCTGCGGATAAGCTGATCCTGGAAAACCATGTTTTCTGGTTCAGCATAAGAGCGCCTGGTTCATCAGGCGATACCAGCCTTTGCCATTTCCCGTTCCTTTCCGAAGGGTCAAAGACTTTCTGGTCGTACCTGGGTTTCAGGTTTTTTTGCTCAGGGAAAACCCAGATCTGGAACAGCTTTACCGGTATCTTCGCATCAGCATTGTACTCGGAATGAAAGATCCCCGTACCTGCAGTCATGACTTGGACCTCGTTGGATCCCAACTGCCGGGTATGCCCCATGCTGTCCTTGTGCTCCAGTGTTCCTTCCGTCACAATGGTGGTGATTTCCATATTATCGTGGGGATGCTTGTCAAACCCTCCGCCTCCGTCAATAACATCGTCATTGATAACCCTCAGAGCCCCGAAATGAACCCTGGCGGGATCATGATAATTGGCAAAACTGAAGGTATACCGGGTGTCGAGCCAGCCGTAGTCCGAATGTCCACGGCTGTTCCCCCTGTGTATGATGGTTTTCATAAAACCTCCCCTGGTTACTGGACTTTTGCAAGTTCCACATTAAGAGAAAGCTTCACATCGTCGGCGACGACCATGCCACCGGCTTCGGTAAGCGCACTCCAATTCAGTCCGAATTCTTTACGGTTGATCTTTCCGCTAAGCTCAAAACCGGCTTTGATATTTCCATATGGGTCTTTCATGATCCCACCGAAATCAACTTTCAGTTCAACAGTACGGGTAGTCCCGCGAATAGTCAAATCGCCCTTCACTACAAATTCATTATCGCCTTTTTTTGTAAAAGAAGTCGATTTATAGGTAAGCTTCGGATAATTTGCCGAGTCAAAAAAGTCGGCTGACTTCAGATGGCCGTCACGGTCACCCACACCAGTATTGATACTGTCAATATCGGCCGAGAATTCGACCGCAGCATTGTTCCAGTCATCGCCATTGGTGATGACAGAACCTTCAAATTTTTCGAATTTACCGCTCACTGTTGAAATAACCAGGTGCTTTACTTTAAAAAGGATCTCTGAGTGATAAGGGTCAATAGCCCATGTTGTTTTAACTGTTTCCATGATGTTTCTTTTTCTGCGATTTACCGGCTGATCAATCTTTGTGAAGGCCGGGTTGGTTCCGCTGGTGAATACTTGATTTAATTATACGGCAAAATTAATCCGGCCCTGCTTCACCGGAAAGGTAAAAACCATGGTTTGCATTGTAGAAATCATGGTTAACCAGACTGATTCCGGTTTATTGAGTGATTTTACAGTGGAAGAACAACTATTACCCCGAATGTGTCTGCCTGAATGCCAGCAAAGACTGGCCGGCGCCTGTCCTGAAGAATTTACTGAAATGGGAAGGATCGTCAAAGCCCAGTTCGAATGCGATTTCCTTGCTGCTTTTCGCCGTAAATACGGCTGTCCGTTTGGCTTCAAGCAGGATGCGGTTCCTGATAAAATCCTTAGCCGGGATGCCTATTGTTGATTTGATAACTTCGTTCAGGTAGTTCGGGCTCACGTTGAGGGCGCCGGCATAATCCTTAACCTGGTGCCATTGCTGGAACCGGGCTTCCACAAGATTCTTAAATCGTTGCACAATTGATTTGCCGACCTCTGCGTTTTGTGTATTCGTGTCCGGGATGAGACTGCAGTGCCCATTGCATTCTATAAGGAAAAGCTTCAGGTATGCCCCGATTGTTTCGTATTTCAGTTCCTGTTCTGAGGTGTATGCTTCTTTTATCGCGGAGGCAAACTGAAGAATGTTTTTCAATATAGGCTCAGTCATGGACAAGGCCGGAGTTTCAGTGCTGTCGCGGAAGAGTCTGATGTTTGAAATAAAATTTTCCTGTATGCTGTTTTTCATCAGGAATTCCGGGGTAAACAATATGACCAACCCCGTGGTTTCAGGGCCGGAAATGATCTGGTGAACCTGTCTTGGGCTCACAAAGAAAATATGATGCGGCAAAATGGGATATTCATTGAAGTCAATAACATGCCTTCCCGATCCGCTGAACGGCCAGATCACCGAATAGTAATTATGACGATGCGGATCGTCGGCAATCCCCTGCTGGCGGTCGGCAATTTCCTCCATCGTTTTTATCATGAAAGAGGCAGGGACTCCATCATCCAGCAATTCCAGACTGTATATTTTCTTTTGCACCCCCTCGCTACTTCTTTACTTTTATAGTGTCCAGTGAAAACTTGACCGGAACTATCATACTCACATCAATAGGTTTTCCGAGGTCTTCTCCGGGTTTCCATTTCGGCATTAGTTTTACGAGGCGTACAGCTTCTTCGTCACAACCTCCGCCTATTCCTCTCATCGTCTCCACATCGGTAACCAAACCATTGGATCTTACAGTGAAGTTCACAATCACCTTCCCTTCAATGTTCTTTGATCTGGCCTCCTTCGGATACTTCATATTTTCAAAAATAAATTTGAACATTGCATCGGTCCCGCCAGGGTATTCCGGTTGCTTTTCAATCTTTTGATATACTTTGATACTGTCTTTCACCTTTTTATCCTGTGGAGGATTATGATGGCGGGGAGGCGCTAATGCAGGCGTTCCTGCCTGTGTTTCATATTGGTTATATTGATTATACTGGGCATAGGATTTGATGCTGAAAGTGATCCCTGCAACAAAGATCGTCACCGTAATGATCAAAGGCCATGCAAAGAAAAGCTTGCTTTTTGCCCGGATTAAGGAGCGGCGTTTGTTCAGTGGGTTCATTGTCAACGCGCTCATGTCTTTGCTTTTTTGGTCTTAATTTCCTTATCGATAAGTCCTCTTATCTCCTCCAGCTCCTTCAGGCTCAGGTTTTCTTCACGGGTGAAAAATGAAGCCAGCGAAGGACAGGAATTCCCGAAATAATTCAGGATCATATGCCTGAAAAACCGTTTCGTATAATCCGGCTTCGAAACCAATGGAAAATACTCATGTGTCCTTCCGTAAGCTTTATGCCCCACAAAACCTTTCTGCTCCAGGATTCGGATTATCGTTGAGACCGTGTTATACGCGGGTTTGGGTTCCGGAAACGCTTTGAGGATGTCATGCACCAAGGCTTTATCCAGGTCCCAGAGTACCTGCATGATCTGTTCTTCGGCTTTCGTCAGGTCGCGGTCAGGCATCTCTGTTAGTATGACATCGTTCATCTTAGGGTCTGAGCTTTTGCTTTTCAATTTACAAATATACAACTAAATACTTAGTTTGTAAACTATTTTTTTAATATTTGTTTTTATTCTGTGATTTCTGCATCTTTGAAGAACCAAATTTCGGGGAACATGAATTTTTTAATTAAAAATATTTTTCGGGAGAGTATAAAGTGGAATGTCGTCTTCCTTTCGATGGTAGTTTTTACTGTATTTTTTATTCCGGTTTTTTCCCCGGCCTATCAGAAAATGATTTATGATATTGCATTCACCCTGATATTTCTGCTGGGCTATTTGATTTCCGACAGGATGCATCCAGTAATACTTCCATTATCCATCGGGGCTGTGATTGTGACCTGGACCTCGGCCATTTTTAAATTGAAAATGTTGTTCTATTTGTCATCCTCTCTGAATCTGGTATTTTTCGCGATCGTTGTTTTTACGCTGATAAAACACCTTGCAATTTCAAAAACGGTCACTTTCAGGTTAATTCTTGATTCCATTATCATTTATCTTTTAATAGGACTTATTTTTTCGATAATTGTCGGTTTTATATACGGCTCCGATCCCACGGCATTCAGCTTTACCGGTTCCGGCAATACATCAGCTGTCGTCAATCGTCACGATTTCATCTATTTCACATTTGTAACCTTAACAACAACTGGTTTTGGAGACATCGTACCTGTTCAGCCATACGCGCGTTCCCTCACTATTTTCATTGCCATTACCGGCCAGATGTATATCGCTATCATCATTTCGATGCTCGTGGGCAAGTATGCTGCTTTAAGGCATGAGGACAGGAATGAGGAGTGAGAATCTCTCATGCTATGAAAATTACCTGGAGTACTGATTTGTCATTGAAATTTGTGTGCGCCTGCATTCTGGTTGTAATGAATTCCTGCAATAAAAAACAACCGTCCGAAGTCCAGGGAAATTTTTCCGAGCTTTCCCTTGATTACTATAGAACCGGAAATGCTTATCAGTTCCAGAACGAAGATTCAAGTTTTTATTATTTTGACAAATCATTGAAAATCATTTTTTTAAATAAAAATGACACTCTCAGACCCTTTGTTTTATTTAGAATCGCAATGCTTCATTTCAGAGCGTTCAACTATAAAGAGGCCTTGAAATTATACGATTCGGCTATGGGGGAAGCGAAAAGAAATAAGAATTATATAGTTGTTTCAAATTGCCTTAATGAGCTAGGCGCCATTGAGCAAGATCTTAATAACCCTGATCAGGCCCGCTCCTATTTCCAACAATCTCTACAACTTGCAGAAAAATTTAAATTATCCCATCAGATTGGGGTGATCCTCGGAAATCTTGCGAACCTTGAAACAAATCCTGATACTGCTTTGAAATTAATGAATCGTGCATTAGAAAACATTAAAAATATCAAAGGCGCTGAGATGGAATACTGTACAATCCTGGCAAACATTGCCAACAGCTCTTCACAGAAAGACACTGCAATAAAATTTTTTCATGAAGCTATAACTATTGCAGAAAAAGGAAACTATTCTGAAGTCTTGATCGGAGCCTATAATAATCTTTCATGCATTTATCTTGAAAACAACCAGACGAAGGAAGCTGAAGAATGTCTTCGTGACCATGCCATACCCTTAGCATTGAAATCAGAGAACGCTGACTGGCTCTCTACCGCTTATGAATCCTATTCAGAAGTATTAGAGAAAAAAGGAGATTTTCATCAGGCTTATTTTTTTCAGAAGAAATCCATGAAGACAAGGATTGAGGCATCACAACAATTAGCCGGATCCCAGATGCGTTTATTAAATGCCTTATTCAGAGCCAAAAACAGAGAGATCGAGATTAAAAAAAAGGAGGATGAGATTAAAGCCAAACATGATCAGCTTAACCGTTTATATATATGGCTCTTCTTCCTTGGAATGGCCATTATTCTGATTGTTATAATTTTTCTCTGGTGGATTCAGCGCAAAAAATTAAAACTGAAAATCCAGGAAATCAATACAGCAAAGCGTCTCAGTGCAATTGAAGAAAAAGAACATGAGCGTTTGTCGATGCAGCTTCATGATACCATAAGGCCCTTGACGTCGGTTTTATTGAAACAAATTGAAAGCATGGAATTCCCCGATAAGGAAATGAAAAAGTCCATGATCGGAAAACTGACCGAAGCGACCCGGCAAATGAGGCAGATTTCACATCGCCTTAACCCTCTCATCAGGGAACAGATGACGTTTACCGAGCTGACCAGGAGCCTTAGGGACGATTTCCAAGGAAGATCGGGTCTGGTCGTGAAACTTCAACTTCCAGATAAGGATCCTGATATACCAAAAGATTCCATAAATCAGTTGTATTTCATATTGCAGGAATTGATGATGAATGCAGGTAAGCATGTCATAACCGGAAATGTCAGTATCATTATTTCTGAAGAATTTGATAATTTTTATATATTGTATGAGGACGATGGTAAAGGTTTTAACAGGGCGGATGTTCAATTATCCGGTCTTGGACTAATGCATATCTTTGAACGTGCAAATCTTCTTAACGGGAAGGCGGTTTTAGATTCTTCACCGGGAAAAGGTACGCGATGGACCATATCCATTCCGTTAAATAAGATCAAATAAATGGAGGAGCAGAAGAAGATAATCAGATTATTTGTCATCGACAATCATGAAACTATCATTACTTCCGGATTTCACCAATTATTTAGGCCAGGCAGGGATTTAATTGAAATTGCAGGTTCGGCAATAAACGTTCATACGGCCTTGAATTCAGATGAAATAAGGATATGCGACATCATAATTCTTGATCTCTGGATACCAGACGAAAAGCCGCTCGAAAATGTAAGAATGCTGAATGAACGTCATCCGGATAAACCCCTACTTATTTATTCCACCGAAGATTCTCCCGAATGGATACGTAAAATGATGGTTTCCGGGGTTAAAGGATTTGTGAATAAAGATGCATCAAGGCATGATATTAAATCGGCTATTGAACGTATTGCTAGCGGGGGCAGCTGGTTTACACTACCATTGGGTAATACTAGCAAGGCAGAACAATCCGATGAAAAATTATGGATTGAATATCCATTGTCCCCAATTCAATTAAAAATCTTAACTTTTCTTTTGGAAGGTAAGACGCATAAAGAAATTGCCGATATTCTGAATTCAAATTCTGACAAAATTGAAAAGACCCTGGTAAGTTTGAGAAACAGATTTAATGCAAAAACCACTGTCGAACTGGTTAAAATCCTCCTTGAAAAAACACTTATCTGAGTTTATAATTTACTTTCCTATCCGGGCAGGCAGTGGCTCATTTTGCGACATTTAAAATCAATCCGGGAGGCGGAACCCGTCACCCAAATCAGATTCCAACACTTTGTTTGCCTGCTTATTACATTTTTTGATCCGCGTCTTTATGGCAGAAATATGCAATTTCTGAAGCATATTTATACTGTTGCAAAGTACTGCTCTTTTAGTGTACTTAGAGGCGATTTATATTCACTAAATTATAAGATATGAAACCAACCGTTATTACTATGCTCTCGATGGTACTTTTTATTAATGGTCAGATTTCAGGACAAAATCATAAACCACATGTGATTCCATCATTTAACGTTCTAGTCGAAACGTCTGCATTATTCCAGGAGACGACCCCTTCAAATAGCGATGGGAAACGTGTAATTCACGTTCATATTAATGCTCCCCAACAATCAGATACTGTTACCTGCTATGCCAATGTTTTAATTTATAGCTTGAATCACCAAAGTGTTTTAGGTCCTTACAGAGTCCTTTGTGGTGAAACCCTGTCTGTTGAAATTGACAATAGAGAATGGGGAGTTTCGATTACCACAAATAATTCGGTCCTGTCATCTGTGTGGATTGATTCACAAGGCTTTCTGAATAAATTGAATTGTTTGCCTTTTCAAGCCAAGGACGATGAATTCTGCAAACCGGATTAAAAAAACCTCCTTGGCAATTTGGAAACAAAATGATCTCGAAACCATTGATCATTAGTTAAAGAAAGGAGGTAGCGCAAAGATACTCATTTATCCAATTCAATACCTAATGCTGAGAAGGATGCGTATCCTTGAAAAAGTGTTGAAATGGCCAAGTTTTCGAATTGAAATATCTTTTCTCACTTAACAAATTTAACACTATGAAAACGAATATGTTGAAATTATTATCGGTTGTGATTCTACTGATAATCCTGGTTATCGGATGTAAAAAAAATCAAACATCTACTACTGAAGAAAAATCAAACCCTATTAACATCCAAAAAATTGAATCTGTTGTAAAGTACTGTACCGACAGAGTTCAAAATTCTCTTAAGACAACTGACAGTATCCCAATTGATAGCACCAGTTATTACCTTGAAGCAGCATCAAACTATACCCATGGGATAGCATCAGCACATGGGGATTCTCAGAAAATTGATTCAACCGTTTTTACTATCCACTGTAATAATAAAAAGGTAGCTTTGACTGATATTAGATCAATTTATTCGGCCATAATCGACAGTATCCGGGTATCATATATGAAAATCGTGAGTTCAAATAAAAATCTTATTGCCGTGGAGGTAAGTTCGGTTAGCGAGCAATCGGATCAGATTAATGTTAAAGCTGTTTCAGTTATTATTTATGGAAATTCTCAACTTGGCAGATTCGATACCACGGATTATTGGTTGTGGTGGAATATGGGGGGAAATTATGGGGGAAAATGTGGGCCATATTCTGGTCAGACAAATCTTGACGCAGCAATTGAAATTCAACAGCATGTGATGTTAAGAAAGGGGTTATCAAACGGATATTATGCTCCGCCAATCGTTTTTTCTAATATTTTTCCAGAAGATTTTACAAATCCAAATCACTCAGGATCTGATTGCTATTTCAAATATTATCTATATGAGAATGTATCTACTTCTTCCTGTTGTCACCTATGCTTAGCGCCTTTTGAGATGAACTGGTATCTTAATGGCGCTGAACATATTTGTTACGATTCGGAAAATGGATTAAATCCTGGAGCAAGGCCGGATGGTTTAAGTTTTATTAGCCTTGATTTAACTGGGGATATGATTTATCCAATGAATTATACTGTTTACCTAATTCACGGCACAGTAAAATATGGTGTCTTTATACAAGGAGGGAATCAATTGCCATTATAGATAAGAATATTGGAGCATTTCTTATAAGGAATGCTCCATATTTACAAGTTCATTATATTTATATGAAAAATTTATTCCCCATTTTAGTGACTTTTCTCGTAATGATAAATTCACCATACGCTAAAGCACAGAATAGCTTTCTCTTTAGGCATATTAGTGAACAAGACGAGACCCCATCCGGTATTATAGAGACTTCTGACGGAGGATTCATTATTTCAGCAGGAGCACATATTAATGAAGGGCCCGGCAATGCAATTTTATACAGACTTAGAAGTAACGGAGATACTATCTGTTCAAGAACGGTTGTCAATTCCGGTGGTACATGCAGTTTAACAAGTTTAATAAAACTTGATAATGGCTATTTTACCGGAGTTGGATTTAAAACATCGTCAGCAGGAATATATTATTTATGGTTATTGACATTTACTGATTCTCTTGTAATAATTCATGATACTGCGTTCCAAACAAATTATTCTTATTCTATTGACAGTCATATAATTCTTGATCACTTTCGTAATTTGATTGTTTACGGTTGTAACGGTGAATCTCTTTACCAATTTAACATTTACATCTATCAGTTTTCTCAGAATACAGATTTGCTTTCTTATCATTTCTATGATAATCCTACGATGAATTTTCCTTTTTCTATGACTGAAAAACCTGATCATTCCGGCTATTACATGATGATATTTGGACATTATTTAATTAACACTAATTCGGCTTCACAGATTCTGTCTTTTGATTACTTATTTAATGTAACACATATCGATAGTATTCCAAGAGATCTTGCTATGTATTTCAGTTCTAAAAATATTAACAATAATGAATTTATTTTAACCGGAAAAAGGACATATCAGACTCAAACAATCAGGACAGATAAATTAGGCATCCTGAAAGTTGACACAGATCTGAGGGTAATAAAAGAGAATTATATCGGCCCTGAAGATACAATTAGTTATCCTGGGTATTTGTTAAATATGGATTTCTTGAATGTCAATAATATATACTATACTGGTGTCGCAAATCAATGCATCTATGGACATTTCCCTTCATCCCCATCATATATTTTACTTGGCAGATTTGATTCATCATTAAATCTGACCGGTGAGAAATATTATGGTGGAGATATGTATTATGAAGTATCGTGCATGGCCGCCACAACCGATGGTGGATGCATTATCGGTGCTGCTTCTTATGATTGGAATACCCAAAATCAGGAACGTGATTTATACATTCTCAAGCTCGACTCTGGCGGAATAGTAACAGGCATCAATAATCAGTCCCCTGTCCAGTCGCATGAAGTTATAGTTTATCCCAATCCCGGAGATGACCTGCTTTATGTTGAAACACAAATGAAATATGCAGTTTTTCATTTATATGATTTATCAGGAAGGGAGGTTCTTAGCAACAGGCTAATTCCTGGTCGGAATTCATTACAGGTCAGGTATCTTAATTCAGGACTATATATCTACAAAGTAGCTCAGGATTTGCTGGTGAAAGAATACGGGAAATGGATTAAAAATTGAAAGACAAATGAAATCTGTTTTCTGGTTTATTTGTTTATCTCTGATTTCATTAGCTGCACATCCCCAATGGACCTGGCAAAACCCATTACCGCAAGGCAATTCCTTATCCTCAGTTCATTTTACAGATACCAATACAGGGTATACCATTGGAGATTACGGGACCATAATAAAAACAATCAATGGTGGTTCAAGCTGGACTATTGTATCCAGTGGAACGACCAATTCCCTCATTTCAATGTATTTCACAGATATTAATACAGGGTATTTGGTGGGTGACTCTGGAACAATCCTTAAAACCATTAATGGAGGCCTAAGCTGGGTTGAATTATCAAGTGGAACAGTCGATGGCTTGTCATCTGTTTTTTTTTCCGATGTAAATACCGGATATATCGCAGGTGAACATGGAACGATAATAAAAACAACAGATGCCGGCAACAACTGGGTTGAATTGTCAAGCGGCACATCAAAATGGTTGCATTCGATCTGCTTCACCGGCTCAGATACAGGTTATGCGGTTGGCGAAGGTGAAATAATCATAAAAACGACAAATGGAGGTTCAGACTGGAAAGTGTGGCACAATGGATCACTTTATAACTTAAATTCCGTTTGCTTTCCAGATCACAGAACAGGATATGCAGTGGGTGATTACGGGCTTATTTTAAAAACGCTGCCGGGAGATACGATCTGGACTCCACTTTCGGGAGGAACAGCAAATTCTTTAACTTCAGTTTATTTTTCCAATGATTGCACAGGGTATGCTGTAGGCTGGAATGGAACTATAATAAAAACAACCACCGGAGGGATGAGATGGAATGATTTATCGTGTATAACTCCACATGATCTTTCGGCAGTCTTTTTTAATAATGGGAATAGCGTGTACGCCGTTGGAAAATCAGGATGTATTATACGGTCACTGGATGGAGGAATTACCTGGAACGAACTATCCAAAGGAACAACGGCTTATTTAGCTTCGGTTTACTTCATAAATGCCGGTACGGGTTATGTTGTTGGCCAGGCGGGTACTATCCTTAAAACCGTCAATGGAGGTTCAAACTGGAATACTTTGTTAAGCGGAACAACGAATGATTTATCATCAGTTTGTTTCACCGATAGCAGCACTGGATATGCCGCTGGCTGGAATGGATGCATTATAAAAACAATTGATGGTGGCAGTATATGGATATCATTGTCCGTTATAACATCAGATCCCTTGTATTCAATATGTTTTCCCACTACAAATACGGGATATGCGGCAGGCTGGAATGGTACCATTATAAAAACAACCGATGGAGGGACAAGTTGGACAAAGCTTTCAAGCGGAACGACGAATGATTTAGCTGCAGTTAATTTTATCAGTGTTAACACCGGTTATGCAGCAGGGAAATCCGGAACCATTTTACAAACCACCGATGGAGGTAATAGCTGGTCAACCTTATCCAGTGGAACAGACAGTTATCTGACATCAATTTTCTTTACCGATCTTAATACGGGATATGTGGTGGGTGAGCGCGGAACAATCCTCAAAACTGTCAATGGAGGTTCCAGTTGGGATGTTTTATACAGCGGTACATTATACCAGTTAAGATCAGCATACTTTGTTGATGCCAATAATGGTTATGTTGTGGAGGATTACGGGATTATCCTGAAAACTGCAAACGGTGGCAAAACATGGACTTCGTTATCTTGCGGCACATCTTATTATTTATCCTCAATATTCTTTCCCGATATTAATACAGGGTTTGCGGTGGGTAATTATGGAACCATATTAAAAACCACCAACGGAGGAGGTGTTTTTATTGAAGAAACCGGATCACCTCATATCACATTCACAATACTCCCAAACCCTGCGAGTACCAGAATTTCAATTAAAAACAACAGGAAGTGGCCGGAAGAAACTATGATCAGTGTTCTTGATATTAGTGGGAAACAGCTTATGAAATATATTTTCCGTAATCAATATCTGTTTGACCTTGATTTAAGCATTCTTTCAAAAGGCATTTACCTGGTAAAAATTGAGACCAGGGAAGGGGTTGAGGTTAAGAAATTGATGATACAATAATTTCATACAAATCGCCTGACAAAATTCAGAAACAGAGGCAAATATTTTTCCTGATTATTTTTCCCCCGCCTCAAGCCAGTCTTTTACAAATTCCACCCAAACATCAAGCTTATCAAACAATTGGTAATTTGGCGGATAAGGAATGATCACATCCGGACTGATACCGATATTGTCGATAGGATTGTCGGGCAGCCTGCGTGAACGTGTCATGGGATACCTCATGTAGTACTTCCCCGAAGGTAAATCAATTGGGATTGAATTGGAATAATCAAGCACACCTGCGGTATGAGTATCGCCAAACAAAGTGACTTTATTGCTTGTTTTTGCCGCCAGCAGGAACTGTTCAGCTGAGGATCCGTTGCCCTCATTGATGATGATACCGACCCGCCTGGGATATTTGTAAACAGTATCTTCTTTTACCATTTCATCCTTGCCCATCATCGGGTGGACCACATACCCCCCGGGGTTCTTTTTCATCTCGGCCAGCAGTGCATTCGTCCATTTCAATCCTTCTTCCCCACCCCTCAGAGTTCCGTTCTTAATATCATCTTCATAAGCTTTGATATTATCTTCACATGCGTACCATTCAACGCCTTTGCTGAAATACGGAGTTGTATAGATCAGGCTGAACAACATCTGCCACTCATCATCCTGTCCTCCCCCGTTGCCCCTGATGTCGATGACCAGGTTTGGCCTGCTCACAATATCGTTCCAGTGGCCCCTGATGGTTTTTTCCAATTGATCCTTAAACCCGTCGAAGCTGTTGGCCCTGATAAAGAAAGTGCTGTCGCTGAGTATGCCGTATGTAAAATAAATATTACCCCCGTTTGGATAAAGGGGTGAATATGATCTGATCAGGGCTATGTCATTGCGTGCAGACGATGTTTTCCGTACAAGGAACATCTGGTCATGAATTTCAAGGATATGCCGGTTAAGATGCAGGCTGGCCCTGGTCTTCGATGTCTTGGCGCCCTTCCAGGTCGTATGCTCAATTACATTAAAAGCAGTATCATTGGCCTGCGGATGGCTGTTGTTGTTAAGCCCGCTTTGCCCCTCCGGGCTGAACTCAAACATCACCTGCCCGGGTTTCCAGTGAGCCATGCTCACCGAAACACCCAGGTAATTACGACTACCCTGGTCTTTCACCACGGCCAGCTCTCCCCAGCCTGAAACCCATAGTCCTTCTATGGTTTTCAAACCGGCAGTTCCTGAAAACAACTCATTGGTGTCAACAGCAATATTCTTCCCGTAAGATGAAGTATCACCCTGCACCCATTCCCGGTCAGGACCTGGGTTTCTTCTTACCTTGAGGTGATGGTCCCTGAAAAACCGGCAATACTCATCCAGGTAAAGCCCGCAGGAATCGGGATATAATACTATCTTTTTGCGGAGTTCCTGCTCAAACAGGGCAAGTTCCGCCACCTTTTCCCCCCTGATCTTGACATCATAACCGGGGTAATCAGATTTAACTTTGGCAACAACAAAGTCAAAGTCGGTCATACAGGAAGACTGCTGGGAAAAGGAGTAACTGCAGCAAAGTAACATGCTGATTGCGAAAAAGAAAGATTTTTTCATAGCGCAGGCTGGGTTTTAATTTGCCTCTTTTGTGGATTGTATTGAACCGGGGGTTTTGGGAATTGATTACTGGGTTCATTAAGTTTATTAAAAGATATTTTTGGGACAACTCCTATCGCCAGTGATATTTCCACGAGTTTAGACAATGTGAAATTAAAATTACCATTTAAAATCTGTGAGATATATCCTCTTGAAACACCAAGTTTTTCGGCAAATTGTGTTTGGTTTAATCCATGCTCTTTCAGGTAGTTGTGAACTTCTCTGAATAACTCATTCTGTATTGTCTCAATCCAGTATTCTGGAGTTTGAACTAATTCATTTTGCGATATCATATTAATGTATTTTTTGATATATGTAATGTTGTTTTATGTTCCTAAAATATCTGATATTAATCTTTTGCTTACCCTTTTTACTGCCAGTCACAATGATCCGGCCTATATTTTCTTCATGAAAAAGGTAAACACGAAGATTTCGAGTTTTAATTTCATATTCCTTAATTGGGTCTCCTTTCTTTGTAATATTTCTGAATTTCATTTCCGGCAACAATTTTCCATCCGCCATCTCTGACAACCGAACCTGGATTGAATGTAATTCCTTTCTGTATGTAGTCTCTTTACGAATCAATTTTTCGAATTCGTCATAAGGGCTTTTCTCATTAATTAAAAGTTTAAAAACACTAATCCTCCTGGAAACTTCAGGTATCTTTTGTAATGCAAATATAATCATTGATGTTTAGTTTTAACTTAACTTGGTTGTTCTTTTTTCTTAATCCGGTGAACCGGCAAAAAGTGATAGGATTTTTCGGGAAATTCTAATCGCCAATTTTTATATTAAGATGAAATTATTGCTACCTTTCAGCAAAATCCCGCCTTATGTCACCCAGAAAAAAACTTTTGCTCTTTATTGGGATACCTGCTTTGGTAATCCTGGTTGCACTGGTTCTCATCCAGCTCAACGGCAAATCTTTAAAAGGACCGCTGATGCATGTCAATTCAGCCTTCAGGCAGTATGTCCAGGCTTTTACCTCCGGGCTGGTTTCAACCCATTCCACAATTAAAATCAGAATGGCTGATGATTATGTTGACTCATCCTCACTGATTGTCGCGATGAAGGAAGATCTCCTGAAGATCAAACCTTCAATTAAAGGAACATCATACTGGATCGACAGCCGTACGATAGAATTCAGGCCCGATGAGCCATTGCCCCCCGACCAGGTCTATACCGTTCAGTTCCTGCTGTCAAAACTGCTCACCGTCCCCGACTCGATGAAAACGATGGAGTTCCAGTTTCAGACCATACGCCAGGATTTTGATGTGACCATTGATAATCATAAAGCTTATTCCGAGGCAGATCTGTCAAAAGAAAAACTTACCGGAACTGTTTTTACCGCTGATGTGGCCGACGACAAGCAAGTGGAATTGATGCTTACGGCAAAGCAGGATGGAAGGAATTTGCCTGTTACCTGGCAGCACGACTCCAAAAACAACCAGCATAATTTTCAGGTCGATTCCATTATCCGCAGTACCCAGGCTTCATCTGTAAAGCTGGACTGGAACGCTAATTCGATAGTCGCCGCCGCCGATAAGCAGTTTACCGAAGAGATCGCAGCGCTCGGAGATTTCAAATGGCTGGAATTACGGAATGTCGCTGCCGGTGAGCCTTGTTTCCTGTTGAGGTTCACTGATCCCCTGAAGCATGACCAGAACCTCGAGGGACTGATCCGTATCGGCAAATTAAGCACGGTGAGGTACTCCATCCAGGATAATGAACTGATCATTTATCCGCCTGCCGAAATGGAAGGCAGTCCCCGGCTGAGTATCGAGCCCTCGCTGCGAAACTGCCAGGGGAAAGAACTTGGTAAACGTATTGTTCAGAATTTATCGCCCGAAGGCAACAAGCCCAATGTGAGGTTTGTGGGCACGGGGGTTATCATGCCTTCCTCAAACAATATGCTGATCCCTTTTGAGGCCGTTAATCTGAAGGCCGCCGACGTAAAGGTTATCCGCATTTATGAGAATAATATTCTTCAGTTCCTGCAGATCAATGAACTCGGGACAAACTATGATCTCTCGAGGGTGGGAAGAGTGGTCGTGAATAAAACCATCCCCCTGAACGGTGTTGCAGATTACGGGCGATGGAACCGTTTCTCGATTGATATGTCGACATTGATCAAAGCTGAACCGGGGGCTATCTATTCAGTGAACATCAGCTTTAAGAAACAATATTCAACTTATCCATGTACTACCGGAGAAACAAAGCAAACCCCCGACATGGTCTTCATCCGAAATACCGAAAAAGAGAACGACAGGGAAAGCTGGAATTATTATAACAGCTATGATGAAGAAGGGAATGATAACGGGGGTTGGGAAAATTACAGGTGGAACGAAAAGGATGATCCCTGCAAGGCTTCTTATTACTTCAATAAAACAGCCAACCGCAATGTTCTTGCTTCAAACCTGGGAATGATCGCGAAAGGGGGCAGCGGAAATTTGTTCAGGGTCTTTGTCACTGACCTGATCTCTTCAAAACCTGTTTCTGGTGCAGAGGTTGAATTCTACAATTACCAGCAACAGAAGATTGGAAAAACTTCCACCGACGGAGATGGCATGGCTGAGATCAGGCTGAATTCCAGGCCTTTCATTGCAGTGGCGAATAAAGACAAAGAAAAGGCCTGGCTGAAACTGGCAGAAGGCAATTCGGTTTCGCTATCCATGTTTGACGTGGGAGGTGAGCCCGTTCAGAAAGGCATTAAAGGATTTATATACGGTGAAAGGGGAGTGTGGAGGCCGGGAGATTCGATTTACCTGACTTTCATCCTGGATGACAAAACCGGGAAGCTCCCGGCAAACCACCCTGTGAGCCTTTCACTTTATAATCCAAGCGGGCAGATGGTGTCACGTTCGGTACTTACTTCTTCCGTTAATGGATTCTATTCATTCAGAACGACGACGCCTCCCGCTGCTCATACCGGGAACTGGCTTGCGAAGGTGAAGGTTGGAGGAGCCGAGTTCCAGAAGACCCTTAAAATCGAGACGGTAAAGCCAAACCGCCTGAAGATCCGGATGGATTTTAACAAAGCTTACCTGCAAAAGAACAAGATCCCTCCTGTGATGCTTCAGGCCGACTGGCTCACAGGGGCTATAGCCAGGGGTTTAAAAGCACAGGTAAACCTTACGCTTACCAAGTCGGTAACGGCCTTCAAACAGTTCCCGAATTACACTTTCGACAACCCCACCGCCGGATTTGCAGCTGAAAACATCAGTGTTTTCGACGGGAAGCTGAATGAGGAAGGAAAAGCAACCATTACTCCGGTGATCCATGTGACTAATGTCGCGCCCGGCGTGCTCAATGCCAGTTTCGAGACCAAGGTGTTTGAAGACGGGGGAGATTTTTCTATAGACCGTTTTACGATTCCCTACTATCCTTATGTTTCCTTTGCCGGCCTCAGTGTACCTCTTCCCTCGGCCCGTGAACGTGTGCTCTATACCGATAAGCCTTATAATATAAGTCTTGTGAATGTCGACCCCGACGGGAACATCATTAGTTCGAACAAGTTGAAAGTGGAAGTGTTTAAACTGGAATGGAGATGGTGGTGGGACGATTCGGAAAAGGGCTCCGCAGATTTTGTTTCCACATCCCACCTCCGGCCGGTCGATTCCGCAACTGTAAAAACGGTCAACGGGAAAGCCAGCTATGAATTCAGGGTTGATTACGAAGAATGGGGAAGATACCTGATCAAGGTAACCGACAGATCGTCGGGCCATATGGCAGGCAAGGTGGTGTATGTTGACTGGCCCGGCTATTTCCGTATGCCGGGGGGCGAAAAACAAGCGGCCTCGATGCTCACCCTTACAACGGATAAACCGAAATATAAGGTGGGCGAGACCGTGAAGCTTACTATCCCAACCTCCCCTGATGGAAGGGCATTGCTTACAGTTGAGAACGGTTCGGAGGTCCTTAAATCCTTCTGGACCCCGACCAGCAAAGGGAGCACCGATATCAGTTTTAAGATCAGCGAAGATATGGCGCCGAATTGCTATGCTTTCGTAACCCTGATCCAGCCTCATTCCCAGACTAAAAACGACCTGCCAATAAGGCTTTACGGTGTGGTTCCCGTTTTTGTCGAGAACCCGGAAACCCACATAAAACCGGTCATCAGCATAAAAGGCAAACTTGTTCCTATGCAGTCAGCCACCATAACAGTAAAAGAGGCTATGGGAAAGCCTATGTCATTTACCCTCGCTGTGGTTGATGAAGGCCTGCTTGATCTCACACGGTTCAAAACTCCTGATCCCTGGAGTGTATTCTACGCCCGGGAAGCGCTTGGCGTAAAAACCTGGGACCTTTACGACCAGGTGATGGGCGCTTTCAGCGGAGATCTGCAAAGGATACTGAGCATAGGCGGCGACCAGGACCTGCTGCGCAGAGGCAGTCTCAAAGCAAACCGCTTTAAACCCATGGTAAGGTTCTTCGGGCCCTATGAGCTGAAAAAAGGGGAATCGAAAACCACCACCTTCACGATGCCTGAATACATTGGATCGGTAAGGGTAATGGTGGTTGCAGGCTATAAGGGGGCTTACGGTTCGGAAGAACAGACTGCGGCAGTGAAAAAGCCACTGATGGTACAGGGCACCCTGCCCAGGGTGCTGGGCCCGGGCGAATCGGTGAAACTGCCGGTAAGTGTGTTTGCGATGGAGAAATCCGTTAAGAATGTGAAGGTAAGCATCGAGGTGAACAACTTTTTTGAGGTCAGCGGGGGAAATGCCCGTGAGCTTAGCTTTCTCAGTATTGGCGACCAGCTCGTGAACTTTGACCTGAAGGTGGGTGAAATGACCGGCATTGCCAAAGTGAAGATCCTCGCCTTGAGCGGGAGTGAAAGGGCCGAAAGCACTATCGAAATCGATATCAGGGACCCCAACCTGCCGGTGACTGATCTGTTTGAAAAGGCTATACCCCCCGGGGGAAGCTGGAATACAGCCTTTGCCGCCAGGGGGATACCCGGTACCAACAGCGGTTCCCTGGAGCTTTCTTCGATGCCCTCGCTGAATCTCGAGAAATGGTTGTCATACCTGACCCATTATCCTTACGGCTGTATTGAACAATTGACTTCTTCGGTATTCCCCCAGCTGTATCTGAAAGACCTCGTGGAACTCAGCAGCGAAACCAAATCCACGACAGAGCAGAATATCAAATCGGGGATCCAGATGCTGAAATCATTCCAGCTGGCTAACGGCGGGTTGGCATACTGGCCGGGTTCGGCTTATGCCGACGACTGGGGGACCAGCTATGCCGGCCATTTCATGCTGGAAGCCGAAAAGAAAGGCTTTGCCCTGCCCGCTGCTTTCATGCAGGCATGGAAATCCTTCCAGAGGGAAAAAGCTGTGTCATGGACTGCCAACGCAAGCTGGGCTAACAATGACCTGGTACAGGCTTACCGCCTCTATACGCTGGCGCTGGCCAGGGCACCGGAACTCGGGGCAATGAACAAGCTGCTCGAGAAAAAGGACCTTTCCCTTACTGCAAAATGGAAACTTGCAGGGGCATACCTGCTTGCCGGCAAACCCGAAGCCGCACAGCAGCTGGTCAACGGGATTGGTACCAATGTTGAGATCTACGTGGAGATGTGGGGAACCTATGGAACCGAACTCCGCGACAAGGCCATGATCCTTGAAGTGTTGACGATGCTGAACATGAAGACGAAGGCTGCTCCTCTTGCCCAAAGCATTGCAGGAGAACTGAACAAGGCGGGATGGCTGAGCACACAAACCAGCGCCTTTTGCCTTATAGCCCTCTGCAATTTTTACGGTTCCTCCGCAGGCAGCGGGATCAATGCTTCCTTCAGTATTGACCGTAAAGATAAGGTGGATGTCACTACTGCAAAATCGATCTCTGTTTCAGGTATTGACCCGTTACCCGGCCAAAAGCAAAACCTGGAAGTTACAAACAGGGGGAAGAATGCGATCTACGCGAAGCTTCTGATCAAGGGGATACCGGCTTACGGGGATTCCTCATCCGCCGACAACAACCTTAAACTGAACGTATCCTATACCGGGCTGAAAGGAGAAAAGATCAATGTCAGAAGCCTGGAGCAGGGAACCAATTTTGTTGCCATTGTGAAAGTGAGCAATCCCGGGCTTTTAGGGCCATACCAGAACCTGGCGCTCACACAGGTTTTCCCGTCGGGATGGGAGATCATGAATGCGAGGATGAGCGAAATGGCTTCGGCATTTACGAAGGCATCGGATTATACTTACCAGGATGTGCGCGATGACAGGGTGCTTACTTATTTCGACCTGGAGGCCGGCGAGACCAAAACGTTTAAGGTCCTGCTGATGGCTACTTACCAGGGTCGTTTCTACCAGCCGCCTGTGCAATGCGAGGCCATGTACTATGACGTCATTAACTCACGTGTTCCCGGCCACTGGGTCGAAGTAGGGAAATAAACATGGCCGGGGTGAATTGTGAAGCAATCGCGGGCATGCAAAAAAAGGAGAACTGGTTGCGGGCTGCAATGCGGCGAATTCTCTTTTTATCAAAATGGTATTACTGGTTAGTCGCGGTAATCCTGCTTTACCTGCTGCTGCTGTTGCTTTGGCCCCGGCATTTGTTCAACGATCCGACCTCCACCGTGGCCTGTGACCGTGAAATGCGACTGCTGGGAGCCAGGATCTCGGCCGATCAGCAATGGCGCTTTCCTGAAAGTGAGGAGGTGCCTGAAAAATTTAGGAAAGCCATTCTCTGTTACGAAGACCGCTGGTTCAGGTATCATCCTGGCTTTAATCCGGTTGCCCTTGCAAGGGCGGCGGTTCTTAACATAAAACATCATAAGATCGTCAGCGGGGGAAGTACCATCAGTATGCAGGTGATACGCCTTGCAAGGAAGAACCGCAACAGGACCTATATTGAAAAAACCCTCGAGATAAGCCTGGCTTTTTTAATGGAACTCACGCATTCGAAGAAGGAGATCCTCAGGCTCTACGCTTCCCATGCGCCTTTTGGCGGCAATGTGATTGGACTGGAAGCGGCGGCATGGAGATATTTCGGGGTAAGCGCTTCCCGGCTTTCCTGGGCCGAAGCCGCAGCCCTGGCAGTCCTGCCCAACAGCCCCGGCCTGATCTATCCCGGAAGGAATCCGCGTAACCTTCTTGCGAAAAGGAACCGCCTGCTCGATATGCTGTGGCAGGAGGGAACGATAGATTTAAGGACCTGTGAGCTCGCCAAAAGCGAACTCCTGCCAGAAAAACCTTATGCCCTTCCCAACCTTGCCCCTCACCTTCTCAACCGCTTAGTCAAAGAAGGTTATAAGGGTGAGAGAGTGATAACGAATATCGATGCGGGTCTGCAGGAAAGGGTTAATACCATTCTTGAAATGCACGGGATCCAGCTTGCTGCCAATGAAATCCATAATGCAGCAGCTGTCGTCCTTGAAGTGAATACGGGAAATGTCCTGGCTTATGCAGGCAACCTGCGCCGCCTGGGAAAGGCAGATTACGGAAACGATGTTGATGTGATCATTTCACCACGAAGCACGGGCAGCATCATGAAGCCTTTCCTTTACGCTGCCATGCTCAACGACGCCCTGATCCTCCCGAATACCCTGATCCCTGATATCCCTGTGCAGATAGGGGGATTCATTCCTGAGAACTACAGCCTTTCTTATGACGGGGCTGTGCCTGCAAAGCGGGCCTTATCAAGGTCCCTGAATGTTCCTGCGGTGAAAATGCTTCAGACATACGGCTATACACCTTTCTACAATCTTCTGAAAAATATCGGGATGACCAGCCTTAACAAACCGGCCGATCATTATGGCCTGGCAATCATACTCGGAGGGGCTGAAGCGAAGTTATGGGACCTGGCCGGAATGTATGCATCGATGGCGAGAACCCTGAATCATTTTTCACCTGATCATCCGGGATATAATAAAGCTGATTTCCACCCCCCGGTTCTGCTCGGCAATCCCGATTTGAAGCCGCTTAAGTATAACAACCCATCTTCCTGGTTCGACGCAGCTTCGGTCTGGCTTACTTTTGAAGCCATGGTTGAAGTTTCGCGCCCCGACGAAGAGGCACAATGGCAGCAGTTTTCCTCTTCGCATAAGATCGCCTGGAAAACAGGAACGAGCTTTGGTAACCGTGATGCCTGGTCAATAGGAATAACTCCGGAATACGTGGTTGCGGTATGGGTAGGGAATGCCTCAGGGGAAGGCCGGCCGGGGCTTACAGGAATAGCTGTTGCTGCCCCCATACTTTTCGATATCTTTAAAATCCTCCCTTCCGCCACATGGTTCCGTACACCGGAGGAAGAGATGGTCAAAATTCCCGTTTGCCGTTACAGCGGCTACAGGGCTTCATCGATCTGCGAATTCAAAGACTCGGCCTGGGTTCAGAAAAAAGGTACACGTACTGCCGCCTGCCCCTTCCACCAACTTATCCATCTTGACAAGACCGGCAAATGGCAGGTCAACTCAGGATGTGAATCGACCGATGCCATGCAGCATGTTTCATGGTTTATTCTGCCGCCAGTGCAGGAATGGTATTTCCGGACAAAAAACCCGTTCTACAGGATGCTTCCTCCGTTTCGGCCGGGCTGTACCCAGAATGCCGGGAACCGCAATATGGACCTGATCTATCCGAAAGACGGAAGTACGTTGTATGTGCCGGTCGATCTGGACGGGAAAACCGGAAGTACCGTGTTTAAAGCTGCCCATCATAATCCGGATGCAATCATCTACTGGCATCTCGATGATCAGTTCATAGGCTCAACGAAGCAGTCGCACCAGATGGCTCTTTCACCCGAAAGAGGATTTCACAGGCTTACGCTGGTAGACCAGTACGGGGAGTCCATCAGTACAGGATTTGAAATACTGAGCAAGGAGAAAAACATCCCCTCATCCGTTAAAACCCCATAAATATTGGAATCCTTTACTTCTCTTTCCTGACCATAAAAAACACGCAGGAATCATCCACTTCCTTTATGGTGACATGGATCCCGCGTATCCAGCGAACATGTTGAAGGAATTTTTTCGGGCCGAGGGCCGAGGGATAAAAATCCTCTTTACAAACCGGCCTGCTGTTCCCCGTTTTTTCCGTGTTGGTTTCTTTTACCAGTCCGGCCTTTAACTGTAGATTAAACCATTTCAGGCGGTGTTCCGAGAACTTTTCTGTATAAGAGGTGAATAAGGCAATTCCTCCTGGCTTCGTCACACGGACAGCTTCTTTGATCAATGCACGCTGGTCGACCTGAAAAGCTGAAATGCCGTTCTGCAAGCAAAGCACGACATCCATTGTGTTGGCGCTGAACGTAAGTTTCAGGGCATTCATATGCTGAAGCCAGAAATGATGAACATTTTTAAGGTATTTCTGCCCGAACAGTAAATATTGTATTGAAGTGTCGATCCCATGAACGAATTTTGCCTTTTTTGCCAGCTGAGGGATCAAACGACCGTAACCACAGCCAAGGTCCAGCACAACATCCGAACGGCTGATCTTACTTAGGGCAAAATCCATCTCGGCCTCTAAATACTGCTTTACACGAGAAGGTGCAATGTCGTAACATTTCTTCAACTGCAAGGCAGATAATGATGTGTTGGAATAACCGTGCAAGGAAAAAAAATCTTAATGGCTAAGTTACACATTCTGATAATTAAATAAACGGGTTTTTATTATCTTCGCTTAAAATCCGCAAAAGGTGAAAAGAATTATAACATTTCTTTTTTTACTTTGTCTTTTCGGCAGCCCTGATCCTGCCCGGTCTCAGCGTTTGATGAGAGACCGTGAAGGAAATAATTACAAAACCCTGGTCATTTCGAACAAAGTCTGGATGGCTGAGAACCTGAATGTTTCACATTACCGGAACGGTGAAACAATACCGGAGGCAAGCACAGCTGGTGAATGGGATCGTTATGGGGAAAGTAAAACAGGCTGCTGGTGCTATTACAACTTTAACCCTGAAAACGGACGCAAATACGGCAGATTATACAACTGGTACGCGGTGAATGATCCCCGGGGCCTGTCACCTTACGGCTGGCACATCCCGAAAGATGTGGAATGGCTTGTTTTTACCAGTATTCCCGGGAAAAGTGCAAAAGCCGGTGTAGCAATGAAAAGCGCCGACAAGTGGGGAGATGATGAAAATCATTGCTCCGGCACAAACGAAACAGGATTCGACGGCTTGCCGGGAGGTTCCCGTGAAGTAGACAGTTTTATCGGTATCGGGAAGATTGGCCATTGGTGGTGCTCCACCGAAAGTGAAGTCGGTTTCGCAAGGATCAGAAGCCTTGCCTGCGACAGCGATGACCTCTGGCTCCATACCTGTCTGAAACAATGCGGGAATTCGGTGAGATGTGTTAGAGATTAAATAATATCCACACTTACTGATACAATAAATCTACGAGTATCCTGCCTGTTAGGGCAACTGTGAGATCATTTTTTTCGACGGCTTGTACCGTCTCCAGAATCTGTAACGGGTCAAAGAGGTATAATAGAAGAGTTCCCTGATCAAAGGGACTCTGAGAAGGTAATGATACAGCCGGTAAAAAACCACCAGGGATATAAAAGTTAATCCCCACCTGGTAAAAGTGACAAGAACCCGGGCCCAGCCGTTGTCATAAGGAACCGTAATAAAAGCTGCCACCCACTTCCAGAACAGGGCCATGATCAGCATATTGATCAGGAACATGATCCCTGTGGTATAACCATGAGATGTGTCAATCGCCCTTTTCGGGCAGTTGTTCATACATCGCATGCAACTTTCGCAGCGATAAGACCAGAACGGCCGTTTGTCGACTGTAAGAATGGCTTTTACCGGGCAGTTATCGATGCAGATGTCGCATTTATCGCAATTTTCATTCGCATAAAAGGTCTTTGCAAGCAAGAAACGGCCCATGAAAAAATACCCTATGCTCACAGGGCTTATCAGGATATCCTGTATGATATCGCGAAAGGCGGTATAGACCCTTTTCCCGTCAAGGATCTTAGCTGCAAAATTCTGTGTGATCCTTTTACAGTGACCGTAAATGGAATCGACGACCTTTTCCTTTACCCCCGGATGGAAGGAGATCCAGTTCGAGGGCAGGTCAATGGACCTCAGTCCAACTATACTGTATCCCTTGAACAACAAAACGATGGCCGCGAGCCATAAAGCAAGTCCGCTCAATCCGGGCACAAACCATTTGGAAAGTTTCAGCCCTGCCCTGGTGTTCATCAGAAATACCCTGTTCCCTCGGGAGAGGGGGAACCGGAAAATAAAGTACATGCTTACCGGCGGGTAATTAAACCCGTGGGTCGGCGATACAAAGCCAATCATTGCGCCTTCAGGAAATGGCCTGATATGCTTCCTGTCTATTGCCGCGATATCTGTGACCTCAGTCGGGATACTTCGGGACTGCGCTGCTTCGGCAAACCAGCCTGCCACATTCCGGGCATTGCCTGTCCCCGAGAAATAATAAAGGATTAGCCGGCTGATCTTTCTGGGCAAAGAATTTAATATTGGTTTGGTTATAGCAAAGATAAAATTAGAAAGTTCAGAAATCGAGTAGGAAGTGAGTGATTATTTCACTCACTGTCCTCTCACACCACCGTACGTGCCGTTCGGCATACGGCGGTTCGTAAAGATAAAGATTTAAAATAAACTTCGGAAAGACTTAAAAGACCAAGCTTGCGGAAGTG
>CAISRB010000014.1 GCA_903887775.1 uncultured Bacteroidales bacterium
CAAACTGAGCGTTAAAATATCCGTTTTCATCAGTAAACACTTCACTTTGAAGCGACATGCCTGTTTTATTAAAAACCATGACATCCACGCTATCCAGGGGAGCGCCGCCCGGCGTTCCATAGACATGACCAGCGATAGATAAGTTTCCGCTTGCCTCAGTTTTGAGCTTGTCGCCCTGCCTTATGCCGGGAGCGTTTAAACCAGTCGTGTTTTCAGCCGGACCGGCTACAGCACAAAAGACGATAAAAAAACTCAGGGTTGTTGCCGTCAATCGAATAAATTTCCACATACCTGATCCTTTAAAAAAAATGATGAATGGGTTGCCCTGCGAAAGCAGACAGAGACAAAAATAAGGAAAAGAAGGTTAGGAAATCTTCTATGGAATTCGCCCTGGCTTAAACTGAGACCCGCATAGCCGAGTTCGGTGCCGATCCAGGGGAAGGGAGGGAGCATGCTCTTTTCGATCGCGTGGACGACAGGATAGAGATAAGATCTGTGATAAATTATGAGGAAAATTCACTCCTTCTCAAAAAGAACAATATCAATATCCTTGACTTTTTTCATGGCCTTGTCGGCCGTTAATAATGGCAGGTTAAGGAAATGAGCTGTTGCAGAGATAATTGCATCGGGGAGTTTTAGTGAATATTCTTTTCGGAATCTTACTGCAGTCTGTTTTATGGTTGGCGTGACATCAATTATGGTGCACTCCTGCAAGAATGATTCAATTTTTTTCTGTTCAGATAGTGTAAGGGATTTGAAAGATAGTAGCTCAAGTTCTGTGATAAAAGAAATATAAACCTGGATTTCGTTCAATAGGTCGGCAATAAAATTGTCGCCATTAAACAGATACAGAATTATATTCGTATCAGCAACGAGATTAGTTCCACTCATCCCTCAGGGCATTCTGAATTGTTACTGGATCCATGTTTATCTTTAAGATGCCACAGTACTTATAAGCATCAAGTTTTCTCCTCATTTTGAGATGATTGATACGGTTCTGCCATGTCTTTTTAGAAATGCCCCTTTTTAGTATGGTCACCATGGTTCTGAATTTGCACAAAGATAAGAATTTCTACGTGACAATACAAGGTCTTTGCCTTACTTGTATTCCCCTGGGATAACTCCAACTATGGATACTGCGTGTCGTTTGATGGCTCAGTTCCATCAAGTGCCTCTATTAGAACCAGTAATTATATTCTAAATTAATTTAAATGCATTATTTTGCATGTTTAAAAGATAGATTACCTTTGGTTTATGTTTATCCAGGATCAAATATCAGCAAAAGAGCATGATTTTCACAAATTATGCACAGCACATAACGTCAAATACATATATGCATTTGGCTCTTCTGTAACAAAGAATTTCGATCACAAAAAAAGTGATATTGATCTGTTGGTTGCCATTGATGATGCTGATCCGGTTGAAAGAGGCGAAAAACTTATTTCCTTATGGGATACATTTGAGATTTTTTTTAAAAGAAAAGTTGATTTACTTACTGAAACATCAATTCACAATCCTTACTTAAGAAAAAGTATTGATTCGACTAAAGTATTGATCTATGACGGAGCAAGGCAAAAAGTACTTGTCTGATATTATTCGTGCTATAGAGCTTATTGAACAGTTTTCGGCTTCAACTATCAATTTCCAGGAATATTTATTGGATTTGAAGACTCAAAGTGCGATTGAGAGGCAACTAAGTATTATTGGGGAGGCAGTCAACAAATTCGACAAGTTGCAACCTGAATCAACCCTTGAAAATGCAAAAAAAATTGTTGGTTTCCGTAACCGGCTAATTCACACCTATGATGCCGTAGATCCTTCAATGATTTGGGCGATAATCATCAAACACCTTCCATTGTTAAAGGAAGAAGTCCTGCAGATGTTAAAATAATTTGTTCAGGCAACTTGAGAAATCAAGTGCAAATGTTTTGGTCATACTGTACCTTCCGTAAAGTAACAAAACAAGGTAATTACCGGCCGCCTTGTCTGGCAATTTTTCGACTATTTTTAAAACCTGCAGGTTTCTTTTCTTTTGAAATTTCTGCTGTTGTAGCTTCTGCCAGCATATTTAAAACCAATTCAAGATTTGACATGTGGTCACGAAGATTTTCTTTTATAAGGCTCTTGAATTCCTTATACTGTTTTGTTGAAAATCCACTCCATGCTTTGGTAATCTCGTCGGTAAGTATACTAGCTATACTGATGTAAATAATGTTAGAATATTTGGTTATCATGCTTATTGTGGGGATGGAATTGTTGATTCTGGAGAAACGTGCGATGGCTCAATTCCTGCAGGTAAAACTTGCGCAAATTATGTTACATGCACAGGAACTAATGTTCCTCTTGGC
>CAISRB010000015.1 GCA_903887775.1 uncultured Bacteroidales bacterium
AAAAAGTAAATTTGTATTATGCCTAACAGCCTAAGGAAAAAGATCGTTTTTGGTACATCCCAGAGAGGGTGGTCAAGCTACCTGGCGAAAGGTGGTCAATTTAAATCGGCGTAGGGTGGTCAATTTGGTCGGCATATCCACTATAAGCCTTTTGAGAATATTGATCCTTTAGACATGTTGGATTTTTTCTATTTTAAAATTGATACGTACTCCGAAGATCCGGATCTGTTGGAAGAAATGTTACAAAAACCGCCACATTGGTTACAAGAAATTGGAAATAGAAATGAACAAAAGAATTTCTTGTTAAAACAAGTTAGAATTAGAATAGTAGAAAGATTAGAAGTGGTTTTTGATGAAAATTTTGAAGGTTATGCCTTTTATATTTAGAAAGACTTACTATGTTACTATTTATGCATAGGGTTTTAGAATTAATAATGCCCCAAAGATATGGATGCTGATAATTATAAAGTTGATCTCTATATAAGATAAATAAATTATGTTTAGTAGTGAAGAAAGTATTGAACCCTTCTGGGCGGAATATTCAGGCGAGGCAAGCGGTCGGGATCCCTTAGCAATTCAAAATAGTAGTGTTGTTATCTATTCCAAAATGATTATTGGGATTACGAATGTCACAAATCGAATCCGGTATAATGGATTTTTTTGCTGGATTTTTGATACAATTGCCAGGAATATAGATAAACCAAATTCTTTAACCGAACAAATCAGGCATAGCCGTCGTGCTGAACTATTATTAGCATTCGTCATGGTTAAGAATTTTAAAGAGATAACTGGGGTGAGCGGTAGTATATTCGCGACTAATCACATTAAACAGAGAATATTCCTGAAAAATGGAGCAGATTGGGAGTATAAAAAGGAAGATGGTCCTGGACTTTACTGGAAAAATAAATATGGGATTTTCGGACAATATTTTAGTGGTGTGATGCGGGATCTAAATTTAATAAATCATCCTCAAGGTGAATTAAACATATACACATTAACATCAAATGGCAATGAATTGGCCATTGCATTTGGTAAAAGCATAAATAAAAAAGAAAGAGAATTGTTTTGGAAATGTGTATTTACTGGGGTTGTAACTGAAAGTGAGTTAAATATGCTGCCGTCTTTTGCTTTACATATTATACCTGATGGTTCTGATGAACAACGCATATACAGAAATCTTATGACCTCGCAGGATGATAAAAAAATAACTCCCACATATAATCGAAAAAACTCTATAAAACTGATCTTAAATCACTTGGTTAATTTAAGGCAGATTAAAGACAATCTCACTAATTCCTTCTTACAAGAAAACTATCTGCAAAATATCACTAGAGGTGAATTAAAGTTTGATACATCTACATCGTGGTATCTATATGAAATAAACGAATTACTTCATGTTGCTTATGAGCATTTTCATACTTGTTTTTTAAATGTAATCACCACTCAACCAACACTGTTAGATAGCTCTATAAAGGAGCTTGTGGAGCTTACAGTCAGTTCATTCAAGGAGGAGAAGATCAATGCAAAGACGCTAAAATTAGAAAATCTAATAAATATTATTTTAAAGCAGAAGCCTTCCAGTTATGATTACTATTATGCAATGCTGACATCATTTGCAAAGAATGATTTTGGATCGACCCTAAAAAATTCCATCTATACAATAACCAATATTTATATTGAAAACAAGCATCATCTTGCTGATTTGGATTCATTCACCACATCGGCAGAAAATAACTTTAATAGAAATGGATATGCACTTGAATTAATCGATGAATTAGTCCTCAAGAGAATAGGATTGACCATATCAGAGTATATTAAATCAGTAATGCTTTTTGCAATAAATCTTCACATGTTTTCATCTTATGGAAAATCCAAAATCGGACAAAGCTTGGTTCACAATTATATGATTGAAGGACCGCTCGTGTGGAAACTCAGGGAAACAGCTCCACGGCGAACAACTCCCAGATTACAAAATGCCATTCAATATATGATCGATCTGGGTTGGGTTGGAAGAAAAGATAAGGATTATTCAATCACAGAAAGTGGTGTTAATGTTTTACAGAGTTTATGAGAGATAGAATTGTACTGAAAGAGATTCCTGCTGGAAAGTTTCATTCTGCCATTTTCACAACCTATTCCTTGAATTTATATTACATTGAACAACAAGTAATCCCACTTCTCGGGGGCAAGGATATTCATTACCTATCTATTTTAGCGGACAGCAACATGCTTTCTTCCCAGTTAGAAGAATACAGTTCATATTCACAATATCGAAAAAGGAACTATGCGATTCATGGCATAAAATGCGGGGGGGCATTTCACCCTAAAATTATTTTTTTTGTAGGACCAGATTCTTTGCTTTTATTACTTGGTTCTGGAAATCTTACATCTTCAGGTCACGGAAAAAACCTTGAGGTTTGGAATTTTATCTTCATTACTAATCCTGAAGACAAAAAGCTTGGATTCGTTTTACAGGCTTGGAATTATTTAAAGGATCTTTATAATGATCTTGGCGATTCAGGTAAAACCATTATCAAGAATATCGAGGAAAACAGCTTATTATTAAACCAACAATTAAATATAAATGCAATTCAATCAATAGACCTCGACTCGAATAACAAACTTAGCTTTATATTTCCAAATCCCAATCAATCTATGTTCAATCAATTGAACCAAATTATTGGAAATGAAAAGATAGATCGAATCACGGTTATGAGTCCTTTCTATGATACAGAGGGAAAATTCATATTAGAACTCCATCGAACATTTAAACCTCAGCAAATCAATATAATAGTTCAAGAAGATTTTGGAGTAGCTCCTTTTAAGATGAGACCAAAGCCCAATATGCAAATTTTTGATTGGCGCGATATTCAAAAAGAACAGCACCGGCAAGAATTTTTTCATGCCAAGAACATTGTTTTTGAGGGGAAAAAGAACAGCTACCTGGTTTCAGGAAGTGCAAACGCATCTATTGCAGCATTTGGAAATCAAACTGAGCTTGGAGTGAATCAAGAAGCTTGTATTGTTTACCAAAGTAAATCTCAGGATTATATCCAGTTACTGGGCCTAAAACTAAGGAAGAAAACTGTCAAATTAAGCGATTATTCTCACCATGAGAATAACGCAATTTCTCAATTTCCAATACATTCCTTACCTGTATTTATAAAAACTGCAGAAAAAACCATAGATGAAGTCGTACTTACTTTAACTTCCCCCAAAATATTTGAAAAAGCAACCATTTGCTTATGTTTTTCAGAATCTAAACCCAATTACGAGAAAGTCATAAACATAATAAAAGGCGAATCCCTTATTAAGCTTCAAGTACAACCCAACTTGCAAGTGATTTATGTTGAGGTTCGGGTAAAAGGGAAGAAGATATCTAACAAACAATTCATCACAGATCTCGTTGCATTTGAAGGATCTAATCCATCCCCTAGATCAAGATCGCTGAACCAAATACTAAAGATGATTGAAAATAAAGGTTTTTCAACATCAAAGATCATCGATTATCTGAGTACCATTCATAAGGTATATCCACCAAAGAATTCCCTACCCATTGGCAGTAAGTCAGATAAGCCCCAAACAGATGTTTTAGATAATGAACAGGAAAGTGATCTTCTGTATTTAAATTATGAAGAAATCCAGAGAAGAGCGAAAGAAATTAACGAATTTAAAAAACCGAACACTTATATAAATTACAAAGGAGTACGATTATGGGATAGTATTTTCTCTTATTTGAAAGATAGTCGAGAAAAAGAGATTCAAGAAAAGATTGATGAGGAAGAAACAGAAGACATTAACAAATCGTCAGGTAAAGAAAAAAAAGAAAAGAAGGTTAAATCCAACCCAATCTCAAGCAATATTTATAAAAAACTTGTGGCAAAGGTGGAGAGGTTTTTGAATAACTATATTGATATTATCCACTCAAAGACAGAGAGCACAACTTCATCTAAACCTACGCTCGTCGATCTCTCGATGTATCTGATTATTTTAGAAATTCTTCTTCATATCATAAGTCACAAAGAAGAAATTGAAGGTGAAAAAGACCAAATGCATTTATTGGAACACTTGGCGATTCATAACGATTATTATTCTTGGAGTGACTATTTAATAATGGTTATTGGAAACTTTACAATGTGGGTGATCCAGAATAATGGCTTCCAGGAAGTTGAAAGCAAGGAATACAAGTTAAAGCAAGGACATTATATTGATATGGCTAATAAAACCACCTTGGCTTGTTTATCAGTTTATCGTATAATCAATAAGAATCAATTGAAAGGGAGAAATTTATTATGGCTTTACATTAGTCTTCTTAATACTCAAAAAGCTTTCAATCATAGTAATGTAGAATTTGAAGATCTGGAGAAGTATATGGATTTTTTTCCTCTGAATCTGGTAAATGAACTTGGGGAGGATAATTTAAAAGATGAGATTGACACGAATCGTACCTATATAGCAAAAAGGTTTAACAAGCAACTACCGTTGCGAGCAGGTGAGGTGTATTTACATCCTGATTTTGGGTATACTGTAATCGGGAAGGTAATACCCAATCCTGCTCATAAATATTTTTTAAAGCTTTATCACCCAGCTTTCGATTGGGATGATGAGGAAAGGAACTACTGGAATGGTAAAGTATATTCGAAAAGAGATCGTAAATGGTATGGTTCATTCCATGGATAGAGGGCGCCTTTAAGGTCATTGCTTCAGCTGAAAAAATCTTTTAAGTACTTATTATATTAAATCCAAATTTATGCGATATGAAACCCTTGCGACTTGATTATATGCTTCTCACAATAAATGTTTTCCAGACATTATCTCATTAATACATCATCCTTAAATCAAAATCTGATATTATGCCACTAATCACAAACATTTATCCAATATACGTTATAGGTGGGATTGGCCAAAAAATAGTAATCGCTGGCACTGGATTTAATGACCAACAAGGAGGAAGCTACGTATCATTTAAAGACGTTGATGTAAATAACTACGGGAATTATATGGATGCAGCTACATGCATGCTGTTTAAGTATATTAAGTGGACAGATAATGAGGTTGTTGTCGAAATACCACGCGCGTTAACAGGAAAAGTTCATATAAACATTTACGGAATTGATTATGAGTCAAATGATGAACTTCATGTGAAGGCTACTTTAAAGAATCTAACTTACGATCCTTTAACAGCGCTTCATTTGACGAATCAAAATGGAATAGGGGGATATACATGGTATATAAATGAGGAATTTTGGAATAACAAACGAGCCAGAAAAGCAATTGAAGATGTATTTGAAGAGTTCAGATATAAAACTGGTGCGAATTTCGTATTAAACAGTGCCCCAACATCCAATGCAATAAATTGTACAGATAAAATCAATATTATTGCCCCAGATCCTGCTCTAACGGTCACTGGGCATTGTGAAGATTTTACTTATCACTGGACAGTTAATGGAGTCACCTTTAAGTTATATGAATTTTTTAAAATTCATATAACAGATAAAGAAAACTGGTATTATGGTAGAGGACGCACACCAGTTGGATCATCAAAGTTCCGATATGTTTTACTGCATGAACTTGGTCATGCTCATGGGTTACATCATGTTATCGAAAATGATCAAACTATGGTCGGAACTGTAATCCCAGCATCAATGGTCCCATGGAGTAAAAGAGACATTATTACTCCAGATGAGAAGATCGCGATAAAATTCCTTGTCAAGATGTCTCAAAATTTTTCTTTCAGGGACTGTGGAGTGTCTCCAATGACTACCATTAGAAATCCTTTTGACATTTATGGTAAATACCAAAATCATAAACGGCCAGTTTGGTTGGTGTATAAATATGTAGCTTATAAATTGAAGAATTTACTAAGCCTTGTATTACAACTCAAACTACCCAAATTATTTCTGTATTGATTTGCTTAATAGTATTTATAAAAACATTACTATCATTTATTTGATTGATGAAAAATTGCTCTTTGAATATTGATATCATTGTGCGAAATAGTTGCCCACCGGGGTGTGATCGATGTGTTGAGGAATGGTTTCAAGGACCGGGGCTGCAGTTTCTCGATGGTTTATTTTCAGCCAAATTCCGGATTGAACCTTGAACACCGGGAACTCTACCTGAAAAACCGCCGCTCCCTCATCCGCCAGTTAAAATATTCATTAAAAAACGAGAATTCCATCGATATGGCGCTGTTCCTGAACGGGATCCCGCTGCTGACGATGGAACTGAAAAACCAGCTTTAGGGAAACCTCTGGGAGGAGATCCTGGCGCCGGATTCCCTGCTCGATATCATCGAAAACTACGTGCACCTCTCCAGGGAGGTCGATAAATCGTGGGACCCATACAAGGGCAAGGTGGTCGAGAAACCGAAGGAACTGCTCATCTTCCCACGTTACCACCAGCTTGCTAGCGTGCGGAAGATCAGGGACCAGGTGAGGGTGGAGGGAACGGGGCATCATTACCTGATCCAGCATACCACCGGCTCGGGGAAATCGTACGAGATCGGCTGGCGGTGGGGCTTGAACAGACCAAAGGGGTGGTGAACAGCGTGGATAAGGATTCGCACCAGCTACGTGAGTTCCTGGAACAATCGAAGGATATCATCATCTCGACCATCCAGAAGTTCCCGAAGATATCGGAAACGATCTCGCAACTGAAATCTAAGACCTTCGGGGTGATCATCGACGAGGTGCACAGCTCCCAAACGGGCGAGACATCGAAACACCTGAAAAAGACGATCTCCAAAGGGGAAAGCGGCGAGGAGGAGGATGAAGAACTGCCCGATTATGAAGACCTCATCAGAGAGGAGATCCGCAACCGTGGGCGACAGGAACATGTGAGTTTCTTCGGGTTCACGGGGACTCCCAAGAATAAGACACTTGAATTATTTGGAAGAAGGACTGCGGATGGCCGGTTCGTGCCCTTCCACTCGTATACGATGAAGCAGTCCATCGCCGAGGGCTTTACGCTGGATGTGCTGAAAAATTATACGACGTATTCGCGTTGGTTCAGGCTCGTGCAGACGGGCGACGATAAGCAGCTTCCTGAGGGCAAGGCGATGAGGCAGGTGGTGAACTTCGTGGATTCTCATCCGCAGACCATAGAACAAAAGGTAAAGATCATCCTTCAGCAGTTTGTGGGTAAGACTTCCCGCACGATCAATGGCAAGGGGAGGGCGATGGTGGTGGTGCGGTCGAGGTACCATTGTGTGCTGTTCCAGCAGGAGATGGTGAGGCAGATGAAGGAGATGGGGTTGCCTTATTCGGTGTTGGTGGCGTTTAGTGGAACCATTAGAGGAGTTACGAATTACGAGTTACGAGTGACGAATGAAGAATCCCGGTTTCCCAGGGAGGTGACGGAAGGTATACTAAACCGGGAGAACGGGCTGGGGAATATGGTGTCAGTTGCGGATGGGTTGAAGGACCCGCGTTACCGGATTTTGATCGTGAGTAATAAATTCCAGACGGGTTTTGATGAACCCCTGTTGCAGGCGATGTTCATTGATAAGAAACTTTCGGGGGTGCAGTGCGTGCAAACACTTTCGCGGTTGAACCGAACCTGTTCAGGCAAGACCGAGACCTTTGTTTTGGATTTCGCCAATGATACTACCGAAGTAGTAGAGGCGTTCCAGCCGTTTTATACTTCTACTGAGCTTTCCGGCGAAACAGACCCCAACAAACTTTATGACCTGGAGACTAAGATCCGGGCTTTTAACTTGTTTACCAAGTATATGGTGGATGAGTTTTGCCGCATGTTCTATTCTGAGCGGCATTCGGATGAAATGCTTCAACCTCCCTTGAACCAGGTCGTGGCCAAGTGGAATGAGATCAGTGACCCGACCTTGCAAAACGAGTTTAAGTCATTGATTCAATCATACGTTCGCTTATACGGGTATATTTCTCAGATCATTACTTTCGAAGACATCGAACTCGAGAAACTGTTCATCTTCCTCAAATACGTCAATAAAAAGCTCCCCAAAGGAGATCCCGGCTTTGTCGATATTTCCGGTTCTGTGGAGTTGTCCTCGTTGAGGATACAGAAAATCGGGGAATACCGCCTCGGCCTCGAAGACGTTTCAGGCGTTTTAGAGCCCATGACAGCCTCCGGAGGCGGCGGCAAGACCGAAGAGCCACTCGACTTCTTATCCGAGATCGTACGCAAGCGTCGAGATTTACGGGGCAGAACTCACCGAAGAACATCGCCTCGACCTCAGCAACGTATGCACCCGTGTTCGCGGCGATGAAGACCTGCGATCGGTTATGACCGGAGATAACAGCGAAACCAACAAGCGACGCAAATTCGAGGAGGTTATTGGGTCGATCTTTCTGTCCTATGTCAATGATCGGGTGGATTTCTATCAGAAGTTCGAGAACCCCATGATCCGGGATCTGATAGTAGAGGAGTTTTGGAGGGATTACGTGAAGCGTGTTGTTTAGGTGCGAATTATTATCCTGAAAATCTTCCTTCCATAATTCCGGGAAGAGAAAGATCTTCATCAAGATCGGGCCAGTGAAGACCGGTTCCGTTGCAGATAATCTCAATATTATTGCGTTGCACGAATGAAGCGGTTTTCAGCTTCTGATTGAGCTCAACGGGGAAGCGTATTTCCCTATTGTCCGATAAAAGAATGCAGATTTTATCCTCTTCGCACCAGGCTTTCGCTGCTTTAAATAATAGCTCAGCTACCATGTACTTCATTCCACTTAGACTTAATGAATTCCAGATGCGTATAAACCAATTCCTCAGCTATTTTAATATCCTGTACCTTCATTCCCTGGACGAAATCCAATTCGACGGGCTCAAGCCAGAATTTGGCAAATCCTCCGGTTTTTCTTACATGCACATGCATCGGTTCCTGCCCTTCGTTTGAATAAAAGAAAAAGACAAAACCTAATTCCCGAAAAACTTCAGGCATAAAGTACAAATTTACGGTTTTTTAATGATCGGAACAATTAATGACAGGTATTTATACTCTTAATCCGGCTACCTGCCAAAAGTGATACAGAATCTTGAGAATTTTTTTATGACAATTTCCTGAAAGCCGCCGCTCACTCATCCGCAGACCATAGAATAGAAGAACGAGTTCAAGTCCCTGATCCAGTCCTACGTCCGCTTATACGGGTATATTTCTCAGATTATTACTTTCGAAGACATCGAACTCGAGAAACTGTTCATCTTCCTCAAATACGTCAACAAGAAGCTCCCCAAAGGAGATCCCGGCTTTGTAGATATTTCCGGTTCTGTGGAGTTGTCGTCGCTGAGGATACAGAAAATCGGGGAATACCGCCTCGGCCTCGAAGACGTTTCCGGCGTTTTAGAGCCCATGACAGCCACCGGAGGCGGCGGCAAGACCGAAGAGCCACTCGACTTTTACCAGAAGTTTGAGAACCCGGTGATTCGGGATCTGATCGTTGAGGAGTTTTGGAGGGATTACAGGAGGGGAGCGGGGTGACTAATCTCCAGAATGTTGATAAAAGAAGCACTTCTCATAAAATTTCCTTAATAAATTTTCTTATATTTGAGTAACAGTGCGAGGTTGAGAACCTCGATAGCAAAAATTATTCATAAATGAAGACAGAGGAGATTCGACAACTCTTTAATCAATTTGAGGCAGCTGCAAGCGAGTTGGAAGGAATAGAATGCTGGAGTGCCCGTGAACTTCAGAAGCTGCTTGGTTATTCCAAATGGGAAAATTTCGAGGAAGTCATTATCAAAGCAAAGGAGGCTTGTACTAACGCAGGGGAACAACCCAAATATCACTTTCCTGACGTCAGGAAGGTGATCGAGGCAGATAAAGGTGCTCAACATGAAATAGATGAGATTTTACTGACCCGCTATGCTTGTTATCTCATCGCCCAGAATGGTGATAGTCGAAAAGCTGAAATTGCGTTCGCCCAGAACTATTTTGCTGTGCAGACGCGCAGGGCTGAGTTGGTTGAACAACGCCTTTTAGAATTTGAAAGAGTAAAAGCCCGGGAAAAACTAATAAATGATTTCGTATCCTCCCTTCATCCATTTTTAAGACAATATCGCATATCGCGATATGCGATACGAAGAAAAAAATATTTGTTATGTCGTGGACTCTCATCCGCAGTCCATAGAACAAAAAGTAAAAATCATGCAAACCTTTTATCTTTGTTGGTATGCAAACAAATTATCAGATAATAAAGCCGGAGTCTTCTAAGCCATTGCCAATTATTGCTCATATCCCGCATTCTTCAATAATTGTCCCCGCGAATGTAAGACCTGAAATCGTTTTAAATGATGCAGATCTTAACCAGGAGTTGCTGGCATTAACTGACCGATATACCGATGAATTGTTTGATGGGATTGTTAAGCTTGGAGGATATGCTTTTGTTAATAATTTAAGCAGATTGGTGATTGATCCTGAGCGATTTCCTTCTGATCAAGAGGAAGAGATGTCTCAAAAGGGCATGGGAGCAGTTTACCGGCTAACTTCAAATGGTCTCAGATTAAGGGATGAAGGTGTTTTCAATAAATGCAGGGGGTACCTGATGTCACGATACTTTTTCCCTTACTCTTCAGCGTTTGAAGATTTTACAGCGCTACTGTTGGATGAGTTTGGCCGTTGCCTTATCCTGGATTGTCATTCATATCCATTATTGCCATTGCCTTATGAAAAGGATCAGGAAGCTGCCCGGCCTGATATATGTATAGGGACTTCAGAATTTCATACACCGGCAAAAATCATGGAGATTATCAAAGATTATTGCAAAGTGAATGACCTTTCATCAGGCTTTAATGCACCTTTTAAAGATACCTATGTTCCCTTGAAGTTTTATAGAAAGGATCAGCGAGTGAGTTCAGTTATGTTTGAGATCCGAAGGGACCTTTATATGGATGAATCAAGTGGACTTAAGAATGGAGGATTCGACAGGATTAAAGCTCATATTGAAGCTTTAACCAGGATTCTTATTGATGCTTTTATGAAATTGTAGTGAGATTGAGAGAGTATTGAGAATTCCTTTTCGACAGGAAGCATTTGGATCATTCATAATTCAAGGCACCGGACTGCTCTAAAAGTTTCCAAGAGACACCTGAAAGGAAGTATGTCTCCTCATTATTCAACCATTTATAGGATCCACCTGAAATTTTCCGATCGTGTGCTATCACAAGGCTTAATGCTTTGCTAATCCATTTCGCTTCGTCTTCTGAAAGTCTTAAAGTTATCTTCGAATTTTCTCTTGCCATATTCCCTCCAACTATTTTGCTTTATAAAGATAGGCATGTTTATAATGCGCTTGAAAAATTGTCAGTTATTAGCCGCTTTGTTAAGAGTATACCTTGACCGGACTTTAACTGGACCTTAACGCAAAGCGGAATGCCTTTCGCAGCAACAATTCCATCCTGCTTAATATGTATTGGGACATCGGCAAACTGATTGTGCCTTTCCAATTTGTGACGCATTGCGTCCTGAATTAACCTGGACTCATTACCGGATTATAAGCCGCATAGAAGATAATGAGCTCAGACTGCAATACATGCAGCATGCAATTGACGGGAATTGGGACACGGGTACTTTAAAAAGAAACATCAATACCAAGTATCTGGGTAGAATTCTTGAAGTGCACTCGTGTGCCTCCTCAATCATCATCATACCTGAACGTGAGGCAGCGGATCACGCCAAAGATGCCTGCAACCAGGCCGGCAAAGAAAATACCTCCGATAAACCATGCAAGATCTTCGGCCCCATGACCGGGTAATTTTTCGACGTTCACCATGTTCAAAAAAAAGCTGGGATTAATGATACAGAGTAATAACAATCCCAGGAATATAGGGAAGATTAATGCATAATATCGTGCTTTGGACCAGGGATGCAGAAGAGCATAAAATAACAGGACAAACCCGCCAAAATTCGTGAAGACAAACACCGAACTGGCTTTTAATAAAATGAGGGCTGTTGATTGAAGTGGATGTGGTCGATGGAAAACAAAATCCGCTGTCGTTTATCAGGCTTGCGGGTTTCACTACCTTTGCCCTGCTCAATTTCACAACATGATCCGCAGACTTCAGCAACTCGAAAAAGCCGCAAGCGCCCTGGAACCTGCGGCCGTCAAACGAAAGAAAACCAGGGATAAGGTCATTGCCTACGGCGAGGATTTTTTAAAGGGTATTGATTCCTTGAAGGCTTATGATTACACTGCGGATAAGGGAGTCGGGCTTCTTGACTCCCCGGTCTCGGAGCAAGGTCTGGACATAGATCAGGTGCTGGCCCTGCTGAGGTCCAATGTGGATACTCACGGATTGAACCCGGCATCGGGAGGTTACCTGGGTTTTATCCCCGGGGGCGGGATCTATTATTCGGCACTGGGGGATTACCTGGCCGATGTGACGAACCGTCTGGCGGCCTTGTTTTTCGGCTCTCCGGGGGCAGTTCGCATGGAAAACATGATGATCTCCTGGCTTGCGGGCATACTGGGTTTTCCGGCTACCGCAGCTGGCAATCTTACCTCGGGCGGCAGCATCGCCAACCTCATCGCCGTGGTTACTGCCAGGGATGCGAAGGGAATAGATTCGAAAAAGATCCCGGCATCAGTGATCTATCTTACGCAGCAGACTCATCATTCGGTGCAGAAAGCAATCCGCATTGCGGGGCTCGGTGAATGCATACTGCGGTATATGCCTATGGATTCGCGATACCGGATGAACGCCGGTGAACTGGAATCTGCCATCCGCAGTGACAAGCAAAATGGACTTAATCCTTTCCTGGTCGTTGCCTCGGCGGGGACTACCGATACGGGAGCAGTTGATCCCCTGGGAAAGATAGGTGAAATCGCCGCTGCTGAGGGTTTGTGGTTTCATGCGGATGCGGCTTACGGCGGTTTTTTTATCCTTACCCAAGAAGGGAAGATCAAACTGGCTGGCATTGAAAAAGCCGATTCGGTCAGCATAGATCCGCATAAGGGATTGTTCCTGCCGTACGGACTGGGTGCCGTGGTGGTGAAGGACATGAACAGCCTGAGGTATTCGCATTATTACCTTGCTTCATATCTCCAGGACGCCCAGGGCACTAACGAGGAGATTTCGCCTTCGGACCTCTCGCCTGAGCTTACCAAGCATTTCAGGGGACTGAGGATGTGGCTGCCGCTGAAGCTTCTCGGGACCAGGCCATTCGTCGCGGCTCTTGAAGAGAAACTGCTGCTGGCAAAATATTTCCACCGGGAGATAGTGAAGATGGGCTTTGAATCGGCATGCGAGCCGGATCTGTCGGTGGTGACCTACCGCTGGATTCCCAAAACCGGCGATCCCGATGACTTCAACAAACGCCTGGCCGAAGAAGTCGTGAAGGATGGAAGGGTATTCATCTCCTCTACAGTCCTCGATGGAAAAGTAACCCTGAGGCTCGCCATTCTTTCATTCAGGACCCACCTGAAAACGATAAGGCTCACCCTTGAGATATTGAAGGAAAAGGTGGAGGGGCTGGAGGGGTAAATTCCCTGTACCTAATTGCTCTTCACAAGCAGGTAATACGGGTATACCGAATGGTTTTCCCAGGCCTGGAAATGGAGGGTATCCTGGGGGAAGACTTTGTAGTATTCAGCATCGGGGTAAAGGGGAACGAGGTCGCCGCAGCGCTCGAAATCAAAAGTTTGAAGTAAAGCGGGCTCCACATACCCGGGCATTGCTTTAATTACCCTCGGGTACACGTTTTCATGGATGATGGTGAGTATTTGTTTGATTATCTCAGGTCCTGCGGCTAAAAACTGCTTGTAGGTGGGATCAAATTTCGGTCCGGCCGGGTAATTGATACTGGCGAGAAATCCTTTCATGTCAAAAAACGGGCTGATCTTTGGGAAATCAACTGCGGTCTGAAATGTAATACCTATGCAGGGAACCCAGTCCAGCACGTTGTTTACCGACATCGCCCATCCGCCGGTATTGATTTTCTGATAATCATAGGCATATTGGAGGTTACCGGATTTGGGCGCCGCAATTAAATACGTTTTTAATCGGAAATCGCCTGGCAGTTTGCCGTCTTTTTGCAGATAACGGATGTATGATGTGGCAAGAAATCCTATACCGCTTCCCTGGCTGTGGCCGAGAATTATAAAATCACGTACGCCTTTGCCATACTGTTCCCTGATCTGGCTTACGAGTTCACCGGAGATGTGCGCAAGACCAAGCAGCATGCCGAGGTGCACTGCCGCACCGTCCAGTTCGGCTAATTTATACTCAAAGGTTTTAGTGTCGGATAATCTGATCTTACCAACTGCAGGGACCATAGGACTGTAAAATGCAGCCGTAAAACTCAGTCCTCCGGGGTCCACGATGGAACCTCTGATGGCGATCACTGCCTTGTTGTCACTGGTATTCCACACATCAAAGCGGTTCATCAGAGGGGAAACTTTTGAGCGGAAAACCCGTTTGATCCCCTCCGGCGCGGGAGTCTTAAAGCCTCCGATATCGGCTGAATCATAGGCGCGTTCCATCACAGGGAGCAACGCAGTGAGCTCTGCTTTGTCATACCCTGGTGCCAGGACTGCGGATTCCTTCGTTTGATTACATCCGGCAAATGAAAGGCATATCGCCGTTACTGCAATAAATAATAATGATCTCATAACGCATGGATTGTTAAATCCAAAGGTATGAAACTTCCAGCCTACCCGACAATGATCTTTTTTGTTGTGCAGAATAGCTGTTGCCGCCCCTGTTCAAGAGCATATAAGCGTACAGTATACACACCTTTAGGCAATCCTTCGGGAATATTCCAGGTAATGTTTTCGCTGCCGTTGACCAGGCGGTTGTTTGCCGGGCGGCCAATCAGCTGTCCTGACAAATTGCTGACGATGATGGTGACATTCGTCGGATTTTTAACATTGATCTCAAATACGGCAACATCATGGGCCGGATTAGGATTTACTGACCAATCAATGTCTGCGGATGTGCCAAGATCGGCAAACCCGCTTCCTTTCGGGCGCAGCAGCAACCCACGGTCATAAATGAGCTCTTCGGGCGAAGGCCCCACATGGGTCAGTGTATCGATGTACGCACGAAACCCCAGGAAGGATTTGTCGCCGTAGTTTATCCCCATCATATTGTGGGCTGTATCCTGTGGAACGACAAATACATTGGTATCGCCCGGCAGCGGGGAGCGGGCAAATTTATAAGTGAAAAAGTAATCCGCAGTCGTTGTATCACTGAAGTATTTCCTGGCGGTTTTTGCATACCGGGAATCCTCTATCCCTCCAAATCCGGCAAACAATGAATCCCTGTAACAGCTCACGTCGGTATACACGGCTTTCCCTGTTTTGGTATGGTTCACTCCATAGGCAACAACAATATCGTCCTTGTTGAAGTTAAACGCCTCGGTGCGCATATACAAAGCATCCCTCACCTCACCCAGCACGTCTTTTTCCTCCTGGATCGCCTCATACCCTTCGACGAGCCATACGCTCGGATGAAGCAGGGAAACGGAATAACTGCTGTCATATTCATTGAACAGCGTTTTTTCGAGGTATTCGAAGTCCTCGTTCAGGAAGTACTCATCGATGCCCGAGTTCCTGGAGGTGAGTTTGGGGGTGTGAAAGAAAGAAGGTGTAACAGGTGAAGACGGCGTGATTCGAAGAACTTCAAGGGTTGGGTTGTTGATGTAGGCCTGTCCCGCACTCTCGTTTTCAAAGACCGAGGCACGATGCAGGAAACTCCCCCAGTCATCCTTGGGCGCATTACCGAATTTGAATATATCACCAGGAATAATGTCAAAATAAATATCACTTTCGGGAATCGATGTATTTTGAAGGATCAGCTGTTTGGTTTTGGCGGCAATATTGCTGTCGGCAGCGCAAATCAAGGCGAAATTACGTTCAAACATAGCTGAAGCGGGAACACTTTTGTTCATCGAATAGAGGTTTTTAGTATCGCCCAGGCTTGCATAGATTTTCTTCAGTGTGACATCGGGCATAGTGTACACCCTGCCGGCCAGGTAACTCCTGTAGCTGAAGTACTTGCATTTTGGCGGAGTCTTTCCTATCAGAAGGATGGCTTCATCACTCTGCAGGTTAAACACTATGGTCATGTTATTCAGGGTGTCGAAGGCAGGCGAGGGGGGCGTATTCATCACAAGGTAGGGGAAACCCGCGTTGTTCCCCTGGCAGTTTATCGAGTAACCTGCATTGCAGATATTGATCGCACTGGTGAGGTTGATGCTTCCCTGGTTTACAATATAGCCATTCTGTACCAGGTTTTTAGCAACAGCATCAGCAGGCTGGTACAAGCAACCAATCGTATCGGGAGGATGGATCTGAATCTGGAGCGATCCCGAACCATTATCGAAATACACCGTGTCACCAAGGGCTTTTGACAGGAAATTAAGCGGTGCAAATTGCAGGAGTGACCCTGCATATGCAATCTTTTGAGCCGGAGGGAACATCTTCACCACGATGGATTTATAAAATCCGGTATCATAGCCATTCCTTGCGAAGGCGATAATCTTGCCATACTGGGTTGCAAAGCCGTGAATTTCAAAGAGGTCTGCAAACGGGAAAAATTTTCCACCCGTTGCTTCCATCAGGTGTTTAACTTCAGCCGAATAGTATCCGTTCTCATTAAAACACAATACTGAATCGGCATGCTGAATCCCATTGATTTTGAATGGGCATTTAAAGACTAATGGGTTCTGGGCTTCAGAAGAAATTGAGATAAGGGCAGTAATCAGGATTGCCATGAGGAGAGTGATTTTTTTCATAGGAATTCCGGTTAATTTCTTCAGGTGTAGGAATACAAATATAATGTATTCGTTAATAATACTCCGGTGAAAATTTAAGCAGCTAACCTCAACGATATAGTTTTTCTGGAATAATGAAAATTCAGGCATTGGCGGGTGTTTCTGGAAAAATCAACCACATTGATCAGTCTTCGCCGAAAATTAAATCAAGGTTTTGTGAAAAATCTTATCAGGTATTCCATGATTATTCCTGCCAAAATCCCTAATGCATATGCCAGGATATCATACCACGAAAAAGAATATCCCAGGATGATATGGCCCGGCGTGGTATTTCTGATGGCATCGATCCAGGGAGCATGATATAGCTAGCTGAGTTCGTCGAGAAAGGAGGTGAGGAATGCCAGTCCGGCTGCAACCACGATGATCAGGAACAGTAACTGTAAAAACCTGCTTCGGTTATAATTTTCGCTCATCTTCGTACCATGTCCTGAAAAATTATTCTCAACAGTATTTTTAAATATCCTGTGTTTCCAGCCATCGTGAAAAGAAGACATCATAAACAAAATATACAATTTGCGTTAAACAAAATGTTATGCCAGGTCGATCATTTTCCTGATGTCGTGAAAATGATCCGAAATTTTTACACAGGAACCCTCACGTATTTTTAATCCACTCCGGTGTATAATCCTTGTATTTGAGTTTTATTTCCAGGGGCAGGTCGCGGTATTTCCCGATGGTTTTCCTGCATAGCGGCGAACCGCATTGGCACTCCATCACCCAGTCGTCGTTAATGATCACCGAATAGTCGAAGGTGATCTCTTCATCCCGTTGAATGTCGCGCATGGCAATGAGGCAGACATCCCTGGCGATCCCGGCGTTCGGATCGCAGGAATGGTTGGTCCTTACTTCCGGTTCCCGCGTCAGGAGGTACTCATCGGTCCCTACATTGAAGAGGTGGTCAACGACCTCGGGCGGAAACTCATCCAGCCTTTCAATTTTAATACGGGGTCCTGTGAAGGTTGAGATTATTTCACCCTTCCGGATGTCGCGGACTGCAAAGATGCCCTTCCCTTTCAGGGGTGTCTTTTTAACGCAGATCAGTTTTTCCATAATGCAGATTTGGATTATATTTTATCAAACTTACGGAATTATTTGAACTGAATCTCCATTAGTTCCTTTCCAATCTGGTGAATGCCTGAAAGAATTTTTTCTGTCTGGTTTTCGGATGGTTTTTTTCGTCCTTGTACATACTGTGATAGCAGGGTGGGGTTCATCCCGATCTTCTTGGCGAGAAACTTAGCGTTAATCACCCTGTAGTACTGGAAGAACTGTTGGAAATCAATCTCGAATTTAAGATCTTCCATTGTAAGGATTTCACCTTCCTCCTCAAAAAACAAGTTAAACGCTTCCAGGGCATTGGCCATCAATTCAGGAATGGATCCTCCGCTGGTGAACACAGACTGGTCATTTCCGAATGCCGAAAACCCTGTATTGGTCTTTTCAACGATGACCTTGATTTTCTTCTTCCTTGATTTCATGATCTCAATTTTCATCGGTGATGCCTGCTTCATTCAATATCCTTTTAGCCAGTCCCGGACCTGCTTCACGGCTGCCATGATTTGGGAATATTATGGTCCCTTGTTTGCTCAGATGTTTCATTTTTATATGTGAACCCTTTTGCGAAACCGGGTACCAGCCTGCCTTTATCAGGATCCGGTATAATTCAGAACATTTCATATACCGGTCACTGGTAAAATCCCTGCAAAGGTAAATAATAATTTACCTGAAAGCAAATTTTAATGAAGCTTTTCATGATGAAAATTTCACTTTTACTAAAGTCCCTATTTTTTAATCCGGGATCATTCTGAAAGTGATATACCCAGGAGGAATTTTTTCTTTTTCAACATCGAAGGTGTGCTGGAAAAATCGCACACATTGATCAGTCTTCATCGGAACTTACCACGAGAGGGTTCTGCGGGGATTATTTCAGAATTGGCGGAGTGAACCCCGGACCCAGCGACGCCATCATCCCGGCAAAACGTATCAATTCAGGTTCGCTCCAGTAGGGGCCGACGATCTGTATGCCGATGGGCAGGTTTTCAGGGCTCATACCGAAGGGGATGGTGATGGCGGGATGTCCTGAAGCGTTGAAACAGGCGGTGAATGGCCACATATAATGGGGGTAAATCACGGTCTTTCCTTCATACCTGATATTGCTGCCTGTCTTGCAGCGTTTGATTGCCGGTCCGTAAGCGACAGGGCATACCAGGAAGTCAACCTCACGGAATATCTTTTCCCAGCGTTCGGTGATGCGGTTCTTCATCAGCATGACTTCTCCATAATGATTGGCATCCATCTGAAATGCCTTGTTGATTTCCTTATTAAACCGGTGCTCGCCTTTGAAGAATGTCGCTTTCATCTGCCATCTCATGAACCAGCGGATGAACCATGGGACTCCCTGGGCTATGACATATGGCAGCAGGCTGGCGTCGAGCCTCAGGGAATCCATATGCAGCCCTTTATCGGGGATCCCTTCTCCGGCTTTTCCTCCTTTGGCTGTAAATGCGGTTACCAGGGAATGAATGGCTTCACCCACTGTCTTGCTTGTGGGGAACCCTGGCCACCCATCAACCCAGGCGATCCTGTATTCTGAAAGAGGCCGTTCTGTCGGGGCTTTCCATTCTATCCTGGGGATGTTCCGGTCGCTTTCGTGGGGCCCCACGATCAGCCTCCACAATAGTTCTAAACCTTCAATATCCCTTGCCAGGGGACCGGCCTGGGCCATATGCACAAGAAAAGATTTTGCCTGCCTGGGTATGGGCATGTTCCCGTCGAGGGGAACGGTACGGTCTGTGGGCTTGAGCCCGAAAAGCCCGCAGAACGCAGCCGGCAGGCGAACCGATCCGCCGATGTCGGAACCGGTCTCCAGGGGAGTGAAGCCGGCAGCAAGTGCTGCAGCGCCTCCGCCCGTGCTTCCGCCCGGAGTGTAATCGGTGTTATATGGATTCTTACCTTCGGGATAAAGATCCCCGCTCACCTGGAAATCCATCAGGCTTCTAGGCACATTGGTCTTCCCAATGATGATGGCCCCGCTCTCCCTGATCCTGCTTACCAAAACGGCATCGCGTGGAGCGATAAAGTCTTTGAAAAATTTAAAATTTACGGTGCTGGGGACGCCTTTCATCCAGAAGCATTCCTTGAGGGTAACCGGCACCCCGTGCAACGGCCCCATGATCTTTCCCTGGCTGGTTTCCCTGTCCCTCTCATCGGCCAGTTTCATAGCCTCCTCTTCGAAAAGCAGGACCATGGCATGAAGTTCCCCATCGAGCTTTTTGATCCTTTCGATATGCTGGCCAACGATCTCTTTACTCGTTGCTTTCCCTTCCCTGATGAGCCTTGCAAGCTCAGTAGCGGGTTTATAAATGTAGTTTTCCATATTTTGGTCTCAAATTTACACCTGATCGGTTATCCCGGTTTCCTGTAGCACCTTTCCGGTCATCTTCCTGAATTTCCGGTAGAAGATAATATTTATTGCCTCGAAAAAGCAGATCACCGCCACGACCAGGAGCCCGATGATGATGAGAACTTTTTTCATTGCTGTTTTTTGGGACTAAGATATAATGAAAATGACATATTCACAAAAAGTACATGGATGTTAACGGAAATTTAATAATAATTCTGGAAAAAATTTATAAATTCGTCGATGCATTTATCGTTATTCCAGCCCGATGAATTCACATGAAAAACGCCCTGCTTCCCTTCATCGCCACCCTGCTGCCGGGGAATATGGCTTATTACGGATGGATCGTGAAAAACAATTTGAAACAACAGGTCTGAAATGGAAAAACTGACCTTTTTAGGGATAGGCCCGAAGATTGGCCGGATCGCAATTCCTGGATCATGTTAACCACCAGCATACTGACATACCTTGTTTTCCGCCTGGTGATACACGAGGAAGAGGAGCAGCTGGAGCGCATTTTCGGAAATGAATACCGGGAGTACATGAAACGTACACCGCGGTTCTTTCCGAAAGTCCTTTAACGCATCATAAAGAGAAATTCTACTAATTTTGTACCTGTAATATTCACTGATGCCTTATCCAACCCTTGTTTCCTCCCTCATCTCCCACCAGTGGAAGCAAACCACCCGCTCCGCCTACTTTGAGAAGGGGATCCTCATCAGGATCTTCATCGGGCTGATGTTGCTTTACCTGGTTATAAACCTTGTGGTTATAGGGCTGTTCATGGGTAAGATCATCTCGGAAGCTTTTCCGGATGATGAGGTAGCCTGGGCGTTTTCGAGGATACTGTTTTATTATTTCATTGCCGATTTTGTGCTCAGGTTCTTCGTTCAACCCTTGCCGGTTTTAACCATCATGCCATACCTGCACCTGCCGGTAAAGAGGACTAAGCTGTTTAATTTCCTGCTGGCCAAATCAGCCCTTAGCCTGTTCAATTTCATGCCCCTGCTGATCCTGCTGCCCTTTACGCTGAAGTCGGTCCTTCCTGGTTCTGAGGGTGGATTTGCGCTGTCGTGGCTGCTCACGGTGATACTGCTGGTATTTGCAAACAACTTCCTGGCTTTTATTGTGAAGAAAGTGTATTTGCTTAAACCGCTGATTCTTTTTGCAGTCCTGGCTGCAGCAGCCCTGCTTATCCTGGCTGATGTGAAAACAAGCTATTTGATCTCCCGTGGTTTTGCCTCGGCCATCACAGGGATCGCACAGCATGTTTACTTGCTACTGATACCGCTCACACTGCTTGTTGTCATATATCTCGCATCCTGGTTTTTCCTCTATAAAAACCGCTATATCGAGCCGGGAATGAAAAAGGAAAAGCTGCTGTTCTCGGGCAATGAAAGCAGGTCCTTCGATTCGTTCGGCATCCCGGGAAGGCTCGTGATGATGGAGATCAAGCTGATCCTCCGAAATAAGCGCCCGCGCAGCTTCCTCATCTTGAGCGCGATGTTCATGTTTTACGGATTCATGATTTACCCTCCCCACCGGCAGGCAGGAACCGGGATGTACCTGTTCGCGGGATTGCTCCTCACGGGCATTTTCATAATGCAGTACGGACAGCTGATCATGAGCTGGGAAAGCAGGTCGTTCGACCAGATCTGCACCTCGGGACTCAGGATGCATGATTATTTCAGGGGGAAATTCTGGTTCTTCATCGCAACCAACATCATTTCATTCCTGCTCACCCTTCCTTACGCATTTTACGACAGCCGGATCGCCCTCGTCAACCTGGCGGCATTCCTGTACAATTCGGGGATAAACATTTTCATCATCCTCTTCCTGGGCACATACAATACCAGGCGCATCGACCTGGGCAAGGGGGCCATGTTCAATTACGAAGGGACCTCGTTCATCCATTTTGTGCTGATCATTCCCCTCATAGGCCTTCCTTACCTCATCTGGATGCTGTTCCTGGTACTGGGGCATCCCGACATGGGATTTGCAGCCATTGGTCTTGCAGGCGCTGCCGGACTGCTGTTTTCGGAGGTACTCATCCGCAGTACAGTCAAACAGTTCAATTCACGGAAATATAAAATTCTCAACGGTTTCAGAACGACTTAAGCATGATATCTATCAGGGATCTTAAAAAAGTATACGGCAGGACACAGGCCCTGTCCATCGCTCAGCTCGAAATCGGCAACGGGGAGATGTTCGGCTTAGTGGGCAATAACGGGGCCGGGAAAACGACGATGTTCAGGCTGATCCTCGACCTCATCGAAGCCACGGAAGGGGAGGTGCTTATCAGGTCGATGCCGGTGCAGAGGCAGGAGGACTGGAAAATGATCACGGGTTCTTACCTCGACGAGGGCTTCCTTATCGATTACCTCAGCCCATCTGAATATTTTTCTTTTGTAGGCGGATTACATTCGTGGACTGCTGATGACTATTCCCGTTTTTACCTTTCTCTTGAGGGGTTCTGCCCGGATGACATGCTTCAGGGGAAAAAGCCCATCCGCAGCCTGTCACAAGGCAATAAAAATAAGATCGGGATCATCGCCGCCCTCATCGGAGATCCCCAGCTGTTGGTTCTCGATGAGCCATTTGCCCACCTCGACCCTTCATCCCAGATCATCCTCAAACGGCTTTTAAAAAAGATCAATGCTGATCGAGGTACCACGATGCTCATTTCGAGCCATGACCTCACTCATGTGACGGAGATCTGTAACCGTATCGTTCTGCTCGAAGAAGGCCTGATACTTAAAGACCTTCATACGGCCGGGGGCACACTGGGTGAGCTGGAGGCGTACTTCTCCCGATAGTAAGATCTTAAGGCTTATGCATCATTTGGTTAAGAATAAACTCTCAAAGCTGCAGCCTTAACAAAATCGTTCATCTGCTGTTTCACTTTTGACCTGGGAAGCGGGGGCTTTACCTTATTAGCAGGATCTGGATCACTGTCTGCGGATGTCATTTGGGGTTTCCCTGAGATTTTCCAGAGGGTCCTGAGCAGTTTGTCAATATCTTCCCTGGTGTTTTCAATGCCCAGGCTGATCCTTAAAAGTCCGGGCAGAGTGATCATGGGGAACACGGTCAGAAGGATGCGCTGGAATCTTTCGAGGGCAGGTGGCACATGCAGCAGGCGCTTGATCATCAGGTGGGCGCAGTGGCAACCCGAGCGCACGCCAATTCCTCCCTGCAACGCGAGTTCTTTTGCGAGTGTGGTTGGTAAGATACCCTTCAGGTTAAATAATATCACTCCTCCTTTTTGGGCGAAGCGGGCCGAACCGGGATCTTTGATCCCGTATATTTTGAGTCCGGGTATTTGCGCCAGGCTGTTTAAAGTATACCGTGTAAGGTCCTGTTCTTCCTCCCTGATCAGGTCAAGGCCGACCCTCTGTAACAGGATCAGCGCCTTTCCCAATGCGGCAATGCCTCCTGCGTTTTCCTCACCTGAAGACCGGATCAACTCGGTTTCGGGGGAACTGAAACCGGGCAGCCCTTTTTTTACAACAAGCGCCCCGCTGCCGAATGGCGCATACACTTTATGGGCCGAGAAGGCGAGATAATCGATGCCCGTGGCCTGCATGTTCACTTTGCGATGGGCCACCATCTGCGCGGCATCCACAAGCAGGCGTGCCCCGTAACGGTGGACGATGCTGCTGATCTCCCCGAGATTGTTAAAGACTCCAAGTACGTTTGAAGCGCCGCTTACGGCCACAAGCCTGATGCGCTTTTTCCCATGCTCGCCATCCTGGTTATAAGCGCTCATGAGCGACTCAAGTTCGTTCATATCCACAATGCCTTCATCGTCAACCCCAAGCCTGATCAGCGAAAAACAGGGATGGATCCGCCAGGGCAGGTCATTGGAGGAGTGTTCGAGGTAGGTGTTGAGTATAACAGTTTCGGTATCCCCGAAACTTTCACGGCCCAGCTCATCAGCAGCCAGGTTGATGGCTTCGGTGGCATTTGAAGTGAAGATCAGGTCATACGCGTCCTGAGGGGCGCCCAGAAATTTGGAGCAAACGGACCTGGCTTCCTCAATGATCTCCCGCTCTACCTGCAATGGCTGGCTCCATGTTTTGCATACCGCATCCCAGACCGGTGCGAAAGCAGGAGTGCTGGCAGCATTATCGAGATTGATAAAGGGCCGCTCCCCTTCGGTGGTGGGCACCAGCTTATTGCTGCCAACCATGGTCTGCCTGAGCCTGTTGATCAGCTCATGGCCTGAGCATCCCTCGAGTTCGTCATGATACAGTATCTCTTCGGCGGATAATTTTCCGGAGCTTTGATCCGTGAAAGACAGTTTTCCGGAGTTTTGATCCGTGAAAGATAGTTTTCCGTGATGAGTGATCATCCGGAGCGCTTTCGCAAAGGCGATGATATTGATGATGGCCGGCGTTCCTGCTTCGAACCGTTCCGGTGCATCAGCCCACATCACCCAGCCGGGTGAGATAAGATTTGCCGTCCCTCCGCCGGCCTGGGAAGGAGCGCCTTTGGGCAGGGCATCGCGTTTAACTGCCATTGCGCTAACGCCTAAACAAAGGCCTGTGTCATCGCTGGAAACAATGGTGTAACTTCCGGGTTCAAGCTGCGACTTGATTGCGGATACTCTTGCGGGAGTGCAGAAGATGACGGTGTACCTCCGCTTGTTGAGCTTGAGGAATTCCAGGACAATGTCCCTGGCCTTTTCGAATAAATGAGTGGTAGCCATCGAGTAATGCCCTCTGCCCCGGTGAACATTCGAATAGGTCTCCAGGGCTGCATAGACGCCCCGTTCCAGCTCTGCTTTTATCATTGATATATCCTGCTTTTGTTTGAAACTACTTCCCAAACTTCGCCAACAGCTCCTTCACGGCGTCTTTATGCACCAGGAAATCCATCATTTTAAGTTTGATGTAATCTCCCCTGAAGAAATAATACCCGAACTCCGGAGCTGCTTCATCATTATTCCTTGAACCTGAACTTGAATCCTTGATCAGGTACCAGTCGGTCCCGTCTTGTTCGTACCAGCCGATGAGATGCATCCCGTGGTCATCGGTCGTGGTTTTATTCGAGAACCTGAATTGCCTGGCGTTGTCATCGATGTCGGCTACGGCAATGTCAAAGGTCGGAATTATGGCCACCTGCGCCTCGCGGTTTAATCCCGCTTCGGAAACATCTCCCCCGATCACTACGGTGTAATGATTCCTGATCGCATTTTTCAGGGCCTTCATATAATCCTCGAGGGGTACGTTGTAATACTCCCGGCTGTGCCACCAGTTATCCTCCACCTCGTATTCCGCCTTCTGCCAGAAAGGTTGCTGCATATAAGAAAGGACGTCAACATAATCATCCATCTGCAGCTTAAGATAGTTTGAAAGAAACTCCTTTGGGGTGTATTTTGTCCCTTTCCATTCGAATGATTCAGGGGGTACGCCCATATAATGATTTAAAATGCTTTTCACTGTGGATATGACCTCTGCCTCATTCCAGGCGTTTGTGTTCTTTACATTATCGATGTACCCCTTAAGTTCTTTGAACATCTTCGTATGGGTGTAGAATTTTCGTCCGGCTTCCATCCCGCTGTATACTTCCCTGGGAACGATACCGTATTTTTTGTAATCACGGGTGACGGCATTGGCCTCGGAACCTTCACCGAAGGCTGAATTCCCGCGCTCCGCTACAAAGCGTCTGGCCCTTTCCACATATTCCCAGTAAACGGTGTACATCTCCGAAAGCCTGACTTCCTGGCCGGTAAGCCGGTGGACTTCGGATTCAAAAAAGGAGGTTGTTGAAAAGCACCAGCAGGTGCTTGTATTTCCCTGGGATACGGGTGGAAGATGCCATTCCTGCTGGTAAAAACTGACTTTGTTCGGGAAACTCATGCCGCTGAAGTCGGCCTGGAATCGTTTCTCTTTTTTAGCGGGCTCGCTTGCTTCATCTGCCGCCCTGATATCCTTCATGATGGTGTTCTGGTAATAACCTGGTTTACTTTCCTTCATGACCCCCGGGGTCTTTGGCTGCTGGGCATAAACTGAAGCAACAATGATAAAAGCTGAGATTGTAAAAATGATCTTTTTCATAGTCGGAATATTTTTATGCAAATTACAGGAATTTTTTAAGCTGGTATATACCCGGATTGTTTTTCCGGAGGATGCTCATCCGCAGAAAGTAATAAAATCGTATAGGGTATTTCCATTTTGACGTATCTTATAGATATACGCAATCAAAATCCTGAATTTGAAAAACTATAAGCCATGACAACATTAAAAAAGAACCTGATCCGCTCAGGCTTGTTATTCCTGCTTTTTGCTGCATATGCTGCAGCTTCGGCCCAAAATTCATTCGTTACGGTCACCGGAACGTTGAAAGATGCCAAAACCAATGAAAAAATCAATTATGCCGCAATCACCGTTCCCAACACGGGTATCGGAACAGTGTCAAACTCTGACGGGGACTTCACTTTAAAAGTGAATACATCGCTCAATGCCGAATTCTTCGAAGTATCCCACCTGGGCTATGCAACAACAAGGTTCAGGATCAGCGATGCAGCCGGAAAAGACAAAACATTTTATCTGGAGATCAAGCCTGTCAATCTAAGGGAGATATCCGTAGTGAATAAAGATGCAAAAGAAATTGTGGAAATGGCTCTCCAGAATATTAAAAAGAATTACAGCCAGGTACCTGTCATGATGACTGGTTTCTATCGTGAGTCCATCAGGCAGCGCCGGTCTTATCTTTCAGTTTCCGAAGCTGTTGTCGATATTTATAATGCTCCTTATTTAAGTTTGCAGAATGACAAGGTGAAAATTTTCAAAGGCCGCAAGGCGTCCAGTGTAAGAAAAGCCGACACCCTTATGGTTCAGCTTCAGGGCGGCCCTCAGGTTTCGATGCTGCTCGATATTGTTAAAAATACTGACATCTGCATTGCTTTGGATAACCTTGATAATTACAAGTTTGAGTATGGTACAATTGTAAATATTGATAATAAACTGAACTGGGTGATCAACTTTTCACCTGATGTTGTAAAAGAAGAACCGCTTTATTTTGGGAAGCTCTACATCCAGCAGGATAATATGGCGATCACGAGGGCTGAATTCAGCATTGATCTAAGTGATGAAGAAAAAGCATCCAGGGTTTTTGTCCAGAAAAAACCTTCAGGATTGCTGTTTATGCCAACTTCGACCGGCTACCTGGTCACATATAAGGAACAGAACGGCAAATACTACCTCGACTATGTGAGGGTCGATCTGAAGTTCCGTTGCGACTGGAAGAGAAGGTTGTTTAAAAATTCTTATACGCTGATGTCAGAGTTAGCTATAACTGACAGGCGGGCAGATAATATCGTTAAATTTGCAAACCAGGAAGTGTTCAGGTCGAATATGGTTTTCACCGATAAGGTCGAGGCTTTTACAGACGTTGATTTCTGGGGTGAAAACAATATCATTGAACCTGACAATTCCATCGAAAATGCGATCAAAAAGCTTTCGAAAAACATGAAGAAATAACGACAATATCCCGGGCAAAAATCTCGTAAGCTCCCTATGAACTTCAATGATTTGTACATACAGAAGAAGATCCAGGCTGGTGACATCAGGGAATTTGAACAGCTCTTTATGAAATACTATGAACCTTTATGCCGTCATGCTGATAAACTCCTGAAGGACATGGATACCGCGGAAGACCTGGTCCAGGAGTTTTTCTATCATCTGTGGAAAAACCGTGAGGCTTTCACACTGAAGCTTTCATTGAACGCATACCTGTATCATTCAATCCGTAACAATGCCCTTCATTATCTCGAACACCTCGCCGTCAGGAAAAACTATGCTGAAAAAGTAATGACTGAATTTCAGGATATGATGCAGGCAAATTTGCAGACGGAGTTTGATCTGAGCGAGCTCAACAAAACAATACAGGAAAGCCTGGAGCAAATGCCCCAACGCTGCTCACAGGTATTCCGGATGAACAGGTTCGAAGGGAAAAAATACCGGGAAATTGCTGAGATCTTAGCCGTTTCGGAGAAAACCGTTGAAGCGGATATGGGAAAAGCTCTCCGGATATTCAGGAGATCGCTGAGGGATTATATTGGGGAAGGTAGCGAGGTAGCGAGGTAGTGAGGTAGCGAGAAGCGAGAAGCGAGAAGCGAAAAAGAGAAAAAGTGAAAAAATAAAAATACTTATGGAAGAGATTAAAGATTACAGACAAATTCACACTCATCAGGCCTGGGATAAACTTTACGCCCGGCTTAAGGCTGATGATCTGGTCCCGGCCCGGGAAGCCAGGGCGAAAAACAACCTGGTTTATTATGGTCTGCGGATTGCAGCCGTGGCATTGATCCTGCTGGGAATCGGTTCTGTTGTGTATATCAGCATGAACGGGAAGCCGGCAGTTGCCATGATCAGTCTTAATACCGGCAATGAGACAAATACTCTTGTCAAAACCCTGGCAGATGGCTCGGTAATTTATCTCTCACAGAATTCGCTGTTCTCTTTTCCGGTGGAATTTACAGCTGCATCCCGCAATGTTGAACTGAAAGGGGAGGCTTTTTTCGATATTGCTTCAAATCCCGGAAAACCTTTTATCATTGAAACTGACGAAGCCTTCATACAGGTCCTGGGAACGGCGTTTAATGTGAAAACAAAACACTCTGATGGCTTTGAGCTCTGCGTTGAGCGGGGGAAAGTTAAGGTCACTTTAAAAAGTGATCCTGCACACAGCGAAATGGTCATCGCAGGTGAAAAGATATCGGCCGTAAACCACAGCCTGGTCAGGTCGAAGTATGTTGCTGCTGCAGCCGGTTCATGGTATAAGCAGCGTATGCGTTTTAAGGATGAAAAACTTCAGAATATCATTAGTGTGCTGAATCGGAATTTCAATACTAACTTTGTACTGGCAAATAATGAAACCGGGAATCATAAGCTGACAGTTACTTTTGAAAACGAAACTGCCGCAACAATGACCGGGCTCATATGTGTGGCCCTGAACCTGAAAAGCCAAACTATTAATGGGTCTGTTGTATTATCTGAAATCAGGGAAGGCGCAAAGCCTGACTGAGTCTTGCAAATACCACCTCCGGCATTGCTTCAGCTATGCCTGTATTTTAAGTGCATTCGTTTTACTTTGTCCTGCAAATGCAGTTTACGGGCAGCTGTCGTTACTCGATAAAGTCATCAGCATACCTAAACAAAATACTACTCTTTACGAAGCTTTGAACCTGATTTCGCAGAAAGCCGACTGTTCTTTTATTTATGAAAGCGAAACCATTGAAAGCAATAAAAGGGTTAAGCTGCATGCCGAAAACCAGCCGCTGGGTAAGGTGCTCGATAACCTGCTGTCAGATCCCCGGCTTGAGTACAAAATCCTCGGGAGGCATATCCTGATATACAGGGCAGGTAAAGAAGTAAATCCTGCAATTACGATCCAGCCCGATATCCCGGCAAAGGATACGATCAAAAATGTGTTGATCAAAGGGCATATTTACGACAGGGAAAATAAAACGGCGATACCTTATGCCACGATAGGGATTGTTGAGGAAAACATAGGGACCGTTACAAACAACGATGGTTTTTTTACGATCAAAATTCCGGCCTCACTGATCGGGACCTACCTGGTTGTATCCCACCTGGGGTATATGAGCCAGGTTATCCCGCTTCGACTGCTCAACGAGCAGAATGTCGATCTCTACCTCGACCGCAGGATTATTTCGATACAGGAAGTTATTATCAGGTATATCGATCCGGAACTGATCATACGGAATGCAATGGAGCAGCGAAAGAAGAACAACGCTGTAAACCCTGCTTACCTTACAACCTTTTACCGTGAAGGCGTGCGGAAAAATACCAATTATATCAGCTATTCTGAGGCGGTTTTCAAAATCTATAAACCACCTTATACTGCGGGTGAGCATGCCGACCAGGTGAAGCTGCTGAAGTCAAGAAAAGTGAGGGATACAAATCCACGTGACACGGTATTCCTGAAACTTAAGGCCGGTGTCGAGTCGGCTTTGCTGCTTGATATTGTTAAAAATGTCCCGGGTTTCCTTGACCAGGCAACGCCTCCCGAATACACCTATAAGTATTCCGACATGCTTTCTTATAATGCCAGGGATGCTTATGCTATCACTTTTGTTCAGAAGGAGGGACTTGACAGAGCGTTGTATAAAGGCACGGTGTATATTGAGAAAGAGGGCTTTGCCTTGCTTGGCGCTGATTTCGAAATAAATCCCGATTACCTTGATATAGCAGCCAGGGACCTTGTTTTAAAAAAAAGCAGCAGGCTGATCGTTAAACTGGAAAAGATAAATTATTCTGTCAGCTATCTGCCTTTAAACGGCAGGTACTATCTCAATCATGTACGTTGTGAGATCCAGGTAAAAACCCGTCTGAAGAATCACCTCTCCTCCGATAATTTTTTTACATTCCTCGAGCTCGCCACCTGTAATATAGATACTGCCGGAGTTATAAAATTCCCAAGGCAGGAGATTCTAAAACCCGATATTGTATTTTCTGATCAGCCTTACGATGCCAGTGATGCCTTCTGGGGGGATTTTAATACGATCGCACCTGAAGCAAAGCTGAGTGAAGCCCTGTCGAAGATCATAGGCAAGATCGAGGAGATTGAATAGATACGCAGGCCTGGTTCAGTTCAAAGTCAGCCCCTTTTTCTTATCTTTTAATTAACACGGTATTCCGTAAAAAATGTAGTTTGTGTTGCGAATGGACTTTTCTTCCCTATATTTGAACTAATATACCGTATTGTTATATCTTACCGGAGCATCCATTAATCCCGGAGCGGTATCAAGGTTAAATTACCTGAAGCCGGTTAAATATGAGATTTAAACTTTCATATTATCTCCTTTTTCTTTTCTGTTTTCATACTGTAATTGCCCCGGGGCAAACCGATCGTACCGACAGCATCATGCGCGCTATCTCAAGCCTGTCAGACAAGGAACAGGCCGATACCCTGAATGCACTGTCGCTCTTTTATTGTAACAGCAGCCGGTATTACCAGGCCAGAAAACTGGCTGAAGAAGCTCTCCGGCTTTCTCAGGTAAAGGCATTACAGAAGGATGAAAGTGAGGCAATGAAAAATATTGCTGAGGCTTACTGGGGACTGAATGATTACCAGGATGCCATTATCTGGTACAAGCGGGCGACCAAATTAAATCAGGACCGGCATGACCGTAAGGCCGAGGCATATTGCCTGAATGCGACCGGAGTATCGTACCGGATTTTAAACAATTATAATGAAGCACTCATATTTCACCTGAAAAGTCTTTCTGTTGCGGAAGAGATAGGGGACCAGGAGAGGATATCAGCAGCAGTTTATTCACTCGCTCATTTGTATCATAATATGCATGATTACAAAAAAGCTCTTAAGTATTATAAGCGTTCTTTCGAGATAGACAGCATCAGCGGAGATCAATATGGGATTGCTCTCAATCTGAATAATATCGGCATCTTATACTTGTATATTGATACCGAGGGTCAGGCTAAGGCCATGGCTTGTTATAAAAGGGCACTCGCCATATACGAGAAACTCAATGATAAAAAGGGTATAGCGAACATGTTTTGTAACATGGCAAACATTTACTTAAACAAGGGGGATATTTCCAGGGCCTTAATTTATCAACGGAAATCGCTAAAGCTGGAAGAGGAATTGAATAACCATGAAGGAATTGCCTATTCTTATGCAAATATCGCGGAGATTTACAGGAGATCAGGAGATTTCCCGAAAGCCATCCAGTATAAAGAAAAAGCCATGGGGATCAGCATTGACGTGGAACTTAAGAAAGCCCTTTGCGACAGCCTGAGAATGATTTACACAGAACAAAAGGATTTCCGGATGGCTCTTTATTATAGTCTTCAGGCAGGCAGGTTCAAAGACAGCCTCCTCAATTCCGAAAGTCAAAGGCAGATGATCGATCTCCAGGCTAAATATGAAACTGAAAAGAAAGAGAACCAGATAGAGATACTCAAAAAGGAGAATGTAATAGAATCGTTAAAGGTTGGAAAGCAACGAACCTATATTAACTATTTCATCCTCATTGTAATCATCTTAATCCTGGCCGTTCTGGTTTTCATGTTTAAATACCGGATCCGGCAGATCAGGGAAAAAGAGCTTGAGGTCCTTGTTTCGGAAAGGACCAAAGAGCTCCTTGAGGAAGTTCAAATCAGGAAAAAGGCCCAGCAGGAGGTAAAAGAATTTGCGGATGAACTGGAGCAAAAGGTAATTTCCAGGACAGCCCAGCTCGAAGCAGCTTACTCGGAACTGGAATCCTTTTCTTATTCTGTATCTCACGATTTACGTGCGCCTGCCCGGAGAATTAAAGGGATGAGCCAGGCTTTGCTTGAAGATTATTCTTCGCTGCTGGATGAGACCGGGAAAGATTTTATTACCCGGATTGAAAACTCTTCACAGGAGATGAATCAACTGATTGAGGATATTCTGAATTTATCCAGGATCACTCGCAAAGAGTTAATGAAAGAGGAGTTTAATTTAAGTGAACTTGTAAGGGACGTTTTTAAAACAATAAGGGAAACCGATCCTCAACGGGAAGTGGAGATCATGATTCAACCCCAGGTCATGGTGTCGGGCGATATCCATCTTCTCCGGATTGTCGTCCAGAACCTGCTGGATAATGCCTGGAAATATACGGGCAAAACAACAAATCCATCCATTCAGTTTGGTTGCCTCGACCAGGATGGGAAAGCGGTCATTTTCCTCCGTGACAACGGCATCGGTTTTAACATGAACCTCTATGAAAAATTGTTCAGACCATTCCAGCGGCTGCATACCGCAGAACAATTTTCAGGAACCGGGGTAGGCCTCGCAACAGTAATGCGGATCATCCATAAACATGATGGTAAGATCTGGGCGCAAAGTGAACCCGGAAAAGGAGCCACCTTCTTTTTTACCCTGATGAACTGAATTGTGTAATGGGAAAACAATAATTTTACATCAAACTTAATGAACCCCTGCTTTGATTATGAATAAAATAAACCTCACCGGGGATTTTTCAATTTCCAGGATTGTGCACGGGCAAATGCGGATGAATGACTGGAATTTATCCAGCCGGGATTTATTACGACTTTTCGAGGAACTGGTCGGAATGGGGATAACCTCTTTTGATCATGCCGACATCTATGGAAACTACAGCTGTGAAGCTCTGTTGGGCGATGTATTAAGTCTTAAGAAAAGTCTCAGGAACGAAATAGAGATCATTACGAAATGCGGTATAAAGCTGATATCGGATAAGTTTCCCGGCCGTAAAATCAAGCATTACGATTATAGTTACGACTATATTGTCACTTCAGTCGACAACTCCCTGAGAAATCTCAGGACCGATCATGTCGACCTGCTACTGTTACATCGGCCTGCCCCGTTTTTTGATCCGGAAGAAGCTGCAAAAGCATTCTCGGTCCTGAAACAAAACGGCAAGGTATTGCATTTCGGTGTTTCGAATTTCACCCCGGCCCAATTTGAAATGCTGAGCTCATTCACTGAAGAAAAACTTGTGACCAACCAGGTGGAAATCTCACCTTACTGCCTGGAACATTTTGAGAACGGGAACATCAATTTTTTTTTAAAGGAAAGAATCAAGCCGATGGCTTGGTCTCCTTTGGCAGGCGGGAAGGTTCTTAATCCCCGTGACGAAAAGGGAGAAAGGATACTGAAGGCGCTCCGGGAGGTTGCGGAAGAACTGGACAGCATTTCCGTTGATACGGTTATCTATGTCTGGTTGCTCAAACATCCGGCCTCAGTTATACCGGTAGCGGGCTCAGGCCGGATCGATAGAATTAAACATGCCGTTGAGGCACTGGCTGTCGATATGAGCCTCGAACAATGGTATAAGATCTTTATTGCAGGAAAGGGGGACGAACTCCCTTAGTCCTTCACGCAGCGGACAGTATACCCATAACGGATGAATACATTCATAACCAAATTTTATTTCCGATGGAACTCGACCCCGGCGCGAAAGCGTTAGCAACGGCCATTGCAGCTGCACCTTCTATTGATACCATTCCCCTTGAGCTGGCCCGCGAACAGGTTATCAAGGGGTTTGCCAAAATGAAAATCCCGGTCAAGCAGGTAAGCTCCACCAGGAATATTCTTGCCAGATGCGAATGCGGTGATATCCCGGTAAGGATTTACACTCCATACGGCCAGGGACCTTTCCCCGTGATGGTCTTTTTTCATGGAGGCGGCTGGGTCTTGTTCAATCTCGATACCTATGACCCTATATGCACTCATCTTTGTTCATCTGCAGGATGCATCGTTGCTTCGGTCGATTACAGGCTTTCCCCGGAGTTCAAATTTCCGGCAGCAATTGATGACTGCTTTGAAGCTGTCAAATGGATCTCTGAACATTGTAACGAATGGAATGGAGATCCCGGCTCCCTCAACCTTGCCGGTGACAGTGCAGGGGGGAATCTGGCTACTGTCGTGGCCATCCGGATTCGTGATGAAGGCGGACCGGTAATTAAAAGTCAGGTACTGATCTATCCTGCTACCGATTATTTACAGCCTGAAAAGCCATCCCATATAAAATTTTCTTATGGATATGGAATTACCATGAACGACTTGAGGTGGTTTTGGGATAAGTATCTCGAAAAGGAGGAAGATGCCTCGAACCCCTGGGCAGCGCCCTTGTTGGCTCATGACCTGTCAGGGCTTCCTCCGTCATATGTTATTGTGTCGGGGTATGACCCGCTTCGTGATGAAGGAATTTTATATGCAGAGCGACTCAAAGAAGCAGGCGTCAGGGTACATTTGTCAGTATATGAAGACATGATCCATGGATTCCTGAGTTACCTTGGCATTCTCAAACAGGCAGCTACTGCCATCGAAGAAATCTCCGGATGGATTAAAAAAATAAACGAAAAGTAAATAAAACAGAGACAGGCATTAGTAAACCTGGAAACCTGGACCCTTGAGACCAGGTTTCCAGGAGAAAAATTTATTTCCCGCCCGTGAATTTGATCAGGTTTTCCTTTTTCCAGTCAGCGCAGATCGTTCCTCCGACCATTTGCCCGGCCTGGTCTATATACTTAGGATCGGTTACGTTGATATAACCTGTCCAGAGCGGGTCTTTTGAGCCCTTAACATAAAGATTAGCAGTAAGCTTTACAACTGCAGTCGATTCCCAGTATCCGCCGGTTGTCACAGCTGCGCCGTAATACCCGCCTCCCCAGTATCCGCCTCCCCAGTATCCGCCGTAACCGCCGTAATACCCGTTATAATAGGTAGTCGGGGCGACATAACTCTGGGTTTTATCCGTTCCTTCATAAATAAAAACCAGGATTCCATCAGCCCCCAGGCTGTCACATTTCTTTTTGATCTCGTTGATCTCGTATTTTTTACCCGGGTTGAGGAACTCGAGTGAACCTATAGCTTTCAATCCCTTGTTCCTGAACATGGCAACGACGTTCTGTTCGAAAGGTTTAAGGTACTCAAGCTTTTCGAATAACGGCATCACCACAACCTTCGAAACCTGAGCATGTAAGTCGGGGTTCTTCCATGTTGTGAGGTTCAGTGGGGTTTGACAGTAGCTAACAAAAAAGACCGCTCCCAATAAGAGCAATCCATAACATAATTTTTTCTTCATCATAAGGTATTTGTGCAAATATATCTGATTTACCGATGGGTTTTATCGAAAAAATATAGCATTTCGAAAATAATATTATTTATCAGTTGTACCTTTACTTTTAATATGCTCAACCAAATAACAATTTCCGGATGACCAGATCTTTTAGATTGAAGGGGAAGATCCTGAAAAATTTTGTTTTGATCCTTATCATCCTTTTAATACTAACCGGAGGTATTTTTACTTTCGCGTATTTCTATTACGGAAAGATTATTCGGGATATCCTAATCGAAAATGTTAAAAGGAGCAGCAAAGGATTATACAGGGCCGAAATCGGCAGCCTTTACCTTAATATTATTGACGGGAATCTCTCCTTAAAACACCTGGAACTAATTCCCGACACAGTATATTACCGGAAACAACAAAACCGGGATACGCTTTCCCCTTTGCTGTTCCGGCTGAATGTGGATAATTTTAAGGTTGTAAATTTCAATATTTGGTCAGCTATACATGAACGGAAAATAGATATCTCTGCCATCAGGATACTATCGCCTGCGATAACTGTTTACAGGATGCAGCCTTCAACAAAAGCACGTGAAGATAAACCTTCCGCTAAACTCATGTCGATTCCGCTGCCAAAGGGATTGATTTCCATCTGTATCAAAGAAATTGAAATCCTAAACGGGAAGCTTGATTTTTACGATCTCTCAGCTGACACGCTCATCCATCAATCGGTTCCATCATGCTCTGTCATGATCAGGAATATCCTGGTTGATTCGGCTCACCAGGGGAAACGAAGGCTTTTCAATGCCGATGATATCAGCATTAAAATCAGTGGCATTTCATTAAAAACAAAGAACGGATTGAACCTGATCTCTCTTTCTGAGATCGGGTTATCAACCGGGTCGAATTCATTATATGTAAATGGATTTCATCTGGTGCCCCAGTATAACCGTTATGATTATACACGCAAACTGGGCTTCCAGACCGACCGCATGGATGTCTTTGCCGGGCAGATAAAAGCTCAGAGGTTAAACCTCCGGGAACTGATACTGGAAGGAAAAGTACAGGCCGGATTGCTTGAAATTGACAGCCTGGTACTTGATGATTACCGGGACAAACGGATCCCGCGGAGGCCCGGGTTCAAGCCTCCCATGCCACAGGACGGGATCAGGAAGCTGAAGACGTATCTTAAAATCGATACCGTGATGTTGCATAAGGGTAAAGCTACCTATTCCGAGCAGGTTGACAAAGAAGCGGGAACCATTTTTTTTGATAAGATGGAAGCGGTCTTTACGGGCCTCACAAATGATTCAGTACTACTCCAGGCCGGGCTTGTTTCAGAATTAAAAGGAACTGCCTGGCTTATGGGAAAAGGTAAACTGGATGCTTCGTTCAGTTTCAGGTTCCGGGATAAAAGGAATCCGTTTACTTTCTCGGCTCATCTGGGACCTGTTGACTTACGCGAGATCAATCCGATGCTGACTAAACTTCAGCCAGCCGAGATCAGGAGCGGTAAGATAGATGAGATGGTGATACCCCTTGTTACGGCCAACGACGATGTTGCAACAGGCAAGCTTTTATTTTATTACAGTGATCTCCGCATTGCCATGACGACGAAAAAAGAGACGACCTGGAACTCAATTAAGAAAGGCGTGGTTAATTTCGTGGCAAATGACCTCGTCGTTAATAAAGAAAATCCGGCGAAGTCAGGAAAAATGAAGACCGGCCTGATCTTTTTTAAACGGGACAAGGGAAAAGGCATCATTAATTTCCTTTGGAAAAGCGCATTCACCGGGCTTAAATCGACGATGGGCTTCAACTCAAAAGAGCAGAAAGAGATGAAGAAGGCCGATAAAAAGCGAAAAGATTAAGAAAAAGCACACTCTTTCAACAATAGCTTTTCGCCATCGGAGTAATAAATTTTGAACAAAAAAGAGATGAAATACCTGTTAACAGTACTGTTTATTTACTTGCTTGTTTTTTCAGGGAGTTTAAATGCCCAGAATAAAGATGGTGCAATCCACGTCCCCGACACCCTCGCTGCTCCCTATATTACGATCACCGGTGTCGAGATCATCGGTAACAAACTCACCAAACCTAAAATCCTGATAAGGGAACTTGATTTTAAAACAGGAGACAGCCTTGCGACTTTCCAGAAAGGGAAAAAGGCGGATTTCTCCGACCGGAATTTTTACCCCGGGGATTCGAGTGAATTGAGGCTGCGAATGAATTACAGCCGTGAAAACCTCATCAATACGAAGCTGTTTCTCACAGTTGACCTGTACCTGAAAAAAATCAGTAAAACACAATACACATTGCTGATTGATGTAAATGAAAGGCACTATTGGTGGCTTTTCCCTGTAGCCAAGCTGAACGCCCCCAATTTCAACGAATGGTTGCGCGATATACAATGGTCGGACCTGAGCATGGGATTGTTCTTCAGCGACAACAACCTCTTTGGGCTCAACCACCAGACTTCCATCATTGCTCTTGCCGGTAAATCCTGGGCCATCGCTTTCGGTTACAAGATCCCCTGGGTCGGTAAAGGTCAGAAAATAGGCCTCACGATGATTGCGGCATATTCAAACATGTACACGGTTGAATATGCTTCTCTTGATAACAAAAGGCAGATGCTTTATGGTTCGAACAGCTCACAGGAAGCCAAGCTGGCAGCGAAGCTCACTTTAAGGCCCGGCCTCTATCATTATGGGACAATCCATCTTACAGGCGATTATATTATGGTCTCCGATTCCCTGTTTAAACTCGACTCTAACTATCTTGCAGGGTATAAAAAAACGAACCTTTCCCTCAGCCTTTATGCCGATTATTATTACGACTCGAGGAACTGCCAGAACTACCCCCTGAAAGGGAACCTGCTCAGGGTCTTCATCAACAAGGTGGGACTGGGGATTTTTTCTAAAGACGTCAACCTTTTTTATTATGGGATTGACTTCCATTTTTACCAGACCATCAGCCGTAAATGGTATGTGGCCGAAATGGTCAAGGCGGAAAATTCAGCAGGCGAGAATGCCCCATATTTTTACCAGCTGAACATGACCCAGGACAAGGATTTTATCCGGGGATTTGACCTTTACACCTTGAAGGGCGACCAGATGTATTTCTGCAGGAATAATATTAAATATGAGCTGATCAAGCCAAATGTAAAAAAAGTGAAGGAGGGCCAGGAAAAGAGCAAATTCAAATCGCTGCAGTATGCGTTTTACTTGAATGCCTTTGCAGATGCCGGGTATGTTGTCAATAAGTTTACCACCAACAATCCGTATGACAATAAATTTCTTTTAAGCTGGGGACTGGGGATTGATTTTGTGACTTACTATGATCTCGTGATCCGTTTTGAATATGCCTTTACTTCGATAGGTACAAACGGCTTTTTTTTCGGGTTTGGGATGCCTATCTGATGCTTTGAGTGCATAGGTTCTGCTATATGAACATAGAATTTCGGCGGTGATCAGAAAAAGAAGTTGTTTTTCAATTATTGTCTTTGTTATTTGTTTTTCAGGACAGCTGTTTGCTGATTCCGGAGATTCTTTGATAAACCGGGGCCATATTGAAAAAAAAGACAGGAAATTCCGTGTTAAAATTGAACTTAAACGTGAATTCACCAATCGCGGTACACCGGAAGAGACAACGAAGACCAGCCTGAGGACTGATTTTCTGCTGCACGGGGTCGTTACACTCATCCGCCTGGAAATTCCTTTTCCCGACCAGACCTCAGATTTTGAAGGAAGCCTTTTTAACCCGGGGCTGGGTGATATTAAGACCAGGGTGGGGTTCAGGGCCTTCAGGCTGGGCATCCCGATTGCCTCTTTTATTGAACTGACATTTCCAACCGCATCTCCTTCAGACCTCGGGACCGGAAAATACCAGTGCTCGCCCGGTTTAAGAACCTCGATCAGGCTGTCAAAGCCTGATTCTGTTCCACAGAAAAACAAGTTCACCTTTGATGTTCAGGTACAGCAGGTCTTTTCATATGCAGGCGATACATCCAGAAAAGATATTAATTATACAAAGTTTGAGATCAGCTTCAGGTATACCTGGAATAAGAAGGTATGGCTGAAGCTTGCCGTGAAGCCTGTGCTTGACTGGGAACAATCATGCTCCACAGGTGCAGTGATGGAATTTGAGCCCGGTTGGTATATCAGCCGGCACTGGAGTATCTGGATACTGGGAGGAATGCGGCTATGGGGCAGCAGCATTCCCAGCACCTACGATAAAAGGCTGACGATCGGAGCAGCTTTTAGCTTTTAATACCCGTATCGACTTGACTAGTAGTTGATTTTACTTTCCTTTTTTGCCGTCACCCAGGGCGAAATTGATGGGCAGCACAAAATGCACATTTACAACCTTGCCACCCTTCTCGCCTGGCTTCCATTTGGGCATCATCTTGACCACGCGCATGGCTTCTTCATCACAGCCGTGGCCGATTCCCTGCTTGATCTTAACTTCACCAACCGAACCGTCGCTCCACACTATGAAGGAAACGAATACCTTGCCCTGGGTCTGGCTTTTAATAGCGCTCTCGGGGTACTTGAGGTTTTTCAGGATGAACTGTCCAAGCCCGGGCCAACCGCCCGGAAATTCAGGAAGAACATCAACCGAGTCGTACACTTTGGGGTCGGTTACTTTTACGAATTTGACTTTCTCATTGGCTGTTGCCGTTGACTGGCTTTGAGGAGTCACAGAAGCCTGTGAGGAAGCTTTTACTGTAGTCTTATCCTGGCCGGCGGAGCTGCTGTATGAGCGTGCTGAAATTAACAAGACCAAGGCAAAAATGGCAGGGATTGCAAGGATGAGCTTCGTCCTCGACCATTTACCCGATTTTACTTTTGAGATCATAAGGATACGTTTTTTAATGAGTGAAACATTGAAATTATTGGTCAGACCATTCACCTGCATGCCCAAAGTTTCATCCAGGATCATCTGCTGGTATTCTGAACGGCTGGTGCCGGCTTTTATAACGCCTTCATCGGCCAGGAATTCGTGTATGGTCCTGAACTCCCTGCCCATAAGCCAGGCAAAGGGATTGAACCACTGGATTATGATAAGGACTTCGGTAACAATGACATCAAGGGTGTGAAACTGCTGTACATGAATACGTTCATGCGTGAGGATGGACTCCAGTTTTTCGCCGGCAATATACTTTTCGTTAATAAAAACCAGGTTGAAGAATGAGAACGGGGAATAACCACGGTCGACAAAAACGATTCGCACCCCTTGCCTGCGGCCTGTCCCGTTGCGTCTTACGATGAAGAATAGCTGGAGCATCTGCCCGATAAACCTTAACACAAAAATGACAAGGCCCGTGAAATAAACAATCCCTGCGATCTCAAGTAATTGCAGATGGTTGCCAGCCGCTTTTTCAATTTTGTCGGGGGTGATCAGCACTGGATCCAGGATGTATACAACGGTGTCGGCTGCTCCCGAGGGCTGCCAGTGAAACGGGAGCAGGGGCAGCAACAACGACATGCTAACAGTTCCCAGCAGGTAAACCCTGTTCATCATAAAGAAGGTGTCTTTTCTCAGAAACAGCCAGTATACCGCATACAGCAGAGTGATACAGATGGCCGACTCGATCAGGTATAAAGAAAGAGCATTCATCTTAATTGATTTGTTTTACGTGAGAGCGTTATTGTATCATGTGCAAATATACAACTAAATAAATAGTTTGTCAACTAATTATTTAATTTTACAACGATTTTTTTAGGTATTTTGTCGATTAATTTATCGAATTTAGCAGATAAAGGTTCCGGCACCCATTGGAACGGCCTTTGCTGATGAGTGTTTACCGGTTCAGACTGATACTCCCGATTTCCTGCTTTTCCCCATGGCGTTGGCAGAGATCATCGCATCCAGGACTTTTTCAGGTGTAATTTTCCCGGCTTCATGATGTATGCCTTCCTCAGGCGCACAGGCTTTCAGAGCTGCTTTCATTAAGCTGTCACGGCTGCTGTTTCTGATGCCGATATCATTAAATGTTGTGGGCAGACCAATTTTCTCGCAGAAAGCGTATACTGTATCAATCTCATCAGGCGGGGCGCCGGTGAGATGAAGCCCTGTAAGAACGCCAAAGGCAACTTTTTCCCCATGATAGAATGCATGGGTTTCTTCCAGGGCAGTCAGTCCGTTATGGATAGAATGGGCTGCAGCAAGGCCGGAACTTTCAAAGCCTAATCCGCTTAGCAGGATGTTGGCTTCAACAATATGGTTCAGGGCCGGGGTGATACGATGATTCTCATTGCCCGTTTTAGCAGATGGGCCATGGAGTAAAAGCGTTTCGTAACACAGCCGGGCAAGGCTTAATCCGGCCATAGTGCTGTATCCTCCGCATGCATTTGGCGACCCGGTGAGGTCGCAGGACCGGGCTTCGAACCATGTCGCCAAAGCATCGCCCATACCTGAAACCAGAAAGCGGGCCGGGGCATTTGCCATCACATTCATATCGACAAGAACAACCTGGGGATTCATCTTCTGGTAGTATACCGATTCGAAAACGCCCTGTCCGGAATAAATGACTGCACATCCGCTGCAGGGTGCATCGGTGGAAGCAATGGTGGGAACAATGATCACCGGGATCCCGGCCCGGTCGGCGGCGATTTTCGCTGTATCGATGGCCTTGCCTCCCCCCATCCCGATGATTATATCGATCTTCCGGCTGGTGATCATATCCCCAATACGTTTCAGCTCCGGCTCACAGCATTCGCCTCCGAATCCTTCGACACTGAGGCTGTCATCCGCAGTAATAAAAGAACAAGATGGGATTATGTAACGCCGGACCGTGGGAGATGCGAGGATCAGGCCCTTGCTGCCCAGCAGCCTGACCAGGCCTGGTAATTCGTGAAGGGCATTTTCGCCCTGAATATATTTTCCCGGAAATACAGCCTTCAAGGCTTTACTATGCCCTTTTTTATTTTCCATGTTTGCGGTTTGTATCAAAGTTTACCCGTTAGGCGGATAAAATTAAAACAAAAATTTCGCAATCCGGGATTTCAGATGATCCAGGGCAGAATATCATCCGCAGTCCAAAATAAAATTAATGTGATCAGACTTTAGGTTTCTTTGTAAAGATATTGAGGCGGCTATCCCTTCGTAACTGATATCTTTCTCTAGTTTCAACTTCTTTTTCGAGATCGGAAATAAATATAGTTGTTCTGCCGCCATCAAGAATGATGGGATATAAACCTGATACAGAGCCCGTCAATAGCTTTGCATTTGGGACTTTCAACCGGTTATGTTCAAGCATCATCCTGTATTCGAGAGTGGTTTTTTTCATGTTTTCGTTTTACCTTAAAATAAGTGAATCCTGGTATTTCTACAAGATACGGATTTTTTTCTTCATGCTGATAATTTTTTTTTAAAAGGAAAACCCTTCTGGTTTATCAAGCCCTGTGATACAGGCCAGGATGTTATCTTAACAAATCATTGAGACCGCCGAGCAGGTGGTGTCAGATTGTACATGCATCCGTCTCGGTATGACGTGATGCCACAATGATCTTAGTATCCCCGGCATGGGGCTTAAAAACATTATACGCGAGCTGGGGGTGGTTGTTCTCGGCCGAAAGATGGGAGAGGAAGAGGAGTTTCATGCGGTTTGACCTGCAGGTGGTAAAGAGTTCAAGGGCCTGTTTGTTCGAAAGATGCCCTTTTAAACCGCGGATACGGCTTTTCAGGGCTGCAGTGTAACGCCCGTTCTCAAGCATTTTCTCATCATAATTTGCTTCAAGAAAAGCTGCGTCACACTGTGAAAAATGATAGGCGACCTGCTCACAGATTGAACCTATATCGGTGAACACACCAGCTGTGACTCCATTGTAATTTATTGTAAAACTATGGGGTTCGCAGGCATCATGCATTTTTGTAAAAGGTGTTATCCTGAGTGAACCAAGCTGCACCGGGACCCCGGTCGTAAAATGTTTCAAGAGGGAAGGGTTAAGCATTAACCGGCTTCTTTTATAGGTGGCTGCAGTTATGTACACGGGTATGTTATGCCTCCGCGAAAGAACTTCCACCCCCCGTGTATGGTCGGTATGCTCATGGGTAATGAATATCGCTTTGATATTATTTATCTGCAAGCAGAGCCGGTCCATCCTGAGCAGGGTCTCACGGCATGAGATCCCTGCATCGACGAATACAGCTTCTGTTTCATTGCCAATGTAATAGCAGTTTCCGTTGCTTCCCGAATTAAGCGAGGCGAGGCAAAGAGACATGTTCTTAGTTCACAGAAGAGGCGAACTTCTCCAGATTCAGATCGACGGTAATCTCGACAGACTTGGAAATATTATTGGTTACGGCTCCGGGTATTTTTACATTGTAGTCCGACAGCAATATATTGAACTTCGCATTCACCGCTATTTTTCCTTGTTTGACCTCAAAGCTGCCTTTTTCAGTGACCTGCTGAGTGACCCCGTGAATGGTGAGCTTGCCTTCGACTACAACATCGTATTTACCGTCTTTGGCAACAGAAACATCTTTGATGTTATTGACTTTCCCCAGGAAAGTGGCGATGGGGAATTTATCTGATTCAATATAATTTTCATTGAAATGTTCCTGCATCAGCGCTTTCTCGAATTCAAAGGATTTTAATAATACCTTGAAAACAAAATCCCCTGTTGCAGCATCAAGAGCGGCATTTACCTGCCGGTTATTGGCTTCGATCTTTTCTGCCGGACTATCGGAATAAAACTTTATATGGCCTGTCTTTGTGATGAATTTCTGTGCATTCGAGCTGAGAGAAAATACCGCCAGGCAGCTGAGAATAAAAATCAGTTTTTTCATATTTACTAAAATTGGTTATAATTTAATAATTGAACATTTCTCCAGAATTAAATCCGTATCGTTAAACCCGGTGCAGTATCCCTTCAACTTGACATCTGAACCGGGCTGAAGTTTCCTGGCTTGCTCCCTGTATTTGGGCAGCATCGTGCAGCGTACGCCTTCATCTCCGAACATTCCCTTGTTGAAAACAAAAACGCAGACCATGATCGAATCAGTGGCCTCGACTTTCGAGAGTTTGCCTGTAAGCGCAATTACTTTTCCGTTGTATGTGTTTCCGCTTACGGTTTTGTTCAAAGTAAAGGCATTATAGAGATCAGCTGCAGCTAAGGTATAGGCTGCATCCAGTTTTTCATAATCAGGATGGGGCTTATTATAAATAAAGACATAAACCAGGACTGCGGCGATAATACCGGTAATAAACAATGAGAAAACGATTTTGAGCCAGGTTGCCATAGTTCTTTTTTTATTAATCTCTGTTTCAGCCATTGGCTGATGCCTCGTATCAGCCCCTGTTAAAGTTTACTGCCTAACGGTATGCCTTAGGCTTTACAACTGTAAATATCCTCGAAATGTTAAATCCAAGAAAAATATTCCCGTTCCACCAGGTGCCTGTCGTTTGCGTGACGATAGTTTCCATGTTCTCCCCGTTGGCATTGGTCAGGAAGATCTGAAACACATGGCCCCCCGTCTCAATGTCGACACCGGCTGAAAATGTACTGTATGCCGGTGTTGACCTGATCTGTTTCGGAAAGAGGTAGTAATATTCAGCATTGACAGAAACTCGCTGGCTGATTTTGAAACGTCCCCCTGCCCCAAGGGCAAAAATGTTATTGTGGTCATCATAGGATGGCACAAGGTTCACATGAACATAGGTCGGTGCGATCTGAAAAGAAAAACGTTCACCGAACTTTCTTGCAAGGATAACCTGGGTGGCATACGATATCCTCGAAGTAAAATAGTTCGTACGGGTGGGATCGGCCCATTTGGTAGTATATATTGCAGTGCTGCCGAAAATGGTAAGGGTGAATGGCATTTTCTTAGCACCCTTGCTCTGCCTGAGGATTTTAAAGTTTGCAAAACCGTCCCAGGTGTTCTGTAATGTATTCAGCCCTACTCCCAATCCCAGCCATTTCGTTACTCCATATTCGAGGCCAAGCCGTACCTGGGATTGTTTTAAACCATAGAGGTTCTCGTAGCCTGAGTTGAGGGCTCCGAAATGATGGGAAAATACTAAGATAAGGTTCCCCGTGGGAGCAATTTCGCATGACTGCCCGATGACGACCCTGGTGGTTTTAAAGGTGGCTGAGGTGTAATCGGTTACAGGCTTCGCATCTTTGTTTATAAGATTCATCATGGCTTCCTGGGCATTTGCGGTAACAGCAAACAGGGCCAGGAAAAGAAAAACGAATAGGTATATCCTGATCTTCATGGTTTTGGTTTTAGTTATTAGGAGCTCCCAGATTGATCCATTTTTTTATTTTGCCAAGGTCACAGGACGATAATTTACTGCCCCCCTTAGGCATCGGTCCAAACCCTGACTCCCAATTTACGCCTCCCCACAGCATCCCATTGGTCGCCAGGCCGCTGAGATCGTTATAATTGTCGGTGATAATCCCGCCTGACGCAACTGCAGCGGAGTGGCAAACGTTGCAGTTAGCCGTCATGATAAGGGAAATCGTCCCGGAGTAGGTAACATTGGAACTGTCGCATGGTGTCGTCGGGAAGGGATACAGGTCATATTCATTGTCGTTGTAACATGAGCTGAATAACAACAGTAAGGATGACATAACAAAAATGCCATATATAATTTTTTTCATCTGTGATTATTTTGCTTGTTGATTATGGTTTGCCGATGTTGATCCATTTTTGGAAGAGATTGATCTCGCAGGGCGACAGCATCTCTCCGCCTTTCGGCATGGCTGAATATCCGTTATCATGGCGGAGGGAACCCATCAGCCTGCCACCGTTCGCACAGGCCACGACATTGTCATAGGTTTCAAGGCTCATGCCGTTGGCAGGATTGGATCCGCCATGACAGCCTGTACACCACGCAGAACAAATAGGTGCAATGGATGCAGCATAGGTCACATTCGTGGAATCACATCCGGCAGAATCACACTTATTGTTATAAGCTCCCTGGGCGATCCACCAGTAAATGATGCTTTTCTGTTCAATAGTGAACGGGGTGCCCGGCGGCATCCTTTGTTCAGAACCGCTGAACAGAACTGTGTACAGTTTACTGTTTTGTGGATTGAACGGCTTGACCAGTGTGATGATGTTTGCGTAATTATCCAGGATATGATTCGATTTATGCGTTGCTTCGTCATGGCAGCCTGTTTTGCCGCAACCCGAGATGATGATGGGGAGCACTGAATTCCTGAAATAGATAGTGTCGTGCGAACATTTGAACTCAGGGCCCGGAGGGAGAGGTTTTGGAGGCGCAACACTAAGATCTGCTTTGTGATGGCAGGCAGTCGCAACGAATGCCAGAAGTAAAATGAATGCTTTAAGCGGTGATAATTTCATTTTGAACAGAATTAAAGAAAGAGATAACAAGCCGGCAAGGAATAAATCTTTTAAATTTTATACCCTCTTGAGAAAGGGTGCAAAGGTAGGTAAAATATACGCCAGCACTTTGAAAACACATTTTCAAAATATAAAGATTTAAATGTCAGGAAAACCCCGGCGGATATGCGGGATGAATTATGACTATGACGTGGAATAAACGTTTGGGAGAAACTGATTATTTCAATGCAGGCAGTATAAATTTCCAGATCAGGTTGATCTCTGACTGCATGTCACTGATATTTGCAGTTGTAACAACTACCGCATCCTTATCAGGCAGGATAATTATGAACTGGCCATTTGCGCCATCGGCACGATATGCATTATGGCGGCAGCGCCACAACTGATAACAATATCCCTGAAGCCAGTCGCTGTCTTCAGGTTTGGTCCCGCCGGGCATCCACTGGGCAGGCTGGGTAATTTTGGCGGAAGTGGCCTCATCAAACCAGGATACGGGTAACAATTGCCTGCCGTTCCACCTGCCTTTTTGCAATAAAAACTGCCCCATCTTCGCCATGTCTTCAGTTTTAATATAAAGACCCCAGCCCCCTGTATTCACACCCGTCGGACTCGTCTTCCATTCTGCTCCAACAATACCAAGCGGGCGAAACAACCGGGGATACAGATAATCGATCAGCTTTTCGCCTGTGACTTTCTGCACAATAGCTGCAAGCATGTATGTAGCCATACTGTTATACACGAACTTTGTACCGGGTTCATGCTCGATGGGTGTAGCAAGAAACAACCGCTCCCAGCTTCCGGTCCTGCTTCTTATTTTCTCGGTCGGATCGGTATCATGGCCTACGCTCATCGTCAGTAAATCACGGATCTTCAATTCGGCCAGGTAGGGAGAAACCTGTTCCGGCAAATCGTTTGGGAAGAAGGAGATCACCTTATCACTTACCTTCAGCCGGTTTTCGGCGACGGCAAAACCAACAGCCGTCGCAGTAAAGGTTTTGCTCACCGAGTTCATGATATGGATTTTCTCCGGTGTGTTGTCTTCAAACCAGTATTCTGCGACAACTTTCCCGTGGCGCAATATCATCAGGCTGTGCAAGTCCTGGCCGTTTTCTTTTACAGCATCCAGATAATCACTGATCCCTTTGCCCGTAACGTTTTCTGCTTCCGGACTCCTGCGTGGCAACGCCCTTGTGACATCGTTGTACGTAAGCATCCTGATGTTTTTATTTAGAATAAACTCTTTAACCCGTGGACTGGTGAAAAGTTCTGTCACACCCTGGCGGTCGGCCGAAACATCTTCATAACCTTTATGATGCACAGCCTGCATTTCTGCATTATCCAGGGCAGGATGATCGACGAAAACATAAGTCTTTCCTGCAGCCAGGCTGTCGAGCATCTTCAGGAAGCCTGATTCTTTTTCTGCCCCTGTCTTATGCCCGCCCTGGTACCCAACGCTAATGATCCCGTAGTCGCCCTCAGGATCTGTGCTGATATCAGCAAGGCCATATTCGGAGGCCAGCCTTCGTGTTAAGACCGAAACCTTTTTATCAAAATCCGTAGCTCCCATATGGCCCGATAAATGGCTTAACCAGGGAATGTTTTTCAGCCCCATTTCTATCTGGGCCCGGAATTCCTTTTCTATCTCTTCAAGGTTCCAGGTATTCTCTTTTACGGCAAGGCCCGGATATTCGGGATTCGGCCACATCATTGGAAAAAAATACCCGTTTCTGTCGATAAGACTGGGGCAAAATGTGAGAGGTCTCCATTTGACATTGTCCCATTCGCTTGTGATCGTAAGATGCAGTCCTACATCCAGGCCCGGATTTTCGATGAGCAGGCGGGCTGCTTCCGGAAACCATGGAGCTACAACCATAAGCTCGACAGAGGTTTCTATTCCGTTTTTGTAACTTTCAACGCAGGCTACGTTGGCTGAGTGAGAGGACCCCATATCATCGCCCCGGACAATCAAACCCGGGTTTGATTTTTGCTGTGCCCGTGATACGATAAAACACATGCTCAATAACGCTATGAATGCAATCTTTTTTATGGCTTTAGGGATTAAGCTTTTATAATGATTAAAAGTACAAAATACTTTTTCATGTATACTGAGTTTTTTTAAATCATAAAAAAATGAAAACGAAACTCATCATCTTAATCTGCCTGTGAGCTATCGATATGCACCTGATCTGGATCTGAGACACGCTCCTGAAAACCTGATCAACCAGTTTACGGCCAAACTCAGCCTGAGGTTCGGAAAGTTCTGATTTTAGTTATATTTGTCAGGCTGAATCATCTCTGATTCAAATAATATGCCTGAATATGAACAGAACCTTAAGGCCTCTGCTTCTTTTTAACATAAGAAGAGGAATTTTCGTAATCTTTTTTTTCTTTATTTTTTGTTTTGCTTTCTCCCGTCAATTTTCTTTTTTAACCTATTCTATTGAACAGGGCTTATCGCAAAGCGTTGTTAATTGTATTATTCAGGATTCGAAAGGATTTATCTGGATAGGGACCCAGCATGGCCTGAACAAATTCGACGGCTTCACTTTTCAGGCTTATACTTTTAATCCATTGGATACTACTTCGATTTCCAATAACTGGATATTTTCAATAGATGAAGATAAAAACGGGAATTTATGGGTAGCGACCAAAGGGGGGGTGAATGAATTTATCCGAAGTTCGAAGACATTTAAGAGATTTCAGTTTAATACCGGCAATAAGACTAATTTAAGCAGCAACCCTTATGATGCGATCGTCTCCCGAAAAGGCAGGATCCTTATTAATATGGCACCGGTACTGGTCGTGTATGACCCAATTGCGAATAATTATACGAATTATATCAGTAAAATAGAATATGATGGCTCTGTAAAGGACAATAAGGTCCCATTGATTGAGGATACAGACGGACTGGTATGGATAGGATCCACAAGGGGTTTGTCATGCTTCGATCCCCGGACCGAAAAATTCACTTACTTTTTCGATGACCCTAGCAACCCGAATTCTGTAAGTAATAATAATATTACGGCCCTGTTTGAGGATAATGCCAGGAATATCTGGATAGGGACATCCGACGGACTAAATATATACAATAAATCAGCCCGTACGTTCAGACACTATTTCAGCAGTGCAAGAGATAAATTTACATTAAGTAATAATTTTATCAGGGCCATCGTTCAGGATAAATCGGGCAATATCTGGATCGGAACCGAGGGGGGCGGATTGAACAAACTGATGAGCCTGGCGGGCGATCAGGTGTTTTTTGAAAATTTCACGAGCGAAATAAATGGTTTAAGCCATAATATAGTCAACGCATTGAAAGTTGACAAATCTGAGAACCTCTGGATCGGAACTTTGAAGGGGATCAGTAAGGCAGACCTGAAAAAACAAAAATTCAATTTATTCCGCAAAAGCGTTTCACCCAATTCCGTAAACCTGCTTGGCAATGTGATTGCTTCGATATTTAAAGATGATGACGGGAATATCTGGGTGGGTAACTGGGGCCAGGGGCTGAACATCCTTAACCGGAAATCGGGAGAAGTCGAACATTTCTCCTCGCATCTGCCTGGGAATCATTACCTGGTCAACGACTTTGTTCATACTATTTTTTACGATTCAGAGAAAAGGATTTGGATTGGTACGAGGGATGGAATACTCATTTATAAAAAAGAAACCAATTCATTTGTACGGTTCAATGAATTCTTCAGGAATCCTGCCCTGCCTGATTTTCGCGGTCTCAGGATCAATAAGATCATCCAGGATAATAGAAAGAATTACTGGATCGCAACGCAGAATGGCTTGTACAAGCTTAATCTGCCGGCCGCTTCTTTTGAACGTTTTACTAAAGAGTCTGATGACGCCCACAGGGTAAGCGGGAACCTTATATATTGTATTCTCGAAGACCGGCAGGGGAAGATCTGGATTGCAACTCTGAGCGGTCTCGACGTGTATGATGCTGCTGCGAAAAAAATCACCCACTTTCAGAAAGTTCAGGGTACTGAGAACTCCCTCTCCGATAACTTTGTGATTTCCTTATGTGAGGATCATAAGGGGAATATCTGGATCGGGACCGGTTCCTGTGTGAATGAATTTGTTAAAATGGATTCTGCTTTCCGGTATTTTTCTCATGAAAACGGATTGCCGAATGACCAGGTATTTGAGATTCTGGAAGATAACAGCCGCAATCTGTGGTTTGCAACAGGGAGTGGATTGTCACGATATGACAGTTTAACAGGGAGTTTCAGGACTTATACCGTTGAGGAAGGATTACAAAGCCTCGAATTTAACCTCCGGGCTGCCTTTAAAAGCAAAGACGGAGAAGTGTTTTTCGGGGGTATGAACGGGTTTAATTCATTTTACCCCGATTCCCTGCATGATAATAAGTTCATTCCTGAAATTGTTTTCACATCATTCAATAAAACCAACAGTAAAGGGGTAAATGAAACCATTGATCCTGAAAATCTGAATGAAATAGTTTTGCACTACAATGATTATTCCTTCACCATCGAATTCGCAGCCCTTGAATTTACACATCCCGAGAAAAATAAGTATGCCTATATGCTGGAAGGAATCACCGACAAATGGATCCCGATCGGCAACCGCAGGTTCGTTCCGTTCTCAAATTTACCTCCGGGGGAATATACCCTGAAGGTGAAAGCTTCCAATAACGATGGGGTCTGGAATGAAGCAGGCAGAAGCCTGAAGATAATTATTCAACCTCCCTGGTGGAAAAGTTTTATTGCCTATTGTTCGTATTTTATCGCTATCATCCTGATAGTTTATCTGTATATCAACTGGAGAATGAGAAGGCTTATCAGGGAAAAAAACCTGCTCGAAAAGAAAGTCCATGAGAGAACCCTGCAGATCGAAAAACAAAACAATGAATTGATGCAATCGAGGGAAGAGCTTGATTTAATCAATAAGGAACTTGAACACCGCGTTGAATTAAGGACTTCAGAATATCTGCTTGCAAAGGAAAAGGCTGAATCGGGTGATCGCCTGAAGACTGCCTTTATGCACAACATTTCCCACGAGATCCGCACTCCCCTGAACGGGATCCTCGGATTCGGACAGATGATGCTTGAGAAAGATATCCCAATAGATGAACGCGAAAGGTATTTGGAGGTTTTGGAACGAAGTTCGGGGCGGCTGCTGAATACGATTACTGATTATATGGATATCTCGCTGATCGTTTCGGAGAATATGGACGTGCGTAAGAAACGGCTTTCCCCGGTCGCTTTGCTGAATGAAAGGTATGAAAAATTCCTCGATACCTGCAATTCAAAAAACCTGGCTTTTACACTTGAAATACCCGCAATCAAAGCCCCATTCTATATAAACTCTGACGAAGAGCTGTTGGCGAAGGCCTTGGACCATCTGATTGATAACGCGATTAAATTCACTGAACAGGGGTCAGTTGTTTTTGGCTTTGCGTTGAAAGGAACAGAACTGGAATTTTTCGTAAAAGATACAGGTATGGGTATTTCAGCGGAGGATCAGCAGTTTGTATTCGATCATTTTGCACAGGCCGATTCTTCAAATATCCGCATTCATGAAGGCAGCGGCTTAGGGTTGTCTATTGCAAAGGGGTTGGCGGAACTGCTTCAGGGCCGCATCACCCTGGACTCAGAAAAAGGGAAAGGGAGCTCCTTCATCCTTACAATTCCGCTTGAAATTTTGAATGATGAACCCGGGAATGACCGGGTAATTAAGGCTGGCCGGAAAAAAGAAAAAAGTTTGGTTCTTATTGTTGAAGACGAGGAATCCAACAAAATGTTTCTTGCAAAAATCCTGCAAAAAGAAGGTATTGATTTTCTCGTTGTATCCGATGGCCGGCAAGCTGTGGAGGCCTGCCGTCAAAACCCCTTGATCACCCTTGTCCTGATGGACATTAAAATGCCTGTAATGAATGGGTATACTGCAACGACGGAAATTAAAGCCTTTGCTCCGGATTTACCGGTTATTGCCATCACGGCCTATGCCCAAAGCGGTGATAAACAGAAAGCTTTTGATGCAGGATGCAACGATTACCTTTCAAAACCTGTCAGTAAGGATGCACTTTTAGAAAAGCTTAAGATCCATGGCATGGTTTGATTTATAAAAATCATTAAAAATCAGTATTCGATGAACCGATTCTTCCGGAACATTCAATTCCGGCCAGTTATAATTGTATTTGCCTCACTTTGTCTCATGCTTATTGCCATCCGTCTTCATGAACATTTCAATGGGAAGATGAATGAGTTCAAAAGCAGGAATGGGTTGCAGCAACTACTGATCCTGAAGAAATCACAACTGGAGAAATCCCTGTATTCAAGAATATTTTACACCCGGAGCATAGCCGCTTATGTGTCGATGAACCCTGGTATTACCGTAGGTTCCTTTAACAGGATGGCCCGGGAATTTGCTGAAAACGATTCAGTTATCAGCAGCATGTCCTTATCTGAAAATTGCATCATCAGCGCCATTTACCCTTTAAAAGGACATGAAGGTGCAATGGGCCTTAATTTGCTGGAACATGCCAGGCGCAGGAAGATAGTGGAAGAAACTATTAAAACAGGGAAAACATTTGTCGCAGGCCCTGTTGAACTTGTGGAGGGGGGGATTGCCTTTATCAGTTACACACCGATCTTCACAGGCGGAGAAAATGACAAACCGCGATTCTGGGGCGTTACCGATATAGTCATCAGCAGGGATAAATTATTTTCTGAGGCAAAAATAGGTAAGCATGATACTGATTTCATATATGGTTTAAAGGGATACGACGGGCAGGGAGCACAGGGTGGTTTTTTCTGGGGAGACCCGACGGTGTTCGAAAGGAATCCTGAGACCGTTGAAATCTCCCTGCCTACCGGAAGCTGGATACTTGCGGCAGCACCTGTGATTGGCTGGCCTGATTATATCAGAAAATCAGAAAATCCTTCATACATCTTATATTTCATGGCTTTTATTATCTGTATCCTTATCTGGGTCTTCCTGAATGCTCAGGCAAAGCTCCGTGCCAATGAAAGAGAGATGAATGAAACGAGAGATAAAATTTTTTCGATCATCGCCCACGACCTTCGAAGTCCGTTTACCGCCTTTCTGGGTTTTACAGAGATCATGTCGGAAGAAATCCTCGACATGAACCGAAAAGAGGTTCAAGAGATTGCCAGGAGTATGCGGAAGTCAGCCACCAGTCTTTTCCATATGCTCGAAGACCTTCTTGAATGGTCACAAATGCAGAGAGGATTGATAACGTTCAATCCTGCATTGCTCAGGCTAAAGCCCCTGGTCGATGAATGCATTGGCAATGTCTCAGAAACAGCTCGTTTCAAGGAACTGAAAATCATTAATAACACAGCAGAGGGCCTGGACGTCTGGGCGGATAACATTATGCTTCAAACTATAATCCGCAACATCCTGTCAAATGCGGTGAAATTCACTCCTGCCGGCGGAACGGTGACCGTATCGGCGGTTCCTGCAGCAGGTAATACCGTCGAAATAGCTGTAAATGATACAGGTATTGGAATGAGCAAGGCAGTGTTGGATGACCTTTTCGGAATGAATCTGAATTCCAGGCGAAAGGGTACCGAAGGGGAACCAAGCACCGGGCTCGGGCTGATCATCTGCAAAGAATTCGTGGAAAGGCATAAAGGAATGATCCACGCCGCAAGTGAAGAAGGAAAGGGGAGTACCTTTTATATCATCCTGCCTCAGGCTCCGGGACGCTGATATGTTTTTAACACCAGGGCATCAGGCTGCATTCCGGATCTGGTATTTCCTGCCCGTGAATGCCAGTATAACCAGCAGAATGGTGATTGCTAAAAGATAATGGGCTATCCCTGTTTCATGCGATTCTTTAATAGCACCTGTAAAATCAAAGAAAGGGACCCCGTTTAGGATACCATAAACAATTACGGTGAAAGTCACTTCGAATAATTTACTGCCCCCTGTCAGTATCCCGCTCGCAATGGCAAATGCCGGGATGAATAAAGCTCCTGTGAGAATGGCATAAACCCCATAGAAATTTCCTGAGAAAAAAACCCTCAGCAATACAGGAATGGCAAGTGTAAGCATCAGGATGACAGCAGCCGAAAAGGTCGCCGGCAGCTGCCTCTGAAGCGGTGAAGCAGCTGAAAAAATATATTCGTTGCAGCGGTTTGCAAGTTCCCTGGAACCCAGGGTTGAAAGGATTAAAGTTTGCAGGAACCACAATAATGGCAGGAAATACTTATAGGCAATATTAAGGGGAGTAAAAACTGAGGCAATCCAAAGCCCGGCGGTTAATAACAGCCACAGCATCGCTCTTCCCTTTAACATCAGCCGAAGTTCTGCAACTGAGAGCTTAATGAAACTGAACCTGGCTTTTGCAACGGGAAGATCGCGGTATCTTATCCGCATAGGCGCAATATCATGTTCAGGAAGAACAGTTTGTCCCTTCATGAACCACCAGGTTCTCCGCCGCTTCGCTTTCGTTTCCACGGTGTCGAAACTGTTAAACTGCAAAGAAACCAGAAGGACCAGTGAGAAGGCGGCGCACATCCAAAAAATCCTTTGCAGGAAAATCCCCGGGGTCCATTTCATGCCCTCCCAGATAAAAACTTTGCAGCTGGCCTGGGAACCCGAGATCAGAATGCCCGTGCCCGACTGACCATTCCAGTCCGGGTGAGAGGCCGAGACAGATTTCGTAATTTCATTGAGGCAGGTATTGACACCAAAAACATCGGTATAGGGCGACCACAGAGCAGAAGATACAATAAATATCCAAAGAAAGAAATATGCGATATTTATTCCCCCTCTGCTAAGGATCTTAATGGAATCGAAAAACAGCGCCAGGGATGCGAGAATGAACATAGCAGGAACAGTAAGGATAAACAGGGGCAATAATAATTTCCCAAGCTCCAGCTTACTGGTTTCTCCTCTCAGCAGGAACATGACAACAGTCATGAATGCAATAATGGTAAGCATCAGAAGCAGTACAGCGAAGTTGCTTAATAGTTTTCCGCTGAGATATTGGATCCTGTTTATCCGTGTGGTGGCAATGATCTGTCCCACTCCTGTATCTATATCTCTTTTAACTGCGTTATTGATCACGTAAAAGCCCAGCAAAGTGAAGAAGGGAACACACATAGCCACCATGCTGCCAATCCAGGCTGAATTGTAAAAACCCCTGTAATTGCCCAGCGATACTATCCTGTAACCTGCATCAATTGCCGGGACAAAGGAGTATATGATAAACACACAGACAGCCAGGGTTATAAGAAAATAATAACTGCGGATCCTCTGAAGGAAATCGGCTTTTGCGATATGGAAGATGCTGTTGATGGTGTAGTTAGTCTCCATTTCCCCCTCCGTTCTTCGCGCTGGCAATGGCCTGCAGGTAGGTATCTTCAAGGCTGCCTTTTTCAACAGGGAAACCGTGTTTCAGCACCCTGCCCTGGTATACGATGGCTACTTCACTAGCCATTGTTTCAATATCGGATACAATATGTGATGAGAGGATAACGATACGCTCACCCGACAGATCTGTAAGCAAATTACGAAACCTGACACGTTCTTCCGGATCGAGTCCCACGGTTGGTTCATCGAGGATGATCAGGCTGGGATCGCCTACCAGCACCTGGGCAATCCCTATCCTCTGTTTCATCCCGCCTGAATACGTCCCTATCGGACGGTTCTTTACGATGGTGAGGTTGAGTTCCTCCAGCAATGCTTCGATCCTGAGTTTTATGCTTTTTCCTGTAAACCCTTTTAAAGCCGCGATATATTCGAGAAACTCGATGGCCGTCAGGTTAGGATAGACTCCAAAATCCTGTGGCAGGTATCCCAGTACTTTTCTCACGGTATCCGGGAATTTAACTATATCGGTGCCATCGAGGCATATCTGCCCTTCGGTCGGTCTTGAAATGGTTGCCAGGATTCGCATCAGGGTCGATTTACCGGCCCCGTTAGGCCCTATAAGCCCCAGTATCCCGTTTTTTAGTTCGAGGTTAAAATCCTTCAGGCCGTATTTATTGCCTTTATATTTCTTTGAGACACCTTTGATTGAGATCTCCATAACAGTAACATTGGTTTTTATAAAGGATGAGACGAATGAAATCGTGATTGGTTGCAAACTGACCTGGATCTGCACCGAAAAATCAACTGCCCGGGCGGAATGTGAGCTTTACACTGATGCTGTGTTTTGCTTTCGATAACACCTCATACCCGGAAGCCTGCGGCAACGTCAGACCATCATCACCGGGTCCGCCGATGATCTCGTAATCCCAGGTTTTACTGGTCCATCTGAGCCTGGTCTCAGCTACAGGCTGGAGGTTGCAACCCGGCACCGAACCAACACTGACCCATTTGCCGGGAGGCAATTGTATACTATACGAAAGAAATATCTCTTCAACCTTGTCGAGGTGGAAACCGTCTTCATCCGGAACATATGTGGCGATTATCTGGGCATCGTAAAACGACTCGTCTTTTGCATCGTATGGCAGCATATGCAAGTCAATCCGGTAATCGATCCGCTGATCGGTCCGTGCAATGCTGCTGATCTTTGCTTGTTTGAATTCAGTGACCTTGTCGAAATTCCATCCCGGGATCTGCTTCCCGACCAGTTCTTCCTTGATCCTCCCTATGTCGGGTTCGCGGCCGGGTTGCGAGGTATGCTGATTTCCCGCCGAAGTAACAAGTCCATCCCCCGATGAGTTTAGATGGATCAGTGAAATAGCTTCATTTCTCAGTTCCCGGTTAAAAATAATGGTCCTTAACGCGGGTATCGAAAAGATCACTACGGCGAGAACTATGATAAAAAAAAGTATCAGCAGCAGGAATTTCTTCATCTCTCAAAATTAAATAAAATTTTATTGACCTTCTTAACTGATCATCCTTTTCTGGACGGCAGAAACCGTATTTTTGCATTTCCTTATCCGGATTCATAAAACAGTTTTATATGCAAACCTTCAGAATCTTTGTTATTATGACTATTGCAGCCAGTGTGATGTCCTTTAAAGGACCGAAGAAAGATGAAAACACCAGAAATGACAAATTCAAATATCTCACCGAACAATTCGGCGATTCGAAAATCCTCAGATACCAGGTGCCTGGTTTCGAAAGCCTTAGCCTGAAACAGAAGAAACTGATTTATTTCTTAAGCCAGGCTGCACTTTGCGGAAGGGATATTGCCTACGACCAGAATTGCAGGTACAACCTCCTCGTGCGCAGGACCTGTGAAACGGTTTACGAAGGCTATAAGGGAGACCGTACATCCGCCGACTTTAAGAATTTTACGCTTTACCTCAAGGAATTCTGGTTCAATAATGGTTTGCATAATCATTATTCGACCGACAAGACCCATCCTGAATTTTCAAAGGATTTCTTCACTGCAGCATTGAAATCATTGGCTCCTGAAAGCCTGCCTCTTGCTAAGGGGCAGACTGTTGCTCAGTTCACTGATGAAGTTTCAAGGATCATCTTTGATCCCACGGTCGCCCAAAAACGGGTTTCCCTCGATCCTTCGAAAGACCTGGTCCTTGCTTCATCCTGTAATTTTTATGAGGGTGTGAGCCAGAAAGAAGCCGAGGAATATTATCCGAAGCTGAAACAAGCGGATGCCAGGGCGAAAAAAGATACCCTTATCTCTTATGGCCTTAATTCAAAACTGGTGAAGGAAAACGGGATCATCAGGGAATTAACCTGGAAGGTGGGCGGATTATATTCCCCGGCTATTGAAAAGATCGTCTACTGGCTCAATCTGGCGATAGATGTTACGGAAACACCCCAGCAGAAAGCTTCAGTGGAGAAGCTGGTTGAATTCTACAGGACCGGCAGCCTGGTCGCATGGGATGAATACAATGTTCTGTGGGTCAAAGACGTGGATGCACTGGTCGATTTCGTGAATGGGTTTATTGAATCGTATGGCGACCCTTTGGCGGTGAAGGCTACCTGGGAATCGGTTGTGAATTTCAAGGATCTTGAAGCTACGAAGCGAACGAAGATCATCAGCAGCAATGCACTGTATTTTGAGACTAATTCGCCTACTGACCCTCAGTATAAAAAGAAAGAAGTGAAAGGGGTGACTGCGAAAGTGATCACAGTGGCCCAGCTGGGAGGTGACAATGACCCCGTTACGCCTATAGGTATTAATTTGCCGAATGCAAACTGGATACGTTCTGAATACGGCTCGAAATCGGTGACGATGGATAATATCACCTATGCAAATGACCAGGCATCCCTGGGAAACGGTTTTATTGAGGAGTTTGCTGCTTCTCCGGAAGAAGTGGCGAAAGTCAGGGAATATGGTTACGCGGCTTCAAGCCTTACTACGGATATGCATGAATGCCTGGGGCATGCTTCGGGGAAGCTGAACCCCGGCGTTACACATGATATGCTGAAGAACTACCATTCGTCGATCGAAGAAGCCCGTGCCGACCTTTTTGCCCTTTATTACATTATGGATCCGATGATGGAGGAGCTCGGATTGCTGAAGTCACAGAAAGCCGGCGAAGCCGAATATGACAATTATATACGAAACGGACTGATGACCCAGCTTGTCCGCATCAAGCCCGGTAAGGATGTTGAAGAGTCGCATATGCGCGACCGTTCACTGATTGCCCACTGGGTATATGAAAAAGGCAGGGATAAGAAAATCATTGAGAAATTTACCCGAGACGGGAAAACATATTTCAGGGTGAACGATTACCAGGGCCTTCGTATGCTTTTCGGACAGCTGCTGAAAGAGATCCAGAGGATCACTTCGGAAGGTGATTATAAGGCTGCCGGGGACCTTATCGAGACCTATGCCGTAAAGGTTGACCAGGACCTGCATAAAGAAGTCCTGGCCCGCTATAAGAAGCTGAATATCGCACCTTACACCGGTTTCATCAACCCCGTCTTTAAAGCAGTTATAAAAGGCGGTTCGATCACCGATGTGAAGGTTTCTTATCCCGATGATTTTACAACCCAGATGATGGACTATTCCGGGAAGTTTTCTTTATTACCGCCCAGGTAATTGCTTAAATCAATTTATAACGATATTCATGACCAGGTTCCTCATCTCTGCAATTTTCTCCTGTATCCTTCTGCTGCCGGGCAATATGCCGGTGGGCGCCGAAAAATATCCTCAGCATTATTTCCGTTCGCCGGTTGATTTCCCGATATCATTAGCCGGTTCTTTCGGGGAGCTGCGAAAAAACCATTTTCACTCGGGAATCGATATACGCACAGGCGGAGCAACGGGTAAGCCTGTGTATGCGGTTGCCGATGGCTATGTTTCAAGGGTGTTCGTCAATCCTGCGGGTTTCGGCAAAGCCCTGTATATCGCTCACCCCAACGGCTACACGACGGTTTACGGACATTTGCTGAGATTTAACACGGCTATCGGCAACTGGATATCCAGGCAACAATATCAGCAGGAAACCTTTGCGTTGGATATCCAGGTTCCCCAGGGATTGCTGAAGGTGAAGAAAGGCGACGTCATTGCGCTCTCAGGAAATTCAGGAGCCTCCGGAGGCCCCCACCTGCATTTCGAAGTAAGGGAATCTGCCAGCCAGGAGGTGATCAATCCACTGGAGTTCGGCTTCGATGTTCCGGATAACACCCCCCCGAAGATCACAGCGCTGAAGATCTATCCCTTCGATGCCATGGCGATGGTGAATTATACCGATAAAGCCCTGATGTTGGGCGTTACCGGCGGGGGCAGTAACTATTCTGTAAAAGTTCCTGACAGCATTCATGTTTCGGGAAATATTTATTTTGGTGTTGAGACCACCGATTTCTCTGACAATTCAGGGATGAAAAACGGTGTACCGTCTGTTTCCCTGACGATCGATAATGAAGTGGTGTATTCCCACCATCTTGAGAAATTTGCATTTGCAAATACGCGGTATGTGAACAGCCTGCTGGATTACCCCCTGCTGATCCACAGTAACCGGAAAATCCAGAGATCCTATGTCGCCCCCAACAATAAAAACGATATATACAGCAAAGTAAAGAACCGCGGCATCATCAATTTCAACGATAACAGGGCTCACAAAGTGATGTACACAGTCACCGACCTCTGGGGAAATGAATCAAGGCTGGTGTTTTGGGTAAAAAGCCATCCGCCCGCAGGGCGTCGTCCTGAAAATAAAATAATGCACGGAGTTCAGATGATGCATTGTACGGAGGACAATCATTTTGCAAGGCCTGATATGATCCTCGACATTCCAAAGGAAGCCCTGTACGAGGACCTTGAATTCGAGTATACTTCGGAGGAACCACTGCCCGGGACTTACGCAAGGCTTCACCGGGTCCATAACGAAGATACTCCCTTGCATGTGAACTGCAGCCTGGCGATCAAACCAACGTCCCTTCCAAAGGACCTGGCTGATAAGGCCGTGATCGTTTCGATAGAACCCGGCCGGAAATTCTATGCAAAAGGCGGGGTATGGGAGAATGGTTTCCTGAAAACCCAGGTCAGGGATTTTGGCGATTACAGCATTGCCGTGGATACCGAACCTCCCTCGATCAGACCGGTGAATGTGAAACCGGGTAAAAATGTAAGCAGGCAGGTGAGCATCATGCTGAAGATCTCGGATAACCTGTCAGGCATCAAATCGTATCGCGGGATGATGAATGGCAGGTGGATACTGATGGATTACGATGCGAAGAACAACCTGCTCACTTACCTTATCGATGAACATATGGCGAAAGGGAAAAACAGTTTTCACGTGGTTGTAAGCGATGCCGTGGGCAACCAGGCAAGATACGATGCGTCGCTCGTGAGGTAAAGCTGTTGTTAACATAAGATTTCTTCCTACTTTTGCAATATGCAAGAAACCATACTGATCCTGGATTTCGGTTCCCAGTACACCCAGCTTATTGCGCGCAGGGTGAGGGAACTCAATGTGTTCTGTGATATACACCCCTATAATAATTTCCCAAAGGACCTCCCGGGTCTGAAAGGCGTCATCCTTTCGGGCAGCCCGTTTTCCGTAAGGGATCAGAACGCTCCCTTCCCTGACCTTTCAGGGATCAAAGGCATGTTACCCGTGCTTGGGGTTTGCTACGGGGCCCAGTACCTTGTACATTCTTCCGGCGGCGAGGTTGCTCCCTCGAAAATAAGGGAATACGGGAGGGCCAACCTGGGATATATTGACCAGACATGCCGCCTCGTAAAGGGTTTGTCAAACGGGACGCAGGTGTGGATGTCGCATGCCGACACCATTTTGAAGGCTCCTGCCTCCTTCAAGATCACGGGATCAACCTCGGATGTTGAATACGCGGCCTTCAGGGTCAAAGGAGAGGAAACCTACGGCATACAGTTTCACCCTGAAGTATACCATACTCCTGAGGGACTGCATCTGCTCAAAAATTTTGTTGTGAATATCTGCGGATGTAAGCAGGACTGGACCCCCGAGTTGTTCGTCGAATCTACGGTTAAAGAGCTCAGGGCGAAACTCGGGAACGATAAAGTAGTGCTGGGCCTTAGCGGGGGCGTCGATTCTTCGGTCACCGCGATGCTTCTCAACAGGGCCATCAGCGATAATTTGTATTGCATATTTGTTGATAACGGCCTGCTGAGGAAAGACGAATTCAGCAAGGTCATCGAACGCTATAAAAAACTTAAGCTGAACGTGATCGGGGTTGATGCCGCCAGCCAGTTCCTGGATGCGCTTAAGGGCGTTGCAGACCCTGAGAGAAAACGCAAGATCATAGGCAAAACCTTCATTGATGTGTTCGATCAGGAAGCTCATAAGATCCAGGGTATCTCCTGGCTGGCCCAGGGGACCATTTATCCCGATGTGATCGAATCCCGTTCAGTGAAAGGCCCTTCAGCTACCATCAAATCACATCATAATGTCGGTGGACTGCCTGAACACCTGAAACTGAAAATCGTTGAACCTTTGAGTTTCCTGTTCAAGGACGAGGTCCGCAAAGTCGGCCTGACCCTTGGCCTGGATCCCGAATTTATCAACCGTCACCCTTTCCCGGGTCCCGGACTTGCAGTGAGGATTATCGGAGACCTTACGCGTGAAAAGATACGCCTGCTGCAGGATGTGGATGATATTTATATTACCGGCCTGCGTAAATCAGACCTGTACCATAAAGTCTGGCAGGCTTTTGCCGTACTTCTGCCGGTACAGTCGGTAGGTGTGATGGGGGATGAGCGGACTTACGAAAATGTTGTAGCTTTACGTGCAGTGACTTCGACCGACGGGATGACTGCTGACTGGGCCCATCTTCCGCATGAGTTTCTGGCGAAGGTCAGCAACGATATCATTAATAAGGTTAAAGGAGTGAACAGGGTCGTTTACGATATTTCTTCGAAGCCGCCGGCAACAATAGAATGGGAATAGACTTAAGCCATGAGCCATGAGAGATATGCTAAAGCGAATAATAATGAATAGCAATTTGGGATGTAATTATTAAATCAAAGAGATTAACACAGTGAACAGGTCATTTTTATTCTTTCTCTTTGTTTTTGCAACCTTGAGTTCCCTTAGCCAGACTTACCAGGAACAACTCAAGGCCATTCATTCAAAAATAACCGAACAGAAGGACGGCAAGTCGTACTATGTTCATATGGTCAAAAAAGGGCAGACCCTGTATATGATCTCAAAATCATACGGGGTTGAGGTGAATGATATCATTTCCGAAAATCCCATAGTCAGGGAAGGCCTGAAAGCCGATCAGAAACTCCTGATCCCTTTCCCGGGTCAGAAAAAGGAAGAACCCTCCAACTCCCAATCCCCAACCTCCAACTCCCAATCCCCAACCTCCAACACCCAACCCCCAACCCCCAACCCCCAATCCCCAACCCCCAACCCCCAACCCCCAACCCCCAGGCCCTGCGGTGAGGATACGGCAACCGGCAGCATCACGTACAAAGTAGTTCTGATGCTGCCCCTTTATCTTGAAGAGGTTGAAGGCATGAATCCTGAGACCGCCACAAGTGAAGCAATTGATAACTGGAATTCCCTCAAATACCTGCCGTTCTATGAAGGGTTCAGGCTGGCAGTTGATTCACTTCAGAAACAGGGACTTCATCTTACTCTTTATGTATACGATGTGGGGAAAGATACTTTAAAGACCTTGCAGCTTCTGAAAAAAGCGGAGGTGAAATCAGCCGATCTTATCATCGGCCTGCTGTTCCAGAAGAACTTCCAGATCGTTGCAAAGTTCGCACATGATAATAAAATACCTATTGTTAACCCGGTCAGCGAACGGCCCGAAATAACCAGGGATAACGAAATGGTTTTCAAGACTAACCCCTCCCGGGCTTTCCAGCTTGTAAGTCTTGCAGACTATATGCAGAAAAATATGTACAGGGGGCAGATACTGATCATCAGGAACGGACAGTTCAAGGATAAGGATATTGCCGACAGGCTGAAGAAGGAATGCATCGAAAGGAATCTTAATGCGACCCTGGTTGAGGGCCAGGACGTGGCCATCGGCAAGCTGTCGAAATCAAAGGAAAATGTGATTGTGGCGTTTGCCGACAATAATGTATATGCCCTCGATCTGATGCGCAGGTTTTATGAGATCAGGAACGATTATCCCCTGAGCCTTGTCGGACTCCCCGATTGGGAAAAGATCGAAGGCCTTGAAACGGATTTTCTTAATGGTCTCAACACCCATCTGGTCTCTCAATCTTTCGTCGATTATTCCGATGAGGGCGTGAAAAAACTGCTGCCACGTTTTCAGGAACTTTTCAAAACAGATCCGGAACCATTAGCCTTCGAGGGCTTTGATGTAGGGTATTATTTCCTCTCAGCCCTGATGAAGTTCGGGAATCAGTTTCCCGGGTGCATAGTGAATTTCAGGCTTCGAACGTCTCAAACCAGTTTCGAGTTTGTGCGGTCAGGCAATAAGGCTGCAAATGGTTTCGAAAACCGCTGCTGGTCCGTTTACAAATATGAAAATTATAAGTTACTGAGGGTGAATTAGCGTTTACCCAGGGGCAGTGCAAGCAAAGGCACATTGGTCGCAAAGAGGTTCTTCTTTGTAATATTCCTTGTAAATACCATGTATACCAGGGAACGTTTATGAGGCTGGAAAGCGATGAGGTTAATCAGCTTTCCTTTAACAAACTGGTCAATGGTATCCTGGTTCTCACCCTCGATCTCAATGACGTTGAAATTTATCCTGCCTTCTGCGATTTCCTTTGAGAAACCCGACTGCAGGGCTTTCATCTTTACTTCGGCTTCAGCAACTTTCGCAGTATGGCAAAAATGCACTGTATGTACCTGGTTATTGAAGGGGCTGAAAAGCTCAAGCAGGGTTGCGATCGAATGATTGTTGCCTTCCGAGAGGTCGGCGGCGAACATAACGTTATCAAAGCGTTTAAAGCTTTTCATGATGGGAATGGTGAACACAGGGACCTTCACATGATCGATGATAAAGGTTGAGACCTTTCCCCATACGTTCAGGTTGTTGCCTTTGCCTGTAGTGCCCGTGACTATGATATCTGGCTTGAATTCATTATAGATTTCAAGGAGTTCATGCTCCACCTCGCCTCCGCTCACATGGGTGCTGATGGTGACGTTTTCCAGGTTCTTCTCCCTGATCCGGATTTCAAGCTTTTCCTGAAGGTCCTTCATGCCGGCTTCCGCCTGCTTGAAGATCTCCCTCATCAGCTGCTCATTGTACAGGGTAGCCATGTCGAGGGTATCAGGAAAACTGGTGTCGGTGAGAATGATCTGGTCGAAATAGGTATGGAACAGCTTCAGCTCCGCCCCATAGGTGGCTGCAAGTTCCAATGCATACTGGCATGTGATGTCGGTATGCTGCGAGAAATCAACGGGTACTAATATTTTTTTCATGACGTAAAAATAATAAATTCAAAAGCTCTTTGCAATTTTTTTTATTTGAGTAGGTCCCTTCAAGATGCATCAGCCTTGCATGTATCATCTCTTCTGTGAATTCCTCTCCGAAACAGTTCATGGCCTTTTCGCGCAGATCTTCCGGTTTGTTTGCAATAAGGCAAAGGGGTGCCAGGTTTGTGCCGGCAACCATATGTTCATTCACGAGGCAAAACCTGCCATTATACAGGGCGTTCAGCAGTTTCAACTTCAATCCTGTAGGTTGAAAGGTCACCATGATATGCAGATGGGCATCGCGTATCAGTTCAAACATTTTTTCTTCCGGAGGATTGGCAACGATACGGATGTTCTTTTTACTTCTTACCAGGGCAAGCAGCGTGGGGTCCGGATTCTGGCCTGCAATAACCAGGTCGGGCATCGAAGATTCCCATACCTGATCAATCAGGTATTTTGCAGCCTGATCATTCTCGGGAACGCTCAGTTTGCCATGATATAATGCAAAACTGCCGCTGCCTTCCTTCATGAAAATCCCGTCCTCCTTATGAAAGCTGGGCATATACCTGACATTCTTTTCCGGGAATAATTTCTTTAAATATTTCCTGTCCTCTTCCGAAACCACCAGCATGAAGTCGGCATATCTCAGGTATTTCTGGAAATGTTTGAGCCGGAGGCTTTCGATAAAAAAAAACGTCTTGTTTCTGATCCCCCTGCCGGCTTTAAAAAGATGAAAATAATACTGATGTTCTATGTTGCTTTCACGGTAAATTTTCAGCCTTTTTGCAAACCGCCTGTCCTTGAGCAGATAACAGGTGTGCAATCCTTCAAAGAGGATGGGATACTGGTCGTTTAAGAGATTTCTTTCGAGTTCTGCGGATATCCTGCTCCCGACAATATACGGTTTCAGGCTCAGCTGTGTTTTTATGCCGTTCTTTCTTGGGTAGTAATTCACGCTGAAGCAAAGTTCATCAAGCTTTTTTTCAGGTTTGCGGTTATGTTCGAAGCAATGAAGGTGGATCCTGACCCCGGCTTCACTCAGGGTTTTGATCTTATAATAAACATCGATCACCCCGCCGTAATCTGGGGGGAAGGGAATGTCAAAAGCTATGATATGAAGGTGCAGATCCATCAGCTTGCTTTGATTTCTTCGAGTACACTCAGCAGAATTTTCTCTTCATTCTCCCAGCAGAGATCTGCTGCGGCGCTGACAAGGTTTTGCCTGAAAAGCTCCATCCTCACGGTATTCATAAGCATCGTATCAATTTTATTGGCCAGGTACCGGGGATCGTGGTTTTCAATCGTTTCACCGATAAAGTACTTATCCAGCACAGCTTTCATCTCGGGAAACGGAGAGACGAGCACCGGAACCCCGGCCTGGATGTAATCCATGAACTTATTTGGAAGCGCATAATGATAATTCAGGCTGACATCTTTTTCAATGGATAATCCAAGGTCGGCCATCAGGGTTATCGAAGGAAGTTCAGCGAACGGGATCTCCCCGGCAAAAATCACTTTTCCGCTGACCTTCTCGTCCTTTGCGAATTGTTTTACCTTTTCAACAACATCTCCTGTGCCTGCTATCAGCAGAATGGCATCGCTGCGTATAAACTTCATCGCCTGTATTGCTTCCTCCAGTCCGCGGTCAACATTCACAGCACCCTGATAAATTATAACCTTCTGATCAGGTTTAATGCCATAGTCAGATTTACCGGCAGGTTCATGCAATTCACGTTTGAACGGCACATTCCGTATCACGGTCACCCGGAGGTTATATTCCTGTGAGTAAAGCCCGGCCACGCTGCGGTTTACGGCAATGACCGCTTTAAGCCTGGGGAAAGTATGATCTTCGATAAATTTCCAGATCCTTGTTGTGAATTTGCGTCCCACGAGTTCAGGAACCCCGCGGAAATACTCGTGACAGTCGTGAAGCAGCTTAACCTTACGGCCAAAAAACCGCATCCACTTCAAAGCAGGATAACATCCCGCCAGGGTATCAAGGTCATTTGAAACTATAAGATCGGTTTTGTGTGTAAGCAGGAATAAAAACAAGCGGAAATTATAGTTGGCGTAAAACATGGGCCCCTTGTCGAAACTCAGTTTCATACGGTGCATGCTGTATGAACGGGGAGCAAGTGGCAGGCTGTTTTTGCGTTTTCTGCCTATAAGAAGTACCTCGTACCCGGCTTTGCCTAGCGCGGTACAGGTTCTGTGAACCCTCTGGTCGGTGGTCAGGTCGTTGGTAACCGTGACAATGGCTTTTTGCATCAGGTTGAAGGTTCCGTGTTTACTTTACAAAGTTAATTTATTTACTTTTGATGCATGCAAGTACTTGAGAACATCTCCCTGAAACCCTATAACACCTTCGGGATAAACGCCAGGGCAAAGTTTTTTGCCGAGCTGCATTCCGACAATGACATAGCCGCTTTTTTCAGTTCCCTCACACCTGAGAGGATGCCTTTTCTGATCCTTGGAGGCGGCAGCAATATTTTATTTACGAAAGACTTTGAAGGCAGTGTGGGTTGTATCCGCAGCAAAGGCATTGTGAAGCTGATGGAAGATGACAGTCATGTTTACCTTAAGATAGCTGCAGGGGAGGTGTGGGACGATGTAGTGAAATATGCCGTGGACCATGGCTGGGGCGGGATAGAGAATCTTTCTCTCATTCCCGGAAATGCAGGGACAGGCCCGGTTCAGAATATCGGCGCTTATGGAGTTGAACTCAAAGATGTGATCTATTCGGTGGAAGTCGCCGATGTGATTGCCCGGCATTACCGGGCTTTCAGGCCGGCCGACTGTGAATTCGGATACCGCAGCAGTATATTTAAAAAGAAGGCTAAGGACCGTTTTATTATCACGGGCATATGCCTTAAGCTTGATAAACAGCCCGTTCTGAAACTTGATTACGGCGATATCCGGCAGGAACTCAAAAATGCCGGGATCAACAGGCCTTCGATATCCGCAGTCAGGGATATCATCATAAAGATCCGCAGCCGAAAACTCCCCGACCCGTCAATACTGGGCAATGCCGGCAGTTTTTTCATGAATCCTGTGATCTCTGCGGATGACTTCGCCCGTTTAATCAGGCAATTCCCTCTTATGCCTTCATTCCGGAGCGGGGATGAGATAAAAATCCCCGGAGCCTGGCTCATCGAACAATGCGGTTTTAAAGGTAAACGCTTTGGCGATGCCGGTGTCCACGGGCAACAACCCCTGGTCCTTGTGAACTATGGTTCTGCAACCGGCGCCGAGATCCTGGCCCTGGCCGAAAAAATAATCGGTTCAGTGAACAGGAAATTCGGGCTTAGGATGGAGAAAGAGGTGAATATCTTCTAGGACACTTTAAGCGCTCCGATAATATCGCGGGCTGAGGCTATATTGTGCCGATCGAGGTATTCGTTAATTCCCTCAATAATTTTAGGGGCTGCCATCGGATCGATGAAATTTGCGGTGCCAACCTGTATTACAGATGCTCCGGCCAGCATGAATTCTATTGCGTCTGTCGCGTTCATAATGCCGCCTAGGCCGACGATCGGAATATTCACTGCCTTGTATACCTGCCAAACCATTCGCAGGGCAACCGGTTTGATCGCGGGACCGGATAATCCGCCGGTCACGGTGGCTATTACAGGCCTTTGGGTTTCGGCATCTATTGCCATTCCCAGCAATGTGTTGATCAGCGTGATAACATCGGCGCCTCCATTTGTAACAGCCTTTGCAATCTCTGTAATGCTGGTAACGTTTGGTGAAAGTTTCACCATCAGCACCTTCTTGTAAACGTCCCGGACAGCCCGGGTGACTTCCGTCGCAGTCTCAGGGACTGTTCCGAAAGCCATTCCTCCATGCTTTACATTAGGGCAGGAAATATTCAGTTCTATCGCAGGTATGTTTTCAAGTTCATTGATCCTTGCTGCAACTTCGACATATTCGCTGATAGTCGAACCTGAAACGTTGACAATGACCCGGGTATTGAAATCCTTGATCAGGGGGTAGATATGGCTGCAGAAATGATCAATTCCTTTATTTTGAAGGCCGACAGAATTGAGCATCCCGGATGGTGTTTCAGCCATGCGGGGGTATTTGTTCCCGTCGCGGTTCGATCCGGTGACGGCTTTTACAAAGATCCCGCCAAGCAGGCTGAGATCATAGAATTCCTTAAATTCCTCGCCATACCCGAAGCAGCCGGAAGCGGTTGTCACGGGGTTTTTGAACTGTATACCGGCGATATTTATATTCAGGTCTGCCATTGCTTATCTAGTTTTCGCCTTTCACTCGCAATCTTGCACCGCTGCTACGGTGTCGCTGCGCTCCACCTGATGCAGCTTGTGCAAATTGCTTCACTCATTATCATTTCACCATCTAAGACGTGCAGCATCGAACACCGGCCCTTCCACACAAACCCTTTCATTCCCCTTATCGGTCTGGGTGATGCAGCACAGGCAAACCCCATACCCGCAGGCCATGAAATTTTCAAGAGAAACTTCGCAGGCAGAGCCTTTTGCAGCTGCAAGCTTTGCAACAGCATGCATCATCGCATCTGGTCCGCAGCAATACATATGATCATAGGGGAAAGAGGATTGACTGAATACGGAATGTTGTGTCAAAAATCCTTTTTCACCCATGCTGCCATCGTCGGTGCTCAGAAACACCCTGCCATATTTCGAATATTCATCAATCTGGGATACCTCATCCGCAGACCTGAATCCAATAAGAAAATCGGGTCTTATGTTTTTTCTGTTCAGATAGTCTCCCATAAACATAAGGGGCGCAACGCCTGCGCCTCCTCCTACAAGAAGCACCTTGCCGGAAGAAGGAATTGAAAAAAAGTTTCCAAGGGGATAGACCAGGTTCAGTGTTTCTCCTGGTTTGAGCATTCCCATATGCCTTGTACCTTCACCCCTGACCTGTACAAGCAAACTCAGTGTGTTCTTCGCGTAATCCACAAAGTGAATCGAAAAAGGTCTCCTCAGAAAAGTGGCCGGGGAATTATGTACAAGCACCTGAACGAATTGCCCCGGAAATATCTCGGGCAGGGGCAGAGGGGACTGCAGTTCTAAAATAAAATGCCGTGAGTTAAGTCTGTTGTTGAATGCAACAATAAAATCATGTACAAACTTCTTCATCAGCCGACGAAATAAGCGTTTTAGTTCGAAAGCCTGGAGGCAGCCTCATGAATGACTTCGCCGTATTTTCTGAGGATGCGGTCCCACTCCTTAAACAGCTCGTCGCTTTTTACGCTCACCTGGCCTGAATTGGCAACTTCACTAACCAGTTTGATCTTATATGACAGGGGATCAGTTGAGCCAAGCTTCACAATGATCCTGGTACGGATGGTCTTCTGCTTGAAGGTTTGAATAACCCATGCGGTACGCAGGTAACCTGTTGATTTATCAGTGACTTCGATGACATCGAAATAAGTAGTGATGATCTGGCTCAGGAGTTTCCATGCCTCATCTTCCTTTTTATTGGTCTTGATTTCAATATCGACATTAGCAACATCGGTGGCTTCTGATGCATCATAGGCATCGTCTTTCTCCATCTGATAAAAATAGGTTTTGGGGGGAGGGCTGACGTTGGATTTGTTGCAAAATTCGATAAGCCCGGTAAGATACCCGATTTTTTCAACTTTAATGTTTACACAGGCATACGATGGAATCGTTATTTCAAGCTGGCCTGAGCTGAGATTCTTTCCGTCTACAAATATCTTCGCATCCGGCTCGGATACTGTAAAGTGGACAACCTTTTTCCCGGCCGAAGCAGTAAGGCTGATTGCCATGATGGCCACGATCATCAGTGCGTTTTTTAATAAATTTCTCATATATTCTGTATTTTAAGATCCAATATTACAAATTATTTTGTCTTCTTTTTCCTGTTGCTTTCAGAAACCGGCTTTTCAGTTTCTTCTTTTTGGGTCTCAGTTTCCGGTTTTTTTTCTTCTTCGGGCTCTGTGAAATCAAGCAGATTCTGTTCGAACAGCATGTTGTACCAGTTTACTATCTTCCGGATGTCGGAAACGTAAACCCTTTCCTTATCGAAATCGGGAATCATTTCCCCGAAAAATTTAAGCAGGGAATTGTTGTCTGATTTGGAGTCCACGGCCGGCTTCCCTTCAAGTTTTTCATGGAATGCTTTCAGGACGTCTTTCAGCGGACGGTCCTCGCCTGTTGTGAACACGCTGATCTCGGCAAGAGAGCTCATCTTTTCATGACCAAAAGCAGGAAACCGCTTCTGATCCGACAGAGACTCTACGATCACAGCGTTCTTGCCCTGGGAAACAACCTTAAATAAACCGCTTTTTCCTGAGATAGAAACAATTTTTGTAAGATCCATATATCGATATTTTTGACAAATATACGATGATATGGTCAGGTTTGCAATTTGTATAATAGGAGGTTGAAACGCTTTATACCTGTTTCTTACATCAGGTCACCCAAAGGGCCAAGATTGATGTTCAGGTCACTGTCGGTGAGATTAAAATGTTTTTTCAGCTCTTCCATTTTTATCTCTAATTTCATCAGGGTTTCGCCTAAGCGTTCGATCTCGGCATCTGTTAATGATCCCCCATCGACCCTGCGCATTGCCTGCTTTTCAACCAGTTTCCGGATGAGTTCAATTAACGTCAGCACCAGCTTGGCCAGCCCTGAATCTGCATTATCGGGATTAAGTTCAAGTTTCGATTTTTCCGTACTTGTAATTTCCCCGATCTCCTGTGAAAGTTCGTCGAGTGACCCGGTGTTAAACAGCAGTTTATTTTCACTCATTCTGTTCTTATTTTATAGTGATATCAATAAAACTGTATGGAGGCCAGGGACCGGTCAGTATGAAATCAAGCTCCGGATACTGCTTTTTGAAACCTTCAACCACTTTTATCAATTCAGCTTTCTTGTTTTTATCAAGAAGAAAAACGGCATCAATGATATTTTTTTCAGCTCCTGTTTTTCTGAATTTGTCGATGGAATTCAGCCGGGCAAGGGTTCCTTTGATCTCTGCAATAACGGAATCAACGTAGGCCATAAGCAATTCCTCGAGCCGGTGCTCTTTAAGTTTTTGATTCACATAATCCAGGTATACCGAATGTTTAATTTCCGGCGCGGGTTTGTCTATGAGTTTGGCAGAAGCCGCTGATTTTGCTTTCAGACCTGCCCTTACTTTTTCGGAATCACAAAATATCTTTAACCCGAATTCGAATTTGTCTTCAACTTTCTCCAGGTTCCGTAAAATCTCGTTCATGTTTTTCCCGAGCATATCGGCAATTTCCTGTGTTGATCCCATGACAGAGCCAAACCTCATGGGAAGGAGGGTGAACTTTTGTGCCAGGGTTTCTATCAGACCGGCATATCCGATTGCATCAGTCTGGCTGGCATTTAAACCTTCACTGTTAATATTGCTTACTACGACCGAAACCTCATTAAATGGAACAGAATACAAGGGCATACCTGAGGTTCCTTTCATGCCGGTTAAGAGTGAATTTAGCGTTCCGGGAGCGTCTTTTACGGATACTATTGCATAGATCAATAATTTCATGCCTTTTCAGATGTTATATATCTTCCGGACTTTAGCTTCTCCATCGTTTCAACTGAGCTCAGCATCAGTTTTACCCCCAGGTAAATCAAATCAACATCAGCCACAGATATGACAATGTCCCCGGTGAGGATAACCCCTTTGTTCAGAACCCTGTCGAGAAGCTCAAGGATAGTAACATCTTTTGACCTGTCGATTATATTATCGTGCATTACAATTTCTCTTTAATGGAGATAAAGCTGAATGGCGGCCAGGGCCCGGTAACCTCAATGTCAAAACCGACATTCACACACTTTTTTTTAAGAGAAATGATACTGGCATTAAAGTCATTGGCCTTTACTCTTTGTATCAGGAAAGCAGCATTAAGTATCATGGTATCCTCCCTTCCGGTAAGTTCTTTAGGAAGCAGGTTGTTCAGTGTAGTGGCGTCGCTCAGCTGTTTAATTTCATTATAGTACTCCTGCCCGTAGGTTTTCGTAAGCCGGTTCAGTTCGTTCTCTATGAGTTCGGATTTCTTTCTTCTTAATAAAAACGCTTTTCCCGGTGAACTGGCCATGATCTGATTTTCCAGATCAGCTGCTTCAGTGCTCAATTCATCAATCTGTTCAATGAGCACGTTACGGTTGTAATAAATTTTAATCCCCCATTCTTCTTTGCCCCCGATAAGTTCAAATTTCTCAATCAGTGAATCGTAATAATCCCTGATAAACTTCTCCAGGCTATCCTGTGAATTATAAATAGTGCCAAAATTGAACGGAATTACATTGTAATCTTCCATAAGCAGGCTGATTGTCCTGATATGCTCTCTTGCATTGGTATCAAGCCAGCCTAAATCGGACAGGTTTTTTTTAAGATTTTCCTCTGAAAATTCACTGTTCGGAACCATTTTGACGACAGTGAATATACCCCGGGTGAGGATACATCTCAAACCTTCAAAATCAGGGTGTTTACCAAGTTCCGGTTGTCGGTCCGAGATACAGTAAACATATATCAGTTCATTGATCATACTGTTTGGCTTGTTTGTCAGATGAAATTACTGGGATGAACTATCAATCCCTTCAAAGGAATTAAGCCGTTCAAAAGATATGACCTCAAGTTTATCATCCATTTTTACCGAATAGAACAGCCTGATTTTTTTCGGTGGCAGATTCATTGATTTTAAAAAGGAATCATCTTCATATACTTCTGCGATTGAATTCCAGATTTCCTGGACCTTTTCAATTTTTATGACCGTCACATCATAACAGTTAATATTCTCTTTCAGGAACTTAACCACTGACTTTTTAACCTCAATTATTTTATTCATTTCAGTTTCTCCTTTGTATTTATTTGATTGGAAGGGTAACGTTTGAAATTACTTTTCTTCCCTTTTAGCCGCATTTTGTTTTTTCATATTATGCCCGCAACCAGGGCAAAATTTGTATTCAAACATAAACCTCCAGGACTCGCCGCATTCGGGGCAGGTAATATTAAGGGGCTGCCCGCATTCAATACAAAATTTTTCATTCCCACCTGTTAATTTCCCGCATTTCGGACATGTAAATGCACTCATATTTCCTCCTTTTTAATTTTTTTCTTCATTCAATACTTATCTCTGCTGCCCCTGCTTTTCCTTCCTGATAGTTTCAAGTAATTTAAGCAACTCATCTTCTTTACGGTCATATTCTTCCTCATCAATCTCATCCATTTCAAATTTCAGCTGCAATGCCATCAGTCTTTCTTTTATCGACCCCTCATCCGACATTTCTTTTTCAATGACTTCATTGATTTTTTTTCCAAGAAAAACAACTCCTTTCAGAGGCGCAAGCAATATATCATCAATTAAGAACATGTTAAATGTCTTTCGTGTTAATTACGAGATTGACAAAATTATAGGGTGGTAAGGTCCCTACATATTTGAATGTCATCAAATTCCCATATTTTTCGTCCAGGTTATTGACAGCCTTGTCGAATTCAGGTTCAACTATGTTCTTTATGAGGAAGGCAGCATTGAGAATCATCAGTTCTCCGAAGCTTTCATTGACCTTTACATCACTGGAGAATGGTTTTAAAAAGTCGAGGATAATATCTTTGTAGTTGCCGGTTTCCTTCTTAAGGGCTTCAGCTACCATTTCGCCGATTTTCATGCGCTGGTAATGTGTTTTATCGGCCGGCAGGTTCATGAGTTTCCCCTTCAGGTTTTTTATGTTTTCGTACTTTTCCACAATGCTTTCATACATTGGCGCTTCATGGGCAAGTACTTTGAGCCCCAGTTCTTTTTTGCCGTCCATTTTGATAAGGAGATCCATGAATTTTTTGTACTCCTTCTCCAGGATCCTCAGGATGCCTGCATCATCATTATGTTCGGAAATGGTAGAAAATCTAACCGGAAGAACAGAGAATTGTTTCATCACCTCTTCGAGAACTTTTTCGTGGGTGGTCATGTTTACTCTCCGGGCTTCATATTGAATAATAGGCGAATTGCTTACGATGGCACTGATATCTTTATAATTGATACCATATACCTCGTCGGCTCGTTTTCCTATCCCTATTGGTCCGAATTTTATAGGGCCGGCATGCCTGATGATGCCATAAATGTACTTTCCTTCTTTTGGAATTTCCTGCTCGTCGCTCATAATGAGTATTTCAATAAATATTTTATAATTCCCATTTTTCGGGAAAAATTTTCAGGTCGATAAAATTAAAGATAGGCAACGGGGCTGTGTAAACAAAGTCGCTGCGATCCTTGTATTTGTTGCCAAGATCACTCATGATGTTATCAAATTCAACCTCCCTGCCGCTGTTTACAAGGAATGCTGTATTCATAAACATTGCATCCCCGGTCGTTTTATTCAGTTTATATTCAAATACTGATTTACGAAATGCCTCAATGATATTTGCCGCCTCTTCAGCTTTCTTTTCGGCCAGAGCTTTCGTGACAAGATCTCCGGCTTCGGCAATTTTCAGGTTTATTTTTTCGGGGTTTTTCAGTTTTTCGATTTCGGCTCTCACTTTTCGAAGTTCAGCATGGTCTTTGTCGATTTCCTTGTATATCCCGGTCATATTTTTCCAGGTCCCTCTGACATTCAGCTCAACCTTGTTTTCAAATTGCTTGAGCAATTCAATAAACTCGCTGTATCTCCGGTTCAGCAGGTTTCTTATCTCATCAGGAGTTGCCGCGATGGTACCAAACCTTATCGGTATCACACTTCTGAACTCCTTCATCACTTCTTCGATCACTTTTTGATGAGCCAGCATGTTTTCGGGATTGACAACGAACCTGCTGAGCGGATGGTCACTTACCACCATGCACAAACCATCAAAACCAATAGTGGAAACCAGGTCGCCGCGTCCCCCTACTCCGATAGGCCCCAGATTTATATCATAATTTGAGGCAATGATACAATAAATGTATTTTCCGTCGCGCTGCATATTATTCCTTTATTTTTACCAGAATCAGATGTTCAATCACCTTTTCCTTTACAAGGGAAAAAGAATCTTCCTTCGAAGATTGCCTCACTGCTGCTGAATAATCAAGCATCACATGGTAATCATTTTGAATCATGTTGAATTTTTCCGCATCAAAGTTGCCGTCACTGTTGTCGGGATGGAATACTTTTGCTTTTTTCAGAAATGCTTTTTTAATTTCATTCTCAGAAGTCGTTTCATTCAACCCCAGTTCTTTTTTTGCCTGTTCCAGCTTCTCAGGGTTCAGTTCTTTAACTTCAAGGGTATAATAGCTGTAACATGGTAAAGGACCTACTAATTTAAAGTTCAATACACCGTTGTATTCGGCATCCAGCTGGTCAATTGCCTGTTCAAACTTTTTCTGTTTATTCCTGTTAAGAAGAAATGCCGAGTTAGTGATCATTTCATCATTCATTACCTCGTGGATCTTGATGTCGAGGCCATATGGCGATAACACGTCGAGGATTTTTAATTCAGTTGCTTTGTTTTTTTGATCTATTTTCTCCTTTAAAAATAACCCCATCTTGACCTGATCAATTTTGGTGATCACGCCATTGTCTTTCATAATATCTTTTTTAAGTTCCTTCACATCCTCAAGCTGAGCTATTCCTTTGAGTACATCGGCAAAATTTGCCCAGGTAACCACCATGTCGATTTCGGTCAGGTATTCGATTTTTTTCAACGTCTCAATAATTAAACCATAGCCGTTTGACAGGATTTTTATCACATCGTCCTTGGAATCCACAATAGTGCCGAGTTTCATCGGGATAATCATCGTAAATCCCTTGTTCTGAAGTTCTTCAATCGTTTTTTGATGGTGAACAAGCAAATACCCCAGTGATTCCCTGTCGAGATGTTCAATATGTGTACCATCACTTTCTGAAACTATCGCCGATATATTATTAAATGTTATGGCATAAACTCCTGAATTTTCAAGTAATTGAAACTGAGTTGTTCCATAAAAATTCGGCACAACCCCGTAAATATATATTCTCTTTGCTGTGGTTCTTCCTACAGATTGACCGGGTGATTGAGTTGCTTTTTTCATTGTACTTTCCATCCTTTATTTTTTCGTTGCGTTTTGTCTCAGCACAAGCCCTATTGCTTCTTCAAAATGATTCTCCTGGATGAGGATTTCGCCGGCCGGTTCAGAGGTCTTTCCACGATTTTGTTCGATCAGGCTGCGGATTGCGAGCATCGCAGCTTTGCGGCAGATGAATTCAATATCTGATCCTGTAAGGGTATCTGTTTTCTGGGCAAGCTTAGAAAGGTTTACTTTTTTGCCAAGTGGTTTATTCCGTGTATGGATATCGAATATTTTCTCCCTTGTTCTGACATCTGGTATTGGTAATTCAAATATCAGATCGAACCTGCCGCTTCTCAGCAAAGCGGGGTCAATCAGATCGATCCTGTTTGTTGCAGCCAGAACTATCACTCCTTTCAGGTCTTCAATACCGTCCATTTCTGTCAGGAACTGACCTATAACGCGCTCGATCACACCAGAACCTGAACTGTCGTTGTTGCGCCTGGGGGTGAGACTGTCTATTTCATCGAGGAACAAAATGCAGGGCGATGCCTGTTTTGCCATTCTGAAGAGTTCTCTTACACCTTTTTCCGATTCGCCTATGTAACGGCTAAGGATCTGCGGGCCTTTGACAGAAATAAAGTTTACACCGCTTTCGCTTGCAAGGGCTTTTGCGAGATAAGTTTTGCCTGTACCCGGTTTACCGTGCAGGATAATACCTTTAGGCGGGTTGGTGTCGGCTTTTTTGAACAGTTCAGCATATTTCAACGGCCATTCAACTGTTTCTTTCAAGGCTTCCTTGATTTCATCGAGGCCACCGACATCATCCCATTTTACATCAGGCACTTCTACGAAAACCTCCCTGATGGCTGAAGGTTCTACTTCTTTCATGGCATCCTGGAAATTATCCATCGTCACTTCCAGCGACATTAACAGTTCATATGGAATTTCGGCCATCTCGAAATCCACCTGGGGAAGTATCTTACGTAAAGCAGTCATGGCTGCTTCCCGGGCTAATGCTTCGAGATCTGCGCCTACAAATCCATGGGTGATCTCAGCCAGTTTTTCAAGGTTTACATCGAGGGCCAGCGGAATGCCCCTGGTGTGTATGTGAAGAATTTCCAGCCTGCCTTTTTTATCCGGAATCGAAATTGAAATTTCACGGTCGAAGCGGCCGGGCCTTCTGAGCGCCGGATCAATGGAGTTGGGAATATTCGTCGCACCTATCACGATGACTTTACCACGTGATTCAAGTCCATCCATCAGTGACAACAGTTGGGCAACAACTCTTTTTTCGACCTGTTTTTCACCACCCATATCCTCCCGCTTTGGTGCAATAGCATCAATTTCATCGATGAAAATGATGGCAGGAGCATGCTGTTGGGCCTCTTCAAAGATTTTCCTGATGCGCCCTTCACTTTCTCCATAAAATTTCCCCATGATCTCGGGGCCGGATATGCTGATGAAATAAGCATCTGTTTCATGTGCCACGGCTCTGACGATGAGGGTTTTGCCGGTTCCCGGCGGGCCATAAAGAAAAACTCCCTTTGGTGGCTGAACCCCCAACCGTTCAAAGATCTCCGGATATTTTAACGGCAGCTCAATCATTTCCCTTATCCGCTGGACCTGATTTTGAAGTCCCCCGATATCTTCATAGGAAACTTTGCTTTTCCGTTCTCCTTCCTGTTTTACCAGCTCAAGCTGAAATGTTGTAGTCGGGTGTATCAGCACGATGCCTTCAGGATTTACACCGGTCACGGTATAATCGACCGAGCGTGATCCAAACAGGTTGGCTCTGACTTTATCGCCTTTTGACACCGGGAGTCCATTGATAAGAGACCCGATATATTTTGCGTCATCGGTTTTAAATAATGAACCTGATTTTGTATCGGGTTTGAGCCTTATTTTTGCAGCCTGGCGGCAGGTCGTTTTAATGACCTTCACTTTTTCATCGATGCCAACCTGGGCATTTTCCCTTGTGATCCCGTCAATCTGTACAATACTTTTGTCCCTGTCATCAGGATAACACGGCATTATTTTTACCGGTGTCAAACGTTTTCCTTCTATAACGATCACATCGCCACTCTCGAGACCCAGCAGCTTCATGTCCCTGGGATCGATACGGGCGATAGCCCTTCCAACATCCTTAACAAGGGCTTCCTTTACCCTCAACACTATTTCATCTTTCGTTTTAGTCATGGCTTAGTTATTGATTTCGCTTACAACTTCACATCGCAGCTTCATGTTACGATTCATAAATTTCAGTGAACAAGACTTTCTTTATTTTGCCGAGGGATTCAAGTCCTTTGATTTCTTCTGCAAACATTGGCACTTCAACCTTGTTTAGATTGCCAAATGATTCACCTATCTCCTGCAAATAACGTAACTGGCCGGCTTTTCTCCGTTGGCAATAATCACAGCCCCCGGATGTCATTACATTGTTTACAATAATCTGCCGTGCATAGATTTCCGATTTGAGAAGATCGGACAGTAACCTGCCGGTTTCCATGATCGCCATGGACTCAGGTATGCATACCGGGATAAATTCACATCTGGCCGTATCTTTTAATATGTTTTCTATCCGTTTTACTGTCTTTTTCAGGCTCATCAAAAAAGTGTCCACTTCGTCCTGTTTATAGGATCCCGAAAAACTAGTCACCATATAACGGTATTTCCATCTCATCCGGGCAGCCACCTTTATCCATTCATCTAGTAATTTCGGAGATGAGATCAGCCGTAAAGCATGCCCTGTGGGGGCTGTATCGACCACGTATTTTTCATATTTCCCTTCTTCAATGAAATCGATGATGGTTTTAAAACTCATAACCTCATCAATACCAGGTATCGACAAGGTTAACAGCTCGTCAATGTCGTCGTTGTCAAGGCTTGTGGAGGTTTCAAGAAGCTTTTTCAACTCGGCCTTGTGCTCCTCTTTAAATCCGGAAAGCGCTTTGTCAGCAACTACTTCGATGGCCCACAACTTATGTGTGCCATCGGCTTTGGTCACTTTAAAACCAATTTCCTGTCCGAGACAATCCGATATTGAATGGGCCGGATCGGTAGAGATGAGCAAAGTATTGTACCGATCGGCCAGCGAGAGGGCTGTCGCGATGGCACAACTGGTTTTTCCAACACCGCCTTTTCCGCCGAAAATAATAAGTTTCAGGTCGTTGTTCTCTAAGCCCGTGAGTGCCATCACTTTATTTTTTTATCCTGATCTCAAGGATGCCATTTGTAAATTTATGCCGTAAATTCTGTTTGACGGCCTTAACCGGCAACAGCATTTCTTTTCTGTAACTCCTGTTTTTACTGACCGCCGAAATTTCAAGGATATCCTGCTTCAGCTCGATTTTAATTTCATTTTCCTCAATACCCGGCATTTCAGCAATGATCACGAGTTCGTTCTTTTCATTAAAAAGGTCGGTAATAGGCTCTCTCTCTTCATCCACTTTCGGCCCTTCAGGTGTTTTTTTAATGTTCCCAAACGTTTCCACTTTTGGACTGCCTCCCCCCGCTGTGTTTATGGTAAATCCATAAACCCCTTTCATGCCTTTTTTAATATGATCAAAATTGATCTCGCCTTCTTTTTTTATTCCTCCGTTTTCCTCGAGTTTCCCGGCAAGGTCAACCAGTTTTTCGATGCCTTTAAATAGGCCTCCAAGTCCGAAAAGGTCAAAATCGGCTTCCTCCCTTTTCTCTTTTTTATTTTCTTTTTCCATTTTTCAATCGGTTAAAGGTTTTTCTTATCAGGTTTCTCGTTCTAATATTCTGCGGAAGTCCCGCCTCATTGTTTTCAACAACTATCTTTTTCACAACGTTTTCTCATTCTTACTCTCTCATAGCTGAGCATATTTCCCGAAGCATCTACACGGACCTCATAAATTCCAAGGAGATCGAGATTAGGCGATCCGGAAGGCTTTTCTGTGATTTCGATGGTAATGTGCCAAATTCCCTCATCTTTGATTATCCCAATTGCATTGGGGGAATTGAATCCGGTAAGTTGCACCAACTCATCCTTTGTAATTTCCACAAGATCTTTTATTTCCATTTTTCATTCAGAATAAAAGTTCACACTATACTGTTTTATTGAGGGATTCGAGCTTTTCAAGACGTGCATCGAGCGCCTCCTGTTGCTGCATCAACTCCTTTTCCCTGGCTTTTGAGGAGAGAAACGTATCTTCCTGCCACCAGTTGATCCCCATTTCCATGGCTTTATCGACCGAAGCTACGAGCAACCTTATTTTAATGGTTAAAAGGTCAACATCTGCTATCTGTATTTTTATATCGCCTGCAATCACGATCCCTTTATCAAGCACTCTTTCAAGGATATCGGCAAGGTTTGTCGCATTCAACGCATGAGTCATTTCGGCCATAATGCTGTATTTTAATAATCTATTGACATGGTTTTCCAATCACTCTTCTCTTTCTTACCCGGCCTTTTCATCTTTGTACCGGGCTCAGGAGCATGCATCTCGCCTGCTTTTTCATCGTAGTAAGCCTGAATTTCCTTTAATCTGCCCTGGATGATCTCCATCCTTTGCACGATCCTTGTCTCTTCACTTTTCAGCCTGGATCGTTCTTTTTCGAGCATATACAATTTAATGAAGTCCGAATCCTCCTTATTGGGGATCCCCGATTTTACGACGCTCTGCATGCTTTTGATGCTCTGAAGCCCTTTTATCGCAGTTGAGATTGGCATATTGTTGGATTTGAAGATGTGAAAATTTATACTGACCGTTGCCTATTTTGAATATTTTTCGATGAGTTCATCCACGATGATTTTCACCTTTTCCTGGTTGGTTTTTGAACCAATGCGGCTTGTTTCGGATGTGAGAATATCCTGGCAAATTTTCCGGAATATATCTTTTGATTTAATTGGTGTGGTTTTTAAGGTTGCCAGTGTTTTAGCAATCATGATGGAACCGCGGATCGTAGGATCAAATTCGGTTTTACCCGATTCACGCAGACCCCTGACAATTTTTACTATAATTTCAGTATCTTTCAGCGAAAGGTCGGATTTAGCTTTCGTGATTTTTAATTCGGTTTCGTAATCAAAATGGTCTAAGTCCATCGTGACCATCCTGTCGCGCAGGGCATCCTGGGTCCGGTTGACCCCAGCATATTCCTCAGGGTTTGATGTAAAGATTGCACGAAATTCGGGATGCACCTTCATATAGTAATCTTCTTCCTTTGCGGCAGATGTACTCAGCATTCTTTCCTGCAGAATAGGCAGAAGGATGTTGTTTGCTTCAGGGCGTGAACGGGTAAATTCATCATAGATCAGGGTAAAGCCGTTTTTAACTGCAATAGTCAAACGGTTGTTTACCCATTGTTTGCTCATGTCCTCCTCATATTTATGCACTGAATGAATAAACTTATCGTCCAGTTTTTTGTATTTATAACCTTGTTCGCTTCCGATGAGATCGGAAGTTTTGTACTCTGCATCACCATGAATAATAACTACGGGCCTACCGATCTTGCTTGCAAGATGCATGGCAACAGTCGTTTTTCCGGTCCCTGACGGGCCCCTGAAATGTACCGGGAATCCTGCTTTTACATATGTAAGACCGCGGTTTGTAATATCTTTTATATAATCGGTTTCGACAAAATTGGACATGGGCCTTAGCTCAAGTACAGTGTTCATTTCATTGTTGTCGTTCATGTAATGGGTGATTGAGTGAAATTGTAATTACTGAGTTATCTTTCAAATACTTGTTTGGGTAATTGTTCAAGTGTATGCTCCCAAAGGATTCTTGCTTCTTCGATTTCTTTTGTTATCTGTCCCTTTGCGAGTAAAAAAGCTTGTTTCCTGGCTTTAAATCGGGCTAGTGCATCTTGTCTTTTCTGCAAACTCTTTCTGATATTATTCCCGATTTCGTTCATGGTCTTATGATTTAATTTCCATAAAACCCTTTGCCTCCACAGCGGGTGCAGGGAAGTCCGTCAGTTGATTTGCCTGTTCCGTTGCACTGAAAACATATCGTTTGGCTCCCGCAGTTATAACGCCCCTTGCCTCCACACACGATGCAGGGAATCCTCGCTCCAAGCGGGTTCTTACCTGTCCCCGCGCAAAAAATACATTTTTTCAGTGGTTCCTCCAGTTCAACTTGTCCTGTGCCGTCACAAACCAGGCAATGTGCGATGGGAGAGAGTAAATCAAAGGGATCCTTGCCCGTGCCGCTACAGAATGCACATTTGATGATTTTTAACATGATGTTCCCGGTTTGAAAATTTCGAAAAGTAATTGGATGCGAGTGATGAGTAAAATTCTTTCAAAGCCAGGCCGTAATGAATAAACCACAATCTTATTTTTGTTGTAATCAGATTTCCACAATTGCAAACAAAATATATATTGCGATAGGTCCTTATCAACGGCCTGGCTTCTATTCCACAATTACAAAACAATACTGGTTCAGGTATCCTAAGTGTCATCTCCCGTGGACTTTTAACTCATTTATTTTACCAGCTTTGGCTTTGGGTAATAAATGTTCTCAATTTTCAATACCTTTCCTTCATCCAGAAGGTTTTTAGCAATAAATCCAAGCTTCATCCGTGTTTCACCGAGGGGCTGCTCCATCTCCGAGATTTTTGCTCCCTTCGGATGCTTGTTAATGAAATCCAGAACTTTTTCTTTCAGTGTCTTTGGCTCTTCCTGTATTAAAGCGAACTTTGATTCTTCTTTAACAGGAGCTTTCTTTTCTTCCTTCACTGAAATTTTCTTCTCTTCTTTAACCGGGGCAACTCTGATTGTTTCAACCAGGCTTTCCTTAACTGCTTCAACCGGAACTTCTTTCTTTGCTTCTTTTTTTACTTCCTTTTTGACTTCTTTTTTTACTTCCTTTTTTTCAACTTTCCTGATCACTTCCTTTGGCTTTGAGATGATGCCGGTTTTCCTGATCTGGGCCATGGCATTTTGCATCTTGCTCCATTCCGACGAAGCCTGAACCCTGTTTTGCAGTAAGTCGTCAAGCATCCCTGCTGTTGAATTCTTAATGGTTTTTACTTCAGTACGAATACCTTTTATCGAATTGTGAATACTTTTCATTAAACCATTATAGTCACCCAGTCTTTCTGTTTCTCCATTGTCGAGATCTTTTCTCAGTTTCTGGGCGGTCTTTTGATTTTCTTTGCTGATTTCAGCTAACCTTTTCTGAAATCCGTTCAGCAACGACCTGGTGTATTCAACTCTTTCGGCCAGATTTTTGCCCAGCTCTGACCTGAGTTCATCCGACATTTCCTGGTGTTCTTTCTCGAACCTGTCGAGCATGTTGTTCGTATTCTTAAAAATGTCTGAAACTTCATCATTGATATTTTTAATATCAGCATTGATGTTTTTCATAAGGGAATCAAATTCCTTGATCCTTGTTTTTTCATTATGCATTCTGTCGGATCGGCCTTTCGCAAAGGATTTGTTCAGTTCTTTCGCCATTTGTGTCCTGTCGCCTGCGAATTCATTCATCATATTGAAAGTGGATGTTTGAATCTGAAGCACTTCCTTCTGGATAGAAGAGATCGTGCGATGGATGCCGCCCATTAAGTCCTTATAGGTATTCAGGCGGTCCTTTTCTCCCTTCGCAAGGCTTTTTCTTAAGGCAGATGCGTTGGCATTTATCATGTTGGCCATTTCCTGGTGATCCTTGCGGAAACCATCGAGGGTATTCTGTACATCATTTACAAGCTCTTCATTGGCCTTAATACGTTGTTTGAATGAAGCGAGTAACTCTTCACTCAAATTTCTCATTTCTGATCCTAGTCCCATTGTTTTGTCTCCTATTTTTAATTAATGTTTGGGTACCTGTGTTTATTATTCCACTTGAACACTTGTCCTATGGGGTTGATTTCATTTAATATCTGGTCTTTAACCTTTTTTATATCCTGTACCAGAATATGGTCGCCTTTTTTAAGTAAGTTCTCAAGGCAGTCCATCATTCTGTTTTGCATTTGCTGATAATCCAAAAATGCCTGCAATACTTTTTCCTTCCTCATTTCATGCAGTTTTGAGATCTGAGAAAGTTGTTCTTTTATAATAGAAATATTTTCGCAGTTGTCCTTTGAAGTAATGTCTTTGATTTCCAGCAGGCTGTTTTTAAGTGATTGAGCCGTCATTTTCTGATCTTCAATAAAAGTCAGGAACTGGTTTTCGGCTTCTTTTTCCTTTTTATCAAGGGTTTCAAGAATTCCAGACATCATTGCATAATAATCTTTTTTTCTCAGGGACCCTTTTTTGGCCAGAGTTTCGCAAAGCCTGGAGTTTAAATCGTCCCTTTCCTTTTTAAGATCGTTAATGGAATTATGAACATTATCGAAGAGGGAATGGGATGATTCTGTAATATTTTCCGAGGATTGGAAGGCAGCTTGAATTTTTTGAATCCTCGATTCATAGGAGGTTATAATGTTGTCGAAAAAACCATCAATATTGATTTGAGAGTGGGTTCTCATATTATTATCTGTTTATTGCGTTATTTATTCCGGGTTAAATGAGAAATTCTTGGTAACTCATGCTTTCTAATTTAAAACCAGAAAGGATGTTTAGCAAGAATAATGTTTAACAGCATATGCCTTATGCGGCTTTTGCGGTTAATCCGATTGCTTCTGCATACTTCAGGTATGTTTCAACAGAGGCAACGACTACTCTTGCTTCAATTGCAAGCAGTTCGATACCAACTAATGATACTCTTACCCATGCATCTACAACGACACCTTTGTCGAGGATACGGTCGATCACCTCTACGAGGCTGGATGAACCGATGGTCTTTTCTACTGCCATTTGTTTAATCTCCTATTTTTGTTTGTGTATACCGTGCTTTACGTGAGGGACGGTTTACCTCTTATGCGGAAAGATTAAACAAAGGGCGGGCCAGAAAATCAGGGGATATATGAAATGGATTATTTTTTTGGGCTAATTGCCTGTAAGCGAATCACAAAAAAAATAATTTTCCGGGACTGGATTTTTTTATATCAGGTGCAGGAGCAGGGTCAGGTTGATAATCTGGTAAAAAAAACGCGTACTAACGCGAAAATGCGTGCAGAAAACGGGGGAAGCGGTACTGTATTTTCACTGGCAGTCAGCGATAATAAATCCTGTTAATAAGCGTTAACAACTTACCTTTTACAGACCGGCGTTTACTCCTTCTTTTTATTAATATTGCAATTCATAAAAAATGTGAAGAAGCTCATTTATATACCTATTGTTCATAACCGGGCTGATTTAGGATCGCTTGGTTCTCAATTATCATTGGAAGGTGAACGTAAATACGGGGCCTCTGCCTGGCAGCACCATCTGGAAGAGGTTGATAGATCATGGGATGAGATTGAAATTGCAATTTTTAAACAACTTAAAAAATCCTCATTTGATAAAATCAGAATATACCAGGACGGATTACCCGTTGTCAACGAAATCGGGATTAAAATTGTTAAAGATGCTGCTGAAAATGGGAGTAAGAACTATCTGATCATTGACAACCTGCTTACCAGGGGCGCAAAACTTGAAATCGCTGAGAACAAAGAGTTCTTATTAAAAGAGTATTACCTTCTGTCGGATATAAAAAAAGCGGAAACACCTGAAAAACAACTCGAAGCCTATCTTATATATGAGAAAATGTCCCGGGAATTGCTGAAAATGCGGGATGATTTTATTGCAAATCAAATAAATGAAACACTTCAGGATGGAGAAGTTGGAATTGCATTTTTTGGCGCTGCTCACACTGTGCTGAATAAATTAAAAAAAGATATAAAAGTAGCTGTAATTCAGATGTTTGTTGATGAAATATCTGTAAGTTTAGTTAACAAAAACGAGCATAGCCAAAAACCCGAAAAATGAAAGTACGAGGCATTCCACCGTTAACATCAACCGGAAGAAACAGAAGAGCGACACCTGCACCTCTCAATGGATTGGCGCATATGTCGCTGGGCAGGTACATGTCGGAAATGGCCAGGCATCAGAGAAAAGAAGAAGCTGCTGAATCCTGGAGTGTTCCCAAATATTCAAGACCGGATGTCAACAGAAAACATTTAAAGCAAAAAACTGTGCCTGTTATCTATAGTATTGACCATAAGATAACATGCATAGTTAAAATGCATAATGATTATAATGAGGAAGGTGATTTTGCGATATCACTTCGCTTTCATGGAATAAAATTCGCAAGTGAGATTGTCAGCACCTGTTTTGATGAAGCCCGGCATCGTTGTTTCCTGATACCTGTTTACTACAGCGATAAAGCAAAGGAATCATCTTTATTTTTAACGACCATAGGAGATATTTTTGAATTTGAAGTAGTCCTGGATATTAATGATTGCTGCGTCAGCGATTGTTTTCTGGGACATACTAAAAAGGCTATTTTGAAAAACGGAGAAAAAGAATTCTGCTTCAACCGCTTGTTCCGCGATGAAGCATATATCCCTGAATTATTACAAAAGTATGATCCCCTGAGTATGAATGCTATAATAAAAGATAGTAACGTCATCGTCACTTACAATAGAAAATAGAATGGTGAAAAAGTGTTACTCTTCATCCTTATCATTCGAGATATTGTATTTTTTCATTTTCCTGCTTAACGCGTCCCGGTGTATCCCAAGTGCATCAGAGGCTGCCTGCTGATTAAATCTGGACCTTTTAAGTGCTTTTTCTATCAGGCTGCGTTCATTAATTTTCAGGTTGAACGAATCTGTTTGGTCCTCCCGATTCGAATTTCGATGGATGGTGACAGGGAAGTCTTTTATTCCGAGCATGCTTCCTTTACATAAAATGATGGCCCTTTCAGTCATATTTCTCAATTCCCTGACATTGCCCGGGAAATCATATTTCAGGAGAGTGGTAAAGACCTCCCCGGCGACCCGGAGATTTGGTTTATTAAATCTCGTTGAATAGACTTCAACAAAATGGGCCAGCAGAGGCTTGATATCTTCAGGTCTTTCGCGGAGGGCAGGAATATGAATATGAAGGGTATTTAGCCGGTGAAGCAGGTCCAGCCTGAATTTCTTCTTCTCCACACCTTTATTAATATCATGGTTGGTTGCAGAAATGATCCTGAAATCTGTACGGATCTGGTTTGTATCGCCGACCCTGGTTATCACTTTCTCCTCAGTGGCGCGTAGAATCTTCGCCTGGAGGCTCAACGGCATATCGGCGATTTCATCAAGAAACAAAGTGCCCTGGTCACATACTTCAAAGAAGCCCATTTTATCGGCAATGGCACCGGTAAAGGAACCCTTCTTATGACCAAAGAATTCGCTTTCCAAAAGTGATTCCGTAATAGCGCTGCTGTTAACTGCACAAAAAATATGATCTTTCCGGGAGCTGGAATAATGAATTATTCTGGCTATGTTTTCTTTCCCGGTGCCGCTTTCACCGGTGATCAGCACATTAGCCTCGGGGTAATTGGCTGCAGTGATAGCTTGTTCAAATACCTCCAGAATCTGATGACTTACACCAATAAACTGCCGGTCGATCTTTTCTTCCAGTGTTTTTGAGATCAGTGAGTTCCTTTCTTCCATCCTCTTCAGTTTCCGGTGCAGCTGAAGGTATTTCTGGGTACGCTCAATGGCGATCTGAATGTCAATATACCTGAAAGGTTTACGTAAATAATCGAATGCACCGAGCCGCATGGCTTTGATTACCGTATCCATGTCACCATGAGCCGAAATAATGATTACTTCCATGTTCGGGTACTGAGATTTAACCTCTTTCAGAATATCGAGGCCATTCACACCGGGCAAACGAACGTCGAGAATCAGCAGGTCGATTTCATTTTTTTGCATAATCCTCTTCCCTTCCTCCGCCGTATTGGCCTCAAAAGATTCATAGTCTGAACCTTGAAAAAAACCACTCAATTCTTCCGTGAATTGCTTCTCATCATCAAGGATCAGGATTTTTATTTTATCTAATACAGCCATTTTATTTTTTTGTTTGAATATCAAGAGCCAGTCTGATTTTCGTTCCATTCGGGCGTTCACTTGTGATATCAATGGTTCCGTCCATTTCCTTTATGATCTGATAACAAATCGATAATCCCAGTCCGGTCCCCTGTCCTTCATCTTTTGTCGTATAAAAAGGAAGCATTATATTATTGATATCGTCGTTGTTGATGCCAAAACCATTATCTGTCACTTCAACAATTATCGAATGATCTTCCTTATAAGAGTTGATCCCGATGTTCATTTCAGAAAATTCAGGGAGTTTGTTTTTCTTCTCAAGAACAGCATCTTTGGCATTGACCAGCAGATTGACGATAACCTGCTCAAATTTATAAGTGTTACCAAATATCTGCGGAATTTGTTTACTTAGCTGAAGGTTCAGGTTTATACCGATGTGTTTAAATTGTTCGGAAATCATTGAAACAGCATTTCTGATGCTTGAATTAATATCGAAGGCGGTTGGTACGTAATCGTCATGGCTTCTCGAAAACGCCCTGATGTGATCTATTATATTTCTCATCCGGGTTATATTCTCGAAAATTTTATCGGATTTACTCTTAAGGAACTTGATATCGATAGTTTCTGTCCTGCTGGTCTCGAATAACATTTTATCCATGACCATTGAAATAATATTTAAAGGCTGGTTGATTTCATGTGCAATACCTGATGCCATCTCTCCCAGGTTTGCCATACGGTCAGCATGGATCTGCTTTGCTTCCATTTTCTGGCGATGCGAAATATCGCGGATGATAATCATATATGATAAAGGTTCTCCATTCGGGTCCTGTATTAAAGTGACACTGATTTCGGCAGCAAATAAAGATTGGTTTTTCTTTCTGATTTTTAATCCGATATTTTGCGCAAGACCTTCATTCATTGTCTTTTCAATTATTTCGGTGATCGTATTTTTTTCGTCAGATGTGACGAATCGGAAAAAATCTTTACCTACCAGGTCATCTCTGTTATCGGCGCCAAATAACTCAAGCCCGATCTCAGAGGCTTCAGTAATAATGCCTTTCATGTCGATTAATAAAATGCCATCGGGTGAAGCATTAAGCATTGTTTTGTATTTTTCTTCGCTTACTTTCATTGCCTGCTCTGCTACCTTGCGTTCAGTGATGTTGCGGATAGTGTTCTGAATGCCAAGTACCATATCATTTACCCTGACCAGTTTAGCAGAGTGGGACACCCACCTTATTGCTCCCTGGTCATCAAGTATACGATATTCGAATTCCCGGAGATCCAGATCCTTTTGGAAGACTTGTTCCCAGACTGCCTGACACTTCTCTGCATCGTCGGGATATATGATGTCGGGCATTTGTTTCCCCATAAATTTGTCGTTCGGATATCCTACAACATTTTCACACTGAGGGCTGACAAAATTAACAATGCCATTTGCATCTGTTATGATGGTTAGTTCGATGCTGTTATACACCACGGACCTGAACAATTCCTCACTTTTTTGCAGTGCGTCTTCGGATTGTCTGCGTTTCGTGATGTCGCTGAGGAAATTTAACGTGGCTGGTTTGCCTTGCCATACAATCAAAGCCGCATTGATTTCCACCCACTTGACAACACCATCACGGGTAACCATCCTGAAGGCATACCGGGGGTGTACCACCTCGTTTGCGATCCGTCGCATATGATTATCAACAACCATAGCGCGATCATCGGGGTGGATGTATTGGGGAAATGGGCTATCAATGAGGTCCTGTTCCGAATACCCTTCCAACAGGCTAACAGCCATATGATTGAGAAACTTGATCAGACCGTCTTGTGCGACTATAACTGATTCATGAGTGGTGTCTATCAGCAAGCGGTACTCCTTTTCGCTCTTCAGCAGCGATTCTTCCATCACTTTCTCCTCGGTGATATCTTTAGCAAAACCAAGAAATCGTGTTTCTGAAAGTCTCACAGCATCAACAGTCCACCAGCGTGCAGTTCCGTTTTTATGCCGAAACATCATATTTGCTTTTGATGCACCGGTTTTCACCACCTTTCTGAAGTGAGCCAGACCATCCTTTAGTGATTGTTGCGAAAGGATATCAGTAATCGACATAGTTAACAATTTCTCCTTCGAATATCCTGTTATCACGATTGCTGCTTCATTTACCTCGATGAATCTTCCGGTTTCATCTATAATAAAAACACCATCCGGGGCATTGTGAATGTAACTCCTGTATTTTGCCTCACTCTTTTTAAGGGCAGCATTTACCCTGATTAATTCATTGGCGGATTTTTTCAGCAGAGCTGCATCCTTGATTATAGTCTGTTTCTGAAGGGAAAGATCAATAAACACCTGTATTTTATTCAGCAGGATATGGTTATTGACAGGTTTAACAATATAATCGACGGCCCCGAATTGATATCCTTCGACTACCTGCGCTTCAGTTACATGGCTGGCTGTCAGAAAAATGATGGGAACCTTTTCATCCTGTCGTTCTTCATTTATTTTCACTGCAAGTTCGTAGCCGCTCATACCCGGCATGCGAACGTCTATAATTGCCACTGCCAGGTCAATCCCCCTGATTTTTTCAAGTGCCTCGTAACCGGAAAGAGCCTGTATGAGGTTTGCTTCCGTTTTCCCGAGTATGCTTTCAAGGAGAACCAGGTTTTCCTCCGAATCATCGACAATAAGCAGATTGGGCTGATGTTTCATAAATCTTTCGAATTAGTTTTGTATAATTCGGGGAATAACAACAATATATTACTCAGATTATTCTATAGTTTTTGTATTCCCCGATGCGCCAACCCGTCAGGTTTTCGATGCACTGAAGGACTTTCTTTACCTGTGAAAGCCTGTTTTTGCGGGGGTCAGGGTGAAAATCCCAGTTTTTTGATTCGATACGATTTTTCATAACCTGCGGATGACTACCCGTGAATTTCTTCAGGCCGCCAACAACGGTATAATCGAATTCCTGTTTAACAGTAACATTATGTTTCAACCATTCATCATCATGCCAGTGTCGTTGGAATGATTCCTGCTTCGTTTGCTGTATGCCTGGTGATTTAACCCATCCATAATGGTAAATCCAAGCTTCCAGGGGCTTTACATTCAGTTTCCTTCCGTCTTTGCGAAAGCCCTGGGCGTCCTTGTATGATCTGATACCCGCTTGTTTTCTTATTATCCTCACTTCACGCCGGTACCAGTCCCGTGAACTGGCAGTATAATCATAAGACCCGAAGAAATGCAGGTAATTGAACAACAGGCCTTCCACACGCTGATCATCCTTCCATTCTTCCATCGCAGACTGAATTACGGGCAGGTATCTCTCATGGACCACCTCATCCGCCTGAATATAAAAAGCCCAGTCACTATTGCCGGATACCGCATCCAGGGCTTTGTTGGTCTCCCCGGCAAGTACACTTCCTCCGGCCCTCAGGCTGTCGTCCCATAATGTATCGATGATACGTATTTTTGAAGGATCAACAGAAGCAATGAGTTCGCGGGTATTGTCATCGGAATTCCCTGCAGCTACTACAAATTCGTCACAAAGAGGCAGAATGGAACGTATAGCTTCTGTAACGGGATAACCAAATTTTACTGCATTTCTTACAAAGGTGAACCCGCTGACTTTCATTTTAAATTGAGATAATACCGGTATAATTCTCAGGGCTGATCTTCTTCAGCTCGCTTTTAACCTTTTTACTCACTTTCAGCTTGTCAATAAACTTGTGCAATACAGCCTGGCTGATATGTTCGTTACCCCTGGTAAGGTCTTTCAGGGCTTCATAGGGGTCAGGGTATTTTTCCCGTCTGAGGATGGTCTGTATTGCTTCCGAAACGACGGCCCAGTTGTTCTCAAGGTCATCGCGGAGTTTCTTCTCGTTAAGTATCAGTTTGTCCAGGCCTTTCAGAAGGGAGCTGAAGCCAATGACCGAATGAGCGAAAGGGATGCCAATGTTCCTGATCACAGTCGAATCGGTAAGGTCTCTCTGGAGCCGGCTTATTGGCAGCTTAGACGAAAGGTGTTCAAAGATGGCATTGGCAAACCCAAGGTTCCCTTCGGAATTCTCGAAATCAATGGGATTGACTTTATGAGGCATCGTGGATGAACCGGTTTCGCCTTTCTTTATTTTCTGTTTGAAATATTCCATTGAGATATATGCCCAGATGTCGCGGTCGAGATCAATAAGTATGGTGTTGATCCTTTTAAGGTTGTCGAAAAATGCCGCCAGGCTGTCATAATGCTCGATCTGAGTGGTTGTTTTCTGTCGTTTGAGGCCAAAGGTCTTATCAAGGAAGTTGTCGGCGAAGCTGTTCCAGTCTATTTTGGGGTAGGCTGCCTTATGGGCATTGAAATTACCTGTAGCTCCTCCGAATTTCCCTTCGAACCTGAGCGATCCGAGTAAGGCTATCTGGGCTGCCAGCCTTTCGGCAAACACATAAAACTCCTTGCCAACGGTAGTCGGGGAGGCAGGCTGCCCATGTGTATGAGCCATCATCGGAATGGTTTTCCATTCCTGGGAACGTGCATAAAGCACGTTGAAGATCTCTTCAAGCATTGGAAGGTAAACTTCTGCAAAGGCATCCCGTGTAGCCATGGGGAAAGCCGTGTTATTCACATCCTGGGAGGTCAGGCCGAAATGAATAAATCCGGTATACTCCGAAAGCCCGAGCTTCTCAAATTTTTCTTTCAGGAAATATTCAATGGCTTTGACATCATGGTTGGTTTCCTTTTCAATCTCCTTGATCCTGATCACATCAGCTTCGCTGAACTGTCCGGAGATCTGCCGCAATTTCGAGAAAACGTTCTTGCCGATGCCGCTGAGCTGGGGCAATGGTATTTTGCAAAGTGCGATAAAATACTCGACCTCAGTTACAACACGGTATTGAATGATAGCAGCTTCAGAAAAGTATTCTGACAGTTTTTCGGTAACTTTCCTGTATCTTCCGTCAACAGGTGAAATTGCATAAAGGGAGGGGTCCATGATACAATGCGTTCAGGTTAATTATTATACGAAAGTACGAATTCTTAAGCAAATTTGATAATCTCTGTTATCTTTGCGCTCGCAAAACCCCTAAACACTTGAAAAAACTTTTCCCTCTTGTCCTGCTATGTTTGATAACATGCAGTTCTACAGACGCAATTGCACAAGCGAAGCAATACCTGTTGTTCGACCACTTCACAAATACCAGCTGTGGACCCTGCGCCTCCCAAAACCCTTACATGGAAGCTGTTCTGGCCGCTAACTTCGGGCGTTATCACCAGATCTCTTATCATACATGGTGGCCGGGATCAACTGATCCGTTCTACACGTATAATAAAAAAGACAACCATAAGCGTACAATTTATTATGGAGTCAGCGCAGTGCCTGATGTTTTTATGTCGGGCAGTACCGAACTCGGAAGCCCTACAGCCGTTACCCAGCAGCTGATAAACAACAACGCATACACATCAGCGCCTGTAAGGATCAGGGTAAAGGAGACTTCAAGCGGGCTTCAGAGAACCGCAAAGATCACGGTATATACTGTCGGAACACTGCCTGTTTCAACTAGTTACAAGATTTTTGGATGCGTGAACGAAAAACATAAACATTATAACACCGCCCCGGGATCCAATGGGGAAAAGGATTTTTACAATGTGATGAGAAAATTGCTTCCCGATTCGCTGGGTCAGGCTTTCACCCCGGCCCCGGAAGGAGATTCAGTAACGGTAACCTATACCTATACCCTTGATTATGCTGCCTGGGACACTACCCAGATATATACGCTGGCTTTTTTAGTGAATTATACTTCAAAAAAGATCATTAATTCGGGATCCTCAATTGACCCTGAATGGGAACTGGTGCCTGTTGACGCAGGTTTTAAAAAAGCTGTACCCGGCAATCCCACGACATACCAGTACAAGGTGTTAAATCTCGGGGACCAGGCCGGGAACTTCCGGTTTAAAATGAGTACCATCATCCCTAACGACTGGAGCGCCGATTTTGTGATCAACGGGAATCATTATAGTGACTCCGTTGATATTTCAATCCCGGGAAAAGCTGCCTGGGACCTTTACGTGAATATCACGAACGGAGATGTGGCCGCGGTTGGAAACCATACTCTCAGCATGCAATCCCTGGATCATCCCGTGTTTGCCCCCAATGCACTTTCTGCCTATGTGATCTCGGGTGTAAACGAACTGGTGATTAACAATGACGGGGGATGGGGAGATGGAAGCTCACTGTCGGCCGCCTCTTTCCAGAATAATTATCTCCGGGGCCTGGGCTATGCAGGAGCTAACGCTTATGATGTCATAGACCTCACTTCGTTTAAACATGCATATGCGGCCAGCTGTCTGGGTGATGTACAGAATTATTATTATAACGTTGGATGGTCATTCCCTGCACTTACCGATGATTTTGTTGCAATATTGACTTCCGAACTTAATGCCGGGAAAAGGTTGTTTATCTCCGGACAGGATATCGGCTGGGATGTATATACCGGATCCGGCAGCGGCGGCCACTTCACTCTGGCTACGAAGGCATTCTACAACAACTTCCTTGGTGCTGCCTTCTCGGCCGACGGGGGTACCGCGAACAACCAGTATATAGCCAATCCCACCGACAGTGTTTTTGGTCAGATCCAGAATTCATCCGTGGTCAATGTATACGGCGGCAGCAATTTCTACCCTGATGAGATCACGCCCACAGGCCCGGGAAAAGAAATATTTTATTACAATGCAGCAAAAACCAGGATAGGGGGTGTAAGGGCAATGAGCGGAGCCTGGAAGACTGTGTATCTTGCGGCCAGTCTCGAACAGGTCTCCGATTCGATGGTCCGTAAAAACATCATTAAGCAGGCGCATATCTGGTTTGCAGGTATTCCTTCAGGGATCAGGCCGGCCAATGAAGGGACGAAGAATTATCTTGCTCAGAATTACCCGAACCCTGCATCAGGAACAACGACCATACTGCTCGATAATATCAGTAAGGATATGAGCCTCGAGATAATAGACCCGCTTGGCCGGGTGGTTCAGACCGAAACTGTTTTCGAAGGTTCCCCGTTCATTATGGCCCCGGTTTCCTCACTTAACCCGGGGATCTATTTCTACCGCCTTGTCTCTGACGGAAGGGTGTTGGAAACAAAGCGTATGGTCGTCGTGCGCTAGCGGACGGTTGTCCCCGGCTTTACCGTTTGTAATATCCATGAAGCAATCAGCTCAAGAACCCCGGGCTGAATCGTTTCTTCTATATTCCCGTATTCTGACGGAGAGCCGGTTTTGGCAGTCTGAAAGAGATGATTGACCCCGTGGATTTCCTCGATTGTGTATTTGGAATTCCCTCCGAAAATAAGTGCTTTTTCGATGGCCGGCAGGTTGATCTTTGAATCTACCTGGAGGTCGAGGTCGCCGTTGATCGCGAGCACTGAGCAATGCACTTTCTTTAAATATAACTGCGGATCAAGTGTGAGGAAAGTCCGGAACCATGGAGAGATCACCGTTTTAATGGTTTGTTCCATTGATGCTACCGACATGGTGTCGGCACTGCCTTTTTTCCAGGATGCATCATTTTCTTTTTGCAGAAGTTTGCGGATGGCGGCGGAAGCTTTATCATTATCGGGGTTCTTCTTCACTATATCATAAATCTTCTGGTTAATTGTCTGTGCCTGCTGAATGGATTTTTCATCTGCACTGTCGGCTTTCTGAATTTCAGCAGCCTGGGTGAGCAAGATCTTCTCACCTGTAACGCCGGTTCCGGCCATAAGAACAATAAAATCCACATCCTTCCTCCCGGAAGAAACGACCGGGGCTATAAGACCTCCCTCGCTATGGCCGATCAGGCCAAGTTTGTTCGTGTCAATTTCGGGGCGGGTCTTCAGGAAGCCCAGTGCGGCTTCTGCATCAGCAGCAAAATCAAAGGTTGTTGAGGTTGAAAATTTACCCCCCGACTTCCCAACACCCCTGTCGTCGTAACGTAATACTGCTATGCCCCGGCGGGTGAGGTAATCTGACAGCAACAGGAAGGGCTTGTGACCAAGTAATTCTTCGTCCCTGTTCTGAGGCCCGGATCCTGTAATAAGGACAACTGCAGGATATTTCTTCCCCTCTTTGGGCAACGTAAGAGTGCCTGCAAGCGAGATCCCTGCTTTTTCATTTCGGAAACTGATATCCTCCGATACATAAGGAAAAGGAGGTATGGGTTCCTGGGGGCGGGCCCGCTTAAAAGCTTCCTGCTTATGCTCGAGGTTGAGAGGGATGTCGAGCCCGCTTTGTTTCCACCTGCCCTCCAGAACAGAATAGTCCGACGTAAATTTACCCTGGTAAAGGCCAGAGATCAGTTTTGACCTGACTATCATTGAATCAGCAGTGACCTTCACGCTGCTTGTGGAAATGCCTTTGGCACCCTGGTCAGGACTGTCGAAGGTCACAATAAGGCTGTCAGACCCGTTCGTTTTGATATTCATAACCATCGTCAGTGAGATCCCCTGGATCTTCAGCATCCCTACCCATGAACCAACGAGACTGCTGTTCAAAGGTTTGTTCTGGGCCTGGGAATAATTGATCAGAAACAGCAGTAAACCTGCATACAGAAATAAACTAAGAAAAGTTTTTTTCATGTGTTATTGTTTTGGAATGATGTGCCTGGCGAATGAGTCGGAATAAGCCGAAAAGAAGCCAACGGCCCCGTTGCTGATATTGCCTTCGACATTGGCCGGGGGGCCTGAGAAGAAAGGGATCTGGATGCCGGCCTGCTGCACCTGCTGGATGAAATCATAGTATTCCTTCGTGATTCCGCTCATCTGCACGATCACCGTGTCTCCCGGGTGCAGGGTTTCCCAAGGGTTACCGTTATTGATGTAAAAGGCCGTAAGTCCCCTGATATAACTACCGTTGAAATACTTGTCGTCGGAAGTGCTCCATTTTTGAATGGAGTCGGACATCAGTTTACCGTTACGGTAATATTTAAGAAGATAAAAATTCACTTCATCACCGGGTTCCTGGGCGAAGATCTTGATCTGCCAGTGGCCGTTCTTTCCGAGATTCGGATTGAATTCGGTTTGTATCGAATCCAGCCTTGCCACTTTCATGATCTTGCATGAAGATGTATATTCAGCAACGTTGCCGATTACTTCAGGGAGTTTAATATCCAGGCTGTAGGTTTTTCCTATCGTTCCCCTGAAATTACTGTCAAGGCTGTATACTCCCGGTTTATTTGGCAGCTCTTCCCTAAGAGTATCAAGGAATGAGCCGTCGGTAAGAGTGACAATGGCATGGCTCACCATGGGAGGGGGCTGGTTATAGAAATAACTTGCCGACTTACTCAGTGTGACCGATCTCTGCATGCTGTCGGTCGCAAGCCCCCCGTCAACCACAAGGCGTATATATGAATTATCCAGGTTCACATTGATCCTCTCGGTACATCCGGCGGCAAGCAAGAGGATGAGAAGGCTGAGAAGGAGCTTATTCATGGTTGATGTGGAAATTAAAGGTTACAGAAGGAATGATCCCGAAAAGATAGATCTTTTCAGCATAGGTCGTATTGGGGTCTACATTGTCCTGTACAAAATTAATGGACCATGTATTATGCCGGTCATAGGCATTGTAAACCGAGAAATTCAGGTCCCAGGTAAATTTGCGGTGAGGTTTTTCCTTTGATGCAAATGTCACTGACAGGTCGAGGCGGTGGTAATCAGGATAACGGTATGCATTCCGGTCGGAATAGATGGGGATTATCTTGCCTGCGATCGTGGCCCTGCCTGTCGGGAAAGTCACAGGCGCCCCGGTAGCGTATACCCAGTTGGCTGATACGCTCCAGCGCTTCGCTAACTGGAAATTCAGAACCACACTGATGTTGTTGGGCTTGTCGTATGGAGCAGGGTAGGGGTTTGCCTGTATTTCGGGGATCTGCCTGAAAGACCTCGAATAAGTGTAGCTTACCCAGCCGCTGACGATCTTTTCATTAAGCCGTACAAGAAATTCAATACCGTAGGAATACCCTTTTCCTGTTCTTACCTGGCCCTCCAGCGTATCAACCAGCAGCAGCTGTGCAAAATTCTTGAAGTCTATCACATTCTGCATCCACTTGTAATATACTTCGACTGAAGTCTCAATCGTATTTCTCCGGAAATTCCGGAAATAGCCTAATGCAACCTGGTCCCCGATCTGGGGTTTGATGTTGGGACTGGCCGGGAACCATATATCGAGAGGCGTGCCTGCCGATGAGTTCTGGGCGAGTTGCAGATACTGGTAAGTACGGGCATAGCTTGTTTTTACAGAGGATTTCTCATTGAACTGATACATCAGCCCTATCCTTGGCTCGATGCCCCCGTATGTGTTATAAATTACCCCGGTCTTATAAACACTCGAATCTATAGCCACATGGGTGGGAGTATAGTGGTATACTGTTCCGGGACCAATATTCTGGAAAAGAGAGAGCCTGAGGCCGTAAGTTGCAACGAGGTGGGTGCCGAATTTTTGCTCGTTCGTGGCATATACGCCCGATTCAATGGAATAATTCTTTGGGACCTGGATTGTCGTGAAGACCGTTTCGCTGCCCGTTCCGCTGGCTTTCCCGGGATTTATCATATGGTAAGTCACCGCGCCTCCGATATGAAGGGTGTTGTTTGTATTCAGGTACCATGAGAAGTCGCCTTTTATTCCAAGGTCACGGAGATCGGCGTTCCAGTCAAAACTGTTGGTTGCCCCGCTGGGAGTGCCAAGGAGATAACGGTAATCGCTGTATACCGCCGTGAAATTAAAGAACAGTTTCTTCGAGAATACATGATTCCATCTGAATGTCCCGGTGCCGTTACCCCAGCTCATCCTGGAAAACTGGTTGCTGAACACATCCCTTCCAAAGTAACCGGATAAAAATACCTGATTATTATCGTTGATAACATAATTTATTTTGGCGTTGATGTCATAGAAATACAGGCGGTTGTTCTGAAGAGCCTTATTGGATGAAAGAGGAAGAAAAAGATCGGCGTAAGTGCGTCTTCCGGAAACAATAAATGAACATCTTTCCTTTTTAATCGGGCCTTCAACTGTAAGTCTGCTGGCAATGATCCCGATACCACCGTTAACCTCGAATCCTTTTGAATCGCCTTCGTCCATCCTTACATCAAGAACGGAAGCGAGCCTGCCTCCGTAATTTGCCGGTATGTCTCCTTTATATAATTTGACATCCTTCACGGCATCGTTGTTGAATACCGAGAAAAATCCCATGAGATGGGATGCATTGTATACCGTTGCTTCATCCAGCAAAATCAGGTTCTGGTCGGGCGCCCCTCCCCTTACGCTGTACCCGCTCGAGCCTTCACTCACGCTTTGAACTCCCGGGAGCAGCTGAATAGCCTTGATCACGTCGACTTCCCCCATAAGTGCAGGGATCTTCTGGATGGTATGGATATCCATTTTGAAAACACTCATTTCCGGTTTGACTACATTCTGGTCGGTCCGGTCACTTTTAACCACCACCTCCTGCAACTCTTTCTGCTCGGTCGAAAGTTCGATCTTAAGGCTGAAGTCTTTATCAAGTTTTATTTCCCGGCTGTAAGATGTATAGCCGATAAATGAAAAGACCAGGTTGTATGTCCCCTGAGGCAAAGTGAGCGAAAACCTTCCGTACTGGTCGGTAGTGGTCCCGGTCTTCATTTCCTTGATGTATACAGTAGCCCCTACGAGTGACTCCCCGTCGTTTTTATCGCTGACTTTTCCAATGACAGTATATTTTTTAGCGTTCTCAGGCAGGGAGTAAACGTGAAAAGCAGTCAGCAAACAAAAGAGAGTAAAACAGGTTTTTAAAAACTTCATGGATCGCGGAAAAATTATGGTCTTATAACGTCGAATTCCCCGTTTTGGTATAGTTTAATGATGCGGGAGGGCCTTACCGCGGAAATCACATTATGATATGCCATGACAGTATAATCAGCCTGTTCGTGAATAGAGGGGTCAATGTCATCGAAACTGTGAGGGTTGGCCCCGCCTGAAATGTTGGCTGAAGTTGAGACAATGGGCCGCCCGAATTCCCTGATGAGCTCCCTGCAGAACTCATGATTTACAATCCGTATTGCCACCGAGCCGTCCTCGCCGAGAACGTTAGGGGCCAGATTCCTGCCTTCAGGATAAATTATGGTAAGGGGAGAAGTGATGTTCTTTAAAAGATCCCAGGTGATCAGAGGGATGTCATGAACGTACAGAGACAGCTTATCAGCATTGTCGAGAAGGATGATCTGGGATTTACTGTCAATGCGCTTTTTGATCGAGTAGATCTTTTTTACAGCCTCCGGGTTTGTTGCATCGCAGCCAATACCCCATATGGTGTCGGTAGGGTAAACTATGATGCCACCTGAATTCAATGCATCCAGGCAGGCCATGACTTCCTTCTTGAGCAAATCGCTGATCACAATGATTAATGATAAAGAAGTACAAAGATACCTAATTTTCCTGAGTTTGGCCGGGCAGAGATGGAAATTGGCCAGGACTGATCGTGACAGCACATTCAAAATGCTGAAGCGGGCATTCCTTTCTGCCATGCAAGCCACAGGGGCGGCATTTCAGCTCTTTGCGGCTCTGAACGATCCAGTGCTTATCTGACAATGGCCCGAAACCAAAGCCGGGGACCGTGCTGCAGTATACGACCGAAACCGGGGCATTTACCGCCGACGCAAGGTGCATGGGAGCGGAGTCGTTCGTGTAATTCATCTGTGCATCCCGCATGAGAGCTGCTGATTCAAGGAAACTCAGGCCTCCGGCAAGGATTTCTATGTTTTCCCTTCCTGATCCCATCCTGATCGCTTCGCAAAGTTTCAGATCGGCGGAGGATCCAAGAAGGTAAATTTGAATTTCAGAAGGCAGGGTTTGAATCAGTTCAGCCCATTTGTTTGCAGGGTATTGCTTCGTAAACCATAAGGATGCAGGTGCAATGGTTACATAGGAAGCGGTTTTGAAAGGCAGGACCACAGCTTCATCGGAAGGGGAGGGGTATAGTTTTGGCTTCAGTAAGCTGCCGGATTCATCGAATCTTTCCCCCGACGGCATAAGCTGCATGATGAGTGAGTTGTTTCGCTCAACTTCATGAATGCCCTGGCCTATATGATGCCGGATCCGTTTTGTAAAAAGAAATGAAAAAGGGTTCTTGCTGAAACCAACTGTGGTAAGGGCGCCTGAGAAAGCGGTGAGCAAACCGGTGAGCGCAAAACGCTGAACATTTATGATCAGGTCGTATTTCTTTCTCCTGATCTTTGCTGCAATTCTCAGGTAGTCGCGGTACTTCCTGGTTTTATCCCACAGCATGATGTCGTTAAGAAAAGGGTGTTCCCTGAATAAACCTTCGAAGCCCTTTTTTATAAGAATATCAATTTCTGCGGATGGGTACGCGTGGTGTAAACTTTCGAGCAGGGGAGTGGCAAGGATCACATCGCCGATGGAAGCAGTCTGGATTACGAGTATCTTCATCACACACTTACATTATATTCCCGTAATGCCTGATTCAGTGAAGTTTTCAGGTTCGTCGATGTCTTGCGCTGACCGATGATCAGCGCACAGCTGACCTGGTATTTGCCTGCAGGAAACTCTTTTTCAAAACTGCCCGGAATAACTACAGACCTTGGAGGAACTGTTCCCTTGTATTCAACAGGCTGACTGCCGGAGACATCGATGATGCGCGTCGAAGAAGTCAGCACGACATTGGCGCCCAGTACGGCTTCTTTACCTACCCGTACTCCTTCTACAATGATACACCTTGAACCGATAAAACAACCGTCCTCTATAATTACCGGTGCAGCCTGGATGGGTTCCAGCACACCTCCAAGCCCGACTCCTCCGCTGAGATGAACATTCTTCCCGACCTGGGCGCAGGATCCAACGGTGGCCCATGTATCGACCATGCTGCCATGGTCGATATAAGCCCCTATGTTAATATAAGACGGCATAAGGATCACGCCTTCGGCAATGAAAGAGCCAAAGCGCGCAACGGCATGCGGAACCACCCTCACACCTAAGGCTTTAAATCCTTTTTTCAGTGGAATCTTATCGTAGAATTCAAGAGGGCCCGCATTGAAGACTTCCATATCCTGTATCAGAAAATACAGGATGATGGCTTTTTTAATCCATTCGTTGATGATCCATCCCTCTGCGACGGGTTCTGCAATACGGAGCTTCCCTTTGTCGAGCAGGCTGATCACATCCCGTATTGCTTTCTGTGTTTCAGGCTTGCCCAGGAGCTCCCTGTTTTCCCAGGAAGATTCTATTGTTGAACGATGCAGACCGGTCATTTAATGAATTTTTGGAATTCAAATGTACGAAATTTAGGGTTTTAGGCGATGAGCCATGAGAATACAATTTTCATCAATCATCAACCCTGCCACCGCTCTACGCTATCTTTTAAAAAAATCGTACTTTTGCAAAACGATACCGACATGGGAAGGATACTTGCAATAGATTATGGTCAAAAGCGAAGCGGGATAGCAGTTTCTGATGAACTCAGGCTGATAGCCACAGCTTTGGGTACAGTTCCCACAATGGAGGTCCTGCGCTTTCTTAAGGACTATGTCGTCAGTAACCCGGTCGAGTGTTTCGTGGTCGGTGAACCAAAACATATGGACAATTCCCCTTCGGAATCGGCCCGTTTTATTGAGCCTTTCGTAAAGCAACTTATCCGGGCTTTTCCAGGGATAAGGGTTGAAAGGATGGATGAACGCTTTACTTCACTGATTGCCGGCAGGACCATACTTGAATCAGGAATAAAAAAAATGGCCCGGCGCAATAAAAACCTGGTTGATACGGTGAGTGCTACAATAATCCTGCAATCTTTCATGGAATCTGAACGAATGAAAAAAGAGCATAGTAATTCATGATACTACCTGTTTTGGCATACGGAAATCCCGTTTTAAAGAAAAAGGCCCAGAAAATCGATCCTGATTACCCTGAGCTGAAACAATTTATCAGCGATCTTTGGGAAACCATGTATCAGGCCGATGGGGTCGGACTGGCTGCTCCCCAGGTGAACTGCTCGATCCGCATATTTGCTATTGACGCATCGGCTTTCGTGAAAGATCATCCGGAAGTAGAGGGCTTTAAGAAACTCTTCATCAATGCTGAAATTTATAAGGAAGAAGGAGAAGAATGGATATTTAACGAGGGATGCCTGAGTTTTCCGGGGATGAGGGAAGATGTCTCACGTAAACCTGTGATATGGATCCGCTGGGTTGATGAGGACTTTCAGCCGCATGACGAGAAATTCGAAGGCATTCTGGGGAGGGTTATCCAGCACGAATATGATCATATTGAAGGAATATTGATGGTCGACAGGATAAACTCCCTTAAAAGAGTCCTGCTGAACCGGAGGCTTAATGATATTTCAAAAGGGGATGTTGATGTTTCTTATAAAATGCTCTTCCCCCACATTAAAAAGCGAAAGAAATAGCTGATTGTATGAAAATAAAAACCTTTTTATTGCCCTTTGTACTTGTTATCCTGATTTCATGCGGCCCATCAAGAAATAAAGAAGCCGCGAGGATTCACGAGATGGAAACCCGGCTTTTTTCTCCAAAGGCGAATTCGATGGACAACAAATCTGCCGACAGCCTGCTGCTATTGTATTCTGCTTTCATTAAAGATTTCCCTGCCGACTCCCTGACCCAAAATTATATTTTCAAAGCCGGAAATCTTTATATGAACCGCGGGAACGGGAAACCGGCCATTGAAATGTTTGACCTATACAGAGCCAATTACCCTAACGACGCGAAATCGGCGATCTGCCTGTTCTTTAAAGCGTATATTTATGAGAATATCCTGCAGAATTTCGATAAAGCCCAGGAATTATACATTCAGTTTATTGAAAAATACCCACATCATGATTTTGCAGATGACGCCCAGATGGCATTGAACAACCTTGGCAAATCGCCCGACCAGATGGTGAAGGAGTTTGAACTGAAGAAAAAAGCCGACAGCGCAAGAGTTGCTGATTCGCTGAAAAAGACACAAAAAAAGAAAAAGTAATACTTATTTGCTGAAGCTGGCCACCAGGAATCCTGATAATTCTGCAGGGCTTACCCTTTCAATAAGTTTCCCTTCAACACTATAGGAAATTGTTCCCCTTTCCTCTGAAATTACAATCGCAATCGCATCTGATTTTTCGGTGAGCCCTATGGCCGCCCTGTGCCTCAGGCCGTACCAGGAGGGGATGCTGCTTCGTTTTGAAACGGGTAGAATACAGCGTGCCGCCAGTATGGTGTCACCTGAAATTAACACGGCCCCGTCGTGAAGCGGGCTGTTCCTGAAGAAAATGGTTTCAAGCATAAGTTCAGATATCCTTGAACCGACCATCTGACCCGTCTCCACGAAGGTACCAAGCTGGCTTTCTCTGGCAATTACGATGAGCGCGCCGGTTTTGGTCTCAGCCATTTTCTGGCAGGCCATTACGACGGCATCTATATGTTCAGCAAAGGGGTCGTTGACCTTGAATTTCCAGAAGATGAATCTGCGCCTGGGGTGATGGATTATACGTGTATTCCCCATCATCAGCAGGAATTGCCGGATCTCCGGCTGGAAAACCACTATTAAAGAGATAACCCCGACACTGATGAACTGCCCGAGGATCTCACTCAGAAGCTGCATCTCGAATGCCTTGACAACCTTCCAGATAATATAAATGGAAATGATGCCTATGAAGATCCTGATAGCGGCTGTTCCTTTCACCAGGGTGTAAACTTCGTACAGAAGTACTGCAAACAGTATGATATCGATGAGGTCGACTATCCTGAAATTAAATAATCCGCTTATGTTTAATAAATGGAACATTGGGTTAAGTGTTTACTGGCCGTTTGAATATTGTTTACAAGTCTCAATCAGTTTTATCGCCTCCATCGCTTCTTTTACATCATGGGCCCTGAGGATGCTGATCCCTTTCATCAATGCAATTGTCTGAAGCACGGTTGTCCCTGTCAGTGCATCTTCCGGGCCTGTGAGAAGGGCCTTGTAGATCATTGATTTTCTTGAAAGTCCAACCATGACAGGCACCTTCAGAGACTGCAAGGTATCAAGACATGAAAGAAGCCTGTAGTTATGTTCAGTGGTTTTTCCAAACCCGAAGCCGGGATCAATGATGATTTCCCGGATTCCCTCCGACCTTGCTTTGCCGGCTTGTTTTTCAAAAAAATAGGTAACCTCGGCTAAGACATCCGAATAGGCTGGTTTATCCTGCATATCAGAAGGATCACCTTTCATATGCATAATGACATATGGTACTTTGAGGGCTGCAATGGTTCCCATCATGCTGGTTTCATATCTTCCCCCATAAATATCGTTGACCATACCGGCCCCATGCTCGACTGCAGCCCTGGCAATCAGCGGTCTGAATGTGTCGACGGAAATTATTGCCGAAGGAAATGTTTTACTGATGGCTTTGACAGAAGGAAGAATCCGTTCCATCTCACTCGTCTGGCAAACTTCACCGGCTCCCGGGCGGGTTGAGACAGCACCAATATCAATGACGGAAGCACCTTCGGTCAGCATCCGTTCAACCTGCTTCAGCTGTGAGTCAATCGAAAGAAACCTCCCTCCGTCGAAAAATGAATCGGGTGTAATATTAAGTATGCCCATTACGGCCGGTACCGACAGATCCAGAATTTTTCCGTTGCAGTTGAGCCTGAACATTTTTTTCAGCAAAGGTAGTAAATCATGGGTGACGGTAGAAAAGCGTTCGCCGAAGGCGGACACTGTTCGGTATCCGTTGATCAATATTCAAAATTCCTGCCGCTGTTTACTAATATTCATAATTCACGCCATCCTCTTATCACTGCTTTTACTATTTTTTTGTACTTTAGGCCTCGCAAACCTGAGGCCGGGAACCTGGATACCTCATCATTACAGGGGATCGAAGGGGCGAGGAAAACCTCATCAGCAAACACATGAGCGGAAATCAGAATACAGAAAAGGAATTTGAACATTGTATCAGCCTTTGCCGCGATATTTTCCTGACGAAAATGAAGGATTACGGCACTGCATGGCGCATTCTTCGGACCACTTCGATAACAGACCAGATCTATATCAAAGCCCAGAGAATCCGGAGCATTGACGATAAGGGAGTGCGGAAAATCGAAGAGGGGGTTAAACCGGAATACATCGGAATTATAAATTATTCGGTGATCGCTCTGATCCAGCTTGAGCTTGGCACAGGTGAGAACCTTGAACTTGCGCCGGAGGCCGGTGAACGGCTTTACAATAAATATATTTACGCTGCCCGTGACCTTATGCTCGACAAGAATCATGATTATGGTGAAGCATGGCGGAAAATGAGGATCAGTTCACTCACAGACATCATCCTGATGAAATTGTTGCGAATCAAGCAGATCGAGGATAACCAGGGGAAGACATTTATCTCCGAAGGCCTTGATGCTAACTTTTATGATATTATCAATTATGCGATTTTCGCACTTATAAGATTAGAGTATGAAAGCTCTTAGAACTTGCTTCCGCCTGCTTGTCGGACTGGTATTTGTTTTCAGTGGTTTCGTTAAGGGAGTTGATCCCATGGGGACTGCTTTTCGTATAGAAGATTACTTTATTGCCTTTGGCCTGCCCTGGGCCGGGCAGTTCGCTCTGGGTCTTTCGATCATCCTTTGCATGCTCGAATTCATTACAGGAATCAGCCTTTTATTTAACCTTTGGATAAAGAAGACCGCCTGGCTGCTCCTTCTGATGATGACATACTTTACCATACTCACATTCATCGATGCCATCTGGAACCTGGTACCCGATTGCGGCTGTTTCGGCGATGCGGTTAAGTTGACCAATACCCAGACCTTTATAAAGAACCTTGTAATGATGCTTTTCGTGGTACCTGTTTTCATGTGGAGGAATAAATACCGTTCGGCCCTGAACGTGAAACTGGATATCATGCTCCTTTTCCTGACCATGTTTGCATTCGCCGGGATGTCAGTCTATAGTGCAAGACATCTTCCTCTTATCGATTTCATGGCCTGGAGGAAAGGGAATAAAGTGAATAAAACCGAGAACCTCCCGGTTAAGTTTTATGTGACATACAGAAACAAAAAGACGGGCGAAAAAAAGGAATATCTTGCTTCGAATTATCCCTGGAATGACTCTGAATGGATGTCCCAATGGGTTTTTGACAGCCAGAGAGTGGATGACCCCAATACAGGGAAGGCTGCAACACTGCTGGTTGAAGATATGCAGGGAAATGACGTTACAGCCTCCATTATACAGAATCCCGATTACCAGTTCCTTCTGGTGGTATATAATCTGAAGGAAACCAACAAAGAAGCCTTTCTTCGCATCCTTCCCTTCTTTAAAAAAGCCAGGACAGAAGGTATGCCCTTTATATGCATAACTACCGCAATGCCTGCGGAGATCCGTAAATTCCGCCTGACCCATGGTACAGCTTTCGATTTTTATAATGCCGATGATGTGATCCTGAAAACGATGGTCAGGTCAAACCCGGGTTTGATCCTGCTTAAAGACGGCGTAGTTATCGACAAATGGGCTTTCAGGGATTTTCCTCCCTGGAATGAGGTCAGTGATAAATATTTTAAATGATACAGTTTATCCTTCAGCGGATTGGCTATGGGATCCTTGTCCTTTTCGGGGTTATTGTCGTTATCTTTTTCCTGTTTAATATTTTACCCGGGGACCCTGCCCGTATGATGCTGGGTCAAAGGGCCGACAGCGCTTCTGTTGCAGCCGTAAAAAAGGAACTGGGAACCGATAAACCACTCTATGTTCAGTTTGCAGCTTACCTTAACGACCTCAGTCCATTGTCATTCCATACGATAAATAATGCCGGAGGCAGTTTCAGATATGATTCGGTCAAATACGGGACCCCGTTTTTTGCATACACCGCCGGGAATTTTATGATGGCAGCTAAATTTCCCTGCCTCAGGCAGAGTTATCAGACCCGGAGAAACGTCAGTGAGCTGCTTTTCGAAAGTTTTATTAATACATTCATACTGGCTTTTGTGGCCATGATCTTTGCCCTTCTTGCCGGAATTGGTATAGGAGTGCTTTGCGCTCTCTATAAAAATTCCTTTATCGACAGGCTGTCGCTTGTGTTTTCAGTTCTGGGCATGTCGCTGCCTTCCTTTTTTGCTGCCATCCTGAATGCCTGGATATTTGCTTTTGTCCTGGCCCATTTTACTCACCTGAATATGGCAGGCAGCCTGTATTCTGTCGATGACCTTGGCAGAGGGGAATATCTCGACCTTAAGAACCTTATCCTCCCGGCATTTACACTTGGCATCAGGCCGCTTGCAATCATCGTGGAGCTTACACGAAATTCACTCCTCGAAGTGTTGTCCCAGGATTACATCCGTACGGCAAGAGCCAAAGGTCTCGGCCCCCGCAGGATACTTCTAAGGCATGCCCTTAAAAATGCGCTGAACCCTGTTGTTACAGCGGCCACAGGCTGGCTCGCATCATTACTTGCAGGAGCTGTTTTCGTGGAATATATTTTTGACTGGAAAGGTATCGGGCTCGTGATCGTGAACGCATTGGATAAATATGACTTCCCCGTGATCATGGGCGCAGTGTTATTCATTTCGGTAATACTTATCCTGATAAATATTTTTGCAGATATTTTGTATGGTATCATTGATCCGAGGGTAAGATTGAGTGGGTGACGAAATGAATATCGTTCGGCCAGGCCGTAATGAACGCCATAATGCCATAACGCCATAACGCAGTAACGCAATAACGCAATAACGCAATAACGCAATAACGCAATAACGCAATAACGCCATAACGCCATAACGCCATAACGCAAAACGCCAAAACGCCATAACGCCATAACGCAAAACGCAATAACGCAATAACGCCATAACGCAGTAACGCCATAACACAAAACGTGAAATATATGAGAAAAAAAATTGTTGCAGGTAACTGGAAGATGAATAAAACCTTCCTGGAAGCTGAAGAACTGATCGCCCAGGTGGCAGAAGCACTGGAAAACCGTAAACTCAAAGATAAGATTGTCGTGCTTTGCCCGCCATTCCTTTTCCTGGAGCTGGCTACGGACATTGCCGTAGAATCAAACTTCTCGGTAGGAGCCCAGAATGTATATCCGGACGATCGCGGGGCTTTCACCGGTGAGATAAGCCCTCCCATGCTTGAATCCATGGAGGTTGAATACTGCATCATCGGCCATTCTGAAAGAAGGAAGTATTTTAATGAAAGCCATGAGTTCCTGGCCCGCAAGCTGGATGCGCTTTTGAAACATAATATAAAACCTGTTTTTTGCTGCGGTGAACTTTTGCCTGAGCGCAAAGCGAAAAAACACTTCAAGGTCGTTGAAAAACAGCTGAACGAATCACTCTTTCATCTGAATAAGGAAGAAATGTCGGAAGTGGTTATTGCCTATGAACCGGTATGGGCCATTGGTACCGGGGTAAATGCAACATCAGAGCAGGCTCAGGAGATGCATGCGTTTATTCGCGGGTTGATCGCAAAAAAATATTCAAAAAAATTATCGGGGGAGATCACGATATTATACGGGGGGAGTTGCAATTCCAAAAATGCTAAGGAACTCTTCAGCAACCCGGATGTTGACGGCGGACTGATCGGAGGAGCTTCCTTAAAAGCAGAGGAATTTATTGCAATCTTTGATGCACTCTGATGGAATATATAGAGGTCAACATTAACGGACTTTCAGGAGAAGATGCGGAGATCCTGACCGCCGGGATGAGTGAACTCGGATTCGAAAGCTTTTTGGAAGAAACAGCTGGAATTTTTTCAGCATATATCCCTATTGACTTCTTCGACGTCAGGAAGGTTTCAGATTTTCTCGACGAACAGGCAATGAACCTTGGTTTTAGCTATAAGATCGGGAACATACCGGAACAGAACTGGAATGCTGCCTGGGAATCGGCCTACCAGCCGGTGAAAATCGGCAAGTGTTTTATCCGGGCCCCCTTTCATGAACCTGATCCTGCAGCAGGAATAGATCTCGTGATAGAACCTAAAATGTCTTTCGGTACTGCCCATCATGAAACAACCCACCTGATGATCAAGGCATTGCTTCAGATCAGGTTTGAAGGCAGTTCGGTGCTTGACATTGGGACGGGTACAGGGATCCTGGGCATTATTGCACTGAAGCTCGGAGCGAAACATGTAGTGGCCATTGATAATGATGAATGGTCATTTCTCAATGCAAAGGAAAATGCCGCCCGGAATAATGTCCCGGGAATGATTGTGATTAAGGGTAGTGCCGCAGACATCCCTTCGGGGAAATTCGGATACATCCTGGCCAACATCAACCGCAATGTCCTCTTACACGATATCCCTGTGTATCACAACTCCCTTGAAAACGGGGGATCACTTATTTTAAGTGGTTTTTATGAAGACGACCTGGATGTAATCCGTGAAATGGTTACAGCCATGGGGATGATGCAGGACCGGGTGGAGACGTTGAATCACTGGGTGGCAGTAACGTTTAAAAAATGTTAAGACTCAGACCTTCTTTTATTGCATTTATTTCAATAAGCCTGTTTTTGCTATCTTTTGATGCCTTTTCGCAAAACCAGAGAACTACCCGCTTTACAGGCGATTCAACGAAGTTTATCGGTGAACTGAACGGCCTGTTATTCGGGCTTTCAGATAACGATCAGAAACTGCTTAAGCCCATCATGACAGGTTTTGTTCAGAAATGGAATGAGGAGACCTTTGATCCTGCAAAGAAGAAATTTATTTATTCCCTCTGTAATGAAATGCTTAAAAAGAAGATCCGGATCTTCCCTGATTTCTTTAACTATATAAATGCCCTGAATGTGTTTGTGGATTCTCATCAGAAGGAATCGAACTTCAGACCCTGGTCCGACATCCTGAAACACCTGATCTCGGAAAAGAATTCAAGGAATTTCAGCGCATTCCTGGATTTCACGACCACCATGTTCGGAGAGGGCCTGATATATAAATCACAGACCACAAGATGGAAAGTTCACCCGGCCGTTTTCACGATGAAAATTGATTCGGTTCCTGTAATCGAATTTGAAAAGGCTGATTTAATCTGTGAAGTCAACAGGGATTCGATGGTTATCTACGGCACCTATGGAGCCTATTACCCGCTTTCGTTCAGGTGGATGGGGCATGGGGGCAGGGTTGACTGGCAAAGAGCAGGAATTAAACCAAATCAGGTTTTTGCTGACCTGGACCGTTACCAGGTACAGTTGAGGTTTTCGATGGTTACCGCCGATTCAGTTCATTTCTTCAACAGGAAATATTTCTCATCACCAATCCCTGGCAGGCTTACTGATAAGGTGTTGGTGGATGTGAATGAGCTTAAGGCATCCTATCCGAGGTTTAATTCATACGATAAGGAGATCAGCATCAGGAACCTATTCAAAGACATCGATTATATGGGAGGTTTCGCAATGGAAGGAAGCAGGATTTTGGGCTCCGGGCTGCATAATCGGGATGCAAGGGTCGTTGTCACAAAAGGAGGGGAGAATTTCATGGAGATCCGTGCTCCTGTTTTTGTGATCCGTCCTGAAAAGATCAATGCGGCCTCAGCCTCTGTATCGATATACCATGAAACGGATTCAATTTATCATTCCGGGCTTGAAATGAAATATTCTGACAGCCTCAGGGAGCTTTCTTTCAGCAGGGATGTGCGGATGAAATCCATTACACCCTGGTTCGATTCATGGCATAAAATAGAGATCTATTGCGAACAGCTTCAATGGAAGATGGACACTGCAAAGCTGAGTTTTAAAATGATGCCGGGACCAAACAAACAAAGTAATGCAATTTTTGAATCAACAAACTACTATTCGCGCGACCGCTATGACCGCCTTCAGGGAATCGATGAGATCAATATTCTTAATGTCATTAAAGAGTTTACTGATAAAAAGCATTCGAGGGAAATAAACCTGGAGGACCTTACAAGATATATGTCGAAACCCCAGGAACAGGTGGAGGTTCACTTACTGAACCTGGCCGACAGGGGATTCCTGGTATACGACGAGGAAGAAAAAGTGGCAAGGGTTAAAGATAAACTATACAACTACGTAAAGGCCAGGGATGGCAAAACAGATTATGACGAGATTTTCTTCAATTCAAACATTTCAAATTCGAGCAATGCCATTTTGGATCTGAATAATTTTGACCTGAAAATCCAGGGTGTTAAAAGTGTTTTTATCAGCGACTCACAGCATGTGGCAATCTACCCTAAGGGAGAAGAACTTCTGGTGCGAAAAGATATGGATGTTCTTTTTCATGGAAAAATCGAAGCCGGGCTTTTTGATTTTTATGGACGGGATTGCTCCTTTGAGTACAACAAATTCAGGCTCAACCTGCCCACTGTAGATTCGATGGTGTTTTATGTGCGGAGCAAAACCTGGGATCCCAAAAGCGGCAGGTTCCCGCTGGTTAAAGTCAAAACCTGTATCCGCAACCTCAGCGGGGACCTGGAGATTGATATGCCCGACAATAAAGCGGGTCTCAAAGCTCTCAAAGAGTACCCGATCTTCAACAATAAAAATATGTCCCAGGTCTTTTGGGATAAAAAAAGTATACATAAAGGGGTATATACGAAGGATAAATTTTTCTTCGATGTGGATCCCTTTACAATCAGGAGCCTTGATGTGGTGCATACCGACAGCCTGAATTTCGGCGGGACGCTGACATCAGCAGGAATTTTCCCAAAGATAGTTCAGCCTCTCTGCGTTCGCCCCGATTATTCCCTGGGTTTTGAAAAGTATACGGAACCGGGTGGTCTGCCAGTGTACGGAGGTAAGGGTACTTTCATTTCGAAAATCGACCTCAGCGAACTGGGCCTTCGCGGGGATGGGACTTTATTGTTCCTGAATTCAACCTCACATTCAGGATCCATCCTTTTCCTGCCCGATTCCCTCAGGTCTTTTGTAAAGAGTTTTTTGATGTCAGAGCAGCTTGCAGATGTCGAGTACCCGGCTGTCACAGCTGATTCGGTGGATCAGTTCTGGATGCCATACAAGGATTCGATGGTGGTAACTACCATTAAAAAGGAGATGCATATGTACAACGACCAGTCGACCTTCGGCGGCACACTTGCACTTACTCCGGGAAAACTATCCGGTAACGGTACGGTTAAGATCAAAGATGCTGAGATGGATTCAAAAGGGTTCACTTTCAAGCGAAGGACTTTCAATGCCCTGATAGCGAATTTCAGGATCAAATCATACGACCTGAACGCCCTGAGCATCTCTACAAAGAACTACCAGACCCATTTCGATTTCGACCTTCGCAAAGGGGAATTCCGGTCCAATGTGGGCATTTCAAAAGTTGAGTTCCCGCTGAATAAATATGTTTGTTCGATGGACCGTTTCGAATGGATGATCGACAATGAGGAGATCAGCCTGTCGAACGAGCAAAGCAGGAAGGCCATTCCCGATTCTCTCAGCCTTGCTCAGCTGATCGATATAGGGTATACTGGTTCCGAGTTCATTTCTGTACATCCCCTTCAGGACTCCCTGAAATTCTTTGCCGCCCGTGCCAAGTACAATCTAAGGACTAATGTTCTCAATGCCGAGGATGTCAGGATTATCAAGGTTGCTGATGCAGCCGTCTTCCCTGATTCAGGAAGTGTAAGAATACTAAGGGATGCACAGATGCAGCCACTGAAGCATGCCATCATTATTGCCAGCACAAAATCGAAATACCACCAGTTTTACCAGGCGGAGGTGTCAGTCGCTTCAAGGAAAAGATATACCGGCAGTGGTATGCTCGATTATACAGACCGCGACGGCAAACCTGAAAAGATTGAGTTCTCGAACATACGAGTTGATTCCAGCGGGCAGACTGTTGCCAATGGGGTGGTCCCTGATTCCAGCTTGCTTATGCTCAGTCCCGAGTTTCAGTTCAGGGGAGATGTAACGGTAAGTGCCGCAAAAAAGGATCTGAATTTTGACGGGGGCTTCCGTGCCGTATCAGATTGCTTCCGTAAGATCAAACCGGAATGGGTAAAATTCAAAGCAGATATTAATCCGCAGAAAATTATGATTCCGGTTACCCCGGGCCTCTCGAATATGCTTGGCGAGAAAGTGTCTCTTAGCCTGGCATTCTCAACTGCCTCAGCATCCATTTACCCGGCTTTTTTTGTACGAAAGAACAGTTTTAGTGATTCTTCAATGGTGAATGCACTGGGAATGATGACTTATAATGTACCGGCCACTGAATTCAGGATTGCCGACACAGCCAAACTCATGAACCTTTCACTTCCGGGGAATTTCATTTCCTTTAACCAGACTCTTTGCAGGCTGAGAGGCGAAGGCAAACTCATGCTGGGAGTAAACGGAGGGCCACTGGATCTTGAAGAATACGGAACCATTGACCACTATCTTCTTAATGACTCAACCCATGCTCATATTGCGCTGGCAATGGATTTCCCTTTCCCGGAAGATGCAATGCAGAAAATATGTGCTCAGCTTCTGAGTACAAACCTGAACGGCCTGACCATAGATCAAACCCCGTTTAATTCTGCGTTGGAGTTTATACTTGGGCCTAAAGAAATGGAACGCTTCAGGAATGAGCTTTCGCTTACCGGACGTCTTCACAAGTTACCGGATCAGCTTACAAGAACCATTTTCTTTGGCGATATCCATCTTCACTGGGACAGCACCTCCGGTTCCTGGAGATCATCAGGCCCCATTGGTATAGCAACCATCGGGAAGAACCAGGTGTACCGGTATGTAAACGGCATAATGGAGTTCGTAAAAAAAAGGAACGGGGACGAGTTCACGGTGTATTTTCAGCTTAGCGGGACGGACTGGTACTTTTTCAATTACAGGAACAATATTCTTCAGGCTCTTTCGTCCGATATTGATTTTAATGATCTGATCATCAACGCCCGTAAAGTAAAATCTGAACAGAAGAACGCCGATAAAAAGGCCAGGGGCTTCAGCTATACTATTTCCACTGAAAGGAAAAAGCGGGATTTTTTACGGAAGTTTGAGAAACAGGATGAATAATTAACTTTGCTCTTATGATATTGATCATTATCCAGATTCTGCTTGCTTACTTTATTGGCTCCATACCTTCAGCGGTTTGGGTAGGCAAAGCGCTGTATGGTATCGATATAAGGCAGCATGGAAGCGGAAATGCAGGTGCCACAAACGTGATCCGCGTCCTTGGATATAAAGCCGGTATCCCGGTCCTGCTGTTTGATGTATTCAAAGGCTGGCTTGCTGTCTTTATGATCAGTTTTTTCCCTCATGAAGGGATGACCCAATACCAAATCATATGGGTCGAAATAGGAGCAGCTGTTGCAGCTGCAATGGGACATGTTTTTCCGGTGCTGGCAGGTTTCAGGGGAGGAAAAGGAGTGGGAACAATGGCCGGGGTCGGGATTGCACTTTACCCGCTTCCGCTTCTGATCGTCCTGGGAATTTTTATTGCGATACTTGTAATCACCCGCTATGTTTCGTTGTCTTCATGCATTGCAGCCTCGGCCTTCCCCTTTATCGTGGTTTTTATAAGCCGGGAGCATCACCCCGGACTGATTATCCTGTCTGTATTTGTAGCGGTTTTCGTTTTATTTACCCACCGTTCGAACATCATGCGCCTGCTGAAAGGACAGGAGAACAAATTCAATTTTGCAGGTGGTGGTAAAAAATGACAATTTGTGCCTCTCACTTCTTGGCTTTAATGATTAAAAACTGTTATATTTACACCCTAATTTAACCAAAAAGAAAGTCATATGAAATTCATCATTTCCAGTTCCTTGTTGTTAAAAAACCTGCAGGCTGTCATTGGCGTAATCAACAGCAACAACACCTTGCCTATTCTTGATGATTTTTTATTTGATCTTAAAGAAGATATACTTACCGTTACGACCTCTGATCTCGAGACTACGATGAATGTGACGGTGAAACCTGATAAATCGGAGGCCGACGGGTCTATAGCTATTCCCGCGAAGATACTTGTCGAAACTCTTAAAACCCTTCCCGATATTCCGGTTTCCTTTTCAATTGATCTGGGAACACTGCTTGTTGAGATATCGGCTGGGGAAGGAAAATACAAACTTAGCGGCCACCGGAGTGACGAATATCCCCGTACCCCTCCGCTGGAAGCGCCTACTTCCATTACCATTCCTTCGGGTGTGCTGTCAAAGGCTATTACGAAAACGATTTTTGCAACGGGCAACGATGAACTCAGGCTTGTTCTTTCAGGCATATTCTGCCAGCTTTCTCCGGATGATATCATTTTTGTTGCTACAGATGCCCATAAACTCGTGAGATATACACGAAAGGATGCGAAGGCTGAAACTTCCGCTTCTTTCATACTTCCCAAAAAACCACTTACCCTCCTTAAGAACATTCTCTCTGCACTGGATACCGATGTGATAGTGGAATACAACCGGACCAACGCTTTCTTTTCTTTCTCTAACATCAGCCTGATCTGCCGCCTTATCGACGGTAAATACCCCAATTATGAAGCCGTTATCCCTAAAGATAATCCCAACCATATGGTAATCGACAGGGTGGCGCTGCTAAACTCGATCAAACGTGTTTCTATCTATGCTAACCAGTCGACCCACCAGGTAAGATTCAAGATCACGGGAAAAGAACTTCTTCTGTCAGCCGAGGATATCGATTTCTCGAATGAAGGCAGGGAAAGACTCACCTGTTCCTATGATGGCGAGGACCTTGAAATCGGCTTCAATTCAAAATTTCTGCTTGAAATGCTCGGGAATATAGATACCGCTGAGGTGAGAATGGAAATGTCGGGCCCAAACAGAGCCGGTCTTCTTCTTCCAGCCAATGTTGAGAATAAGGATGAAGACATTCTTATGCTGGTGATGCCGGTTATGCTGAATAAATAATCGGTTGATGTATGATAAAAAAAAAGCCACCCGGGCAAGGTGGCTTTTTTATGCACTCAAAGTATGTGAGGATTATCCCCTCTTCACATTGATTGCCTTTTTCCCTCGTTTATCTTCTGTAACATCAAAAGAAACAACGTCGTCCTGCTTGATTTTATCGATCAAACCGCTGACGTGCACGAAAATTTCCTGCTGGTTGGAATCATCAACGATGAAACCAAAACCTTTTCTTTCATTGAAGAATTTAACTTTACCTGTAGACATAATAACAAATTTTAATTAATTAATCGGCAAAGGTACACAAATATTTTTTTAAATTTACAAAAAACATTTTTATGAAAGAGATCAGTCTGGATCTGGGTAATCTTAATGAAGTATTCCCCGATAATTTCACACAGGAACAAATAGCAAAAGGCAAGACCTTATTCCTGAAAAAACTGGCCGAAGAAGCACATGGTTTTTATTCAGGCAAGATACAAACAGTGCCCAAAGCGCCTGTTGTGGGGTTTAACTGGTTCAATGTCTGGTATACCCCCGGTGTATCCAAAGTTTCAACGGATATCAGGGACAGGAACGATTCTTCTTTCGAGCTGACAAACAGGGGAAACCTGGTTGCCGTAGTGAGCGACTCAACCCGTGTACTGGGTGACGGGGACTGCACTCCTTCGGGTGGCCTGGGCGTTATGGAAGGAAAGGCTTTCCTGATGAAATACCTTGGTGGTGTGGATGGGGTAGCTTTATGCATAGACAGTAAAGACGAAAACGGCAAGAACGACCCGGAAAAGATCATCCAGTTTGTCAAAATGGTGCAGCATAGCTTTGGCGCCGTGAACCTCGAAGATATTTCACAACCCAACTGCTTCAGGGTGCTGGATGTTTTGCGGGAGGAATGCGATATCCCGGTATGGCATGATGATGCGCAGGGAACGGCCTGTGTCACGCTGGCCGGTTTGATCAATGCCCTGAAGCTGGCTCAGAAAAGGATAGGCGATGTGAGGATTGTACTCCACGGTGCAGGCGCTTCCAATACCACCATTGCACGCTTACTCATTACCGATGGTGCCGATCCCTCGAAAATGGTGATATTCGATACAAAAGGCTCCCTGCATAATGGCCGGAAAGATATCGAAGCCGATAAACGGTTTTATCGCAAATGGGAACTTTGCCAGACTACAAATCCCGGTAAGATCCCTACTATGGAAGAAGCCATGAAAGGTGCCGATGTGCTGATCTCCCTTTCCACTCCCGGTCCTGATGTGATCAAGAGGCCATGGATCCGCAGTATGGCCCCGAAATCAATTGTATTTGCATGTGCAAACCCGGTACCGGAGATTTATCCTTATGCTGCCAGGGAAGAAGGTGCGTTCATAGTTGCAACCGGGCGCGGCGATTTCCCGAACCAGGTAAATAACTCCATAGGATTTCCGGGCATACTTAAAGGCGCTTTGCTGGTCAGGGCCCGCAAGATAACGGATACGATGGCGATCAGGGCTGCCCACTCCCTGGCAGATTACGCTGAAAAGAGGGGGATAAATCCTGAAAATATCGTTCCTAACATGGAAGAGGCTGCAGTGTTTCCGCATGAAGCAGCTGATGTAGCCATGCAGGCCATTGCCGACGGGGTTGCCCGTATTGTCATGACCCGTGAGGAAGCGTTTCAGAAAGCAAGTAAGGATATTGAATATTCACGAAGCCTGACGCGTTCCCTGATGGACCATGGCTTTATCAAAAACCCTCCCCTGGATATGATCAAAAGGGCGCTGGACTGGGCAGTGGAGCAGGTGAAATAAAGATATTGAAGAACCTCGCCGCTTATGGCGAGGTTCTTCAATCCCATAGGAATTTGAATTTTTGCCTGCTAACTCCGCCGCAAGCAGAGGGGTTCTTCATCCGATAGGAATTTGAATTTTTGCCCTCTAACTCCGCCGTAAGCAGAGGGGAATGCGCTCGCGGGGATTCAGCGTTTGCCGCTCTCAGGGTTTCCTGAATACCAGCAGCCTCGTCCCATGAGGAGGTACACTCATTTCAAAATGAGTTTGTACAAGCCCCAGATCAGTCTGAGGCCATACATCGCGCATCATCCACTTACCTTTCATAAGCAAATCGTCGAGGTTTACATTCACCGGAAGCTGGTTTTCTGTCAGATTAAACAAACCAACGGCTTTTGAGCCATCTTCAAGGTCTCTCACCCATATCTGGTATTCATCGTTTTTCGAAACCTTCTTTGCCTGTTTGCCCAACGGGTCCTGGTTGATGGCAAGTACCTCATCATTGGTAAGGAGGCTGAGAGTGAAAGCATCGAGCTGTGTAAGATCGCAGCCTATCAGCAATGGAGCGGCCAGCAGGGACCATAAGGTCACATGCGTATACTGTTCATTTGGAGTAAGTCTTGTGTAATGCAGTTTTGGCCCCCAGCCGACCCAGCCAACGACCAGCATGTCAGGATCATTCCACCTGCCGGGAGCCGAAAAGGGGGAACATTTGCTTTGTGTGAATCCTATGCCGGAAAGACTTTCCCAGCTGTCCTCGATGTCACCGGTAGTCCTCCAGGAGTTCCCATCCACTTCGTTACCCCAGGTCCACACATCACCCATCCCATACTGGCACAGGCTGAAATGTATATCCCGGTTAACCTTACGGATGTATTTGCGCATTTCCCTGTATGGGGCCTTCAGCTGGTTCTCATTGGGATTCGGCGCAATACCGCCGTATGAACACCAGTCATATTTCAGGTAGTCAATTCCCCAGTCGGCATAATTCCTGGCATCCTTTTCCTCGAAGTTATAACTGCCTTCATACCCACCACAGGTTTTAGGGCCGGGAGATGAATAAATTCCCACCTTAAGCCCGAGCGAGTGGATATAAGTGCACATCGTTTTCATATCGGGGAACTTCGAATTCGGGATGATGTTCCCGTTCTTGTCGTGAGTGTCTTCCCAACCGTCATCTATATTGATATAGGTCCAGCCATGGTTGATCAGGCCGCTTGAAATAAAAGCCTCTCCGGCCTGCCGCACTTTTTTATCGCTCACACTGAGGCCCCATACGTTCCAGCTGTTCCATCCCATCGGAGGAGTGAGGGAAATCAGATCTCCGCATTTTATTGTAAAATCGCGTTCTGCAGCTCCAAAGCTGTTGGTAACCTTAAGCCTTACCTTATATTCCCCTTTTTTCGAAATATAACCCGTGATAAGCCCATCGCCTGCGCGCAAATGAAGGCCTTCAGGAAGCGACTCTGCACTGTATGTGAGCGGAGGCTGTCCGGTCGCTGCAACCTTGTACAGGAAAGGCGACCATGGCCTGATTCCAAACACTTTAGCGCCATTGATCCTTGGAGATTTACATGGTTTCGGGGTTAAAATATATGGCATTTCAAGAGATTCCCTGACCTCCTTACCTGAAGCATTCTCCCTGAAAGTAAAATAAATGATAGCCGGCACCGACAGATCCTTTTTGATATTAACTGTAAAAACTGTGCTGATATTCGGCGCCATGTCAAGCAGGGTTTCCTCCCTGAAGAGTTGGTTGCCGTTATCACAACGGATAGCTTTTATAGTCAGCTTTCCGCGGAAGTCTTCTTTTAAAGAGATATTGGAAATTGCAAACTGCTTGCTGATCAGGGTATCCCCGTCAAATTTGAACCCGCTCTGATTAAAATCGAACTTTATATGGTCTGGAAGGTCAGCCATGCTGATCTCGAAAGGTTTTGAGAACATCCCTCCGGCGCCACCCTGGTCGTAAGCCCTTACAGCTATCACATTTTCCTGGTCCCAATGTATCCGGGGATCATTGGCAGCCAGGATATATCGCCTTTCTGTATCCCACTGGCTTTGCCCCTTGAAGAAATCCGGCCTGGCTTCCGTTTTTTGCGGTATGGTCTTTCCATTCTCACCAATCAGCTCATCATTCAGGAAAACTTGGTCATAATCGTCAATCCTGCCAAGCCTGATCTGAAGACTGTCTTTGATAAATGCATCATTGATGAGCCTTTTCGGAATTGCTACCCTTATCCTGTACCATGCAAAGCCGTCAAGGTTTTTATACCCCTGGTGTTCCCAAATATCAGTGGGATTTATCAGTTCCCATTTGGAATCGTCAAATGAGGCCGCAATCCAGGCAGGGTCATCCCCGCTATGGAATTTCCAGGGCACAGATAAGTCGATTTTATTGTCAGAAGCAGGCCTGTGGCAGGCCATAAGGAGCAGCAGACTTGCTGAGAATAAACAGATTGTGAATTTCTTCATGACAGCTGAATTTTAATAGGATAAGACGATAATGTTTCTCAAATATAGAGAAATTCTTATTTAATCATCAGAATGATCCTTGTATTTGTTAATTTTGCAGGCAATTATCTGGGTTAAGATTTTTTATCTGCGGATGAAGACGATGTTCAGAAATACAGTTTCTGTTTTGCTCCTTCTGCCTCTGTTGGCAGGGGTCTTGGGTATTTCAGCAAGGGAGCATCGTTGTTTGTCAAGTAAGAAGGTCAGCATAAGATTCTTCCCGGAGTTTCGAAACCAGGTCAGCGGATGCTGCTGTTCTGCAGTTACACCGTCGGCATCTGCGGCTGAAGAATCAGGCAGCGCCAACATCGATTCACCAGAATGCTGCAAAACCATACGGTTATATTTTAAGGCTGACTTTCAGACAACCGGGACCAGGGATAAAGTTAACCTGACAGTTTCTCAGCTTGTTACTGATGTTTTATTCCCTTTCGATATCAGGATTCAGAAACCCCTTGTTTTAAAAAATCTTGATTTTTATACTGATACAGGCCCCCCGCTTACCGGCCAGGAAAGGGTTATCAGCTTTCACCAATCCAAAATCCCCTGTCCGCTGATTTCTTTCAGTTAGGACCATCAGGGTATATCCGTCCATCTTCTTTCTTTTGATCACCAGCCTGCCCCGAGTCCCCGGATCATTCATTTTTTAAATTTTACAAATCTTCATTACTTCAATGAGATCTCTTGTTAGATTTTTAATACTTCCCCTGTGTGTATTTGTTGATATTCCGGCTGCCCTGCCTCAGGCCGTGTCGGGTTACATTTATGAGAAACCAACCGGCGGCAAAGAGAGTGCCCTTACAGGAGTAAATGTATACTGGGCAGGGACGACAAAAGGCACCTTCACGGATGAGAACGGAAAGTTTCGTCTTGCAAGGGCGGGCAGCAGTAACCCCAGGCTTGTTGTTAGCCTGTTGGGCTATGAACGGGATACAATTTTGGTTTTGAAAGACAAGTCAAAACTTGAAATCGAAATGCAGCCGGGCGATCGTCAGCTGTCGGAGGTTGAAATCAAAAGCAGGCAGGATAATTCCTATGTCTCAAAGATGAAGACCCAGGCCACTACTGTCATCAATGTGGGAGAGCTGCAAAGGGCAGCCTGCTGCAACCTGGCAGAAAGTTTTGAAACAAATGCCTCGGTGGATGTATCATACAGTGATGCGGTTTCAGGTGCCCGGCAGATCCAGCTTCTTGGACTGAGCGGGATCTACAGCCAGATCATGGCCGAAAACGTGCCGCTTATACGAGGGTTGGCAACACCCTACGGGCTGAATTATGTACCGGGCCCATGGATGGAATCGATACAGGTTGCAAAAGGCACTTCATCCGTAGTGCAGGGTTATGAATCGATTACCGGCCAGATCAATGTGGAATATAAAAAACCGGAGAACAGTGAGAAGTTTTATTTGAATTTATACGGTAACAGCAATCTCAGGTTTGAAGCAAATGCCAACGGCTCTGTTAAGATCACCGATAAACTGAGTACATCATTGCTGGTACATGCTGATGATTTCAGGCATAAATTCGACAGGAATGATGATGGGTTTATGGACCTTCCGAAGCTTACCAATGTTAACCTCTTTAACCGCTGGGATTATATCAATCCCGGGAAATGGGTCTCACGTTTGGGAATCAAATATCTTTATGAGGAACGGAATGGCGGGCAGATGGCCTTTGAAAAAAACAGCTGGAATACTGATACAACAGGTATTACGAATGATTCAAAGAAGTACGGGATAGGTGTGAAAACAAACCGCTTCGAAACATTCTGGAAAAACGGGGTTTTCTTTAAAGGCGCGGCACAGTCAAGCCTTGGCCTCATCCTTTCGTTCATCAATCACGAGCAGGATGCCTTCTATGGGATCAACCTTTATCATGGGCATGAGCAGAATTTTAATGCGAACCTGATCTATACCGCGCAGTTTAACGGGGACAAGCATAAGATTTCGGCCGGAGGTAGCTACTTCATTGACGGCTACTCTGAGAACTTCGTCCAGACGAGGCTTGCATACAAGTATCAGTATCTTCCCGATACAGTGACTCCGACTGATGCCGACAAGTTTACCCTGGTCAATGATTCTGTTTATACTTATGTGATGGACCGATCGGAATGGGCGGCAGGCGGGTTTATGGAGTATACTTTCAGCCTCAAAGATAAATTCACACTGATCGCTGGTATAAGAGGCGATTATAACAGCCGTTGGGGCTTCCTCTTCACACCCAGGCTGCATCTCAGGGTTACATTGGCAAAGGGCCTTGCACTTCGCGGCTCTATGGGCAAAGGTTATCGCTCGCCCAACCTTCTGGCCGAAAATTCACCCATGCTGATCAGCCAGAGGGTTTTATATTTCTCACCGGGCCTGGGCAACGAAGAAGCCTGGAATTTCGGGCTCAGCCTGACATGGGATTTTAACCTGTTTAACCGCAAGGCAGAATTAAGTATAGAAGCATACAGAACAAGCTTTGTGAAGCAGGTTGTGGTTGACCAGGATAGCTTGCCAACCTCTGTGTTTTTTTACAATCTTAACGGAAAATCATATGCCAATGTAGCACAGGCGCAGTTCAGTTTTCAGCCTGCCAAACGATTTACAGTTCTTGCTGCTTTCAGATATAATGATGTGAAAGTAACCGAGGGAAATCAGCTCCGGCAAAAAGCCCTCGTTAACCAGTACAAGGCGTTGCTTACATTGTCTTACGCAACCCGGTTCGACAAATGGAAGTTCGATCTCACAGGCCAGCTTAACGGTCCATCGCGCATCCCTGACACAAAAAAAATGCCTGCAGCTCTTCAGCTTCCTGAGAAATCCCTGGTCTGGTTCAATATGCTTGCCCAGGTAAGCAGAAAATTCAGGAACTTTGAAATTTATCTGGGAGGAGAAAATTTGCTGAATGTAAGGCAGAAGGATCCGATTGTGGAATATTTTAAACCCTGGCATACACATTTTGACGCCTCGATGGCCTGGGGGCCGGTAACAGGCGCATCGGTATATGCAGGGATCAGGCTTACGATAAAATAATGAAAGGAATATCGAATATCGAACAACGAATGTTGAATTTTGAATACAATAACGCTATAACGATGTACAATGTACAATGTACAAATTGACAAATACAATAACGCAATAACGCCTTAACACCATAACAATTAATAATTAACCTATGAAAACAAAAATCGTAATTCTAAGCAGTTTATTATTGTTTGCAATATTGCTGCTATCGGCTAAGGCTTTCAGCCAGGATAAAAAAGTCGCAACAATCAAGATCAAGACCTCTGCTGTTTGCGATATGTGCAAGGAACGTATTGAGCAGGCAATGGCCTTTGAAAAGGGTGTGAAGACTGCTGTATTGGATGTTGATACAAAGATCGTCACCATCACATACAACCCGTCTAAAACAACTCCCGATGATCTTCGCAAGGCTATTTCAAAGCTGGGGTATGATGCAGATAACGTAGCAAAAGATAAAGCTGCGTATGCCAAACTGCCGGCATGCTGTAAAGTGGATGCAGCGAAGAAAAAATAAAAAATCAGGCCGCCCGGTTTTCCGGGCGGCCTGACAATGTTTGAGGTAGTCTAAAGGTTATTTTTTCTTTGCAAGCTTTTTAACAGGTTTCGCAGGGGTTTTTGCTTTCTTCGCCTTTGAGGCAGGTGTGGCTGCTGCTTTAGCCTTCATGTCCTTGATATGAGCATGGGCTGCAGCAAGGCGGGCAATAGGAACCCTGAACGGGGAACAACTCACATAGCTGAATCCAAGCTGGTAGCAGAATTCAACAGATGAGGGTTCGCCGCCATGTTCTCCGCAGATCCCAATCTTCAGATCTTTGCGAACACTGCGGCCCTTTTCAACAGCGATCTTTACCAGCTGGCCAACTCCTTCACGGTCAAGGATGTTGAAGGGGTCAACAGGCAGAATATTCTTGTCCAGATAATCGGGAAGGAAACTGCCAATATCGTCACGGCTGAATCCAAAGCTCATCTGTGTGAGGTCGTTTGTCCCGAATGAGAAAAACTGGGCAACAGCTGCGATCTTGTCGGCGGTCAGGGCAGCCCTGGGGATCTCTATCATGGTGCCAACAAGATGAGGAATAGCCTTCATCTTAAACTTGGTGCAGACTTCCTTGTAAACAGTGTCAATAATTGCATACTGATCAATAAGCTCCGTATCCACACAGGTCACAGGGATCATGATTTCAGGGAAAGGTTTTTTCTTTTCCTTCATTAATTCTGCTGTAGCTTCGAAAATTGCTCTTACCTGCATTTCGGTGATCTCAGGGAATGTAATACCAAGCCGCACACCACGATGGCCCATCATAGGATTGGTCTCATGAAGTGCATTTGCACGCTTGTCAAATTCCTGCTGAGAGATCTTCAGGCTGTCGGCAATCTGCTTCCTTCCTTCAGGGTTCTGAGGGATGAACTCGTGCAGGGGAGGATCCAGTGTACGGATGGTAACGGGGTAACCGTCCATGGCTGCCATAGTTTGCTTGATATCCTCTTTTACGAACGGGAATAACTCATTCAGGGCTTTGCGCCTTTCTTCCACAGTTTTCGAAGCTATCATTTTGCGAAGGAGGAACAAAGGTTTCTCTGCATTCTTTCCGTAAAACATATGCTCAGTACGGAAAAGCCCGATACCTTCCGCTCCAAAAGCGCGGGCTTTCGCGGCATCATCAGGTGTGTCGGCATTGGTACGGACTTTCATCGTGCGCACTGAATCGCAAAGTTTCATGAAAGCCTGGAAGTCGGGGTTCTCTTCAGCGGCCTTGATCATATTGATTGCGCCGTTGTAAATATATCCCTTTGAACCGTTAAGTGAAATATAGTCTCCTTCTTTCAGGATAATGTTGTCGATCTTCATGGTCTTTTTCGAAGCTTCGATTTTGAGTGTACCGGCACCAACGATGCAGCATTTGCCCCATCCGCGGGCTACGAGGGCGGCATGTGAGGTCATGCCTCCACGGGCCGTCAGGATTGCCTGTGCGGCTCGCATGCCTTCGATATCTTCGGGATTGGTTTCTTCACGGACAAGGATCACTGTTTTGCCTTTCTTCGCCCATGCTACAGCTTCTTCAGATGTGAACACGATCTGTCCGGAAGCACCTCCGGGTCCTGCAGGTAAGCCTTTTGCAACAGGTTTCACTTTCTTTTCAGCAGCGGGATCAAGAACCGGGTGTAACAGCTCATCAAGCTGATGAGGCTCAACGCGTAACACGGCTTCTTCCCTGGTGATCAGTTTCTCGGCATACATTTCAAGAGCCATCTTAACAGCAGCCGGACCATTACGCTTTCCAACACGGCACTGCAGCATATACAGTTTGCCGTCCTGTATCGTGAACTCAATATCGAGCATGTTGCGGTAATGTTTCTCGAGTTTCTTTTCAATGGCATCAAGCTCTTTATATACGACCCTCATTGAAGTTTCAAGTGAAGGAAGATGCTGGGTGTGTTCGTTCTTTCCAATTTCATTGATGGGATTGGGTGTGCGGATACCGGCAACGACGTCTTCTCCCTGTGCATTTGGCAACCATTCGCCGTAAAAGTACTTCTCGCCTGTTGCCGGGTTACGTGTAAATGCAACCCCGGTTGCAGAAGTGTCTCCCATGTTGCCAAATACCATCGACTGCACTGTGACGGCAGTTCCCCACGCATCGGGTATTCCCTCAAAACGGCGGTAGGAGATGGCACGTTTTCCATTCCAGCTCTGGAATACAGCGCCGACAGCTCCCCACAGCTGCTCCATTGCATCTTCAGGGAAAGGTTTGCCTAAAACTTCCTTTACTTTCTTCTTATATATCTCGATCAGTTTCTTCAGGTCTTCAGCCGTAAGATCGGTGTCACTTTTGACTTTTTTAGCTTCCTTCATCCTGTGAAGTTCACGCTCAAGCTGCACTCTAACCCCCATACCTTCTTTCGGTTCGATGCCCGCTGCTTTCTCCATAACCACATCGGAATACATCTGGATAAGGCGGCGTTGAGAGTCATAAACGAACCTCGGATTTTTTGTCTTTTTGATGAGGGCTTCGCGGGTGATATCATTCAAACCAACATTCAGGACGGTTTCCATCATACCGGGCATCGATGCGCGTGCCCCGGAACGTACAGACACGAGAAGGGGGTTGGTCTTGTTGCCAAACAAAGCGCCCATTTCTTTCTCCGTCTTTTTGAGTGCATCAAGCACCTGTTTCTTCAATTCCTTAGGATAGTTCTTCTTGTTTTCGTAGTAAGCTGTGCATACTTCCGTGGTTATTGTGAAACCTGCAGGAACCGGCAGTCCGATATTTACCATTTCAGCAAGGTTTGCTCCCTTACCGCCGAGCAGATTTTTCATGTCGGCTTCACCCTCGGCTTTTTTACCGCCGAAATAATACACGTACTTCTTTTCTTTTACTGATTTAGCCATAGTTTTATAGTTTTTTAAAGGATTGTTTCTTCGTCAAAATTTGAACCTGCAAAATTACAAGAATTTTCAACTTAAAGAATTAATTCTCAGGGAAAATTCGTTGGTTTTTAATGTCTGCGGATGAGTTCTCAGGCAGGCCGGGGATGTTCACCCAGGGCCAGCCTTAATAATCGAGTTTGCCAATGTTTCCCATATTCCACAGTATCCATTCCTGGCGTGACCTGACATAATTCGTGGGAAACCTTGGGTCCCATTTCTGCGGATTGGGCAGGATGGCTGCAAGCAGGGCCGATTCAGACCGTGAAAGTGAAGCCGCGTGCTTGTTAAAATAAATAAGGGAGGCTGCCTCGGCTCCATAAATTCCCTTACCTGTCTCGATCACGTTCAGGTATACTTCGATGATCCTTTTCTTGCTCCATACCATCTCAATGAGGAATGTGAAATAGACCTCAAGCCCTTTTCTGAGCCAGGAACGCTGTGGCCAAAGAAAAACATTTTTCGCTGTCTGCTGCGAAATGGTGCTGGCGCCATGGATTTTTTTACCCTTATGCGTATCATTAAACTCCCTTGCCTGGTCTATGGCGTTGATGTCAAAGCCATTATGCTCCAGAAAACGGTTGTCCTCTGAAGCAACAACGGCAAGCTGAAGAGCAGGGGAGATGCTGTCGAGACTCACCCAATCCTGTTTCATCTTCAAAGCCTGTCCTGAAAAACCCTGCCCTGCAAGTCTTATGACCATCAGAGGCGTTATGGGCGGGTTAACGAATTTATAAAGTATGGCACAGCATGTGGAAGTCGCCAGAAAAGCAATGAAAATGTACATTACCCACTTTAAGATCCGTTTAATAATTTTCCACATCCCCGATTGTTTTGCGTTTTGGTGTTTTGCTTATTGCTCTTCGCTCATGGCTCTTGGCTTTTCGCTTTTATTCGCACCAATTGTTTATTTCTGTTGTGTGCTCATTTACTCATTACATCTTTTATTTTTTTCGGGTATTCGTGATTGCTTCGCAATACGGCTTCGGCGAACGCTTATCGCTTATCGCTTTATTAGGTATGCAAAATTAATACATTCCTTCAACACTTCAAGCCTTCATTCCTTGCCATCTCCCCGGCATTTCGTACTTTTGCAGTAAAATCCAACCTGATTTTGTATGAGCAACTACATCGGCATCCGGCACGAAGATAAATATGAAGATGAGCGTCGTGCCCCGCTTACTCCCAAACACGTGGCAAGGCTTGTTAAGCAAAAAAAGCTTGATATTGTCGTTGAAACATCTTCGAAAAGAATATTCTCCGACATGGAATACATTCAGGCAGGAGCCACCATCTGCGATAACCTGAACGACTGCTCAGTGATCTTCGGGGTAAAAGAGATCCCCGAGTACTGTTTCGAGCCTGAAAAAACCTATGTTTTTTTTGCTCATGTGATCAAGGGCCAGAAATATAACATGCCTATGCTTAAACGCATGATGGAACTGAAATGTAACCTCATCGAATACGAGAAGATCGTCGATGAACAGGGTAAACGGCTTATTTTCTTCGGGCGCTACGCCGGCATGGCAGGAATGATCAACACCTTCTGGTCATTGGGTCTCCGGCTCAAGGATTTTGGCTTTAATACGGAGCTTCTCAAGATCAAACAGGCTCATGGCTATGCTTCCCTGAAAGAAGCGAAGGATGCAATCTCCTACGTTGGGGAATTGATAGCTGAAAACGGGATTAATCCTATATTCCGCCCCTTTGTTATCGGGTTTACCGGATACGGAAATGTTTCCCAGGGCGCTCAGGAGATCTGTGGCCTTCTTCCTGTTAAGGAGATCTCCGCTGAGAAACTTCTGGAACTTCAGAAAAGAAAGCATGTGCCTAATAACATTGTTTACAAGGTTGTATTCAGGGAAGAGGACCTGTATGAAAATATTCACGGCAATCCTTTTGACCTGCATGAGTATATGCACAATCCACAGGATTTCAGGAGCAAGTTTGAACAGTATCTGCCGTTCATCTCTGTCCTGATCAATTGTGTATACTGGGATAAGAAATATCCGAAGCTGGTCACGAAAGATTATCTTGAAAAACTATACGAAAACGGACATCCGAAACTTACGGTGATCGGGGATATCAGTTGCGATGTTGAAGGCTCGGTAGAATGCACCTTGCATCCCACAGTGATTTCGGATCCGGTTTTTGTTTATAATCCGATACAGCGCACGGCCACCACAGGTCATAAAGGCGAAGGCTTGCTCGTTATGGCTGTGGATATACTTCCTGCCGAATTGCCCAGGGATTCATCAGATGGTTTTGCAGATGTCCTTGTAAACTTCGTCAAACCTATTGCTGATGCTGATTTTGATGAGCCATTCGAAGATCTTGACCTCCCCCGGGCCATCAAAAAAGGGCTTATACTGCATAAAGGAGAACTCACCCCCGAATATAAATACCTGGAAGAATTTATAAATTGTTGAAGGAATGATTATCGTTTGTCAAAGGCTTGATAAACATCATGGCGATGTACAATGTACCATGTACAAATTGACAAATACAATAACGCTTTAACCCAAAACACCCTAACGGTCTAACGCAAAAACGCATAACGCTAAATTATGACTCAGAAAATTCTCATACTCGGCTCAGGGCTGGTTGCCAGGCCGATCGTAAATCACCTTATTTCAAAGGGTTATCTGGTTACAATAGCATCCAATACACCTGAACGTGCCATCGGAATGATCAATGGGCATCCCTCCGGTAAATCGGTATTTTGGGAAGCAACGGATGAAGCCTCCCTTGACTCCCTTATCTCCGGGCATGACCTGACTGTAAGTCTTCTTCCATATACCTTTCATGCCATGGTAGCCCGTCATTGCATCGCCCATAAAAAGAATATGGTGACCACTTCTTATGTAAAGCCCGAAATGCGGGAATTGGATCAAAAAGCAAAGGAAGCCGGGATTATAATTCTGAACGAAATCGGTCTCGATCCCGGCATCGACCATATGTCGGCAATGCGCATCATTGATCATATTCATTCGAAAGGTGGAGCGGTGCTTGAATTTTACAGCATTTGCGGGGCACTGCCGGCTCCTGAATCAGCAGATAATCCTTTTAAATACAAGTTTTCGTGGAGCCCGAAAGGGGTTGTGATGGCAGGAAACAATGACGCACTTTACCTTCGCCATCGAAATCCGGTAAACGTGCCTACAAATGAACTTTTCAAAAATCCTTTCGTTGTGAATTTTCCGCAGGTCGGACAGCTTGAGGTCTATCCTAACCGTGATTCTCTTGCGTACAGGGACATATATGGAATTCCTGAGGCGCTGACAGTCTACCGGGGTACGTTCCGCTACCGGGGTTGGTGCGAAACGATGAATGTTATCAAGCAACTCAGCTTAATATCCAATGAGAAGCAGGATATGACAGGCATGAGTTATGCTGATATGGTTAGGAGGCAGCTGGGAAAATTGAATACTCGAATAACGAATAACGAATTAAGAATTTCGAATGAAAAAGTTGGTTTAAAGCAGGAGATTGCTGACACCCTGGATATCCCGGGAAATTCTCATGCTCTTAATGCGATGGAATGGCTCGGATTATTTGAAGATAAGCCCATGAACCGTAAAACAGACAGCACTTTTGAAGTCGTCTCAGACCTGATGATCTCAAAAATGGGCCTTGGTGACAATGAAAGGGATATGGTTGTGCTTCAGCATACTTTTCTTGCCGGTTATTCTGACGGCAGTAAGGAAGTGATACGTTCACGCATGCTTGATTTCGGTTCTCCGTCAACCGATACATCAATAGCCCGTACGGTTGCCCTGCCGGCAGCTATCGGAGTTGAAATGATACTAAAAGGAGAAATCAGGGAAAAAGGAGTTCATATCCCTGTCATTCCTTCCATTTATGAACCAGTTCTGAACGCGCTGGAGGCACTTGGAATAAAAATGACAGAGGAATTCGGACTCCCTGTCTCCGAAAATATTCTTTAATTCCAGTCTTTAACACTTATCTCTGAACCTAACCTCCGCCTGCAGGTACCCTGAACCCCACTCTAAACCCCAACTTTGAAAACTTATGGCCAAACTGATCGCTGTAATAATTCTTGTCATAGTAATTTATGCTGTGATTACAATGCGCAAAAAACCGGGCAGTTCATCCGGAAGTAATGCAAACGATGGCAATGGCCCTAAAGCGAATGTGCCACCCCCGAACAATGGCTCGTTCAGGTCTCCTTCATCAGGTGGATACAGCAAATGGGTAGGTGGCGGACTTGGCTGGGTTTTTGGAGGGCCTATTGGCGGCATCCTGGGTTTTGCCCTGGGTTCGATGTTTGAAGGAATGAATAAAGGTGATTACTCCTACCGGGGTACTCCCAGAGGTGATTTTGCAATGAGCCTGCTCGTGCTTTCAGCAGCCGTGATGAAAGCCGATGAAAAGGTGGTGAAGGCTGAGCTCGATTATGTAAGGAGCTTCTTCATCCGCCAGTTTGGAGAAGAAGAAGGATCAAGACTGATCGTTATGCTCAGGGAGATCCTGAAGCAAGACATCCGGCTCCAGGAAGTAAGCGTCCAGGTCGGACAATACATGGATTATTCCTCGAAGCTTACGCTGCTTCATTTTCTTTTCGGCATCGCAGCTGCTGATGGGGAATACCACCCTGATGAAGTTTCGGTGATAGGCACCATTGCTGGTTTTATGGGTATCAGTGACCAGGACTATACTTCGGTAAAGGCCATGTTTGTAAAAGACACGAATTGGGCCTATACGGTGCTTGAGATTACGCCCGATGCCAGTGATGATGAGATTAAAAAAGCCTACCGTGAAATGGCGAAGAAACATCATCCTGATATGGTAGCTCAGCTGGGTGAAGACATTAAACGTTCGGCAACGGAGAAATTCCAGAAAATAAATTCTGCATACGAAGAGATAAAAAAACAAAGAAGCATGGTCTGATTACCTTATGGATCTGCTTATCGTTTTATCGTGTCAAGTTCCTCAAACGAAAGGTCCATCAGCTCGTAATCTCTCCATCCCTGATAATCAAAATGCCACCATTCACTGGAATACACCGTAAATCCGTATTTCGACATTATATTTATCAGCAGTTGCCTGTTTTGTTTGGCAATTTCGGGGATTTGCTGATAAGCAGGGCTGGCTTTGGGCGTGAAATCATCAAACGGGGTCGGCATCTGCAGCTCTTTCCCCGTTTTCAGGTTTACAAGGCTCACATCCACCGCACACCCGCGGTTATGCCTGGAACCTGTTGCGGGCGATGCAACATAAGCTGTGTCATGAATAATGTCCCAGAAAAGAAGCGTGGCGGCATATGGTCTGTACGCATCAAAAACTTTCAGCCCGAGGCCCATTGCCTGTAATTCCTTCTGAACAAGGGCAAGGGCTTCTGCAACCCTGAGTCTTGCAAAAGCACGTGCCGAGGTATACACCCGTTTGTTCGTAAAATTATTTGTTGTCGCATACCTGATGTCCAGTACGATCCCGGGTACAGCTTTATGCAGGTCGATTAACAGTTTCAGGCTGTCTTTATGAATTTGTCCGGTGTAAGCCTGAGTGCTTGAAATGATGTTGAGGTGATAGGGATTTCTTTTCGTCTCCTGGGCCGGCAGGCATGTGGAGAGAAGCAAAAGAAAGAGCAGAGCTTTAATACGGTTGTGGTTCATCTGTTAAAATGTATTTTTTTGCAAATTGGTCAGATGGAATACCCTGATTGTCATTCGTGCTTGTATTATCGCGGTTTGTAAGGGTATTTCATCTGTTAATGTTTATATTTTTGCAAATTGGTCAGATGGAATACCCTGATTGTCATTCGTGCTTGTATTATCGCGGTTTGTAAGGGTATTTCATGAATCTGTTCCTGTTTTTAATATCTTCGCGGAAGAAGTGATATTAATTTCTCAAAGATCTGAAAAATTCACATATTAATTTTTTATGACAGACTTATTATTTACCCCTCTGCAGCTTGGCCCGCTTGTACTCCGAAACCGGGCAATCCGCTCGGCAGCGTTTGAAGGCATGTGCCCCGGTAACCTCGTTTCAGATGATCTTATTAATTATCATCGTTCAGTTGCAGAAGGCGGAATCGGAATGACCACCGTTGCTTACGCTGCGGTCTCTCAAAGCGGACTTTCATTTGAACACCAGCTATGGCTCAGGAAGGAGGCAGTACCCTCACTTAAAACACTCACTGATGCTGTGCATAAGGCAGGATCTGCCGTTGCACTTCAGATCGGGCATTGCGGACAGATGGCAAAGACTTCGGTCAGCGGTGAATGCCTTTCACCATCAGGAAGGTTCAATTTATACGGCCCGACCTGGCCCAGGGCGATGAAGGAGGCCGATATCAGGCAGGTTGTTGCAGATTTCGGTCAGGCGGTGCACCTGGCTCGTGAAAGCGGTTTCGACGCCGTGGAAGTGCATGCCGGGCATGGCTATCTCATCAGCCAGTTCCTTTCTTCATATACGAACAAGAGGAAGGATGAATATGGTGGCAACTTCGTGAATCGCAGTCGCTTCATGCGGGAAGTTATTAATGAAGTCATAAAAGCCGCCGGTTCCAATATGGCTGTCCTGGTTAAAATGAACCTGCGCGACGGATTCAGGGGGGGGCTTGAGCTTGATGAATCTGTTGAAGTTGCAAAAATCCTGGAAAAATCGGGCGTGCATGCTCTGGTACTCAGCGGTGGATTTGTCAGCAGAGCCCCTATGTATGTGATGCGTGGAAGGATGCCGGTTAAAGTAATGGCCTGCTATATGCATGAAAAATGGATGCGGCCATTTGTGCGGTGGTTCGGAAACTTACTGATGAAACCGGAACCATTCTCGGAAGCCTATTTTCTTGAGGATGCAAGAAAAATTCGGAGTTCTGTAAAGTTACCCCTCGTGTATGTGGGCGGTATGGTCTCGAAGGCAGGGATTGAAAGAGTTTTGGGGGAAGGTTTTGAATTTATTCAGATTGCCCGTGCCCTCATTCACGACCCGGCGTTTATTAATAAACTAAAAACCGGAGAGATTTCGGTCTCCGGCTGTAAGCATGCAAACTATTGTATTGCAGTGATGTATTCAGGTAAAATGGCCTGTTATCAGAATGAAAAGCAACGTTCAGCTCCCTGGCTCAAATATCTGGAAGGATGACAATCCCTACTGTATTTTAACAATTTTCTTAAGCATATACTGGCCATCCCTGCCAATCCGGATAAAATAAATCCCTTCGGATAACGCGCTTACATCAATTGAAGCGGGGTTGCCCGAAATTGTTATCGGCCCAAGTACCCTTCCGCCATTTATGTTGTATATATTGATTTCTTCTGCGGATGTCTTTAATGACCCGGAAAATATTCTCAGCACGGACCTGACCGGGTTCGGAGCGACCGTGAAAGTTTCTGCCGCCGGATCATTTACTTGCAGCCCAGTGGCATCCTGGTTTATACTAACCATCTGGTCGGGAACACCGGCTGCACTCACCGTGATCATAGCTGTGCGCTGGCTCCCTGTTGAATTGGCTGTGTAAATTGCCGTGATCGTGCCATTCCCTGTTCCTGAAAGCGTAACTGTGCACCAACTCTGGTCACTTGAAGAAGTCCAGCTGGTATTGGAAGTTACGGTAAAACTTGTGCTTCCCGCAGAAGATCCAACATTCCGGCTCCCAGGACTTATTGCCAGAGCATTTACAGGTTCTGCCGCAATAAATGATGCTGTCATCCCCATTGCGGCATGAGGAGTGCAAACGTAGTTGTAATTCCCTGCAACAGTGACCTTATAAGAATAGGTCGTATGCGATGAATTAATTGGCTGGTCCCAGGCCGATGCACCCGCGGGGATACCTGAAGATGTCGTGGTATGTGATCCTGATACCCAGTTCCACTTTACAGTATCTCCAACCGTCACATTAAGACTCGATGGAGTAAAAGTGTAATTACTGACCTGTACCTGGTGTGTCGTGGCAATCACATCCTGGTGAAAAATCATACCTGCCAGCAATATGATAGCAGTGAAAGTGTATATTTTGGTTTTCATAGTATTTTTATATTAAATTAGACTAAATAAATACAAAGATACAATGAATAATTTGAATGTCAAGAATTATTCTAAATAAGTTATAAGGAAATTATTAAATTTCTGAATGGTATTGCTTGCAAGGCATTATCACTGAACCCCTGGCATGGTTTATTTTATCTTCTGATATTTCCCCATCAGTTCCCCTTTCGCCACGACATGGCCTTCGATAGCGCTGAGCAATTCATTTTTTGTAATGCCTTCGTTGTTGTTAAGAACAATGTCAAGAGCAAAAATTTTAAAAAAGTACCGGTGAAGCCCCGAAGGGGGGCAGGGGCCGTGGTATTCGAGCTTTCCGGCACTGTTCCTGCCAGCTTTTATCAGGGGGCTTGGTTTATTGTTAAGCCTGAAATTCTCATTCAGATTCCTCGTTTCGGGCGGGATATTGAATAAAATGAAATGAACCCAGTCTCCATTCGGTGCATCAGGGTCATCGATGATCAGGACAATGCTTTTGCTTTCCCCGGGAAGAATGCTCCATCCGAGAAAAGGGGAGATGTTGTCCCCTTCACATGTATATTTTGACGGGATCATCCCGCCAGGGGCAAATGCCGGCGATTGTACAAGTATTTCTTTCATGGTTTGTAATGTTTTTTGGGGTTGTGCATTAATGCCTTCAGGATTTTGACTGATCAATAAAGCAAGTGGTAAAATTACCGGTAACCAATTGGCAAAATGTTTTTTCATTTTATACATCATCATATCAGGCTGTAAAATTAATTGAATTAAGGATTGATCGATCCGGATAGATTGAACAGGCCATGATAATGATTATTTTTGGACAAAATTAATCCGCAGACTTGATGAAAACAATTCGAAGCAGTATCATTTCAGGTTTTCTTTTAGTATTTCAGATTATGGTTTATACTTACCCGGCTTTTTCACAAGAAAGCAGAAACCCGGATAAAGAAACCGATTCCCTTGTTTTGCAGAAACTCGATCAATGGAAAAACCTGAAGTTCGGGCTGCTGATGCATTGGGGCACTTATTCTCAATGGGGGATCGTTGAATCCTGGTCGTTATGCAGCGAGGATGAACCCTGGTGTATACGTAAAATGAAAAATTATGCGGATTATTGCAAGGCTTATGTCCAGTTGAAGACCACCTTTAACCCTGTTAAGTTCGACCCTGATAATTGGGCTGCCGCTGCTAAATACGCCGGGATGAAATATGTTGTGTTTACCACGAAGCATCATGACGGCTTCTGCATGTTCGATACAAAACAAACCGATTATAAGATCAACGATAAGGATTGTCCGTTCCACCTGAACCCAAAAGCCAATGTGACCAGGGAAATATTTGATGCATTCAGGAAGCAGGGATTCTGGACCGGCGCTTATTTTTCGAAGCCCGACTGGCATTCGAACGACTACTGGGCAGAGGAATGGGCCACTCCAAACCGGAATGTGAACTATAGTATAAAAAAATACCCTGAGCGGTGGCAGCGGTTCTGTGATTTTACCTATAACCAGATCAATGAACTTACTACCCAGTATGGCAAGGTTGATATTTTATGGCTGGATGGCGGATGGGTTAGTGTTCAGAACGGGCAGGATATCAATATGCCGAAGATAGCCGCGATGGCAAGAAAGAACCAGCCGGGTATTATCGTCGTGGATCGTGCTGTTGGAGGGAGATATGAAAATTACCGCACACCTGAGCAGGAGATACCCGACACACCTCCCGATTACCCCTGGGAGACCTGCATGACCATGGCAAGTTCCTGGTCCTATGTTCCTGGCGATATATACAAGCCTGCGAATAAAATTATTCATATGCTGGCTGATGTTGTTTGTAAAGGGGGCAACTACCTGCTTAACATCGGCCCTTCCCCGGAGGGTATCCTGGCCGATACAGCCTATGCGCGCCTTCGGGAAATCGGCGACTGGATGAAGATCAACGGGAGTGCTATTTATAATTCACGGCCTGTGAATCCGCTTAAATATAAAAATGTCTGCTTTACCGCCGGCCCTGACGGATCGGTTTACTGCATTTATCTGGCCGCTGAAGATGAGAAAATCATGCCTGCAAGCGTGTTTATTGACGGATTTCAGCCTTTAAAAGCATCGGTGGTCACCCTTCTTGGAAAAACTGGAAACATAAAGTGGAAACAGGAAGATAGCGGTTTCAGACTTTTTATTTCATCTGCGGATCAGAAAGCACCTCCATGCCGGCATGCATGGGTTTTTCGGGTACAAGTAGCGAAATAGCAAAATTTCTGTAATTCGAAATCTGATATCTCATATCCGGCATTAGTCATGAAATCTCCAGCTTACACCGAACTTGAATGAAGCATCCTGGTTCGGGTAATGGGGAGAAGCATAATAAGTCCTTCCTTCGAAAAACGAGCCCCAGTTCGTATATGCTACGAAAAACCTGGCCCTCTGGATCTTTATATTAATGAAAACATCCATATACAAATAGTTTCCGATCTGTTTCTTGTCCTGGAGGTAGTAAGACCTTAGTGCGGGCATGTAACCATCGGCATAATACAGTGTATTGTAATAAAAAGTAAGACCGGGCTGCAGAAGCGCTGCGCCTTTAAACAAAGGTTGAGTGTAAAAAACGGAAAGGTTCCCCATAAAGGCCGGAAGCCTTAATATCGTAGTCCCCTGTACGGTCTGATACACCAGCTGGGTGCGGATCCTGAACCTCCACAAATTCAGATCCGTATTGAAATACACGTACAAATACCCGAATTCATTTTTGAACTGTTTAGGCAGGGCGTTGGAATCAAGATACACAAAATTCGTGATCCTGTTGAAATTGAAACCGGCGTTCAGGAATTTGAATTTGTAATCAAAACCGCCGGAAATCAGTCCCTGTTTGTTGAACGCAGTATCCCATTTGAAATTATTCCCGAGGAAATGATTGTAAAACCATCCGGGTTGCTGATAGGCATAGATACCCGAAAGGGTGATCGTCCCTGCATTTTTATTCTGTTTGCCAAGAATACTGCTGAGGTTTACTCTCAGGCTGAAATCACCCTCGTTATAATCTCCCAGGACGTAATCCCCATGGGCTTCCAGCAGCAAAGATGAAAAAGGCTGAAAATACAAGGCAACTTTGGGAATATATTGTATGAAATAGCGATGCTGAAATAAACTGTCTTTGAAAGAATAATGAATGTATTGCTGACGGATGCCGGCTTCAATCTGGAGAAGCCTTAGTTTCCTGTCTTTTCTGAAAGTCGGGTTGGACCAGGTAAGTTCATTAACAATCTTGTCGATAGTGATGGAATCCCTTGTGCCGAAATGATCGAGGTATACATTTTTATAGAAGCCTGTATCAAGAAAAGAGTCCATATAGTTCTGTACCTGCCGGTTAAAATAGAACGCATAAGACAAACGGCCGAGATCAAAATGACTGCTGTTCAGGAAAGCAGTATCTTTTTCATCCCGGGCATGCCTGGAAAGATTAAAATAGTGTTTCGTGTAGAATCCCGATTCCTTCATCCGGTTCTCAGCATATTGCAGATTAACTCCAATAGCCTGACGATTCTTTTCTGTATTGTTTTCAAACATGCTGTCATATTTTATTCCGCCATTTTCAAAATTCCTCAAGCGGTTAAAAATGAAGTTTGAAATAAAACCGTAGCGTTTATCTTTTGTAAAATACTGTAAGGTCAGAACGAAGTTGATGTCATTGGTCCTTTGCCTCACGTAAGCCCCGGGGGCATTCATCACGCGTAAATCAAAACCCAGGTTCAGGCTTTTGTACAGATTCCTGCTGAAAATTGCATGAAACGTGTTCTCTTTCTTCGGGCCCTGGAAGTATGAAACTTCGGTGAAAGTTTTATAAATTTTATAATATTTTACACTGTCGTTTCGATACATGTACAGGTCGAAGGAATGAATCCCGAAGTCCCAGCCGCTTGGTCTCATGAAAGGGTAAGGGACCAGGTCCCGGCTATTGGAACCGACGTTTCCCAGGTTGGCCGAGAACCTGTCTTTTTTATACTGCGGATCGTAGTTCTGGAAACCGCTGAGCGCAGTATCATAGGCATGCATGTTCAGGAGGCCGATTTTCTCAAAATCGTTGTAAAGGAAAGATACGATAGTGGAATCCCGGGCGATTTTTGGTTTTTTCATTTTCTTCTGCAATGCCACGGTATCCTGTCCACCTGCAAATAAAGAGAGTGAGCAGAAGCAAACCAAATGCAGCAAGAAAAGGAGATTCCTTAATGGTATGGGCATCGGGCGGATAGGTTTTCGGGCTGCTAAGTTAAGAAATGTCAGGGAATCATCAGGATTTTGCAAACTCGTTAATAGCATGCACCCGGCCCGGCTGCTTAATTAAATCATAATTTCCCGAGCCATTTTTTTATGATCATGAACAACTCTTCAGGGCCAATGGGTTTGGCAAGAAAATCATTGCATTTTGCATCAACCGTATCATGGCAGGATCAGGATGAACTGTTTCGATGTTTTCATTTGTTAATATTTATTTTTTACAAATTGGTTAAATGGAATACCCATAATTAACATTCGGGGTTGATATGAACCTAGTTCTTATGGGTATTTCATATGATGTAGTCTCCGATTTTATTTTTTTACTGGTGTAAAACTCAGGGTATTCAGAACGCCGCTGTTTTTCAGCATCAGGTTGAAACTGCATGCGCCGCAATAGCCATGATCCTGATCATGGTCCTGCCCGCCTGGCGAAAAACAAGCCGGCAGGGGTAAGCTGGTCAGCGAGGGCATCAAGGTATTATCCGTCTGATTCATGCCTAGGGTTGTTTTCCTGCTTATCGGATATTCCTTCCCTTCGAAAACTGTGCCCCATATGGGAACATCCTTGAGGTTGATCGGTTCAACTGTCAAAGGATCCTGTTCGAGAATGGTGAAGTTGGCGATCTTGCCCGGGGCAATGCTTCCGAGTTCGTTTTCTTTTTGCCAGGAATAGGCTGATTCAATTGTAATGGCGCGTAAGGCATCCATGACGCTGATACGCTGTTCGGGAGCTGCAACACGGCCTGAGGGTGTGATGCGGTTTACGGCACACCATGCCAGGAAGAGCGGGTCGGAAGGTGCCATCGGAAGGTCGGAATGGAACGATAAAGGAATATGATGTTTAAGCACGGAAGCGGAACGCACCATCACATCCGCCCTCTCAGGACCTAATCCTACCTTGCTGTATTTGTCGGCAAACCCCACAGGATAGTAGGGATTGGCGCTTACAATTGCCCCAAGCCGGGCGATCCGGTCAACCTGTTCTTCGGATGAATTGGCGAAGTGAACGATCACCGAGCGGTGGTTTGCCCTTGGATTTTCGGCCATGCGGCGTTCCAGCGCATTCAGCAGGACTTCGAGGCCTTCATCCCCGTTCACATGAACATGGATCTGGTAACCGGCATCCCAGTATGCTTTGGTTCGTTGTTCAAGGTTCTCTGGTGTGACCATCCATTCACCATGATGAGCGGGATCGGGCTTGCCGTCGGTTCCCAGGTACGGTTGCTTCATTTGCATGAGCTGGGAGATAATGGCACCATCGGCGAAGAGCTTGATCTGTTTCGGGAAGAAACAAACTTTACCCGTCAAATGGGAATTGATGATTTTTTCACCATCCGCAATGGCTTCTTCTGCAGGTACTCCCTGGTCGATATAACCCCGGCCGTCAATAATAAAAAACGAATACATGGGAGTATCGCCAGCGCCAAGGATCCTTTCATACATCTCAAGCAGGCCCGGCGCCAGCAGCGCACCAGGTTCATTGTAAGCAGTGACTCCCTTCGAGTGCAAGTAAGCGATCATCTGTTTGAGCCCGAACTCGAGCCGTTGTGGTGTCACGAAGACCTTCATCAGCGGTCCTATCACGAGATTTGTCCCGGTTTCCCACCAATGGCCTTCGGCCCAGTTCATCATGTTACTGGCATCGCCTTTGCCCTGCATCGATTGTTCAGTCAATTGAAGGGTGTTGAGAGCCGCAGTGTTCATGTAAAATTCATGACATGACCTTTGCCAGATCATGATAGGCCTGGTTGAGCTTACCGAATCGAGGATTGACCGGCTCATCCTGCCATGCCAGAGGCTGTGGTAACCCCATGAAAAAAGCCATTCTTTCCCGTCTTTCATGGCCGCCTCGGCTGCTTTTAAGCGCTTCATATACTCCGAAGGGGTTGAGGCTGCACTGAATGTCCTTTCAGGCATGACCCATTCTTCGGGGGCAATGACTTCAGTCGAAAGCGTAAGTCCGCCCAGGATGGGATGCAAATGCTGGTCGATGAAGCCCGGAAGTATGATTTTATTTGCAAATGTTTCATCCACAATATATTTGGTATTGCCTATGGCTGCCTTTACCTGTGAAAGAGAACCAACGGCAACAATAAATTTACCTGAAACTGCTACCGCTGTTGCTTCAGGATTGTCCTGTTCCATCGTAATGACCTTCCTGGCCGTAAAAATCGTAATTATCCCGGGCTGATTTGCCGATAATCCGTTTGTAATAAGCTTATTTGCTTCACCCTGGGCAAAGCTGAAGGCTGGCATGATAGTCAGGATTAAAAGAATGATTATCGTTGGCAGGAATGCCGGTTGGGATGTTTTGTTCATAGCACAGAAGATATTAATAGATTGGAATTTTGGTTGATTTTTTAAAGGCCGGTTGTTATATTCTGGGGATTTAATATAAAGGTACGTAATTTCATCTGATTATAATGAATGGGGCCTGTCCCGTTTAATCACTTCGATTCGGCAGGAGCCGAACCATCGGCGTTGATGCCTGCATTCTACGAAAAATCTACAGAAAGCCGGTTGTAAAAACAACAAAGAGGGCAAAAAAAAATCCCGGTCTTATGGACCGGGATTTAGAAAAGATCGGCAACGACATACTCTCCCACTTGGTATAGCAGTACCATCTGCGCAAGTGGGCTTAACGATTCTGTTCGGAAAGGGAAGAAGTGATCACCACTGCAATAGTCACCGTAATATCTTGAATATGTTATGACATATATTAGAAAGAAAATACACAGTTCGACTTAAGTTTAACACGTAGAAGAAAGCTTACGGGTAATTAGTACTACTTGGCTTTGACATTACTGCCTTTAGACCTATAGCCTATCAACGTCGTAATCTACAACGACCCTTAAAGGAAGCCTAATCTTGGTCTGAGTTTCGCACTTAGATGCTTTCAGCGCTTATCTCGTCCAGACATAGCTACTCTGCGATGCAGTTGGCACCACAACAGATGCACTAGCGGTCTGTCCAACTCGGTCCTCTCGTACTAGAGTCAGGTGACCTCAAGCTTCCAACGCCCATAACAGATAGGGACCGAACTGTCTCGCGACGTT
>CAISRB010000016.1 GCA_903887775.1 uncultured Bacteroidales bacterium
GTCGTGGGTTCGAGTCCCATTTACCGCTCACAGCAGATTGTGCCCATCTGATTTCCTGTCCCACGCTGGTCATTGATTCCGATGCAGAACAGTTTTTTGGCGGACAGCCAAAACAACTTTATGATGCCCTTAAATGCCCTAAAAACTATATGGTCTTTAAAACAGGGGAAGGCAGCGAACTTCACTGCCAGGCAGGAGGCCAGCTTCTCGCCAATCAGAAAATTTTTGACTGGATTGACGAGAAATTTCGTTTTCGTCATTAAACACCGGTTTCGGAAATGCCGGGAGTGTTTTTGGAAACAGAATCTTTTATCGTGACAAAAGTAATTCCAACAGGGAATTTGCTCCTTTTTACCTGCGGATGATCACCTTCCTGTTAATCAAACCCGATGCAGTCGTGACTTTGAGGATATAAAACCCTGTATTTAATTCCGAGGTGTTAATGGCGCATTCAGGGACCGGGACGGGCAACGTTATTTTCACAATCTCCCGGCCTTCAGTATCGCTCATCCGGTACCCTGAAATATACCCCTGACTGTCGCTGGATTTAACGATCAGTCTTTCCGATGCAGGGTTTGGGTATACTGCGATATCATCATGTGGATCCGTTTCACCAATCCCCAGCGGATTTCTCGCAATACTTAATTTGAGCCTGTATGTCCCGGGCTCCTCTGTGAATCCCGGGCAGAGATGCAGCAGAAATGTCCCTCCGTTATTCATAACAATATTGGAAGGTATTGTATCTTCAGGCAGATCTGACCACGTAGTTCCATCAGAAGAGTAAGAACAAAGCCCGTCAAGCGTGCAGGTATGTGATGTGTCGCTCCAGGCATCATAGAGAATGCAGGATAGCACATAAGTGTAACCTCCCGGCAGGGTGATTTTGTAAAAATCATTATCTGTGCCGGTATGACAATTTGCACCGTCTGTTATGATTACCGCAGGATTTGATACGAAGCTGACCGGAAGAACATAAGCAGAATCCTGTGTATTGTTTGGCTCATAACGGTCGGCTGTCAGCGGGGCAGACATAACGATAATTTCCACAGGGTTCTCATACGAACCTGATCCTGTCAATTGCCATCCACCTGTACCTTCAGGCAGATACCGCAGTGCCAGCTGGTATGAGGCGGGCTGTGTATTCAGGCCTGGATTGCTGAAGATGAGCCCGTTTGTATGCTGTTTGGAGAGGAGAGTGAAATTCGTTTTTTCATCGATAACCTTTATGGAATCTCCATCGGCATCGTACAGGGTAAGGGCCAGAGTCCCATGCAGGTCGGTGAGCCCCAGGTTGTTTATGTCAAGCTGAACGCTTACAGGACTGCCCTGAAGAATGTACGTTCCTCCATTGATATTCATTGCAGAATACAGCTCTATATCATTCTTATAAACCACTTCGATATGCTTCCTGTTCAGATATGAATTTGTATCGTTGACACCTATCCAGACGGAGTCTCCCAGGCTGTACATTATTCCAACATAATAGGTCCCGGGCAGCATTTTTGTGATCCGCGGATTGGTAAAGCTGATACCGGAAGGGAATTGAGCTCCCGGTTGAAGCGAGATCCCTTTTATGATCCTGACATAATCGATAAAAATATCGTTGGTGTCAAAGATGACGGCGCAGATGTCGCCGTTGAATGCCACCTGGTCATTATTGATGATGTTGGTATGAAAGGAGAGTGTGTCTTTGTAACTGATCGTGTCGGATTTACTGCTGATGGGTGCATTCATACAGAGGTTGTAAAACTCTTTACTTCCATCCTTTGCACCGGCGGGCTTTTTTATTCCGATGATGGCCTCGTGATGGGTATAGACCCCTTGCCCGTCAGGGTTCATGTTGTCGATTAGAAAGTCACCATTATATTTGCCATCCCATCCCCAGTTGAAATGAAATAGTACACCATAAATGTTGCTTTGGTAACCATCCAAAACAAAGCAGTGTCCTCCCAGCGGGAAATTGTTATATCCTCCATAAATAACGGGCCTTCCGGCATCCAGTTCTCTCTTGAGCATGCCCGACCATGCCGTGTCGGCGAAGTTGACCTGCTCAAGACCCCTGACAGAGGCCTGATCATAACCGAAATAAGTTTTAAGTGCATATTCGGCGCAATGAATGCCAGGTGGAGGGCATTTGGCGCTGATCATTTGTGACCCACTGAATGTCACACCATAGTTCATTTCGACGCTTACCCCGCAATGATACATCAATCTTGCAACATTGTCATTCCGTGATATTACCATATCCGGCATGGAATTCAAGAAATATTTGTTTAGTCCGAAATTGGCCGCCCTTGTCCCGTAAATCCCCGGATTATATTGATGCATGCCGCGTCCTCGGAGAGGCCAGTTGTTATACTTCATAACCATAGCCATGGCCGTTGCGACACATCCGGTGAGTGTAAATGCACTTGGAGGTGGATAAAATCTGATAGGGCAAAATGCATTATAATAATCACCTTGTCCCCATTTTGTGGTCATAAGGGGATTGACTCCCTTTTGTGATCCCGGATCAGTTACAGGCCGGTTAACGCCTGAAAGTGAAGTCCATTCCAACCTGATTTTCTCAGTGGCTTCCAGCCCTTCGTTAATTGCATAGCTGATCTGTTCCCCGTAACCCTCCAGCCAGGAGACAACAGGCGGTGGTATATTATCGGGGAAAAATTTTCCTTCTGATGAACAGGCCAGAACCGGAATTACCGCGTCATCTCCTGAAATAATGATAAAGCCCCCGGAGCCATTGATATTATATATATAATACAAGGGAGCCTGCTCCGCCTTTGACTTTGTGCCGGCAGCTTCCACAGGGGCATAGCACAATTCAAGGAGTGCTGTTTTTCCCTGCAGGGAAAATGCAGAATATGAAGCCAGATAATTGGTTGCAACAATTCGGGCATGCTGTTCGTTAACCGTTTTTCCCTGGGAATAGCCAAAGAGCAGGAAACCCGATAGTAATGTCAATACCAGTTTTTTCATGTGTTAATAATTATTTTTTCAAAAATTCATTGAACCATGGTTTTGCATGAATAAGTGAGTAAACATAGCCGGCTCTGTGATCAGCTATCGCTCCAGCCGAAATCGCAATGGTATTGCTGCCCAATTGATTCTGATAAGCTGCCGGCAGCGTGGAGAGATATAAGGGGATGATATCATCGGCCTCGCCATAATACATCCTGAGCGGGGTTTGACATCGCCAGCGGTAAGCCTGGGCCTGATCAAGGATCTGCCAGAATGGAGCGCTTGCGGTATTTCCGGTCAGCATGAAATCAGGCTGCAGTAAATCCCTGACATGGATTGTCGTTTGTGAAAGGAAGGTACCCAGATCCATCTTCCACTCGAAAAGATCTTTGGAAGCTTGTAAATATTCAGGCCTGATTGCTGAGGAAGGAAAGCTTGTCAGCCCGTTGTAATATGCATACGCGAAAAGACAATTGGCAACCACAGCCGGCAGAGCAGGAGAATCGCCGGGCTGGGGATTGTTGATCCAGCGATCCATCAGGGCTAAAAAGTCAGCTGCGGCGCAGGCTGTTGATGCAGCCGTCACGCGGATGTTCATATCTTCCAGTTTCCTCAGGAAGGTCATGGTTGCCCATCCTCCCTGCGACCAGCCATGCAGGAACAGGGGTCCCTTCCTGATTTTCTGATCTTTAAGAATTTTATCGGCTGCATTCAGCATGTCGATGCAGGCTTGTTCTGTGCTGAGTCTCACGAAATCTGCATGGGGTTGATCTGAAACTCCGAGACCAATGAAATCAGCTGCGATCACGATATAGCCCTGGGAAGCAAATTGCGCGAGCATCAGCCTGGTTTCCAGCGATGAATCGGGGTAGGAAGGGCATGCAGTCTTGACCGCAAGAGTTCCATGCTGATACGAGACGACGGGCATGGAATCCAACCCGTTGTCGGGAATGGCCACCAGACCTGAAGCCACCGTGGGTATGCCGAGTTCAGGAACTACCGTGGGATAGGTTACCCGGTATAATTTTACAGGGTATGCCGGTACTGCAAACTGTCCTTCAAAATCGGCCAGATGCATGGTTGAAGTCGCCAGGAACTCCTCAAGTTCCGCGTTCAGGATATGATTCAGTTTCGGCAAATCGTAAGTTTCGATATACTGCCAGGTAACTCCCGGCTGAGCGGGAGCGGGCTCCTCCTTTTTGCATCCCGAAAGCAGGAAAAGAAAACCTGCAAATAATACAATCGCCAATAAATGAGACGAAAAGTTCTTGTTTGTTTTCATCTTTTTTATTTTAGGTTATTCTGCGGATGACAATTCGTTATCTGAAACTATTAAACAGTACTTAATGATTACATTTTAAAACCGATTGATAATAATGATCTTAAAGGCTTAATACGGAAGCATTTTCCTATTAAGCCCTTCAGTGGACGATAGAATCGGTTTCTTCAGTCAACAAATTAAAAGAAAATTCTTAATACTATTTCCTCAAGGCATACTTTGACCTTATTTCATCTTCCCTGCTTTTATCGGTGACATAAATAATCGTCCTGCCTCCATCGAGTATTATCGGATATTTGCCTGTTAAGGAACCTGTTGAAAGATTGGATTTTGGAACTCTTCTGTGATGATTTGACAAGCTCAGCCTGTTATCAATGACATCATTTTCCGGTATATGCTGAATAGCTTTCATTGTATCTGAATTTAGCGGATGGTTTGTTTTAGAATAAATAACCTCTCTTTGCTTAATACAACCACAATTTCCGTGAAATATTCTCCGGGGTTCGCATTCTTAACATTTAATTAACGTCATTTCCAACGTGCTTCAAGTACCCGGTATGGAAATCGAGCAATCAGCTGACGTGCATTCGAACATGATGTCCTGTGAATTTTAATACCCTGCGTTACGCTTACAAAAGCAAAGATAGTATGCCCCAGTTCAGGCTCACAACAGGAAGCGAACTGGTAATGCAATGAATTTATCCCGGAATCTATAATAACATAATTTTCTTTCCCGGCTTTAATCCTTGAAATGCTCTCAGGGAAAGACTTTGCTGATTCCGGCATCCGTGGCGAAGGTTTTTCCTTTTCATGATTCACATCTATTTTCAGCGCTTCCCTGATCATGAAAATGCTTAGAGGACTTTTTGCTATTTCAAGCCAGTCTTTATGTGGTTTCTGGGTTTTTGATGACACTATTTTTACTGTGTCACCATTAATTAAAACATATTTAAGTGAAACTATTTTTCCGTTTATAATCGCGCCCGTACAAGTTGATCCAAGTTCACTACTTACGGCATAGGCAAAATCAAGTACAGTGCACCCCTTTTTTAACTTTTTAAGATCGCCTTTCGGAGTGAAAATAAAAACATCATCAGAATTTAATTCTTGTTTGCCTTGCGAAATTATTTTGTCGAGCGAAACCTGCAATGGCTTTACCAGCAGTTCCCTGTATATGCTAAAGATGTCCTCCTTTGAAATTTCTTTTCCTGTATTTTTGTATTTCCAATGTGCAGCATACCCTTCCTCGTCAATGTCATCCATTCTCCGGCTGCGTATTTGAACCTCTACCCATCTTCCGCCAGGGCCGATAACTGTAGTGTGAAGTGATTCATATCCATTTGGTTTCGGGAGAGATATCCAGTCACGTAACCGGCCAGGATCAGGAGCGTAGATATCTGTCGTCAGGGAATATGCTTTCCAGCAGTCAGCTGCTTCATTTTCGATCGTTTTATTTATTATAATCCTGATGGCAAAAATATCATAAACCGATTCAAAATCTACCTTTTGAATGATCATTTTGCGGTAAATCGAAGGGATCGATTTAACCCGGCTTTTAATTTCGAAATCAAATCCGTTTTCAGTTAGTTTCTCAGCGATCGGAATTACAAAATGAGAAGTATACTGGTCACGGTTTGATTTTGTTTGCCGGAGTTTCTCTTCAATCTGTTTATAGGTTTTGGGATATATATAACGCATAAGCCGGTCTTCCAACTCGTTTTTAATCCGGTAAAGACCAAGCCGGTGTGCAATTGGCAGGTAAAGCATCCTGGTTTCTCCGATTATAAGTTTTTGTTTTTCAGTGGGATAATCTGTAACATGCCGTATATCATACAGGCGCATAGCCAGCCTGATGAGCAGTACCCTGATATCTTCGTTCAGGGTAATCAGCAATCCGATTAAGTTTTCTTTATTGGTTAAAAATTTGCTTGTATCAAGTTTTTCAAGTTTATGAATTCCGTCAATAAGGCAACTGACTGGTTTACCGAATTCATTTTCTATTGCATCCGTTGCAAGTTTCCCGCCATCAGCTACATTTTTAAGAATGCAGCATAGTACGGATTCAAGACCCAGGTTCATTTCAAAAAGGATGATCCCCAAAGTCTCCAAAACCATTTGTGCATATTCAGGCTCTTCGCTTTTTGATGAAGTGTTCAGCATCAGGCCGAATGCCTTTCTCAGGAAGTATTTTGCCTCGCTTTGTTCCCAGTGTCCAAGCAGACTATCGAACGTCAATATCCCCGAATGTTCCGGAGCAAACCCGTTAAGCATATAGTACGACCAGATTCTTATATAGTACAATGAGTAACGGGCTTACCAATGTCTTATTTCCCCATCCTAATTTCTTTTATAACATCTTTATAATTAGCAATATAGAAAAGCATAACTTTCTGCAGCTTTTACACCAGATGATTGTGTACAGTGGGGAGTGATGAATGGAAGAAATCAATGGCTGAAACGGGGATCCACTGGTAATGTAAAATAAAAAGTGCTTCCCTTACTCTCCTCGCTCACAACCCAAAACCTGCCGCCGTGCTTTTCAATGAACTCCTTGCAGATATTTAATCCTAATCCTGTGCCGGGTTCATTATTGGTACCTAAGCGATTGGATTTTTCATTTTGGTGCAAAAGATTCTCTGCCATTTCCCTGCTTATTCCGACTCCAGTATCCTTAACTGAAAACTCAACCCAGTTTTCCTGACCTGGTTTTGCGGCAACGGTGATCATTCCGCCTTTCGGAGTAAACTTCACTGCATTTGTAGACAGGTTGCGGAGGATGCTGTCAAACATTTTTTCATCTGCAAAAACCGAAAGGTCAGGAGGTATATCAATAATTATTTGTATATCCTTTGTTGTTGCCAGTTCCCTGGTCATTGCCAGACTTGAATTAATATTCGGCAATAATAAAAATAACTCAGGGCTGAATGTGGTTAAACCCCTTTGCAGCCGTGACCATTCCAAAAGATTTTCGAGTAGGCTGTAAAGGTTTGTAGTTGAGTTTCTTATTGAACGCACAACCTTCTGAATCTCCTCCGTGGACATTGTCGATAGTTCTTCATCCATTAATTGAGTAAACCCAAGAAGGCTGTTAAACGGGTTGCGCAAATCGTGAGCAAGGATGGAGAAGAATTTGTCTTTTGTTGCAATAGTCTCCCTGAGTTCCGACTCTCTCTCTCGAAGGGCTTCATCGGCTAGTTTTCGATCGCTTATATCACGCATGAAACAAAAAAGCTCAGGTTTTTCCTTTACTAAAAGATTCACGCTGGCTTCGACATCAATGACCCTGCCATCCTTGCGCCTGTGCCTGGTTTCAAAACGTTCATACCCATTCTTTAAAATTCGCAGGATCCGGCTATTAATTATTTCCTGTGTGTCTATCACGTCAACATCTTTCACGCCCATCCTAAGAATTTCATCACGGGTATAGCCGATCATTTTGCAATACGAATCATTAGTATCTAGAAACCGCCCTTCCATATCGACAAGATAAAACCCATCCATCGTGGTTTTAAGGATTGTCTTAATTTCAGCTTCCTTCAGTTTGCTCTCAGTGATGTCGACAAGGTGAACAAGGCATTGTTCCCCATTATCGATTGTGATTCCGGTAAGGTTTATAAAAGCTGAAGAATTCCCGTTTGCCGAAATTGTAATCTCACATGTTTTTTCTACATTGCCGGAGAATGTTTTCTCAAGAAAAGTGTTAAATATTGGCCTGGTGTTATCGGAAACAAAAATGCCAAAATATGCACCTTGCAGATGCAGGCGTTGTTTCCCAAGCACTTTTGCTGCATAGAGATTTATCTCGGTGATCTTCCCTTCTTTTGAAAGAGATAAATAACCGGTAGGCGAAAAATCATACAATTTAGAGTACCTGGCAGCAGCAACTTCTGCCATTGCCCAGGCGTGGCGAAGATCTTTATTCTGCAACTCCAGTTCTATTTTTTGCACTTCAATTTCGTGCACGAGATTCGGAGTCTCAGCTTCTGATGGTTGTGTACCGGCCTCAGACGAATTCTTTGTTAGCAGTTTTTCCGCTTTTTTTCGAAGGAAATCCCCACCTGGAAAGTTAGTCTTAAACTTCATAAATAAAAATCACGATAAAAATAAGAAAACAAAGTATAAAGAATAAGACAATTATTTATCATAAAGTGTTGCAAGGACAAGAGCTGGCTCTTGTCCGGAACTCCGGAACGCCTGACCAACGTGAGATTGGTTTTTTTGTTGATGGTTTTAATTGTTCGCAATCTGTTTAAATTATTTTCTTTCTTTTGGTTTTATCATACAGGCACATACACCATTTAATGGTTCGTATTTCCCTGCTTTCATCGGAAAACCATCTTTTTCCCAGTCTGCAATTCCACCTGCAAGGCTGGCGATATTCTTATATCCCTTTGATATTAAGAGAACAGCATATTTCTTGCTCCATATCCCAACAGCATCTGCAAGGATCAGTGGTTTATCGAGGGGAAGTGCCATCCACTTCTCCTCAAATTCACTATGAGGCAGAAATACTATCTGATCGACTCCGAAGGCTTTGATCTCTGTTTCCAGTTCCTCCCTCAGATCTACAATCATGGCTCCTTTCTGCAATAAACCGGGAACTTCTTTTGGCAAGGGATATGAAATACCTTCTATTTTAAGCAGGCAGGAATCAAATATATTTGATTGTTCCCGGAAATCGTTGAATAACCTCCGGGCGTTTTTCCAGTTCTTTGCAATTGCTATTCCGGCCTGATGACTTAATGCTTTTGCATATCGGGCTATCCGGATTTTTTCCTCTTTATAAACAGTGCTTTTAAATGCCATATGATCACCTGCTGATCGCCTGAGCTGCTTTAATAAGAACATCGGGCCTGTGAATGGAATCGTAAACCGGCATAACTTCCTTTCCGGTTTCAAACAATCCATACACTGCCATCTGAGCAGTCCTCACAGAATATTCTACGGTAAAAACGCAATCTTTCGGCGCTTCGGCAAACTGGCCTAAAAACGCAAAATTTGTCGCTCCTTTTGGTAAAACCTCAGGCCTGTCGCCAATTTCTCTTGGCATGAACAGGCTGTCGACATAAGGCATAGCCACCGGAATACAGTTTACTTTTCCCGCGTTGATTACCGGCTTCATTAAATCACTTATTTTCAGGTGATACCATAGTTCTTCCAGCATCTCTTTTCCTGTACATTCTGCCATGGTTTTATTCACAAAATTCCCTTTCCGGTCAGGATAGAGGCCATAACCCCAGAATATTTTAACATCCTTCGCCTGATTTGGAAAATGAGGTTGGCGGGCAATTACAAAAGACATCAGCCAGTTTGAATCAGTCATAGTTACTAATCCTCCTGTTCCGTCAACATTACCGGAAAAATTTTCCATATAATCATGGAAAGTATTGTCTTTTATTGTAGCCGTAAATGAGTACCATTTTTGAAGGTCGATATTGTCGCAGAAAGGACCGGGGTTGCCAAAGGCCGGGTCTTTTGCTGCAAGTTTTTTCCATAACTGCCAGGAGCCGGCTTCAGCTATTCCTTTTAATATTGCAGGCCTGTCCCAGGCACCGTTATCTGTACTTTCGGTAAGTGAACCGTTCGTGATAAAAACATAATCATTTTCCCCGAGTACAATTTCATTTTTATCTTTCAAATGTATAACAGTAGCTGTTTTTTTATCTGCCGACAGGTTAAAATCAATGTCAGCCACTTCTATCCCCAAATCAAAATGCACTCCTTTTTCGAAAAGAAAATTTTTCATGGGAAGGACAACAGAGTGGTACTGATTGTATTTGGTTCGCATCACCCCCCCTAATCTGTTAAGCCCTTCAACAAGATGAATAAAGCGTTTCATATACCTTCTCATTTCAGCCAGGCTGCTCCATTTCTGGAATGCAAACATAGAGGTCCAGATATACCAGAAATTAGTTGTAAAAAAATCCTGGTCAAACCAGTCTTCAATCCGTTTATTACCCAACGATTTTTCAGATGCAAAAGTCAGCTTCAGCAATTCTGTTTGCTGATGAAGATTAAGCCCGTAAGAAGAAACATCGAGCTTTTTACCTTCTTTTAACAGCCTTGCCTGGGCATTGGAAACGAAGCGGTTATTAAAATCAAAGGATTCATCTCTAACCGACACTTTCGGGTCTTCATAAGAAGGGATGTAAGAAAGCAGGTCCCAGTAGCAGGTATAATGCATTTCATGCATTCGTCCGCCTCTTACGACAAATCCTTTGTCTGCATCACCGCCTCCATCCAGCGCCCCTCCCGGTATTCCGTCTTTTTCCAGAATATGGATGTTGTCACCCGGAACCCCGGCATCTTTTATTAGGTATACGGCACTGGCAAGCGAAGCGATTCCGCTTCCGATAAGATAAACTTTTATTTCTTTTGGGTTTTTGTTTTTTAATGATTTCATCATGACTCCTTTTTTGCGATAAAAAATCGTTTAGCAGGCGATTATTTTGGTTGTCCTTAGTTACCGTAAAGGTAACATAAAACTCTGACCTGTTAACACAGGCTTAAGGCATTCCTTTAATTTTATATTCAGGGTTTTGTAATAAATTCTATCCTCTCTGATAATTTATCGAAGGGCAATTATTATTTTTGTAGATTATAGTGAAATCAGGTGACAGATGGGAATATTGACAATGTGCGCATATTAAACTTATTGTGTGATGAAAAAGTTTTCTTTTCTCTTATTCTGCATTGCTCTGATGCTTGGGCTGTTTCTGTCGTCTTGCCTTAAAACATCGGGCCCTACTCCCCAGCCGGTACTCAGGATTGGTCTCGTGGGAGGCAGCGGGGGTTTCAACGATGCCGGATTTAATCAGAGCATTCTTACAGGGTTTATCCATGCAGCAAATGATTTTCCGATGTATTGCCAGGCCCGGGAAAGTAAAACTGCCTCTGACATCCCTGTCAATATCGATTATTATTTGCTGAACAGTTTCGAGATGATTATGACGGCAGGTTACGAGTCGTCTCAGGCCATCCTCGAAGCCGCCCAGGCGCATCCCGGAACGGATTTTGTGATCCTTGATTATTCGGCGACCTCACCGCCTGCCAATTTGTTGTGTGCTACTTTCGACGTGGACCAGAGTTCATTTCCCTGTGGTTTCCTCGCCGCCTGGTGGGCCTACAATCAAAACAATATGAATCCTGTTACGGGTTTTGTGGGCGGTCCTGAGATCCCTGAAATCCGCCAGTTCTCGGTAAGCTTTACGAACGGGGTATCCTACTTTAACAACCTGTATCACAAAAATGTGAGCATTGTAGGGTGTTATGCATCTTCCTTTTCTGATACACTACAGGGGGCAAGGCTAGCCGATAGTTTGCTGAAGCTAAACGCAAGTGTTATTTTTACATTTGCCGGTAAAACCGGAAACGGCGCCTTGTATAAAGTCAAGGAGGCCGGTAAATGGGCTATTGGCGTTGATGTGGACCAATACTATTCGATTCCGCAGGTCGGCAGCATATTACTTACCTCATGCATAAAAGAGCTCGGTTTGATGACCTATACCATTCTCGGGAATTATTACAATAATAAGTTCCCGGGAGGCACGGTCATTCGCGGAGATCTGAGCAACCAGGGCGTGGGAATGGCTCCGTTTCACTATTACGGTCTCCTCATCCCTGACAGTGTTAAAACGGCTATCACTGCGATAGAAACCGGAATTAAAAACGGAACGATCAAAACCGGTTGGCCGGAATAGGGTGGCCCTGGTCTCAGATTTTTCATTCCGAACGTAACTGAGGGCGTAAATTCAATTATATTTGACTTATATAAATCAAGACATGGTATTTGACCGTGCATTACTGTTTATTATCCTGACTTGTTTTCCGGTTTGTCTTTCATACCCGCAAATACAGCAGCCGGGTACTTTGGCGATGCCCAGGCTGAAAGTTGATAACTGGCAGATGGATCAGGGATTGCCCGTGAACTCCATCATGGCAGTCGCTCAAACTGCGGATGGCTGGATGTTTTTTGGTACGGAAGAGGGACTGGTCAGATTTGACGGTTTTGCCTTTTCCCTGATGGACAAATCCAACATTCCGGGTTTAAATGTGAATTTCATCAGTGCACTTTTAGGGAGCAGGGACACAAGCCTTTGGATAGGAACCGAAGGCGATGGCCTGATCAGGTATAAGAATAACGCTTTTGTTAAATATAATAAAGCCAATGGATTATCTGACAGCCGCATTTTTGCTTTATCTGAAGATTCGTATGGCGGACTATGGATTGGCACATCAGGAGGAGGTCTGAATTATTTACGGGATGGAAAAATAAGTAAATACGATACGACAAACGGATTAGCATGTAATTATATCCGCTCGTTGGCGCTGGATGCCAAAGGCAGGATCTGGGTCGGAACGCAAAAAGGGCTCTCGGTGATCGATCATGGTAAGATTAAAACTTATTATGCGAAAGATGGACTTACCGATGATTTTATTGAAGCACTCGCATTGGACCAAGACCAGAACCTTTGGATCGGTACGAAGGGAGGAGGTCTTATTGTGTTCAAACAGAATAAATTTTCGGTTTACACCATAAGGGACGGGCTTACGAACAATTCGGTCACTTCTCTTCGCTTCGACATGCATGGCATGTTATGGATAGGAACCAATGGTGGTGGTATTAACCGCATGATGGGTGGGAAATTTTACCCATTTACCACGAAAGACGGTCTTTCGAGCAACCTTATCGTTACTTTATTCGAAGACCGCCAACAAAATATATGGGCAGGTTCTTCCGGAGCCGGGATCGATCGGATTAAAAAGAAATCCATTCAAACCATTTCAGCCAGGGATGGCCTGCCTGGAGAGGTCATTCTCCCCGTATTTGAAGACCATGCAGGAGTTATCTGGCTTGGTGTTGCAGGAAAAGGGCTCAACAGACTCGAGAATGGCAAGCTGCAAACCTTTACACAAAAAGACGGACTGCCTGATCACCTTGTTCTCACTTTATGTGAAGATGCGGAAAATACACTGTGGATCGGTACTGTCGGGGGCGGGCTTACCAGTTATAAAAACAAGAGATTCAAGTCATATACTGTTAAAAACGGATTATCCGACAATGTCGTGAATGCGGTGTATTGCGATAGTTCCGGCATCATATGGGCAGGTACCACCGGGGGCGGGATCAACCGGTTTGAACATGGCAGGTTTTCCGCCTTCACGACTAAAAATGGCCTGTCAAACGATAATGTAAACTGTATTCTAAAGGACAGCAAGGGAAATTTATGGGTTGGGACCAATGGCGGTCTCAACAAGATCAGGGATGGTAAAATTTCAGTAATAAACAAGGAAAATGGCTTATCGGATGATTATATCCTGTCCTTATACGAAGACCGTGAAGGAAACTTATGGGTGGGAACTGCCGGAAATGGGTTTAACCTGATCCGTGGTGGAAAAATTACAATGTTTACTATGAATGATGGGTTGATCAATGAGGTAGTACTTAAAATTCTTGAAGATGACTTCGGGTATTTCTGGATCAGCTGCAACAAAGGAATTTATAAAATAAAAAAACAGGATCTACTGGATTTTGCGGATTTGAAAATAAAATCATTGAACCCTGTTGCCTATGGGAAAACAGACGGCATGGAATCTGTCGAGTGCAATGGAGGCGTTTCGCCTGCAGGATGTAAAACACGCGACGGCAAGCTGTTATTCCCTACGATTAAGGGAATGTCGATCATAGATCCTGATTTAATGAAAAAAGTTTCTTCCGATTTCTTCCCTCTTTTCATTAATGGAGTCCTGGTTGATGGACAGTTTGTCAAAATAACCACCCCTTTGACTTTGCCTTCATATTCGAACCGGCTTGAGTTCCGGTACGCTGCCTTGAATTATACGAACCCGGAAAGAATTAAATATCGCTGCATGCTGGCTGGATACGACAAAGACTGGATTGATAATGGTACCCGAAGAAGCGCTGATTATACCAATATTTCGGGTGGCGATTACACATTTAAGGTGATGGCTTCGAATGAAAGTGGCCAATGGGATTTACGGTCCTATAAAGAATTGAAATTTCACCTTAAACCTCCATTTTACCGTTCTTTCCCGTTTTATCTCATCGTATCGGTCTTTCTGCTGTTGCTGGTGTTTTTTGTAACGTATTATTTCATGGCCAGATTCCAAAGCAAGCAGTTGAAGCGGCTTGTGGAAGAGCGAACTCTTGAACTTTATCAGAAAATGATCGCTCATAAACAAACCCAGGAGGTGTTGCAGCGGATGAATGCTGAATTATTAATTGCGAAGGAGCAGGCTGAGTCGGGCGACCGCCTGAAAACCGCCTTCATGAATAACATCTCTCATGAAATCCGTACACCCCTGAATGGCATCATCGGATTCAGCGAATTGATGGCCGATCCGGATCTGACTCCGACTGAAAGATCCCAATACCATGAAATAGTAAAATCAAGCAGCGACAGGCTGCTGAGTACCGTGACCGATTATATGGATATCTCACTCCTTGCTTCCGGGAACCAGGAAGTCAGGAAAAACATGTTCAATCTCAGCGATCTGCTGGATGACATTTATAACAGGTTCCTGAAACCATGTAAAAGTAAAAATCTTGCATTAACCCTTCAAACTCCGGAAACAGCAGGTAAACTGCAAATAATCTCTGACCGTGAACTATTATATAAAGTATTATACCACCTTGTGGATAATGCAGTTAAATTTACGAGACAGGGAACTGTTTCTTTCGGCATTGAGGTGAAAGGAAACGAGTTAAAATTTTTTGTCAAAGATACGGGCGTTGGAATCAGCAATGAAGTCCAGGCAAGCATCTTTAATAAATTTACACAGGAGAATGTATCCAACACCCGAGGGCATGAAGGCAGCGGCTTGGGTTTATCAATTGTTAAAGGGATAGTGGAACTTTTAGGAGGCCGCATCTGGCTTGAATCAGTTAAAGGCAAAGGCTCTTCAGTCTTTTTTAGCATACCGGTTGAAATGGCCGGGTTTGAGAATCAGCATGAATATAAAACAGAAGCAGGCATACAGGCGAAACCACTTATTCTTGTTGCTGACGACGAACCCTCGGCCAGCCTTTTAGCAGAACGCATTATGAATAAAGAAGGAGTGGATGTGCTCGTTGTAACGGATGGTCAGCAAGCCATTGAGGCCTGCCGAAAGAACCCTTTAATCTCGATGGTTTTAATGGATTTGAAAATGCCGGTCATTGATGGTTTGCAAGCCACCCGTGAAATAAAAATCATCAGACCGCGCTTACCCGTTATTGCAGTTACGGCATATGCACTCAGCGGAGATGAAAAGAGAGCAAGGGAAGCCGGATGCGACGATTATATTTCGAAACCTTTTGAACGAACGGTTTTGTCGAAAAAACTGAAGAAGTTCGGTCTCGTGGTATAATAATCCCATAATCTGACCTCAGGCCGATCACCTGTTCCATAGCCTGAAAAGGTTTTTAAATTCGTTGTGCACCAGGTTGTTGGTGGCGATGATTTCTTTTTGAAAGACAGGGTTGTCCCCACCCGAGAAATCACATACTTTGCCACCGGCATTTTGTACGAGCAGCACACCAGCTGAAACGTCCCAGGGGCTTAAGCCGTATTCATAAAAGCCATCATATCTTCCGGCTGCGGTATATGCGAGGTCAGCTGCTGCTGACCCCAGCCTCCTGATGCCCCGGCTGTGCTGCATCAGGTACCTGAAAATATCAAGGTAATCCTCCATCCGTCCATAATCGTGATAAGGAAAGCCGGTTGCAAACAAAGAGTCTGAGACGGTCGCAGTATCTGAAACCCTTATCACCTCACCGTTTTTGTAAGAAGGTGCATTTTCCCAGGTATAGAAACATTCATTCAGGTTGACCTCGTATATAACCCCGGCAAGGATACGTGTATCCTGCATCAGTCCTATGCTTACGCAATACATGGGTACACCATGGATATAATTGGTAGTCCCGTCAAGAGGGTCGATGACCCAGGTAAGTTCACTGCTTTTCAGCTGTGGACTCTCTTCAGCAATAAAGCCTGAACCCGGCAGGATCTTAGTTAACCGGTCCATGATAAGGGACTCCGATTCACGGTCGACATAGGTCACGAAGTTGTTAAAACCCTTTAATTCTATATCGGAAGAATTCAGTTTCCTGATTTCACTGCGAAGAAACTCACCTGCCTCGATGGCGATTTCGCAGGTTTGTTTTGTAAGTTGCCGGAGGTTCATAGAAATTGATTGATTGAATTTTAAATCAGGATTCATTGTTGGCGATACACATACATGCCGTCGCTATCGGTCTCATTCAGAATAACATTCCTCAGCTGATTTGCCAGTGAATTAAGGTACTTCGTTTTTACCCTGATATAATTCTCTGAGAAGCCGTGCATCCAGCCTTTTGAATTATCTGATTCGAATAATACGTTGACTTCCGTACCCCTGTTTTGCTCATAGAAGGCCTTCTTTTTCATCTCCGAAAGATGATGAAGCTGTTTGCTCCTCTCATTTTTTACATTTTCGGGAACTACATCAGTAAATTGGGCAGCAAGTGTGTTTTCCCTTTTCGAATAGGCAAAAACATGCATGTATGAAACAGGCATGTTTTCGAGATAAGAATATGTCTCCCTGAAATTTTCATCCGTTTCTCCCGGGAAACCCACTATCACATCTGAAGCAATACAGGCCAGTGGCAGTTTCTGCCTTATTTGTGAAACACGGCTGGAATAAAGTTCAAGATTGTATTTTCGTTTCATCGCTTTAAGAATCCTATCTGATCCGGATTGAAGCGGGATGTGAAAATGAGGCATGATTTTCTTCGAGGAGGCCGCAAAACCGATGATCTCATCAGAAAGAAGATCAGGTTCAATCGATGATATCCGTATCCTTGACAGCCCTTCAATCTTCTCGAAGGCCTGTATGAGCTGCAGAAAATTCTCTCCGTTATTCCTGCCAAAATCCCCGATATTCACTCCAGTGAGCACTATTTCCCTGATCCCGTGATTTACAATCTCGCAGGCGCTGCCGGTCAGATGCGCAACAGTGTCGCTGCGGCTGTGGCCCCTGGCCAGGGGGATAGTGCAATAGGAGCAGTAGTAATCACATCCGTCCTGTATCTTCAGAAAAGAACGGGTGCGGTCGCCGTAAGAAAAGGATGGCATAAAATCACTGTTCTCTCTGATACCAGGAATCAGTCCTCCGTGATAATCCGGAGCCTTCAGTTTCATCAGCTCTTCGAGAAGGTTATATTTTGCAGTGTTGCCCAGGACAAGGTCAACACCTTCCATCAGCAGGAGTTCATCAGGTTTCAGCTCTGAGAAACAGCCTATGACCGCGATTTTAGCCTTCGGGTTCAGCCTGTGGGCCTGGTGGATGGCAGAGCGGCATTTTTTCTCAGCTACGGAAGTGACAACACAGGTGCTGATCACATAGATATCGGCGACTTCATGATGGTTCTTCAGCTCAAACCCCTTTTCCCGGAACTGCCGGGAGATCGAGGAAGCTTCGGCAAAATTTACTTTACAACCGAAATGGTGAAATGCAATACTGGTGGGATCCATGGTGCAAAGATAACAAGTAGCGAGATAGCGAAAAATGAAAAGCGAAAAGTGAAAAGCGAAAAGTGAAAAGCGAAAAGCGAAAAGTGAGAAGCGAAAAGTGAAAAGCGAAAAGCGAGAAGTGAAAAGCGAAAAGTGAAAAGCGACATTCAGTCCTTGAGGTACTGCTGCATCAGTATCCCCGAAACGATCAATGCCAGTCCGAAAACTGTCGATTGCAAAATGGCTTCACCTACCGTAAAGTGTATAATTATCAGTGAAATAAAAGGGGAGAGGTAGATCAGGTTGCTGACCCCGGCCGTGGTTTTGGAGTACCTGAGGGCATTGAGCCACAGGACAAAGGTGATGCCCATTTCAAACAGGCCGATGTATAAGGCGCCAGCGATTCCGGACCAGGGCGGGACCCTGAAATGTTTTGCAGCTGCTATGGTTATGACGATATAAAGTAACCCGAAACAGAAATTCAGAAACAGTTTACTCACTGCCTCTCGTTTATCTTTCAGGTTAATGATCCAGTAAAGAGCCCAGAAAATGGCGCTGCCCAGGGCAAGCAGAACGCCCGGGATACTTGTAAATCTGAGCAGCAACAGGTTTCCGTGATTGGAAATCACCAGTATCCCAAGAAAGCTGATAAAAACAGCAACGATACTCCAGACGCTTATCTTTTGCCCGAGAAGAGGAACAGAAAGCAGGACGAGGACCAAAGGCCAGATGTAATTCAAGGTTCCTGCTTCCTGGGCTGGCAGCAAATCGTAGGCTTTAAGCAGAACAACATAATAAAGAAAAGGATTAAGCATGCCCATCAGGGCAGACATCAGAATTTGGTTGAAGCTGATTTTTGTGAGTAAAGACATCTTTCCCTGTACAAGCAGGATAATCAGCAACACGATGCAGGCCACGATCGAGGAGAAAAGAAGCAACTCCAGGGGATCAAGGTAACGAAGGCTGAGCTTGAAAGCCGACCCGATGGTCGACCAGAAGGCTATAGCCGAGAATGCGTACAAGTATGCTTTCCTCTGAGCTTTCATCGCGATGCGAAGGTAAGAAAGATTCAAAAAAGTCCTATTTTTGTATCTCTAAACACTCTGTTATGAAAAAGTTAGCTGTTGTCGCTCTTGGAGGCAATGCCCTTCTGCGCTCCGACCAGAAAGGGACGATAGGAGAGCAGGAGGCAAATGCCTACGCTACATCCGAATGCCTTGTAAAGCTCATGAAGCGAGATTATAACCTGGTGCTGACCCATGGAAACGGACCCCAGGTCGGGAACATCATGCTTGCCAACTCAGCAGGGTACAAATTATTCGGCATACCTGAAATGCCCCTCGATATTTGCGTAGCTTATTCCCAGGGCTTCATTGGTTATATCATAGAGCAGCAGCTAAAAAATGTCCTTGAAAAGCATGAAATGGAAAGGGATATCATCACCATAACCACTCAGGTGCTTGTAAATAAAGACGATCCTGCTTTCAGGAACCCCACAAAACCTGTTGGGCCTTATTATACAAAAGAAGAAGCTGATAAAACCATGGCTGAATCCAAATCGGTTTTCATGGAAGATGCCCGCGGCAGAGGATGGAGAAAGGTCGTGGCATCGCCAAAACCTCTGGTTATTCTGAATAAAAAAACGATTGAGAAAATTGCCAGGCAGGATAATATTGTTATTGCGGTAGGAGGGGGAGGGATCCCGGTGTATTATGTTGAGCCCAATAAACTGGAAGGAATTGATGCTGTCATCGACAAAGACCTCGCTTCGGCACTGCTGGCTTCGCAGATTAATGCCGATAAATTCTTTATCCTTACGGATGTTCCAAAAGTCTGTATCAATTTCAACACTCCCCAGGAGGAGGCACTTCACCGCCTGACCATTGCTGATGCGAAAAGGTATCTTGACGAAGGGCAATTCCCCGAAGGAAGTATGGGGCCAAAGATCAGGGCTGCAATCCATTTTGTCGAAAATTCAGGGAAGGACACCATAATTACCAAAACCACAATGCTTGGGATCGATAATGGAGGAACAAGGATCACCCTTGTTTAAAGACCATTTTCCTGACTTCGATGCCTTCCGTTTTCAGGAGATCATTCTCAAGTTTGACGAATTCAGCGGGATCACCGTATAATTCAAGTAAGATGAGCCCGCATCCCGCATTGGTACCGGGATCTGTGCCATGTAAGCCGAGCCTGGTCCTGATTGAACATCCGAACTTTGCAAGGATGTTTTGAACCAGGGCAACCTCGCTTACCCTGTCGGTGATGTTAATCCCCAGAACCCATTTTTCTTTCATATCTTAATATTATCTTAAACAGTTGGAATAATAATAGATGCCTTGACTCCCCTCTCGGATGTGATCCTGATCCTGCCATCCATCTGCTCAACTAAAAGTTTAATGATAAACATACCAAGCGAATCCTGTTTCCGGAGATCAAACCCTTCGGAAAGTCCGACTCCGTTATCTGAAATTGTAAGCTGAAAACCAGTTGCAAAGTATTTCTCAAGTTTAATTGTTATAATGCCTGCCTGTTTTTCAGGAAAGGCATATTTGTATGAATTTGTAAGCAGTTCATTAGTGATCAATCCTATCGGCAGAGCTGTTTCGATATTAGCCAGAATGTCGTCAAGCTGTATTTCTATCCTTATCTTATTGTTGCGGAAAGTTCCTGAGATGATCTCAACCAGTGACTGTATGTAATTTGAAAGAGGTATCCTGTCAATGTTTACGCTGCGGTACAAATGTTCATGGATCAAAGCCATCGATCTGATCCTGAGTTCAACTTCCCTGACCAGCTTCTGGAAATTGGGATCAGGGTTTTTTCTTCCCTGCAAATCAAGGAGGCTTATAACTATTGCAAGATTGTTTTTGACCCTGTGATGGATCTCCTTGAGCATGATCTCTTTCGTTTCGGCATTGCGTAATTTAAGCAATTCTATCTCATTCTCCTTCGACCGGTCCCTGATAACGATCATTACCTGTTCAACTATGTTGTTGTGAAAGATGGGGATTTTCCTGGTCTCGACAAAAAACTGCTGACCCCTGAATTCAAAACTGATTTCTCCTATAGAAATCCTTCCGTTTTCAAAAACAGCTTTCATTTCATCGATTTCTGCTTGCTTTAATAAAAGGAAGGTTTCAACAAGATTGCGCCCTTTGAGCTCAGAGGGAAGCCCTGCATCAGCAACCGATTGCCTCAGCATTGAGTTGGCCATGATAATGTTCAGGCCCCGGTCAACGACAATAACCCAGTCGGGAAAAGAATCAAGCGCTTCGTGGTACTGCAGTTCAGATCGTACAAGTTCATCTTCGGCCTCTTTTCGGTCCCTGCTCTCAAGGATTAATTTATGATAATTTTGAGTCAGGGCTTTCTGATGAACGAAACTTTTCCAGCTGAGGCTGTGCAAAAAATAGGAGATGAACAAGCCAAGTGAGGTCATCGAAACCACGAAGAAAAGGTTGTTGATAAAAAAGAATGGAATGTTGTAACTGCGGTTGATGAGAGTTGCCAGAATGTAGGCAAATAATTGCATGATATTCAGTACGATCAGGCGCCAGAAACTGATCCGGTACAGAGTATGCGTTCCGATCATCACCAGCATCACCCAGGCGTAGAAATAATTATATCCCGGATCGGAAATATCAGAACTGACCCCCACATAATAAATGGCAAAGCAGGAGAAAAGGTTCAAAACAATGAAAATCACGGGAAGATACCTGGCCAGTGGTTTAATGAAAAGTATGATCAGGGAAACAAGAAGAATCGGCACGATAAACCCGAATCTTAAGAAATAATCCTGCTCGTGCACATTGCTTAACAGCAGTCTGTTGAAAACGGTATATACAAGAAAGAGCAGTAATGTGATGATCAGGCCAACCTTCATGCTTGGAATGGAGGAGGAAAGGTAATATTCCTCGAATTCCATGTCCAATTTTTTGCGTGACTGCTGCACCATCGCTTAACGTTTAAGCTGTCTAGGTTTTAAATATCATATGCTGAACCTCAACACCGCCTATTTCCTTAAGTTTTTCTTCAAAACGTTCAAACTCTTCAGGGTCTCCGACAAGTTGAAGGAGGATCACGCCTATCCTGCTGCAGACATCTTCACTTACTTCATGAAAGCCCAGCCTTGATTTAATAAGGCAGGCGTATTCGGTAAGCAATTCCTGCACCCGGCCCGCTTCTTTGATCCGGTCAGATATCAGCAATCCAATAATTCGGATCTCTTTCATAATCGATGATTATAAATAAACGTCTCGTTTTCCTTCTTTGATTTGCTCAAGCTTTTTGATCAGGTCCTGCCTGAATGAATCCTGCCCAATTTCATTTAATTTCTTCCGGATCAGTATATATCCCTTTTCCCTGGTATCTTCCGGGGCGTAATCTTCAAGGTACTCAGCCAGTGTGAGCAGGGCATTGGGCTGGCAATAGCGTTTAATGAATCCGGGAACAGAGAACTCCATAAAGTGTTCGCCTGTACGCCCCTTCCTGTAACATGAAGTACAGAACGAAGGTATGTAATCATGCTGAAGAAGTTCATCGATGATTTCATTCAGGCTGCGGTTATCGTTGATCTGGAACTGTTCCAGGTCTATATCCTGGGTTTCTGCATGTTCTTTGTTTGCATACCCGCCCATTTCGATATTGGTTCCCCCGTCGATCTGTGATACCCCGAACTGCATAATCTCATCACGGATAGCCGCCGTTTCCCTGGCAGTAAGGATAAGTCCTGTGTAAGGAACTGCAAGTCTCAGGATGGCGACAAGCCGGGTGAAATCAGCGTCACTGACCAAATGTGATTTGTCTATGTTAAGCTGGGATGCATATTGAATCCTCGGGAATGAAATGGTATGGGGCCCTACATTATACACTGCCTCAAAATGATTGGCATGCCTCAGCAGGCCTAGCAAATCAAACCTCCAGTCATATAATCCAAACAGCGCACCTATTCCCACATCGTCTATTCCTGCCTCCTGGGCACGATCGAGGGCTGTTAACCTCCATTCAAAATTTCTTTTGATACCCTGAAGGTGAACCTTAGCATAAGTTTCTTCATGGTAAGTCTCCTGAAAGATCTGATAGGTACCAATCTTTGCGTCTTTTACAATACGGAAACCATCAATATCCATGGGCGCTGCATTGATATTAACCCTCCTGATCTCTCCCGGACCGCTTCGCACCGAATACACAATACCAACGGTTTCCGCAATAAACTTCGCGTCGTATTTGGGATGTTCCCCGTAAACGAGGATGAGTCTCTTCTGACCGGCATCCTCCAGGGCTTTAACCTGAGCAACCAGATCATCTTTCGTCAGAGTGACCCGCCTGATCGCTTTGTTGGTCGATTTAAATCCGCAGTAAGCACAGGTATTGATACAGAGGTTCCCTACATAAAGAGGGGCAAAAAGAACAATTCTCTGGCCGTAAATGGTATCCTTCAGAATTTTCGCCCCCTGTTTGATCTCTTCAATCAGCTCAGGATCGGAAGCCTGGATAAGCGAAGCAGTTTCTTCGAGCGTCAGGCGCTGCTTGTCAAGCGATTTGGCAATGATCTCCCTTACCCTTTCTTTTGAGGGCCTGGCATTATTAATGAAACCCCGGATCTCATCAGGATCCAAAAAGGGTTTCATGCGCTGATCCTTAATTTTAAGTTTCTCAGGTTTGAAAATCATGTATGGTAGTTTGGGGCAGGTTAAACCGGCGTACAAAGGTACGAAAAGATAGCGTTCTTGCGTTTTGCGTTCTTGCGTTTTGCGTTCTTGCGTTAATGCGTTCTTGCGTTAATGCGTTTTGCGTTCTGCCTTATTGCGTTCTGAGAGGTATACCCCGCCGATCACGATAGTAATCCCGGCGATCTTTTGAATAGTGAAAGGTTCAGACAGCAGCAGGTATGAAAAAACGGCAGTAAATACAGGTATAAGATTGGAATAAATATTTGCTTTGCTTATCCCGATCTCCTTGACGGTCCTCGCAAAGAAAACGAAGGCAACTGAGGATGCCAGGATGGAAAGGAAGAGAAATGAAGAAACAATATCACTGGTCAGATGTGTGGTTCCCAGTCTGTTTCTCTCAAATATGAGGAATACGGGAAGGAATAGCAGAGCGCCGATAATGTTTTGCCAGGCAATAATGGTCAAAGGTGAATATCTGAGTGTAAGTTTTCTCAGGAATACTGAAAAGATAAGGGATGAAAAAACCGCCCCGAAAAGTGATAATACACCTTTCCCTTCTCCTGATAAGGACAGGTCTCTTGTTCCGAGCATGATTGCAACACCGGTAAAGGAAACAAATATCCCGAAGATGTTGAGGCGGGAGATCTTTTCCCGGAACGTAAACCAGGCTATCACAGGAGAAAAAACAGGAATGGTTGCTATGATGACGCTTGCAACGGTCGCCGAAGTAAATTTAACGCCAAAATTCTCTCCAAGGAAGTACAGGAAGGGGTTAAAAACGGCGCTTCCGACAAACAGCCAAATGTCTTCGCGATGTATCCTTTCATGATGTCCGCTCACAACCATCAGGATAAACAGAAAAGCAGATGAAATCAACAGACGTATAAAAATGATTGTGACCGGTTGAAAATGGGCCAGCAGACGAGTTGTCCAGATAAAAGACATTCCCCAGAACAGCATGGCTGCCAGGGCATAAAAGTGTACCGGTATGTTAATCTTTTTCAATTGACGCAAAATTAGAATTTTATCACATTGTTGTAACATTTAGTATCTTGTTGAGTCTATTGGCTAAAACTGGGAGTTTGGAAACCCGATATGAAAATATTCACAAGGATCTGATCGATGCCTGCCGTCGGGGGGACCGCAACGCCCAGTTCAAACTTTACAAGCTATATTATAAAGCCATGTTCAATACCAGCCTTAGAATAGTAAATGATACAGCTGAAGCCGAAGACATTATGCAGGAGTCGTTCCTGGATGCTTTTCAGAGGATGGAAGGCTACACCGGACAAGGGAGTTTCGGCAGCTGGCTCAAACGAATTGTGATCAACAATTCACTTGATGCCCTGAGAAGAACTAAGGAAACCGTATCGATCGAAGATGATATTTTAGAATTGCCCGACGAACAGGATTATAACAATGAAGCTGCAATCCAGATACAGGTAAAACAAGTGATGAAGGCAATTCAACAGCTCCCCGATGATTACAGGGTCATCATCAGCCTTTTTCTGCTCGAAGGGTATGATCATGAAGAAATATCAGGTATACTGAATATAAGCAACCAGCTATCGAGGACCCGTTATTCACGGGCCCGCCAGAAGCTTCTTTCCATTTTAAAAGAGAATAAATACCAGAATGCCTTTAATTATAATTAGAAATGAATAACCTGGATAATCTAATACATGAAAATCGTGATCAGTTTGATGGGATCGAGCCATTAGACGGGCATTTTGAAAGGTTTCGCGAAAGGCTTGGCGCTGCTGAACAACCATTTGTTGCAAGGCCTTCAAGGTTCAGCCTGTTAAAGGTTGCAGCTATCATTCTTGTTATCATCACCGGAAGCATCCTGGTTTTCGATATGGCAACGCGTTCAATTCGGGAAAGATTTTCATCCGACAGGGCCGGTATTGAATTTTCTGCTGAGATGGCAGAGGCCATCCAATATTATGATGACAGAGCCATGGCGCAGCTTAAAGAGGTGAGCAAACTCACTAACGACCGGGCACAGGCTGATCAGATCAACAGGGATGCCCTTAAAGAAATGCAGTCCCTCGATGAAAGCACAAGGGAACTCGAGAAATCCCTCGCCGAAAATCCTAACTGCGAACGGCTGAGGGCAGCTATCATCCAGAATCAGCAAATGAAAGAAGGCATGATGACAAACATCATCAGCCAATTAAATAAACATTAACAAACTAATATATACCTGCTATGAAAACTTTGCTGAAAATAATCCTGATTATACTCCTGACCCACTTTGCAACTGACATGAAAGGAGCCAGCATTAACGAATATACAAGAATAATAACAAAGGAATTCAATGTGAATCCTGATGCGATGCTTACGGTCTCCAATAAATTCGGCAGGATCCACTGTTCGAACTGGGATAAAAATGTTGTCGGGATTGAAGTCAAGGTGATCGTGGAAGCCACCAACGATAATACAGCGGCTGCAATGCTTGAAAAGATCAATGTGACTTTTACCAATACTGTATCTCTCGTAGAAGCTACAACTGCGATCGATGAGATGAAAACATCGGGCAAAAACAGCTTCCAGGTGGAATATACCATCAACTTTCCTGCCAGTATGAATATTGACCTTACGAATAAATTCGGCGATATCTATGTGAACGAGGTATCGGGAAAAGCCAGGATCAATCTCAGTTATGGCAGCCTGGATATGAACAAACTTGATAACTCAGACAACCTGATTGACCTTAAATTCTGCAGCTCGGCAAAAGTGGGCAGCATTAAGGGAGCAGTGATAAACCTGAAATATTCCACACTGGATATAGAATATGCAGGAAGCCTCAGGCTTGATTCGAAGTTCTCCAATCTTAACGCAGATAAAATCATCGCACTGAATATAAGCTTCGAAGGAGGAGCCATTGATGTTAAGAATGTATCGACTGTTGAAAGCCGTTCAAAATTTTCCAATGTGGATATTGATAAAATAGATCAGAGCCTGAACCTCGATGTTCAATACGGAAGGTTCAATGTTCACGAAGTAGGACCGGATTTCACGAATATTACAATTAAGAATAAATATGCTGATGTCGATGTGAGGCTTCCCGAAAATGCCGAATATAACCTTGATGCCACATTGAAATATTGCGAACTCCATTTCCCTGAAGGTAATTCCATTTTGACCTACCGTTCGGTAACGCCAACCTCAACGGAATACCGTGGTGTTGTTGGAAGCAAAGAAGCGAAGCCGAAAGCCAGTGTGGTGGTGAGAAGTGATTATGGGAGCGTGTCGCTCAGGTAGCGAGGTAGCGAGAAGCGAGGTAGCGAAATGTCAGGTAGCGAGGTAGCGAGAAGCGAGGTAGCGAAATGTCAGGTAGCGAGGTAGCGAGAAGCGTTTGGCGAAGCCAAAATGAGCACACAAATGAAATAAGCAATTGGTGCGAATAAAAGCGAAAAGCGAGAAGCGAGAAGCGAAAAGCGAAATAAATTGTAACCAAACCCGAATTATATCATCAAACAGAATCCAGACTCATTAAAATCAAAAACTATGAAAACAAGAAACATTATCAGGCTGTTCATGTTCGTGATGCTGTTCACAGGCATCTCAGGGATCTCGTCAGGTTGCAACATGATTAACGGTGTCCAGGGCGATGGAAAAGTCGTAAGGGAAACCAGGGTTGTAAGTTCATTCGATGGGATTGACATATCAGGGGCTTTCAGTGTATACCTGAAGCAGGGAAGTATTGAGGAGGTGATCATTGAAGCTGATGACAACCTTCAGCCGATCATCCGTGCCGAGGTTCATGGATCGACACTTGTGATTGATACAAAGAAACCGATCAACCATTCCACTTCACTGAAAGTATATATCACATTAAAAGATCTGAAGAAGGCTGAGGTCAGCGGAGCTGTTGATATCGTGACTGAAAACAAGATAAACCTGAACGATTTCAGCCTGCATACAAGCGGGGCATCTGACATACGCATGGACCTGAGTGCGCAAAAGCTTGGCCTGGATTGCAGTGGCGCAAGCAAATTAAGGCTTTCAGGATCTGCCGTCGATGTGACAGCCGAGTTATCCGGTGCCTGCGATATTTATGGGTTCGACCTGATTTGTGAGAATTTCACTGTTGATATGAGCGGGGCAGGAAAAGCCCAGATCCATGTGACTAAAAAGATATACGCTGAGATCTCGGGTGCCGGCAGTATACGTTATAAAGGGAACCCCACGGTCATTAACCAGAGTGTTTCGGGCGCAGGATCTATCAGGCACGAGGACTAAAAATGAGCCAGAAGCCATGAGCCATGAGTAAAAATTTCATTACTATTACCTCTTATGGTTCTATCCAAAGTACAGAATTATCTGTTCCATACTGGTTATTTTCCCAAAGGTCGTTCCCCGGATCAAGAATCCACTTGCCATCTACAACAAATTTATAAGTGTGCTTGCCTGGTTTAAGGTAAATGGGGAAAACCCATTTACCTTCTTTTTTTACCATCTGGTATCCGTCTTTGTTCCATCCGTTAAAACTTCCTGCAACAATTATTTTCTTCGCTTCAGCATATCCGTCAATGGCAAACAGATGGTTGGGTTTTACTGCAATGAACGAATTCCCCGATTGTAAAGAATAAGGGTTATCGGGATCGGTGATCCATTTACCATCAAGAATGAATTTATATTCATAATTTCCGGCGGCCAGAACATAGGGAAGCTGCCATCCGTCATTAACTTTCTCCATAGATAATTCCGAACCGTTCCAGGCATTGAAATTGCCGGCCAAATTCACCTGTTTAATGTTTGTATTCTCTTTCAGGGTGAAATACATTGTGTCACCAATACTGACAAATGAATTCTCATGTCCTGCGCCATCGGGCCTCTTAATTTTATTCGAGGGATCGAGAAACCATTGATTGTCGGCAAAAAATTTATAGGCATGGGTCCCTTCGCGGAGGAACAGGTTCAGAGCCCATCCCCCTGCAACCGGGTACATTCTCAGCTCCCGGGGATTCCAGCTATTGAAACTTCCTGCAACAAACACATCTTTCAGGCTTCTGCTGAATGGCAGAAAAAAACGATAATTATAACAGAAAACAACACAGTTTTCTCCTCCCTGGGTGTCGTCTTCCCTTAGTTTATTATATGGATCAGAGCTCCATACCCCGTCAATAATATATTTATATGAGTATTTCCCGGGTTTCAGCCTGAGGGTGATGAACCATCCTGAATCACAGCGGACCATGGGGCTCTGCATCGTGCTCCAGTTGTTGAACGTCCCGGCAATAGAAACATGCTGTGCATTTTTCCTTTGAGGCAGAAAGAACCTTGCCACCCCTTTATGATAATTAAAAACCGAGTACAGGCTAAGTACATTGATCCCAAACGCCGCCGATTCACGTTCTTCTATGCCGGCTGCATTGATCCAGCGGTCATCGAGCATATAGACGTCATTTCTGACCATAGCAGCCCCGTTATCCATAGGCTTTGATAATTCCACCCTGTGTGTGTCAAGCTTCTTTACACTCCATTTCACTCCATTGACGATGATCTCAGCTTTACCGCTGAATGCTTCTGAAAGGAAGGAGCTGTCGATATCAAACTGTTTCATCACCTCCCTGGTCTGAGTGGAAGTCCAGTTACGGTCAAGCTTCAGGATCACCTGATTGTCGTCGATCCGGCATATATCTTTTGGATCATACTGAGACCGGGCAGCCAAAGCCGCAACGAAGAAAACGAAAAGGATAACAGGCCGTAAAAGTGTTTTCACCTTCTCTAGCTTTTGTTAAAACAGACTTTCATTTCCATCCTTACCAAATTAATACAAACCTGCCCTTTTTCAAAGAAATCATAGCCAAGCATGCCGTCAATTGTGAATCCGAAGGCAGCCGACATATTGTCGAGATTTGTAATGATAGTTTGCATTTCGCTTATCTGGTGCCCGCCCATCGTAAAGTCATTAAGGGTTCCGTACAGGGCTTCTGTCGAAAGTCTCCCTGAACCGACAAGCCCCGACCGCCGGGTAATACTCACAGTGTTCATCACTTTTTTAGGAGTTCCCGAGCTTATCACATTAGATTCTGCCCCGGTGTCAAGACAGAAACTCAGGACCTTTCCACTGATTTGCGAAGTGACAAATAATACATCCTGGTACATCTGAACCTTCTCGCTTATATCGGCTACAAACTCTTTTGAACCTGAACTGATCCTGTTACCGTTTTTATTGAGCCTGTACAAATGAAGTTCGTTATGGCTGATGTCTATCAGGATTTCCATATTTTTCAAAAGGCTGAACCCAAATAAACCGAGAATTTTAACACCCCTTCTGTTTTCGATATGGCCGAGGTCAGCCATATCGGCCATGATATTAGTATATGAAAGCCCTGAGATCCGGATCCCTTTGATCTTTGTCTGCCTCACTCCCGCGACGCTTCCTGTTATTCCACCACTTTCTCCGGATTCGATACTCACATATTTTCTGAAATAAGTGTTATTGAGAACCAGTTTTGAAGAGCCGGTATCGAAAATAAAATTCCCCGTTTCATCATCAATCCGTGCTTCGATGAGAAGCAGCCTTCCTGCACGTTTCAGGGGAATTGTTATTTCATCAGGCAAGCCAGACTGCCCAGGGCTGCTGCCGCTTATCGTAAAAGATATGGTGTTGTTGATCATGTAACACAAAGCCCCCGGCTTAGCTGTTTTCGAGCTGGTAAGAGAGAAAACTTCAGGGGAAGTCAGCATCAGGAATATAAGCGCGATATATTTCACTTCAGATAAACTGATGATTCTTCTGCAAAATGCTTTGCTTGAAAAACCAGGGAGGCTTTTCAAAAATGCTTTGCAAAATACGATGCCTTTCATTATTCAATCATTTTCAGAAATTCTGTTTCGCTGATTATCCTGACTCCCAGAGATTCGGCTTTTCTGAGTTTTTCAGGCCCCATGTTGTTACCTGCAAGCAGGCAGGATGTTCGTGATGATACGGAGGACACATTTTTCCCCCCGTGATCTTCAACGGCCTGTTTGATCTCATCCCGTGAAAAATTTTCAAATACACCGCTCACGACGAAGGTCATCCCATCAAGCCTGTTGCTTTTCTTTGCAACAGGGTGTTCTGTGAATTTCATTTGAACACCATGGTTCTGAAGCCTCTCTGCAAGAGTTATATTTCCCGGCGTTTCAAGCCATAAACGAAGGCTCCGGGCAATTTTTTCGCCGATTTCTTCAACATCGGTAAGCTCCGGGGGCTCTGCTGTCCGCAGTTTATCAAAAGACATGAAATGCCGGGCAAGTTTCTTCGAAACGGTCTCACCAACATAACGTATCCCCAATGCATATAAAACCCTGTCGAAAGGAACGGTTTTCGAAGCAGCAATACCATTCAGGATATTGACCACGGTCTTTTCGCGGAATTTCACTACCCGGTCTTTCTTATCTCCTTCTCCCTTGTAAAGTTTCTCGAGTCCGAGGAGCTGTTCATAGTTAAGTTCATACAGATCGGCAGGAGACTGTACGAGCTTGTTATCGAACAGGATACCGATCTTACCTTCGCCAAGGCTGTCGATGTTCATCGCCCTGCGGCTTATAAAATGCTCCAGTTTCCCCTTTATCTGGGGAGGACAGCCGGTTTCATTCGGACAGACCCAGGCGACCTCGCCTTCACGTCTTATGAGGCTTGTGCCGCATTCGGGACAAATACCGGGAAACACCAGGGACTTTGACCCGCCTGGCCTGAGAGAAAGATCCACCGCTGTGATCTTTGGAATGATCTCGCCTCCTTTCTCGACAAATACAGTATCCCCTGTGCGAACGTCCAATTCTGCAATGACGTCGGCATTATGTAAGGTTGCTCTTTTCACCACTGTTCCGGCAAGTAAAACCGGCCTGAGGTTTGCTACAGGCGTTATAGTCCCTGTACGGCCGACCTGGAAATCGACAGAAATCAGCTCTGTGGAAGCTTCCTCAGCCTTGAATTTATAGGCGATGGCCCAGCGGGGTGATTTTGCGGTATAACCTAGCTGCTCCTGGCTGGCAATTGAATTGACCTTGATCACGACCCCGTCGATATCGAAGGGGAGTTCCTTACGGGCCGTATCCCATGTATTGATATAATCAAAAATATCGTCAATGGTTTTGCAGCGTACAACGTAAGCGGAAACTTTGAAGCCCCAGCTGCGGGCTGCCTGGATCGACTCGTAGTGGGTTGAGAAGTTCAGGCCGGGGCCGGGCAGGTAATACAGGTAACAATCGAGTTTGCGGGAGGCAACCTCGGCCGAATCAAGCATCTTCAGGCTGCCCGAGGCTGCATTGCGTGGATTGGCGAACGGCTCTTCCCCTTCTTCCTCCCTTTGAATGTTCAGGGCTTTAAAACTTGCATGGGGAAGAATGATCTCTCCGCGTATTTCAAATTCAGGAGGGTAATCCCGGCCCCGCAATTTTAACGGAATGCTGCGAATGGTTCTGACATTGGTCGTCACATCGTCGCCCTGAATGCCGTCGCCCCGGGTCACAGCCTGTACAAGACGCCCTTCCCTGTATGTAAGTCCTATCGCAACCCCGTCGAACTTGAGTTCACACACAAATTCAATATCCTCCCCGATATGTTTATGGACCCTCTCTTCAAAATCACGGATGTCCTGCTCCGAATATGTGTTACCTAGGGAAAGCATGGGATGCTTGTGGACAACCTGGCGGAACTCTTTTGTAATTTCACCTCCGACATGACGGGTAGGGGAGTCGGGATACAGGAATTCAGGAAACTCTTTTTCAAGCCTGGACAGCTCCTCAAGTTTCAGGTCAAACTGCTGATCACTGATCAGCGGACGTGAAAGCACATAATACTGGTAATTATGCTTTCTGATCTCTTCGGAGATCTCGTCGATCCTTTGCCTTGCCAAGTCCCGGTCCATTCTCAGTTTAATTTCCAGATCCCGAGTTTAATATTCAATACAGACCGGAAGTAACGAAAAAATTCGCTTTTCAGATCGGTTTTCGATAATCCCCCAAGCCTGTCCTTGTATACCACGGGGATTTCAATGATAGGATGTTTCATCCGCTGCATCACATAAAGGAAACGGATAAAATAGTCGCCGTAACCGAAAAAGATTTTTTCGGCAGGTAAACCGTCAAGTACCTCTTTCTTGAAACAGTAGTAACCGCTCAGGTTGTCGGTGGTCTGCATTTTCAGGGTATAATGGACGAATTTATTGAACACCTTGCTGCCGAAGTACCTGAAACGCGATGTTTCCATGCCTCCCCCTATCACATAACGTGAACAGGAAGCTATTTCGAAATAATCAGTGATATTAACCAGAAGGGGTATAAGTTTTGGCGGATGATTAAAATCGGTATCCATAACAATTACCTTTTCGCCTTCACTGTGCCTGATCCCATGCAGAATCGCCGTAGCCAGTCCTTTTTCTTTTTCTCTCAGTAAAGGCCTTACCCTTGGGTTCCCTTTCCATTGTTCAGCAACCTCTTTATAAGTCCCGTCGGGGCTGTTATCATCAACAATAATAATTTCGAAATTGAAGGGCTGCACTTCGAGGATCTCATAAATCTCAGATATCAGCGCGTTAATGGCATCGCGCTCATTATAGGTAGGAAGGATTATACTGAGGTTCATACAGAATATTTTTCGAAGGCTTTTATCAGGCAGGCTGCAATATAGTCAATCTTTTCTTCCTCCAGGCCTATGTAAGTAGGCAGGCTGATGCCTTCCCTTGCAATGGTTACGGTATTTTCGTTGTTTCCGTTGACGTACGACGGATCGCTGTACATCGGCATAAAATGAATTGGATAAAAGACAGGCCGGGTGTCGATGTTATCCCGGTTCAGCTCATTGATCACGGCATCCCGGCTTTCGAAGCCCATTCCTTTCAGCCTGACCGTTACAAGCCAGTTTACGCTCCGGTTACCATGGGTTTCCTGGAACATTATGCCGTTATGTGATGATAACTTTTCCTTGTAATGTCTGAGGATGGCATCTCTCGAAGCCAGAAGCGAATCGAGCTGTTCGAGCTGTGCCACACCCACTGCAGCCTGCATATTGGTCATACGGTAGTTGAACCCCAGGTGGTCGTACCAGTATTTTTTCTTTCTGTTCATACCGTGATCCCTGAGGATCCTCATCTTTTCAGCAAGTTCATCATCGTTTGTAATGCACATGCCGCCTTCTCCCGTGGTCATGATCTTATTTCCGAAGAAACTATAGCAGCCGACATGCCCGAAAGTCCCGATTTTTTTGCTTCCCAGCAAAGCTCCCGTAGCTTCAGCGCAGTCTTCTACGACAAGCAGCCCATACTCACGGGCGATCAGCATGATCTCATTCATCATGGACGGATTGCCGTAAAGGTGCACGGGAATAATGGCTTTCGTTGATGATGTGATCGCATGTATTATCTGCTCAGGACCCATGTTCCAGTCATCCGGATCCACATCTGTAAGCAGAGGATGAGCTTTGCAATACCTTACTGAATTTGAGGTGGCAATGAAAGTGAGATCGGGAACAATAACCTCATCGCCCTCATGGATGCCTGCGGCTGACAAGGCAAGATGAAGGGCAATCGTCCCATTATGCGTTGCAATGGCATGTTTTACGCCATGGTATGATGCAAAGTCCCTTTCAAAACGGTCTATGTAGGGACCTATGGAACTGATCCATCCTGATTCCACAGCATCCATCACATATTTTTTTTCATTACCCAGCAAAGAGGGTCTTGCTATAGGAATTCGTTGTCCACTCATATTTCAATGCCTTTATCAATCATCTTTTTTCAGGAAAGAATTCAGCGTTTCTGTATATATACACGGTTTTATTCCTGTTGATGGGATTAAGCCGGCGTACAAGCCTGTCGATAAACCCCGGTTTTATAGTTGTTTCGTAAACCAAAAAAGGAAGATACTTTCTTGTCTGTTTTACCATAGGACTTATATCTGCATCGCCGGTGAACAACACAAACCTCGGGGCATACTTATTCCCGTTTTTGACCGAGTATGTAAGGATGCTGTCGAGGCTGCGGTCCCCGCTTTTTTCATTGCTCATGACCGGCCATTGCCCAAGATAATATTTCGGGAACATTTCCGGGTTGTTTGACTCATCGATAGCGGTCATATAGTTTATTCCCGGGTATTTCGAAAGATACGTCATGCTTTCAGCCATTGATCTTTTCGAATATGTGAAGGTGAATACCAGTAAAACAATGGTATTAAGCACCCAGAAAAATATCCAGCATGAGCGCAGCAGGGCTTTATGTTTTTCCCAGTAAGCTGATTTTTCCCGGAATTCCATCCAGCCAATGCTGCCGATCATTATAAACAGTGGAATCATAGGTATAATAAACCTTTCCTGTTTATTCGGAACCCATGAATGGAACACAAAGAACAGCAGGATGGGCAGGAAGACCAGGAGATATTGTTTTGATTTGCGGATAAAGCCCCAGAAAAGGAAAATGCTTACCGGCGGGATCAGTAATCCGCCGAGGACTAAAAAGTAATCATACCAGGGCAGGACGATATAGTCGTTGATTTCCGTTAAACTCAGGGTGGCATATGTATATATCTCGATAAAGGGTTTGCCCCAGATCAGGAAGTCGATCCCCCCTTCAAATAAAATGAATGTCAGCAGGGAACCGGCAGTAAGGGAAATCAACTGTTTGAATTTTCCCCGGAACAGCAGCCAGATACCCAGCCCTACCGGAAAAAATACGGCTTGCAGCCTGATGTCTGTAGCCAGGCCAAGGAAAAGCCCGGCAATAAACCAGTAGAATACAGGTTTAGTTTTATTCTCAGGCCTGACAATAAACCAGTACGCCAGGATGATGAGGGGCACACAGACCATTTCTACCAGGTTCCTTACGCTCATCCATGGCATGAACCAGAACAGGGCCAGAAGGATACCTGCATTTGTTGCCGGGCGTCTACCTCCGAGTGTTTCGGTGATCCTGTAACCGTAATAAACCGTGATGAGCGACCAGGTGCCAAGGAGCAGCCTCATAAAGAACATCTTTACCTGGGGATCATGAATATGAAGGAACTTCATGATGGTAAAGAACACGAAATTGATCCCTGGATAAAAGAAGTTGTGTGCTGTGGGTCCCGTATTCCCCTGGCTCCAGGGAAGCCAGTTATTGTAATCGTGGCCGTCGACCCATGATTGGGCTGATTCAATCACAATATAATGATCGTCAAACATGCCCCAGCCTTTTGCGAAAATTGCAGCAAGAAGGCGGAAGAGTATGGCAAGAACCATGATCAGCGGCAAGGGCTGATCATTCCAGATTCTGCGGATCTGTATGTTGTATTTGCTCAGGCCAGTTGGATCCACTCGTAATAATAATAACCGAGTTCAATGGGGTTAATGCACATCACCGGGATCTGGGCTTCGTTGAACATCAGTTTTTCGTCCCAGGCCGACATACTGAAACCGGGAACATCGATATTGGGCCTGGTCATAATCATGATCATGTCGGCGTGATTGGCGGCAGCATAGGATAAAAGCTGCTTCGCATAGTCGCCTTTAGGCTCTGCATAAGTAACATCATGATTGATGTTTTCTTCATTGAAAGCATCGGAGATCTGCCTGGTGATTATTTTCAGGCGGCTGTTAAGCCCCTGGTCAGCTTCGACAGCCTGGAACATGTTGATCTTCGATTTGAAGAGAGTTGCGATCAGTTTCGCCCATTGAACGGCTTGCCTTGCTTCAAGATCATTCGAAACCGGCAGAACGATGTTTTCATAGCCCTGCTTGAACGATTTTTTCTGGACTACGATGACGGGCACAGGCGATTCGGAAACAACCCGGAGTGCATAACTGCCGAACACATGCTGAAGGCCTTTCTTCCCATGAGTCCCGAGGATCATAATATTGGCTTTGATCCTGACAGCCACTTCGGTAATGGTTGTGAAGATGCTGCCTTCTTCGGCAATAGTATCAACCTCTACTTCGTATTTTTTCTCGTAGTAGGACTTATATTCTTTAAGCCTTTTTTCCACGTAATCGTTCCCCACGTTCTTTTTTTTCAGAGCAGCTTTCGTTTCATTGTTGATCACATGAAGGATCACTGCCTTGAATTTCAGAAAACGAGCAAGGTGGATACCGTGAATGACTGCATTTCCGCATACTTCGGAAAAATCGGTAGGGATCAGGATGATGTTGTTGTACTTGGTCTCTTTTGATTGTTTTGTTGCCATAAGGATGTTATTTCATTAAGATTATCTGATTTTTTCCGGTTCCGTAAAACGTTAGCCGACTTTGTAAAATACGAATGTTCACTAAGAAATCTGATCTGCAGATCGAGCCATTGGCTGAGGTTGGTTTGTTTTATCCCGAACATGTTCCATTCATGCTGCAATTCGAATGAGTGAATAAAAAAATCATCCCTGCCAAGGTAATCGAGGTCTGCATCGCATAACACCTGTTCTTCTATTACATAGGCTTTCTGCGGAAGGCGGGTTACCATGATCAGGCTTTTAATTATACTGATCTCTTCCGGGGTAAAGCCGAAATCGGGTAAATAGTAAGATGCAAGTTCGGCAGAAGCAGCTTCGTGATCTTTGTACCTGATAAGCATTCCCGAATCATGGTAAAGAGCGGCAATTTCTATCAGCCTGGCAGTTTGTCCGCGAATGCCTTCCAAATCGATCAGCCTTTGAGTGGCGGCATGGACATCGAGAGTGTGGCCCAGGCAATGATAGGTATACCCGGGAGGAAGCTTTTTTCGAAGCTCATCGATAATAAATGCTTTGGCTTTATCAAAATCCATAAAAACAGATCAGGACAATGAAATGTAAAAATAGCAAAAAAGGAAAAGAAAAAGGCGGGGAGGTCAGAAATTCTTCAGAAGGCTTATTGTCTGTTCAGGGTTGGAAGAAGTAAATATGGTATTCCCGGCAACCAGGATATCGGCTCCTTCACTCACAAGCAAGGGAGCATTATTAAGGTCAACGCCACCATCGACCTCAATCATTGCGGCTGAGTTCTTCTTAAGGATAAGTTCTTTAAGTTCCCTTATTTTCAGATAGGTGTTCTCAATGAATTTCTGTCCTCCAAAACCGGGATTCACGCTCATCAGCAACACCATATCTGCATCATTGATGATATCGGTGAGCTGGCTGACCGGTGAATGAGGGTTCAGGACTACGCCGGCTTTCGCGCCTGAGCTTTTTATCAGGTAAACCGAACGGTGAAGATGAGTACAGGCTTCTGCATGAACACTGATGATATCTGCGCCCGCTTTTCTGAATCTTTCGATATAACGGTCGGGATCGACGATCATGAGGTGAACGTCGAAAGGTTTTATAGCCGCCTTTCTGATTTTTTCAATAACAGGGAGGCCGAAAGAAATATTGGGAACAAAAACGCCATCCATCACATCCAGGTGAAACCAGTCGGCCTGGCTGCGGTTGATCATCTCGATGTCCTTCCCGAGGTTGAGGAAGTTGGCAGAGAGGAGAGATGGAGCAAGCAGATGGGACATTAGCAGAAGTTATTTGAATGTCGAATGTCGAACATTGAATGTCGAATTACGAACGAAACAAATATGGATAATTTTATTCAACATTCGATATTCGTTATTCGGCATTCGTTATTTCGCTACTTCGCTACTTTTTTTACCCCAGGTAAGTCTTCAAAATCTTACTGCGTGACGTATGTTTCAGCCTTCGGATGGCTTTTTCCTTGATCTGGCGAACCCGTTCGCGGGTAAGATCGAAACGTTCGCCGATCTCCTCAAGAGTCATCGGATGGCTGCCATTCAGTCCGAAATACAAGCGGATCACATCGGCTTCCCTCTGCGTAAGCGTTGAGACAGCGCGTTCTATCTCTTTTTTCAGGGATTCGTAAAGCAGTCCGTTGTCGGGTGTTGTGTTCTCTTCTCCTTTCAGAACATCGTACATGGTATTGTCTTCGTCCTGGATCAGGGGGGCATCCATTGAAACATGACGGCCGGAATTCCTGAGCGATTCCTTGACTTCGTTCTCGGAGATTTCCAGGAGATGGGCTATCTCATCGGAATTGGGTTCCCTCTCATACTGTTGTTCCAGCTGGGCGTATGCCTTGTTGATCTTGTTGATAGACCCGATTTTGTTAAGCGGAAGGCGTACTATCCTCGATTGTTCGGCAAGAGCCTGGAGGATTGACTGGCGTATCCACCATACGGCATAGGAGATGAACTTAAAACCACGGGTTTCGTCAAACCTCTGGGCAGCTTTAATAAGACCCAGGTTCCCTTCGTTGATCAGGTCAGGAAGGCTGAGTCCCTGGTTTTGGTATTGTTTTGACACGGAAACCACAAAACGCAGATTCGCTTTTGTCAGTTTCTCCAGGGCAGCCTGGTCGCCCTGCTTGATTCGCTGGGCAAGGGATACTTCTTCGTCGGCCGTGATCAGTTCAACTTTCCCGATTTCCTGGAGATACTTGTCTAATGACGCGGTTTCGCGGTTGGTAACCTGTTTCGTGATTTTCAGCTGCCTCATGCGCGATTTCCTTTAATTTAACCTGGTGTGGTCAGTTTTACGAAAATTAGCCTTTAAAGTTACAAAATTATTGATTCGGAGGACGCCTTTGATCGGAACGGCGATCTGATCTGTGATCCGGCCTGGAGCCTCCATGGTGACTTTCTTTATTGTCGGTCATGCCTTCAGGTTTTGGCAGGAGTACCTTGCGCGAGAGTTTGAGTTTACCGGTCTTCGAATCAACTTCAATGAGTTTCACTTCGACTTCATCACCGATCTTCAGAGCATCTTCAACTTTTTCAAGGCGTTTCCACTCGATCTCGGAGATATGCAGCAAACCATCCTGGTTCGGAAGGATTTCAATAAAAGCGCCGAAAGGCTGGATGTTCTTTACTTTTCCTTTGTAGATCGCACCGACTTCGGGAACCGCTACAATGCGCTTGATCTTTTCCAGCACAGCATCCCTGGCGGCGATGTTATCGGCAACGATATCGATAACGCCGAATTCTCCTACTTCTTCGATAACGATCGTCGTGCCTGTTTCGCGCTGCATTTCCTGGATTACTTTTCCTCCGGGGCCTATGATAGCTCCGATGAATTCACGCGGGATCTTTATCTGCGTAATGCGCGGGACGAACGGTTTGTAGTCTGCACGCGGCTCAGTAATCGTTTTGGCCATTTCGCCGAGGATGTGAAGCCTTCCCCGTTTTGCCTGGTCCAGGGCTTCTTTCAGTATCTCGTAAGAAAGACCGTCGACTTTGATGTCCATCTGGCAGGCAGTGATTCCGTCGACAGTACCGCAAACCTTGAAGTCCATGTCGCCCAGGTGGTCTTCATCGCCCAGGATATCAGAAAGAACGGCATATTTACCGGTCTTTTTATCTGTGATGAGCCCCATCGCAATACCAGAAACCGGTTTTTTCAGCTTAACACCTGCATCCATCAGGGCAAGAGTGCCGGCACAAACGGTCGCCATTGAGGAAGAACCGTTGGATTCAAGAATATCCGAAACGATACGTATCGTGTAAAGGTTATCACTGTCGGTGGGGATCATAGGTTTTAATGCCCGCAATGCAAGATTGCCGTGGCCGATTTCCCTTCTGCCTATGCCGCGTATGGGTTTCACTTCCCTGGTTGCAAAAGGAGGAAAGTTGTAATGAAGCATGAAGTTTGCTTTACCGTCAATAACTGCGCCATCGACTACCTGCTCATCCAGTTTCGTTCCCAGGGTGACAGAAGTCAGGGATTGGGTTTCGCCTCGTGTGAATATTGCTGAACCGTGGGCTGCAGGGAGGTAATCCACCGAACTCCAGATTGGACGTATCTGGTCAAGTTTGCGGCCATCGACACGGATACGTGCGTCGAGGGTTGCGTTCCGGATGGCTTCCTTCTCTATGCTGTGGAAGTAACGGCCGGTCATCGGGGTGAACTTCACTTTTTCTTCGTCGGTGAGGGTTGCAAGAAATTCTGATTTTATCGTTTCAAGAATCGTCTTGCGCTCATGTTTGTCGGCAACCCCTTTTGCTGCCATCGCGTATATTTTGCTATAGCAGGCTGCATGCATTTTCTGCATGTATCCTTCATCATTGACCTCGTGGCAATATGCGCGCTTTACTTTCGATTGTTCAACCTGAGAGGCCAGATCAGCCTGAGCCAGGCATTGTACTTTAATCGCTTCGTGGGCAAAACGCAGGGCTTCTATCATGTCGGTTTCCGAAACTTCTTTCATCTCACCTTCAACCATCATGATGTTGTCGATGGTAGCGCCGACCATAATGTCGATATCTGCGTTGGCAAGGTCAGATATGTTCGGATTAACTACGAACTGGCCGTTTATGCGTGCAACACGGACTTCCGAGATCGGTCCGAGGAATGGTATATCGCTGACTGCCAGGGCAGAAGAAGCTGCAAGGCCGGCTAATGCATCAGGCATAATATTTCTGTCGGCTGAGATCAGGGTGATAATAACCTGAACCTCAGCATGGAAATCTTCAGGAAAGAGGGGCCTGAGAACGCGGTCGACCAGGCGGGCGATAAGCACTTCATGGTCGGAGGGCCTGGTTTCGCGTTTGAAAAAGCCGCCCGGAAAACGACCGGCTGCAGCATATTTTTCGCGGTATTCAACAGAAAGTGGCATGAAATCAATATTCTCGCCGGCTTCCTGTCTGGCAACCACCGTAGCCAGCAACATGGTATCGCCCAGCTTGACAACAACAGAACCGTCGGCCTGCTTTGCAAGACGTCCGGTTTCAATACTTACCTCTCGGCCGTCGGGAAGCTGGAAAGTTTTTAAAATAGGGTTCATTTGAGATAATTCTTATTTGTATAGGCCCGGATTTTTTGGATTAATAAAAGAAGCTGCAAGCCCGGGATGAAATTCTTACAGTCTTTCAGACAGTAAAAGAGGCAATTATCGAATTGCCTCTTTTACTATTCCGTAACGGGGTAATTTACTTACGGATATTCAATTTCTTGATGATAGCCCTGTAACGGCTGATCTCTTTTTGCTTCAGGTAATCGAGCAAACGGCGACGCTTTCCAACCATGCTTACCAGTGATTTCTCAGTGGCCATGTCTTTTTTGTTCACTTTCAGGTGTTCGGTAAGATGCTGGATCTTCATCGTAAACAAGGCGATCTGTGCCTCAGCTGAACCCGTATCAAACTCAGATTTTCCGTGCTCCTTAAATGCATTCTTTTTTACTTCAGGTGCTAAATTCATTTTCTGACAACTTAATTTAACGTATTTTTTAGGGTAGTAAAATCGGGCTGCAAAATTACATCTTTCTTTGGGATTTACCAAATGTTTTGCAGAATTTAACCATTTTTTTCAGGCAATCAAAATATTGTACCTTTGAATGAGCCATTAGCCATGAGCCATGAGCCATAAGCGGATCACTTAATCACAGTTTCAATCAACCATTCATTCAATCGAACAATCAATTAATCAATCAATCAATCGATGAACGACTTATCCCAGCAACTCCGGAATCAACGGGATTTCTTTTTTACCCATACGACAAAAGCCCTGGAATTCAGGATTGAGCAGTTAAAGACGCTGAAGAAAGCAATACTTGCCTATGAGGAGCGGTTGTACGAAGCATTCTGGAAGGATCTGAGAAAGTCAAGATTTGAGACTTACGAAACCGAACTGGGACTTGTACTTGAAGAGACAGGAAGGCATATAAGAAATCTTCACCACTGGGCAAAACCAGAGAAGGCGGGCACGAACCAGCTGCTTCACTTCTGGTCGAAGAGCAGGATTGTAAAAGAACCTTATGGACTGGTCCTGATCATGGCTCCCTGGAATTATCCTTTTCAGCTTTTGATCAATCCCCTCGTAGGGGCCATTTCGGCGGGAAATTGTGTCGTCCTTAAACCTTCCGAGTTCACACCGAACATTGCCGGGGTTATGGCCGATATGATAGGCGAATTCTTCGACCCACGCTACATTTCATTATATAACGGTGAGATTGAACTGAGCAAGGCGTTGCTGCAGGAGAAATGGGATCATATTTTCTTTACAGGCAGCCCTGCCGTGGGGAGGATAGTCATGGAATCGGCATCTAAAAACCTTACTCCGCTCGTGCTTGAACTTGGAGGTAAAAGTCCCTGCATCGTGGATGCCGATGCAAACCTGAAAGTGGCTGCAAGCCGGATCACCTGGGGTAAATTCCTGAATGCCGGCCAAACCTGTATAGCCCCCGATTACCTCTTTGTTCATGCCTCTGTAAAAGATGAGCTTTTACAATTAATGAGTAAAAAAATTACCCGGTATTTCGGATCAATTCCAAAGGAAAGTGATGATTTCCCCAGGATTGTAAGCGAGGACAAAACTCAGCGGCTTGCTGCTTTCCTGGGTGGTGGAACAGTCATTGCCGGAGGACAGGTCGATATTAAAGACCGTTATATTTCGCCTACTATTCTTGACAACGTAAAGCCCGGGGATGCTATAATGCAGGAAGAGATCTTCGGTCCGATACTGCCGGTCATCAAATTCATTGATATCAGCGAAGTGATCACATATATCAATTCTCATCAGAAGCCCCTGGCTCTTTATTATTTTTCCGAAGACAGTGTCAAACAGGATGAAATTCTTCGGAAGACCTCTTCCGGCGGAGTATGCATCAATGATGTTATTACCCATGTTGCCAATCCAAACATACCATTCGGAGGAGTCGGGAATTCCGGTATGGGGAGATACCATGGCCGGTTCAGTTTTGAGGCGTTTTCACATCAGCGGTCGGTGATCAGCAAATCGACAAGGATAGATGTTCCCGTAAGGTATCCGCCATACAGGGGTAAACTGGGGATATTGAAAATGTTATTAAGATAAGTTGTTTTAATGTAACGTCAGGGCAGCGTTTTCGTCAAAAGAAATAAAGAAAACCAATGGAAAATATAAAAGAAGAATTCCGGGTCAAAGGTGAAGAACTTGTTGAAAAGGTGAAGCAGCTGATTCACGAAGGCAATGTAAGAAGGCTTATCATCAAGGATGAAACCGGGAAGGTTTATCTTGAGATACCAGTGACTTTCGGTGTAATCGGTGCAATCATCGCCCCCTTGCTTGCAGCGGTCGGCGCTATTGCCGCTATGGTGGCAAATTTGAAGATCGAAGTAATCAGGTCTGAGGATGAGAAGGAAACAGAGAAGAAAGAATAGGTGGTGAATTTATTTTCGTGATATCTCTGATTTCTTGTTTCACCAAATCACTATTTTCCAACTTATTCCGCTTTCATCCATATTTCAAAGGCCAGGTCGGCCTGCATTTCGAGCATCTTCCGGCCGTTCCGGGTTCCGGCACCTGTCTTTGCCGCCATCTGCAACAGTTTTGTCATCGGAGGGTTATAGATCAGGTCATAGACTTCGTGACGGGTATTTAACAGGCTGACCGGAAAAGGAGGAAGGGTCTCGGGACAGTAATACATTCCTGCAGGCGTGCAGTTTACAATGAAGGTGTACCGTTTAAGGATGTCACTGCCGATATCAGTATAACTGATGATATCATCAGCTGTTTTTGTACGGGAAACAAACAGGAATTCAAGTCCCATTTTTTTCAGGCTGTAAGCAACTGCTTTAGAGGATCCTCCCGTGCCCAGTATTAATGCATGGGTATGGGAAAAACCGGGGCTGAGAGACTTTCTGAATCCTTCCGCATCAGTGTTGTATCCCGTGAGTTCAAAGGCTTTGCCGGAGTTCCTTACCACAACAGTGTTCACAGCTCCTATATCCCGGGCGGCAGCATCAAGTTTGTCAAGTAACGGAATAATGCTTTGTTTGAAAGGTATCGTGACATTGAAACCTTGCAGGCCGGGAGTGCCGGCGATCAGAGGTCTTACCTCATCCACCGACAATAAAGGAAAAAGAGAATAGGAATACCCGGCTAAGCCTTCGCGTTCAAATTTTTTCGCAAAATATGCAGCTGATGCGGATTGTAAAAGCGGGTAACCGATCAGGCCGTACCGTTGCGGTTCGCTGTTCAAACCTGCTGGAATTTTTTTAGTTTTTCCGGGAGGAACTGGAAGAAGGTATCGCCTCTTAAGCCAAGCCGCAAGGTCTCTAAAGGAATTATTTCAGAGGGTGGTATATTTCCCAGGTTGACATTGGAGCCGAAATGTTTAATAAACCATACCTGCTGGGATTTCAGAGGGGCTTCCCATATAATTTTCTGAATATCGACCTTGCTGAGGATCTTGTTGATCAGCGACACATGAGCTTTGCCTGTCGGCCTGTAAATGCCCACATTGCCGCTTTCCCTGGCCTCGCCGATGACTTTGAAAGAGCCTGCCTGTAATTCTTTCTGCATCATTTCGATCCATTTGCCGGGGGAAATAAGGATCCCTGATTCCTTCGAGCCGACTTCCGAGAGCACGGTATACTGTTTCGAAAGGATATTGATATGTTCACATTTCACATCATGGTCGATGTTCATCGAACCGTCGGATATCTCGACCGTGTCAAGACCAAGCTGATCAATATATTTCCTGTAATCATCGAAGCGGTCACGGATGAAAAAAGCTTCGTAAAGGGTTCCGCCAAGGTATACCTTGACATTAGCATCTTTATAAACTTTAATTTTCTTCTGCAGGTCACGGGTGACAATTGAAGTTCCGAACCCGAGTTTGATATAATCAATATAATCGCTGCCAATGGATACAAGATCTTCGGCTTCACGCACACTGAGGCTTTTATCCATTACCATGGCAAGGCCGGTCTGACGAGGTTTTAAGGTCCGTTCAGGTAATAAAGGAAGGTCAAAGTTCAACATAATAGTTATTTTTTATAGGCTTCAATAATTTCAAGCAGGGCAGGATTATGCCTGGCTTCGGGAAACATCGTAAACAACCTCTTATACCCGTTAAAATCAATGGTCAGGGCTTTTGAAAGGGTTTCGTTCGCATGTTTGCCGCGGCCGAGTAAAAAAAGATAATAAGCCATCCCGAAGAAGAAATCGGGATTCCCGTCATGATGCTTCAATCCTTCGAGAAGCACGTCATAAGCTTCCTGGAAAAGCCGGGCGTCAGCATATGTAACAGAAAGATCAAGCCATACATCAGGGTCGTCAGGATTCAGTTCGATCGCTTTTTTGAATGCGGAAATACTTTCATCAAAGCGATTCAGTTTAATATACATATCTCCCAGCATCGACCAGTATTCGGGTACTGCAGGGGATAATTTGATGGCTTTCCTCACATATGATAATGCGGTCTGAGGTTTTTGAAGCTCATCATATGCTATGCCAATGCCCATCCAGGCATCGGCAAAATCACTGTCGAGAGAAATGGCTTTTTTATAATAGTCAATCGAATAGTCGAACTGGCAGAGTTTTTCGTAACATTCTCCGATGTAATAATAGGTCAAAGGCTCAGGTTCTTCATAAAACAAGGTTTCGAGATAGGTCTGTATGGCCTTCTCGTACAAACCTGCATTTGCATAACAATTGGCTTTGTTGAAATAAGCCGAAGAAAAGGAGTCGTCGATAGCGATGGCAAAGTCGTATGCTTCGACCGACTTGTCAAACTCTTCGATATTCCCGTAAGCCACACCCAGGTTAAACCATGACACCTTCGAGTAGGGATGTTCATCGAGAAAAGTCTTGAAAAATTCAATGCATTGTTCGGATTGTTTTGTAATCTCAAAACAAAAAGAGATCTCAAATAATGCAGCTTCATTTTCAGGATTTACGCTGATGGCATCGGTGAGGTATTTAATAGCCTGCTTGTACTTGCCGAGGTTTTCATATTCAAACGCAAGGCTCACATAAATGTCGTCCTGGTCCTCGCCGCCTTCCAATGCGTTTTTATAAGACTGAATGGCTTTTTCTGAGCGTTCAAGCTGACTGTAGAGGTTGCCTTTCTGAACCTGGAAATCCGGATCGTTTATCCCGATGAGGTCGAGTTCATCGAGCAGGTTCAGAGCCTCACGTTCCTTTTTCGAATGGATATAATATTGTACCTGTTTTAGCAGGATAAGAGGGTTGTCCTGGTGCTGATGAAGGGCTTTTTTCAGGCAAACCAGGGCAGAAGTAAGATCGTTCAGGTAAAGATAGTAATCGATAATCTCTTCATATTCAAAAACATCGAAGAAAAGATGTTCCTTATGGTTGATCATGTCCTCGTAATGTCTTACGAGAGCAATCAGTTCAGGGTCGAATTGGGATTCGAAGGGATCTTCCATAAAGGATGCTTGAGTAAAGCGCAACAAATAATTCAGTGCAAAAATAAACAATTCCTGCTTGCGTTACTCTAACCGGCCTCATATAGTTTTATGTTTTTTTTCACAAAGATTTTGAGAACCTAAAGAAAACGTTACATTTGTTTAAAATTATTTATGCCATTAATTACTTCGATCAGCGGGATCCGTGGAACGATAGGGGGGAAGGAAGGGCAGGGTCTGACACCGGCTGATATTTTGAAATTTACTTCCGCATACGCCCAATGGGTTAAAGATGACAGCGGAAAAGAAACTCCGTTAATCATTCTGGGCCGTGATGCAAGGATATCGGGCGATATGGTTAATCACTTGGTTTGCGGTACCTTGCAGAGTTGCGGTCTTGATGTTATCGACATCGGGCTTACCACGACACCTACAGCAGAACTTGCAGTAGGCTTTCACAATGCCGATGGGGGAATCATTCTTACTGCAAGCCACAACCCGAAACATTGGAATGCGCTGAAACTCCTTAATTCAAAGGGAGAATTTCTTTCAGCTGCCGACGGTGAGAAGATCCTTGGACTGGCTGCACGAAAAGACCGTAAATACGCAGAAGTGCAGGACCTGGGCATCTCCACTACGGATGATTCGTGCCTGGGAAAGCATATTGACAAGATACTTCAGCTTCCTCTTGTTGACGTTGAAGCCATTAAGAAAGCCGGGTTCACTGTTGCAATTGACGCTGTAAACAGTACCGGCGGAATTGCGGTTCCGATGCTGCTAGAAGCCCTCGGAGTGAACAAAGTTGTTTGCCTGTACTGTGAACCCACAGGCGACTTTCCCCATAACCCGGAACCTTTGCCTGAGAACATCAGCGACATTTGTGAAGCTGTGGTAAAAAGCAAGGCTGATGTCGGATTTGTTGTTGATCCGGATGTTGACCGGCTCGCTATCGTTAACCAGCTTGGCGAGCCATTTGGTGAAGAATATACTTTAGTTGCTGTGGCTGATTATGTTTTGCAGCATAAACCTGGCAATACGGTATCTAACCTTTCATCCACCCAGGCTCTGAAGGTTATTACAGAGAAGCATCAGGGGAAATACTTTGCATCAGCAGTAGGAGAGGTCAATGTAGTGGAATGCATGAAAGAGCATAATGCGGTGATAGGAGGGGAAGGGAACGGCGGGGTGATTTATCCTGAATTACACTACGGAAGGGATGCCCTTGTCGGTATCGCCTTATTTTTATCTTACATGGCACGCACCGGCAAGAATTGTTCCCAGCTCAGAGACGAGTATCCGAATTATTTTATCTCGAAGAATAAAATGCGGTTTACACCGGAAATGAATATTGATGATATTTTGAAGAAGCTGGAAACCCAATATAAAAAACATCCGGTTTCGACTATTGATGGGATAAAGATACAATTTGAAGGTGAATGGGTCCACATCAGGAAGTCAAACACGGAACCAATCGTCAGGATATATGCAGAAAGCGATATGCAGGAAAAGGCTTATCATCTGACAATGAAAATATTGCACGACGTTGACGAGATTATCAGGGGAGATGAGTAAGAAAAAGAAAAAAAAGACGGTAAAGTACAAGCAGGTGACCATAACGGTTTCGTCACGTCAGAAGAAATCACTCATCAATTATTGCAAATCGAGAAAAAGCACCCCGAACAAGATCATCAAAAAGGCCATACGACCGCTTCTTGAGAATTACCATGATCTGGAGGTAAACCTTACTTCGTCGAGGGTTAACCAGTTACAGCTTTTCAGCCTGGAATAAAAAATCACTGATTTTTTTTCTGAATGATACTCTCGTAAGGGGTACGGTTGACTATTGACCTGCCCAGCGTAACCTCGTCGGTATGTTCCAGTTCGTCACCTATTGATATGCCGCGGGCTATCATGGTTACCGGAATTGCCGATGAATGCAACTTTTTATAGATATAAAAGTTCGTCGTATCGCCTTCAATGGTTGTGGGGAGCGCAAGGATGATTTCTGTAAGACTGCCTGAGTTTACTTTTTCGATCAGCCCTTCAATATTCAGTTCATCCGGTCCTATGCCTTCCATCGGGGAGATAATCCCTCCGAGCACATGGTACACTCCGTTAAATTGCCCTGTATTCTCAATTGCAATAACGTCACGGATATCCTCAACCACACAAACGATGGATTTGTCGCGTTTCGGGCTTCCACAGATTGAGCAAAGTTCATCATCACTGATATTCCCGCACTCCCTGCAGTAACGGATGTCGTTGTGCATACGGATAATGGCCATACCAAATGCTTCTGCATCTTCTTTTCTGGATTTCAGCAGATGTAATGCCATTCTCAGGGCGGTTTTCCTGCCTATACCCGGAAGTTTCGCCAATTCATTTACTGCGGTTTCAAAAACCCTGGATGGTAGAGAATTCACTGAAAATTGTTTATTTTTACAAATGTAATCTTTTAGACGTTTCAAGATGAGCCGTGTGTTATTGCTTTTTTTTATCCTGGGGATGGTTTGCCATGTTTCCGGTCAGGACAGCCTCAACTACACAGATCCGTCAGGACGGAAACAGGGCCGATGGAAAAAACATGACAAGGACGGGCACGCACTTTATGATGGTCAGTTCAAAGACGGAGTGCCATCCGGAACTTTCAGGTATTATTATACTGACGGCAAGCTGAAAGCAATCGCAGTCATGAGTGATGACGGCCAAACTGCAAGAACTGTTTCTTATGCGAACAATGACTGCAAGATCGCTGAAGGCAATTACAGGAATGAGAAAAAAGACAGTACGTGGAAGTATTACAGCGATTATGACGGGGCATTGCTCTCGGAAGAAAATTATACCTTAGGGGTTAAAAACGGGGTTTTCCTGACATTTTACCCTAACGGTAAAATGGCAGAACGGATAAATTACAGGGATGGGCAAAAAGATGGGGAGTGGATACAGTATTTTAATGACGGTAATCTGAAATTCGAGGGATCATATTCCCATGGTGAGCAGGAAGGACCTTTTATCGGATATTATCCGGGACAAAAAATCCAATTCTCCGGTGCATATAAGGCAGGCCGAAAAGACGGCGCCTGGATTTTTTATGAAGAGAACGGGGCCGTGAAGAGATCTGAAACATTTTCTGAGGGCGCGCTGGTAAAAGACAACAAGCAATAAAATCAAGGCTATGCAGGTCAGGACGTTTAGTACAGGTTCGGTAAATGATTTCCGGCAGAAATGGGATCGGAACTCAGCTGATGGGTTCATCCCAAATGTTGCCATCGTGTTTTCTTCAGTTGAGCTGGATCTGGCTGGGATCGTTGAATTCCTGGGCCCTAAAGGGGTACGGGTTCTTGGCAGCAGCTCCTGCGGTGAAATTTTGTACAACAATACCGGGAAGGTGATCAGTGAAGGTGGATTAGTCTGCTGCATGTTGAACCTGATCCCGGGATCCTTCGATCTCAGGCTGTTTAACGGGATCGGAATGACTTCCTTTGAACTTGGTCAAAAATCAGGCAGCTGGGCGAAGAAAGTTTTCGCGGACCCTGCAATACTTGTAGTTGCCAGCGGATTAACAATTGATGGAGAACAGCTGGTCAGGGGCATTCAGAACGTGCTTGGCCAGGACGTCATGATGTACGGCGGATTGTCAGGTGATGACGCCCATTTTAAAGAAACTACAGTTTTTTCGGAGGCTTCGGCCGAATCAAACGGAGCTATCCTCCTGGTGCTTGACAAGTCAGTTTATGAAATAAACGGGATTGCAACGAGTGGTTGGGTCAGTATAGGAGCCGACAAGATCATCACGAGTTCAGAAGGCAATATTGTATATACCATAGATAATGAGCCTGCCCTCGATGTATATAAACAATATCTGAATGTAAGTGATGAAGATCTTCCGGAAATAGGAGTTGAATATCCTTTGCTGATAAGAAAAAGCGATCCTGACTTTGTACTCAGAGCTGTGCTTAATGTCGACAGGGAAAAGAAAGCACTCATCTTTGCGGGAACAGTGCCTGCCGGAGCCGTAGTGACCTTTTCAAGTTCACCTGGATTCGAGATCATAGAACATACAAAGAAGAAAGTGCATGAGTTTTATGAGTCTAATCCCCGATGTGATTTACTGATATTGTTTTCCTGCATGGCAAGGCATAATGCTTTGGGACCAACGATTTCAGAAGAGATTGAGGAGGCATGGGTAAAATGGCAAAAACCCCTGATAGGATTTTTCACATACGGCGAGATTGGGAATAATTATCAGAATTCCTGCGATTTCTACAATCAGACATTTACCTTGGTTTCCTTAAAACAGAAGTGAGATGCTGACAGACTTCCAGCTCCTTATCGAAGAACTGCGAAAGATGAAAACTCCTGAAGAATTTGCAGGGAGCAGGGAAAGAATTATGGAAGAATTATTGAAAGCGAAGACAGAATATGAGAAGCTGAACTTTAAATATGAACGGTCAAATAAAGAGAAGAACATCCTGTCGTCTTTGCTTACGCGGACTTCCGCGGATCTTAAGAACGTCTCAGAAAAATTAAAGGTCCGTGCGGAAGAACTGTCTACAATTCTCACGACGATACCGGCTTATGTGTTTTTCAAAGACAGAAGCCTGAATTATATTTTGGTAAACCAAAGTTTTGCGGAGCTTGTTGGAATTGCGGCTGAAAAGATAAAGGGGAAGAGCGCGAAGGATATCTTCCTCGATTATAACAACAGCGAATACATACTTACTGAAAAATCTGTCATTGATTCCGGAACAGCAGTTTATGATGTGATTGAGGAGGTGGAGTATAACGGGCGTTTACGCGCGATTAATACCAATCTGGCCCCGATACGAAATGCAGATGACCAGATCATTGGCCTTATCGGGATATCCTGGGATATAACAGAGCGAAAGCACTATGAAACCGAATTGATGCACTCGAAGGAACTTGCGGAAGCAGGAACAATGGCTAAAAATGAGTTTATTGCCAGCATATCCCATGAGTTTCGCACCCCTATGAATGGGATTCTCGGCCTTGCCGAAATATTGAAAAACACTTCTCTCGATGAGCCCCAGGAAGACCTGCTGAGAGGGATTGTTTCGTCGGCAGAAAACTTGCTGGTGCTGGTGAACGACCTACTCGATTTCTCGGCTATTGAAGCCGGCAAGATGGAGCTCGATTTTCACCCATTCATGCTTGATAGGGTTTTGGAGGATATCTTCCAGATGCTGAACATAAAAGCCAGGGAAAAATCAATCGACTTTTCGGTGCGGACCGATGAAAATGTCCCTAACCATCTTCATGGCGACTCCCAAAGGCTCAGGCAGATCATTCTGAATCTAGCCAATAATGCTGTTAAATTTACAGAACAGGGCCAGATCGGGATCCGCATCCACCTCCTGAGCCGCACTGCGGATCATGCAGTACTGAGATTTGAAGTCAGTGATTCAGGGATAGGAATTCCGCCGGAGTCAATCGATTCATTATTCAGGGTTTTCTCAAGGATAAAGCAGCAGAAACATAAACTCATTTCGGGAACGGGCCTGGGACTTTCGATTTGTAAAAAACTTACCGATCTGCTGGGAGGCGAGATCGGGGTTTCCAGTGTTCAGGGGAAAGGATCGACTTTCTGGTTCAATTTGCTTTTTGAGTTGAGCGGCCCCAAACTTCAGAACCCTGATAATAGCATGGAACTGATTGAAGATAACTATACCGGTAAGAAGGTACTTGTTGCAGAGGATAACCTGATCAACCAAAAAATCGTCAGTTTTCAGCTTAAACGAATGGGCTTTGAAGTTGAACTGGCAGATAACGGACAAACGGCGCTTGACAAGTTTGACAGCATCAATTTTGACCTTGTAATTCTTGATATACAAATGCCTGTCCTCGATGGATACCAGGTTGCGAAAGCCATCAGGCAAAAAGAAAAAATCACATCAACCTATGTGCCTGTCATAGCTCTTACCGCCAACGCCATGAAAGGTGACCGTGAACTTTATTTAGAGGCAGGAATGGATGGTTATGTAAGCAAACCATTCACCTTTGAGACCCTCAGGCAGGCAATACAGGCCGCAGAACATGCTGCCGCCCAAAATGTCTCCCGTTAATCAGCGAATTTCATGTAGCCCTGGAATTCACGACTTCATCTGGATTTTGGCTTCTTTCGCTTCTTCTTATCCTGGTCTTCAACCATCATTCGCCGGATCAGGTCAGTGCGCTTTACGCCAAGTTCTGCCGAGACATGATCGTACCATAAGCGTATCATTTCCACATTGGTCCCCTCCCAGGTTTCATTATAAAAAAGCCGTATGCTGTCCTGGAGGTTAACTAATTCTTTTTCGTACAGATCCTTAAATTCGTTCCAGGATTTTTCGGAGCCGTATTTCATCGAATGAAAGCGGTTCACAATTTCCCGCCTTTTCAGTTCATACAGATCAAAAATAATGTTGATGACTGCTGTTGCCCTGTAACTCTGCCTTTCGCTCATAAAGGAAGCACGGGCATTGACGAGGGTTGCCGAACTTATATGAAGGCTGTCGTTGATGTCGACCGGATTGATCAGGATGATACCCAGGATCTGGGATCCTCTTCTCTGATCTGTTTTTCCTGAAATCGCAGGGATGTAAGTGGTTTTTGATGCGGGAGGCGCAGTGCCAAGCTCGTAGAATTCGAGGTTCCGTTCTGATGTCCATGGGAGGTAAACCGACCTGACAAATTTGTTGAGGCCTGAGTTGTAGTTCAGAAGCACTCCGTTTGAGCGGAAAAAGTCCCTGAACCTTGATTGTTTCTTGCTTTCCGGCGTAACACCGGGATATATCCAGAATATCGAATCATAAGGAATACTCATGATCCTCTGGTAATCATTCGGCTGGTCGCCCGGGTATCCCAGGGAATTCAGGTAAGGTTTGTTGTAATCGTAAAAGATGAGTTCTGCATTTGCTGATAGCCGTGTGGTGAGGTTGTCAGTCTGTTCTATATAAAGCAAGGAATAATCGAGCGACATCCTCGATATTTTTGGGTTCTTGTTATCGGTATTGTCAAAGCTTACCAGCCATGACAGGTTCACCGAATCAACCCTGTCACCGTGGACCTGGGCACGGAGATAGTAAAAATCAAGGTTCCTGGCCGAATACTCTATCTTTTCGATCGTGTTATCGTGTTCATTCAGGTACACTGTGCTTTCAAAGAGCTTAACGCTGTCCCCCTTCGGAACAAGCCGCAGAACATAATTTACATTGCTGCCCTCTCCGGAATGTTTTACCAGGTTAACATAATAAAGTTGTTTAAAGTGGTGATAACTCAGGTTCCCGGCCGACAGAGGAATGGTGTAATGGCCTCCGTTCGTGAACGGAAGCAGGTGTTTAAGGATATCGGTTGTGTTCAGGCTCCAAAAATTTCTCAGGGTTAAACCAATCCTTCCATTCTTTGGCGTGAGCTGGCTGATCCCGTCGCCGCAGGAAACCGAGGCGTTGCAGTATGCTTCAATGATTTCAAGGGGCTCATAATTACATTCGCTCAGGAATGAGAAGTATGCCTTCGAATATATCTTTTCATCGGTTTTGCGGTATTTCTGGCAGATATCATAGACCATGCGGTACAGGTAATCGGGCTGACCTTTCGCTACGATATTTACTTCTTTCAGGTCATATATCATTGGTTTCAGGCCTATATTGGATGTGTCCCTGAGTGACCTTATGAGGATCTTCCTGCTTTGATAACCCACGCAGGAAACCATTACAGTATCTGTCTTCATGAAAACACCGGCAGGAAGGTAGTAGCGGCCATCCTCATTGGCAATCATCCCGCCATCCTTCCCGACGAGCCTCAGGGTGGCAAAGGGAACGGGACCACCGGTCTTAGTATCATATACCAATCCCTTATATGCCTGCTGCGACAATGCCGTCAGTGAACAAACAAGAAGAAAATATATTACACAATACCGTACTAACAGCATTTGGCTGATTTGGTCAGGGCCTGTTTACATCCCTCCCCCGAACATGCTTTTAAGCTCTTCCTGGGTCATGAGTTTGTAATCCGCTGGAATTTCGAAGGCACTGTCGGCTATTGCCTTTTTCTCAACCTTCGATACTGAGTATTTCATCGTGATCGACCGCTCCTGGAGAGTAAATTCCATAAGAATACCGTCAATATCACTGTAAACGGGGTTTCCGAAATTACTTTCTTTTCCTCCAAGTTCGTTGGTATACCATACCTCCAAAGAGCTCTTATTCCCGTTCTTCTCCAGGGTAATGATCGCTTTCTTACATTTATAACCCGCAATTTCCTTTGTCTCATTGGTAATCTGGACAGAGGGTTTGGGTCCTTTGTCGATGTGTTTCGTGATTTCGTCAAGGGTTTTTTTGATCGCAATTTTTTTCCCCATCATATCAAGAAGGGTCACATTGAACTTTTTTTCATAATTGGTGATCTCAACCACATTACCCATGGCCGATGATGACTCGTTACATGTATTTGTCCCTTTTATCGAGAGTGTAGATGCCTTCGGAAACATTGCAAGCTGTTCTTCAGGCAGAGTGCTGTTGGGAATACTAATAGTATAATGAATTACTCCTTCAAATTTTCCTCCACCTGCTGTGGCAAGGATTGGCGTGATGAGGCCGATTATAAAGATTAAAAAAAATAGAGCAGCTGTTTTTTTCATGTTTGTGGTTTTACGGTTTTGAGCAGATAAATTTATGGATTAATTCGGAATATTGAACAAAGCTTCTGATTTGGCATTTCACAAAGGCGGAATTATTTGCAGGGATGGTTTTTATTATGCATTTCCGGAATGAGTTTCAGAGGATCATGACCGGATCCGCCCGAGGGGGCAAGCCGAAACACAAATTCCGCAAATCCGGATTTCCTTTTTAAAAAGATCCATCCCGAACCTGCCGCATTGTTCCCTGCATTTTTGTGCATCAAAAAAGAGGTCACGGTCGGTATGGATATCCCACAACCTTCCGTTTGCGGCATGGGCCGGGCATTTATCAGCGCAAACATCACAGGTCCCGCAGCGGCTTTTGTCAATCGGTCTGTTGCCCGGATTACTGTTTTGTTCAATGAGGATACTTGCGAGCCTGAGGCGGGGGCCGAAGGTTTTCGAGACAAACAGGTCAGTCTTCCCAATCCATCCTAAGCCGGCCCTGGTTGCCACCATTTTATGAGAAAGCTTATACCTCAGGTCTTTAAGGTAGGGTTTGAATTCCTTACTGTTCATAACCACAGTCGGGGAAACTTTTATGCAGTTGACCTTATTTTTTCTCAAATCACGGCAGATGGCATCAATGATCTGCTCAAGCGCCAGGTTCATTTCCCTGTAATGCTCATAGTACTCCCGGGTGGGGCCGTGCTCAATAGAATCCAGGATTGTGTCATCCAGTTTTTTTCCTATTGATATGCCGGAAGAAAATTCCCTGAACTCCGGGATAAGCAAGCCACGGAGATCGGCAAAACCGTATATAAAATGATTGGAAGGGAGCAGGTGTTTCTTTACAATCTGCTCAATATCGGTTTGAGAAAGACTTCCCATAACATCGAGATTCAGGCCGGTGATTATTTCCTTCCCAGCCTGTTCCCTCCAAGGATGCCCCAGCCACCGCCTCCGAGAATAAAGCCGAATGCATACCAGGCGCCGTTATTGTTTTGGGCGAACACGGTTACGTCGTCATAGATAAGCATCCCGACCAGGTCAAAGGGAGAGATCAGGCCATGCCATAAACCGCCCCAGAAGCCATAAGTATGACCCTGCAGGCAGTGTGTCACGATCTCCCGGTGAGCGCATCCGGTGAATAATAACAGGACCATGACTGAAAGACCCAGCAGTCCGAAAAAAAATTTAACTTTCATAGGTTATAATTTTGAAATGATGTTAATATCAGCGCATTCAAGATGTTTCTTTTCATAGCCTTTCAAAGCTACATTGATCATCGCTTTCCCAACCCTGACAGTATCGGTGGCAAATTTCGGCCAGGCACGGATTATTGGAAAAAACGGTCTGAGGATCATGTACATGACGTTGTAAAGTCTCGTAGCGGATTCGATGCCCTTTAAAGGTTCAATAAATCCGGGCCTGAACATATATGAGGCTTTAAAAGGCAGGGCCAGCAAAGCATTCTCGGTGCGTCCTTTCACCCTGGCCCACATTATGCTTCCTTTTTCTGAAGAATCAGTGCCGGTTCCGGAAACATAGCAAAACACCGAACCGGGGTTCTGTGAAATGAAGGTCTTTGCAAAGGTAAGCGTCAGCCCATAGGTCAGACGGGTGTATTCCTGTTCCTTCATGCCCGCCGAGGAAACCCCGAGACAGAAGAAACAACAATCATATCCTTGCATTTCTGCAGCAACAGGCGACAGGTCAAAAAAGTCTTGATGCAGGACTTCCCTGAGTTTAGGGTGCTGCAAGCCCAAAGGCTTGCGGTTAATCACCAGAACCGATTCGACATCAGGGCTGTCGAGGCATTCGAGCAGGACACCTTTACCAACCATACCGGTTGTTCCCGTGATAACAGGTTTTATCTTCATTCGCTAATGTATTATGATTGATGCGTGAAAAATACTTCTCAATGGCAGCGTCATCGAATCCATAGTCGCTATTAAGGCATTTTTGATATAAATACTCCACGGTAATTATCGAATTGCCCATGGGTAAAAGGTTCTCTTCATAGAACCTTTTACTGCGTTCAATATTCTGTTTTTTATACAGATTATATAAACTGTCACTTTCTTTCATGTTACCGGCTTCACCTGCCCTGACCACCTTCGCGTAAAGTGAATCAAGCCCTTTATAATACGGCCAGGATTTATGGTTCAGGCTGTCGGCTTCGATATTGAGCCTGCCTTTTAAAAACTTGAACATGCCCAGGGAGTCAGGCAGGGCTGTCAATTCAACCTCTTTTTCGAGGAATACCTGAAATATCTTTGTTATACCATCACTATCAAGTAAATCCTCCTCGTAGGAAATAATCGCTTTTTCACAGGTCGGGTTAGTACCGCTGAATTCGAATTTTCCGTCTTTTATTTCTACTATTTGCCGGTTTGCCTCATCCTGGCTGGGGATCCTCAAAGAAAGCTTTTGCCCGTCTTTTCCTGTTACCTGGCCCGATATATGATAAGTGACAGCCTGGTTTGTATGGGCAGTAAGCCCAATTGCTAAAAATAGCATTACTACAGTGAATGCAATGGCAGGATGTGACTTCATAAACACAAAGTTAAAAAACAGGATGTTGATCTCAATAACAAATTTAGTATAAAAAACTATTAAAATGAACCCTTCAGCCTTAAGAAGACCGAAGTCTGGCATGAGCTCATCAGGGCCCGGTCATAGGTCTGAAAAGACTGTGCAATCAGCGAAAGGTCAAGGTTGTTCATGAGGGAAAAAGTAAAGGTGGGGATGATAAAGTACATTTTATTGGTTGGATTGTAAATGCCAGCCAGGGCTATGCTGATCAGGGGCGTAACAGGGTAGGAGATGTTGCCGAACATCGAAAAGCCGGTCAGGAAGGGATTCTTCGCATTCAAAAGTGCGGGATTGAACTGGTTGATCAGGACATTGGTTGAATTTGTATGGTTGGAGTTGTAAAACCCTTCAAACTGTAAAAAGATGGAATTCCTGAACGTATAATCATATTCGATCGAAGAAAGGAATACTCCTGTAGTGTCCCCGAAATGTTTGAGTGGCTGGAACCAGCTCATCTCTCCTTTAAAACCTCCCCCTGCGATCTGGCCTGCCCATCCAAGGCCCAATACCAGGTCACTCTGGGTATAAATCCCGGCTAATCCCTGGAAATCGTATTTCCAGCGATTGAAACGATAAAGTCCTGCAGCCGTGATCTTTTGATCCTTGTCGGCTTTGACGGCAATTTCGGCCCTGGAAGAAGGGCTTGTGAAATACTGCAGCCTCACAGCATCGCTTCCCGGCTTTTCTTCATAGTCAAAATCAAAATATGAATAAGTATTGAAAATATCGTTCGGATTCCATACGAAAGTCTGGCTCCAGTTGATCCTTTGTCTCCCTAAAGTGACCTCGAAATTATTCTTCGTATAATCGAGCCAGATCCTGTCAATTGCAACATTCAGAATATAGGATTTGCCCGAAAAAACATTCCAGGTCATATTTACAAGGCCATTGTCATAGGCAATGAAATCAGCATACTGCGGGCTTATTGCCATAAAATCGCCCCAGTAAAAGCGGTTCCTTTCCTGCAGGCAGAAAGTAAAACTTTTTGAAATATTCCATTTGAAATTGTTACGGTTGTGGATGAGGTTATCGGTTACCCAGGGTTCGTCGATCTTATGAATGACAACAGTTTGCATGTCTTTCACATAGCCGTTGAATGACCAGCTCTTTTCTTTCTTTTCAACGGCTGAATCCTGGGCATTAGCACCGACAGCAAAAAAAAGCAGGAAAACAACAAAGCCAGGCAGGCTCATATTGTTCCCGGGAAGCGCCGTATATAACCGCCGAAGAAGAAGTTTAAACATAAAATGAATACCTAATTCTTTGAAATATCCGAAACGATCTTCCCGTCCTCGAGTGTTACAACCCTCCTGGCCTTGGCTACGACCCTTGAATCATGGGTTGAGAAAATGAATGTAATGTTTTCCTCCCTGTTCAGTTTTTCCATGATCTCAAGGAGGTTTTCTGCGGATTTCGAATCGAGGTTGGCTGTAGGTTCATCGGCCAGGATGAACCTGGGCTTCGAAGCCAGGGCCCTGGCTACGGCGACTCTCTGCTGCTGCCCGCCCGAAAGCTTAGCCGGCCGGGTATTGATCTTTTCTTGAAGTCCAACCGATTGCATAAGTTCCAGCGTCCGTTTATCTCTCAGATCTTTTTTTACCCCCTGCAGCTGCATGATGAATTCAACGTTTTCTTTTGCAGTTAGTACAGGGATGAGGTTGAATGACTGGAAGACAAAGCCGATATTTCTAAGCCTGAAATCGATGAGCTGCCTCGATTTAAGAGAGGTGATATCGGTATTTGCAATCCTGATCTCGCCCGAGCTGGGGCTGTCGAGCCCTCCGAGGAGGTTCAGCATCGTGGTCTTGCCCGATCCCGAAGGCCCTACGATACAGGTGAATTCGCCCTGTTTAAAGGAAAGGTCCACGCCATTGAGTGCGTAAACCGGCATCGTCTTTTCGTCGTATACCTTGCTCAGATTCCTGATCTCGATGATGTTCATTTTGTGAATTTTAAAATATTATTATCCGACAATTTTTAAGCCATGAGCCATGAGGCATTAAATTTCGCTTCTCGCTTCTCGCTTCTCGCTTTTATTCGCACCAATTGCTTATTTCATTTGTGTGCTCATTTTGGCTTCGCCAAACGCTTTTCGCTTTTCGCTTTTCGCTTCTCGCTTTTCGCTTTTCGCTTCTCGCTTTTCGCTTTTCGCTTCTCGCTTTTCGCTACCTATTCTATCCTTATCGCTTCCACAGGTTTCAGCTGTAAAGCCTTGCGCGCCGGAAAAATGGCCGAAAGCAGTCCGGTGGAAAGTATCATTATAGTTAAGTTTATATAAAATTCCCTCGTGATGAAGGGGTATATCTTTGAGTCGACCCCGTACGCTGCGAGTCCCTGGGACATGGCCGAGAGGTCTATCCCGAAACGGTGCAGCACAGCGATCAGCACAGCGCCCAGCACCATACCGATTACACCCCCTATGAGTGTCAGGAAGACTGTTTCGAGCATGATCATGCGGAAGACCCTTGACTTGCTCATCCCTACCGCCATCAGCATTCCGAGCTCCCTCGTCCGCTCGAAAACTATCATCAGCATGGTATTGACAATGCCGAAGGCCAGTGCGAACAGGATGATCCCAAGGATCACATAGATCTCCACGGCGATAACGGAAGTAAGCAGTCCCATCTCGGGTTTGATCTCCATCCAGTTCTGCACCACGGTTGCCGGCAAAAGTTTTTTCAGGCGGGATTGCATCAGGGGTATACTCCCTATGTCGTTCAGCAGCACTGCAATTTCGTGAATCCCGCTGTCACCGCCTGTGATGGCATCCAGGTCGGTTTTCTTTACAAAGACAGTAGTTTCGTCGAAAACCGAGTTGGAAGAACCGAAGATCCCGCCAATGCTGAACGCCGCTTCATTCAGATTCCCGTCGGTGCCCTGGAACCTCAAAACGATCTTCGATTTCAGCCTTACTTTCAGTTTTTCGGCCAGTTTATACCCGATCATCACCTGGTGTTTACGGCTGCCAATGAACCAGCCCCCGCTGCTGTCGGGGATGAGTTTATACAGGTTGGTCACCTTTTTTTCACTATCGGGATAAACTCCCATGATCTGAACCCCTGCAGCCGAATTCGGTGAAGCCGCCATTCCTGTGAGGCGGGTCCTTCCACACACAGACTTTACTCCCTGCATTCCTGAAATTTTTTGCATCAACTCAGCTGGCCCTGCGATCACGAAACGGGCCTCGTAATTTTTCAGGAAAGAGGGGTCGTGCAGCTGTATATGCGAGAGCTCGGTGTTGATCACTGATCTCACCTTCTGGTCAATCATGCCTGTCATAACCGCGGCAGCCATAAGTCCGCCGGCAAGCCCCAGCGTAACAGCAGTGATCACGATAAGGCTCCTGACCTTGTTCCTCCAGATGTTCCTGAATGCAATTCGAAAGATCATACGTTGATTATTTGTGAAGGGCTTCGGCCACTTTCAGCCTGAGCACCCTGCGCACAGGGAAGATGCAGGTTAAGAGGACAATGACAAGCACAGTAGCGACATTGTAAATTATAAAGCCTGGTTTCAGCGCAAGCGGGAGTAACGGTTCAATGCCATAGGCAATATAGGTCTGGGCCATGCTTCCCCAAAGGTGGATGGGGTTGAAATGGTACCATGCCATGATGGGAACAGCCCCGGCCACGCCGCTCATAGCTCCGGTGAGGCCTATGAAGACCATCTCCAGCACGAGTATCTTTGCCAGCCGGGTTTTCTGCATCCCCACCGAAACGATCACACCGAATTCTTTTATCCTTTCGTTGGTCATCATGATCACAGTGCCGAAGATACCGAAACCCACTATCATATAAAGTATTGAAATGATGATCATCCCGCTGGCAGTTTTGACCTTGAGCTGTTGCATAACCTCCACCATCAGTTCGTCCCAGGGCATGACATCGAACTTATCAAGGTTTACGGCCGATTTCAGTTCACCAAGGGTCTGGCCTATTTCATCGGGGTTCTTCAGGCTGATTGAAAGGGAAGTAACCCTGTTGTCGGCGCTGAAGAAATCCTGGGCCGAAGGCAGGTTCATATACGCCACCTGGTTGTCGAGCACGGGGGAAGGGAGGTGAAGAATCCCCCTCACGGGGAACTTTCCGGCGGCGCTCACACCATGGAAACCCTGGCCGATAAGGATCAGGGTGTCGCCGGTATGCAGGCCGAGAAATCCTGCCAATCCCTGTGCCAGCAAGACGCCTCTGCCCGACTGATCAAGGTAAAGCCCGCTGAGCATTTTTGACTTCAGGTGGGTAAGTGTATTTTCCTTCAGAGGGTCGGTGCCTATGATCATCACACCTTTCGTCTGTATGCCCGTGGAAGCAAGAGCAAAATATTCCAGCCTGGGTACGGTAACCAGGATATTTTTTGTGTTGTTCACGACCCCTGCCATCGAATCGTTGTAAAGCATCGTATTGTCGATGGTTTTGTCGTCCCAGTAGCCTTTTTTATGTATCTGCATATGGCCCGTATGTGATTCGATAGCAACCTGGATGAGATTGTCGAAGAGTCCCATTTGCAGCGAACGCACCATCAGCGCCAGGAATACTGCGAGGAAGATCGAAGCGGCCGTGAGCAGGGTCCTCCGCTTGTTCCTCCATATGTTGCGCCATGCGAGCCTGAGATCACCCATGTTATTTAATTTTTTTCATGTTCTGCTGGGAGAAGAAACTCTCATCGATGCCGGTATTGAACTTCATCTCATCAATATGCATTACAGTCTTCTGGCCTTTCTTGTTCACCGGAATCATTTCCAGTCGGGTAGGGATTTCGCGGTCTCCCATCCGCCGTATATCATAATTATTTGAAACATTCACGAGTTTATTATCCTCGTCGTAATACTCGGCCATCCAGACATCATAACCGCTTACGGTCACCCACATGATCACCTTGCCCCAAACCACCGGGGCATCGGGAAGGGGAGTGAGTTCGATCTTGTAACAGTCCATATCCCTGACCTTCTCACGGTCCAACAGCTTATGTGTATAATCCACCACGATCGACGACTGCTTCACAAGGTCGTCGTTGGTAAAGTCGGAGCCCATCCACGATTGCAACATCATCGAAGGAGGGATCTTAATGGTTTTATCTATTGCAGGCACCCAGTTCCACATCTCGGTCTTTATCTTGAGAAATACCTGTCCCTTGTCCCTGGCAGGTGTGGTGATCAGCACAAGAGAATATTCCCTGGACTTCGACCAGGTCTTCATGGTGACAGTCCTTGTCCAGTCGGGCCGTATCACAGTCATGGTCATGATCCCCTGGCTGGAAAGCCCGCGGTTCTTGTCGTCGGCCTTCCGGATGATCTCTTTTGCGCTCAGGCCCTGGGCGAAAGTGAGCTGCATTGAAGCCAGCATCAGAATTGTTAAAACCAGTTTTTTCATTTTTTTATTTGACTGCGGATGAGATTTTAGTATAATCCAATGATTCGTTGTTTTATCTTATCAAGAGGGTATTTCACGGGATCGGCTATAAATTCATAGATAACGCCGCTGGTAAGGGTGCCCAGGAATGACACTTCAAGGGCCGGTTCCTTATAACCCTGCTTTGCAAAATACCGTTCAAGCATTACCATGGGCTGATCGGCAACAGAGATGATCTCTTTTTCAAGGATCTGCAATACGGCAGGCTGACTGAAAATAGCCATATACATTTTCCATAGCATAAGGTTGGACCTGAGGTGTTCAAAAAGCTTGTCCATGTATTTCAGCAGGGTAGTCCTGTCCAGTTCTTCTACATGATCAGGGTTGAAGAGCCCCATCATCTCCTCCATAACCTCTCTGAAAATGGTCTTAAGTAATTCCTCCTTGCTGCTGAAATAGTTATACATCAGCCCTTTTGAGATCCCTGCATGTTTTGCGAGGTCGCTGATCGACACTGAATGATACCCGGAAGTTGCAAAACATTCGATTGCGGCGTATAGAATCTGCCTGCGCTTGCTCTCACGGATCTCTTCAAACTGTTCACTTGTTCTCGGGCACATATTTAATGACTGAACGGTCGGTCAAAGATAAAACAAATATAATTCACCGAAAACAAATTTCAAATAATTCTTTAAATTCTTGGTAGTTTTACAACAAAAATAAGCATTTGATGAAAGCATTCTTTCCTGTATTTTTTCTGTTGCTGTGTTCATTTTATTGTTCAGCACAGATGTTCGAAATTCCAAAAAGCGACACGGCCGAAGAAAAAATATGGAAACTCGAGGAGGCCTATTTCACAAACCTCTATAAGGCCGATTACAAGGGTGTTTTATCTCTTGTGGATGAGCAATTCCTTGGCTGGCCAGGCACACAATTAAGGCCGATCGACAAGAACGAGAGCGCAGTTTTTATGAAGAAACTCATGCACGGGCCTTCAAACTGCAGTATTAAGATTGACCGCCAGGGGATACGTTTGCTGGGGGATGTTGCATTAACCCAGTATGTCATAAAAGTCGAATGCCCCGACGATGCCGGTGGGGTAAAAAAAGTCTCATCGCGTATAACGCATACCTGGATAAAATTGGGTTCCTGCTGGAAACTTCTCGGCGGCATGAGTTACGACATCCATCCTTAAGAGGCGATATCAAACCACCCTTCAGCCAATTTCAGGAGTGATCAGTAATTATCCTCCCTTACCTGCATGTATGCTTTCGGATGCAAACAAGCCGGGCAGTTTTCAAGGGCTTTTGCAGATTCATACACGTAGCCGCAGTTAAGGCATTTCCACCAAACCTTGCCGTCTTTCATAAACACCTTGTCTTCTGAAACGTTTTGCAGGAGTTTCAGGTACCGGCGTTCATGCTCTGCTTCAACTTTTGATATCATTTGAAAAGCGACTGCGACCTCCATGAACCCTTCCTCTTTTGCAACTTCTGCAAAGTTAGGGTACAGATCTGACCACTCTTCGTGTTCCCCTTCGGCTGCGGCTTTCAGGTTTTCTTTTGTGGTCCCGATGATCCCTGCCGGGTAAGATGCCGTAATTTCGGTAATCCCGCCTTCGAGGAATTTGAAGAAGCGTTTTGCGTGCTCTTTTTCCTGGTTTGATGTTTCCATGAAAATGGCAGCGATCTGCTCGTAGCCTTCTTTTTTTGCGACGCTGGCAAAGAACTCATAGCGGTTCCTGGCCTGTGACTCTCCTGCAAATGATTTCAGCAGGTTCTGTTCTGTTTTTGTGCCTTTTAATGATGTTGACATGGTATGTTTATTTGTTCATTCTGTTTAATTCTTCATAAAGGTCATTCAGGTTGAATTTAAGGTTTTCAAGGGTTCCGTGCCAGCGGGGATAGTAGGAGAGCCCGATGATATCGAATTTCACGCCCCGGGCAATCATATTGTCGAGCCAGAAAACAGCCTCCTCATTTTGTCCGCCCAGGGCAAGATGCAGCATCACCGGTAGTTTCGGATCAACCGCCTCGACGCCCTCTATGCCTTTTTCCAGGCTGCATACGGCGTATTGCCGGCCTGCGGTATCAGTGAGAAAAACAAGTTCTCTGCCGTCGGCAGCCTTAAGTTTCCCTTCACCGGTCATATAAATCCGGATCGAATCCCCGGCAGATGCAATCTCGTGCATACTGCTGTCGGTAACTGCTATTCTCAGCATTGTATGGGCTTCCCCATCGGCCAGAAGGGTAGTACTGTATGCGGTAAGCATGATCGAGGCAGGTCTGACCTGGCTGACGGGTTTCCCGTCAGCCGTATGTTTGCCCGAAATAACAAATGTTGTACAGGCAGATGTTTTATCTGCGAACAATAAAAAAACCAAGAAAACAGATATAATGATCAGTTTCTTGTCACCGGATTTTGAAATCATAACAGAATCATCCTTAAGCGTGGTTGTTTCAACAGGAGCTGACTGCTTATAGTTTGTAATTGACCTGCACTCCACCGATAGTCCCGCTTACATCACCTCCTGTACCGCTTGAGTTAATGTTAATAGTAAGGTTGAAGTTGATGGTTTGGTCAAAACCCGTGCTGGTTACCCTGACACCGCCTCCGATCTGCATGCTGGAAGCTGTCCCAAACATGACACCCCCCGGCAGAAGTGTAAATGTCCCGGTAAGCGAAATATAAGGAGCCCCGTTCATTGTGTATGTCTGATCATTTGATTTAAACGTATACGCGTTTATCGTTTCGGTCAACCCGAGCAACATGGTACCGTAAAGCACGGCGCTCGTATGGTCGTCGAGAGTCATTGAACCCGTAATGCTTCCCAATACATGGATGTTGCCCCCTTCCGGGCTTTGAACGGTATTGTCGACGGTCATGTTGATTGGAATCGTCGAATTAAGGTCTTTTTTATGAGTGTTCCATGTCATCCCGGCAGTGAATATAGCGCTGACGATATCTTTGTTGTCGAGACCGGTAGTTGAAGATGATGATGTGTCCTTCTTGCATGACGTCACAGAGATCAATGCAATTGCGCAAAATAATACGAGTAACTTTTTCATTTTCTTTTTGTCAGTGATTATAGTGCTGACACCGCACTTGTTATTTTATAGAGATCTTTTTATTATATTTTCCGCAAACAAAAAGTTTCATAAATCATCGAAAAATGTATCTATTGGCTATTTTCTCAGACTCCCGACCAGCTCAGCAGTAATTTCCTTTAATCCCAGCTCTTTTGCTTTTAACTCTGCCTTTTCTTTAATCGCAGATCTTACAAAGCGGGGAGCTTCCTGCAAATATTGTGTTGCTTCAGGGGTCCATCTCAATTCAGCCGGCTCAATCACTGATCCTTTTGCTTCGATGGGGCCGGGGGACCCGCTAATTCCCACATCAACTAAAGCAGGTTCACCTCCAAAAGCGGCCTGTTCAATTACATTTACCATCGCCGCTCCGAAATTTCTCAGATAGATATCAAGCCCTGAATCATTGGCATGCAGGACCTGTTTATAGTGCAAAAGGCTTTCAACAGCCTGATCTGTTAAGACGGCCTCATTCAAATTACAGGCAGGTTTGTAAAACTTATCGCGCCAGTACCTTAAATACCCGCCCAGGGCATCAATGATTTTCTGTGGATCGCAGGCTTTGTATTGGCAAACGATCAGATTGGGAGAAGTGATCTCATGTAACCATTTCTGGCCTGACCCTAAATTCTCAAATTTCAGGGATTCCTGCTGATATAAACCGGAAACCAACTGATTTACTTTTTCCTTGTTGCATATTGGAATGATATCCAGTACGAAAATTGTTTTATCGGGGATCTGGCCGCCCAGCTGGAAGGTCAGAATAGGAATCCCATACCCGGGTTTTGAGTAAATATTAAGAACGATGCCATACATTTTGCTCCTGATGGTATATTGTTCCAGGACAATCCGGCTTAATTTCTCTGCTTCAAATAGCCTGAATATTGTTTCTGTTACCTGGTCCCCTTGTGTTTTATGAGCCGAATATTCCACGAATTCATGTTGCGGGATAATTTCCGCGAGTTCTTGGAATATCAGTTCCCATGCTTTGTTGATAAATTCTGACTTCATCTGTTAATAATCTATTTCCTGATCAGTCTGGATAAAACTCCTGTCGCTGAATTGTATTGTGCTGATATCTGCCAGATATATCCGGCGGGGGTTTGACGTACGGCCCAGAAATCATAATTCCCGTATGCCCGGTCACCGTTTACATCAAGGGTGGTATTCCCGGAAGCGCCGAAGTAATTTGACGATTCATCGACGAATGCAAGTTTAAGTGTTGCAATATCAGTTTGAGTGCCGGCAGCAAGGTAAGTTTTTACGCCCACCCATACTGCATCATATGCTGTCAGGGCATATACTTCGGGGCTTCTGCCGATGCTTGATTGTATCCTTTCGGTCAGCGGCTGCCATTTGTCTATCGCGGTTTCGTCCAGACCAAAACTAGGGCAGGGGAGGGCATGGGAAAAAGCAAACCGGCAGGCAGCGGTATCCGCGATCAAGGAAGCATTATGGGCGAAGGCTGAACTGCCATACCAGGCCACGTTACTCAGATGCGTGTAAGCCCATGCCGAATGAAGTATGCTGGTGCCTTCACCAAGAGCACATAAATAAACAGCTATATGCTCAGAGTTGTATGTGGTCATCAGGTTATTCACATACGAGTCGGCCATTGCAAGTACGCTTGCAAAATCAGTTGTGTTGGGGCTGAATTTCACCGCGGATGATATTACGCCTCCTTTAGCATAAAAATCTTTCGTTGTAGCTCCCAGCAGGTCGTTTCCCCATACATCGTCGCGGATAATGGGAACGATCGCCCTGATACTGTCGGCTATCAGCATGGCCGTCATTGCATGCCCCTGAATGACATCGCTTGATACAAAGCGAAAAATATTGTCGCCGGGAATGGCCAGGGAGACCGCTACACTCGAAGGGCTTACAATAAGGATCCCATGTGTGTCGGCAAAAGGCTTGATAGCCGCAACTTCAGCGCTGCTGTATGGACCGACGAAAAGACGGATGCCTTGCCCATAGAGCAGTTTCAGCTGTTTCAGCGCTTCGGCTGTATCAGTCTTTGTGTCGGCCATCGTGATCTGAACTCTCGCATTCCGGTTGATTGAACTGAGCCAGGCATTGATATCCTGCTGGGCAAATTGAACGGCCGCCTGTGAACTCTGGCCTGTGGAAGCCCCTGACCCGGTAATTGAAAGTAATGCGCCTATCCGGAGATTCGCCTGGGATGAAGGTTTATCATGACAATCATTGTGTTTGTGGCAAGATGTGAAAAAAAATACCATTGACGCGAACAGAAGGGCGAATTTTACTTTTCTCATGGTGTTGTTTTTTAGTTCAGGTATGAAACCTATTTGCAATTTAAAGATGTTAAAGCCGTAATGACATAATCAATGGTTTTCGGGCAAAGTTATCTTTTTGTACTGGTTGTGGATCAGTAAGATCATCACCCCGAAAAGCACTGCTGTCACAATCAGGATAGTGTTAAGAAGCCCTTCCGAGCCAAACGAAAGTTTTATAAGGATCGTTGAGATGATAAAGCCCGAATTCCTGATCACTTTATTGAACTTGTCGGTATGTGAAAATGAAAGTAACAGCAACAAGACATCCGTAAGGATTAGTATTGTGAAGAAATCATTGAAAAATATTGTATTGATATCTTTGAATGAGTCAACCATGCGGGTAATTGAAATGAAACTTTGATGGATCCACCTGCCCAGACCGAATACAGCAAGGATCAGGAAAATTGGTATAAGGCACATCGCAATAATGTTTTTCATTCGGATGAATTTCAGGATCTCATCTGACAAAGGGCTGGTGTTATGCTGCTCTTCATCCTTCCTGTCGTTCAGCCTGTAAAAAATAAAAATCAGGAAAAATAACACCAGTGTTGCTATAAGATCATAGGTGAACTTCAGATCAGAGTTTACCCTAAACCATTCCCTTGTGAATTCCAGGTTGGCCAGGTCTTTAAAAATCCCGCGGATTAAGATCAGTGTAATGATTTCATATTGTTTCCCGATATAGATTGTGGTTGACTTCGGAAGGTAAAATACCAGGAGGTATACCTCGTATATCAGTATGAACGAGAAAGGGGTATAGATTGCAGCTATGGGGTTTGTAAATAATGTTGAGTATTCGTTAACATGCAGAAGGTTGAGGTTTACAAGTACAACGAGCAGGAGGTGAAGGATGAAACTGATGATGGCGACGGAAATAATGATTCCTTCGCTTTTTTTCCTGACCTCCTCGGAAAGAAGTTTCGAATAAAAGAATTGAACTGTTTTTTTGTTTTTTGTCATGTCCAGCCTCTCATTCTTTTGCATATACGATGCTGTTATTGACCTTTACCCAGGCTCCATCTGCAGGATTAATAAGCCGCAGGGTCACTTCATGTTTTCCCTGATTTAGTTCATAATTCCAATAGATATCTGTTTTCCGGTCATGAAAGGCGGATGGCATCACGGCGGTATCTGCAGGTTTACCGTCTATGCTGATCTCGACCATGTTTATGTATTCTTTTAATTTCCTTTCATCAGTCTTCGATTCACCCCTGATAGCAATGCCGCATCCTTCAAAGCTGAGTTGAACCAGGTCGTTTTTACTGGCCAGAGTCTGGCTTTCCCATTGACTGCCAATCATTGCCACAGGTTTGATCCCTGAAAAGCTTTTTTCAAACCTTACAGGCTGAGGGGTCTGAAGGGCAATAGTTACCTCATCCCCATTTATTTTACCCCCGTTTTTTTCTATGCTTATCAGGCAGTGCCTCAGGCTTGTCGTATAGACTTCGTTCAGGGAGTACGGTGTAAAGATTTGCTTTTTATTTTCGATAGACTTTACAGGTTCAATAAATTTTGCAGGGATCTTATTGTAGCCGATCATTGTTCCGAGTATCCCTCCGGCATTGGCCGGGTTGCAGTCTGAATCCTGCCCGCACCTTGTTGCAATATCAATGGTCTTTGCAAAATCACGATGGCCATAAAGAAGCCCGGTTACAATATATGCAGCATTGAGTTTAGCGTCGATGTCAAATCCTCCGAAAACGCCATCCGGGCAACCCTTATCCTCGGTCCATTTTTTTTCAGTCTCAAACCATGCCGATTTCCAATCATCCGGGTTGTTTTTATAACAATCTATCACGGTTTGAATGCATTCACGGAATTCGCTCCGGGGGGGTATGGTTTTCAATGCTTCGGTAACAACAAACACCGGATCATCTGAAATAAAAGCCAGGGAATACATTGCTCCCACGTACACACCTCCATACCAGCCGTCGCCATAATTCATGATATGACCAACTTTATCTGAAATGGCCGATGCATAGTTGGGCATGCCTGGCGACATCAATCCGGCAAAATCTGATTCAATCTGGTAATCAATATCGTCGGCATGGGGGTTGTTTTTCCAATAGCCCGACTTCGGGGGCATAACTTGATGAAGAATGTTGTAACGGCCAGCCTGGTTGGCGTGCCATAATTGGTATCCTGCGTGGGCAAAAACAAGCGCGAAAGAATCGACCGGAGCATCAGGTCCCAGCCTGTCGATCACTCCGACAAACGTCAGGTCCATATAGATATCATCGTTGTTATAATATTTTGCCACGATACTGCTGTCAAACTGAATAGGATAATAATCCTGTATAAGGCCGGCAAATTTGAACTCAGAGGGCCCGCCATAACATACGCCGATTGTCTGCCCTGACCAGCCTCCTTTAATTTTATCCAGTAAGCGGTCTTTTGATATTGTCATTTCCCGTTGCTGACAAAGGCCTGAAAAAGAAAAGACAAGGATCAGGGACACGGAAATAACAGATGAAGAAAAATAACATATGTTTTTCATGATCTGGTGGAAGTCTCAGGATGTTTTTTCTTTCGTTATGAGTTTTGAAATAGTCATAAACAATTCGCTTTTATTGATCGGTTTCGAAATATACCCGTCGCAACCAGATTCTTTGCTCTTCTCCTTGTCGGTCGACATGGCATACGCAGTTTGTGAAATTACAGGAAGTTGAGGGAGCAGTGCTTTGATCTCTCTGGCCAAATCCCAGCCGGAGGCATCCGGCAACCTGACATCCAGCAGGATAAGGTCGTACGAACTGAGATTTTCATATTGTGCTCTAAGCTCTTTTCCGCTAAAGACAGGAGTCAGATCAGCACCGGTCTTTCTCAGAATTATTTTGAGATAATCCATGTTAGATTGCTCGTCCTCCACCAACATAATCTTTTTGCCTGACCAGTTGTAATTGCTTTCGGCTTTTTTAGTACCGGGTCCATCTGTGGCAGGCTGATTTTTTTCCTGCTCCGGTTCATAAGGGAATTTGAAAAAGAAGGTGCTTCCTTTTCCGGGCACTGAGTCCACCCAGATTTCACCGCCTAAGAGGGCAAGGGAACCTTTGCAGATAGAAAGCCCAAGTCCGGTACCTCCATACAGTTTTTTAGGGTTTTGAACAGCCGCCTGCCTGAAATGTTCAAAGATCACTTCCTGGTTTTCGGCAGAGATCCCGATCCCGGTATCAGCCACATAGCAGGTAATGGTCTTATCTTCCGGTGGATGGTATCCAAAACCGATTACCCCGGCATCGGTAAATTTGATCGCGTTATCGATCAGGTTCGAAAAGACTTGTTTGAGAATAAATTTGTCAGTTTTTATGATTACCTGCTCGCCCGGGAGTTTCTTTTCTGCTTTGATTTTAATACCTGTTTTGTTATTCTTTTCAATCTTTTGCTGGAATACCACCTCCAGTTCATCGAGGACATTATTCAGGGAAACAACGGTTTTATAAATAGTAGCATTTCCTGATTCAATTCTGGATATATCCAGCAGATCGTTGATAAGATGCATCAGGTCGTCGGATCTCGATTGGATAATGCCTGAATACCGGCGGCGATCCTCATAAGAAAGGTCGGGATCGGAAAGCATATCTGAAAAACCAACGATGGCATTCATCGGGGTTCTTATTTCGTGTGACATATTGGCAAGGAAAGTGGATTTTAACCTGTCGCTTTCCTCGGCTTTGTTTTTGGCAATGTGAAGTTCTTTTTCTGCTCTTATGCGTTGTTCTTCTTCCTCAGCAAACTCCATCGCAAAAGATATGTTTGCGGCCATTTCGTCAAGCAATGTAAGTTCTTCATCATCGAAAAAATTCGCCTCAGAGGCGTAAAGGGTCAAGGCGCCTCTTAACTTACCTGCAATTTTAAACGGAAAAACGGCAGATGCACGATAACCCAGTCTCAGAGCATCTTCACGCCAGGGGGTCATTCGGGGGTCAGAAGCTATATCGTTTGCCACGCTGTGTTTTCCGTCACGCAGCGCAATGGCAGTAGGACCAAGACCCCGCTCACTATTGTCCAGGGTGATTTGGAGCTTTTCCAGGTAGTTTTCGGTCTTGCCGGCGCTTGCCACAGGTATCACGTTCTTTGTTTGCGGGTCCACCATTCCTATCCAGGCCATACGGAACCCCCCTTCTCCGATGGCAATATTACAAACCGCTTCGTATAACTCCAGTGGTTTATGCACCCATATAATCGTTCGGTTAATTTCACTCAGCAGGGCATATGTCCGGTTGAGCTTGCGTAACATCATTTCTGATTGCTTCCGATCGGTAATGTCTGAATTGAATCCATGCCAGATAATACTGCCATCAGCCTGTTTCTCCGGGGTGGATTGACCCAGCATCCATCTTACCGGCTGACCGGGAATCTTTACCCGGTACTCGCATTTCCAGGTGGTCAGGTTTTTCCCTGAATAATCAATGGAACTTATTACCTTTTCCAAATCTTCCTTCAATATTACATTGGCGATTGGAGAAAAATCCTCGCGAACATCCTGGGGGGAACATCCGAAAACATCTCTTATAGCTTCTGTTGTAAAAGGTACACAATAAGTTCCATCGGGTTTCTTCATAAACTGATATATCATTCCCGGAACATGAGATGACAGTTTCAAGAATCGTATGTCGCGGCCCTCCAGCGCCTCTTCGGCTTTCTTTCGTTCGGTAATGTCAATAAACGATGTTATTATTTTGTGATTGCCAATCATTGATATTGACATGAGAGCATTCGTTATTTCACCATTTTTCTTATAAAATGAAAATTCATATTTATCAGGGGCATCCTTTGGGTTTAGAAGTCTGAGTCGGTTAAATTCTTTTAAGCGTTCAAGGTCTTCGGGAGGTATTTGCTGAGTCCAGCTCATTCCAATAACTTCCTCCTTGGTATAACCACTCATTCGGCAATATTCTTCGTTAACCATTGATATCGTAGTATCCGGTTCTATAATGGCCATTGCTGCAGAGTTGTTTTCAAAAATCAAACGGAAATTTTCTTCGCTTTCAAGCAGCATCCTTACATTCTCATCAGTGCTTGCTTTGACTTTGGATTTCGATGGGTTCTTCTTCATTGGGGTTTGGATTATCAGTCCTGATAAAGAAAAAGAGTAATACTCAAAAGTATGAAAATTTATTCTTTGAGCAAACATGTGCTGTTTTTTTTCCTTTCAGGGTGTTTTATCGTTGAAGTATCCAGCTATACTCTGAAGGGAATCGTTGGGGAAAAGATATGGAAGAGGATTTATTGAAAATGGTTAATAAATACAGTAAAGGTTGAATCTTGATTTAACTGGATAACAACCATCCTGCCATTCATTACCTTCTTTAACCATACCACTACCAGATCACGATCTTTAGTGAATCAGCCACGGTACATTTACATCCGAAGGCATCAGAAAATTCCTTCATCAGAGGCAGGGTGGCATTGATCCTCCAGCGTGCCGGACTATGCTCGTTGGTCTGCACCTGGTTGATAAGGCTCTCATTTGTCATGTTTTCGCGCCAGACCTGGGCCCATCCCAGGAAAAAGCGTTGCTGGTATGTAAACCCGTTAATAGGTTCAGGTTTCTTTTTGCCTTCAAGTGACTTTTCAAGGGCATAATAACCGAGGGTTAATCCCCCCAGGTCGGCAATATTCTCGCCTAACGTAAGTTTGCCATTGATTTTAAAACCTTTCGTTACTTCAATGGAACTGAAATATTCTTCCAGTTTTTTTCCGAGTGAAATGAAATTTTTAGAATCTTCCGGGGTCCACCAGTTACTCAGGTTCCCATTGCCGTCGTATTGTGCCCCCTGGTCGTCGAAGCCATGAGTCATCTCATGTCCGATAACCCCGATTATAGCTCCATAGTTGATTGCATCATCAGCATCAGGGTTGAAAAATGGCGGTTGAAGAATGGCTGCCGGGAATACGATCTCGTTGTTCGTGGGATTGTTATAGGCATTGATCGTTTGAGGCGACATTCCCCATTCTTTTTTATCAACAGGTTTGCCTGCTTTCGAGATCATGTCGTTGTGTTCCCACAAGGTGATGTTCATACTGTTTTCAATCAGTTTGTCGGGTTGGATATCAATGCTTGAATAATCCTTCCATGTATCGGGATAGCCTATTTTCCAGGTGAAGGCAGCCAGCTTCTTTTTTGCTTTTTCCTTCGTGGGCGCACTCATCCAAGTGAGCTTGTCGATACGTTCACGATATACGGAACGAACGTTTTCAATCATCTCGGAAACTTTTTTCTTTGAAGATTCCGGGAAATATTTTGCAACATAAAGTTTGCCAAGTGGCATTCCCAACCTGTAGTTGACACTCATAACAGCGCGTTCTTCCCTGGGGCGCTGCGTTTTAACACCAAACATGACGGTACTGAAAAAATGAAATGATTCTTTATTGAATTGTGATGGCAGCACATTGGCAAAGTTTGTAAGAAGTCTCCAGCGGAAATAGGTTTTGAGTGTTTCAACGGGGGTTGACTTAATGAGCAAACCCAGGTTTTTCAGGTAGTTTTTATCCTGCACGATTACAGTATCGGCATGCAAACCATAGTTTTTATAATAATCAGCCCAGTTTATCCCTGCTGCCAGTTTCTGAAGTTCTGAAAACGGGATTTTATTATAGATCTTAACCGGATCACGCATTTCGAAATTCTTAAGCTGGATAAGAGCCAGCTTCGTTTCGAAATCCAGTATCGTTTGCCCTGGCGCTTTCTCATTCCATCCGGCCATCGAAAACATCTTATCCACATGTTTCACAAATTCAGCCCTGATCTTAACCATGGCAGAATCCTTGTTTTCGTAATAATTGCGGTCGCGCATCGAAAGACCGCCCTGCCCCATGAAGATGGCATTCATTGTACTGTTCCTGTCATCTGCATTAACATACACTTCAAACGGCCCGGAAATATTTAACCTGGCCAGTTCGCCAGCAAGCGCAATCAGATCCATATTGCTTTTTGCTGCAACAATTTTTTCTGACAAGGGGATAATGGGAGTAATGCCTCGTTTAGCAAGGGTAACAGTATCAAGGTATGAGCGGTAATACCCGGTTATCAACTGAGCTTCGCTTCCTTTCTTCAGATTTTCCTGGCTCAGCAGTTCATTGATGATCCCTTTGATCTTCACTTCCCGGTTCTCTTTGTCCAGGACTTCAAACGAACCCCAGGAACCTTCAGTTGAAGGAACAGGGTTATGCTTTTTCCAGTTGCCGTTGGCAAAACCATCGAAGTCGGCGCAGGGTTTTATCGTTGAGTCAATGCCTGAAATATCAAAGGCAGGAACCTTGGTTCCGGTATTCAGTGATTTATGGTTGTTACACGAGCTGGTGAGGAACAATGTCATCACGATGAGTGTCATAATCAGAAAAGCAGGTTGTTTTTTCATTTTGTGAATTTTTTCACAAAAATAATAGAATTTTGTTATCGTCTGCTGATAGGGGAGAGGCGTTTAATAATTATTCTATTCATGATTCAGGATGGTATCAGATTATATCCGACTTTGTTTATATAACTATATTCTTTATTTTTATCGGCCATATCTAAAGCCCGACCCTATGAAAAAGATTTTTGTATTAATTTCTTTCACCTTGCTGATGGGAATAGTTTTAATGAATTCCTGTAAAGCCCCCTTAACCGGAAACGAAGAAAAAAACAACTCCGCTGTTACAGATACGATTAACGGGCTGATGTCGGAAATCACCAATTACGCAAATCAGTTAAATTCTGATTCGACCTTTAAATTTCTGAATGCCGACAGCAGTTCTGTATACATGTCGGGAGGCATGCATTATTCATATGAGAGCCTGAAAACGGCATTTAAAAATATGTACAGCGGGTTTAAAAGCCAACAGATCAGCCTCATTTTTTCAGACGTTAAAGTTCCTGCCCCCGGTATTGCCATCTGGATTGGCTATATGAAAGGCAGTTTCATCACAAAGTCAGACCAGGTGGTTGAACAGTTTTTATGTGAAACCTGGATATGGCAGCGCAAACCTGCAGGCTGGAAGGTGATCCATTATCATGAATCAATTTTGAGGATGCCGGCCCAGGAACAAAAAAAGCTTGTGGAAGTGGCTCTCGGCAAACTGGCCGGGGAACTTTCAGCAAAAACTTTAAAGCCTGCCGATTTGAAACCTTTACTTACCGCTTTCCTGGTAAAGTATCCTTTGGTATATGGAACAACACTTGCTTTTGCCCCGGTAACGGTTGACGGAAAAAGTGAGAAAGCTGCTCCCTATTTCTATCGTTCAGGCAATGAATTCAAGCAGGCTGAACTTCCGGAAGCGTATGATTATACGGCCAGTGATTGGTATGTTGTTCCTGTAAAAACGAAAGCACCCTGCTGGAGCAACCCATATTACGATGCAGGCGGGGGAGGTGTGGTGATGATAACATATTCTGTGCCGCTCTTCGGTAAGGACAATAAGCTGATTGGAGTGCTGACCAGTGACCTGGAACTTAAATAAGCGGGTGATCGCCACCCGGGATAACTATTGATTACACTTTATGAAGTCTTCAAACAGTATACTTCCTGATTTAAGAGAACTCGGTAGTTTAATACTTGGGTTTTTGCCCTGGATACTTTTCCTTTTTCTTTCGGGCAATACCCTTCTAAGCCTTGAGAGAGCCATCATAATAAGCCTTATTTCTTGCCTGGCTTTTAGTTATGGAGAGCTTAAGCAAGGGTTCATCCTTACCTGGGGGACTTTGATCTTCTTCAGCTTTTGTGCTGTCACCATCAATTTGTTTCATGTGATGTGGGTGGCGTTATATATGGATCTGCTGTCCAATTCAGCCCTTGCCTTTGTGATGTGGCTTACATTATTTCTTGGTAAACCTTTCGTATTACAATATGCGAGGAAGGGCCAGCCTGAGGACAGATGGAGTGAACCGGGATTCGTTGATGGCTGCAAGCAGATGACAATCGTTTGGGCTTCATTGATGAGCCTGTCAGTGGTCCTGAGCATAGTCAAAAGGACTTCATTGATAAACCTTCCAGGATGGGCCTGGTTCGGGTTAAGCCTGGTGATCATTATCTCAGGCCTGGCTTATACCACAGTATTTAAACGTCAGAAGCGGCTGAAACGGCTGAGGGAGCAGTCAACCAGTTAATCATCTTTTAATGACTGCGGATGAGGGAACGAAGAAAGCCTAATCGATAAAAGTCTCCTTGATAATTGCTTTGACCTTACGTATCTCTTTTTGATCCAGGGCGCTTATGATTTTAACTACCCGGGATTTGTCAATTGTTCTGATCTGGTCTATCGATATCCAGTTTGTATTCCCTTCGAATGTAAACCTTATCCTTGTCGGGTAATCTTTGGATGCTGAAGTAATCGGGGCAATAGTTATCGTCTTCAGGTATTTATTTATTTCGTCTGGCGAAATTACCAGGCATGGACGGGTTTTCCTGATCTCACTGCCGACAGTAGGATCCAGGTTCACAATAATGATCTGATATTGCTTTATTTCCATTCTTCCATGCTTTCATCAGGAAAGACATCACCGATCATAAGTTTGTCATCGCCGGCAGCATTCATTTGCTGAAATGCTTTCTCCCAGGATTGTCGCGGCTTAGAGACTGGTTTTAAGATGATCCTTCCCTTTTCAAGGATCAGTTCCACCTTATCTTTGATGTCATACTTTTCCAAAAGCGTCTTTGTTAACCTGATCCCTTTTGAATTTCCTATATCAATTACTGATACCTGCATAGGTTGAAAAGTGAAATTACATTGTAATTACAAAAGTACATTAATTTTCAACCAGGAACATCTTTTATAACAATTATTCTTACTTAATCCGGTAATAAGTAAAAAGTGATATCATAAATAAGGCAATATTCTGCATCCAGGTGCCAATCAGAGAGATACCCTGACCGGTGAAAATAGATCTGGTAGTTTCGTGAGCGGAGTAATTTAAAGATGCCCTTCTATTCCTAAAAGCTCATCATGGTAAGCATACAATGTGAGGACATATGCCGCTGATCCATAGCCGACCATCGGGATAGTTCCAATATATTGATCGTCTTTATCCCTGATACAATTACACCAGATGTTCATTGATTTGAAATCATCGGTGACTTTATCCATCTGTAATTTGTTGCTGTACATTTCGGGGATCATATTATTGTTTGCTGCAGCCTGTTCAGTGACAAAATTCAGTAACCGGCCTGCTTCAGTTTTTTCCTGAAATAATAAATGGGCCAGTGCAATCCTCAGATTGATAAATACCCATTCCTGGTTTTCATAAGGATCGGCGCTGATCAGCCGGATATAGCCAGGCCTGCTACCTTTAATTCTCATGACCTTGTCGTATTCCTTCATGTTTGACAGAAACAACAATTTGTCGGTAACCAATGCGTTACTGAAAATTTCAAAAACGCCTCCGTCATAGTATTCATGGTCGGTTTTATGCATATCATTTACATTCCCTTTGATGTATGTATTATCGCAGAGCATATGTGTTAATATTCCTTTTTTCAATCTTTCAGCGGCATTTTTATATTTTTCGAAAGGCAGATGGAATTTCTGCTGCAACATTGCGAATTGCTCCAGCCCCCTTGCGCAAACACCCGAAGTAAAAGTGTATTGTTTGGGCATCTCAAGATGGTGCTCCCATGGACCGGAATCCGCTTTGATCAAAGAATTGGAATCTATGCAGCTGATAGTGGCATCCGCTACTTTTGTGCACATAATGTGATTCCATTTGGCATAAAAAGTGCTGTCCTTGCTGCGTATCACGTAATCGGAAAAAGCGCAGAGAAACAGACCGAAATCATCGTATTCAAGGTTGGGACCATATTCGTTAAAGTCGCTCTCTTCCCTGCCGTTGCCATAATACCTTGTCACCGAGATCTGGTAATCCATTCCCACACCATAATCTTTCCCGTCCTTATAAATGTATTGTTTATAATGACCCGACGGAGCTTTCAGCATGAACTCCAGGCCTTTCCGGGCTTCGGCATACATGCCCAGCCGGGTCATAGCCTGTATCGAATAAGATCCGTCCCTTACCCAGGCTATATGCCACAAGCCGGGCCTTAACGATGCCAGTATCTGCCCATGAGAATACGGAAAGACTTCATAATCAGATACCTGTGACATCTTTAAAATTGAGATGGATTGTTCCACTACATTCCTTTCTTTTGCTGACAAATTCCCGGGGATGATACAGCCAGAAAAAAGATTTTGCATATACTCGAGTTCGGTGTCAAGTAATGATTTGTTCTCATGGTTCAGTCTCATAATGGCATTGCTCACAACAGCAGTATCGGTATGCAGGGAGTCCGTGAAGGAAAATAAAAAGTATTTTTCACAGATATTCCTGCCGTACCTGCGCAGTATGCTCTCGGTGAGAATATTCCCGCCGATGCGGACGGGGAGGTCTTCGAGGGGATTTTCCAGCAAAGAAATACCACTCACAGCCTTTCCTTTCCCGCTTTCGGCATTAAACGTAAGATCCTTTATTTTTTGTTCCTCACCCCTCACGATGATGTAGAATATCTTATCATGTTTCGTGAAGGAGGTAAAATAATTTACAGTGAACCCTTTATACATCACAGTAATGACATGAGTGTTTTTCAGGTAACCTGATTTTACCGGGTGTTCGGTACTGTTTAACGTAATGTTTCCGACAAAAGGATGCACGTATTTTCCCGAATCATAATTAGTGAAAATATGAGGATAAACGTAATCAATCCTGTTTTCTTTTGCATTGTACACCGCCACGATCAAGCCATTGGAAGTGGTCAGTTTAAAATAGGAGCGTTCAGGTTCCTTGTCCGTTTCCTTCGCATGGCCCGGGCACAAAAACAAAAAGAAAAACAGGATAGTGGTTACAGATATGTTATTCATTGAACTATTATTAATCAGGTTAAGGACTTTGTATCGTGGGTTGCAGGATGTTTTCGGAGTTATTCTTCGTACTTATGCTTTTTATGGGTTTAATGGTTTTTATTTATCCTGTTCAACGGCAATCAAATGATGACGGGTTCTGAAGTATAAAGTATTTTCTGAAATTGCCGGTGTGGCCATGCAAATATCTTTTAACTGATTTTTGGCAATCATGTTAAACTCAGGGCCGGCCTTTATTATATAAATATTTCCTTCCTCGGAGCTGAAATAGAGTTTGCCGTCAGCTGCAATGCCTGAAGCCGAAAACGTTTCTTTCAAACTCTCCTTATACCTGATCTCACCGGTAAGAGCATCATAGCAGGTCAGCATCCCGTTAACCTGGAGGTTATACAGGTAACCTCCGTAAACCAGGGGAGTCTGCATATAGGCGCCTCCGCGTTTGACGCTCCATGGTATGTATTTGCTGTGGGTACTGTCGGGTGCCAGTGTAATATCGCCTGCGGCATCCGGGCTTACTACAAAAATGGGTGATGATTTTCCGTGGGCGCTGTTGAGGTAAATATAGTCCCTTGCAATTACCGGGGTGGGGGCGGGGGCATCTCCTCCTCCGCTCATCGTCCAGATCTCTTTCCCCGTTTCAAAGTCATATCCGCAGATATGCCTGTATCCGTTGGCTATAACGAAGGTTTTACCATTATGTGTAAAGACCGCAGGGGTGCACCATGTTGAAACCTCATCTCCCCGTGATGTTCTCCATTTTTCATTTCCTGAAGCCAGGTCTATCGCGGCAATGAATGGACCGGCCGGGATATCACACTGCACGATGATTGTGCCGTTGAAAATGACCGGTGAACTGGCATAACCCCATTCAACGCCTGTTTCGGTATACGGACCCGGATTCAGTATCCCGAGATCTTTCTTCCAAACGAGCTTCCCTTCGAAATCATAGCAATACAGACCCTCGGAACCAAAGAGAGCAACGATGTAATGACCGTCCGTCGCCGGGCTGCAGTTGGCCTGGGAAGATTTCGTATGCCGCTTTGACTTAGGTACCCCTTTTTGTGCGACCCTTTCCCAAATAACCTTTCCGGTATTCTTGTCGAGGCAGTAAACCCTGAATTCATGCTCCTGGGAATCATCCGCTTCATCGATATCCCCGTAAAGGCCGACTTTCAGGGTTTCTTCAGTTTTAAGGTTGACTGCGGATGTCACAATCAGGTAATCATTCCATATCACGGGGCAAGAGTGGGCCAGACCCGGGATAGCGGTCTTCCATTTGATATTGATATTACTGTCGATGCTCCATTTTTCGGGAGTTACCGCTCCATCGACGTACCCTCTGCCCCAGGGGCCGCGGAATCCGGGCCATTGATGATCATAATCGGCCTGGGCATTAACAAACCCCGCTGAAATACAAAGGAGGATAGCTGTAAGTGTGATTCGGTACAATCTTCTTATCATATTTCTCATCATTTTTTTACCGAAGGCTGCTGCTGGGTGGAGCAATGTATCCCTCCGCCTGAATAATTCTGGTAGATCATATTGAAGAACCTGATCTCGCGGCCGGGGAACTGTTCGCTGAATATCTTCCTAACTGCATCTTCTTTTTCTTTTGTTGTGCCTGCGGATGTGTAAGTGGGTAATAAAACCATTTCATTGGTGACAAGGTAATTCAGATAGGTGGCGGCCGGAAGCCAGAGCAGGGTATCGCCTTCCCTGGGCGCTTCCGAAGGGACAAAGGCGCTGATTGGCACTTCGGTGGGTGGTAAGGACAAGGGCTGTGTAAGTTTATTCCTGGCCACGACTTTCATCGGTACGATATCAGGAAGGGGGACCTTGACGATAATAAACGGCCTGCCGTCCTGGTCGGTCGACATCCGCAGTATATTAAAATTCTCATTCAGCCTCTCGTAATTCATGCGGTTCACGGGGTTGAGGTCTTTCTCTTTTTCATCCACCCAGGCTAGAAGTATGGTGTTGGGATCCGAAAATCTCACGAATTCATCGGTATGTCCTCCAATACCCACCCCGATGTACTTCCCGCTTATCCGCCTCAGTATCCATTCAGGATCATCGGCCAGGCCCTGTTTCATCCAGATGATCTTTGTAACACCCAGAGCTTTCCTGTATTCGCCCTCGAGTTCTTCCTTAGTCCGGCCGGGATTCCTCTGCATTTCGGTAGCTTCGCAAAGGATGAGCATGCCTTTGCCGTTCACTTCCATTCCGCCTCCTTCGTGGAAAGCATTGCAGCGGATCAGTTTCGCCCCGCACACTTTGGCCATCATAGCCGAGACATTCCCCGTATTTGTGTCGATGTCCATGGCCGAGTAAAAGGCGATACTATCTTTGTTGTTGCCATATATTTCATCAGGCTGTCGGTAGAAACGGCAATCTTGACTTTCACATGAGGCATGAGGGCGGCTATCATCTCGGCAACCACAGGGTAAAAGAAAGTCTCGGTCTTTTCCCAGCCAAACCAAACCACGTCCTGGTGTTCCCATTCGGCTGGCATGTAAAACCGGTCTCTGTTGCTCGTGCAGGAAATCAAACCGAGCAGAACGGTCAGAAGAAGGAGTTTTTTCATGATGACGTTGTTTTAATACCGGGGGCCAGGCAGGTTTTTCATAGTGTAAATATAATGTACATTTGCCAGTATGGAATCAATCAAAGAAATCTTCAAGATCGGGTACGGCCCTTCGAGCAGCCATACCATGGGCCCCCGAAAGGCTGCCGAGATATTCAGTAAAAGGAACCCCGGAATTAAAAAGGTCAGGATTACCCTGTTCGGAAGCCTGGCAGCAACAGGCCAGGGACATATGACCGATAAGGCATTGACTGAAGGTCTGTCACCAGTACCTGCAGAGATCGTATGGAAACCCGAAATTTTTCTCCCTGCACACCCTAACGGGATGTGTTTCGAAGCCCTTGACAAAGCAGGTACGGTGAGGGATGAATGGACTGTATACAGCATAGGAGGAGGTGATATCAGCGAAACCGGGAAACGTGACCCATCAGCCAGCATTTATCCCCTTTCTACTTTATCGGACATCCTTCAGTGGTGCGAAAAAAACGGGAGGACGCTATGGGAGTTTGTTGAGATTCACGAACCGGCCGGGCTTTGGGATTACCTGGCGGAAGTATGGAATATCATGCAGGAATCCATCATGCGGGGTATTGATGCGGAAGGTGTGCTGCCAGGCCGGCTGAAAATGCCCCGTAAAGCTTCGTCTTTTTATACCAAAGCCAGAAGTTTCAAGGGAACACTCTCACGTCGTGCATTCACCTTCGCCTTTGCACTGGCCGTTTCCGAAGAGAATGCTGCCGGCGGGAAGATCGTGACCGCGCCTACCTGTGGGTCCTGCGGCGTGATCCCTTCGGTACTTTACCTTTTGAAAACACAATACGAATTCAACGAAAGGAAGATCCTCAGGGGACTTGCCACGGCAGGACTGATAGGCAATCTCATTAAAACCAATGCTTCCATTTCAGGGGCCGAAGTAGGTTGCCAGGGTGAGGTTGGAAGCGCCAGCTCGATGGCGGCTGCTGCGGCCGAACAGATGTTTGGCGGTACTCCCGGCCAGGTGGAATATGCCGCTTCAATGGCCATGGAGCACTTCCTTGGGCTGACCTGCGATCCCTTGTTCGGCCTGGTCCAGATTCCCTGCATAGAACGGAATGCATTCGGCGCAGCCAGAGCGCTCGATGCCAATATGTATGCACTGCTTTCCGACGGGCATCACCTGGTAAGCTTCGACCGGGTGATTCAGGCCATGAAACAAACTGGCCATGACCTTCCGCGCATTTATAAAGAAACGGCCGAAGGCGGACTTGCAGCCCTTGGTATTGTAGAGAAATGACAGCACGTCAATTTTATTGATTTCCTGACTTCACTTCCCAGTTCACTGTCGTATCGCTGTCGGATTGAATGCTGATGGCCCTCACCCTGCCTTGCAGGGTATTACTGAGAAGCCTGGCTCCTTCGCACTCAAATCCTGCAAACGTGCTGCATTCAGTCTCAAAGATGTAGATTGTGTATGGATCCCCCGCAACCAGTCTGCTCCTGCCTTTAAGGATGTTTTCCTTCCATGAATAATCTTCAAGTTCAAGTCCGCCGCAGGAAATGTGGCGGCTGGTCGCAAGAAGCTGGGGATGGTCCTCCTTCTCCCTGATGCATAGAAGCTGGCAGTGATCATTCCTTCCATTGAGACAGGATTTCCGTTGTTAGAGGTGATTGTGAAGGCCTGGAAGATCTTTCCCCCGGCAATGTCCACAACTTCCCTGAAGTAAAAGGCTGACGGATCGCAGTCGATGAAAGCCTTGAGAATGGTGTCGTTTCCATAAACCACCGCAAGGTGTTGTCCGCGTAATAACACCTTTGCCGGGGCATCGGGTGGGATATTCAGGCCGGGTTCGTCCCCCGGAGAAGCCAGGCATTGCAAGGCAAACAGGATAAGGACAGGGATCAGGAATTTTCTCATTTAATGGGTCGGATTGGGTTTTAACCAGCTTGCAGGATGTTTGGGATAATGAACCCTTACTTATAAAGATCAGCCAGGATGAACTTTTTCATTTTCAGAAACTTTTCCGTCACTTTTCCCGCACGGGAAGGGTCTGACAGAAGTTCTTCCAGGACCGAAGGAACGATCTGCCAGGAAACGCCGAACCGGTCTTTAAGCCAGCCGCATTGCTGTTCCGAACCGCATTCACTGAGCCGGTCCCAGAAGTAATCGATCTCCTCCTGGCTGTCGCAGAAGACCTGGAAAGAGAAGGCTTCGGTAAAGTCAAAGGCATGTTGCATCGAATTGCCCATGATCATGAACCCGTTGCCGTTCAGGCTGAATTGTGCATGCTGTACCGATCCTTCGGGTTCACTTCCGCCCCTGGCATACCTTAGAATACTGCCGATGGCTGATCCCGGGAAAACAGAGGTATAGAATTCAATTGCCTGATCGGCCTGCGGATGATGATTGCCCATGAAAAGAAAAGCGGGAGTTATTTTTTTGGTGGTTACGGCATCCAGGGCAATTTGCCAGGAAACCCCGAAACGGTCGCTGAACCAGGCATATCGTTCGCTCCACTTGTAGCTGCCCAGCGGCATCATAACCATCCCGCCATCCGCCAGCTCATTATAAATAAAATCGACATCCCCTGCTTTTTCGCAGGCAACATACAGTGAAACCGAGGGATTGAGCTTGTACATGGGCCCTCCGTTGAGGATAGTGAAGGGCTTGGAGTGGAGAGTGAAGTTCACCGTGAGAACTTGTCCCTCTTCCTGTTTGTGGGTTTCGAAGCCCTCTTTCCCGAAGTAGCTTATGTTTTTTATCGCCGAGCCGGGAAAGACAGAAGTGTATAATTCTGAAGCCTCTTTCGCATTACCGTCGAACCAGAGGCAGGGGGTGATTATTTGTTTCATGATAGGATTTATAAAGAATACATGATGTTTGTCAATGAATTAATTGTCCTGTTTACGGTCTGAAGTATTCGATGCGATCCAGAACAGGATTGTAAAAACCGATACAAAAAACGGAAAAATTCCGTAAATTGTGTCAGACACTGAATGAGAGTGGCGGTCAACAGCGATAAACACCGTCACACAGAAAAAGACAACACAAAGGCTGATTAACACTCCTATGACTGAAACCGGGATGTAAATCCATCCTGTTTTCTTAAACCAGATTGTTTTCATAAAAGGAATTTAAGTCTAAGTTATAGAGAATGCTACGGCTGCGCAAAGTTTGAGTTATTCGAATTTTTCGAATAGTTGAAACCGCTTGCAGTTTTTAAGTCATTTTTAAATTAATTGCGCTTTGCTCAACTTCACCTGAATATCAAATGTAAATATTCTTGTTCAATTTTTTTGAGCCAGTTTTTCCCGGTTTCTTAATCAGTAAAATCTTCCATGGTTAACTCAGGGAAGTAAGATAGAATTTGTTCATAATTCATTCCTGAAGCAAGCCAACCCGGAATATCATATACAGTAATCCTGGTGCCTTAAATTATTAGGATTCTCACATTCACTAAGTATTATACTTTTTGTTTCAAACCGTGACGACTTGTCACGGTTTGATTTCCTTTTATTATATTTGCATCTATGGAACTGTTCGACAATCATATAGATGAGCTGATTTTACTCTGTGAAAAGCATATTGTTGAGGAATTATATGCTTTTGGATCGGTGCTTAATGAATCATTTACTAATGAAAGTGACATCGATTTTCTGGTAAGATTCGGAAAGGTTGACCCAAAGGAATACTATGACAATTATATTGATTTCAAGCAAGCCCTTGAGACGTTATTCCTCAGAAATGTTGATTTGATAGAAGTGCAAACGATCAAAAATCCTATTCTCAGGCAATCTATTAATAAGAACAAAATGGCAATATATGAACGAACGGATTCTAAAATGGTTGTTTGATATTAAGGATGCCATTCAAGAAATTGAAGGTTATTTCATTGAATACCCCAAGAATCTGGATGCCTACAAGTCAAATATCCTGATTAAAAGAGCGATAGAACGCGACCTGGAAATTATAGGTGAAGCCATTAACAGAATTCTTAAGGCTGATAGCGAATTCCCACTTGTACACGCCCGAAGAATTATCGGACTCAGAAACCAGATCATACATTCCTATGACAACATTTCCGACGAAATTATTTGGGCTGTTATCTCAAAGCATATTCCCTTGCTGAAGGAAGAAGTAAATAGGCTTATTATGGAAGCTAAGTGATTGTCAAACATCAAAATGACGTCTTCTTCGCTTTTAGCTTGTTGGAGTTGCTGGTAAAGGCTCATGTAGTATGCGGTTATTATCCGATAAAGTTAAATACTTTATCAAAACTATGATTTGTATGCAAAAGCTAATGTTGAAATATTTATTTAAAACCGCTATCATTGCAATCAAAAGGCAATGATGAAAATGAGAACGGCAATGATCGGCCTGATTTCTGTTGTGCTATGTGCACAAGGGCTTGCTCAATCCACAAACAATTATATCAACGTATCTTCCGGGGTTCAGTACCTGTTGATCGGGACCTGGGATCTAAGCAAACTGGATAAGGTATTCAAGCTTGAGTTGCAGGAATTTTTAGCCGCCTCCACCATGGGGGCAAAAGCGTTTAACGACAGCTTCCCTGCCGCAAAATATCCGGTAAAACTCTTCCGTGTGAAATACAATTCGGTAATTCCTGAATTTGCAAACAGGCCTACGCTTGCTTCCGGACTGGTTGTGATTCCGCAGAACGGTCTGGATTCAATGCCTGTGGTGATGTACCAGCACGGGACTGTGTTTTCCAAAACCGAAGTTCCCAGTTTTCCCGACAATTCAGAGGAAACGAAGATCATGATTGCCCGGTTCGCAGCCCAGGGCTATATTGTTATTGGCGCCGATTACTTCGGACGAGGTATTTCGGATCTTCCCGACAGTTACCTCGTCAATAGCAGCACCCAGCAGGCCTGTGTTGACATGCTGTTTGCCGCCAGAAGCATACTTGCTGCAATGAAGCTGAAACCCGGCAAATTTTTTATCAGCGGATGGTCACAGGGAGGATGGGCTACTATGACCTACCTGCATAAGCTGGAATCCATCGGGATCCCGGTAACAGCCGCAGCAACCGCCAGCGCCCCCACGGATATTTTCACGACTGTTGACCGATGGATGAATAACTACCAGCCCATCGATGCGGTGTATCTTCCGGAATGTGTTTCATTACAGATCCAGTCGCAGGAATATTATTGCCAGCAGACCGGATTGACCGAATCGGCCATCCGCAGTCAATACCTAAAGGCAGCAAGGGATTTTTACAACGGAACAATTGATTATACCGCATTCAGTAAACTCACACCCACGAAACTCCAGGATTATATAAAGCCTGAGTTCATGGCCGGGGGGAATACAGGCGAGGGACCATACTGGCAAACCCTTGAAAAAAGCCAGGCTTACCGCTGGAGAAGCCATACGCCGATACATAACTATTATGGAGGATCGGATGAAGTAGTTCCTGTGTTCATAGCAAAACTTCCACAAGAGTTTCACAAAGTGATGGGTTGCGGAGCAACCACCGCCGTGTATGCAGGTGATAAGGCCGATCACCGTGCGACCTTTGTCTATGCGGTTTTACACCAGAAGGACTGGTTTGACGGGTTTCTGAAGAAGTAAATATGGATTTAATTTTTATCTGCCGGCTTGCAATGAAGAAGGCTAAAATGGTTGTGGCAAAGCAAGATCCGGTTATCTGAATCTTTGCATACCCGTTATTGTTTAATAAATTTCCTTACTGTAATCCCTTCTGCAGTTTTGACCTTGATTATATAAATCCCGGATGATAAAGCTGACAGATCTACCGTGGTAAACATCCCGGTTGACGCTGATTTTTCAAGTATTTTTCCTTCGGGATTTACAACCTCAATTTCGGATTTCTTTATACATTTTACTGTAAGATTATTCTTCGCGGGATTGGGGAAAACACTGATGTCTACTGAATTGTTGACCTCGTTAACTCCCGTCCCCAGGCAGCTTCGCATGGGGGCGCTTACCGTTACAAATGCCGGATCAACGGTGATAATACGGTAAGAACGGTTAAACGCTGCTGCCGTCTGTACATAGCGTGTGCCGTTGGGCCAGTTTTCGCTGACCGTATCTCCCTTCCTGTTTGCAACTACATTCTGATGTTCATGCCCGGCAAGTATTACGTCCACCTGATTGGAATCACAGATATTAAGAAAATTTGTTCGGTTGTTTTGCAGGGAGTTGGTAGCCGTATCTGCAATAACAGAAGCGGTATACGGGCTGCCATCAGAGTTTGTGCCGACTGCATTAACAGGGGGATGATGCATTACGATAATTTTACGCTTGTTGCTGTTACTTTTCATGATATTCCTGAGCCAGCTGCACTGTGCATCTGTAAGCCCGGTTCCCATGATGACTTCAGGGTTCGGGGGATAACCGTACGGGCTGTCATGTCCTGAACGCATACACACTATAATGGCGGAAGCAGTTTGAATTACATAATCCGTATCGGGCGTAATATATTTCGGGTAATAAAAAAGCGTGTCATTTGAAATGGGCAGGCCGATTGAATCGAATCCCGTCCAGTATTCATGGTTACCCGGTGTATAATAAATCGGGATGGTTTTGGCAGAATCAATAAAATAATCACCAACAGCCGGGTTTGTAAGTGAGGGCGGGAACAGGTGCTGTGTAATTGCAGGATACATGCCCAACGGTTGCATATTGCCTATGTCGGAAATGTCGCCTGTAACAAGAACAAACGTGGGTTTGGGATTAAGGCTGGCAAATTCCTTTATTGCACACTGAAAGTATTGTCCATTGGTGTCACTGTTTGCCGAAGGGGTGGTTGACACATGCATGTCGCTGAGATGAACAAAAGAGAATTGGGCGAATGAAGCCAAAGTTGCTAAAAAGATTATTCCGAATAATAAAATCGTTTTTTTCATAGGTCACTGTTGTTACATGCAGAGGTTATTATTTGTTCAGGAATTTTAAATCCTGTTTGCTGCAGTTTGCCTGAGTCGGCATACTGCACTTCAAATAATTTCCGGGGGAATCCACCAAAGTCGCGAGTAGTACCCGGTTTTTCCATTACTGTTACCGAAGTTCCCGCTATCAGGATTTTTTAATAAAAGTACCTTCCCTCAGCTCTTTGAATGCGAGTGACAATTCCTGCTGTGTGTTCATGACTATCGGGCCTTGCCATGCTATGGATTCCTTTATCGGTTTACCGGCAATCATGATGAATCGGGATTTTGAACTACCTGTCTGTGCTAATACCTGATCTCCATGTCCGAACAATACCCCTGTGCCAGCATGCAATAAATCTTTGCTGTTTTCATCAAAACCGGCAGATCCTTCAAAAATATAGGCAAACACGGTATGATCCTCAGCTACCGGGACTATGAGTTCAGTATTTTCAGGCATTTCAACATCAAAATATTCAGGGTCGGCAATGATATTTTCAACCGGCCCCCGTATTCCATTAAAAGTCCCCGCCAGAACCCTTACCTTGGTTTTATTCTCAAGCTCTACAACAGGTACTTTGCCTGAAGGTATGTCCTGGTAACGGGGAGGGATCATTTTAGATGCTGACGGAAGGTTCACCCACAATTGGAATCCATACATTTTCCCTCCTTCATATTTAGGCATCTCCTGGTGAATGATCCCGCTTCCTGCAGTCATCCATTGAATATCTCCTTTACCGATCACACCTGAATTCCCTATACTATCTCCATGTTCTACCTTTCCATCGATCATGTAGGTAACCGTTTCCATTCCACGATGAGGATGCCATGGAAAGCCAGACATAAAGTCATCCGGGTTGTCCGAACCAAAAAAATCCAGCATCAGGAACGGATCCAATAATTCCTGGGTGTGGTTACTAAGAATCCTTGTTAATCTTACTCCAGCTCCATCCGATGTGGGCTGTCCTTTTATATGGCGATCAATTTTTCTAATAGTTTTCATATTGTTGATATGTTTAAATTTTGACTACGCAAAATTGCACCCATTTACAAGGAAGAAGGTAATAGTATTCGGTAAAAGTGTTGTAAATTCTGGAAATGAACTTGCTCATCATAAGACTATAATTACGAACGGAAGCGGAATACCGCCATTTCAATATTCATGATTTTTCGGCTATAAATGTTAAAGCTTTTCCTTCAACAAGTATTTCATTTATTTTAAAGCCTGTTAACTTTAAAAATAACAAAATCTCATCCTTTGTAAAAGCTCTCAATGTTGTTACGTCATCATATTCAGATATTTTGTCATCCTGCTCGATGATATACCTGGCATGCCAGTCGTAAGTCCAGCCGGTCGACAGATTTTTTTGTAATTTACTTATCCTTCTGATCTTTTTATTTTCGTGTTCAATGAGTTGTTCAAAATCATCAAAATTGTCGAATATCCCATTTGCCTCGAAAACGCCAAATACAAACAGTCCTTTAGGTTTAAGGGACCTTGACACTCCGTTAAGAGTGTCAAGTATCCCCAGATTTTCTGTTACGTAAGCAATGGAACGGCCTGTTATCAGAACTGCATCAAATTGCTCTTCAAAAGATAAGTTACGCATGTCACCCTGAATGAAGCTGTCTGAATTTGTCTCCTTTCTTGCGATGTCCAGCATTTCATTAAACAGATCAAGGCCAAGATAATCGTATTCATTTTTAAGGAACCTGCGTGCCAGCATACCTGAACCACATCCGATCTCTAAAATATTTTGGCAATTATTCCTTTTCAATAATGCATCATAGAAATTAAATTCCTGATCATAATCAAAAATATGCTGATACATCTCATGATATATAGTCGCCAGTTTTGAATAGAGCTGTGTCATGTTTTCAAATTGATTTATGTATTTTATCAGATAATTGCACGATATTTCCTGTTACTTATCCCTGAGACAACGTACCGAAAATCCCATCCACTTAGGATGGATCAGGCGGTTTACATCTTCCACACCATAAATTATGTTTCGGTACCAGACGCCTGTGGAATCATATTCGGTGCTACTCCACCAGAAGCCGCTCCTGCCCATAATGAAATAGCGCCCATGACTGCAGCGTTCACCACCCGGGAGGGCGGAGAACCCGGCATCATCAGTGCCGCTACCCTGAAAACTCCAGCCTGATCGTGTTTTTAAGCGTTCCCCAACATCGACTCCACGCCCTGCTGACTTATCCCAAACAGGGTCACCAACGCCGTATCTGCTGTCGACAGACCCCTCAAGGTTCTTCCATTCTTCATCTGAAGGTACCCTCCATCCATCGGGGCAAAGCCTGCCGGTGTTTACTGCGTACCAGTTATAAAGTGCCCCGTAAGTTTTCGCATTGCTTTCATCATTGCGATAGCAGCAGTAAGCGCCGGTAGTTAAACCCGTCCACACAATGCTGTCGGTAATGTTAGGAATTTTTGTGCCGTCGTTGTAAGTGGTGGTTTTAAGATTAACGGCCATCCACTCATAATTACCAATTATAACGGTTCTGTATATATTTCCATCAATATCTTTCACGCTGTCTCCTTTCAAGGTCTGGGCTTTGGGCGATAATGTGCTGAGCAGGAGAAACGAAAAAACTATGTACGATATACCATTGATCATGCAGGATGAATACTTTAGATTACTTTAATGCTGCCTATCTCATCAATTGTTTTGTTTAATGCCTGTTACAGAACAGCACATTTGCGTGTCATGCTCTGACTGCCTGTTTGTATGCGGTAAAAGTATATTCCGGGAGCAAGATCCCCTGTATTCCAGTTCACACGGTAATTTCCGGCCTGCCGGGTTTCATCGACAAGGGTTGTGACCAGCTTGCCGTAAGTGTTATAAACTGCTAATAAAACTATGGATGCTTCTTCGAGATTGTATTGAATCGTTGCCGTTGAGTGAACAGGGTTGGGAAAGACCGGCTCAAGCAGGTTACTGTTAAGGCCATCTACGTTTTCATTGATTCGCAGCAGGGAAGTCAGTTTTCCTATAGCGTACTTCAGCTCAACATCAATGCTGTCGATATACAGCTGATCGATCACCGTATCATTTAACGGAACTCTGATATCGGGCCGGATCCCTCCCTGCATGGTTGAATCACTGTCGACCTGGATCTTCATGTTCTTATCGAGGGACCGGCCAACAGGATACCTGAAATAGAGGTCATTGGGAGGGGGGTAAAGATAGTGGTACGACCAGTTCTCCATCATGCCAAAAGAACCGTTGCTCCCGTAAAAGCTGATTACTTTATTTTTTGGCAGCCGCTGAAGTGCCATTGGCACACCTTCACCGCTGCTGATATTCCTGGGGCCGACCATGATCATGACAGGTTTTGAAAAATATATTCCCTGTGGCTCTGTATATTGCGCTCCGACAGGATATTTCGGGTTGATGTATGTGCCCAGGGTTTGTGGATTGAAATGGGGCAGGGGCAGGGGCCATATATCAAACTGTCCGCTGCCGGGGTTATAATAACTGCGGTATTCATATAAGGTGGTATCGGTAGTGAAAAATCCCGCAAGGGCAGCCGACAAAAGGTCTTCGCCCCCTGTGTTCACCCGCATGTCGAGTATCATTCCACGGGCTCCAGCAGTAATGAATGAAGAAATTGCCTGCCTGAAACTGACGTAAACCTGGGCCATGCCGGCTGAATCCCCGGGTTCGGAAGTCAGCTTAATATAGCCGTAGCCGCCAGGCTGAAGTATGCTATACGATATCGTTGGCCCGGGATCTATCGGCAGGAGGGAGGTCTGATCAAATGTTGCATAGTTGTCGTCGACCGCGGTAAGGGTCGCTTTGACAGGAATGGAAGTCCCCCTGTTCAGGAATTTTACTTTCATCGTTTTCCCAACTGGAGCCCTGCCAATGAACCGGAACTGATTCAGCCTTTTACATTCCTGCGTAGCCGGGTTTGCTTCAGCCCAGAACACAGAAACGGTATCAAGAACTGAATTCACCGGATGATCATTCACTTCAAGTATCTCGGCCCCGAAGACCATACCGGCCAGCGCTGAAGGAGAACCGGGGTTGACAAGACGTGCCACAACCCGGCCATCATCCAGTGCGGTGAGGGCGAACCCGTAACTCCCGCCGATCTGCTGATATCTTGCATAAGCTTTGTGGCCATCCCAGCCCGCACCACGTATTGAGACATGACCATCGTGAATCGAAGCCACATATTCCTTCAAAGCAAGGTAAAAAGCATTGGTGTCATTAACCGGGCCTGCATTAAGTATTTTTGGTCTTATGCGGTTGTTAAGGGCATTCCAGTCGATGGCCTTCCATTCGCTGAAAGCATACCAAACACTAACCTTCTGATGCATTGAGTCATATGCGGCAACAAAACCGTTACTTTGGGAAAAAAGCTTCAGGGCACCGCATAATAATGCCATACTCAAAATAGTAAACTTGCGCATCTCAGCCCGGGTTCTCGAGTAATATGCTAAAATTAAGCAAATTTGATAAGTTGCTCATTTATTTGCAGTCAAAATATTTCAGATTTTTATTAAACAAATAATAATAATAAAATATTTTATAATTTTATTACGTGTTTCATTTTAAAGGCAGATAATTATATGAAGTTAAGCAGACGAGCCATGTTAAAACTTTCCGGGGCTTCCCTGGGAAGTCTTGTGCTGTCCCCCGGCATGAAGGCCCTGGGGAACAACCCGCCAGGAACTAAAAGTTCGGATCCTTCCCAAACCAATTCCTATTTCAACGCTCTGCCAACCTTTACTCCCCCTGAGGCCCTGGCCGCGGATGAGATGCGGATCACTATCCTTGGTTCATCCTGCATTCCCCGCCTTTCCCAGGAATGCACCAGCGTTTATGTAGAAGTTGGTACTGGGGACCAGTTCGTGTTTGACTGCGGGACCGGAGTTGCCGCCAAATACAATGCCATGGGGATACCCATGAGCAAGATGGACAAGATATTCTTCACCCATCTCCATGCCGATCACACCAGTGACCTGACTCACATTTATGGTTTCGGACCGGCCGAAGACCGTAAATCGCCTTTGTTCATTTTTGGGCCCATGGATTCAGGCTGGACCTATTATGACCCGAAGGGAAACCAGAGGGGGCCCTACAATGACGGGACCAGGGCGTTTTGCGAAAACTTCAGGGAGATGAACCGCTGGCATACCGAGAGTTTCAGCTTCGGGGTGACCAGCCTCCCGGGTTATGAGCTCCCCAAGCAAGAGGACTGGGGCTTGCCGGCTCCCCTCTCGAAAGTATCGGATGACAACTTCGATGATGGGTTCTGCATCTATCCCATTGAACTCAACTGGAATAATTTCGGTAAGGTCCCGGGGGATAATGTTGCATACCATAACCCGACGACCGATGTAAGGATCACTCATTTCCCGGCCATCCACACCAGGAGGGGATCGATAAGTTACAGGCTCGACTGGAAAGGGCTGTCGATGATCTTCAGCGGTGATTCGAAGCCCAACCAGGAAATGCTCTCCCATGCGAAGGGAGTGGATGTTCTGATCCATGAGATGGTGATGCCTGCCGCAGTCTGGGCTCAAAAAAACTCCGGATTGAAACCCGGGGATTCCGGTTATGAACAGGCCTATAATTATGCACTGGAAGTGCAGAACAGTTCGCATACACCCCAGGGAGCTTTCGGGTATATCATGAGCCAGATCACACCTCCTCCAAGGCTTACGGTTGCAACACATTTTCAGGCCGAAGACGATACCATCACCTCGGCCATCAGGAGCGTGAGGAACCATGCGCCTGTGGGTGAGCTCACTTTTGCGTCGGATTTCCTGGTGATCAATGTCTCTGCAAGCCGGATTCTCCAGAGGCGTGCCCTTGTTTCACCCTATGCCTTTTATCCGTCAAGCCCTCCTCCCGATAGCGTGAACACTCCACTCTACTGGAAATGGCAGGATGAGGCCCATACCATTCCAGTGGGTGATCCTACAGTTCAGATCATCATGACTGATGAGATCCCTAACATAGATCCTGATACAGGTTTAGTTAATTACAGCATAGACGGCTACTGATGAAAACAAAACTTATTCTTTCGGTTTTTTTGTTGAGCGCTTTGTTCCTTGACGGGCAAACCCTCTACATGACATTCACCGCATCCGGAGCAGCCAATGCAGTGGACAGCGTGAAAGCCACCAATCTCAGGACAAATGAGAATGTTACCCTGCCGGGCAGCGACACCCTGGTACTTAATGTGAACGATGGTATTGCAGACCCGGGTAAAACGAATCAGAACGGAAGTATCTTCCCCAACCCGTTTTCGGGCATATCAAGCTTTGTCACCAATTTACCCGAAGCCCAGGATGTTGAAGTGGATGTATATAACCTTTCAGGACAAAAAATTGCCCATACCCAGGCCAGGGCCGGGGCAGGTTCTGCAGAATTCTCCCTCTTCCTTTCAAAAACAGGGGTTTATCTGGTTAGTCTTACGACAAGCCGTGGAAGATCAGGGTTTAAGGCTGTTTGCACTGAAACTTCAGGCGGGGCCGACCGGGTTGTATACCTTGGGGCCGGCTCTGCTTCAAAAAGCACAGCTTTAAAGGGGATTCAAACCTACAATCTTGGATATAAGATCGGGGATGTTTTACTTTACAGATGCAGAGGCGGTAATTATATCACGATCCTTACCGATTCACCCACAGCTTCAAAGAAATATATCGTTGAATTTGTTCTTTGCAGGGACAGTGACGGAAAGAATTATGCCGTGGTTAAAATAGGGAACCAGTGGTGGATGGCCGAAAACCTTGCCTGGTTGCCGTCAGTAAAGCCCGCGTCAAAGGGATCCGACTCCCTGAAGTTTTATTATGTGTACGGCTACGAAGACAGTATTGTTGCCGCAGCAAAAAACACTGAAAACTACAAGCGTTACGGCGTGCTTTATAACTGGCCGGCTGCGATAAATGCACCGGGCAAAAAATCATCAGCCCTGAAAAGTGTTCAGGACGTTTGTCCCGGCGGTTGGCATTTGCCTTATGATGAGGATTGGAAAATGCTTGAAACCACCCTTGGTATGGATCAGCATCAAGCCGACTCGGTGTTTTTAAGGAATTCAGGAGAAGTAGGGAAAAAGCTGAAGTCCACACTCGGCTGGACCAACGACACCAATTGCAGCAACTCCAGCGGGTTCACAGTCTTACCGGGCGGGTACAGGAATACTCACGGCAGTTTTCAAAGCCTGCTCAGGAATGCCCTGTACTGGACAGCTACCCAAATAGACACTCTTGCAATATACCGCGGCATCAACGACCAGGACACAGGCGTATACAGGTTCACAACGTTTAGAAGCCACGGTCTTTCGGTGCGCTGTATCAAAGATCCGTATTAATCAATCGGGCTGATCCTCATCAATCAACTTTGCATTTGACCAGTTTCCAGTTCCCACTGCCACCACTGTCCTTGCAGAGAAAAAATGCTTCGCCTTTGTATACCTTGATCTTTTCGGGGAAAAGGAAGGGCAGGATGGTACCGGCACTGAGGTTCTCGGTCAGGGGATCGATTTTTTGAATTTTCACCATTCCGTTCTTCAGGAAGATGGTATAGAGGGTATGTGCAGATCCGTCGGTCAGTATCTTTGTTCCCCACCTCCAGCCTGAACTTTCTGAATGGTTTCTCTTTTTCTCAGGATCATTCGAAGGGTGATCTTTATGAAAACTGATCGGAACGGTCCTGATACTCTTGCCGTCAGGATCGAGGATCTCGAGCAGATCGTTGCCGAAATTGAAAAATGCGATGCTTTGATCACTGAGTTTAATCAGCGGAAAGATCATGTTGAAATATTCAAATTTGTGAGCCCTCAATTCATTTTTGCCGTAGCCTCCCCCTTCATCGCCTGGAATTGAAAAATCAAACTCTGACGGACTTCCGATTTCACCCGAATCAAGGGCATTTTCAGCGCCTGTAAAGCCATTCCATCCAAGATAAAACCTTTGATCGTCAAAATATTCGAAGATCTTTTTTTCGTACAGGCAGATTTTAATAAACTGCTTCCCTTTACCCTTGCTGTAATATCCTATCATGGTCCCGAATCCGTTTGCCGTTTTTTCCTGGAAGTAGAGGCGGCCGGAGATGCGGAACAGGAATGGCCCGACGACCTTTTCCAATGAATCAACGGGCGTCGGATACAGGAAGTCGAACCGGTGACTATCTGTATCGTAATAACATTGCCAGGCATAACCTGCTTTTGAATAATAATGCACGTTGTCAAGGAAATCCTTATACAGCCTGCCCGGAGGGAGCTCTGGTGGAATTGCGGCAGCAAGGGTGTCACCGCTACGGCCCAGCAATACGAACTCAGACTGCTTCAATACGTTTCGAAACACAAGCAATGCGACATTGTCATCCATCAGCTCATAATCGAGAACAGAATACGATTTGTCCTCATATAAAATGGAATGCTTCGCTGAAGATATTTCAACTTCCTTCAGATTGTATGCCGCTGGTCTCATTACTAATTCAAGCGGTTTGCCCGGAATATGCAGGATGACATATCTGGCCTTTTCATAACCAATGCAGCTGATAATGATTGTGGATGGCAGTTTCGGAAGCTGGAGATCGAATCTGCCGGACCTGTCGGTCGAGGTTCCGAGCCTTGTGCCGTAAACACTGATATTGGCTTCGGGAACGGGCTTCGAGTCAAGTTCATTTCTTACTGTTCCTTTGATCTGTATGGCTTGAGCAAGGCTGGATTGATGCAGGAATAGAAGGATGATTATTGCAAAAGACATCCCTTTATGCATAATTTTTATCATAATGCCAAGTTATCAATTCCTTTTTATTTTCAGACTATAACCTGCTTTTTCTCGGGCCAAATGGAAAAAACCGCGGAACTGTTTTCTGATAATCTGAATATTCCGGATATTTCCCGGCGCTGATCTCCTCGCTGAAACTTGAACTGCCCTGGAAAAGCACGATCAGGAGCAGGCAACCGGCAATACTCCAGTTAAACCATTGTGAGCTTGCTGCCACGCTGAAAAGGTAAAAACAAACCCAGATGGATTGTTCAGCAAAGTAGTTGGGGTGGCGGCTATAGGCCCACAGTCCTTTATCGAGAAATCCCTTTTTATAGTCAGCAGTAAGTTCTTCTCCTGCTTTTATCTTTGCCCATTTGTTACTTTGAAAATTCCACTGCTGGATGTCGGCTGTGGTTTCATAGATGATGAAAAAGAACATCAGCGCTGCCACGATATAATCGAAAATACCTATGGATGTGTTAATATTCTGAAGAGCGATAATTGTCGGCAGGGTGAAAAGCAGAATGAGCACGAGCTGGTAGCCCGAAATGAAGAACAGGTTGAACAAGGTCCATTTCCAGCGGGGGGTGAACTCGGGTTTCTGACGCAGGACAAGCCAGCGGTAGTCTTCCTCGCCGGCCCAGAAACGCCAGCTGTAAGCTCCTTTCATGGCAAAATTAATGGTCAGCCTCAGGCCCCAAAGGCTTACCAGGGTGCTCATCAGGACAAGCCTTGGTGCAAAATCTCCGTATGCAGCTACGATCCAGGCATAGCCTATTGGCAGGAGGCTCCAGAGCTTATCCACCTGGCTGTTGTTGTTTGTAAGTTCACCAAGTATGAACGAGTAAGCGATAACGATGGCGGCAATGATGAGGAGAGTATGCAAAGCTTTCCACTCCAATGGTCCCAAAGCTGTGCCGAAGAAGTAGCTGAACACAGGAACTGCCAGCAAGGTAATTCCCAGTAAAATTGCGGTTGTTATGATTTTCATGCGCCTGAAATTCTTTTGTTGAAAAAGGTCGCAAGATACTTCATTATTCGTTACGGAAGATGAGTTTGCCATTCTTTGCATCGAGCAGGATCATGGCATCTTTATCCACCTTTCCCGAAAGTATCATTTTTGACAACTCGTTCAGCACTTCACGCTGGATCACCCGTTTGATAGGGCGTGCACCGTACTGGGGATCGTAGCCCAGCGTAGCAATAAGGTCAATCGCTTTACTGCTCACGCTGAGGCGGATGTCATTCTTATCGAGCATCTTCTCAACCTGTCTGAGTTGCAGCTCAACCACCTTGCTGATCTGCTCCTTTGTGAGGGGCTCGAACATAATGATCTCGTCAACCCGGTTAAGGAACTCAGGCCTGATGCTTTTCTTCAGCAGGTCGAACACCTGATCGCGGGTGCGGTTAAGAAGTTCATCCCTGTTCCTGTCGTTTACTTTTTCGAGGTTCTCCTGGATAATGTGGGAACCAATGTTTGAAGTCATGATGATAATAGTATTCTTGAAATCGACAGTGCGTCCCTTGTTATCTGTCAGGCGGCCGTCATCGAGCACCTGCAGGAGGATGTTAAACACATCGGGATGGGCTTTCTCGATCTCGTCAAAAAGGACTACGCTGTATGGTTTGCGGCGGACGGCCTCCGTGAGCTGTCCGCTTTCTTCATAACCTACATAGCCCGGGGGTGCGCCGACAAGTCTTGAAACGGTATGCCTTTCCTGGTATTCGCTCATGTCGATCCTCACCATGCTGTTCTCGTTGTTGAACAGCATCTCGGCCAGGGCCTTTGCAAGCTCGGTCTTGCCAACGCCGGTGGTTCCAAGGAAAATGAAAGAGCCTATGGGGCGCCTGGTATCCTGTAATCCTGCACGGCTTCGCCGGATGGCATCGCTCACAGCGGCAATCGCCTGTTCCTGACCCACGACGCGCATATGTAATTCGGTCTCAAGGTTGAGTAACTTCTGGCGTTCGCTCTGAAGCATCCGGCTCACAGGGATACCTGTCCAGCGTGATACGATATCGGCAATCTCCTCTGCGCCTATCTCTTCGTTCACCATAGGGGAATCTTTCTGGATCTCCTGAAGCCTGGCCTTAAACTGTTCAATCTCTTTTTCGGCCTGGGGGATCTTTCCATACCTAATTTCGGCAACAAGTCCCAGGTTCCCGCTGCGATTGGCCTGTTCGGCCTCCAGCTTAAGGTTCTCGATCTCCTTTTTACTGGTCTGTATATGATCGGCAATCTCTTTCTCGGCCTGCCACTTCGAACGGAGCTGGTTGCGCTCATCACTGAGATTAGCAATCTCTTCACTCAGGCTTTTAAGCCTGGAAGCATCGTTTTCACGTTTGATGGCTTCGCGTTCGATCTCTAACTGGCGGATCTTACGCTCTATAATTTCAAGTTCTTCGGGCAATGAATTTATCTCAAGCCTGAGTTTTGATGCAGCTTCGTCGATGAGGTCAATCGCTTTATCGGGGAGGAAGCGTTCACTGATATATCTCTGTGAGAGCTCAACGGCAGCTATGATGGCTTCATCCTTGATCCTTACCTTATGATGGGATTCGTATTTCTCTTTAAGCCCTCTCAAAATCGAGATGGCATCGAGTGTCGAAGGTTCGTCCACAATTACAGGCTGGAACCTGCGCTCAAGAGCTTTGTCTTTCTCAAAATATTTCTGAAATTCCTTGAGCGTTGTAGCGCCGATAGCTCTTAATTCACCCCTGGCCAGCGCGGGTTTTAAAATATTGGCTGCATCCATGGCTCCTTCGGTTGCGCCAGCTCCCACTAAAGTATGGATCTCGTCGATGAAGAGAATGATCTCCCCGTTGGCATTGATGACTTCTTTGACCACCGATTTCAGCCTCTCTTCGAATTCTCCCCTGTACTTAGCCCCGGCCATCAGTGAGCCCATATCGAGTGAAAAGATCTGCTTGCTCTTCAGGTTCTCAGGTACATCCCCGTCAATGATGCGATGCGCCAGTCCTTCGGCAATCGCTGTCTTGCCAACGCCCGGTTCGCCTATAAGTATAGGGTTGTTCTTCGTTCGCCTGGATAATATCTGCAATATTCGGCGGATCTCCTCGTCCCGTCCAATAACGGGGTCCAGCTTTCCGTCCCTGGCCAGTTCATTGAGGTTGCGGGCGTAGCGGTTCAGCGCATTGTAGTTTTCCTCAGCATTCTGGCTGTTCACCGTGCTTCCTTGTCTTAATTGCCTGATGGCCGATTTGAGCTCTTTTTCAGTAACACCCGAGTCTTTCAGCAGCCTGGATGTGGCATCTCCGGCTAACAGTATCCCCAGCAGCATATGCTCAATCGAAACGAATTCATCCTTCATCTCCTGCATCATGGCCGTGGCCTTCTGCAATGCCTTGTTGGCATCATTTGACAGGTATATCTCTCCCCCGCTGACTTTGGGATGTGATTCAACCATCTTGTCCAGGGCTTTCGTTAAAATGCCTGAATTGACATTGAGCTTTTTGAACAGCCAGGGTAAAACATTCTCATCTATATTAAACATTGCCTTGAGAAGATGATCTGTTTCGATTGCCGGACTTTGCAGCGCATTGGCGATTTCCTGGGCCTTTTGCACAGCTTCCTGGGCTTTTAATGTGAAATTGTTAAAGTTCATAGTTTGTTTCTCCTTTTAAAACAAAAAGCGAGAGGCGAAATACGAAACTTTAATGAGGCTTTTTTTTCGCTTTTCGCTTTTCACTTTTCACTTTTTCCTTCAAACCCCTTGCCATATCTCAAAATCTGCATATTTGTCAGAAAAGTAAGAAAAAATCCTGCCAGTTTCTCAGGAATTGTTAATTTTGTAACAGTTATTTTAACAGGCCTTGCACCATCGAAGGACATTGGTATTAGGAGCGAGCACAAACCCCGAAAGGTACTCGTATCTTGCAGTCAAAAAGCTGCTTAAGTATGAATTCCCTGTATGTGCCGTTGGACTCAGGGAAGGAGAGGTCGATGGAGTGAAAATCAATCCTCCAGGAACTTCCTTCGAGAACATCCACACGGTGACAATGTACGTAGGGGCAAAAAACCAGCAGTCATATTATGAGTATGTCATCAGTCTGGCTCCAAAACGTGTTATCTTCAACCCCGGTACTCAAAATGTCGAATTTGAGAAGAAACTTCGCGATGCCGGTATTCATGTAACCCACGCCTGCACCCTCATCATGCTATCCAACCATCTCTTTTAGGAATTATTACAATTTCACTATCTCGCTATTTACTCGCACCAATTGCTTATTTCATTTGTGTGCTCGTTAAGGCTGCGCCGAACGCTATTTCGCTTTTCGCATTTCGCATTTCGCAACTAAATGTCCGTAATATTTCCTCGGATTTTCCGTTATTTTCTTAACTTAGCTGCCGATTTCTGATACGGATGAAACGTCTCATTATACTTTTCTTTTTATTTGCCTCCGTCACTTCTTTAGCACAGCTCAAAGTCACTGTAACACCTACGGGCACGTATACCTGGTGTTATAAGGATAGTGTGGGCTATACGGCAAAAATTACGGGGACGGACACATCGGGTGTGAGTTACCAATGGCAGAAAAACGGGTTAGATATTTTCGGGGCTGATTCAGCTTTACTGTATTTTTCTGTTGCGAAACTTTCCGATACCGGAGAATACCGCTGCATTGCAAGCAAATGGGCCATGGTGGATACCAGCAACATCGTGATCCTGAAGATGCATCCGGCCATGAAATTCGATACCCTGAGACGATACAATGCACTTGCCTGTCCGCTTCAGTGCAAGGGACAATTCAAGGCGCAGGTCTCGGGCGGGACTCCCAATGTAACTTACCCGCCTTACTATTATAACTGGCATGGAGGCCATTCCCAGGATACCCTATGTTTCGGGCTTTGCCCGGGGAAACACCGGCTTTCGGTGACTGATTCGCTGGGTTGCACAATCGACTCGAACTATTTCGTAGATGTTTTGAAAGCCCCGAAAGTAAGATATACCATTCTTCCTTCAGATACAATTTATCTCACAAATCCAACAGCAACCCTGCAGTTTAACGATTCATCCAGGCAGTTTATTGACAGCTGGAAATGGTATATGTATTTTAACGTCGACAGCACGGTAACAACTTCAAATGTAAACCCGGTCACATATATATACGACCGCAGCGGCCCTATGCTTACGATGATGAGGTTCAGGGATAATAACGGTTGCGATACCACTTTGCAGGATACCCTGACTGTCAAGATCATCAATTTGTTTATTCCTAATGTGATGACGTCCAATACGCCCAATGACAAGCTCACATTCAAGGAAACTATCTCTGACAAGAATTATACGGATATTATTCTGAGCGATGTTTACCTCAGCAATGAATTATGGATCTATGACCGATGGGGCAGGAGGATTTACCATACAATCAATTATGTGAACAGCACCTGGGATGATGCAAAGCTTCCCGACGGGACCTACTATTATGTTTTCAAGGGTCACGGCCTCTACGGGGATGATATGCACCATGGGTCAATCACGATACTGAAGTAAATGGCGTTCGCAAGAAGCCCCGGGGTCATCAGCGACTAATGGGTACCTGCCATTTCAAATTCAAACAAACCTCCTTCCATAAGCTCTTTATGATGAACCACAAGCCCGGTCAAAGGTGCGCCCTGTAAACTTACAGATTTTATATAAATATTCTTTTTACTGAGATTCTTTGCCAGGATTGTAAGGGTTTTCCCATTTGGAAGCTTTATAATCGCTTTCGAGACGCAGGGGCTGCCTACCGAATAGGCATCGGTACCCGGGCAGACAGGGTAGAACCCAAGTGCGCTGAAGATATACCAGGCGCTCATCTGCCCGCAATCATCATTCCCACAAAGCCCGTCAACTGAATTACGATACATCGAATCGATGATCTTATGTATCATTTCCTGGGTTTTCCAGGGCTCCGAAGTCCAGTTGTACAGGTAGGGGATATGGTGGCTGGGCTCGTTGCCGTGAACATAATTCCCTATCAGGCCCTCGCGGGTAACATCCTCGGTTTCGGCAAAGTACTTATCGTCGAGATGCATCGTAAACAAAGAATCCAGCCTTTTGATAAAGGCTTTGTCGCCGCCCATGAGCCTGATCAGTCCCGGGATATCCTGCTGTACGTGAAAGGAATAATTCCAGGAATTTCCTTCAATGAAGCCCTGGTTGCTGGTACTCAGCGGATCGAAGCCGGCCTGGAATGTCCCGTCAATGTTCTTTGGCCTCATAAAGCCTGTGCGCTGATCGAAAATATTTTTATAATTCATCGAACGTTTCTGGTATTTTATCATTTCCCCGTCGGCGAACATCTGGAGGAGCGGGCCTGAGACGGAATCGTCCGAAACAGCTTCGGCAAGCCTTGAAATGGCGTAGTCGTCATAGGCATATTCGAGCGTCACCGAAGCCGAGTTCGCGCTTCGCTGAACAGGAACATAACCGAACTTCATATAATCTGTAATTCCTTCGTAATACCTGTTCGTGGATGTACCGATACAAGCACGCAGGGCATATTCGGCATCAAAGTTCCTTACTCCTTTCACCCAGGCATCGGCAATCACTGCAACACTGTGATAGCCGCTCATACACCAGTCCTCGTTGCCATGAAACGACCATACGGGCAGCATCTTTTCGGCGCTCTGGGAATAATGGGCAAGCATCGAGGAGATCATGTCTCCGCTGCGTTGGGGATAAAGCCATGTATAAAAAGGATGCAGCGCCCTGTATGTATCCCAGAGTGAAAAGACAGTGTAATTGGTAAAGCCTTTTGCCGTGTGGATATCCTGGTCCACGCCACGGTATTTCCCGTCCACGTCCTCGTAAATCACAGGGTTCATCAGCACATGATAAAAAGCTGTATAGAAATTCACCTTAAGGTTATTGTCAGCCGTAATTATAATCCGTGAAAGCTCTTTCTCCCAGTTTTGCTGTGCAAGCCGGCATATCCAGTCAAAATCCCAGTTCGGTATTTCCGCTTTGAGGTTTGCGAGGGCGCCTTCCATACTCACGGCAGAGAGTCCGATTTTAAGTTCTACCTGTTCCCCTTGTGATGTGCTGAACCCGAACCAGGCCCTTATCTTTTTACCGGCCATCTCCGGAAAGTCCTGGTACTGGCTGAACCTGCGCCAAAATCCACGGTAGACCGGCTTATCCCAGTTTCGCCATCCGCAGGTTGTAAACGGCTTTGAAAAGGCAAGCGCGAAGTACATATAACGGCTTCTTCCCCAGCCGCTGGTAATGCGGTAACCTGTTATCAGAGTGTCGTTGACCACACGGATGCTGGCCCAAAGGACTTTACCGTCGTAATTATAAATGCCATGAATGAGGTCGAGTATGATCCGGGCCGAGTCAGCCTGGGGGAAGGTGTACCGGTGGAAGCCGCATCGTTGGGTGGCTGTAAGTTCGGCAGTCACATCGGGGCCGTCGAGATGCACCCGGTAATATCCAGGTTCAGCTGTTTCTGTTTCATGGCTGAAAACCGAACGGTATCCTTTTTCCGGATGGTCTGAGGTGCCCGGATTGAGATGAAAAGGTCCTGTTGCGGGCATGATGAGGAAATCGCCGAGGTCGGAATGCCCCGTGCCGTTAAAGTGAGTATGGCTGAAGCCCACAATGGTTTTATCATCATACTGGTAGCCAGCGCAGTAGCGATATACCTTAGGATTGTATTTCCCCTCTGCATCGTAAGGGATGGTATCCGTATCGGGACTGAGCTGAACGAATCCAAAAGGCATACAGGCCCCGGGAAAGGTATGCCCCATTTCGCGGGTGCCTATCAGAGGTTTTACGTAGGAGATGAGTGCAGTCTGCTGGGCGGTTGCGAAAAAGATATCCGCAAGCAAAGCTGCAAGAAAAAAGAGTTTTTTCATGGTCTGAGGGCTTGATCAAAAACAGGACGACCTGCAAATATGGTGAAAAACTTTTGTTGCTTAAAACAGTTGATTTATTTAAATTTGTATGTCTTCTATCGCTATGCTACTGCCTTTATATTTTTCCAATCAGGCTGCCTTATGAAAAAGTTATTCGTTCTTATAACCAGTTTGCTGCTCTCTTCTACAGTTTCATCCCAGTACTGCCTGCATGACGGAAGAGGTTTCTATACGCAGGAGGATGTCGATAAGTTTCCGACCGATAATCCGAATTGCAAGGTGATACAGGGGGATATCATCATCAGCGGAGGGGATATCAAAAACCTCGACAGCCTCATGGGGGTGACTTCCATCGAGGGATATCTTGATATTACGCATACCGAGCTTTTATGGTCTTTAAAAGGACTTGACAGCCTGCAAACCATAGGTGGACGTTTCGGAATATATGCCAACTCTGGATTATTCAATCTGGAGGGCCTGGGCAGGTTAAAGTCGGTGGGAGGGGTTTTCGAGATATTTGGCAATCCTTATCTTGTAAACCTGAAAGGTCTTGACACCCTGGCGTTTATAGGGAAAAATCTCTGGATCGGCGCCAACCCTGTCCTCGACAGCCTGAAAGGACTGAAAAACCTTTCTGCCATTGGGGGGCTTCTCCAGATCAATGACAACTTTTCATTAACGAACCTGAGGGAGCTTGACAACCTGAAATCGATAGGCGGGGAGATCATCATCAATTCGAACCCTTCGCTCATAAGGTTAAACGGTCTTGACAGTATCAATGCCGGTTCCATAGGTGGTTTGGTCATTTATGATAACGAAAACCTGTCGGTTTGCTCCGTTTATGGTATTTGCCGTTACCTGGAAATCTCATACGCCAGCGTTTCTATTTATCATAATGCGGTTGGTTGCAACAACAGACCTGAAGTGAAAGCGGGTTGCGATACCTTGTCGGTAGAGAATCTGAATTCTTACAAGGTATGTTCGATATACCCGAACCCCTCAGCCGGCAAAATCAATGTTGAAATTTCGGAAGATCAACTCCCGGGTAAACTGTCGGTGCTGGATCTTAACGGGGTGGAATTACGGTCACAACCCATCGTCAAAGCGGTGAACTGCGTTGACATCAGCGATCTTAAGAAAGGTGTATATATTGTAAGGCTGATAAACAGAAACACCGTTGAGACAATTAAAATGATCAAGGAATAGATGCGTCAGCTGGAACGTTTTAAGCAGGCTATTGCTTATTTCCTGGAACACCGCCCCCAGGCTGAAACAGAACTTGTTTATACCGATCCTTATGAACTGGCGGTTGCCGTGATACTTTCGGCACAGTGCACCGATAAACGCGTGAATATGATCACGCCTGCCCTGTTCAGGCAATACCCTACGGCTCTGAGCCTGGCGAAGGCGAAACATGAGGAAGTGTTTGAGCTGATCAGAAGCTGCTCCTATCCGAATAATAAAACAAAGAACATCATCGGTATGGCGAAGGCGCTGGTCAACGATTTTAACGGTAAAATGCCTTCAGATATCGACGAGCTTCAGAAGCTTCCGGGCATTGGCCGTAAAAGCGCAAACGTACTGGCAGCCGTGATATTCAACAAGCCGGCTATGGCTGTAGACACTCATGTTTTCAGGGTCGCAGCAAGGATAGGACTTACGGTCAACGCTAAAAACCCCTACCAGGCTGAGATGCAACTGATAAAACATATCCCCCGGGATCTTATCCCTCTGGCTCATCACTGGCTTATATTGCACGGAAGATATGTATGCCAGGCACGCAAACCGAAATGCGATGAATGCGGACTGCAAGCGATCTGTAAATATTATCAAAGCAAAAGCTAAGATGCAGGATGCTTGTTATCAGGCATCCCGCAGCCCATATCCTACATCCTGCATCATATTTTGTTGAAAACTAAATCTTAATCCGTCGGAAAATCCGGACAGGTTTTAATATTTTTGAATAAAAATTAGCACGCATACATATCACTTTTTGCCCTCATCCCGGATAAAGAGTAAACATTTGTCAGCAGTTTGCTGATGAGATGGGAATTTAAAGAAAAGGAGGAAAAATGTCACAGGAAGTAAACAAAGAAAAAGTTAAAGCCCTTCAGCTTACACTCGATAAGCTTGAAAAGGCATACGGAAAAGGCACTATCATGCGCCTTGGCGATAATGCAATTGAAGCTGTGGATGTGATCAAAACGGGATCTATCGGGCTGGATGTTGCTTTAGGGATAGGCGGATTGCCGAAAGGGAGGGTGACTGAGATTTATGGACCTGAGTCCTCGGGAAAGACTACCCTGGCACTTCATGCGATCGCCGAAGCCCAGAAATCAGGAGGCATTGCCGCTTTCATTGATGCTGAGCACGCTTTCGACCGGTTTTATGCACAGAAGCTGGGTGTGGACGTTGAGAATCTGCTGGTCTCTCAGCCAGATAATGGAGAACAGGCGCTTGAAATAACAGAAAACCTGATCCGTTCCGGAGCCATTGATATTATTGTCATTGATTCGGTCGCAGCTCTTACCCCAAAAAGCGAGATTGAAGGGGAAATGGGTGATTCGAAAATGGGTTTGCAGGCCCGCCTTATGTCTCAGGCACTGAGGAAACTCACATCGACGATCAGCAAAACACAGACCTGTTGTATTTTCATCAATCAGCTCCGTGAAAAGATCGGTGTGATGTTCGGAAATCCGGAGACGACCACCGGCGGAAATGCGCTTAAGTTCTATGCCTCCGTACGGCTTGACATCCGCAAGCAAACGCAGTTAAAGGATGGTGAAGAAGCGATAGGAAACCGTGTGAGGGTGAAGGTCGTTAAGAACAAGGTTGCTCCTCCTTTCCGAAAAGCGGAATTCGATATCATTTTTGGTGAAGGTATCTCGAAACCCTATGAAATACTGGACCTTGCCGTTGAAAACAACCTGATCAAGAAAAGCGGTTCCTGGTTTAGCTATGGAGATACGAAACTGGGGCAGGGCAGGGATGCGGTGAAAAAACTCATACAGGATAATCCTGAACTGATGGACGAGCTCGAAGTCAAGATCAAAGAACTGCTTAAAACCCAGAAATAGCATGAGAATTTTCATTCTTTGGGCTGTTTGTTTACTGACGATCCTGAACCTGGCCTGTACCAGGGGGACTGAAAAACACGGCAAATTAAGCGGGGAGGACTCGCTCAGGGTTACTCTGGCGGACCTGAACAGGCAGATCGCTACTGATGAAAAGGACGCCGGGCTTTATGAACAGAGGGCGAAACTGTATATTTCCCTGAAGGAGATCAACCAGGCTTTAAATGATATTAACAAGTCGTTGCAGATTGATCCGAAGAAAGCCGCTTCCTATATAACCTTGTCGGATATCTATTTGCTTATGGGACAACCGCAGAACTGCGAGGAATCGCTTCAGAAGGCAGTGTCGCTGGATCCGAAAAATATAAATGCCAACCTGAAACTGGCGAACCTTTACCTGATCGTTAAGGATTATAAGAAGGTCGACCAGTATGTAAAGGAGGTTCTAAGCCTGGATAAAACTAACTCAACGGCCCGGTTTACAAGGGCTATAGCATTGCTCGAAACCGGTGATACAGCACATGCTGTCGGCGACCTGATGGATGCGGTTAAACTGAATCAATCATATTTTGAAGCATATATGCAGTTAGGTGAGCTGTTTGCCATCCGGAAAGATCCCCTGGCTGCAGCTTACTTCAATAATGCCCTGAGGGTGCGCCCTAACAGTAAAGAAGCGCTTTATAACCTGGGGATGTTCTACCAGGAAAGCGGCCAGTACGAGAAGGCAATCGCTGCTTATGAAGTGCTGGGCAAGGCGGATACCACATTCAGGGATGCGCCTTATAATATCGGTTATATCAACCTGGTTTACCTTCAGGATTTTACAAAAGCTGTGGAGTATTTTTCAAAGGCTATAGCGCGAGATCCTAAATATGCCGAATCATGGTATAACAGGGGATTAAGCTATGAACAGCTAAAGGAATACCAGAAAGCTTATGATGATTACCAGAAGAGCCTGAAATTGAAAGTGAATTATGAAAAAGCAATTACAGGCCTGAACAGGCTCGATAAATGGGTCAGGAAATAGGGAGCATCACCGGAGCATCTGAAAACTCAAAACCTTTCCCGGGTCTCACAAGCGGGTAATTTACTTTCGGGAAAGTTCGGCTTTTAAAGCAGATAGTTCATCCATTAATTTCGTACAAGCCAATTTCAAATCTTCAACAACTTTCTGCAAACCTGCAGAGGTCTTATTCTTCGCCATTTCATCCAGTTTACGTGACAGCTCGATGGTTTCAGGGTCCTGAAAGTTGGCAACAACCCCTTTCAGGCTGTGAGAATTAAACTTCAGCTGGACAAAATCATTATCGAGGATGTTTTTCTCGATCTTTTCAAAACGTTCAGGATATTCTTCGAGGAAGATATCGATGATCTCAATAATCGTCTCATTATCGAAATACTGGAAGTTCTGATGTAATTTCTGCCTGTCGATCATAATTCAACGTTTGTTGCAAATATAAATAATTAAGTTTTCGCAGGCAATAATTATTGTGATAATGAAACGACCGACGGAACCGAAGAGTTGTAATCTCTGAACTGCTGATCAGGCGGTTCTGAAAAATTCAGCTGAAGCCAAGGTACGCCTTCAGCCGGAGTAGGATAGAAATAGGCGCTGATGAGGAAGGTGGGAAAGATAAGGTTGTCGTTCTTGATCAGAAGCCCGAATCCAACCCCCGTATAAAATTTGGTCATGAAGAGCTTCGAATAGCCATCATTCCTGAAACCGCCTGCAAACATACCGGTAAGGGCAAACCTGAACCCATATAAGTACCAGGGAGTAAAGGCCACGGTTGCAAAATAGGCTGAGATGGAACTCACTCCCCTGAAAACTGTGTCGGAACTATAATTGTTGATACGCATGTCCTGGTTTAAATAGGCAAAATCGCCGTTCGTCGACGTACGCAGGAATCCCTGCCTGTATACCGAGAATATATAGGTCCTGAATTTGTAACGTTTACCCGGAGTGAAGTAGAGATAGGTCATATAATTCAGCCTGGCAACAAAAACACCATCCTCGAAGGTCCTGCGGTTAAAAAAAGCACCTAAATCAAGTCGGCCCTGAAGATAGCCGAACTTCTTTATGAAATCTCCCTGGGCATATGTCAATCCTGTATACAGACGTGTGTAAAAATTAGTGTACTGGGGCCCGAACGTAAGTTGCATCAGTCTTCCATACGGTATGTTCTCAGTCTTTCCGAAATTTAAAAAATAATCGATCAGGTAATAGTTGTTTCTTGAAAATGCAACACTGGCAAGTAATTGCCTTACATCATAATAACCCCTGTTTGAATCCAGGCTGATTGTTGGCCCCTGCAGGAATGTCGTGGCCTGGAAGCAAGCGGAAACTATAAAACGGGTAGGGATTTTATACTCAGGGATCTGGTATGACCGTCCCAGCCATATATACCCTGAATTGGCTTTACTGTACCTGGGATTCTCCTCATCAGGGCCATAGGCGAGTTTATTATACTGGTATGATAACCCGCCCGCGTATTTTGTACGGTTTGTTGTAAAGGGACGATCGAGCCAGAAGCCTACGTTCACCTGGTGAAGGTCATCCTGGTAATAGTTAAGGGTCAGATCGGTAAATGTGCCCAAGATGTTGGTATAGGTATAGGAGAACCCGTCAAATCTGGCAAAGGGTGCACGCAATGTGGCAAAGGAAAAATTCAGGGAAAGGCGGTCGCCCAGACCGGCAAAATTGGCATCGAATAAACGGAAGTTTATTTTATTGGGAGTAATGGTTGGAACGACCACCCCGATAGACCAAATATCTTTCGTCACAACAAGCACGTCAACCGAATCTTCTGATTCAGCCGGAATAACCATTACTCTGGCATCTGTAATGTAATTGAGATCTTTTAAAATACGCTCCTGGTCGGCCATTACATAAGGGTCTACAGCCTGACCCTCCCTGATCAGTATCATCTTTCGTATAACAAAAGGTGCCGATTGAATATGCACCACGTTCAGAAATTTCCCTACACCGGGAGGTGGTTTTCTTGCTGTATCTATTACAGTGGGTCCAAAAGGATCGAGGGAAACAATATGGATTTTACGGATTATTTTACCTTCATACTCCTTGTAAGGATTTTCACTGGCCAATGCCTGAACCGTATCAGGCAGGGAACTGATCTGTGGGGCAGCAAACGCCAGACTGTACAACAGCTTCGTGACCTTGTGGCGTTTGAAGCGCTGATATACGGAGTCGTAGAATATTTTTGTTTTCTGGGTTTGCTTTTTGTTCATCAGGCTGTCATCCTTCGGTGCAAGGATAGACTTCTCCTTTTCGGGAACCTGAGCACGAAGAGAAGTGAAGGAAAGCGTGCAAAGCAGGCACAGGGTCAGAATACCATAGTTCATTGCTTGTCTGCCCCTGCGTTTCATCGCTGTATTGCCAGCTTTACTTTAAATTGAGGGAATTAATAATCCCCCGGAGTTTTTCATTGAGCTTATTCTCGGTTTCTGCGTATGCCGACCTGCTGCTCAGGGTTTCGCGAACTCCAAAATAAAACTTGATCTTTGGTTCTGTCCCTGATGGTCTTATGCTGATCACACTGCCATCCTCAGTAAAAAACTGAAGCACATTGGAAGTCGGGAGCTGAATTGCTGTTTGAGCCCCGCTGCAAAGATCCTTTTCAACCTGAAACTTATAATCTTTGATCCTTACTACCTTGCTGCCGTTGATCACTTTAGGCGGATTGGCACGGTAATCGATCATCATCTGTTTGATTTCCTCAGCACCTGACTGTCCTTTGCGTGTTATCGAGAGCAGTGATTCCTTGTAGAACCCGTATTTTACATAAATGTCAAGCAGAAGATCGTACAGGGATTTCCCCCGGGAAACGGTCCAGGCCAATGTTTCAGCAATCAGAGCGCAGGCGATTACAGCGTCTTTGTCACGGACAAAATCACCAGCCAGGTATCCATAGCTTTCTTCTCCGCCAATGATAAACTCTTCCTTGCCTTCGGTCCTTTTAATGATGTCGGCTATGTATTTAAAGCCTGTCAGTACGTCATAATATTTCAGCTTGAACGAGACAGCAATATCCTTAAGCAGTTCTGAAGTTACAATCGTTTTGACAATGAACTGTTTTCCTGTCAGTTTGCCGTTTTCCTTCCATTTTGTTATCACGTAATAAAACAGCAGAGCAGCGGTCTGGTTTCCGTTCAGAAGGATCATCCGGTTGTTGTTGTCGCGCACCGCAATTCCTACACGGTCGGCATCCGGATCGGTGGCCATTACCAGGTCGGCATTGAGCTTTTCGGCAAGTTTGATCCCCATATCCAGGGCCGAATGTTCTTCAGGGTTAGGGCTATGAACGGTAGGAAAATTTCCATCAGCTATCATTTGTTCAGGAACAGGGTGGATGTTTTCAAACCCGTATCGCTTAAGAATCTCAGGAACAAGGATGCGTCCGGTGCCATGCAAGGGAGTATACACTATCTTTAAATCCTTTTGCTGCCGGATGACATCCGGGGACAGTGACAGAGTTTTCAGTCTGGCAAGGTAGGCCTCATCAATTTTCCTGCCTATGCTGATGATGTTATCCCTGTTACCCTGCCATTTTACCTGGTCGATGGAGGATATTTTTTCAACTTCTTTGATCACATTCACATCATGAGGAGCTATGAATTGTGCCCCATCGTCCCAATACGCTTTATACCCGTTGTATTCTTTGGGATTATGCGAGGCCGTGATCATAACACCGCTCTGGCAGCCCAGCTGCCTCACAGCGAATGAAAGTTCAGGGGTAGGGCGGAGGTCATCGAACAGGTATGCCGTAAACCCGTTTGCGGCAAGGACTTCTGCAGTAATTTGGGCAAAAAACCTGCTGTTATTCCGGCTGTCATAAGCGATAGCCATCTTATGCCTGACGCCGGGGAACATCTGCATCACATAGTTCGCAAGGCCCTGTGTGGTCATGCCAACAGTGTATTTATTCATACGGTTGGTGCCGTCACCCATCAGCCCCCGAAGTCCGCCTGTCCCGAATTCGAGGATACGGTAAAAGCAATCGGTTAGTTCCGACGGGTTCTTTTTAATCATTTCCTTCACCCTGGACTTTGTTTCTTCATCGAAATTGCCTGAAGTCCAGACTTGCGCTTTTTCTAATATGATCGGGTCCATATTGTTGATTAGATTCAATGTTCATGTTTAAAAGCAAAAAGCGAAAAGTGAAAAGTGAAAAGTGAAATTTAGTTTTTTACTCCATTGATTCACAGATGTATTCCAGCTTTTTATTCTTTCTAATTATAATATAATCTGATACGCTTATTTTATTTCGCTTCTCGCTTCTCGCTTTTTATTTTGCTACTTCGATATTTAGCCTTTTTATACATTCTTCCAGGCTATCCTTCCAATAAGGTATTTTCATCCCGAACTTCTCTTTGAACTTTGCCTTGTTCAGTACAGAATAAAAGGGGCGGGGGGCGGGGAGGGGATAGTCTTTCGTTTCAATCGGGTTGATAATGCATTTGATCGCCGAAAATTCAATGATGGTCTTCGCAAAATCATACCATGAAGCGACTCCTTCATTGGCATAATGGTATATTTCAACACCTTCGTGATCTCTAAGCGCAGGTATTATTTCCAGAATTGCCCTGGCCAGATCTTTGGCATACGTGGGACAGCCGATCTGGTCGAATACCACATTCAGGTTCCCTCTTTCCTTTCCGTATTTAAGTATGGTTTTAACGAAATTATTCCCAAAAGCTGAATACAGCCACGACGTGCGCATAATGATCCCGTTTTTGCAACTGCTCAGCATCTGCGTCTCCCCTGCGTATTTTGATTTCGCGTAACTCGACCCGGGCTGAGGTGTATCAGTTTCAACATAAGGCCGGTGCCCTTTTCCGCTGAAAATATAATCGGTTGAAATATGGATGAGCATAGCATTGAATTCCCCGCAGGCATTTGAAATGTTTCTCACTGCAAGAGCGTTGATCTTCAGCGCAAGCTCAGGTTCCTGTTCCGCCTTGTCGACTGCGGTGTAGGCGGCGCAATTCACGACGACATCCGGCTGCAGCTGATCCATAAAAGCTGAAACTGCCTGCATATCCGTAATGTCCAGCTCATCAATATCTGTGAAGGTGATCTTGTAATCAGGATATTCTTTTTCAAGGAGCTTTAACTCATTCCCAAGCTGGCCTTTGGAACCGGTGATAAGAATTTTCATAACATTATATTAGTTGGTAATTCTGAAAAGCGAAAAGCGAAAGGCGAGAGGCGAAAGGCGAGAAGCGAAAAGGCGAGAAGCGAGAAGCGAGAAGCGAAAAGCGAAAGGCGAAAGGCGAGAAGCGAAAGGCGAGAAGCGAGAAGCGAAAAGCGAAAGGCGAAAGGCGAAAGGCGAGAGGCGAAAGGCGAGAGGCGAGAAGCGAAAAGCGAAAGGCGAAAGGCGAGAAGGCGAAAAGCGAAAGGCGAAAGGCGAAAGGCGAAAGGCGAAAGGCGAAAGGCGAGAAGCGAAAAGCGAAAAGCGAAATAGGAAAAGGTGCAATAGGGAATTTTACTATCATTTTTTTACTTTTTTTTTCGCTTTTTGCCATTTCGCTTTTCGCCTTTCAGATTATTGTCTTAAAATACTCTATTGTCCTTTTCAAACCCTCTTCGAGCGGGATTGTGGGTTCCCAGCCAAGCTCTTTTTTTGCAAGCGTGATATCAGGTTTCCTTTGTAAAGGGTCATCGGCCGGTAACGGCATATAGACAAGTTTCGATTTTGAGCCGGTAAGTTTCAATACTTTCTCTGCGAGTTCTATCATCGTAAATTCGCCTGGATTACCAATATTTACAGGGCCTGTGAAATCTTCCCGGGAATTCATCAGTCGCACCATGCCTTCCAGCAGGTCATCCACATAACAGAAAGAACGTGTTTGAGTGCCATCTCCGTATATGGTGATATCTTCGCCCTTTAAGGCCTGAACAATGAAATTTGAAACGACACGGCCGTCGTTGGGATGCATCTTTGGCCCGTAGGTGTTGAATATCCTGATGATCTTAATTCTTACATTATTCTGTTTGTGGTAGTTCATAAAAAGGGTTTCCGCAACCCTTTTGCCTTCGTCATAGCAGGAGCGCGGACCGATGGGGTTGACATGCCCCCAATAGCTTTCCGTCTGGGGATGGATTTCCGGATCCCCGTAAACTTCGCTGGTGCTTGCCTGCAATACCTTCGCCCTGATCCTCTTTGCCAGGCCCAGCATATTGATAGCTCCCATCACTGATGTCTTTACGGTCTTGATTGGGTTATACTGGTAGTGTACAGGAGAAGCAGGACAAGCCAGGTTGTAAATCTCGTCCACCTCGATCAGGAAAGGCATTGTCACATCATGCCTGATCAGTTCGAAAAATGGATTTTTAATAAGATGAACCACATTTTGTTTCTGGCCGGTGAAATAATTGTCGAGGCAAACGACTTCATGCCCCTGGTTTAAAAGTTTCTCACAAAGGTGGGATCCCAGGAATCCTGCACCGCCGGTGATAAGAACTTTCTTTTTTATCATACCCTGACGTTTAAATGAAAAGACCTAACAGCCGTGGTTTAACTGTTAGGCCTTTCCGATTTCATATTCTGTTTAATTAATCGTATTTACCCCGATGCAGAAATAATCAAAATTCTTCTTCCTGATCTCATTGAGGTCATAGATATTGCGGCCATCAAAGATCACAGGGGTTTTCAGCAATTTCCGCATAACGTTAAAATTGGGGAATTTAAATTCCGGCCATTCTGTGACCATCAGGAGGCAATCGGCGTCGATCAGTGCATCGTACTGGTCGGCGGCATATTCGATAGAATCGCCAAGTATCCTGTTTGCTTCATGCATCGCGACAGGGTCATAGGCTTTTACTTTGGCTCCGGCTTCCGTCAGTTTTTTAATCATCATAAGTGAAGGAGCCTCGCGCATATCGTCGGTCTGGGGTTTAAAGGAAAGCCCCCAGAGTCCAATAACTTTCCCTTTAAGGTCTCCCTTGAAATATGTATTTATCTTGTTGAACATGACCAGTTTCTGGTCATCATTCACTTCCTCCACCGCCTTCAATACCCTCAGGATATATTTATTGTCATCAGCTGTGCGGATCAGGGCTTTCACGTCTTTAGGGAAACAGCTTCCGCCATAGCCAACACCTGGATAAATGAATTTATTCCCTATCCTGGAATCAGAACCTATGCCCTTTCTGACCATATTGATATCAGCTCCGACGATCTCACAAAGGTTTGCAATATCGTTCATAAAGCTGATCTTCGTCGCCAGCATTGAGTTAGCTGCATACTTCGTCATTTCAGCCGAAACGATATTCATGAAAATAACAGGGTGACCGTTTAGAGTAAACGGCTTATATAAGGATTTCATGAGTTCTTCGGCCCTGGGGTTGTCGCATCCCACAACAATACGGTCGGGCTTCAGGAAGTCATCAACAGCAGCCCCTTCTTTCAGGAATTCAGGGTTGGAAGCCACATCAAATTCAATGTTTACTCCCCGCCTGTCAAGTTCTTCCCTGACAGCTTTCCTTACCTTTTCGGCTGTGCCTACGGGGACTGTGCTTTTTGTGACAATGAGAAGATAATCGCTCATGAATTTACCACAGTCACGTGCTACAGAAATCACATACTGAAGATCGGCGCTGCCGTCTTCGTCTGGTGGAGTCCCTACCGCGCTGAAAAGCACTTCACAATCAACAATGGCTTCTTTAAGGCTTGTCGTAAACTTAAGCCTTCCTTTTTTCATGTTGCGATGAACCATTTCTTCAAGACCGGGCTCATAGATCGGTATCAAGCCTTCGTTAAGGTTATCGATCTTTTTTTTGTCAATATCGACACAAACAACTTCAATACCGACCTCTGCAAAACAAGTCCCGGTAACTAAACCAACGTAACCGGATCCGACGATAGCGACTTTCATAGAAAAAACAGGATTAGTTTCACCATTTGGAATGTGCAAATGTAAAGATAAAACAAAAATCCTGAGTAAATCAAATTAAAAATTAAATCTGAAGCCGGGTCTGTATCTCCTGCACGTCCTTTTTAAGCTTTTTTACTGTTTCGAAAAGGGTTTTGTTTTCATTTTCCTGATTATCGGGAATCTTCGGACTGATGTAGTGGACAAACTGCCATATTTCCCTGATATTGTTTACCTGAAGGTCAAAGGGCTCATATACAGGGTTCAGGGAATGCAATCTCAGCAAGCCGTATTCCTTCAGTTTATTTTCAACTACCTTGAACACTATCCCCTCATCCGCAGTCAGGATAATACAGGCGTCCTTATCTTTAATGGAGTTCCAGTCCTGGAGGAACATCCCTGTTACAAAAGCGCCATGGGGGATGGGTAGCATTGAGTCCCCGCTGATCTGGAAGCTTCGGTATTTTTTTTGCTTCGAGAGAAAAGGCAGCCTGAATGTAGGTAATATGCTGATGTATTCCGGATCAGCAAAACCCGTGGCATAACCGGCTTTGGCTTTTTCGGAGACCAGCTCGATGTTTTCCTCATTATCATTACCCACCGTGGTGGTGAGTATCCTGAGGTTAGAGCCTTTAATAAAGACATCATATCCACGTTCAAGTTGTCGCATCTGGCTTTCGGGAAGGCTGCAGAGGTCGACCTTGATCAGTGTGTCGATGGCTACATTGAAATATTTCGACATGATGATTAGGGCTTCGAAGCCCGGCTGGGCTACAGCGTTTTCGTAACCACTTAAGGTTGAACGCTTCATGTCCAGTGTATCTGCTACGTCGTCCTGGGTTAATCCCCTGCGCCGGCGTAAAAATTTAATGTTTGAACTGAAAAACATCGTAAAATATTTGGTGTTGCAAATATAAATGATTATATTGTAATCGCAAAATAGATTAAAAATTAATCAAAAAAGCGAAAAGCGAAAGGCGAGGTAGCGAAATAGCGAAAAGCGAAAAAGTGAAAAGCGAAAAGCGAAAAAGTGAAAAGCGAAAAGTGAAAAAATGGGATATCGGGTATTACTTTTTGGTTGGACGGGGATTAATATGGAAAAGCCCGTATGGAAAAATATGATGTTACAACATTTAACCAAAAGATAAGACTAAGGTCAAAGATGCTGGCTGTTAATGTTTATAAGCTGTTAAATAAAATGACGTTGAATGACCTGAGCCGGATACCGGTTAAGCAGCTGATGAAGAGCGTCACATCTGTTGCAGCCAATTTCAGTTCTGCGACCCGTGGAAGATCGGAAGCGGAATTTTATGCCAAGATATGCATTGTGACCGAGGAATGTGATGAATGTTTGTTCTGGATTGATTTTTTAACGACAACAGGAATATTGCAGAAAGAAAGTATTGAAGTGTTTAAACGAGAGGCGGATGAACTTCTGCGGATATTTTCGACCATCAAAAAGAACTTTAAGCATAAACATTTTAAATAACTTTTTCGCTTTTCGCTTTTCACTATTTCACTTTTTCGCTTTTCACTTTTTCGCTTTTCGCTTTTCACTTTTTCGCTTTTCACTTTTTCGCTTTTCACTATTTCGCTTTTCACTTTTCGCTTTTAATATTATGCTCCTCTCCCGCAATATCGTCCACTTTGACCTCGACACCTTTTTCGTATCGGTGGAAAGGCTGATTAACCCTGCCCTGGCGGGGAAGCCGGTGCTTATAGGCGGGACTTCCGACAGGGGGGTGGTGGCGAGCTGCAGCTACGAGGCGAGGAAATTCGGGGTGCATTCGGCCATGCCGATGAAGATGGCGCGTACGCTTTGCCGGGATGCAGTGATCGTTCGCGGGGATATGGAACTGTACTCGAAATATTCCCATGATGTTACGGATATCATTGCCGAAAAGGCGCCTATGTACGAAAAGGCATCGATCGATGAGCATTATATTGATGTGACGGGGATGGACCGCTTTTTCGGGACGCTCAGGTGGACTCATGAGCTCAGGCAGAGCATCATGAAGAATACGGGCCTGCCCATTTCTTTCGGGCTTTCGGTGAACAAGACAGTCTCGAAGATCGCTACGGGAGAAGCCAAGCCAAACGGGGAGCTGCAGGTGCAGCGCGATGCGGTGAAACCTTTCCTTGCTCCCCTGTCGATCAGGAAGATACCGATGATTGGCGACAAGACCTACCGCCTGCTGAGGTCGATGGGCATCGTGACTATAGACACACTCAGCAAGATCCCCGTGGAAATGATGGAAAGGGTGATGGGAAAGAACGGGATCATGATCTGGGAGAAGGCTAACGGTCAGGATTCCACGCCCGTGGTGCCGTATTCGGAAAGCAAATCGATCAGCACCGAAACGACCTTTGAACAGGATTCCATAGATGTTGTGAAGATGAAAGAGAAACTGGTGAAGATGGTCGAAAAGATCGCGTTCGAGCTGAGGGATCAGCAGAAACTCACTTCCTGCGTCACGGTAAAGATCCGCTATTCGAATTTCGATACCCATACCCTTCAGAAATCGGTCCCGTACACAGCTTTCGATCATATCCTGATCCCCCTTGTTAAGGAGCTTTTCGACAGGCTTTACCAGCGCCGCATGCTGATCCGCCTCATCGGTGTGCGCTTCAGCGGCCTGGTGGCAGGCAATCCGCAGTTAAACATGTTCGAGGACAGCAGTGAGATGATCAGCCTCTACCAGGCTCTCGACAAGGTACGCAACAAGTACGGGCAGAAGATCGTGAGGAGGGGGGTGGCGTATGAAAAAAGCGAAAAGCGAAATAGCGAAAAGCGTTTGGCGAAGCCAAAATGAGCACACAAATGAAATAAGCAATAGGTGCGAATAAATAAAGAATCCAGTGTTACTTTTTTAATAATGGCGGATTAAGTAAGAAAAAAGCTATGGGAAAAGTAGTTCACAAAGAAGATGAGATCATCACTCAGATCTACATTGTACGAGGACAGAAAGTGATGCTTGACAGTGACCTTGCAAGGATCTATGGTGTGACAACTGGGCGGTTTAATGAACAGGTGCATAGGAATATAGAACGTTTCCCGGCAGATTTCATGTTTGAGATGACAATGGCAGAGTACAGGAACTTGATATCGCAATTTGCGATATCAAGTTTGCAAATAAAAGAAAATGAGGAAGATAAAAACTTGATGTTGCAATTTGCAACATCAAGTTGGGGAGGAAGAAGGAACCGTCCTTTTGTTTTTACTGAACATGGTGCATTGATGCTGGCCAGTGTTTTAAACAGTCCGACGGCAATTCAGACCAGTATCTACATTGTGAGGGCGTTTGTAAAACTGAGGGAACTCCTCTCCATGTATCATGAATTGTCTGAGACAATTGCAGATCTTGAAAAAAGGACCTTTGAGAAGCTGGATGAACATTCAGAGCATTTGCTGCTTGTGTTTCAGGCGTTAAAGGAACTAGCACGTCAGAAGAATGAACCCCGCAACCCCATTGGATTTAAAATTAATACAAAATAGTTTTCGCTAACTCACTATTTCGCTTTTCGCCTTTCGCCTTTCGCCTTTCGCTATTTAATATGTACCTCAACTGCCACTCATATTACTCCCTCCGCTACGGCACCCTGCCGGTGGAGAAACTCGTTGACGAGGCCGTACGCTGCGGGGTTCAGGCCCTGGCGCTGACCGATATCAACAACTCCACGGGTATCATGGAATTTATCCAGGTTTGTACGGATAAGGGGGTGAAACCCATTGCCGGGATAGAGTTCCGCAGGGATGATGAACTGCTGTATGTGGGTCTTGCCCGGAATAACGAAGGGTTCAGGGAGCTGAACGAATTCCTGAGCCGCCACAACCTGCGCAACCAGCCCTTGCCCGACAGGCCGGAGGCATTGGAGAATGTGTTTTGGATCGTATTACTGGAAAAAGGCGAGAAGCGAGAAGCGAAAAGCGAAATTATGGATAGCCCGATTTCGCCTTTCGCTTCTCGCTTCTCGCTTCTCAATTGTTTCATAGGTCTCCCTCCTGCCTCCGCTAATCGTTTAATACTTTCCCGCCACCGCCACCTCATCAACCGTATGGTGGTCTTTTCGCCGGTGACTGTTCTGGATGAGAAGGGTTTTGAACTTCACAGGAACTTCAGGGCAGTGGATAAAAATGTTCTGCTGAGCAGGCTGGAGCCTGGGCAGCTGGCATCCCCCGACGAGATCATGCTGCCTGTTGATGAACGCCTGGAGCCTTACAGGGAATTTCCTGAGATCATCCGCAACACTGAAAGGCTGATCGAAGCCTGCAGTATAGGTTTCGACTTCAGGGAATGCAAAAACAAACGCAGTTTTACCGGCAATGTGTATGATGACCATTTGCTGCTTGAGAAGCTGGCGATGGACGGTCTGCAGTACCGTTACGGCTCAGGAAATACGGAAGCCATAAACCGTATCCGGCATGAACTCGGGATCATCGCAAAGATGGGTTTTGCGGCTTATTTCCTTATCGCCTGGGACATCATCCGCTATTCGATGTCAAGAGGTTTTTATCATGTAGGCCGGGGAAGCGGTGCAAATTCTATAGTAGCTTATTGCTTGAAAATCACAGATGTTGACCCCATTGACCTCGACCTTTACTTTGAACGATTCATCAATCCAAAACGGACCTCGCCTCCCGACTTCGACATCGATTATTCCTGGAAGGAAAGGGACGAGGTGCTTGACTATATCTTCAAACGTCACGGGCATGAGCATACCGCCCTGCTGGGGGCCATGTCGACTTTTCGCGACCGCTCCATCATCCGTGAACTAGGAAAGGTACATGGCCTGCCCAAGCAGGAAATGGACCTCTTTATCAAGCACCCCGGGGATGCCATCCACAATAACCATATCATAAAAAAGATCAATGAACTGGGTGAGATGATGGCGGATTTTCCGAATATGAGGACCATACATGCGGGGGGTGTGCTAATCTCCGAACGCCCCATCACCTGCTATACTTCCCTCGACATGCCGCCCAAAGGCTTCCCAACCACCCAGTTCGACATGTACGTGGCCGAGGATATAGGCTTCGAAAAACTGGATATCCTGAGCCAGCGCGGCATCGGGCATATCTATGAGACCGCGGGGATTGTACGGAAGAATAAAGGAGTGAGCGTGGATGTCCATAAAATTAATGAGTTTAAGGCGGATGAGGAAGTGAAAAAGCTGCTGAGGGTGGGGAAGACCATCGGATGCTTCTACGTGGAAAGCCCGGCCATGCGCGGGCTCCTGAAGAAACTGCATTGCGACAACTACCGCAGCCTGGTGGCGGCGAGCTCCATTATCCGCCCCGGCGTGGCGCGCTCGGGCATGATGCGGGAGTATATCTTCAGGTTCCATAACCCCGGCAAGTTCAAATACCTGCACCCCATAATGGAAGAGCAGCTAAAGGAGACATACGGGGTGATGGTGTACCAGGAGGACGTGCTGAAGATATGCCATCATTTCGCGGGCCTCGACCTGGCCGATGCAGATGTTCTGAGAAGGGCGATGAGCGGGAAATACAGGTCAAAAAAGGAACTTCAGAGGATCGTCGATAAATTTTTCGAAAATTGCCGCAAATCAGGCTATCCCGAAGAGGTGACGAAGGAAGTGTGGAGGCAGATAGAATCCTTTGCAGGCTATTCGTTCTCAAAGGCGCATTCGGCTTCGTACGCGGTGGAAAGTTACCAGAGCCTGTTCCTCAAGGCCCATTACCCGCTTGAGTTCATCGTAGGGGTGATCAATAATTTCGGGGGATTCTATCCTTCCTGGGTGTATTTCAATGAAGCGAAAAACTGGGGGGCGAAGATACACCCGCCCTGTGTAAACCGTGGGGATTACAAGACCTGTATCAGGGGAAGCGATATTTACGTGGGTTTCATTCATATCAACGGTTTGGAAACGGCGGTGGGGAAAGCCATTGAAAATTTACGATTTACGATTGGCGATTTACGAACAGAGAAGGAATGTACAATGTACAATGTACAATGTACAAATGGCGAGCCACGGGTCACAAACCACAAACCACCATTCACCAGTCACCATTCACCAGTCACTTCTTGCAGGGATGGTGAATATCTTGACCTTGAGGATTTTATCCGGAGGGTGCCGGCTTCCCTGGAACAGCTTATCATCCTGATACGCGCAGGGGCATTCAGGTTCACGGGCAAACCCAAGGCACTGCTGCTGTGGGAGGCTCATATGCTGATGGGGAAGAACATGCAGCTGCCGGGCAGGGCGAAAAAGAAGGGAAGGAAAGCCGGCCGGGTGGATGTAGCCGGCGTCAACCCTGCCACGGATCAACGCCTGGGCTGCCAAAGCGTCAACCCTGCCACGGATCAGCGCCTGGGCCGCCGCAGCGTCAACAAGGAACAATCGCTTGTTGCAGACCATCCGGGAGCATACGTTTCACGCTCACTGCATTCTGTTGAAGATGTCACGCTTGTTATGGACCAGAGCCTGTTCAACACACAGCCTCAGAAGTTCGAGCTGCCGGCCCTTGCACAAAGCAGTATTGAAGAGGTCTATGACGAGATCGAACTGCTGGGCTGGCCTGTCTCAAATTCGTATTTCGAACTGCTTGAGACTTCATTCAGGGGGGAGATCATGGCCGGGGAAATGATGGGGAAACTGGGGAAAACGGTGCGGATGCTGGGCTTGCTGGTCACGATAAAATACGTACGTACGGTGAGGAAGGAATGGATGCACTTCGGCACCTTCATCGATTTCGAAGGACAGTTCTTCGATACGGTGCATTTCCCCCAGGCTGTCGCAAAATACCCCTTCAGGGGGGAAGGGGTATATCTTGTGATGGGTAAGATCGTCGAGGAGTTCGGCTTTCCCAGCCTTGAAGTCGAAAAGATGGCTAAAATGCCATTGAGAAAAGACCCGAGAAGCTAAATAAAAAGTCCGGAAGCTAATTTGAATCAAGACTTTAATTAAAGTATGTTTTTATTTTAGGATCAGGACTTTATTCCTATAATATATTGAACCCCGGTAGGAGAGTCAAGAGTCTTTATCCCCCCGAGGCCGGCAGCCTTCATCCAGCCGCCTATCTCATCCCGGGTATAGGTATCTCCATGCTTTGTACCCACCAGCATATTGATTGCAAATACTGCGCCCTGGAGAGGCTCCGTCCGGTCTTCGCTCATCAAATGATCCATGATCACAAGCTGTCCGCCCGGCGAAAGCGCATCCGCCCCCTTTTTTATCAGAATCCTGTTCTCTTCAGGATTGTTAATATGGATGATTGCCGACATCAGCACCAGGTCAAAACCTGAACCAAGGTCATCGCTCAGGTAATCCCCTGCAACAGTTACAACGCTCTGCCCGAGATTGGCCTTGTCAATGTATTTCCGGGTAACAGGAACAACATTGGGCAAATCAAAGATCACCCCCCGGATAGCCGGATTTTTTTCGATGAAGCCGAAAGTAAAAGCTCCTGATCCTCCGCCTACGTCAAGGCTGCGTTTCGTTTTTGAAAGTTCAAGCATCGAAGCCAGTTCCCTGCCCTGGGCAACGCCCCTGGCATGCATGGCAGCGATGAAAGACTCGATCCAGCTAAATCCCCTCTCATTAAAGTCGTCTTCGAGGTCAAGGGCAGTCCCTTTTGTGATGACCTCTGTAAGAGTACTCCACTTTCTCCAGAGGTTGGCAGTATGCCCGAGCCCGAGAAGAAAGTCAGGCGATGAAGAAACAAGATATTTTCCGGCAAATACCGAATTGGTAAAGAGATCCTGCTGTTTGTCAAGCAGGCCAAGAGAAACAAGTACGTTCATCAGCCTGTCCGTGGCCCTTCTGTCAGCAACGATCCGGGAAGCTGTTTCGGCCGAAGAACAGGGTTTCCCGTTCAGGTGGTCAAAGATCCTTAATTCATGCGCAGTCAGGATAATCCTGCTCAGCCTGAATCCGTTGACAATGTCCATTAACTCGGCTGGTTGTTCGATTTTTTTCATTCCGGTCCTGTATTATAAATATATTTTTTTTACAAAAATATCCAATTTCTTGTTTAATTGCCTTTTTCGGTGTAGGTTTGACGTGTAAAATCAAAACCCAAAAAACCATGGAAATTCCTGTTCTGATAATTGTCGGGATCCTGCTGCTGTTCTTTTTTGCTGGGATTCGTATTGTTCGCCCCACCCACCGCGGTCTGGTCGAGCGTTTAGGAAAGTATAACCGGTTTGCTATGCCCGGCTTTCATTTTATCATCCCCGGCATCGAACAGATGTACCGGGTTAATGTTACCGAAAAAATGATCAATGCTGAACCCCAGGAAATCATTACCAATGATAACCTGAACGCCAGGGTTGATGCACAGGTATATTTTAAAATCAAATCAGATGAGGATCATGTCAAGAATTCTCAGTATAATGTAAATAGTATTGAATATCAGATTGTTAACCTTGCACGTACGACCCTGCGTAACATCATCGGTACGATGACATTGAAATCAGCCAACAGCGAGCGCGGCAAGATCAATAAGGAATTGCACGGCACCCTGCATGAAGAAACGCTCAGCTGGGGCATTGAGATCATCCGTACCGAGCTCAAGGAGATCGATCCTCCGAAGGATGTCCAGGAAACCATGAACAAGATTGTTAAGGCCGAAAATGAGAAGATTGCCGCGGTTGATTATGCAACAGCTACTGAAACGAAGGCTGACGGGGAGAAGCGTGCCGAGATCCGGCGGGCCGAAGGGATCAAGCAGGGAGCCATTTTACGTGCCGAAGGTGAAGCCCAGGCTATTCGTCTCGTGAATGAATCGGCTGAAAAATATTTTATCGGGAATGCCCAGATGCTCAGGCGAATCCAGGCCATGGAAACTTCACTTAAGGATAACAGCAAAGTGATCGTGCCCACTGGTTCGGATCTTGTTAATGTAATGGGAGAGATGTCGGGTGTGGTTCCTATCAGAAAGAAATCCGAGGAATAGCGAAATTTTTTCTTACCCCTTTTTTATCAGAGGCAGAAGAAAGTCAATCATTTTCTTTACCGATTCCTCTATTGACAGAAGGTCGGTGCGTATTTCGAGGCCGGGATGAGCAGGAATTTCGTATGGGGCGTTGATCCCGGTGAATTCCTTGATTTCGCCCCTTCTTGCTTTCTCGTAAAGACCTTTAACATCGCGGGATTCGCAGACTTCAAGCGGGGCGTTAATGAAAAACTCGATAAAGTCTTCCTCACCGATTATGGTTCTGGCCATCTCACGGATTTCAGCTGTCGGACTGATAAAACTGGCGATGGTGATAATACCGCAGTTCAGGAAAAGTTTGGAGACTTCTGCGATACGGCGGACATTCTCGTACCTGTCGGCATCGGAAAACCCCAGGTTCTTATTGATCCCTGTCCTTACATTATCTCCATCCAGGGTCTGGATAAAATACCCCATACCATGCAATGCAGATTCAAGGGCGTATGATAATGTAGTTTTCCCGGCTCCTGAGAGGCCGGTCATCCATATGATCTTTGAATGCTGGTTAAGCTGCTTTTCCTTGATATCCCTGCTTAATTTGACAGATTCGCTGGGGTAAATATGGGGATTCTCTGGTTTCACTGGCTGCGGTCTCTATCCAGGCTTTGGACCGCTCAAAAATTGAGGGATTAAGATCGGAAAACCCGGGCGGTTCTTCTTCTTTCTGTGACCCAGTTGGGATTCGAACCCAAGACCCCCGCCTTAAAAGGGCGATGCTCTACCTGCTGAGCTACTGAGTCGGCTCAAAAATGAGGGTGCAAAGGTAGAAAATTTGTTGAAACAAACAAGAAGGTTTGATAAAAACCTTACGAAAGTTCACCTTTTCCCTGCCTGAGCAGCACAGGTTCATTTCCCCTGCAATCAATTACTGTTGAAGGGATGTTGCCCGAATGGCCTGAATCGATAACGATATCAACCAGTTTCCTGAATTTTTCGAAAATTTCTTCAGGATCCACCGGGTACCCGATAAACGTGTCATCTGAATGGATAGATGTTGTCATGATGGGGTTGCCCAGCTTTTCCACTATCTCCAAAGGCACCTTATGGTCGGGTATCCTGATCCCCACGGTCTTCTTTTTACTCTGGAAAAAGTGGGGAACCTTATTATTTGCATTCAATATATAGGTATAGGGTCCCGGGAGCGTCCTGCGCATCAGCCTGAAAATATCATTGTTTATCGGACGGGTATAGTCGGAAAGCTGACTCAGACTGTGGCAAATGAATGAAAAATTCGCTTTTTCCCTTTTGATTCCTTTGATCAGGGCAACCCTGTCAACAGCTTTGATCTTCGTGATATCACATCCCAGTCCGTAAACCGTATCGGTTGGATAAATAATCACCCCGCCGCTTCTGAGACAATCTGTGATGATCTTCAGATGCCTTTCGCCTGGATTATCTGGATGAACCTTGAGCAGCATCTCAATAATTTCGCTTTTCGCTTCTCGCTATTAAAAAAAAAAGGGTAAGCCCCTTATATCGCACCGCTCAACCAACTTACCCTTGCTTCCTTCCGAACCTGGGGGAGTTTGAAGGGAGCTGGTCGTATAAGACTTACCCGGTGCAAAGTTACAAAAATTCAGTTAACAGGCAAGCGGAGAAACGTTTTTTTTGTATGTTTGTAGTGAACACTCTAAACCCGAAACATCATGGAAGAAAAAAAACGCTCTGTATCAGCCAATGCCCTGAATTACGGATTAATTGCAGGGGCTGCTGTGATTGTATACAGCCTTCTGCTGTATATTGCAAATTTATACATGAACCAGGCACTCGGTTATGTAGGATATGTAATCCTTCTGGGTGTTATGGTATGGGGAACCCTGGACTACAGGAAGAAAACTGAAAAAGGTTTTATGACCTACGGGCAGGCATTCACTTCCTGTTTCCTGATCGGTTTGATCGCCGGCATTCTGGCTTCTGTTTATATGCTTGTTTTTGCCCAGTTCATCAACCCCGGACTCATCAATGAGATCCTTGATAAGGCGAGAACCCAGCTCCAGGAAAAGAATTTAACCGAAGAACAGATAGAGGCTGCACTTGTTTATACCCGGAAATTCACGAGCCCGCTGATGATGATGATCTTCGGATTTTTGGCTTACGCTGTTATTTCAGCTATCCTGAGTTTACTGGCCGCAATTTTCCTTAAAAAAGATGATCCCGGCGAAACCACCTCTGCCCTGTAAACATTGACTGATGGATATATCTGTTATTATTCCGCTTCTGAACGAAGAAGAGTCCGTCCCGGAACTTGCCGGCTGGATCGAAAAGGTAATGCTTGAAAACAAGTTCTCATGGGAAGTGATCTTTGTTGATGACGGAAGTTCAGACAACTCCTGGCAGGTCATTGAACAGTTGTCTGCAAAAAATCCTAACTTCCGTGGAATAAAATTCAGGCGGAATTATGGCAAGGCAGCTGCTTTAAATGTAGCATTCCAGGAAGCATCAGGTGAGGTTGTAATTACGATGGATGCTGATTTGCAGGACAGTCCCGACGAGATACCCGAGCTCTGCCGCATGATCAGGGAAGATGGGTTTGACCTGGTCTCAGGCTGGAAGAAAAAACGTCATGACCCGATTACGAAGACCATCCCAACCAGGTTTTATAACTGGTCGGCACGGAGGATGTCGGGGATCAGACTTCACGACTTCAACTGCGGCCTTAAAGCATACCGGAATACGGTAATCAAAAGTATTGAGGTATACGGCGACATGCACCGCTACATCCCGTTTCTCGCGAAGTGGGCAGGATTCAGGAAAATTGGGGAGAAGGTGGTCCACCATCAGAAACGTAAATATGGTAAGACGAAATTTGGCCTTGACCGGTTTTATAAAGGGTATCTCGACCTGCTGACCATATCCTTTATGTCGCGTTTTGTGAAGCGGCCTATGCATTTCTTTGGCTTATGGGGAAGCCTGCTGTTTATCGGCGGTTTTATCATTGCATTGTACCTGGCTTATGAAAAGTTTTTTCACCAGGCTTTCAAGATGACAGAACGCCCGCTTTTCTTTTTCGGGCTATTGGCTATGATCATGGGTACACAGCTGTTTGCTGCCGGTTTCATGGGAGAACTGATAAGCCGGAATTCTGCCGATAGGAACAATTATCTGGTTGAAAAGAAAACAGGTTTCTGATTTTTTACAAAGACTAGCAATGGATTCAAAAGATATTGACAGGAGGGTCAGATTCCTGAGAAAAGTTCTGATTTTCGAGGAGTCCCCCGATATTCTGCTGGCAAGGATTGCCGAGAGTCTGACTGAAATGGAAGTTTCAGAAGGGGAGCACATTGTTCTTAAAGGGGAACTGGGTGACTCGATGTATATTATCCGTGACGGCCGTGTTAAGGTTCATGAAGGCGAGTATATCTTCACTGTCCTTAAATCAGGAGACGTATTTGGAAAATATTACCTCCTTGACCAGCAGGAAAGGTCGGCTACAGTGACGGCATTATCACATACCCACCTGCTTCGTTTTGACCAGGAGGAGTTTCACAAGATCACGCAAAATGAAAATACAGTCTTCAGGGGAATATTGAAAGCCCTGGTCCGCCGGCTCAGGGATATGAATGTGATCGAGGAACAACTTGCATCCCAGAACCAGGAGATCCTTCATCAGAAAAATATTCTGGAAAAACAAAAGCTGGAACTCGTCGAGCTGAATGCCACTAAAGATAAGTTTTTCTCAATAATTGCCCATGACCTCAGGAGCCCCATTACTACGCTGATATCCCTCTCGGAAGTGCTTCGTACAGATATGGATCTGCTGGGCCCTAAACAACAGGAAGAGATCCTTCAAAGCCTTCACGATCTTTCAAAGAATTACCTGAGGTTGTTAGATAACCTGCTTCAATGGGCAAGGGTTCAGTCGGGCAGGATGGTCCCTGAACCTGCCGATTTTGACCTGGAAGAGGCGATCAGGGAGGTTATCAGCTTTTACAAGCCATACGCTCTTGATAAGCAGATAAGGATTGTTGAAAGGAATCTGAGCCCTGTTACGGTACATGCTGATAAAAACATGATCAGGGTGGTACTGAGGAACCTGATTTCGAATGCGATCAAGTTCACACAGCCAGGAGGGGAGGTCCATATTTCGATGCTTGTCAAAGACAGCTGGGTGGAAGTAATTATCCAGGATAATGGACTGGGGATGTCGCCTGATGTGATGGAAAGCCTGTTCAGACTTGATAAAACACAAACTTCCCAGGGCACAGCCGGTGAAAAAGGAACCGGGCTGGGTCTGCATCTCTGCAAAGAGTTTGTCATGCTCAATAAAGGTATTCTAAACGTTGAAAGCCAGAAGGGTTTCGGCTCAGTATTCTCTTTCAATATTCCCAAGTTCAGCTAAAGAGATCATGCCCGTTCCCGAACATGTAATTCTCATTGGCTCAGCCTACCCGCTGAGAGGAGGCCTGGCAACATTTAATGAACGCCTGGTAAGGGAATATATACGGCTGGGGTCGACGGCGTCGATAATTACCTTCAAACTCCAATATCCTTCAATCCTGTTTCCCGGGAAAACCCAGTATTCCACCGAAGCCGCGCCTGACGGTATACCGATACAGGTAAAACTGAATTCAGTGAACCCGCTGAACTGGCTCACTTTGGGCCGCCATGTTCGAAACCTCCGCCCCGACCTTGTCATTGTGAAATACTGGATGCCTTTCATGGCACCCTGCCTGGGTACGGTTTGCCGGATCATCAGGAAGAACAGACATACGAAAGTGGTCTCGGTCATCGACAATATCATTCCCCATGAGAAACGGCCCGGTGACAGAATCTTATCGTCGTATTTTGTGAATTCTGTGGATGGCTTTGTTGCCATGTCCAAATCGGTCATGGCAGACCTGGAGGGCTTTGACAGCCGGAAGCCGAAGATTTGGTGTCCCCACCCCCTTTACGACAATTTCGGGGATGCCATCAGTAAAAATGAAGCAAAGAAAAACCTGGGACTGGACCCTGATGTCAGGTATGTTCTTTTCTTTGGTTTTATCAGGGATTACAAAGGCCTGGACCTTTTGCTTGAAGCCTTCGGGACAGAAACCCTGAAGAATTCAGGAATAAAACTTCTTGTTGCGGGCGAATTTTACTGTGATCCTGCGCCATACTTTGAAATCATAAAAAGGCATGCACTCGAAGGTGTTGTGATCATGAGTAATGATTTCATTCCCGATAGCCAGGTTGTAAATTATTTCTGCTCTGCGGATGTGGTTGTCCAGCCATATAAAAGCGCTACCCAGAGCGGGGTTACGCAGATTGCGTATCATTTTGACAAACCAATGATCATCTCGGATGTGGGAGGGCTGGCAGAGTTCGTACCCCATCGGAAGGTAGGATATGTGGTTAACCCCGATCCCGGCAGCATTGCATCCTCTATTCTGGAATACTTCAGTGAGCATAAGGAAGCTGAGTTCTCGGCTAATGCAGCGGTTGAAAAACAGAAATATTCCTGGGGGAGGATGGTGTCGGCTATTAATGAGGTAGCGAAATAGCGAAGTCGAACGCCACCTCGCTATTTCGCTACTTTATTCTTATCTTCGTACCGATTTTAATAACAGAACCTGATTCATGATTATACGCAGCAAAGCTCCATTACGTCTGGGCCTCGCGGGTGGCGGGACGGATGTTGCCCCTTTCTCTGACCTGTACGGAGGCGCAATTTTGAACGCCACGATCAGCATGTATGCAACTGCCGCCATTCAACCACGGGCCGATGGAAAGATCATACTGAATTCTCTCGACAGGCATGAGAGGTATGAGCTCACTTCAGCTGCAAAGCTGGAAATAGACGGGAAACTCGACCTGATTAAAGGAATTTATAACAGGATTGTCTCGGACCACTCACTCAAACCGCTTTCATTCGAACTCTCAACCTATGTCGATGCACCTCCGGGGTCAGGGCTCGGTAGCAGTTCAACTCTTGTAGTTGCCATTCTTGGCGCATTTGCCGAATGGCTTAACCTGCCACTGGGAGAATATGACCTGGCCCACCTTGCATACGAAATCGAAAGGGTTGACCTGAACATGGCAGGGGGGAAGCAGGATCAATATGCAGCTACATTTGGCGGGGTGAATTTCATGGAGTTCTTCCGGGATGACAAGGTTATCGTCAACCCTTTACGCATTCACGATAAATACATGGATGAACTGGCCCACAACCTGGTGTTATATCATACCGAGACAAGCCGGCTTTCAAGCATTATTATTGAAGAACAAAGAAAGAATGTGACCTCCGGGAACGAAAAATCCCTTGAAGCCATGAACAAGCTGAAAGAACAAGCAGTCATGATGAAAGAAGCATTGCTGATGGGGGAACTGGACAAGATAGGGGAGATCCTTGATTTCGGCTGGAAGTTTAAAAAGAATATGGCTCAGGGGATCACAAACCCGATGCTCGATGAGATTTATGATACAGCAAAACAACATGGCGCTTCAGGGGGTAAAGTTTCCGGGGCAGGTGGGGGTGGATTTATGTTCTTTTATTGTCCGGGAAATACCCGCTCGGCTGTTATCGATGCCTTAAAAAGGTTCGGAGGGCAGGCGAAACGTTATGATTTTACTACAAAAGGCTTAAGAAGCTGGACTATATAGGTAGCGAGATAGTGAGGTAGTGAGGTAGCGAAAATGAAGGAGTGAGGTAGCGAAAATGAAGTTGTGAGGTAGTGAGGTAGCGAGGTAGCGAAAATGAAGTAGCGAGGTAGCGAAAATAAAGTAGCAAACAGCGAAAATCAGGTAACGAATAATTCAATCAATACTATGCAAACTTTTTTGGAACTCGCAAAATCGAGGTACTCTGTCAGGAGCTACCTTCCCAGTCCTGTAGAGGAGGAAACGCTTAATTATATATTGGAATGCGGGAGGATAGCGCCTTCAGCTGCCAATTACCAGCCCTGGCTGATCAATGTGATCAGGGATGAGGATCTGAAGAAAAAAATACAGGAAACATACAACCGCGAATGGTTCAGGCAAGTGCCGGTGATACTTGTTTTTCTGGGCGAGCACGATAAGGGCTGGAAACGTGGCGACGGCAAAGACCATACCGATATTGACATTGCGATCATCGCTGATCATATTACGCTTGCTGCAGCCGAAAAGGGACTTGGAACCTGCTGGATCTGCAACTTTGACAGTGCGAAATGTGCCGGGATCCTGAATCTTCCTGACCACATCGAGCCTGTTGCTTACCTGAGCCTTGGATATCCTGCCGATTCAACGGATCAGGCATCGAGGCATCTGAAAAGAAAATCATTTGAAGAAATTATCCGCTATGATGCGTATTAAAGAATCCATAGAACAGTCCATTGCAACGAAACAGAAGATCCTCAACAACCCCGCTCTGTTGCAGGTCATAGAGAATGTCGCAAAGGCCTGTGCAGAGGCATTCTGCAATGGGAATAAGGTGCTTTTCTGTGGGAACGGCGGAAGTGCAGCCGATGCCCAGCATCTTGCTGCAGAATTTTCAGGCCGTTTCTATTATGACCGACCGCCCCTGCCATCTGAAGCGCTTCACGTAAACACTTCCTATCTTACAGCTGTGGCAAACGACTATTCCTACGACGAGGTGTATTCCCGTATTATCCGAGGCAGTGGGAAAGAAGGAGATGTGCTGATCGGTTTATCGACTTCAGGCAATTCAAAAAATGTGATCAGGGCATTCGAGACGGCCAATGAAATTGGAATGCTCACCGTGGCATTGACGGGGGAGAGTGGCGGAAACATGAAAGATATTGCAGACTTCCTGCTTAACGTGCCTTCTGATGACACCCCCAGGATACAGGAATCTCACATTATGATCGGCCATATCATCTGCGAGCTCGTCGAATCGTCGTTATTCCCAAAAGAATAATTTCATTTGGAAGCAATTATACTTGCCGGCGGATTTGGCACACGTTTGCAGAAAGTTGTAAATGATGTGCCCAAATCGATGGCCCTGATCAACGGCCGGCCTTTTCTGGAATATTTGCTGGACTACCTTCTGGCTCAGGGTATAAAAAAAGTTGTGCTCAGCGTTGGATACAAGCGCGAAATCATCACAGACCATTTTAAAAATCGTTACAGGACCATTGAGATCGAGTATGCGGTGGAGGAAGAACCCATGGGCACGGGTGGAGGGATCAGGCTTTCTTTCTGGCGAATCCGGGGCGACAGAGCCCTGGTGATGAATGGCGACAGCCTGTTCAGGATCGATCTGAACGCTTTCGAACAGGCACATCTTGCGAAAAAAGCCAATGCCACACTCGCCCTCAGAAAACTTGGGGATACGATACGGTATGGCCGGGTCACACTCAACCGCCAGCGCAGGATCACCGGCTTTGAAGAGAAAAATGAGAAACAGGGCCCGGGCCTGATCAACGGAGGAGTATATATTATCGAGAAGATGTTTTTAATGGACCCCGGCTTCCGCGGTAAATTTTCAATAGAAAAAGATTGTTTTGAGAAATATTATGGCCAGGCGCGTATTTTCGGATTCCCTTCGGAAGGGTATTTCCTCGATATAGGTATCCCTGAAGATTATCATAAAGCACAACATGAATTTGAAGGATTTAAAGATCGATAAATCCTGGTCATTGTTCCTCGACCGGGACGGAGTAATTAACCACCGCATTATTGATGGTTATGTGAGCCATTGGGAGCAGTTTCAGTTCAATCACAGCGTCAAAGAAGCAATGAAAGAGCTTGCAGGCGTATTCGGCCGCATCGTGGTTGTGAGCAATCAGCAGGGAATCGGTAAAGGTTTGATGAGTGAAAGCCAGCTTGAAACAATACATTCGAGGATGGTCTCGGAGGTGGAGGCAGCAGGAGGAAGGATTGACGCCGTATTCTATTGCCCGGCACTGGATAGTGAAAAATCATTCAACCGCAAACCGAACATAGGTATGGCTTTGCAGGCGAGAAAACGCTTTCCTGAAATCCGCTTCAGGCAATCCCTTATGGTAGGTGACTCGCTGACGGATATGATATTCGGTAAACGGGTTGGAATGAAAACCGTATTCCTCTCATCTGACCTGCCGCACATACGAAGGGGGCATAAAACGATAAATTATGTGTTCGCCGATTTACCCGCATTTTCCAGATCACTGAGCCTTCGCTAGCATAGTTTGAGTCGCGGCTTTCGCTTACATTTTCAAACCTCTCTTATTTAGTCACTGCGCTCGCAACTTCACACCGCCGCTACGGTGTCTCTGCGTTCCACCTGATGCCGCTTGTGTGAATTGCGACGCTTGCTACACTTACACTGCAATGATATAAATTTCCCTGAGCTTGTTGTGGTTCCTGTGTCAAAGATACAATCTGCAGATTTCAAAATTATCATGTAATTTCGTGCATGAATAACTGAAATCTGACATCCGACCTCCATCGACCCTAATCTTTTACAATGACCCCCCAATCCATCCTTCTCGCTTTCCTGTTATACACCGCCCTGTTGTTCTTTATAACCTGGCTGACGGCGCGAAAAGCCACGAACCGTGCTTTTTATATAGGGAATAAAACATCCCCCTGGTATGTTGTTTCTTACGGTATGATCGGAGCCTCGCTTTCGGGTGTGACATTCATGTCGGTGCCGGGATGGGTAGGTGATACCCAGTTCTCTTATTTTCTGGTAGTGGCCGGATATCTTTTAGGGTATGCCGTCATCGCGCTGGTCCTTCTGCCCCTGTATTACCGGATGAACCTTACTTCAATTTATTCCTACCTTGAATCCCGTTTCGGGTTCTGGTCATACAAAACAGGCGCTTTTTACTTTATCCTTTCAAGGGTGATCGGGGCATCGTTCAGGATGTTCCTGGTCGTAAATGTGCTGCAGGTCTTCGTTTTCGATGCCTGGAAGATCCCTTTCGCTCTTACGGTTCTCATTTTTATTGTACTTATCCTTCTGTACACATTCAAAGGCGGGATCAAAACGATCATCTGGACTGATACCGTGCAGACAACCTTTATGCTGCTGGCCGTGTTTTTATCAATCTTCCTGATCGCGAAAAATATGAACCTGAGCCTTGCAGGATTATTTCACAGGGCTGCAGATGATGGACTGACCAGGATTTTTAATACCGACTGGAGCGACCGCCGTTTTTTTGTGAAGCAATTCTTCAGCGGGATGTTCATTACGATAGTGATGACAGGGCTTGACCAGGAAATGATGCAGAAGAATCTCAGCTGCCGCAATCTTAAAGATGCCCAAAAAAACATGTTTACATTCAGCGGGGTATTGGTATTCGTGAATTTTATTTTTCTTTTCCTTGGAGCCACTCTTTTTCTTTTCGCAAATTTCAAGGGGATAGCATTGCCTTCACGCTCCGATGACCTTTTTCCCCTCATAGCAATCAACCAACTGGGACCGCTTGCAGGCCTTGTCTTTATTATAGGGCTTATCTCGGCGGCATATCCCAGTGCTGATGGGGCTTTAACTTCCCTCACGACTTCCTTCTCGATAGACTTTCTGGGCCTTCAGAAAAAAGAACATCTGAGCGAGAAGAAAAAGGAAAAGATCCGTTACCTTGTTCATGTTTCCTTTGCTTTCATTCTTCTTGCGGTCATAATCTTATTCCGGGCCATCAACGACAGGGCTGTAATCGATAAGTTATTCACAGTGGCAGGATATACCTACGGACCCCTTCTGGGCCTGTACGCATTCGGACTTTTTACACGTAAGCAGGTGAAAGATAAACTGGTACCTTTCATTGCCATGATTTCACCGGTTATCTGTTATTTACTTAGCAGGTATTCTGTGTTAATATTTAGTGGTTATAAATTCGGTTTTGAACTTCTGATTCTTAACGGATTTATTACTTTTGCCGGACTGTTTTTCATAAGCAGGAAGAACTCAAAGCCCGCTTGAAATTGCTTGTCCGCCGTTAATCAGGGTGAACCAAAACGGAAATTGTAAATCATAAATCATAAATCGTAAATATGGACAATATCAGATTCAGAGCACTGGAGTTGACAATGAGCAGAGTCCCGAAAACTGTTGATTTCCCCGATAAAAAAGCATCAGAATATTTCGGGGAACTCACGTTCAACAGGGTCGCAATGAAAGAGTTTCTTACCGAAGAAGCATATACTGCGGTCATTAATTCAATCGAAAAAGGCGAAAAAATCGACCGGAGGATAGCCGACCAGGTGGCTGCCGGTATGAAAGCCTGGGCCATCAGCAATGGATCTACACATTATACGCATTGGTTCCTTCCTCTCACAGGAGCTACTGCCGAAAAGCATGACGCTTTTGTTAGCCCCGTGGAAGGTGGCACCGGCATTGAAAAATTCAGGGGAATTGAACTTACGCAACAGGAACCCGATGCTTCCAGTTTCCCGAGCGGGGGGATCCGCTCAACTTTTGAAGCCAGAGGCTATACCGCCTGGGATCCTTCTTCCCCGGCTTTCATAATGGACAGGACCCTGTGCATCCCCTCCGTTTTTATTTCATATACGGGAGAAGCACTCGACTATAAAACTCCTTTATTGCGTGCCCTTCATTCTATCGATAAGGCCGCTGTTGAGGTTTGCCAGCTTTTCGACAAGGATGTGACGAAGGTGTTTGCAACCCTGGGCTGGGAACAGGAATATTTCCTGGTTGATAAAGCGCTTTACAGCGCCCGTCCCGACCTGGTCCTGACCGGGCGGACCCTGTTCGGCCATTCCTCTGCAAAAGACCAGCAGCTTGAAGATCATTATTTCGGAACTATACCACAGAGGGTCATGGCTTTTATGCAGGAGTTTGAACTGGAGGCTCACAGGCTCGGAATCCCGGTGAAAACAAGACATAACGAAGTAGCGCCAAACCAGTTTGAATGTGCGCCTGTATTTGAAGAGGCCAACCTTTCGGTTGACCACAACCAGTTGATGATGCACCTTATTGAAAAGGTGGCGAGCCGGCATAATTTTACTGTTCTGCTTCATGAAAAGCCATTTAACGGCGTCAACGGATCGGGCAAGCACAATAACTGGTCCCTCGCTACCAACACCAGGGAGAACCTCCTTGTCCCCGGTAATAATGCAAAATCCGAACTGCGCTTTCTTACATTCCTTGTAAACATTGTCAAAGCTGTTCATGACAATGCCGACCTGCTTCGGGCCATCATCGCCACACCGGGTAATGATCACCGCCTTGGCGCAAATGAAGCGCCTCCGGGAATTATCTCGGTTTTCATCGGCGCCCAGCTTACTCATTGGCTCAATACGATTGAGAAAAGCGACAAAAACTTCAAGTTCAGTCTCGATAGTGATAACGGCCTGCTCAAAAACTTTCCGAAGATCCCCGAGATTCTGCTCGACAATACCGACCGTAACAGGACATCCCCTTTTGCTTTCACGGGGAACAAGTTTGAATTCAGGGCAGTAGGATCATCACACTCCTGTGCCCCGGCAATGATAGCCCTGAATATGATCGTAGCCGATCAGCTTAACCAGTTCATGAAAGACCTGAAGGCTGTGTCGGGAAAGAAAGTGAAACCCGATGAGGCCATTATGACCGTACTGAAAAAATATATCAGGGAGTCAAAAGCTATCAGGTTTGAAGGGAATAATTACGGGCAGGAATGGCTGAAAGAAGCTGCAAAACGGGGACTCTCCAATCATAAGACCACGCCCGATGCTCTCAAGGCTTTTGTGACTCCGAAGTTCGTGGATGTTTTTGAACGGAACGGAGTCCTTACAAGCCGCGAAGTTCATGCCCGTTATGAAATTGGTCTCGAAAACTATACGAAAAAGATACAGATTGAGTCAAGGATACTTGGCGACCTGGTCTCAAACCATGTGATTCCGGTTGCGATCAGGTACCAGAATACCCTTGTCGACAATGTCAAGGGACTGAAACTGGTTCTCGATTTGAAGACTTACGGCAAGATCTCCCAGAATCAGATGGAACAGATCACCGAGATATCAGAGCATATTGATAAGATCATGACCTGTGTGAATGATATGACTGAAGCAAGGAAGGTTGCAAACAAGCTGCAGGATCCTGAAGAAAAAGCCCAGTCATACTGCCACAATGTATTCCCTTATTTTGACAAAATACGTTATCATTCCGATAAACTTGAACTGATGGTTGATGATGAGGTATGGCCATTACCCAAATACCGCGAACTCTTATTTATTCATTAAGACAAACTAAGATTATGGCAATCCGAGGGTTTTTTATCCGGCTGTTGCCGGTTCTGATGATGTTCGGAACCAGCATTGCGTATTCACAGATCAACGTGGTGCATATCGACAACAATACTTTCCCCCAGACCAGCGAAGGGATATTCTATAGTCTTCCCCGAACTGTTGTCGACATTACAGTGAAGATCGACCGTATTGAAAATTATCAGGGCCCTTATGCTGATTATGCCCTGCGTTTCCTTGGCCTGAAGAACGTGGTTCAATCGAATACCATTGAATACAAAATTTCAGATATAGCCATATCGACTTCCTTCGAACCTGATCCCGACCAGTATTATTTCGTCGAACTTGGAGATAAAACTCTGAAAGGGGAAAATGCCGGCCTGCTCTCTCTGACCGATGCCGGGATAATCCTGGGCACATTGCCCGTGGGATCAGACACTGCAACACAGGTGAGGAAGCTGTTAAACACGGAAGAACCTCCCCTGGAACTCGAGAAGGATGCTTTTGGCGAGCTGTTCAGGAACTATACCGACATGAGCGTATTTGAAAAAGTTGATACCATCCGCAGAAAGGTCAACATTGATACAATGACCCTTGAACGTCAGTACCTGAAAAAGACGATGGTTGAAAAATCACCTGAACAGAAAGCCAAGGAAGCGGCTGACTTCCTTTCGAAGATCAAGGATAATCGCTTCAACCTGATCACGGGATTTCAGGAAGTGAATTATAATAAAGAAACCCTGGAGTTTATGGATGCCCAGTTGAAGAACCTTGAAAAAGAATACCTGAAGTTATTTACGGGTGTAAGGATACACAAAACGATAACCTTCTCGTATAAGTACATACCTACTCCTAACCAGATAAATACTGAAATCCCGGTTCTTAAATTTAATAAATCAAAAGGTGTTCAGGACCTTGATGCACCGGGTTCAGGAAAGGTGATAACGATAAAAGTACAAAGGGTAGGCAACACTCATTCTGTTTCAACTTACCTTCAGAAGGCCGAAAAGACGGCCAAATCAAGCGGTTTCTTTTACAGGATACCTGAATATGCAAGAGTGACAGTGAAGGTTGACGACAATACCCAGGAAGAGCAGCAATGCCTGATCAACCAGCTGGGCCTGGTTACGAATCTGCCTTCAGGTAAATGGAAAGTATTGTTCCACCAGGAAACAGGAGGCATTAAGAGCCTGAAAATAGAATAAGAAGGTCACAGGGCTTTTCTGATCCTTACAAGTTTTATCAGTAATTCTTCGAGGAGTTCGAGTTTCAGCATGTTCGCGCCGTCTGATTTGGCCATTGCCGGATGCGGATGCGTCTCAATAAAAAGCCCGTCGGCCCCTGCTGCAATACCTGCTTTTGCGAGAGTTTCAATAAGTTCCGGTTTGCCACCTGTCACTCCTTCCGATTGGTTTGGCTGCTGCAGGGAATGGGTCACATCCAGGATAACCGGTACCTGGAACTTCTTCATCTCGGGAATAGAACGCATATCCACGATCAGGTCCTGGTATCCGAAAGTGGTTCCTCTTTCGGTGAGCATGACGTTGACATTTCCCGTGCTCAGGATCTTTTCCACTGCAAACCGCATCGATTCAGGCGAGGAAAATTGTCCCTTCTTGATGTTGATGACTTTTTTTGTCCTCCCGGCGGCAAGAAGCAACTCAGTCTGCCGGCAGAGAAAAGCCGGGATCTGCAGCACATCTACGTATGCTGACGCGAAGCCGGCTTCTTCTTCTGAATGGACATCAGTGAGCGTGGGTATGTGAAGCTGTTTCCCGACCTCGGAAATGATATTCATGGCCTTCTCATTGCCAATACCGGTAAATGAATCTCCCCTCGAACGGTTTGCTTTTTTGTAGGACGATTTGAAGATGTAAGGTATGTTAAGCCGGTCGCAGATCATTTTAATATGGCTTGCGACTTCCATCGACATGCTGTCGTTTTCGACTACACAGGGACCTGCGATGAGGAAAAACATGTTCGGGTCCTTGACTGTAAAATGTGGGATGTAGAGTGGTAACATATTTACTTACGATTTACGATTTACGATTTACGATTTATGATTTACGATTTATGATTTACGATTTGTTGTTGACTGAAATAGGTTGACTTTTTTCAATAACTATTAAACTCTTTTGTTGTTTGTTGACTTTTTTCTTTTTTGCTACTTTTTTCTTTTTTGTCAATAACTTCGATATTTGTTAATACGTCGTTTGACCACTTGAA
>CAISRB010000017.1 GCA_903887775.1 uncultured Bacteroidales bacterium
AACCGTGATTGTTGCATCACTTGAATTAGCCGAAGAGCAAACCCCGCTCTGAACTACTGCACGATATTTTGTTGTGGCAGTAAGATTGGTGGCGACCAAAGTGGTGGTGGTATTGGCAACATCGACTGGTGTTAACCAGTTATCGGTCGACTTCTGCCATTTTATGATGGATCCAGTATAACCCGATAGGGTAAGCAGCGTAGTGTTGGCACCTGAACATACCGTGGTCGAGCCTGCAATACTTCCACCCACAGAAACAGGATCAACGGTGATTGTCGCATCACTTGAATTAGCCGAAGAACATACCCCGCTCTGAACCACCGCGCGATATTTTGTAGTGGCAATAAGGTTGGTGGCGACCAAAGTGGTAGTGGTATTGGCAACATCGACTGGGGTTAACCAGTTGTCAGTCGATTTCTGCCATTTTATGATGGATCCAGTATAACCCGATAGGGTAAGCAGCGTAGTGTTGGCACCTGAACATACCGTGGTCGAGCCTGCAATACTTCCACCCACAGAAACAGGATCAACGGCGATTATCGCATCACTTGAATTAGCCGAAGAGCATACCCCGCTCTGGACTACAGCCCGGTATTTTGTCGTAGCAACAAGGTTGGTGGCGGTTAAACTCGTGGTCGTATTGACTATATCAATGGGAGTTGTCCAGTTGTCGGTTGACTTTTGCCATTTGACCACACTGCCTGTATGACCTGAAAGTGTCAATTCCGTCGTATTTGAACCGGAACAAACTGTTGTGCCTCCGGCAATGCTTCCACCAACGGAAACAGGATCAACGGCGATCTGCAGAACATTTGATTCTGCGGCGCCTGTCCAGTCTGATTTGCAACTCACCCGCGCCATACGCTTGAACCAGGCAGTTGCCGTTAAGGTTCCTGAAGCGTAGGTCTCAGCATTGCTTGATGCGATATCGCTGAACCCGGCCGAAGAACTCGTTGTTGACATCTGCCATTTATATTCGAGGGTTCCCGTATAGCCACTGGGAGCCGCAGAACTTGTAAACGCCGAGGGGGTGCCTCCCGAGCATATGGTCTGGGCTGCAGCGATCGTGCCTCCGCTTGTTGGATTAACGCATGGAGGTGTTACCGAATATTCCCAGGCTCCCATGGCAGGATAAGTCAGGCTCCTGGTATTGCCGCCATAGTCGGTCGTTATCCCTGTGCCTGTGGCTGCGACCAAGCTTAAAGCAGAAGGAAGATAGTTAACAGCTGATGTTCCTCCGGCGCTGGCAAAGCCCGGACTGACCGACTTGCTGCTTGCATCCTGTCCCGGGATGATCGGCAAGGAAAAGACATCTGCCGAATTGTAATGTCCCAGCAGAGCTGCGAAGCCAGGGGCATAATATTCATTGTAGTCAAGAGTCAGGTTGGTGCTTACACTATAATTGAACCATACCGCATAATGTTGGTACCCGCCTGTGCTTGGACTTTTATCGTTAATGTGGCGCTCATTATCAAAAATATTGTTTCTGAAATTACGGGTATTTGTGGAAGTCTTGCTGTATAATGCATACGATTTTGGCACTGATGACACCACAATACCACTTATATATATTGTATTGTAATACAGATTATTATCATTCCCTACATCCCCTCTTTCATAGATGCCGTAAACGTTGGCCAGGTAATTGCTCCCGACACTAATGATGTTATTGGACCAGGTGGTGGCTCCGTTCTGTATTTTGATTCCGTATATATTTGCGGATGATGTGCTGGTAGGAGAAACCGATAAGCTATGTATGAAGTTCCCTGAAACCGCACTGGCTGTCGTCGATCCGTTGTAATACAATCCGATGACATTGCCAGCGAAGGAAGCATAGGTGTTTGATAAATTATAAATCGTATTGCCCGTGATCGATTGGGCTACATCCGTGATATCATCCAACACGATGCCACCAACCGATACTTGTTCGGAGGCATTGCTGTTTGCATTGGCAATCGTAAGATCACGGACTGTATTGCCTGAAATGGTATTTGATCCATTCGAGGTTGTAATCCCATGAATCAAACCAGGGGTGATTATGGAAGAATTCGTGGTCCCATTGGTCATGTTGGCGATGGTATTGCCCGAAATGGTCACACTTCCTGGTCCATAATTATATATTCCATCGACTTCTTGTTCCATTTCTGTAGATGGCGAAATCAGATTAATGCTGTTGGCTGTTGTTTCGCTGCCTATCTTATTGTTATTAATTGTTCCTGTTCCGCTGCACATGCTGGAAATTCCTGTAAAAAAATGACCTTTTGTGTGGTCTGAACCGTCCACAGTGAATGACCCGATAATGTTTTTTTGGATGCTCTTGATTCCAGCTCCCTTCATGTTGATGCCAGCGACTGATCCGAGGCCAGCCCCTGCAGTAATTGTAATAGAACCGTTTCCCGTTGAATTGCCAATGGTGTTTCCATCATCGGTTCCAACATTCATATTGCCATGTTCTAGAAACACTGCATACCATAAAACATCTTCATCACCTGAGTATGACCAGGAAAAATTCTTGATAGTATTTCCCTGGATATTGCTTGCAGTCTCATTTCCAACATTTATATATATCCCAAAAAAATAATTGCCATTTTCATTGGCTGTTATCCAGTTACCGCCGCATGCCGCTGAACTGCCGCCAATAAAGTTACCGGCTACTGTGAAATTAGCGCCTGCCATATTGTCGATTGCTATCGGTTCGTATGTGACTATCGCTGTCGAACCAAATGTCGCGGTTTCATAAAAACTGTTTCCCGAAATGGTGCAGGAGGTGGTATTGGAATACAGATAGATGCCTCGTGAGTCCAATCCACGGTTCAGAAAATCATAGATATTGTTGTTGCTTATCGTAAGGTCACTGTTCTCTTTCAAAGGTGTTCCATAGGATAAAACCGCATTGACCGGCCGGTTGGCATCGGTTGCGCTGGTTATGTCGTTATGGTCAATGGTATTGGCATCATTTCCGGTTCCAGTTCCGGCTGTACTGAAGAAAATGATACCCGTGGACGCATCGGTTGATGAACCTTTAATATTGCAGTATTTTATGAGATCACTGGATGCATCGTTGATAAACCGTATTGTGGAAGTACCGGCCGATGAAGAGGTGCTAGTATTTGATATGGTGAGGTCCTTAGCCGAACCCACCGCATTCACTCTCCCGTCGATGGTCACGTTATCGGCCCCGTTCAGGTCGATGAGGGGTGTCTCCAGGTTGCCTGTGATACTTAGCCCTGTGACTGTAGGATAAACATTCACGGAGGTATAATCAGAACCTCCCATTCCGGGAGCTTTCCCTGTAGCGCCGCTGGCATACAGCACCGCAGCAGCTGTTTCGGTTGTGCTGTTGTTGATTTTGACTATGACAACTCCCTGGTGTGTTCCTGCATTAATTGCGTCGAATGCGGCTTTCAGCGTTGAATAAAATGCCGGGGAGGTTCCCGCAGTAGATGTTACCGTTACCGGCGGATTTGCATTATATTCCCAGGCACCTATCGAAGGGGTTGACAAGCTTCTTGTTGTGCCGGCGTAATCGGTTAAGATCCCGGTCCCTGTTGCCGCAATCAGTCCTAGTGCAGAAGGAAGATAGTTAACAGCTGATGTTCCTCCGGCACTTGCAAAAGCCGGGCTTATCGCTTTGCTGCCTGCATCCTTTCCGCTGATCAGGGGCAGGTCAATTACATTAGCAGAATTATAATATCCCAGCACACCTCCGTTGCCCGAAGCATAATAATCGTTGTTATCGAGGGTCAGGTTTGTGCTTACATTGTAATTAAACCAGGCTGAATAATTTGTACCGATGCCGCCTGGACTTTTAGCGTAACTGCTCCGCTGATTATCAAAAATATTATTTCTGAAGTTTCGGATATTTGTTGAAGTCGCGCTGTACAAAGCATACGATCTTGATGTCATTGACTCCACAGTACCATAAATATATATGGTGTTGAAATACAGATTGTTGTCATTCAGGGCATCGCCCCTTTCATAAATGCCGTATATGTTTGCGAATGTATTGCTTCCTACACTGATGATGTTATTGGACCAGGTGGTGGCTCCGTTCTTTATTTTGATCCCGTAAATGTTCGCGGATGAGGTGCTGGTGGCATCAACCGATAAGCTACGTATGAAATTCCTCGAAACGCTGCTCGCCGTCGTCGATCCGTTATAATACAACCCGATAACATTGCCTGCGAATGAAGCCCTGGTATTCGATAAATTGTATATCGTGTTTCCGGTTATTGTCTGAACGTTAAGACTGTTATTTAATAGTGCAATCCCGATGACAGGCGCATTATAGTCTGCAGCGGTGTCTGCATTGGCAATCGTCAGATCACGGATCGTATTGTTTGAAATAGTGTTTGATCCATCAATGGTTGTAATACCCTGAATCAAACCGCGGGCGACTGCAGAAGAATTCGTGGTTCTGTTTGTCATATTGGCGATAACATTGCCCGACATAGTCACACTTCCCGTTCCCGCATTAAATATTCCATGACCTTTTTGCTCCCACGTAGTAGATGGAGAACTCAGATTTATGCTGTTGGCTGTTGTTAAGCTTCCTATCGTATTGTTGCTGATAGTTATCGTTCCGCTTGCCACGTTTAAAATTCCATAAAAATCAATTCCGGTTGCATCATTTGACCCGGCAACAGTGATGGACCCTATCACATTATTTCGGATGTCCATAGGTTCTGTTCCAAACAGAAAAATTCCTTGAAATATGCCGGTAATATCTGATTCGGCACTATAGGTGATGGACCCTGTGCCTGTTGATCCGCCAATAGTGTTACCTTCAACGGTCCCGACATTCAAATTGCCGGCTCCGTATATTCCACACCATAGGTGTTTACCAGGGGCGTCTGACCAGGAAAAACTCTTGATGGTGTTGCCCTGGATATTGCTTGCAGCGCTATTTCCTACGCCCATTGCGATGGCAATAAAATCATTGTCGAATGCATTGGTTTTTGTCCAGGTGCCGCTGCATGCCGATAAACTGCCGCCAATATGATTACCGGAAACGGTGAAATTAACACCTGCATTGGAGATCTTTATTAATTTGTAATTGGCCTCCGCAGTGGGAACAAATGCCGCAGTTTCGTAAAAACTGTTTCCCAAAATAGTGCATGAGGTGGTATTGAAAGAAAGATTGATGCCTTGTGAATCCAATCCACGACTCAGGAAATTATAGATGTTGTTGCTGATGATGGTATTCCCGCTGTTTTCCTTGCCTTCGGTTCCTTTCGAATATATTGCATTGATGGGCCGGTTGGCATCGATGGCGCTGGTTATGTCGTTATTGTCAATTGTATTCGCATTGTTTCCGGTTCCGGTTCCGGCTGTACTGAAGAAAATGATACCAGCGGCTGTATCAGTTGATGATCCCTTTATGGTGGAGTATTTAACGGTATTGCTGCAGGCGTCGTTGATGAAACGTATGGTTGAGGTTCCTGATGTTGATAATGTGCTGGTATTGCTGATGACCAGGTCCTTTGTACTGCCTGTGGCATTCACCCTCCCGTCGATGGTCACGTTATCGGCCCCGTTCAGGTCGATGAGCGGAAATGCCAGGTTGCCGGTGATACTTAGCCCTGTGACTGTGGGATAAACATTTACGGAGGTGTAGTCTGAAATTATGGTCGCAGGAGCTTTCTTGTCAGGGATATATCCACTGTGATAGAGAACTGCAGATGCAGATTCAGTCGTGCTGCTGTTGATCCTGATTGTAATATCTCCCTTGTGGGTTCCTGTATTGATGGCGTCGAAGGCCCCTTTCAGGGTAGGATACACCCCTGTGAGGGTGCCTGAAGTTGCAGAGACCGTGACTGCTGAACTCACATTATATTCCCAGGCTCCCATCGCAGGATTTGTTGCGCTGCGGGTTATCCCAGCATAATCAGTAGTAATCCCTGTACCTGTAACCGCCATCAACGAGCTTTCAGATGGAAGGTAGTTTGCTGCCAGTGTGCCTCCCGGAGTGGCAAAGACCGGGTTGACATTCAGGCTGTGGATGTCCTGCCCTGTTGCAGCTTTCCACGCAGCCAAATCGGTTTTATCTCCACCCAGAAAACCCAAAAAGCCATTCGGAGCATAGTAATCGTTGTAATCGATGGTCAAATTATTCAAAACAGCCACAGAAATAGCGTAATGTTTTCCGCCGGATCCTCCTGCCCTCGAATTGCTGAAAAGGTTGTTCTTATAGGTTCTGAAATTGTTGCCGCCGTTGCCGTTTGATAAAGCGTAGGTATTGCTTGTTGTACTGCTTGCCGTACCGCCAATGTAAACGGTGTTGTAAAACAAATCAAGCGTATTGGTGCCTGCAGATAAAAGCTTTATGCCATAAAGGGCATACCCGGTCGAAATGCCGGTACCCAAACTGATGATGTTATTTGAAAAGGATGCCGATCCTCCGTCAATCTTAATTCCATAAATAGAGGCAGCGGAATTGGCGCTGTTCAATGACAGACTGTGAATGAAATTCCCTGAAACCGCGCTGGATGTTGTGGATCCATTATAATATAGTCCGATGACACTGCCAGCGAATGAAGCATAGGTATTCGATAAATTATAGATAGTGTTGCCGGTAATGCTCTGGGTTGCAGCCGTTGTGTAGTTCAGGGCGATCCCGGTGACCGAGGCCGTGTTAATGGCTGCCGTATTTGCATTGGCTATGGTCAGGTCCCTCACAATATTGCCTGAAATGGTATTGGTACCGTTTGCCGCGGTAATTCCGTTGATCAGTCCGGCGGTTCCTGCCGTTGAATTGGTTGTCCCGTTGGTGAGCTTCGATACCGTATTCGCGATAATCATAGCGTTTCCGCTTCCTTCGCTGTATATTCCATACACGGTCTGTGATGCCCCGGTCGAAGGGGACGAAGCGTAAATGCTGTTGGTGGTTGCCACTGCGGTACTGCCGATCGTGTTAGCGTTGATGACTCTGTCCCCGGTTCCTGAACTGAGAATTCCGTAAATATTTGTAGGATATCCTGTGTTTGAATTATTTGTGGTGATGGCTCCCACAGTGTTGTTTTGTATCCACACTGTTCCGGTTGAGGTTGTGGCAATCCCATTAACCTGACTCGGTAAAGTAGTGTTTAAAGTATATGTAATAGCTCCATTGCCTGTAGCGGCACCGACTACGTTTGCAGCAGTCGTTCCAATGTTCGCCCCAAGGGATCCTGCAACGTTGATCCCGGTAAAGCTGCCGGAACCACTTGTCCAGTTGATATTCCTTATGATATTTCCCTGTATCTCGCAGGCAGTTCCTGTTGAAGGTGAATTGATACAGATACCGATGAAATCATGTTGAAAGTCCCCGGTTTTTGTCCATACGCCTGAACAGGCAGCGCTACTCCCCCCGATATAATTTGATGAGATCGTATGTCCGCTTCCCGATTCAATGTAAATAATGAAATAATATGATGTCGATCCCGTTGTTGCAAAGAGTGCCGATTCATAAAAACTGTTTCCCGAAATGGTCCAGTTGGTATTGTTATCTCTGACACAAATGCCAGTCGCAAATGAGGCTTCTCTGATCAGAAAATCATAGATATTGTTATTGCTTATCGTATTGCCGCTGTTTTCCATGGCGGATGTTCCAAGAGAAAAGATTGCATTTATAGGGCGGTTGACATCGGCGGCATTGGTGATGTTGTTGTGGTCGATCAGGTTGCCATCGTTTCCTGTGGTTGTTCCTGTGCTGAACAAAACGATTCCACTACCATATCCCGGGATGTTTGGAATCATCTGCGAACCTTTAAGCGTGCAGTATTTCACAGTATTGTTGGATGCATCGCTGATAAAGCGAATGGTTGATGTCCCTACCGTTGCGGATGTGCTGGCGTTGGATATGGTCAGACTTACGGATGAACCGGTGGCATTCACCCTGCCGTCGATGGTTACATTGTCGGCGCCGTTCAGGTCGATCAAAGGTGTTGCCAGGTTGCCGCTGATGCTAAGCCCAGTGGTAGTCGGATACATATTTATGGATGTGTAGCTTGAGCTTCCACTTGAGGGTGCTTTACCGTAAGTTCCGCTGGCATTCAGCACCGCAGCTGCTGTTTCGGTTGTACTGTTGTTGATTTTGACTGTGATAACCCCCTGGTGGATCCCGGCGTTGATGGCGTCGAAGGCGGCTTTTAATGTGGAATAATATCCTGTTGGCGTTCCCAGGGTGGATGTAACCGTTATAGTTGGCGCAACATTGTATTCATAAGCCCCCATTGAAGGGTATGTCACACTTCTGGCTGCATTGGCATAATCGGTGGTGATGCCGGTGCCTGTTGCGGCAATCAGGGAGGTATTGGATGGCAGATAATTGGCTGCTAGGGTACCGCCGGCGCTGGCAAAGACCGGGTCAGCATTTTTGCTGTTTGCATCCTGCCCGCTGACTAAGGGAAGTGAGGGCACATTCGCAGAGTTGAAATGTCCCAGAACACCGCTGCCCATGCCCGATATATAATAATCATTGTTATCGAGGGTCAGGTTTGTGCTTACACCGTAATTAAACCAGGCTGCATAATTTGCGTAGAGACCAACCGGACTCTTAGCGCCAATGAAACGCTGATTGTCAAAAATATTGTTCCTGAAGTCTCGGGTATTTGTAGAAGTCGCGCTGTATAAAGCATACGATTTGGGCTCTGAGTACCCCACATCACCATAAATATATATCGTATTGAAATACAGGTTATTGTTATTTTCGGCATCCCCGTTTTCATAGATGCCGTAAATGTTTGTATTATAGTTGCTCCCAACGCTGATAATGTTATTTGACCAGGTGGTTGCCCCATTGTATATTTTGATCCCGTATATATTCGATAATGCAGTGGTGGAGGCTACTGATAAACTATGGATAAAGTTTTTCGAAACCGTGCTGGCAGTGGTTGAGCCCTGATAATAGAGCCCGATCACGTTTCCTGTAAAGGAGGCAGATGTATTCGATAAATTATAGATCGTATTCCCGCTGATGGTATGCACGCCAGCGGTGCTCTGGTTGCAAATGCCGAGGATCGACGACATATAATCAGAAGATGAATTGGTGTTGGCAATGGATAAATCCCGTATAGTATTGCCCGAAATAGTATTTGTCCCGTTATATGTGGATATACCCATAAGCTGGCCAGAAGAACCCGTGCAGGAATTTTTCAGATTTGCGATGACATTATTTGAAATGTCTATAGTTCCGGTGCTTTGTGTCGAGATTCCATAAACAAACTGGCTGTTTCCGGTCGAAGGACAGCTTGCATTAATGCTGTTTGCTGTAATGGTGCTTCCAATGGTGTTTGAGCTGATGGTCGTTGTTCCGGATCCGGACTTATAAATTCCGTAAATATTTGTGGAATTGGTTCCAAAAGAGTTGGTGGCTGTAACGGAGCCAATGGTGTTTCCCTGGGTGTTTGTCGTGCCTGTGCTTGAAATGTATATTCCATAAAAAGAGCCACCTGCGCTACCATTGGTCAAAGTCACAAAACCATTACCTGTTGCTGCTCCGATTGTGTTGGCTGTGAGGGTTCCGATATTTACAGCACCTGCAAGAACATTGATTCCATACCAGGAAGCATTCAAAGAGTTTGCAAAATCAAAGTTCCCGATTGTATTGCCCTGAACACTGGTTGCCGTTCCTGTGCCCACATTCAGGTTGATGGCTGTAAATGTATTGTTGAAAGCGGCTGTTTTTGTCCAGGTTGTACCACCGCATGAGGATGATTTTCCGCCGATAAAATTGTTGTTTACAATAAAACCATTTCCCGATGTGTAGTAGATGTTTATACCGTAGTATGCCACTGAAGCTGTTGGTACAAATGAAGCCGTTTCGTAAAAACTGTTTCCTGTAATGGACCAGGTCGTATTGTAATTCCAGATATTTATGCCGTACGAGATCGTACTTCTGTTCAGAAAATTAAAGATATTGTTATTGCTTATCGTATTACCGCTATTTTCCTTTCCTGAAGTGCCGATACCGGCGATTGCATTGATGGGCCGGTTGGCATCCGCAGCATTGGTAATATCATTCAGGTCGATGGTGTTATTATCGTTGCCGGTTGTAACAGTCGTTGTACTGAAATAGATAACTCCCCCGTAGGCAGACATTGAAGAACCTTTAATCGTGCAATATTTTACTGTATTGCTGGAGGCATCGTTGATGAAGCGTATGGTAGAAGTTTCGGCTGTTGCTGATGTGCTGGTATTTGTAATGGCAAGGTCTTTTGAACTGCCTGTGGCATTCACCCTGCCATCGATGGTCACGTTGTCGGCCCCGTTCAGGTCGATCAGCGGGGTAGCCAGGTTGCCGCTGATGCTAAGTATGGTGGCCGTGGGATAGATGTTCACCGAAGTATAACTCGAAGGTGAACTGCTGGCATTCAGAACTGCTGTTGCTGTTTCTGTTGTGCTTGCGTTGATGGCAATGGTAACATCCCCCTGGTGAGTTCCATTATTGATGGCATCGAAGGCGGCTTTTAAAGTAGAATAATCACCGGATGTCGTCCCTGAAGTGGCGGTAACATGGACAGGGCTTGTTGCTTGGGTATTTAAGCTGATGGCACATAACAGGATAATGATGGCGGCCAAACGGAACTGGGTAAATTTTTCCATATGATTAGTTTCAGCAATTAAACAATGGTTATTATGTTAAGGTCTGAGTATAACGGTCTTATAACAAACATAATAAAAAGAGAAAGTAATGCAAACTTCATGCCATTGGACTTGACTAATTGTAAATATAAAACTACGATTCCGTAATACATTAAGCCTCTGACTCATCGGTAACTCATCCTGGTTCTCAGTTTTTTTTCCTTAAGTAATCCTACTGTTATTTTTTTTAATAAATATGATAAAAACGCGTACTTACGCGTTTTTGCTGACTGTAATCCTCTTAACCCAGGCATATAATACGCATGCAAAGTCGATATCCGTTTGTGATTGAATAAAATGCCATGATTTTGGTAATTTTTAATTAATTCCTTCTGAATTGTTAAAAAAAGTCAAACCGGTGTTTTTATATCAATTCTTACCTTTATCCTGTCGCTTAGACTTTGAATCTCCGGCAGAGATGACTTAAATGAGAATCCCCCGCAAGTAACTTCCGGGAAAATCATCAAATTTAAAAAGCAACATTTTGGCTGAGAAGAACTTTATACTGAGATTAAAACAAGGCCATCAAAACGCCTATGGGGAACTGCTTGATCTATTTTCCGATAAGGTGTTTAATACAGCCCTCGGACTTCTTCAAAATAAAGAAGATGCTGAGGATATTACCCAGGAAGTATTTGCTGAAGTGTTTCAGTCCGTTGCAAAATTCAGGCAACAGTCAAAGCTGTCTACCTGGATTTACAGGATTGCCGTGACAAAATCCCTGGAACTTATCAGAAGCCGGCAGCGGAATAAACGGTCAGCAATCATTTTAAGCCTTTTCGGGAAAGAGGACCAGATCCACGTTTCAAATAATGAACCATTCTACCATCCGGGAGCAAACCTTGAACACAAGGAAATGTCGGCAGTTCTGTTCGATGCCATCCACCGGCTTCCCTTAAATCAAAGGACTGCCTTTACCCTGAATAAACTCGAAAACCTTAGTTATGCCGAGCTTGCCGTTGTAATGGACATCTCGGTTTCCTCGGTGGAATCACTTCTTTTCAGGGCAAAGCAAAAACTCAGGGAACTTCTTGGGGAATACTATGAACAAAACATAAAATAAGCGCAAGTTTTTTTAAAGTAAAACATCAAACAGATATGAACTCAAAGGAACAATGGATCGATAATGCTGTTAAAAGCCTGGATGGCGTGGAGCGGGCAGCTTTAAGTCCGTTCGTCAGGGAAAAAATCCTGCAACGGATGCAAAACTCCGAAACAATGACTGATTCTGTAAAATTCAGCCTGGCCTGGAAAATTGCGGCAGTGATTATCCTGCTTATCAGCCTGAATGTTTTCACGATCCTCAGTTTCAGCAAATCGTCAGGAAGCAGTCAGAATTCAATAAAATCGCTAGCAAGCGAATATTTCTCATACATCGACCATTATAATCTCTGAAATATGAAGAATGTCAGACTATACAAAATCATTATCATACTGCTGGTGGCTTTGAACCTTTGCACCCTGGCGTTTATGTGGTTTAACAGGCCCGGCAGGGAAAGGCAGGGTGATAAGCAGCAGGCTGCAACTTTCCTGATCAGGGAACTTCAAATGACCAAAGCCCAGCAGGAACAGTACCAGAGACTGAGAAATGAACACAGGTCAAAGCTTGACGTTCTCAGTGAACGTGATAAAGTACTTCATAAACACTTTTTTGACCTCCTTTTACTCGAGTCTGCGGATAGCGTTTCCCTTGATGCCATGGCATCTGCCATTGCTGCAAACCGCAAAGAAATGGAGTTTGTAACATACGAGCACTTCGACCTGATCAAAAAGATACTTAATCCTGATCAGCAAAAGAAATTCGACAGCATTTTCCAGAATGTCATCCGTATGGTACTTCCCTTACCCCCGCCTCCGCCGCAACTTCCTCCACCACCTCCGCCTCCGCCACCGGCGCCGTAATACTTTGCCTTACTCTCATTGAACACATTGAATAATCGTTAAACGACAAATTCTAAAAAATCCAACTTATGAAAACCTTAGTCCAAAGAGTAAACACAGTGATCATCTTCCTGGTCTTCGGCTCGTTCTTTGCAGGCGCACAGGTTCAGAGCCATCAGTCAGATCCCGGTACAGCTTCCCTATCACACAGCCACGATGTTTCCTCCACAATGCCCCCTTCATCTCCTTCTGTATCAGGATTCCCTTTGCCTCCCTGCCCTCCGCCACCTCCCCCTCCGCCCCCGCCCTCTTCCGATGAAGGCATGGAACAGGGCCATCAGGGGCTTGATATGCCCGACCTGACCCCCGATCAATCAGCCGGAATCAAAAAGATCGATCTTAAGAATATGGCAGATATGACTCCCCTGAGGAACCAGATGCAGGAAAAACGAGCCAGGCTTTCAACCATTCTCATTACGATCCCGATTGACTTGAAGCAGGTAGATTTGATTGCCGACGAGATTGGGAAAACAGCCGCTGCCATGTTAAAGGCACAGATCCGCCATGATCAGGATCTCAGAGCTATCCTCACCCCCGATCAGCAAGTGCTGTTCGATGCCAGGCCCAAACCATGGCTGAGAAGGCCGTGAGACGTGGATGAGCAGACGATAACCAGATATCAGAAGACCGCTGGCAGCTTCAGCAACTTACAATCTTAATTATTCATGCCTGGCCGGGTCATCAAACCCGGCCAGGTTGTTCTATATTCACCGGTAAAAGCACCAGGTCTGCTTATGTAAGCAGCCGTTTCGTTGATTTGTTTTGCTTTGGCTCTATTCCATATATACATTTGTTCAAATTCCTGATAAAAATAAACCGTTAAAAATAATGTGCATGAAACAATTCGACCCTGAAGACCAATAATAAAAATCAGACTAACAATTAAAAACAGGGAATTATGAAAACGAAAAAAGTAAATTTCAGGAAAGATCATGAAAATGCTGCAATCAGTGTCATTCCGGTCAGAATAAACGGGATGTTAAACAACAGGCTGACTTCAATAATATTTGTATTACTGTTGATCCCGTTATTGTCAATTTTTGCCGGCTGCAAAAAAGATTCAACCGTAACCGACGCTACCGTTCTGACACCCACCGGTAACGATCAGTACACAATAACCCAGGCTATTTCGGATGAAGCCCAGAGAAATACCATAGCTTTCGACGGGCTTGCATTTCTTACAGGAAATCTCGGATCACAGTCCTTCCTGCCTCCTGGCAAGGTAGCTGACTATAGTGGTTTTCAGTGCCTGCGCGATAATGATCCCACTCAACTTGGACATAATACCAGCTTCGTAACCATCATCGCGTTTAATGTACTGCATATTCTCACTACCGACCAGATCAACATGTATGTTGCACGGGCTCAGAATCAGATCGATCAGATCAATGCTTTTGCCTTGAAACGCTTCCCGTTACTGAAAGCTTTCCGCCGTTTAAAGGAAGGAGATATACCTGGCGGCACAAGCGGACTCAGTAAGGAAGCAGTAATGGCTTATGCAGCTGAACTGTACAGGATTGACGGGCTGATAAGCTACGACAGGGCAAAATTATTCGGAACCGTTGTTAATTCATTCAGTTCTGAACAGAAAGCAAAAATGGATGCCCTGAAAGCTCTTAATGGAGTGGGGCACTGGGATAGCAGTTTATCCAATCCACTTGAAGGGCTGAATTTGCCGCAGGATGTCAATGTTGCTGTTATGACTTATGCAAGTGAAATGTATGCCTGGTATGCAGGCTCGGTTACATCCGATGTATATTTCTGCCCTGAAAGGCATGGTACCTATTTCGGTTCGTTTTACCTGAAGGACTGGCCGGCTATGGGAAATCCGAACTACACCATTGATGAAACACTGACTGCCAATGCCGGACAGAACTTCCTGGCGATTCTTACAACGACGCAGGCCGACCAGGTGAAAGGGATCGTCGACCTACAGCGCAGTGCCCTCACGGAACTTGTGGCAAAACGGGAAGCCGTATCGACCGAACTTCGTAAATTTGTTGCTTCCGGAACTGCCGATTCAACCACTGTGATCGCGCTGAGCGAACGCTACGGAGAACTCGACGGGGAATTATCCTACTATTATGCTTCAGTTTTCACACAGGTATACAACACCATGTCGGATGAGCAAAAAGTAAAATTAACAAAACTTGCCAGTGACCTGGGATACATTAATCCAAGCGGGGCTTTCCAGTATTCCCAGCCTGTTGCAATGCCTGAAATATTGAATACCGATTTCATGTTCAAATAATTAAACATCCGCTGACCTGACTCCGGCCCCGTCAAAGGCTCTGCCTTTGACGGGGCCGGAGAGAGCGGAAAAAATTACCAGGAATATGAAAAAACGAAAAAATATTCATTTGTTCATCGTGATCTTGTTAATACTTCCATTCATGTCATCATCTTGTCAGAAAGACAAGGAGCAATCCCCAACCGTACTTTCAACAGATTCACTATTTACACTAAGCAGTTCAGCGGTTGAAAACGGGCTGCTGCTGGATGCCTATAAGTGCGAACCAAAAGTGAACGGCGTTGAGAATTCAATTCCCCTTTCGTGGATTAATGCTCCTGCCACTGCAAATGCCTTTGCAATCACGATGGTGCATTATCCGAACCCGGCCGACAGCATCCACCTGAACTCCTACCTGTTATTATGGGGTATTGATAAAAGTGTAAGCGCAATACCTTTCGGTGAGGCCGATAAAGGTCCATGGTTCATGGGACCCAATAAGGACACGGTCGCGATCTCCTATACATCTCCCTGCTCGCCTTCTTCAGGCGCTCATAAATACATTATTACCATTTATGCCTTATCTGCAACTCCCCCGGACCTGCCGGTAAAGAGCTCAATGGACGTAACCTACGGAGTGCTGATGAAGGCACTCTCAACCGTTACAATAATTGATAAAGCTACACTGGTTTTTAACAATGTGACACCATGATGCCATGTTTAAATGAGGGTATCAAAATTGAATAAACTTTTAAAGATATGTTTACAAACCTAAAATAATCCCATTATGAAAACCCTTTTTGCAATTAAGAAAATCACAGGCATTGCTATTGTCTTAATGCTGATGCTTGTTAATCCCGGAAAAAGTTTTTGCCAGGACAAGCAGAATCCCCCGCAAAAACCTTCCGAAAAAGTCCAGGCCCTGACTCCTGCACAAACAGCAACGATCAAAACTATTTTATCGAAATACAATGCTTCAAAGTTAACGGAAGCTGATGCTAAAGCTATTCATGAGAAATTCAGGGAGGCCGGCATTCATGCAGGTCCTGAAACCAGGGATGCCATCACCGCAGCCGGATTTGATCCTGAAAAGCTGAGGACCCTTGACCCTCCTAAGTCACCTGACAATAACGGGAAAGCTAATCCGCCATCAAATGAAGAAAGGATGAAAACAGTCCAGGAAAAAATTATTAAACCCCTCGCCCTCAACGCGGCACAGACTGAAACGATAACCAACGCATATAAAGATTTCATTACCGCTATGGAAAACCTGAAGAAAACACAGACTAATCCACAACAGCCTGTAGAAAAATCGAAGGTTGAACCTCTTGAAAAAGCAAGGGATGAGAAAATCAGCAAGGTTTTAACGAAGGACCAGTTCGCGAAATACATGGAACTGGAAAAAGCTTCCAGGCCACAGAAGGCTCCAGGCCAGGAACCTCCAAAGAACTGAGCGAAAACGAACAGGCTTGATTATACCGGGCACAAAAGAATCAGATCGGCAAGTGAGCGGAATAAAATATCTTTGTACACGGGATTTCACTTCAACGAAAGGTGATCAGCATGAAAGTCCGAGATAAAACAATCCTTTTCACCGAGATCGCCCTGGTTATATTCGTCTGGCTCGTCTTGCTCATCACTCCGATCCTTTTCAGGGAGGACAACAACAATCCGCTGTGGAGAAGCGTGGCAAACCAGCTGGAAATTCTCATTCCTCTGTCGATTCTGTTTCTTATCAACCGTTTTATTTTTGTTCCCGGATTTTTATTCAAGGGAAAAATAAAACTTTACATCGGCTCTTTATTGGGACTTATCTTTATTCTCACCATGGCCTCCTATTTTTATGATGTGAATAAAATGAATACGCCAAAACAGCGTGGGGCAGAAGCTGGTCGTTCTATAAGACCACCGAAGGATTCTCAGTCAGAACGAAACCCACCGGATCAAAATCGGCCGGAACGAAATCCACCGGAACAAAATAAGCCGGAACGAAATCCAACAGACCGGAATCAACCGGATCGAAATCAGCCTGATCAAAATCCGCCAAACCGGAATCAACCCGATCAAAATCCGCCAGACCGGAATTCTCCTCAGGAACATCACCCCTCTCAGCAACGTCAGCCAAGACCCGTTCCTCCCTTTGCCAATTTTCTGATATTCTCATTTCTTATTGTCGGATTTGATACCGGATTACGTTCCGGCCTGCGCTGGATCTGGGTTGAGAATGAAAAGGTAAGGCTTGAAAAAGAAAACGTTTCGAACCAGCTGGCTTTGCTTAAGACCCAGATTAGTCCGCATTTTTTTATGAATACCCTGAATAATATCCATGCCCTTGTCGATACCAATACCGATGAAGCCAAGGAGGCTATTATCAAGCTGTCGAAGATGATGCGCTACCTTCTGTACGAAACGGAAACCGAAAAAACAACTTTGAAAAAAGAGGTGGAGTTCCTCGCAAGCTATATCAACCTGATGAAACTCAGGTTCAGTGAGAAAGTCAGAATCGAACTCAATTTACCTGTTGTAATCCCTGATACAGCTATACCACCATTTCTGTTCATTTCATTTATTGAAAATGCGTTCAAACATGGGATAAGCTATAAAAATGAATCGTTTATCACGATTGATCTGATATTGGGAAAAGATCGCCTTTTATTCGTAGTAAAGAACAGTAAAACCGACAGAAGCCAGATCAATGAATTTTCAGGGATTGGTATTGAAAATACACGAAAACGACTGGCATTGCTATATGGTACTGATTACCACATTGACATAATAGACAATGAGGAATTATTTACAGTTAACCTATCTATTCCGTTATGATCAGATGCATTGCGATAGATGACGAACCCCTCGCTTTAAAGCAGATTGCCGATTATATAAGCAAAACGCCCTTTCTTGAGCTGGCCGGGCTATGCGAAAGCGCACTGCAGGCTCTTGAACTATTGGATAAAACCCCGGTCGACCTCATGTTTGTTGATGTGAACATGCCTGACCTCAGCGGAATGGATTTCGTGAAAACACTGGAGAATCCTCCGTTTATTGTTTTTGTCACAGCCTACAGCGAATATGCACTGGAAGGTTTCAGGGTCGATGCAATCGATTACCTGCTTAAACCAATCAGTTACAGTGATTTTTTAAAGTCGGCAAACAAAGTTAAAGCCTGGTTCGATGCAATGCAGCAGAAACCAGCGGAAGTCATGAGCAACAAGGATTTTCTTTTTATAAAGTCGGAATATAAGATCCTTAGAATTAACTTTGACGACATAAAATACATCGAAGCGATGAGTGAATACATCAGAATACACCTTGTCAATTCGAAACCGGTAATGACGCAGCTAAGCATGAAATCTATTGAGGATCAGTTGCCTGAAGACCGGTTTATGAGGGTACACCGCTCATTTATCATTAATCTTTCGAAGATTTCCGTCATAGAAAGGAATCGGATCATTTTCGACGGAACAGTTTATATACCGGTAAGCGATCAGTATAAAAGTAAGTTTCAAAACTATATTGAAAAAAACTTTTTAAACTGATCTTTATGACAAGGCTCATAGGCATTTTCATTGCTGTTTCGCTGTTAAGCACTGTCCATGCCCAGCGATATGGCATGCCCGGAATCCATAATTTCAGCCGTTCGGAATATGGCGGGGGCACCCAGAACTGGGCTCTTGCACAAGCCCCTGATGGGATGATGTATTTTGGAAATAACAATGGCCTTGTTGAATATGATGGTGCCCACTGGACAGTTTATCCTGAGCTTGGATTGGTTATCCGCTCGATTTGTGTTGATGGTAACCGTATCTATGTCGGAGCTTTTAACAAGTTTGGTTATTATGAAAATGATGCAAATGGAGGGCTCAGATACCATTCCCTGCTTCCTTTCCTAAAAAACCGTATCAATGATTTCGATGAGATCTGGCGAATCCATAAAACCAGTTTTGGTATTGTATTCCAGTCATTCAGGGCTATATTTATTTACAATCACGGAAATATTGACATTGTATACCCAAGATCCAAGTTTTATTTCTCTTATTACGTGAACGGAATTTTATGGATATATGACGAGAAGGAGGGATTGATGCAGTACCGGGAGGGGAAAGTCCGGCAGATCTCTGACGGAGCATTTTTCGAAGGTAACCCGATATGGACTATCCTGCCATTGAACGATGATCAGGTAGTTATTGGAACTGCAAAAAACGGGATTTTCAGGTATGATGGGGAAAAGCTTTCAGTATGGAACAAACCCATCAATACTTTGCTTAAAAAGTACCAGTTATTTTCGGCAGCTCTTATTGAAAAGAAATATTTTGCTTTCGGGACTATCCAGAACGGATTGATTATTTCAGATACTGCAGGCCAGGTTGTGGCCGAAATAAATAAGGAGCGCGGCCTGGCAAACAATACAGTATTGTGCACCGGAAGTGATCAGGAAGGAAATATCTGGTTAGGGCTTGATAACGGGATCTCGGTTATCCATTTTAATTCACCCTTAACGTTTATTCAGAACTATTTTAACATCGGATCAGGTTATGCCTCAGCCTTATTCGGCGATAAACTATACCTGGGAACCAATCAGGGGCTTTTTTATATCCTCTTGAAAGACTTTCTCAACCCCCTAAAAAAAAATGAAGATTTTCATCTGATTGCAGGTACCGAAGGTCAGGTTTGGTGTCTGACAAAGATAGGGAATACACTGTTGTGCGGACACCACTTGGGAGTCTTCCAGATATTTGATAAAACAGCTGTAAAAATATCTTCTGTTCCCGGCGGATGGAATATGATACTGACCGACAGTAAGCAACCACTGCTGCTCGTCGGAAATTATTCAGGCATATCGGTTCTGGAGAAAAAAGGTCCGCTTTGGGCATATAGAAATGAATTATCAGGTTATGACCAATCATCGCATTACCTTGAACAGGATTCAAAAGGATTTATATGGATCAGCCATGGATATAAAGGATTATTCCGGTTAAAAGCTGATGACAATTTGAGGTTTGTTAAAGAGACCCGGTTTTATAGCAATAAAACAGGACTGCCTTCAGATTTCGGCAACTCTCTTTTTAAACTCAAATCAGGCATCGTAGCAGGAACCCGTTATGGAATTTACAGATATAATGAAACCATCGATAAGTTTGAACCTGACCTGCAATTCAATCCTCTTTTTTCAAGCGTAAAGCAAATTGATTATTTAACCCAGGACAGCGCCAATAACATCTGGTATTATAATAATCAACAACCTGGGGTCCTGCGTTTTCAGGAAGATGGTACCTATACAAATATTACTGCTCCTTTCGTCGAACTTTCAGGAATGGTTATCCCGGCTTTTGGCCATATCAATGCACTGGATGCCGGCAATGTCATTATTGGCGTCGAAAGTGGGTTCGTCTATTATAATTCAGGGCAATTTAAGTATTTCAGCACCTTACCGGTTATTTATATCAGCAAATTACGTTCAGGAGACACTTCCGAAGGCACTTACCGTTTCAACAGCAGCTGTCAGCGGCAGGAGGTTATTCCAAAGTTCAGATATACCAATAATACTATAACAATTGATTTTGCAGCGAGCCAATTTGCTGAACAGCCGATATCGTTTCAATATAAATTGGATGGTTTTGATAAGGAGTGGTCAGCCTGGTCGCTTAAAAATTCAAAAGAATACACGAATTTGCAGGCGGGAGATTACACCTTTAAACTTAAAGCGCTTACAATACAGGGAAAAACAACTCCCGTTCTTGACTATAACTTCAGGATTCTCTCACCCTGGTACTGGACAGTTTCAGCATGGATCGTCTACTTTATACTTGCAATCTGCATATTGTTCCTTGTTTTTCGAATCTATCGTAAAAATATTGAAGCATCCCATCTTAAAGAAAAAGAAGCACAGAAAAATAAATTCCGGCAGCGGGAGCAGCAAATGAAGGAAGAAGTACTCATTACTGAAAAGGAAATAATCAGGCTGAAAAATGAAACATTAAATCTTGAAATGATTCATAAAGAAAAGGAACTTGCTAACTCTACGATGCTGATCATTCAAAAGAACGACATCCTGAACAAATTAAAAAATGAACTCAGCAAGGTGAAAAATGCACTTACCGATGATCATCTGAAGAATGACCTGAATACTACCATCAAACGCATCGGGAAAGAAATTGACAATGAAAAGCAATGGCAGGTTTTCAATATGCACGTCGAACAGGTTCATGAAGATCTGTTCAACAAACTTAAAAAACAATACCCTGGTCTGACGCCCCGTGAATTAAGTTTATGTGCCTACCTTCGTATGAATATATCCAGTAAGGAGATTGCCACATTAATGAACATCAGCACCCGTGGCGTTGAAATAAGCCGGTACCGAATCCGTAAAAAGTTAGGGCTGGACCGAAATGCCAATCTCACCGATTTCATGATGACTCTTTAGTCGTATTTGTTTGTTGTATGAATGATGTAGTTAAAATGGATTAAACGTAACCGTTGATTATCTTGTTAGTTTGCCGGGCAGGAACGTGTTTGCATAATCTGTAATCTGTTCCTCCCGGCATTTCCGTATCAGGGTGAATCGTTAAAACGGTGTATGTATCCATGCTTGATGTGTCCAGGATTGACTGCGATACATCGGCAAAACGAAAGAACCGGGAATGGACTCTTGAATCCTTCACTGAATGAATTGCCGATTCCGCCGGTCAAAACTCCTAATTCATTGAAAATATTTGCAGGAATACCCAGGTAAAAATAATTTTGGCGTAATGAATAATTTAAACATTACCTTATGAAAAAGAGTCTTTTATTGTCAGGTCTTCTCCTCTTTGTGTTCTCGGTTTTTTCCCAGGAAAGTTTCATGGTGAAAACCGAAACCAGATACTGGGACAATTCGAGGACTTATCCGGGGTATACCCTTTTTGGCACAAGAGGAACCACCTACCTTATAGATTTTGAAGGACACGTGATCCACACCTGGCCCATCGGGACCAATCCCAGGTTTACCGAGGCGGGAACCCTGCTTGATGCCGTAGGAGGTAACCCGAGCAACCAGAATCAATGGAAAGAGCTGGACTGGAGCGGGAATACTTTATGGCAATACACCGAATCCCGAACCAATTATCACGGGCACCACGATTTTGCAAAAATTTATAATACCAAGCTGGGAGATTCAACTTTCATATTTATTGCCAACAAGGATCTTACGGCACAGCAATGCCTGTCTGCCGGATGCGACCCATCTCATAATTACAACGGCGCCCAGATGGATGCCATTGTAGAGGTCAACAGGGCGGGGACTGTAGTATGGGAATGGTGGTTCTTCGATCATGTGGTGCAGGATATTGATCCAACCAAGTCGACTTACGGGGTTATTGCCAATACCCCGGGAAAAATAGATCTGAACATCCGCGGGAACCCTGTTAAAAGCGACTGGATGCACTGCAACTCTCTTGATTACAACCAGGATCTTGACCTTATCGTGATCAACTCGGTACATGGCGAATTTTACGTGATCGATCATGGCAATACATTTATTTCTGATGATCCTGCTGGCAGCATAGCTCTTGCTTCAACAACTGCGGGTGATTTCAAATACCGCTTTGGCGATCCTGCCAAATATGACCAGGGAGATCCTCCTTCGGTACTTGACAATTGGGAGAAAGCAACGGCCGGCAACAAACAGCTGGGCGGTTCCCATGATATTCAATGGATAAAACCAGGTCTGCCCGGTGCAGGCAATTTCCTGGTATTCTGCAATGCTCAAAACCTCTTCGAACTCACACCCCAGTCTTATATCATTGAAATCAATCCTTACCTCAATTCTTCGGGCACGATAACAGGCAGCTTTGTCAACCCTCCCGATGCGGGCTACAATATCGTATCATCTCCGGATCCCAACCTGATGAAAGAAAACAAGAACGTATCAAAGCAAATCGTATGGACCTATTCAAGCAAAAACAACACTTCGTTTTACAGTACGATAGGTTCCAGTGCTCAAAGGCTTCCCAACGGGAATACCTTAGTATGTGCAATGAACGACGGTCATTTCTTTGAGGTGGCGCCTTCCGACACATCGATTGTCTGGGAATATACCAACCCTATGACACGCGACGGTTTAAAGAAAATAAAAGTCGATAATTATCCTACATACAATGGTGTTTTCAGAGTCTACCGCTATGCTGCAGATCATCCGGCCCTGGTGGGGCATGATCTCACGCCCGGGTCGACGATGACAGGCGCTCCTCCCGCTTTCTGGACCCCTGATGATATCACTGCCATTGAAGAACAAACTCAGTCTTCATCAGTCAATGATGATCTGAAACAGAATTATCCAAACCCTTTCTCTTACGGAACTACGATAGAATTTTCAATTGCGGAATCAGCTTCCGTCAACCTCGTGATCTACGATCTGAACGGAACCCTGGTCAGGACCCTGGTCAATAAATATTGTACTGCCGGCCCCTACTCTCTTTACTGGGAAGGCACAAACGACAACGGAAACCGGGTGGCAAGCGGGATGTACTTCTATATTCTTAAAGCCGACAACCGAAAACTCAGTAAAAAAATGATATACAACAAGTAGAGGATAACAGTACAGGATTTTTATCAAACAAACTCAAACAAAGGCAAGCTATGGCAGGTGCGATGCATAAACTTCTTTTTACAGCGGTGATGATCATCGTGTTTTTACAAGGGGTGAACGCCCAGAAACTACTTCCTTTCAAACTGCCTGACACGGGACAAACCGATTGGAGAGTGCCAAATGTAAAGGAAATCCAGTCGTTGAATAACGTAGCTTTATTCAAACCTTCGTTCGAAAAAACATATTTCCCCGATGTACTTTCGGGAAATTTCTGGACTTCGACCACATTGATCCAGGCCACTGAAAAAGCATGGGATATCAATATCGATTATGGCATTGTTTCATATAATGTCAAGACTCTCAGCGAGAATGTTCTGCTGGTCAGGGGCGGCCTCGACAACAGCAGCTTAAATATTAACGAAGTCCATATCCCGGGCGGAGAATATGAGATGGGGGATCATTTTGGTTTTGTTGATCCCCATCATCCCAGCGATGAATTGCCGGTTCATCTTGTCAGCGTTGATTCATTCAACCTGGCAAAAACTGAAACCACAAACCAGCAATATCTTGCATTTCTGAATGCATCATTGCTATCGGGACTGATCCAGGTTAATAACAATAAAGTACATCTTGCTGGAGACACTGTTACATTATGTTACACCCATGAGTATGCTGATTATTACAGCATCGGTTATGATGGTACGGTATTTTCGATGGCCGATTTCAGGGCAAACCATCCAATGGTAGGTGTACTATGGCCGGGGGCTGCGACTTTTTGCAACTGGCTGAGCGGTGTGAACGGACTTCAGGAATGTTATGATCTCACGACCTGGGATTGCGATTTTACAAAGAATGGCTACCGGCTTCCTACCGAAGCGGAATGGGAATACGCAGGCAGAGGGGGGCATCTCGATCCGTATCTCAAGTATGAAAATGGCAATGAGGTTATCATTTCGTCGGCAAACCTGCCCAACTCGGGAGATCCCTATGAAACGGGCTCTTATCCTTTATCGACCCCTGTTGGCTTTTACGACGGAACCCTGAAACAGAAAGAAAATTACAACTGGCCCGGGAGTGCATCTGAATACCAGACTACCGACGGTGCTAATGGTTTCGGTTTATATGATATGCAGGGGAATGTGTGGGAACTGATCAATGACTGGTATGGTCAGGACTATTACAGCATCTCTCCTTATGATAATCCAAAAGGTCCGACTACAGGATTTATCATGCCCGACGGAAAGCCGTACCGCGGGATGCGGGGAGGTAACTGGTATAACGGATATGATACACTTGGGGTCAATGACGGGCATTCGCGCGTTTCGAACCGGAACCCTTCGTATTATCGTGGTCCCCAGGACCCGAATCATCCCTGGTATCATATCGGCTTCAGGATAGCGAGAAAATATTCAACGATTACAGGTTTAAATGAAACAGTCAGTAAGCCGGCTGAAACATTTCAGTTGGCACAGAATTATCCAAACCCATTCAACCGGACGACAACAATAAAATATTTCCTTCCATCGTCATCACAGGTTTCTTTAATGGTGAGCAATACCCTCGGCAGGCCGGTGGCTATTCTGGCTGATGGTGTGGAGAATGAGGGATGGCATACCCTGAGCTGGGACAGCGGGCAGCTCGGCAGCGGCGTCTATTTCTGCCAGCTTCTGGCAGGATCTCATCCGCAGACAATAAAAATGATTCTTTTTAAATGAACATGAAAAGATAAATACAGCATCTTATGAAGATAAAACTTTTAATTATCGCAATGCTTGTCCTCCCTTTAGCAAGAGTTGCAGGGCAGACAAGGACCATGGGGCTGATGCTTAACGACAGTACCAAAACATATATCGGTTATACGTTGTTTGCTCCCAAGCAAAATACCATGACTTACCTGATCAATAATGACGGACGTAAGATCCACGAATGGGATGCCAGCACTTATCCCCCTGGCCAGGCGGTCTACCTTCTTGAGAATGGGAACCTGCTGCGTGCTTGCATGACGCCCAGCCAGCTTGGTACCGGGGGTGGTGAAGGAGGACGAATTGAAGAATATGACTGGGATGATAACCTGGTATGGTCAATGGATTATTCAACTTCGACCTATATGCAGCACCATGATATTAAAAAGCTGCCAAACGGAAATATTATTATGCTGGTTGTGGAGAAAAAGACATACGCACAGGTGCTTGCTGCAGGTTTTGATCCCAGCAAACTGAGTTCGGAAATACAGCAAAAAGAATATATGCTTCCCGATTGTATTATTGAAGTAACACCGACTTATCCTGTTGGCGGTACCGTGGTATGGGAATGGCATGTATGGGATCACCTGATCCAGGATTTTGATGCTTCCAAATCGAATTACGGTATAGTGAGCGCCCATCCTGAGCTGATCGATTGCGATGGCGACCACAGGAACCTGCCCCTTTTCTGGAATCATATGAATTCCATTGATTACAACGCCTCGCTTGACCAGATCGCAATGAGTGTGAGAGGGAACAGTGAAGTATGGATCGTCGACCACAGCACGACAACGGCACAGTCGGCAAGTCATTCCGGGGGTGCCCATGGAAAAGGAGGCGACCTGTTGTACCGATGGGGAAATCCGTTAACCTACGGAGCCGGAACAATCAATGACCGTAAATATTTTGAGCAGCATGATGTGGAATGGGTAAAGACCGGCTGTCCCGGCGCCGGGGATTTAACCTGCTACAACAACGGTATAGGCCGTACCCCGCCTTACTCAACGATTGACGAAATAATACCTCCGGTTGATGTGAACGGAAATTATGCATATACTACTGGATCGGCTTACGGTCCGACAGGCTTTACCTGGTCATACACGGCCACTCCCCCCGAATCACTGTATTCTGAAAATATCTCCGGAGCACAACGCCAGCCCAATGGAAATACAATAATCGACGAAGGCGGGCATGGTGATTTTACCGAAGTCACTGCCGCCGGTGAGCTGATCTGGAGATATATATGTCCTGTGGATGACCATGGCCCGATGACGCAGGGTGATCCGATTCCAATTAACCCTGTAAGGCCTGATGAAACCATGAATCAGGTGTTCAGGATCTACCGTTATACCCCGGATTACCCTGCATTTACAGGCAGAGATATGACCCCGGGCGGCTATATCGAACTTTACCCCAGCGGGGTCGGTTATCAGGATTCCCGGAGTTCATCGGTATTCCTGCTTGATCAGAATTATCCCAATCCCGTAAAGTCTTCAACAGTCATAAGTTTTGAGTTGTTTGTAAACACTCATGTAAGCCTGAAAATCAGGGATATTACAGGAAGAGAAGTGTTAATTATTGTTGACGGGATAAAGGTTCCCGGCCGATACCAGATCCCGGTTGATATGAGCAGCTTTTCTGCGGGAATTTATTTCTATTCGATCTCCGCCGGAGGCATCTCCGAAACAAAGCGACTGGTTATCGTGCACTGAGAAACTGAAAGCTAAACTTATTTGATCAGTCCCAGTCCTTCGGTTGCCGATGCATCCTTGGGTCTCATAAGAAGAGCTTTATTGAACAGCACCTGGGCTTCGCGAAGTTTCCCAAGGCGATATTCAGTCCATGCGTAAAGTACCATGCTGTCGTAATCGAAGGGATACAGGTTTACTACTTTTTCGAGATATTTTTCGGCTTTGGCATAATCTTTCCGGCCATAAAGGATAGAACCCATCCTGTAATTAATCAGTGTGTTCTGGGGATCTATTGCAAGAATATCATTATACTGGGTTATTATCTGATCCCAGTTCCCCAGTGCAGAGGCAGGATTTGCAAAACCGATTTTGGCTTCAATGGCATAAGGTTTCAGTTTGATGGCTTTCTGATAGTATGCTGATGACTCAGTAAATTGACCTGCCAGGTATGTCACCCAGCCCAGCCTCAGGTTGATCTCATAAGAGTCTTCCTGGTAAATGCCTTTCATTGTCGTGATGGCATCGGTGAAATTCCCCCTCGATTCATAGGCGTAGCTTTTCGAAAAGGCAGCCTGTTGCGCAGGGTAGTCGGTTTGGGCAAATGTGGGCAATGCCAAGATTAAAAGTAGCGAAATAGCGAAGTAGCGATACGCTCGCATATTCACACCGCCGCTAAGGTGTTCCACCTGATGCGGCTTATGTGAAATGCTCGCTCCAATAAAACGATTTTCCTTGCGGACTTCCTTTATGCTTAGATTTAAAATTTCCATGTGATTCCTCCAATGATTGAATTTGTGTTATACGGATTATTTTGTATTTGCTGTTTTATACCGGTTCCTCCGATTTTTATGTACGTCTGCTGGCTCTCCTTTCGAAAATACTGATATATGAGCGATAGCTGGATGTGTTTGCTTAAAACAAATACCAGGCTGGCGCCGGCACGATAATCGATCTTATCACTGTTGTTATAAACGATAGCACCATTGAAAATATTGGCATTGGTATAATCTCCGTAATAAAAGTTGGCTTCACCCCACAACCAGGGAGTGAGTTTCGCACCCAGGACCTGGCTGAACAGCAGCCGTTTGTTTTTGCTCTGGAAAAAACCTGTCACCTCTGTGGTTCCGTAAAAATTCAGGTTGCCCAGTGGAAAATAGGTCAGCGATGCCCCGGCCTGGTACTGTGTCTTTCCATTAAGATTAGACCAGCTGCCTGCAAGGCCTATTACAAAACGCCCAATGTCTTTTGATATCCGCAGCGCAGCAACGAAATTATTGAACGTTGTATCTTTTTGCGTAAACCTATAGACCAGTAAAGGGTATGTGAACATATGGTAAGTACTGTCAAGTTTAGAATAAAAGGCAGTATCGCTGATGCTGTCGGTGCGGAAACTTGTGTTAGTTATGTTGTATTTAACGTTGATCCAGTGAACCGCAGGCATAATCTTTATTCCCCAGGGAAGAGTTAAGGTTGCCCCGAGGTAAGCTTCATTCTGCTTTACATTATATTTTATGGCCGTATCGTGGACTTTCCAGGGAAAGGAATAAAAATAATCATTACTGAATTCCTGGTATGAAATACTGTCAAGTCGGGCTTCACTCCTGCCGTACTGAACATATTTGGTCTTCGCGAAGTTCAAGTAATTGTATGCCAGGCTAAAACTAAGCCTGTTTGAGGCTCTGATGTTCAACCCGAAATTACCGTAGAAATAGTTGTCGTAAAGGTCCTGTTCTCCATAAATACTGTTACTTCCCATGAGGGTGCCAAGATTTTTCGGAGCCCTGTCGCTGCTGAGGGTATAACCGCTTTCAAAATGGATCTGTTGGAGAAAACCGGTCCGGGAATCAGCAGTATCACGGTCTTTCGGAGCGAGGTATGCCTTGAGCAAAAGGGCCTCATCAATCCGGTTGGTATAGATATACGACCAATAAAGATAATCGGTTACATAGGAATCCCCTGAATTAAATTCCCTCGCCTTTTTCAAATGGGTCGACGCAGGAAAATATTCCTTGATCTGGTAATACGAGATTCCCATCCTCACCCTGAGATAGTAGTAATCGATATCCTGTTTCAGGGCCTTTTTGCCAACAAGGATCACACTGTCCCACTTCTGTTCAGTATAACAACGGTACGTCAGCATATCAACCGTCTGAAAATCGAGCCGGGCAGAGGCATACGCTGAAAAAGTCATCAGCCAGAAAAAAAGAATAAAGAGCGAAGCTGGTTTAAATGTCATCAGGCGAAGCGAGTTTGACTTGTGTCGTTATGTTATTCTCTTTGATGACAAATTCCTGCAAACCATGCGCTCCGATGAAAAGTTCACATTCCATCCGTTTCACTTCCCGCCTTCCGACCTTTGCACTGGCCAATGATTTAAGACGAATGCCCGTCTGCATCACCTCATCCTCCATGCGTGTGTAATTCATGCTATATTCCGAACTGATGAACAGGAAGAAAGGTGCAACGAAATCCTGCAGTAAGCCAAGAATCGGGTTACTGAAAGTATATATGGGATAACTGTCTTTCACAAGCAGCCCGGGATAATACCCCATCATGACTTTATATGCCCCGAGGAAAAACCGGAAAAGCAGGGAAGAACGGTCGCCTTCGAAATGAGTAAAATAATGGATGTCGCCATCGTTACGGAACCAAGCCCTTGACTTTGTTTTCTCACAGTAAATACAGCTTGTGTTGATCGCACTGATCTCGACTTCCCAGGTAAGGGTGTACTCGTTTTCGCTACCAGGATATACAATAAGGCTGAGTTTCTGCCCCGGAATAAAATGAAAGGCCTTCTCCATCGAACTGTTTTTGCTTACATTCGAGACGATGACATCGGTTCCTGGTTTTTCCCAGGAGGTTAATTCGAATGTGCCTTTTTTATGATTGATGTAATGGCTGATAGGATAATCGAGGGTCTTAGATCCTATATAAGGCGTTGACTGTATCTGAAAATGGATGTGTGGAAAAGGTGAACGACCCGAGTTACCGCAGCTTGCAACGACCTGCCCTTTCTTCACGGCGTCTCCTGCCGCTACCTTGAAACTCCCGTTTTTCAGGTGAGAAAGTTTCGAGAAGAGCTGATCCGCATGCCGGAGGATGATCGTATTTCCCCAGTTGTGCTCAAGGTCAACATCCCCGATTTCATTTTCATCCACGCCATCCACGAGCTCCTCAACGCATCCATCAGCCGGCGCTAAAACCGGCTTATTGTAACCATAATAATCTTCGCGATCGTTTCCACTGCCTTCGTAGGTCTTACCTTTCTCATCGGTAATTTCAAAATCCCATGCATGGCGCCAGTCGCCCGTGTGAGTTAATTTCCCGCTATGTCCCTGGCTTACTTTCCATTCTCCCCAGAATGGAAGGGTGAACGGGAAATACAATGCTTTTCCGAAGCGGGCACGGTAATTGAGGTGGGCATACAGGTTTTTCTCAGGTGAATATTGCTGGTAACTGACCAGCTCCGGTTTATCAAAGAAGCGCTCCCGGAATTTCAGGGAGTAAAGGAATAAAAGCACGATTAGATTGAACGGAAGTGAGTAAACAGAGAGCTGAAACATCGAAAAAACCATCTGTGTGCTTGTAAGGATTATCGAGATAAGGGGTGTAAGAAGTATCACCCAGAGAAACGACCACCGTGAAGGGATGATAAAAAATCCGCCAATCGCGATGGATGTAAGGATAAAGTTGAATCCAATATAGCTGTAACTGAGTTCACGGATATCAGCCCCGATGAAATGATAATAAACATATGCTGAAAAAAAGCCTACAAGCGAAAGCACAAAAGCAATCCGTGAATAGATAAGCAGTCCAACTGCAACGAGTACACCAGCAAAGAGGTGATACTGAAAAAAGATGGCGCCCAGAGAGGTAAAATATAATCTTACCGATTCGTGAATCCCGAGATTGGTAAGCCAGTTGTAAGAGGCAACCATATCGTGCCCTCCCATGCTGAACATCTCATTGGTCATGAAAATGCCGCGTTCGCTCACATGCAGTGCGGTGAACTGTCGCGTGGCAAGACTTACAGCCCAGGTACCCAGTAAGAACGACATGCTCATAAAAGGGAGTCCGTATTTCCCTACCACTCCTTCCAGCAGGAGTGTAATTAAGAGTGTAAGTAAGGCCGCAAAAAAAAGGACGATAAAAAATGCCGGACCCGGCTGAAAATAGACTCCGAGCCCCAGGCCCACGAGCAGGCTGTTAAACCCGTAATATCCTTTTCTGATACTAACCCGGTTGAATCCGATGAGGTAGGCAAGGATGTTGGAGACCATCACTGCAATGACTCCGCTAAGACCGGCCCAGAAGTCAAAAAAACTCACAATGAAGAGGATCAGCGCAAAGGTCTTGCTGTTCGAAAAAAAGATCTGGGAATAGCTGTTAGCTATACTTGAAAGAAACGACGGAAAGATGGATTTCAGCTTATGCACGATGTATTTAAGGTTCAATGGCGCAAATTACATATTAAATTTTTTCAAATGAGCCGGCACTTTCTCCATACTGTTCATATTATCGACCGTTTCGCGAAGGCGGATCACATGAGGTTTTCCATCCATATCGATAAGCACTACGTTGGGCCTGAGAGCGATGAACTGCATCCATTGGGTCATATTATAAGCGCCTACATGATGAATCACCACATGATCATTTTTGTTTAGTAATGGCAGACTGGCGCTTTCACGGATCACATCGATGTTCATACACAAGGGGCCGTATATGCAGGTATCTTCCGAATAATTGGTAAACTCCTGTGCTGGTGTGATCTTATGATCGTACCAGAATGCGGTGAATAATATATTAACGCCGATATCAAGAATCGTATTGCGACGTCCGGTACTGGAGCGTTTGTTCGAGATCACCGATCCCAGAAGATAGCCCGCTTCATCAATAAGGGCACGGCCCGTTTCAAGGATCAGAAGGGGCAGATTTTCATGCTTGAAATTACTGTTGAGCAAAGCCGAAGAGATAGCTTCGGCGAAATCGTCAAACGTCGGGTTAGTATCGGAACCCGGCAGATAAGCACCTTTCAGAGTGTTCTTTGAGGCAAACCCTCCCCCCATGTCAATATATTTTATTTTGTGTTTGAATTTCTGTTCCACCGATAATGCTAGTTCAGCAAGTTTTGAAGCAGCAACTCCATAAGCCGAGGGCGCAAGCATGAACGTGCCGATATGACAATGAAGCCCCACCAGTTCCATCCATTCCGAATGCATGATCTTATTAATCGCATCCCAGGCCTGGCCGTTCTCATAGTTGAATCCGAAACGATCCCATATAGGATATACACCGGTATCCATGTTAACCCTGATTGCCACTCTGGGGCGTGCTTTGAATTTTTCGGCCAGTTCGGAAATGGTATACAACTCATCGAGGTGATCAATATGGATAAGGGAGTCATTCTTTATTGCCTTCGTAAGGTCCTCCTCACTTTTTTCCGGGCCGTTGAAAATGATCTTCTTTCCATCTACTCCCAGGCTGATGGCCTTATCGTATTCAAATCCCGAAACCACCTCGGCCCAGGAGCCTTCCTGGTGAAAAATGCTGCATATCGAATTCAGGTAATTGGTCTTGTACGACCAGGCAAACTGCACCCTGGGATACCTTGTCCGGAAAGCCTTCTTTGCTTTCTGTATTGTACTGCGAATGATCTTTTCGGAGATCACAAACAAGGGCGATCCATACTCTTTCATCAGCTTTGTAACCGGCACACCATCGATGTTGGTCATCGGCTGGTATTCTGTTCTCGTTCCGAATTTGTTCGGCATACCGGTTTCAAGTTTCTTGATCACCGGACGTTCATATCGTTGTTTTGACATATGCTTTATTGTTAATTGTATTACAGTTCCCCATACATGCTGATCTGCTCAAACTCCTCCCGGTCAACGATCATATCCCAGGAATATCTTACAAACATCTTGCCGACGGCATACTCTGTAAAGGGTTTCACTGTATGCCCCATGGCGAGGTTGACCAGGACTTCAGGGATGTTCTGCCCTACTCCTACCGCCAGGTAGATCCAGGCCGGCAAACGCGGATTTATCTCAAGCAGGTAAAGCTCTCCATCCTTGTTTTTCATCAGCTCCAGCTCAAAACCGCCACGCCATTTGGTATTCCTGAGAAATTTCCGTGTCATGTCGAGCATCTTTTCATCTGAAATACTGATCCCTCCCCAGGCTTTGCCCTTGTCTGTGATATATTGTTTGCGCATGGGCACGGCAGCAATGGTTTTCCCGGTTCCATCGCCAAGTCCTGTCACGTTAAATTCCGTACCGTGAATAAACTCCTGGATGATGACCGGAAGCCCCCATTTAGCGCTGATCTTGTTAAAATAGCTTTTGACCTGTTCAATGCTGTAGGCAATGGACGCATCGTAGAATTTACCTTTCACTATCATCGGAAAAGAAAACTCGGAAGGCAGGCTGTGAACAGTGCTAAGATCATAGATCACCTTGCTCTTAGGTACCTTGATCCCATATTTTTTACCGAAGTCATTCAGGTTGACTTTATTACGCTCTTCGAATTGATGAAGGGTCGGCAGGAACATATGAATGCCCATTGTTTTCAGATTATGCTCGAGCTTAATAAAAGGATAAAGTTCCGCATCGAAATTGGGAATGATCACATCTAGTTTTTCTTTTTCCTGTATGTACTGCAGTCTTTCGAACAACAAATCAATACCGGCTGTGGGATAGGGAATGGAATACGTACGATCGACCAGGTCGTGCATGTATATACCTGGCTCCAGCGATTCATAAGACAAGCCGATGATACGGGTATTGAATGATGCCGCCTCCCTTAACGCCCTGATCACCGATACTCCAGGGCCCGGACTGTCGATGGCATTAAGGCCGGTAACGGCAATATTAAGCGTTGGTTTCTTCATGACTTTCGATCAGGTTATTGTGAGAAAGTACGCCGATGAAATCCTGGTAGTCATTTTCGAAAGCTTGTTTTTCGGCGTTGTACTTACCAAGAATGGCCTCGCTGATCTGCTCATCAGTCTTTTCTTCGCGCAGGAAGTTCAGGATTTCAACTCCGATCGGGTTAACCGAAAAAGATTCACCTGTCACCGGGTTGAAAAGCAATCCTGACTCACTGACTGCAACATTTTTTTTAAGTTTCATATTTTAGGCTTTTTCATGATGCAATATTACCGCGTTCAAACAGCACTGGTGTTACGAAATTTTTTAAATGATGTATAAGATTTTAAGACTGGCTATTGGATAGCGAGCAGTCCCCATAAGCCGCATCAGGTGAAGCGCAGGGAGCATTTTGCATAAGCGGCATCAGGTGGAGCGCAGCGACACCGTAGCCGCGGTGCAAAGATGCGACCGAATAGTAACACCGCAGCGGCGGTGTGAGGCTACGAGCGGACGCTAACTCCCGGCTGCCAGCAGATCCAGGGGTTTCCTTTCAATGGTCGGGTTTGCCTTATAGTCAGTAACCGAGACTCCGGTCACCAATTTGAATTGAGTACTGAGGTATTGTACGCTGCTGTATCCCATCATGTAAGCAATTTCACTAAGGGTAAGTTCGCCGTAATGTATCAGTTCCTTGACCTTTTCTATTTTATGAAAAATCGTGAATTTCTCAAGCGTGGTATTTTCATGCTTTGAAAACAATGAAGATATATAGGGATACGACATATCGAAGCGTTCTACCAGGTAATCTGAGTTCTTTACCATGGCGTTATATGTGGAATTGTGTATCAGCTCTATCATGGCCTGCTTGATCTGCTCAACAAGGATTTTTTCTTTATCTAAAATAATCTCGAAACCAAAATCTTCAAGCATCTTTTCGATCATTTTCAGGCTGATTTTTTTCGGATCATAAGAAAAATCAAGGGTCCCGAGTTTGATGTCGTGGATTATGATGCCATCGATATCCAATTCTTTCCTGAGCAGGCGGATACAGCAATTGCAGACCATGTTTTTAAGATGGATGGTCTTTTTAACCAGCGCTGTTTTCATTTTTATGGTCATCGGGCTCAGATCAGGGGATATAATATCCGCCGACAAATCAAATGATAAAATTACTCTATTTTCCTGGAAAGCCCGTAAAGAACCGGATTCCCCTGCCTTATGCGGAATGACATCCTCCTGATCACAAGATCCTGTTTTTTCGGGTTCCAGATAAAACCCCGGATATTAAGGAAATGATGCCTCCACTCTATATCGGCCAAACGGTAGGAACAATATATGCGGCGAAACTCACCGGGTTTAGCTCTTTGAATTGTTGCCGACTGAAAGGAAAGCAGTGTTTCCTTCTGATAAATTCCTGATTGCAGATAAGCTTCTGAAAACCCTACAGGGGTTTCAACATCTGCAGTCAAATCAATAATATCATTTTTATGACGGCAGATTTCCCTGAGGGATCCGATGAACACAGGACTGAATTCCAAGCTGCTGTCCATAGATAAAACCGGGGATTTCAGGTCGATGCCTGAGAACCGGATCGCGGCAGGCCGGAAGTTACCCCAGCCTGAACTGTTCGAGGCGAAATCCAGATCCGAAGAAAAATAATATTCACCAGGGCCGGGAACGCTGTCCTTTGTAAATACATAAAAGTCGCCCTCGTTAAACCTCGTATGGGTCAACAGGTTCGGATACTTTGCCTGGATTATTGGATAATCCTCCCACTTTGAGTTCGAAATGCAGCCGTAAACAAAATACTTCGCTTTACATGCATCAACTATGCTGCTTATAACGGGAGGTTCAAACACATCATGGAGATCATTGATATGAAAACCATTCATCTCCGGTTTCGACAGGTAGTACGAGGTGAAACGCTGATGCGAATCGATCAGGATAAAGCAATTGGAACGGCCCAGGGAATCGGCCACATTCCTGGCCTTTACAATGATCTCCCTGTAACAGGAATTGTAAAATAACCGGTAATGCTTTCTTTCTGAAATCAAAGAGGGGATGATCACAAGGGCGCACAAACCCACAAGGATGCTTTTTTGCCAGGGTTTTTTAATGTCGGCATAAAAGAACATCAGCAATAACAGGAATGGAAAGGAAAAGAGTAATACGGAATACTGAAGTACCGGGTTTATACACAATGAGTATATAAATCCCACGAGAAGGGGTATGAAAAACCAGGCGAATGATACCATTACAAGCCTGAAGTCAGTGAGGGCACCTTTCGTTCTCCAGGCCAGGGACAGTATGACCAGTGTGAAAACCAGGGCATACACATACCAGGAGAATTGGAACACATAACCCAGATAATCGAAAATAAAGTCGGGCCGGGGTTTGCTGAGCCATCCGCCAATACCTCCCTGTTTAATCTGTTCGAAAAATATCGGAAGATGCGGCATATACAGCAGCGCGATGATCAGCCAGGAGAAGATATAGGAAATGCGGTATGGCCGGGCAAGGATGAAAACGCCGGTGATTCCCACGATTCCGCAAAACAGGAGAGAAAAATGGTGGTTGTAGGCGCATAGTGCGGAAGCTATGACATAAGCTGCAAGGTTCATGTAATATCGTTTGCCGGGGAACAGCATGAGCCTTGTCCAGAAATACACCATCAGCAGCACAAGAAACAAACCACTGGCATATGGCCTGGCGATCTGACCGTACATAACCGGGTATTGCAGGAAGGCGAGAAAGGATGCTGCAATAAGGCCTGCTGCAGAGCTGAACCATTGTTTGCCGATCGAATAGATCAGGTAAACGGCGATCAGGCTGAAAATCGTAAACGGCAGTTTAACGAGAGGTTCCGAGAAGCCGGTGAGTTTCACCCAATAAAATAAGAACACCTGCACCCCTGCCGGATGGGTGTCAACAACCACACCCTTGGCAATAAGGTCGTGAAAGTTGCTGAACTGTGTGCGGAATAACGCGCTGAATTCGTCATGGGTAAAAGGGATGTTTCCATAGTCGTAAAACCTGAGAAAAGCGCCAATGACTATGATCAGGAAAATCAGCAGCTGGTCAACATAGATATTTTTGGAATCCCTCATTTCAGGGCCAAACATACAAAATTCCGGTTTACCCGATGCGGCTGATCTTTCTCAGTGACTCATGATCAAGAAGTTTCAGCTCCTTATCATCAAACTGAATAATTCCGTCATGCTGGAAAGACCTCAGGATTTTAAGAGCGCTGTCGCGTGACATAGCCGAAAGATCGGCGAGATCCTGCCTGGTCAGAAGCATCGGGAAATGATCCGATTCGAAAATATCCTCAAAAAGGTACAAAAGTGAATCGGCCATCCTTCCCGGCATCTGTTTCTGGGTAAGGTAGATCAGGCGGTTGTATACGTTCAGCGTATTCCGGCTGAAATCCTTCATAAACTCTTCCGCGAAATGGTTGTTCCTCCTGATAACTTCTTTGATTGCATTCAGATCGATAAAGCAAACCGTGGATTCCATCAGGGCCATAACAGTATAATGATGCATCTGGTCAAGATAAATGCCGGGCCCCCCGATAAAATTGGTCGGTTTTACAATACGGAGAATGGCATTCCTGTTCTCAATGCCTTCAAGGTAAAGTTTCGCCATTCCTGAATTCACCGATAACACATGGGTCATCTGAGTGCCTTGTTTTCGGATTGTCTCGCCTGCTTTAAAAACCACGCTCAACCTGTTCTTTTCAATAATGCCAAGTTCAACTTCATCCAGCATACTGAAAAGCGAAGACTTTAATTCGCAATTAAAACAGCTCATCGACGATTTCCCAAGATATTCAAGCATGGTGTAAAGTTACAAAATATTGATAAATGTCAATGTTTTTTCGGTTGTTTTTCCTGTTATTGTCGGGGAAAAAGCTCGATTTCAAAGGTATTATCCCACGTTTAATAAACCTGACTTCATTTACAAATGAATTAGCTTTGGGCAGCCGAAAAACACCCGAAACCAGGATCTGTGAAAAATGATGTTATGGTGTTTATTATATTGATTATATGAATTTTAACACAATTACGACTGATGAAGAAGAACAGCAACTCTACACGCAGAAATTTTCTTAAACTTGGCCTGGCCGCCGGAGCCACAGCCCTGATAGGGGGGGGCGGAAAGGTTTTATCTGCGGTTTCTAACCCTGATGCGGTCTCGAAAGAAACAGGCGAGAAAGTCAAACTGCTGTCACCCGATGGTTCGCTTGTTGAAGTTGACAAGGGGCATTGCCACGCCTGCCCTGCAACCGGCAAGGAAGCCCGTCAGGGTATTCCCAACAAGAAAATGGTCATGGTTATAGACCTGGCCCGCTGCAGGAATGCAAGAAAATGCCTTGAAGGCTGCCAAAGCATGCATCATCTTCCGCCGAAAATTGAATGGATCAAATTTTTCCTGTTACGTGACAGCAAGGATACATCTCCATACTGGTTTCCTAAGCCCTGCTTCCAGTGCAACAATCCTCCCTGTGTTAAGGTTTGTCCGGTAGGTGCTACATTCAAGCGCACCGACGGCATTGTGCTGATCGACAATGACCGGTGTATCGGATGTAAATTCTGCATGGCTGCATGTCCTTATTCTTCGAGGGTATTTAATTGGGGGTCGCCGGACCAGGAGCCTCTACCTGCAGGGAAGAAATACTCACCCGAAACAAGCTGGCCCCAGAAAGTCGGAACCGTCGGGAAATGTGATTTCTGCCCCGATATGGTGCGGCAAGGCAAGCTGCCGTCCTGTGTTACTTCCTGCCCTAACGGGGTATATTTTTATGGTGACAAGAATGAAGATACTGTTACCAACGGCACAGAAACTGTGAGGTTCAGCGAACTCGTTCAGCAAAGATCTGCATACCGTTATATGGAAGAACTGGGAACAGAACCCGGTGTTTACTACCTGCCTCCTGTAAACCGATTGTTCGACTATAAAGTCGGGTTCCAGGATCTGAAACCTGAGGAAATTGATTTGTACAAGAAAGAAGCCAACTTATCTGAATAATATTATACAGCATGGAATATAACAACAAAACATATAAAAACTATGAAGATTTCAAGCCTCAGCTTGAATCCATAGGCAGGTACGGTTATTTTTTCATAACTGCTATGGTTATGATCATTGCCTGGGGCATTTACGCTCTATATACCCAGCTGTCGAAAGGACAGGTGGTAACCGGAATGCGTGATTACGTGATCTGGGGTATTTATGACGCCAACTTTATTTTCTTCATCGGGATCAGTTATGCCGGCGCCCTCATCTCAGGGATCCTGCACCTGCTGAGGGTTGAATGGAGGCATCCTATTTTGCGCATGGCCGAAACCATAACCGTGGTCTCAACGATGATTGGCCCCAGTTATATTTTTCTGAGCATGGGCCGTCTTGAAAGGGTATGGCATATCCTCGTTTACGGCAGGATCCAATCACCCATTGTATGGGATGTGTTTGCAATATCAACCTATCTTATCGGAAGTTTTATCTTCCTTTACCTGGCCTGTGTTCGTGACCTTGCGTTTATGAGGGATCACCCGGTTGGCGTTGCCAGGTGGCGCAACCGCATCTATAAATTCTTGTCAGCCAATTATCAGGATACTCCTAAACAGCGTGAACTTCTCAACCAGCTCATCGACCTGATCTCCATCGTGATCATCCCCCTGGCAATCCTTGTTCACTCGGTGCTTGCATGGATCTTCGGGATGACCCTGAGGCCGGGCTGGCACAGCACTATTTTCGCCCCGTATTTTGTGCTTGCCGCCATTTATTCAGGAACCGGGGTCCTGATCATCGTTATGTTTGTATTCCGGAAAATCTATCATCTTGAATCCTATATTACCAAAAATCATTTTACCTACCTCGGGATACTGCTGATGATCCTGGGAGCGCTGTATGGCTATTTTACATTCAGCGAATACCTGACCAACTGGTATGGCAGTGTGAAATGGGACATGGAAGTGCTTTACAGGTTGTTTGACACTTCGACATACTGGTGGTGGTTCTTTTTCTCAGCCTTTATCGGGGTCCTGCTGCCCATCATTCTAATTGCCATGCCCCGCCTGAGAAACATCTATACGATTGTGTTTGCTGCAATGATAGCGGTAACAGCTCTTTGGGTCAAACGTTACCTCATCATCATCCCCACCCTCGAAACTCCCTTGCTCCCGCTTCATGATGTAAGACCTGAATTTGCCGGCTATTCTCCGAGCTGGGTTGAATGGTCCCTGACTGCAATGGGTATCGCTATCTGGCTGCTCCTTTTCTTCCTGTTTTCCAAATTTCTTCCAATCGTTCCTGTTGTAAGAGTAAATACAGCTGATGAAAGGGATTATTTTAAACTCCGGAAACTCGCAAAGGAACGTATTCTCCGCCGCATGATCCGTAAGACCAGAAAAGAAAAGAACGTAGTAGCGGGTATCCTTGTCCTTTTGTTCATGTCGGCGGCCCTGGCCGGACATGCCCAGGACCCGCTGCGGTCAAGACTGAAACTCGAATTCCTGAACAAATCGGGCACCCGTATTCTCACTGGGAAACTCACGAGTAAAAAGGACGATCAGACAGTTCCTCTTGAAGGCATGGAAGTCAGTTTCTTTATTCAGGGAGCCAACAACAAGGTGTTGCTTGGGAAAGCTTCAACTGACGAGGCCGGGAAAGCAAATTTCACCCTTCCAGATAAACTTGATATTCGAAGAAATAAGGAAGGTAAATACAGTTACTCTGCAGCTTACGCAGGGAGCAAGGAATACCAGAGCTCAGAGTCTTCTGCAGCCATCATGGATGTTTTCATGAAAATCACGTTTTCGCAGAAAGACAGTTCGAAACTTATCAACCTCTTTGCCGTTGAGATCAATCAGAAAGGTGATTCCGTCCCGATTGACGGATCAACCGTGATATTTTATGTTCCCCGTACTTTCTCCTTATTGAAAATAGGTGAACAAGCTGTTAAAAGCGGGCATGCCGACCTTGACTTCCCGGTGACCCTGCCGGGTGATTCCGCAGGCAACCTGCCAGTTATCGCCAGATTCGAAGATAACGACAATTACGGCAATGCTGAAGTGAACGCGACGATGGCCTGGGGTAAAAAACTTCCCCCTTTGGTAATCATTAAACGGGGGTTGGGCGACACCAATGCTCCTCTCTGGATGGTATACACTCTTATCGTACTGCTATCTCTCGTGTGGTTCCATTTTACTTATGCCATAATTACAATTTTCAGGATCAATTATCTTGGGAAAAAAGCTTTAAAAGAAAAACAGGCTTAAACTGCAATATATTAAACAAAATCAAATATTAATAAATTGATAAAAATCAGGAGGTTATTATGAAAATGAAGAATGTAAGCCGTTTATTGGCAATTGTTCTAATGTTAAGTGCTTTTTGTATCGCAGGCTTTGCACAGAAACCTGCAAAATGGGTTGCACCAGATAAATACAAAATAATGAAAAACCCAAATGCAGCTGATGTGAGCACCGGCAAGGACCTTTTTGCAAAACATTGTAAATCATGTCATGGAAAAGATGGTCTTGGAGACGGCCCCAAAGCAGCTACCCTTGGCACATCCTGCGGTGATTTTACTGCAAAAGAATTCCAGTCGCAGACTGATGGTGAAATTTTTTACAAGATCACAACCGGCAGAGATAAAATGCCTGCTTTCGGAAAAACCATTTCTGAAGACAATGACCGCTGGGCCCTTGTAGATTATCTCAGAAAACTTAAATAAACTGGTGCAAGGCTTGTTGCCGGGGACCCTGTTTTAATCCCTGCGAGCGCTAAGCGCGTTGCTTGCGGCAAGGTTTTTTAATTGGCTTTTACTTTACATTTTCTTGCATTAATAAAGAAAAGGAGATAGAATTATGCCACAAAATGAAACTGCAGAAAATCAGGAATTTGGGAAAATTGCTGAAAAATTGGCCAGTCTTGAAGAACGGCTTTCTGCCCTGGAAGAAAAAGTTCTTTCAGGTTCCCACAAGCAGGCACTGATGAAGAGTATTGAGGATGCGGGTTTTTCAGGTGGAGAGACTGTTTCTGTCGATTCTATTACCATTGAATCGAATATCCTGGAATACGGGCTTTCATGGATCGGAATTGTAGTTTTGTTATTCGGGATAGGATTTCTGATGATGTTCATCCAGAAACAAACCAACAGCTTTCTGTCCAGCGCGATAGGTTACCTGGCTGTTGCCGGGGTCTACACTCTTTCAAGATACCTTAAAAATTCCCATGATCATCTTGCCTATATGCTTAATATAGGTACTCATCTTTTATTGTTTTATGTTACGTTACGCTTGTTTTTCTTCACCGACACCCCACTCATCCATTTTAAGGAGGGAGTTGTTCTGCTGCTCCTGATTGCCCTCGGGTTCCAGCTTTACAGGTCTGTTTTGCTGAAGTCGGAACTTCTTGCTGCAATAGGAATTTTTCTTGTACAGGCTACCTCCGCTTTTTCCGATAGCACCCATGAATCGCTGCCCCTTCTGACTATCGCTGCTGGCACTTCCGTTTGGTTGTTTTATCGTTACGGATGGTGGAGGCAAATGATATTTTCGATCATAACGATCTATTTATCCCATATTCTCTGGCTTATGGGCAACCCGGTAATGGGGCATCCCGTTGGCGGACTTTCGTCGCCCCAGTTCAACCTGTTGTACCTTTTCTCTTATGGTATCCTGTTTTCCCTGGCCCCGCTTGTTAAACAGGATGAGCGGTTCAAAGCCAATGTATTCACTTCATCGGTTATGGTAAACGGGATCTTTTTCTTCCTGGCCCTGCTGCTTGAAGTTTTGCTCTTCTATATGAAAAGTTATAGCGGGATCTTTGCCATCGTCTTCATTACCTGTCTTGCGTATTCGATTTTCCTTAAATTCAGGACCGAAAGGGTTTTTGATTCGGCATTTTACGCGATCTTCAGCTTCCTGGCCCTGAGCGCTGCAGTATACGGTTTTACAGGTTTACCCGGAGCCTATTTTTTTCTCGCACTGCAAAGTGTACTCGTGGTTTCCTGGGCTCTCTGGTTCCGCAGTCAGTTCATCGTAGTAGTCAATACAATATTATTTGTTGGCTTGCTCCTCGTCTACATGGTTTCGGGAGCCTATCTTGATTCCGTGAATTTCACATTCGCAATATCTGCCTTTATCACGGCCAGACTCATAAACTGGCAGAAAATGCGCCTCGAACTGAAAACCGAGATGTTCCGGAAAACTTACCTGGTCTGCCTGTTTTTCATTTTTGCCTTCGCACTCTATAAAGCCGTGCCCCCGAACTATGTAACACCAGCCTGGACAGGAGCAGCCATCCTCTATTTTATCCTCAGCCTGGTCCTTAAAAATACAAACTACCGGTGGATGGCTATTATCATGCTGCTGGTCACCGCGGTTTACCTGTTTGTGGTGGACCTTGGGCATATGGAAGTAGGCTATCGCGTGATAGCATTTCTGTTTCTTGCTGTAGTGCTTTTCGGAACCTCATTGTATTTTACGAAGTTCCTGCGTAAAAAGAAAACACAGTCTTCCGAAGAATAATTTCATAAGACTATACCGGATTTTTTTCGCTCAGTTCCATCCAGCGTTCCGTTTTGCTGTCGATTTCGGAAAGCAAAGCCGAAAAACGTGATGACTTATCTACAAGATCCTGCTGATTCAAAGAACCCGAACCAAGCGCTGCTTCAAGTACATTCTTTTCCTCCTCAAGTAGCCGGATATCTTTCTCCAGGTTTTCCAATTCAGCTTTTTCTTTAAAATTAAGGCCTGGTTTTTTGGGCTTGATCACTGCGGATGAGGGAGATGGTTCCTTAACCGCTCCGGCCCGGGCAATCGCTGCCTGTCGTTTTTTATGATCCGCCCAGTCCCTGTACTGGCTGTAGTTCCCCGGGAAATCTTTGATCACGGCATTTCCCTCAAACACGAACAGGTGGTCCACTATTTTATCCAGAAAAAAACGGTCGTGGGTGACCACCAGAACGCATCCCTGGAAGGAAGCCAGGTAATCCTCGAGTATGTTCAGCGTAAGTATGTCGAGGTCGTTCGTTGGTTCATCAAGGATCAGGAAGTTTGGGTTCTGCATTAAAACAGTCACAAGGTACAGTCTTCTCTTTTCACCCCCGCTGAGCTTATATACGAATTGATGATGCATTGGGTAAGGGAACATGAAATAGTTAAGAAAGTGAGCTGCCGAAACTTTCTCGCCATTGCTGAGCTGAACAATATCTGCAATGGATTTCACCACGTCAATCACCCTGATCTGCCCGTCAAATGTTAAGCCTTCCTGCCGGTAATGCCCGAATTTTATTGTTCCCCCGGTTTCCACAGTCCCTTTCTGAGGGCGTATTCCCGATGTGACAATATCGAGGAAAGTCGATTTACCTGAACCGTTTTTCCCTATGATTCCTATCTTTTCCCGGCGTTTGAAAATATAACCGAAGTGGTCGAGGATCGGCTTGTCGCCCCATGAAAAACTAACGTCATGCACTTCAAGGATCTTTTTACCCATTCGCGCGCCTTCCATACCCAGGTTCATACTCCGCTCCCAGGTCTTATTTGCCGCCTTTTCTTTCAGCTCATAGAAAGAATCGATACGTGCCTTCGACTTGGTAGTCCGGGCTTTAGGCATACGTCTCATCCATTCCGCTTCAGTACGAAGGATGTTCCTTGCCTTTTCGGTCTCCTGTGTTTCATTTTCCTTACGTTCCTGGGATTTCTCAAGGAAATACTCGTAATTGCCTTTATGCCTGAAAAGCCGGCCATTTTCCATTTCCAGTATCTCATCACAAACCCTGTTCAGGAAATACCGGTCATGTGTGACCATCAGCAGGGTGATCTGGTTTCGTGTAAGATATTCCTCCAGCCATTCTATCATATCGATGTCAAGATGATTGGTAGGCTCATCGAGGATAAGGAAATCAGGTTCCGAGATCAGCGTCTTGGCCAGGGACAGCCGTTTCTTCTGACCGCCCGACAAGGCCGAAACAGGCTGGTGCATATCGGCCAGGCTGAGTCTTGTAAGAATCTGTTTGATCCGGTTTTCATAATCCCAGCCATTGATGGCTTCCATCCTCTCGATGGCTTTCGAAAGAAGGTTTTTGCCGGGTGACTCAAGGGCCTCCTCGTAATCATGAATGGTTCTGAGCATCTCATTGGAAGTGGCATACACTTCGTCAAACACCGTGAGGTTCTCATTCAGTTCGGGTTCCTGCCTAAGGTAAGCCACCCTGGCCTGGTTAAAAAGAGTGACCGTTCCTCCATCGGAGGGCTCAGTGCCATTGATTATGCTGAGAAGTGAGGTTTTTCCTGCTCCATTACTTGCTATCAAAGCAACTTTCTGATACTGGTTGATTGAAAAACTGATGTTTTCAAACAGGACTTTCTCTCCAAAATGTCTTGTCAGGTTTTCAACCTGAAGTAATGTGGGCATTGAGTTAAGGCGTTATTGAGTTCTGCGTTTGGGCGTTATTGAGTTACTTCGTTGCGTTATTGTCTTACTGCGTTCTGTGTTATTGCCTTATTGCGTTATTCCGTTGTTGCGTAAAATCCTAAATCGGGTTTCGTAAATAGTAACTGAAATCGTAAATCGTAAATCAAAAACTGTATCCTATGTTTACAAAGATCATGGGGCCGGAATTTACATTCGATCCCATCAGGGTTAGTTCCACCGGGCCTATGAAACTGTCGTAGCTGGCAGTAAGTCCGTATCCACACATCAGGTTTTTAGATTTAAACACCTCTGAGAACTCCAGTTGATCGGTTCCAAGGTCGGCCCGGGCTGTGAGGTATAACTTCTTGTAAAGATTATACTGAAGCCTTAGCCTTGCAATTGCCGAATAATATCCAAACTCCTGTATAAACTGGACTCCTGTAAAGCTTACATACTGGTCGATGTAATTGCGCGAACATAATCCGCCGACACCGAAAATATGCTGCAAGGGAGGTTGATTTTCATCCCATATTGCACCTCCTGCAAACAGCCCCGGCTGCAGAACGAATTTTCCCGACAACGGAATGTAATGATCGTATTTCAGGTAGAAGACACCGGCATTGGAAAAAATTTCCCTGGACCAGTTTGCCGAAAGCGGCATTACATATTCCCCTCTCAGGGTTGCCAATATTCCCCGTCTAGCGAAATAAGGACGATCCCGGGAATCGACATTCAGGGAAAGAAAAACTGTTCCGTAACTCGTGAAATGCTGGAAAGGATGGAGGCTTGAATCCACATCGACATCCTGCTGGAACCTGAAATATTCATAATCGAACCCGGCTTTCAGGTTGACCATATTCTTAAAAGTGTATTGGAAAAAAAGACTGCCTTTGTTATTGAAAAAGTTGATCTGGTTGATCTTTACATCTTTGTTGTAATCACCGAAATTAAAAGAGTAAAAATCAGCGCTCAGACCCATGGCAGCTTTCCCTCCGAATCCCAATAAATAAACAACCCTGAGACGGGGATCGGGGCCTATGTTCAGGTCGGCAAAAAGTTTGGAATTCTTTCCCAGGAGATTCCTGAATGCACCGCTGAGGATTATCCCTACATTATAGTTGTTATCGTAGTGAATACCTGCTCCCAGTGAACCGGGACCGGTTTCCATTGCTTCGATCACAAGGTCGGTTTTGCCGTTATGCTGCTCAAACTCATAGAATACATGTTCAAAATACCCGGAACCATATAATTTCCGTATGCTGTTTTGCAGATCCTTAATTGCTATTTTAGTGTTCTTCTTATGTTTAAATAAGCTTGAGAAGTAGTAGTTAGGCAGTTTTTTATTCCCCCTTATGATGATGCTGTCGACTTCCAGTGAATCGAGAGGTCTTGCCTTGAATTGTTTAAGCGGTTTATATTCAATGGCATTGAGGGAATCGGCCAGGGCTTTGATCTCCTTAAAATGTGAACGGGCGACCCTTTCGCCCAGAGCTATTATCGAATCATATTGTTCAAAGTCAAGCATGCCATAATCTACTTTAAACCTGACTTTCAGGTCGGTAAGGCTGTCGCCTATCCTGTTTGCTCCGATGCGTGAGAATGAGGTGATCTGATCGGCAATCGCAGTAATGGAATTGAGTTTTTCACGCGGATACAGGCCCGACTGCACGTCGCCTCCCACGATAATCTCTGCCCCCATATTTTTTACCTGTTCCACAGGATAATTATTCACCACCCCGCCATCCACCAGATAATATCCCATATAATCGGTTGGTGAGAAATAGCCGGGTATTGACATACTTGCCCTTATGGCCATCGGAAGATATCCCTTATCAAGAATAATCCCTTCTCCGGTCAGAAGGTTTGTGCCCATGCAGAGAAACGGTGTCTGTAACTTTTTGAAATCGTAAATTTTATAGGCAGGAGAAAAATACTTGTTCAGCAGGAGGTTGATTTCCTGACCCTGGTACATTGACGAACCCAGGCCCAGTTTGTTATTTCTGATAGGGAGCCTTACGATTGATTTCTCTCCGTATTCTTTTTCCTCGAAAGCAATATATCGGCGGTCAATATTATCTTTTAACAGGTCGTTCCAGTTTTGTGAGCGGATCATCTTCGCAATAGTATCGGGATGGTAGCCAATTGCATAAAGACCCCCCATAATACTGCCTATGCTTGAACCACCTATATAGTCTATCGGCAGGCCCGCTTCCTGGATCACCCTGAGAAGGCCGACGTATGCGAATCCTTTGGCACCGCCTCCGCTTAGCACCAGGCCTACCGAAGGTCTTTTTGAAGCGGACGGCGTTGCCTGGGAAAAAAGTGATAGCGGTTTCAATATAAAAAAACACAAAAGAAGAAGACCTAAGACCAGACCTATCCTAATGGTCGCCTCCAGTGATTTTGATATAATCTCCTGTCGGTCCTCATTTTGATTTTCCGCCATAATTTCAGTAGTTTGGTTTCTGTTAAAGCTGTCTTCAACAAATATATAATATTTTTACGGGAAATTCGAAAGAGGAACGATCGCAAACCGATTGTTAGGGTATATGGAAAACAACATAAATGAAGGCCGGGACTTTTCTTCCGAGCTGATCTTTTCATTTTCGCGAAGCAGCGGGCCGGGGGGGCAGAATGTAAATAAAGTGAGTACAAAAGCCGAATTGCGTTTTCATATTTTGAACTCGGCATTGCTTTCGCAGGATGAAAAAGCATTGCTATCAGACAAGCTGGCTAAAAGAATTAACAAGGCGGGAGAACTGATTCTGGTTTCCCAAAGTGAACGTACCCAGTTGAAAAACAAAGAAGTTGTAATTGAGAAATTCTATTCTTTGCTTCGCAGAGCCCTGGCTCCCCGTAAAAAGAGAAAACCAACCAGGCCATCTGAAGCAACCAGGGAAAAACGTCTTGAAGACAAACGGATTAAAGCACAACAAAAAGAACAACGGTCAAAGATCAACCCTTAAAATGCTTTTTTTTAGACGCTTTCTGTTCTTTTAACAGTTCCACCCTTACAGGTTCATCCCCAAACCATGCATCTTTCAAGGCCTTCATCAGTTGTTCTGAATTCGGTTCGGGAACTTCAAAAATCACCGATCTTTTCGTCAGCTCAATTTTGCCAAGCCTGATCTTTTTACCTGGTGTATTCCTGTTGATAAGTTCCATGAGTTCAGCTGCATACATCCCGTCATTCTTACCTTTGTCGATGATCATTTTTGTGAAGTCCGATTCGGAGTCATTCGACCTGTCTTTCCAGTCCGGCTTCCCGCTCCTGTCTTTCCTGTCGGGTTTTCCGGATCTGTCCTTCCAGCCGGATCTGCCCGGCTTCTCATTCCGGTCGAATCTTCCTGAATTCTCTTTCCGGTTACTTTTAAAGTTATCTTCCGGGACGTTCAGATCGGGGGCATTTTTATAATAATCCAGGAAGCGGTTGAATTCAAGCGCGACAAACCGTTTGATAATATCTTCCTTGTCAAGCCACTCCAGTTTACGGTAAATCTGCGGAAGGTAGGTGTCGATCTCTTCATGGTCAATATCTACCTTTTCCATTTTGTCAACCATGCTGAAGAGTTGTTTTTCACAGATCTGCCGGCCGGAAGGAACGGCTGAAGAGGTGAACGTTTTATTGATCTTTTTCTCAATCTTTTTAATCAGGTATTTTTCTTTCAGGTTAAGCAGGATGATTGATATGCCGGCCCGCCCGGCCCGCCCGGTCCTGCCGCTTCTGTGAGTATATGAATCAATGTCTTCCGGAAGATTATAGTTGATGATATGGGTGAGGTTTTCAACATCAAGCCCGCGCGCGGCAACATCCGTTGCGACCAGCAGGCGGATATGGCCGATCCTGAATTTGTTCATCACCGTATCCCTCTGGACCTGCGAAAGGTCCCCGTGAAGCGACTCGGCATTATATCCGTCCTGGATAAGTTTATCTGCAATCTCCTGGGTTTCCTTTCGTGTACGGCAAAACACAATGCCATAAACTGAAGGATAAAAGTCGACAATGCGTTTTAATGCAGGGTATTTATCTTTCGCATGAACGGTATAGTATACATGCTTGATATTTTCAGCGCCTGAATTCCTGGTGCCTATGGTCACTTCAACAGGGTTTTTCATGTATTTCCGGGCAATCGCAGCTACTTCGGCAGGCATGGTTGCTGAAAACAGGAGTGCTCTCCGCTGTGGAGGAACTGTTTCGAGAATATCATTGAGGTCTTCCGAAAAGCCCATGTTCAGCATCTCATCTGCTTCATCAAGAACCACGGTTTTGATATGGTTTAATTTTATCGCCTTTCGGCGGATGAGGTCGAGCAACCGCCCCGGCGTAGCCACCACGATCTGGATTCCTTTTTTCAGGGCTTTCATCTGTACGTCTATGCTGCTGCCCCCGAAAACCGGCAGTGTCGTGAGTGCATCGTTAAATTTTGCAAAGTCGTTCAGGTCATCCGCGATCTGCATACAGAGTTCACGGGTCGGACATAATATGAGTACCTGAGGGTTGACAACATCCGGATCGATCATCTGGATCAGGGGCAGCCCGTAAGCAGCAGTCTTCCCCGTGCCTGTCTGGGCAAGGACGATCATATCCTGGTTCTCGTTCAGGACAAGCGGGATCACTTTTTCCTGAACAGGCATAGCGGCTTCGAAGCCAAGTTCTTGAACAGCCCTGACATATTGCAGGGAAATGCCCAATTCTTCAAATGTAAACATGGTAATAAGAATTTATGTGCTGACGGACTTTCCGGTCCTTGGTGTGAATCTCTTAAGGGGGGAAAAATAGTATGACCGGGAACACGGATTTATAAGCCTGCAAAGGTACAAATTTTTTTTGACATTGATAAACAAGGTTTTAAGGCTCCCGTTAAGAAAAATAATCGTATTTTTGAACATCAATCCATTTTTTAAAATATTGCCGAATGAAATACCCATAAGGACTATGTTCAACTAACCTTGAATGTTAATTATGGGTATTCCATGTGACCATTGAAAAACAAATTATTAACACATGAAACGAATTATCTTTCTCTTTTGCCTGATGGATTTAATGGCTTATTCAGCCTGTTCCCAGGATATTTCGCAATGGAGAGGTCCAGACCGTAACGGTATTTACCCTGAAACCGGCCTCATGAAATCATGGCCGGAAACCGGCCCTGCCCTGTTATGGCATTATGATGAACTTGGGGACGGCCATTCTTCAGCTGCCGTCACCAACGACCGTATTTATACCTGCGGGGAGGTCAACGGTATAGGATACCTTTATTCTTTTGACCTGAACGGCAAACTGCTCTGGAAAATGCCATACGGAGAAGAATGGACGGAAAGCTGGCCGGGAGTCAGAAGCACCCCCCTGGTCTGTGATGGGAAGATTTATATGATGAGCGGTTTTGGCAAGCTCATCTGCCGGAAAGCTGAAAGCGGCGATTTTATATGGACCATTGATATCCTGAAAGACTTCAAAGCCCCCAATATTAAATGGGGAGTTACCGAAAACTTGCTTATCGACGGTAATAAGCTGTTTTGCACTCCCGGGGGGCCGGAAGCCAGTGTTGTGGCCCTTGACAGGAAAACCGGCAAACTTCTCTGGAAATGCGCAGCAAAAGGAGAAAGCAGCGCGTATTGTTCCCCGGCCATCTTTACACATAATAAACGAAGGATCCTTGCAACCCATACTGCCAGCTCAATTATCGGTATAGATACTGAAACAGGAAAATTTCTCTGGAGTGTTGACCAGCCTAATACCTATTCGGTCCATGCCAACACCCCTGAATATATTGACGGTTCCATTTATTGTGTTTCCGGGTATGGTAAGGGAGGTGTACTGCTTAAACTCAGCGGGGATGGAAGCAGCGTGACCGAAACCTGGAGAAGCCCTTCCATCAGCAACCGTATGGGCGGTTTCGTGGTCCTGAACGGCAAGATCTACGGATCGGATGATGCCGGAAAAGCATGGTATTGCACCGACTGGAAAACGGGAACCGATATGTTCTCTGAAAAGGTCACCGGCAAAGGGAATATCATTTCTGCCGATGGAATGTTATATCTCTACGGCGATAATGGAGAGATCGTGCTTGCCAAGCCAAGCCCGACAGGCTTCGGCAAAGTCAGCTCATTCAAAGTGCCATTCGGTTCGGCCCAGCACTGGGCCCATCTGGTGATCAAAAACGGTCGTCTTTATGTGAGGCATGGGAATTCACTGATGGTTTATAATATTGCAAAATAACCCCGAAACTTAAACTTACTATGAAATCACTGCATCTGCTCTGCTGTATCCTTGGTTTAAGCCAGGCTGTATTCTCACAAACCCCGGCCCAGTGGAGGGGTCCTGATCGCAGCGGGGTTTATAATGAAACCTCCCTCCTCAAAGAGTGGCCTGCCGAAGGCCCGGCATTATTATGGTCGGCCGAAGGCATTGGAAAAGGTTACTCATCGGCCGTCAGCGACGGCAATGCAGTATATGTGACAGGGATGAAGGACTCGACCGATATTCTTACCGCCCTGTCACCCGAAGGAAAAATACTCTGGCAAACACCTTTTGGCCCGTCCTGGTTCGGCTCTTTCCCCGAAACACGGTGCACTCCTACTGTTGAAGGGGACTTTATTTACCTGGTGAGCGGAGGCGGAACTGTGGCCTGCGTTCTTAAGTCAAATGGAAAAATCAAATGGTCGGTCAAAGGCCTCGAAAAATTCGAAGGCAGATACGGGCAATGGGGTGTTTGCGAATCCCCACTCATGGCCGGGAACAAGGTTATTTATACGCCGGCCGGTCCGAAAACGACCATCGTGGCCCTGGATAAGAATACAGGGGAGACTATATGGCAGTCGGCCTCACTCAACGATACGGGATCCTATGTGTCACCAAGGCTTATTCATTTCGGGAACAAAGATATCATCATCACCGTGATCAACAAGTTCCTCTTTGGTACTGATCTTTCGAACGGGAATATCCTCTGGAGTTTTGATTACGGAAATTACATGCCCGAAAAAGGCGTTAAGATCTGGCCCGGGGCGCCAAAAACAAACACCATCACTCCCCTCTTCGACCAGGGTTTTCTATACATTACCGGAGGTTATAATCACGTTGGAGTTATGTTTAGGCTGTCGGATGATGCCTCAGGTATCACCAGAACATGGACCGACACGGTCCTGGATTGCCATCATGGAGGTGTGGTCCTGGTTAATGGCTTTATCTACGGTTCAAACTGGATAGACAACAGCAAGGGAAACTGGTGCTGCCTTGACTGGAAGACGGGCAAACTGATGTGGGAGGAAAAATGGTTCACAAAAGGACCGGTTATTTTCGCCGACGGCATGCTCTATTGTCTTGAAGAAAAATCAGGCAATGTTGGCCTGGTGAAACCTGATCCGCAGAAATTCACTTTGATAAGCAGCTTCAAGACCTCTCTCGGGAAAGGTCCCTGGTGGGCGCATCCTTCGGTTTACAAGGGCGTCCTCTATATCCGGCATGGTGATGTGCTGATGGCCTATGATATCAGGAAAAAATAAACGTGAAAAAGATCTCCCGGTTTATCCTGCTTTCCCTTTTTTTGCTTGGCCTCGGCCTAATGGGAGTATGGTTTTTTCATGATCCTGCATCTTCCTTTAAACTGTCGCTGCCAGGAATGGATAACAGGAAGAAAGGGGCAGCAGCCCCTGCCGAAAAAGTCAACATAGGGGAGATCTTTGAGTCATTTAAATCGGTGCCGGGTATGCCGGGACCCGGCTGGCCCCGTTTCAGAGGAGAGCAGTTTGACAATATCAGCAAGGAAAATGTACGGCTGATTTCGAAGTGGGGCAGCTCCGGCCCGCATATCCTGTGGAAGCTCAGCCTGGGCGAAGGCCATGCAGCTCCGGCAGTGTATGACGGGAGGGTGTACATCCTCGATTACGATGAACAGAAAAAAGAAGACATCCTGAGGTGCCTGTCTCTTCAAACCGGGGACGAAAGCTGGAGAAGGGGCTACCATGTGCACCTGAAGCGCAACCATGGCCTTTCGCGCACCATCCCTGCTGTGTCAAAGAATTATGTACTGACGATAGGGCCCCGCTGCCAGGTGATGTGCTGCGAACGCATCAGCGGGGCGCTTGTCTGGGGTTTCGACCTCGGCAGGGAATACCAGGCTGAAGTGCCGTTCTGGTATACCGGGCAGTGCCCCCTTATCGACCAGGATACGGCGGTCATCGCCGTGGGCGGGAAGTCCCTGATGATTGCAGTAGATTGCAAAACAGGCAAAAAAGCCTGGGAAACTCCCAACCCCCATAACTGGAAGATGTCGCATTCTTCGGTCATGCCCATGATGCTGAACGGGAAAAAGATGTACGTATATTGCGCTATCGGTGGGGTCTGCGGGATTGCGGCCACAGGCCCTTCCAGGGGAAAGGTCTTATGGGAGACAACTGAATTTTCTCCTTCTGTGGTGGCGCCAAGCCCCGTGATTATGGACGAAGGACTTATCTTTGTATGCGCAGGTTATGGGGCAGGTTCGGCATTGCTGCAGGTAAAAGAAACCAATGGTGTTTATTCGGTAAAGGTCCTGCAGAAACTCAAGCCCCAGGGTGGGCTTGCTTCTGAGCAGCAAACACCAGTGTTTTACGGGGGTTATCTTTACGGGATACTCCCGAAAGACGCCGGCGGGCTCCGGAACCAGTTCGTATGCTGCAAGGGGAATGACTGCGGCAACATCGTGATGAGCAGCGGCAAGACCAACAGGTTCGGCATGGGGCCTTACATACTTGCAGACGGTAAATTTTTTATTCTGAATGACGATGGCGAGATGACAATAGCCAAAGCTTCACCGGCGGGATTTACTGTCCTGGACAAAGCCAGGATCATTGATGGTCAGGATTCCTGGGGGCCTGTTGCAATCACAGCAGGTTACCTGCTGATGAGGGATTCAAAGACGCTGGTATGTTTGGATATCAAGGGGAAGTGAATATCGAATATCGTTCGGCGAAACCGCAATGAACACCATTGAAACAGACAATTATGTGAATAATATTGAATGTTGAAAATTGAATAAAATGAAACAGAAAATATTTATTGCTATGGGATTGGTATTGCTGATGATCGTGATTGTGATCATGCTGCTCGACCTTTTTTCGGGGCACAAAGCTGATCCGTCGAATCCCTACGACTACAAAATGGATGAGATCAGGAAAACCGACAGCAACCTGACTGCTTATACCGAACAGCTTACGATCAGGATCTCTCTCTCAGAAATTAATGCTGTTGCCTGCGGGGCCGGGGACAGGATCTATGTTGCAGGGAAAAACGGCCTGGAGATTTTCAATCAGGACGGAAAGCCCGACGGTAATTTCAGTTTTGAAGGCACAGCAAGTTGCATGGCATTGGACAAGAAAGATAATATTTATATAGGCTTTCAGGACCATGTCGTGGTTTTTGACCAGCTTGGGAAACCAGTCATGAAATGGAAAAGCTTTTCCTCCGAATCCCTGCTCACAAGTATTGCTATTTCAGGTTCATATGTTTTTCTTGCCGATTTTGGAAAGAAGGTAGTTTACCGCTGTATGACGGATGGAAGGCTCATCAACAGGATAGGTGAAAAAGACCCGGAAAAGAATGTTCCCGGATTTATCATCCCAAGCCCATACTTTGACCTGGCTTCGGGGAAGAAAGGGGAGCTCTGGGTAGCCAATACCGGCAGGCATTCAATGGAGCAGTTTGGCAACGACGGAACCCTGAAATCAGCCTGGGGCCAGGCCTCCATGGCTGTCGACGGTTTTTGCGGCTGCTGCAACCCATCTCATTTTGCCATTCTGTCTGATGGTTCATTTGTGACCAGCGAAAAGGGCATAGAAAGAGTTAAGGTTTATTCCCCAAAGGGAATATTCCTCTGCATCGTTGCGCCTCCTTCCGCTTTTATTGAGGGCACAAGGGGGCTTGACCTGGCGGTGGATTCAAAAGACAGGATCATTGTCCTGGACCCTGAAAAGAAACAGCTGAGGATCTTTGTAAAAAAGGAATAATTCAACCCGGTCGGGCTGCATTAATTTCAGCCCTGACATGAACCAGAGCGTAAATTTACTATGCCAAACAGGAGGGAATTCTTAAATACACTATTACGTGGAGGGATACTTGCGGCCCTGGGACTGTTCAGCGGAGCCCTGGTATTCCGTTCGCGCGATAAGAATTCCTGTTCCTACGGTTTTGACTGCAGCAGGTGCAGCAAAAATGAAAACTGTAACCTGCCTGCTGCACTGGAAGCCAGGCAAATGGTCTGGCAGATCGACCCAGCCAAATGCATACAATGCGGACGTTGCGCCACCAATTGCGTTATGAGCCCTTCTGCCGTCAAGTGCACCCATGCCTTTGCCATGTGCGGCTATTGCGACCTCTGCGGGGGATATTTCAAGCCGGGGACTAAAACCCTTGATACTGCCGCCGAGCACCAGCTCTGCCCTACCAATGCCCTCAAGCGGAAATTCATAGAAGATCCTTTCTTTGAATACACTGTCGACGAGGAACTTTGCATAGGATGCGGCAAATGCGTGAAAGGTTGCGGCGCCTTCGGCAACGGATCGCTGCAGCTGCAGGTGCATCATGACCGCTGTAAAAACTGCAATCAATGCTCCATTGCCAGGAACTGTCCGTCACAGGCCTTTACCCGTGTCCCAGCCAATAAACCATCCCTTCTGAAAACCTTTGAAGTGGCTAAGGCCGCCACGCTAACAGTCGCCGCCACCCTGCTCTCCACCTTAGCCATGGCAGTACAGCGCTTCCCTAAACCTGAATTCGAATCAGCCTATACTCAGCCCCAGACACAGATCCCCCTGCCCAGGGGGGAATTCCTTGCATACCTGGATGTAGTCATTTTATTTGCCTCCCTCTGCCTGGTTACCTGGCTGGTTCTGAAAAAACGTTCGAGGCTGTGGGTGTTTTTCATGTCACTTTTCTCCCTGGCATATTTCGGATTTTACAGGGAAGGCTGTGTTTGCTCCATTGGCGCTATACAAAATGTAAGCCTGGCTCTCTTCGACCATTCCTTTGTGTTACCTCTTAGCGTGATCATATTTTTCATCCTTCCCCTTATTTTCACCCTCTTCTTCGGACGGACTTTTTGCGCGGCAGTCTGCCCTTTCGGGGCTTTCCAGGACCTCTTCGCATTCAAACCCCAGGCACTGGGCTCAAGGCTGAATACCATTCTGGGGATCATCCCCTACCTTTACCTGGGACTTGCGGTATTATTTGCCGCAACAGGTACCGACTTTATTATCTGCCGTTATGATCCGTTTGTCGGGATCTTCCGTTTCAATGCCTCCTTCGGGATGTTCCTTTTCAGCGGCATCCTTCTTTTATCCGGGGTTTTCATTGCCCGCCCTTACTGCCGCTTCCTTTGCCCTTATGGAGTGTTGCTCAACTGGATTAGCCGGTTTTCGCGCAGACATATCAGCATTACACCTAAGGAATGCATACAATGCAGACTGTGCGAGCATTCCTGTCCGTACGACGCCATCGACATGCCTGTTACCACAAAAAGCCCGGAAGCAAGGCCGGCGATGGTGAAAAAGATGATGATCCTTACTGTCGTCATTCCTTTCCTTGTCCTGGCTTTCGGCTTTACCGGCTCCAGCTTGCATGAAACCCTTGCCAGCGTTGACTCCAGGGTAAAGCTTGCAAAAGAGGTTCTTGCACTTTCAGCAGGCATCAGACCGGATGAAAAAAAAGCCGGTGAAACACTTCAGCCTGCTGCTGAGGAGTCCTTTGAGATCAAGGCATTCAAAGCCTCAGGAAAGACCGAAGCCCAGGTGTATTCTGATGCATCCATCGTTTTAAAAAAGTTTTATGTTGGCGGATGGCTTTTCGGCGGCTTCATAGGCCTTGCGTTCGGGTTAATGATAGCCGGGCGTATGGTACAGGTTTATCGTACCGATTATGTAACAAACAAAGCGAGATGTTTCAGTTGTTTACGCTGCGTAGATTATTGTCCTGTAAAATCCTGAGACCCCTGTGATATGAATATGAAGACCGGGAAAACACCATTTAATACCATCAGGCTGCTTGAGAACATCTCCCTGGGAAGCGCGGTATTTGCAGTGATCTTTTGCGTGCTTATTATAGTCAACTTTATCCAGGTCAAAAGGGCAGATCCCCTGAATACTGCCGCGATGACATCCCTGGTGGAGAAACTTCAGAACGATCCCGGGAATGAACAGATCAGGCAGGAGGTAAGAACCCTTGACCTTCTGGCCCGCAAAGCTTTTTTTACAACCCAATGGCAGGTGCGAACCGGCGGCTACCTTTTGTTCATCAGCATCCTGATCCTTGTTACCTGTGTGAAGGCCTTAGAGCTTATGCGTGTGAAACTGCCCGATGCCCCTTTCGGAAAACCGGCGGTGTTCTGGGAAACCAGGATCCTTAAAAGGCATTGGCTGGTTTATTCCGGGGCAGGACTGGTGGTACTCACCCTGCTGCTTGCCTGGTTTACGCATAACGATCTGGGGAAGGATCTGGAAACAGCCGTGACCAGGGAATCGCAAACCGTGAACCGTGATAAAGGATCAGGGGTCAGGGATCAGGGATCAGGGAACCAGAAACCTGCAGCAGGTAGCAGCGATTCGATAAAAGTCAACCATGATTCGTCATCCAGCATTCTGCATCCTGCATCCAATTATCCATCCTGGCAGGAAGTGAAACTGAACTTCCCATCTTTCAGGGGACCTGGAAGCATAGGTATTACAGAGCGTACGAACATCCCGGCAAGCTGGGATGGAAAAAGCGGGAAAAATATCAAATGGAAAACAGCGATCCCATTGCCCGGGAATAATTCACCAGTGATCTGGAACGACAGGATCTACCTGAGCGGGGCAAGCGAATCAAAACGCGAGGTGTACTGCATTGATGCCCTGAGCGGGAAAATACTCTGGACAAGCACTGTCGACAAGATCCAGGGCTCTCCTTCGCAGGTTCCCGGTGTCAGCAAGGAGACGGGGTTAGCCGCACCCAGCCTTACCACTGAAGGCCTCAGGGTGTATGCCATCTTTGCGAATGGCGACCTCATCGCACTGGATATGGACGGGAAAAAGGTCTGGGCGAAAAACCTGGGTATGCCCGCCAACCATTACGGGCATTCTTCATCCCTCCTCATGTACCATGACATCCTTCTCATCCAGTATGACCAGCGCGGAGCCCCGGAGGTGATGGGGCTTTCGGGGAAGACCGGGGAACAGGTATGGAAAACCTCAAGGAATGTAAAGATCTCCTGGGCCTCGCCTTCACTTATCAATACAGGCAAACGCATGGAACTGTTGCTTTCGGCCGAACCCTGCGTTGCCTCTTATGATCCCCTTACCGGCAAGGAACTCTGGAAGCTGGACTGCATTTCCGGAGAAGTAGGCCCTTCTCTGGCTTACGCCAATGGCATAGTGTACTCGGTAAACGAGTATTCAACCTTGTCGGCCGTTCAGATCGGCATAACCCCCAGGGTCCTCTGGGAGAACAACGAATTCCTTTCGGATGTGCCGAGCCCTGTAGCAACAGACAAATACCTTTTTGTGATAACTTCATATGGAACCGGGGTATGTTATGATGCTGTGGCAGGAACAAAATACTGGGAACATGATTTCGGGAACCCCGTATATTCTTCCCCGATGCTGGCCGAGGGCAGGATCTACCTGTTGGATAAAAGGGGAATGATGTTCATCTTTAAAGCAGACAAGGAGTTTTCACTGATCAGTCAATGCCCACTTGGCGAGGGCTCCTTCTGCACCCCGGCTTTTACAAACGGGCATATTTTCCTGAGGGCTGATAAAAATCTATACTGCATAGGGAAATAATAATCCTTATGACGCTGCCGGCAATTTTTTTTGCCTGAATACTATACTGATTTATAGAATATCTTTACAACATAAAATATATGAGTTCATACCTGATTCAATACATTGAATATGAACACAAATACTAAAACAAAAAAAGAACTTATTCATGCAATAAATGAACTGGAACTGCAGGTTGCCCGGCAGGAAAAAGCAAAGGAGTTATTGCAGGAAAATGTTAAGCGGTACTATACAATATTTACCCACTCACCCCTTGGGATTGTACATTTTGATGTTGACGGCATAATACTGGATGTAAACATAGAATTTGTCAGGATCATCGGCTCATCAAGGGAAGCGCTTATTGGATTCAATCTGCTAAAACAGCTGAATGATGAGAAAACACTCTCAGCTGTGCGGGAAGCATTAAAAGGAGGAACAGGCAATTATGAAGGAATATATCATTCGGTGACTTGCAGTAAAGTCACACCGGTACGGGGTCTTTTTGTTGGTCTGCCTGATGACAATGGCCGGATAACAGGAGGAACCGGTATATTCGAAGACATTACTGATCAGAAACAAGCCGAAGAATCCCTTAAAGACAGCTTCGCCCGCAATAAAGCAATGCTTGATGCCATTCCTGACCTGATGTTTGTGTTTGACGCAGATTGCCGGTTTGTTGATTATCATGCTGAAAAGTCAGTCAACCTCTATACTGATCCGGAGCTTTTCCTTGGAAAAAAACCTGAAGAAGTGTTACCTCCTGACATTGGAATAATGACCAGTACTAGAGTCAAAGAAATTTTAAGGACCGGGCAGCCGGATTACGATACTTATGATCTCCTGATCGGTGGTGATCTTCGTCATTTCGAATCAAGGGGGGCGCTTTATGGCAATGACCATGTTTTATCGATTGTACGCGACATCACCGACATGAAAAGGGCTGCAGAAGTAAAAAGAGTGAGCGAGGAACGATTTTGGTCTATACTTAATGCTTCACCCGATAACATAACCATCACTGACCTGAAAGGGAACGTCCTTATGGCTTCGCCTGTAGGCATGAAGTTGTTTGGTTACGAGAAGGAGGAAGAGCTCAAAGGGCTGCCAGTCACAGATTTTATTATCCCCTCAGATAAGGAACGTGCATTATCGAATATCGCTTTCATGTTCCAGGGCATTCTGACAGGACCTGCTGAATACCACGGACTGAGGAAAGACGGAAGTGTTTTTTACATTGAAGCAAATGCAGAATTCATAAGGGATGCAAACGGTCAGCCTGACCAGATTGTTTTCATCATCCGTGACATTACGGAGCGAAAGAGGGCTGAAGATGAATTAAGAAAATTATCCCTGGCAGTCAAGCAAAGTCCGGCTTCAATATTAATTACAGATACTGATGGCAATATAGTTTATGCAAATCCAAAGGTATGTTTGATCACAGGATATTCACCTGAAGAACTCAGGGGAAAAAACCCACGCATCTTTCAATCCGGTGAAACTCCCCAGGAAACCTATATGAATCTATGGGAAACGATCTATTCAGGAAAAGAATGGAAAGGTGAATTCCATAATAAAAAGAAAAACGGTGAACTATATTGGGAATTTGTGTCAATCTCTCCTATCATTGACAACACTGGGAAGATCACCGAGTTCCTGGCAGTCAAGGAAGACATTACAGAATGGAAAAAAATGATTGCAAGTCTTGAACAAGCCAAAGAAAAAGCTGAAGCCAGCAACCGGCTGAAAACAGCTTTCATGAACAATATTTCACATGAGGTCAGAACGCCTTTAAATGGAATCCTTGGGTTCAGCAGTCTGATCTCTCAACCCGATAATACTGAAGAAGAAAAAGCTCAGTTTTATTCACTCATTAAAACAAGCAGCAGCCGGCTGCTCAGGACCATCACTAACTATATGGATATTTCTCTGATTGCTTCAGGGAACCTGGAGGTCAGACGAAAATCCTTTGATTTTCACAGGATGCTTTATCAACTCTATGATGAATTTCAACCCCATTGTGCAGAGAAAAACCTGGAACTGCATTTTGATATTCCTGCGGAAACATTGACTATAAAAATGTTTTCCGATCCAGAGTTAATTCAAAATGTAATTTCTCATTTACTGGATAACGCTTTGACTTTTACAAATAAGGGGGAGATTACTTTTGGATATAAAAGGAAATCGGGATCAATTGAATTTTTTGTGAAAGACACAGGCATCGGCATCAATCCTGAATCCCTCCTGGTAATCTTTGAAAGTTTCGTTCAGGGTGAGATATCGCCTTCCGGTTTTCATAGCGGCAGTGGTTTGGGATTGTCCATTGCACAAGGATATATACGATTATTAGGCAGCGAAATTCGTGTCGAATCAGAAGAAGGCCGTGGCTCTGCATTTTTCTTTTCAATCCCTGACTCAGGATTAAAGGAAGACGCTGCAACAGCTGATATTATTGACCCGGAGTACCCGGTTCAGGCTAACCCGGTTATCCTGATTGCTGAAGATGACACTACAAATGTACTTCTCACTCAAGCCATGTTAAAAGATACCGGTGTTACAGTATTAGTTGCGAATAATGGCGAGGCGGCTGTTTCCCTTTGCAAGGATCATCAGGAGATCACCCTTGTATTGATGGACTTGAAAATGCCTGTTTTAGGTGGGATCGAAGCTACCCTGCAAATCAAATCATTCAGGAAAGACCTGCCGGTTATTGCGGTTACTGCTTATGCTTTGAGCGAAGATGAAAAAACAGCCATAGAAGCTGGTTGCAGTGATTTTCTGGCCAAGCCATTTGAGAAAGATGTTTTATTCCGGAAACTTAAAAGATATGGTATCTTATTTTAAGAGGGATTGCAGGGTAAATGAGCATAAATAACCTATTGATGAATGCATCCTGGGCAACAAAGTGAAAGAATACTCAGAGAACATACACAAAACCGTAGACCGCATCATCGCCCGAAGGGGAACCTCGGTTACTGCTGTCATTCCCATACTCCAGGACATTCAGCAGGAATTCAACCACCTCCCGAAAGAAGCACTGGATTACACCTGCCAGGTAACTGAAATAAGCCCTGCCCGCATCGAGGGAGTTGCTTCGTTTTACTCTCAGTTCCGAAGGCATAAAACGGGGGAGCACATCATCAGCGTTTGCGCAGGGACGGCCTGCCATGTCAAAGGCTCAGGCCTCGTGTACGACGCCATCCGCAGAGAAATGAAGCTGGACCCAAATGAGAATACTGATGCCGACGGTATATTCACCATCGAAAAAGTAGCCTGCCTGGGCTGTTGCACTCTGGCCCCTGTAGTGAGGATTGATACGGTCACTTACGGGCATGTGATGCCTGAAAATGCCGGGGAAATACTCTCCGACTTCCTGAAACGCAGAAAGCAGCCGGTGAAGGCTGGTTCAAACGCAGCTCCTTCATCCGCAGTGAAAGGAGAAATTCGGATTGGCCTGGGTTCCTGCTGTATAGCCAGCGGCAGCCAGGAGGTCAAGACAGAACTTGAAAAGACCGTAGCCGAGGCCGGGATCAGGGTTGATGTGAAACAGGTGGGCTGCGTGGGAATCTGCAACCAGGTGCCTATTCTTGAGATCGTTAAACCCGGCGAAAACACGGCTTTTTATGCCCGTATCAAACCAGAGGAGGTGAAGCAGGTGGTGCTTAGTCATTTCAGGCCCGAAGGCAGCTACCGCAGGTTTAAATCGAGGGTGGTGGGTATGTTTGAGAATATGATGGCGGATGAGGAGCCACGCTCGGTTCAGAAGTATATGTTCGAGCAGAGGGACAGCCCGCTATCTGCTTTTTTAGGCCCCCAGGTCAATATAGCCACGGAGAACCGCGGTATAGTAAGGCCGTGTGACATCAGCGAATACAGGAATGCCGGGGGATTCGAGGCTCTGAAGAAGTGCCTGGAAACGATGAGTCCCCAGGATGTCATTGATGAGATCAAAGCCAGCGGCCTGAGGGGGCGCGGAGGTGCAGGGTTTCCGACGGGCCGCAAATGGCAGCTGGTCCACGACCAGGTATCAGACGAAAAATATATAATTTGTAATGGTGACGAGGGTGATCCCGGTGCGTTCATGGACCGGATGCTTCTTGAGTCTTATCCTTACCGCATCATCGAAGGCATGATCATCGCAGCCTATGCAACAGGCTCACATAACGGGCTGTTTTATATACGCGCTGAATATCCCCTGGCTGTGCAAAGGATCAGCGAAGCGATCCAGGTCTGCCGGGACGAGGGGATTCTCGGGGATTCGGGACCGCTGGCAATGGATCACAGATCACAAATCCCCATTCGCAAATCCCCAATCTCCAATCACCAACCCCCAATCCCTGATCACAGAATTTCCTTCGACATCAGGATATTCGAAGGCGCCGGGGCTTTTGTATGCGGGGAGGAAACCGCGCTTATCGCCTCTATTGAAGGGAACCGCGGGATACCACGGCTGAGGCCGCCTTATCCCGCCATACAAGGTATCTACGGAAAACCAACCCTGATCAATAATACAGAGACTTTCTCGCTGGTATCATGGATCATCCGCAAAGGTTCAGCTGAATTTGCCCGCATAGGCACGGAAGGCAGCAAGGGCACGAAGGTGTTTGCATTGGCCGGGAAAGTTAAGCGGGGCGGGCTTATCGAAGTGCCCATGGGCATCAGCATAAAAAAAATCGTGGAGGAGATAGGCGGTGGAATTGCAGACGACAGGCAGTTTAAGGCGGTACAGATCGGAGGACCTTCGGGCGGATGCATCCCGGCTGCACTTGCCGACCTGCCCATAGATTTCGAAGCACTTACAGAGGCCGGGGGCATGATGGGTTCGGGCGGGCTTGTAGTCCTTGATGATGCTGACTGCATGGTCGACATTGCCCATTATTTCCTGTCGTTCACCCAGAACCAGAGTTGCGGCCAATGTACATTCTGCCGCATAGGCACACGCAGGATGCTGGAGCTGCTTGAGAAAATCCGCAGCGGCGAAGGTGTCGCCGAAGACCTTGAAAAACTCCAGCACCTGGCGAAAAGCACCCATACCGGCAGCCTTTGCGGTCTCGGAAAAACCGCGCCAAACCCGGTTCTGTCGACCCTGAGGTATTTCAGGCATGAATATGAAGCCCATTTAAAGGGCTGTTGCCCTGCAGGTAAATGCACTCCCCTTATCAGTTACAGCATAACTGAGGAATGCATCGGCTGCACGAAATGCGCCCAGCGCTGTCCCTCCGACGCCATTGCATTCAAACCCTATGAAGTTCACAGCATAGACCGGGAGAAATGTATCAAATGCGATATCTGCCGGCAGGTTTGCCCGGTGGAGGCTGTTAAAGTCGGGAGTATTGAAAGATGATGGACAAATGGTTAAAAGCGAAAGGCGAAAAGCGAAAAGCGAAATAATTTCGCTTTTCACCTTTCGCTTTTCGCTTTTATTTTTCACAGATTGGCATGAGGATAAGGATTGATCATAAGGAAGTTGAAGCGAAGGAGGGCATGACTATTATGCAGGCTGCGGCCTTGCTGGGAATCAGCATTCCCGCGCTTTGCTATCATGAGGGCATTACCCATCACGCTTCCTGCATGGTATGCATGGTCAAAGACCTTGACAGCGGCCGGATGCTGCCATCCTGCGAATATCCTGCCCTGGACGGGATGAACATACAAACCCACTCCCATGAGATCCACGAGATCCGGCGTGAAGCCCTGGAGCTTTTGCTGAGCGACCATGTGGGTGATTGTGAAGCTCCCTGCCGCAGATCCTGCCCGGCTTTTATGGACATACCCGAAATGAACAGGCTCATTGCCGCAGGGCGTTTTGAAGAAGCTTTAAAAGTCGTACGTGAAGAGATTGCCCTGCCTCTGATCCTCGGGTATATTTGTCCTGCCCCCTGCGAAAAAGCCTGTCACCGCGCTTCGATTGACGGGGCATTGTCGATATGCCTGTTAAAAAGAAGTACTGCGGATGAGGGAGCGAGACTGTTTGCCGGCATTCCACCAATAGCAGGAAACGGGAGCGATACAATTGCTGCAGATCCGGGTTTTCCTCACAACACGGGGACTTTAAATACTTCAGGAAAAAAGGTGGCCATTATCGGCACGGGGCCCTCAGGGCTCTCAGCAGCTTTTTACACTCTCCGATCCGGTCACCAGGCAGTCCTTTTTGACCAGCATAAGGAGGCCGGCGGCATGCTGAGGTACCATATTACCGAAGAAAAGCTTCCCCGCAAAGCCCTGGAAGCCGAGATTCGCGTGATCAGTCAGATGGGAGCGGAATTCAGGTTGAATACCCTGATCACGAGGGAATTTTTCGATAATGTTCTGCTGAGGGAATATCATGCCGTAATCATTGCCAGCGGCCGTGAAGAACAGCAGATCACCGATGATTTCGGGCTCGAACTGGACGAACATGGTTTAAAGGTCAGCAGGACCACGCTTGAGGCCCATCATCACCGGGGAATTTTCGCCTGCGGGAATATTATCCGGAAACGGCAGATGGCCGTGCGTTCCGTAGCCCAGGGAAAAGCGGCAGCCTTGTCGGCCGACCATTACCTTAAAACCGGGAAACCCGGACCTGCACACCAGATGTTCAATTCATCCTTTGGCAGGCTGCTGGAAACCGAATTCGGGGAATACCTGAAGGAAAGCCCTGCTGCTGCAAGGCTTGAACCAGCAAAGGGTTTCACCGGCGGATTCACGGAAGCTGAAGCCATAAAGGAAGCCGCACGCTGCATGAACTGTGATTGCCGCAAACCTGTAACCTGCAAACTCCGTATCTATGCCGACGAATACCAGGCCCACCAGAAACGATTTGCCGGCAATGAACGCAAACTCATCAGTAAATCCCTGCAGCATGAATTTGTAGTGTATGAAGCTGAAAAATGTATAAAATGCGGGATTTGTGTGGAGATCACAAAGTCGGAACATGAATTGCAGGGATTGACGTATATAGGGCGGGGATTTGATGTGAGAATAAATGTTCCTTTGGGCGGCTCGATGGAGGGAGCTCTCGTCAGGACGGGAAAGAAGGTTATTGAGGCTTGCCCTACGGGGGCATTGGCCTGTAAAATAAATCATAATGAAAAGAGGCGGGATTCTTAGTTTACTGCTGATTTCATGCTTGTTTCATGTATCAGCCCAGCCCGAATCAGCCGGCTGCTGGCCATCTTACAGGGGAGACCCCCGGCTGACAGGCTTTTCCGACGCAGTCATCCACCCTCCATTAAAATTATTATGGACTTTTAAAACCACCGATGCGATCAAGTCATCGGCGGTAATCTGCAAGGGCGATATCTATATCGGTTGCGATGATGGCTATATTTACGCCCTTACCGGGGATGGCCGGCTCAAATGGAAGTTCAAAACAGGCACAAGCATTGAAGCTCCTCCCCTTTTGCTGAACGGGATTGTTTACACCGGTTCAATGGAGGGCATAATATATGCGCTGGACGCAGGCAGCGGGGAGTTGAAATGGAAATACATAACCGACGGGCAGATATCGGGCTCCTGCAACTGGGCGCAAGGTCCCGATAAAAAACATTTGCATATCATTGCAGGGAGTTATGACTTCATCCTGCATTGCATCGATGCATTGACAGGGAAGGGAATATGGAAATATTCTACAGGGAATTACATCAACGGGACCCCTGCCGTCTCAGGGGAACTGGCTGTAACCGGTGGCTGCGACGGGTTTCTTCATATTGTTCATACCGGGACAGGACTACTCGAAAAAAAGATCAGTATGGAAACCTATATACCTGCCTCTGCTGCCATCAATGGGGATAAGGCTTATCTCGGGAATTACGACGGCGCGTTTTTTTGTGTTGATCTGAAAACGGGGAAAACGATCTGGAAAAAGAAAGCAGATGGTCCTTTTGTTGCCTCTCCTTCGATAGGGGCGGGTAAGGTAGTATGTGCAACCCAGAATAAATATGTATACTGCTTTGATGCAAGGACCGGGGATGTGGTATGGAAAAACAGGGCGAGAGGTAAAATTGACTCTTCCCCTGTCATTGCAGGTAAGCTTGTGTTCATTGCCTCGTCAGACGGACGCTTGAGATTGATCGACCTTCAAACCGGTTCGGAGAGCTGGACTTATGAGATCGGCAGCGCTCTGAGCGGGACTCCTGCCGTTACCAGTGATCTTGTAGTTATTGGAGCCGAAGACGGCACTGTTTATGCCTTTGGGCCTGAGAAAGTAAAAACGAAAAAATGAAAATTGTCAACATAGTCCCCGGTTTCGGAGGTACATTTTACTGCGGGAACTGCCTGCGTGATTCAGGTTTTGCAAATGCCCTGCGCAAGGCAGGCCACGATGCCATGATCCTGCCGGTATACCTGCCTCTGACGATCAACGGAGACATCCATGATACGCCTGTGTTTTACGGTGCAGTAAATATTTACCTGAAGCAGGTTTTCCCTCTCCTCCGCCATATGCCGTTATGGATGGAGCATATGCTGAATTCTTCACCTCTGCTTAAGCTTGCAGCAAGCAAAGCCGGTTCCACGAGGGCCCAGGGACTCGAAGAACTCACCGAATCGATGCTGATGGGAAAAGAGGGGAAACAGGGAAAGGAACTTGACGAGCTGGTCCATTTTCTTAAACACGATGTGAAGCCCGACGTGGTTCATTTTTCAAATGCTTTGCTGCTCGGGATGGCCCGTCAGATCAGGGAAGAAATAGGTGTGCCTGTAGTTTGCTCACTTCAGGATGAAGACGTTTGGGTGGATGCAATGAATGAACCTTATCCGGAGAAGATCTGGGGTTTGCTGGCCAAAAAAGCAAGCGATGTGGATGCCTTTGTCGCTGTAAGCCATTATTTTGCAGGGGTGATGAAGAAAAAAATGCAACTACCTGATTTGAAGGTTCATGTTGTTCATATCGGGGTTGATCCCGCAGAGTATGCCTATTATCCTGATCCTCCCGATCCCCCGGCAATAGGTTATTTATCGAGGATTTACGAAGAAAACGGGTTCGGGATCCTGGTCGATGCATTTATCCTTCTCAAGTCCGGGCCGGGATTTGAAAACCTGCGTTTGAATGCCACGGGCGGCATGACCGGCGACGATAAGCCTTTTTTTCAGCAGCAGATGAAGAAACTGCAGAAAGCAGGCCTGGCTAAAGATTTCATTTTACAGGAGGATTTCAGACCCGAAAACCTGGGATCTTTCTTTAAATCTGTTTCGGTGATGTCGGTCCCGGTATTAAAGGGCGAAGCTTTCGGGCTTTACCAGCTTGAAGCTCTGGCTTCGGGTGTGCCCCTTGTACAGCCTGCCCTGGGAGCTTTCCCCGAGATCATCAGGGAGACGGATGCAGGGCTGTTGTATGAGCCCAACAATGCTGTGGCTCTCGCGGGATGCCTTGCTTCCCTTTTAAATGACAGGGACAGGCTGATCCGTTTCAGGGCAAATGGCCGTAAAGCTGTGGAAGAGAAGTTTGAGTGCAGCTCGCTTACCGGGAAAATGATCGAGGTTTATAAAAAGATAAGCCGGTGAATGTGTTCCGTTGCGGCCCCGCCTGCGAAGCAAGCGGGGCCGCAACGGAACCTGATGCCAGCACGGAATTTCCATCTGATATTAAATGTTTATTCAATGATTGCAGAACTTCAGGATATAAAAAAACATTATAATCAGGCCCTGTCGGGCAGGCAGAAACCGGTACTCGACGGCGTTTCACTTCAGATCGGTGAAAACGAATCCATTGCGGTAACCGGTCCGTCGGGTTCCGGGAAAACCACACTTTTAAATATACTGGGTACACTCGACAGGCCGGATTCAGGAACAGTAATACTGAACGGGATGAGTGTTCCCAAACTTAATGAATCTGAACTTGCCCGCCTGCGCAATGGTTTTATAGGTTTTGTGTTCCAGCTCCATTTTCTTTTACCCCAGCTCAGCCTGATTGAGAATGTGTTGCTGCCTTTGATGCCTTTGCATGATAAGCTGGCACGCAGGGCCGGGCGTGAGAGGGCGATGCGCCTCATTGAGCGGATGGGCTTACAGGACATGATCAACCAGAAACCATCCGGGCTTTCGGTCGGTGAGTGTCAGAGGGCGGCAGTTGTAAGAGCACTTGTGAACAAACCAGGCCTGCTTCTGGCCGACGAACCGACAGGTTCTCTGGATACGGAAACTGCCGCCCGGCTGGGCATCCTGCTTTCCGAACTGAAAAAGGAAGAAAGGATCTCAATGGTAGTTGTGACACACTCGCCTGAACTGGCAGCCCGTATGGATAAAATTTTCAGGCTGGGGTCAGGAAAACTACTGCCAATCAACAAAGCATGAATTTCACCAGGCTGATAATCCGTGATTTTGAGCACTACAGGAAAGCTTTTCTGGCTGTTCTTGCAGGAACGCTTGTAAGCACTGCAGTCCTTACCGGAGCTCTTATGCTGGGCGACTCGGTGAAATTCAGCCTGCAAAGGCTCACAAACATCCGCCTCGGAAATATACGTTATGCCCTTCATCCCCAGGGCCGGTATTTCCGCCAGGATATAGCCGGTGATCTAAGCATAAAAACAGGCAGCCTGGTTGCCCCGGTATTGCTATCCGAAGGAATGGCGGTTAACCCTGAAAACAATAAAAGGATCAACCGTTTTCAGCTTGTGGGAATCGACCGCCGTTTTACCGGTTTCTGGATAAAAAAGCCCCCCTGCCCCGACTCAAACACGGCAGTCATCAGCAGGAATACTGCAGACAAACTGGGTCTGAAACCCGGAGACGATATACTTATAAGAGTTTCAGGGCAGGGAATGGCTCCTGCCAATGCCCCATTTGGTGCAGAAAAATCGCCTGTGAAAGTTTCAAGGTTCAGGGTCAGGGCTATTGCCGATGACGGGGAGATGGGCCGTTTCAGCCTGAACGCAAACCAGGCAGCCCCTTTTAATGTGTTTATTCCGATTGACAAGATGGGTGGGATGCTTGATCTGAAAGGCATGGCGAATGTTCTGCTGGCTGCTGAAGAGACTGCAGCAATATATTCACCCGACAGCCTTTTCCGGCTTTTATGGAAACCCGGAGATGCAGGATTGAACATACATTCTCGGGGAAAGGACTCAGCTAATGAAATTACCTCAGGCCGCATCTTTATTGACGATCAAACAGCAGCTGCTATCAAGTCTGTTCTTCCAGGCAGCCAGGCTTTCCTGACATACCTCGTAAATTCATTTTCATCTAAAGGCCGCTCAACACCATATTCTTTTATCACCGCGGCTCCGCCGGACTTCCTGGGACAGGATCCGGGCCGTGATGGCATTATTATTAATTCCTGGCTGGCACAAGACCTTCAGGTAAAGCAGGGTGATTCCCTGAGGTTGAAATATTTCACGATGGGAAATCACCGGCAGTTAGCGGAAGACAGTTCGGTTTTCGTCGTCTGCCGGGTGCTGCCCATGCAGGATGCAATCTGGGATCCTTCACTGATGCCCGCCTTCCCCGGTATGTCGGATGCAGGAAATTGCCGCGACTGGGAAACCGGAGCCCCTGTTGACCTTAAAAAGATCAGGAATAAAGATGAGGAATACTGGAAGCAATACCGGGGAACTCCAAAAGCTTTCATTTCGCTGGCAAGCGGACAAAAACTCTGGGCCAATCCCTTTGGGAACCTTACTTCCATCCGCTTTTCATCCGGCAGAAAAAATCCGGACTCAACAGAAGCGGCCATCATGAAGAAGATCAGCCCAGGCCGGCTGGGCCTGGCTTTTACCCCGGTATATCAGGAAGGCAGGAACTCAGCATCCAATTCAACAGATTTCGGCGAACTGTTTCTCAGCCTGGGGGTTTTTATCATACTTGCCGCTCTTCTGTTGCTTGCTCTCTTATTTTCTCTCCACATCCGGACCAGGATAAAGGAATCAGGGGTATTATCTGCAATCGGTTTCAAAAAACGACAGATCTTTCGCATCCTTTTCACCGAAAGCCTTATTCTCGCGACAGCAGGCGGGCTCACCGGGGCCCTGGCCGGTATTTTGTATAACCGGCTTATGCTTCTCGGCCTGAATACGATCTGGCAGGATGCCGTAGGTACAGCAACCCTGGTCATGAAAATCAGATTGTCGACAATTATTCTTGGGGCTGTGTCAGGGATTTTAACGTCAGTTCCGGTGATGCTCGTGATACTGTACAGCAAGCTCAGGAAACCTGCATGGTTGAGGGCTCATTCAGTTCACTTCATCCACGAACTTAAAGAAAAGAATAAAATAAAAATCAGCGCATTCTCAGCTATCCTGCTTTGCATGGCAGCTTTTAGCCTGATTTCATATCTTCTGTCGGGTTCAGGAATTAACAACACATCTCTTTTTCTTATAGCCGGGGCCCTGATTCTAGCCTCCGGATCTTTTGCATTTTATTCTCTTCTGATCAGGATATCGATAACAACGAAACCTGAAGGCAGTCTCATTTACCATGCTTTCAAAAATGCAGCCCTGAAAAAAAGCCGTACAATGTCGGTAATGGTCTTGCTTGCCCTGGGCATTTTCAGCATATTTATCACGGCAGCCAACCGAAGGACTTTTTATGGATCGGAAAATGACCGGCATTCCGGAACAGGCGGATTTCTTTTTTGGGCTGAGACCAGCATACCCCTGCGTTACGATCCCTCATCTCCTGAGGGGCAAAAGGAATATGCCCTTCAGGACCAGTCCCGGATACGGAAAATAAAAATTACAGCAATGCAAAGGCTTGAAGGAGATGATGCCAGCTGCCTTAACCTGAACCAGGCTGCACATCCGGCAATACTCGGTATCCCTTCAGAAACTTTTCAAAAGAGGGGATCATTCAGCTTTCTTGAGCTGCTCCCCGGGATTGACCCTGATAAACCCTGGACTGCTCTTCAAAAAACCCTGGGTACGGGAATCATACCGGCTTATGCCGACCAGACTGTAATCACCTGGGGGCTTCAGAAAAAAATCGGGGATACTATATTTTATCCGGGGGCAAATGGAGAAAAAACAGGGCTTAAACTCATGGGCGGGCTCGATAATTCAATATTCCAGGGTTACCTGTTGGTGTCGGACAGCCTTTTTCGTATCCATTTTTCCCAGGTCGGCGGCTTTAAAAACTTTCTTATCGACAGGCCTTCCTCTTCCACAAACACCATGTCTGAAACAATTGAATCGGATTTCCGGGATTATGGTATGGCCCTTACCCGGACTTCTGAAAAGCTTGCCTCATTCAATTCGGTTGAAAATACATACCTCTCAGTTTTCATGCTGCTTGGCGGACTTGGGGTGATCATGGGAATTTTCGGGCTTGGTCTTGTTCTTCTCAGGAATATGCTCGAACGAAAAAATGAGCTTGCTTTATACATGGCACTTGGATATAAGCGAAACTTTATCCTGAAACTGGTGATAACGGAGTATTTGGGGATACTCTTTGCCGGGACGGGTTTGGGAATACTATCCGCTTCAGCAGCTATTCTTCCCTCCCTCCTTTCTCCTGGGTTTCATCTACCGGGCGTGTTTTTACTTCTGATGGTGCTGGTTTTCCTGCTCAATGGGGTCCTCTGGGTTTGGCTGCCAGCCAGCAGAGTTGTTAACCGGAAAACCGCCATAAGATATCAGATGTCTGATGACTGATTTCATCATTTTTTTTCGTACCTTTGCACCCCCAAACTTAAAACCACAGTCCTGATCCAGCAAGCATGGTTTGTCGCTCTTCGGCGGGATTGTTTATTTATCATCTCAGGATGATCAGATTGAATAACTATGCCAGACATCAGAAATATTGCAATTATTGCCCATGTTGACCATGGAAAGACCACCCTGGTCGACCGTATTTTGTACCAGGTTCACCTGTTCCGTGCCAACCAGCAGATGGGCGACCTGATCCTTGATTCGAACGACCTCGAAAGGGAAAGAGGGATCACAATCCTGTCGAAAAATGTATCTGTAAGGTATAAGGGGGTCAAAATCAATATCATTGATACGCCGGGCCACTCCGATTTCGGAGGGGAAGTCGAAAGAGTCCTTAACATGGCCGACGGTGTACTGCTGCTTGTTGATGCTTTTGAAGGCCCCATGCCACAGACCAGGTTTGTCCTGGATAAAGCCCTTGAACTTGGTAAGATCCCGATTGTTGTGATCAATAAGGTGGATAAACCCAACTGTTCTCCCGACGAAGTTCATGAAGCTGTGTTCGAGCTTATGTTCAGCCTCGATGCAACCGAGCAGCAGCTGAATTTTCCCACTGTGTACGGGTCCTCAAAACAGGGATGGATGAGTGACGACTGGAGAAAGCCAACAACTGATATATCCTATCTCCTTGACACCATTATCAGCCATATTCCTCCCCCTGCCACAGCTCCGGGTACACTTCAGCTTCAAATCAGTTCACTTGATTATTCTTCTTATGTAGGGCGGATTGCGGTAGGCAGGATCTCAAGAGGCTCCGTCAAAGCGGGCGACAGTGTATCTCTCGTAAAAAATGACGGGACCATACTCAAATCAGTCGTCAAGGAACTATACCTTTTTGAAGGACTGAGCAAGGAAAAGGTGAAATACGAAGTTTTTGCCGGCGAGATCTGCGCTGTTCTCGGCCCCGAGAATTTCGATATCGGCGACACCATTGCCGATGCCGAAAACCCTGAAGGGCTTAAAAGGATCAGCGTGGACGAACCGACCATGAGCATGGTGTTTACCATCAACAACTCCCCGTTTGCAGGTAAGGAAGGAACTTACGTGACTTCCCGGCACTTAAGGGACAGACTCTTCCACGAAACCGAAAAAAATCTCGCATTAAGGGTTGAAGAAACAGCTTCCCCCGATACTTTTAATGTATTTGGAAGAGGGATACTCCACCTCGCCATCCTGGTCGAGACCATGAGACGAGAAGGTTATGAGTTCCAGATGGGACAGCCTAAAATCATTACAAGGATGATCGACGGCGTACTTAACGAACCCGTTGAAAACCTGAAAGTACAGGTCCCCGAAGCGTTTTCGGGAAAAGTCATAGAGATCGTGACCAAACGCAGGGGAGAGATTGTTAACATCGAACCCAAGCGCGACCGGATCACCGTTGAATTCAACATCCCCGCCAGAGGACTTATCGGCATCAGGAATCCAATACTTACCGCCACGGAAGGTGAAGCCATCATAGGGCATCGCTTAAAAGGTTTTGAACCCTGGAAAGGCGACATGCAGGGACGTACCAACGGTTCGCTCATTGCAATGGAGACCGGTGAAGCAATCACCTATTCCATTGACAAGTTACAGGACAGGGGAAAGTTCTTTATTTCTCCAGGGGAAGAGATTTATGCAGGCCAGGTGATAGGAGAACATACGCGCGGAAACGATATCATCATCAATGTGATCAAGACCAAGAAACTTTCCAATATGAGGGCGACAGGTTCCGATGACAAAGCTGTTATTTACCCTCCCATAAAGTTCTCGCTTGAGGAAGCTATGGAATATATACAGGGCGACGAATACACCGAGGTAACCCCCAAATCAATCAGGATCCGCAAGATCATTCTCGACGAGATCGAACGCAAGCGCGCAGAAAAGAAGGCATGAGCCATGAGCCGGATCGCAAGACACCTGCCACTCATCGCTCTTCACTCATCACTTGTCCCATTTCTTCTTACCTTTGATTGTTCTCACAATTAAACAGTATGAATGCGTCGTTAAGGAATTCAGGGATGGGCATTTGTGTGTTCATCCTTTTTTTATTTACAGGAAACGCCCGTCCGCAGGGAATTGCCGCTCCTTTGAAATTTCAGGATTCACGGCTTTCCGTTGAAGAACGGGTTAACGACTTGGTTTCCCGTCTCAGCCTGAAAGAAAAAGTTTTACAGATGCAGAATAACGCCCCGGCCATTGAAAGGCTGGGCATCCCTTCTTACAACTGGTGGAGTGAATGCCTTCACGGCGTAGCAAGGAACGGTATTGCCACAGTGTTTCCCCAGGCCATAGGCATGGCTGCAACCTGGGACCCGGAACTGATTTATCAGGAAGCGGATGTGATCTCCACCGAAGCCCGGGCAAAATACTATGAATGTTCAACCCAGGGGAAACGCGGGATTTACCAGGGCCTGACATTCTGGTCGCCGAACATTAACATTTTCAGGGATCCCCGATGGGGGCGCGGACAGGAAACATACGGAGAGGATCCTTTTCTCACCGGACGTATCGGCCTTTCATTTGTAAAAGGATTACAGGGAAATGACCCCAGGTATTTCAAAGTCATTGCCACGGCAAAACATTATGCCGTTCACAGCGGTCCGGAACCCTCCCGGCATAGCTTCGACGCATGGTGCAGTGAAAGAGATTTGTACGAGACCTACCTGCCTGCTTTTGAGGCCCTGGTAAGGTATGGAAAGGTTTATTCGGTGATGGGAGCATACAACAGGTTCTGGAATGAACCCTGTACGTCAAGTGATCTGCTTCTTGATAAGATCCTGAGGAAGAAATGGGGTTTTCAAGGGTATGTGACTTCCGACTGTGGTGCTATCTGGGATATTTATAACGGGCATAAACTTCAGCCTGATGCTGTAAGGGCTTCAGTATTGGGAGTAAAAGCAGGCTGCGACCTTACCTGCGGCGACGAATACGGGAATCTTACAGATGCAGTTGCGAAAGGCTATATCAGTGAAGAAGAGATTAATGTTTCGGTGAAACGATTATTTACCGCCAGGTTCAGGCTGGGCCTGTTTGACGCGGATTCCCTGGTGCCCTGGTCAAAGATCAGGCCATCCGAAAACAACACCCCCGAACATGACCGGCTTGCTCTTAAAGTGGCAGAGGAAAGCCTGGTATTGCTGAAAAATGAGAAACATACCCTGCCCCTGGGGAAATCAATCAAAACAATAGCCGTTATCGGGCCTTATGCTGACCAGCTTTCGGTGCTTCTCGGTAATTATTGCGGGAAACCTTCAGGTCCGGTGACTTTTCTCAACGGTATCAGGCAGGTTGCCGGAAGCAAAGTGGAAGTGCTCTATGCGAAGGGAATTGATGGCCTTGAAGAATCTTTTATCAAACAACAGGAAAAAACCCCTAATCCGGTTACCGGTTCTTCAGTGCCTGAACTTGAGTCCCAGGCCCTTCAGATCGCAGCGAAAGCTGATGTCATTGTATTTGTCGGGGGCATCTCACCATACCTCGAAGGGGAAGAGATGGATGTAACGATTCCCGGGTTCAGCGGAGGTGACAGGACCAGCCTTGACATTCCGGCAAACCAGACAACCCTGCTGAAAAAACTGAGCTGGCTGGGTAAGCCTGTCGTTGTTGTCCTCACCAACGGAAGCGCCCTGGCAGTTAACCGTGAAGCGCTTGACGTCCCTGCCATTCTGGAAGCCTGGTATCCCGGACAGCAGGGAGGAAAGGCAGTAGCGGAAGTCCTGTTTGGTCTTTACAACCCTGCCGGGCGTTTACCTGTTACTTTTTATACCTCTGCGGATGAGCTGCCCCCGTTTACCGATTATTCGATGAAAGGCAGAACCTACAAATATTATACAGGAAAACCTCTCTGGCCTTTTGGCTTCGGTCTCAGCTATTCAAAATTCACTTATTTGGAAGCCGGTCTTGATAAAAAAGAATATTCATCCGCCGACACCATTAAACTTATTGTAAAAGTAAAAAATGAAGGACCCTTCGACGGGGACGAAGTCGTTCAGGTATATCTGAGGAAGCAGGATTCCCGCTATGAACGACCTTTAAAGGCTTTATGCGGTTTTAAACGAAAGAATATCAGTAAAGGGGCAACGGAAACTTTTATTTTACCGGTTGCTGTCAATGACCTGAGGATATTCGACCCCGGCGGCCAGGATTATTTTGTCGAACCAGGAGGATATGACTTGCTGATAGGGCCTGATTCATCTGCTCCTTTGCTAATGGCCAGGGTAAATGTAAGATGACAATCCTGTGATCTGAAATTTAATTATTTAATAAATAGTGCTGAATACAAAAATTATCGTATCTTTGCACAAATTTTAAATTATATTATTATGAATAAAGGTGTTGTCAAATTCTTTAACAACAGTAAAGGATTTGGATTTATCAAAGACGAAGAGTCTAACAAAGAGTATTTTGTTCACGCATCAGGTCTTATTGATGAAATAAGGGAAAATGATGAAGTAACATTCACTCTTCAGGAAGGAAAAAAAGGATTAAATGCTGTAAATGTTAAATTAGCTTAAATAGCTTTTTACTTTACGATATTTTAAGATCTTTAGGCTGTCTCAAAATAAGAGACGGCCTTTTTCTTTTTACAGCCGGGCGCTAAATAAGCGGATAGCAGGATCAGGAATTCAATGCCCGGGATGAATGACCATTAATGAACTGTAAGGCCAAACTTTATCAGTTTACTCAACAAAACATCCTGCTCAAATGGTTTCGTAATATAATCACTGCATCCGGCTTCCAGTGCTATTTTTTCATCCCCGCTCATGGCATAAGCGGTGATCGCAATGATCGGAAGATCTTTCCTGAATGATTTAATTTTGCGAGTAGCTTCCAATCCATCCATCACCGGCATCTTCAGGTCCATCAACACCAGTGAGATTTCCGGATGCTCATAACACTGTTCAACAGCTTCTTTCCCATTTTTTGCCAATAACACATTACCTGTTAATTTCTTTAAAAACGCTTTAAGCAACAGTAAATTTGATTCATCATCTTCAGCAATCATAACTGTGCTGCCCGTAACAGGGGCTTCCAAACTAACCGGTTCAAGTATCATAATTTCTTCCTTCATCTCTTCACAAGGGATTGTAAAGAAAACTGTTGAACCTTTGTTCTTTTCTGACTCTACACGCATTTCGCCTCCAAGTAACCGTACAAAGCCCTGTGCAATAGATAACCCGAGCCCGCTGCCGTCATGAGTTCTGGAAGGCGATAATTCTTCCTGAACGAAGCTTTCAAAAATTATTGAGATCGCTTCCCTGGAAATACCTATTCCTGTGTCTGTCACATAAAATTCAAATGCTCCCGAAAGCACTTTAAAGCCAAATGTAATCTCGCCCTGAATCGTAAATTTGATGGCATTATCAATCAAATGTGACAAAGTTTTCCGGAATAGCGTTTCATCGGAATGGAATAAGATGTTTTCAGTATTCCCGGGAATCTGAAGATGCAACCCGATATTTTTACTGATACAAATTGCCTGAAATTCATCTTTAAGGTGATTTAAGATCTGGTTCAGGTCTATCAATTTTCGTTTCACCTCCATATTTCCGGAAACGATCAGAGAAATATCCATATAGTTGGTGACCGTGCTTAGCAGTCTTCTGCTACTGGTTGTAATGAATGTATGATATTGTTCTTTTTCTTCCTGGGTGACATCCGGTTGCAGAATTAAATTGCTGAAACCAAGAATTCCATTCAGGGGGGTACGAACTTCGTGTGATATGTTATTCATAAAAGCTGTTTTCAGGCGGTTGCCTGCTTCCGCTTTCACAAAGGCTTCTTTCAAGACTTTTTCCGCTTGTTTGCGCTGCATAATAGCTAATGTTTGAGCTACTATGGAGGCCATCGTGCTGGCAAACGATTCCTCGTCAGAATACCAACTGCGTTTTTCACCGGTATGCTCGAGGCATATGACCCCCTTCAAATCACCTTCTAAATAAATTCCGGCATCAAGCATTGAATTTATTCCAATCGGAACAAGATAACCCTCTGTAAACTCGCTGGTGCGCAAATCATTTTGGGCATCGTCAGCATTTATCCTGCTTTCACGATTGATGGCTTCAAAATAGCGGGGATAATCTGTATATTTAAGAATTGTGCCGGAAGTATGTGTTTTTGTTTTATTCTCAAACAGCGAGATACATTGCAATCCTGTTTTATCATCTGATAGCAACCAGATACTTACACGTTCTACCTGGATCGCTGCAGCTACTTCTTCTGTAAGTTTTTGAAAAGAACTTGTAAGGTCGCCAAATGAGATTATCTCATCCTCCATAATCCTTGCGATTGCATTACGCTGCCGGCGTGCACGTTCCTGGTTTTTCGAAAGTATCGTTTCCGCTAACTTGCGTTCGGTGATATCTCTTAAAGAAGTAACCCTGACCGTTTTTCCTTTATACTGCATCATTTTCCCGTGTAAAACGCAAGGGAATTTTGTCCCGTCTTTTCTTAAAGCAGTCGATTCATAAGGCTCTTCATAGCCCGAAAGGATTTTATTCATTACCATTTCCCTGTCTTCAGGCACTATCCATTCAGTTCCGTATCTGCCAATAGCTTCTTCGGAAGTATAACCAAACAGTGTTTCCGCAATTTGGTTTTGCTCAATGCAAATACCATTTTCTGAGATGAAGATTGCTTCAAAGGCTGCTTCACTTAGTCCCCGGTACTTTTCCCTGCTCTCTTCAATTTCTTCTTCTGCCTTCTTCCGCTCGGTTATGTCTTCAATGATGCCAACACCACCGTGAACTTGTCCTGGTCCGGAATCCATAGGTGCAAAAAGAGCCCTCACAGGAGTACTTTTTTTTGCGGTTACAGAATGGTAGATACCTTCATATAATCCGACACTCCCTGTCAGAGCGTTCTTAACAGCTGAAATCATTTTTTGATCAGGCAGGCTGAGCAAATCGAGGCCTATTAGCTTTCCCCGTGAAGACCCGATAATCTGGACAAAAATGTCATTGCAGGCAACAATAATGCCATTTTCATCAAAGTAAAAGAGGCCCATCGGCACATACTCAAAAATTAAACGATATTTTTCCTCGCTCTCCCGCAAAAGATCCTCCGCCTGTTTGCGCTCGGTTATCTCTTTATTAAGCGACTTATTCTTTGTTTTTATTCTTAATAAAAAAAGGAATGCCAATAGAAATAAAACAGTTAACACACTTGATTCAAGTACTTCAAATAATAAGATATTATCCCACGACTTTGAGTTAAAATCCATTCCAAATACGGCAAAGGTCTTGCCTGTAATCTCATCTTTTATAGGAATAAGCGGACTTGTCCATGTTCCCCATCTATCGGTAACGTTACTTGTAATTAGCTCTTTCCCATCCCTAAATGGCTGTTTATCTTCTGATGTTGCTTCTGTATATTCTTGTCCGGGCGGTGAATAATCTTTTGAATCCTCAGGTTCGGAATCTGCAATAAAGTATATTTTGCCGTTTCGTTCAGTGTATATATACGCAAATCTTGCTTTCGGGTTGATGCGGATTATTTCTTTTAAAATGTTTTTTATACCCCGATACTGCGGCTTATCGATATCGCCAGCCTTTGCTTCAAGCGTTTTTAAATCTTCTTTTGGCAATGTTGTTTTAATGGATCTGGCAATTTGCAATACATTTTCAGATTGCTCATTTTCAATTCTCATCCAGTTATACCAGACATACAGCAAACCTAAAACCGTAATTATCAGAAACAGAAATATTTCCGGCATTGCTTTTTTTACGGTCTGATTTTGCTTTTGCATAAAAAAGGCTTACGTCTTTGTTTTACTCATGATCGTTTTTTGTCCCCCTGTTTTCCTGATCCGGTCTGATGCTTATGTTCATAGGGATTCTGAAGATATTTTTGCTCTGGCACAGGGAGAATTAAACAGTAAGCAATTTACATATTTTTTTATATTAACCGGAACGAAATATGTTGAGACTTGAAAAATATTATGAAATACACATACTAAGCAGCTTAATGCAAACCGGGAATGATAATATGGGTATTCCATCTGACCAATTTGAAAAAATAAATATTAACAGATGAAACGATGCAGGAATATGCACGGTTTTCGGGTCTTTATAATTGAAAAATTCTACATTTGTTTCACCGAATTAAACCCACTGCAATGACACCCAGGATGTTTTTTTTAACAATTGTTATCTGTGTACTTTCCCTCGCAGCGGGTTTTTCCCAAAACAAAAGTAACATCTACCCTCTCCGAAGCGAACTGAAAAAGGTCGGCGCCCTTCAGAAACAGGAGGGCTATAAACCATCTCCTTCGATGGATTCAACAAGGACCAAGATACTGAATGGCACCGCCCTGGAATATTTAAACTTTAATCCTGACAGTGCCCTCATCTTTGCCCGGCAGGAGCTCTCACTGGCAGAAAAAACCGGATTAAAGAAGGATATCGCGCGGGAGCATTGGTATATAGGCTTATTGTATAGTTCCCTGGGAAATTTTCCTGAAGCTTTAAAAAATTATTACACCTGCCTGAAGTTGCAGGAGGAAATCGGGAATAAAAATGGGATTGCGAATGTTGATGTCTCGATCGGGATGATTTATTATAACCAGGGCATTTATACTGAAGCATTAACAAATTTCAATGTTTCCCTAAAGCTGTTCGCTGAAACCGGAGATAAGACAGGAATGGCGTGGGTCTACGGTAATATCGGGGCTGTCTGTTCGGCCCAGGGTAAATACATTCCAGCCATTAACTTTATCGTTACCGGATTGAAGATATTCGAAGAACTTGGGATGAAGGAGGCCGTTGCAGGTTCTTATTATTCTCTGGGGTCTATCACTCTTTCGCTTGGCAATTATTCGGAATCACTGAAGAATTGTTTTACAGCTCTGAATTACCGTGATGTGAAAATAAATCCTGATGGTGTTGCGGATATTTATTTGCTGATCGGCCAGGTTTACGAAAAAAAAGGTATGTTGCAGGAAGCCCTGGGTTACGAATTAAGAGGTCTTAACCTGGCTTCAGGGACAAAAAACAAGGCCCTGTTAAAAAAGGCGAATGCAAACCTTGCATCTGTTTATTACAGGCTTGGCAGTTATAAAGCCGCTTATGACCATGAAATACTGTTTCAAGAGCTCAACGATTCCCTGTACAGCAGCGAAAACCAAAACAGGATGGCTTCTTTGAAGATGCAATATGAATTTGACAAGAAGGTGCAGGCCGACAGTATTGAGCGCTCCCATGAAAACAAAATTAACCTGCTGAACCTTCAGAAACAAAAAACATATACAGGTATGGGTATCGCCGGGTTTATCCTGGTGATGCTACTGTTGTTTTTTGTCTATCGTAACTATACCAACCAGCGTAAAGCCACCGCAGAAATGGCTATTGCAAGGCATCGTGCCGAACAGTCTGAACAATTCGAGCAGCAGTTCCTGGCTAAAATGAGCCATGAGATCCGCACACCGATGAATGCCGTGATGGGGATGACCGACCTGCTTATCGATAAGCATCCCAGGGATGATCAGCAGGCTTACCTTGAGGGGATCAAAAAGTCGTCGGTGATATTGTTGCATATCCTTAACGACATCCTGGACCTCTCGAAAATAGAGGCGGGAAAAATGGAATTTGAAAAGATTGACTTCTCGCTGGCAGGCATGCTCGACCTGGTTAACCAGACTTTAAGGCATAAGGCTGAGGAAAAGGGGTTGGATCTGAAAGTAATTATGGAAGATAATATACCTGATGTGCGCCTTGGCGATCCTTTCCGCCTGAACCAGGTATTGATCAACCTTGCCGGGAATGCCATAAAATTCACCGGGAAAGGAAGTGTGTCCATTGAGGTCAGAAAGGGCGCCGGGGATAGCCAGATCATATTTTCGATTAGTGATACCGGGATCGGTATTCCCGAAGATAAGTTGAACACGGTGTTTGAAAGTTTTACCCAGGCCAGCGCTTCTGATACAAGAAGGTTTGGGGGAACGGGATTGGGGCTTTCGATCAGCAAACAGATGGTGGAACTGATGGGAGGTAATATTTCAGTCAGTAGCAGGGAAGGCGCAGGAACTACTTTCTCTTTTGAGATCCTTTGCCCTGCCGGCTCCGAAGAAAGACTGAATGAGCAGAAAATCACTGAACAGATTGACGGCAGCATACTTGACGGATTAAAAATACTGCTTGTTGACGATAATGAATATAACCGCATTGTGGCAGGCGATACCTTAAAATCCAAAGCAGGCATCAATATAACAGAAGCTGTAAATGGACTTGAGGCTCTTGAATTGATGGGTCAGCAGGATTTTGATTTGGTGCTGATGGATGTACAGATGCCGGTGATGGATGGGCATGAAGCCACGCGACGGATACGGACGACCTTATCTGCACCCAAAAATCAGACTCCTGTAATTGCATTAACTGCAAGCGTAATCCGCAGCGACCTGGACAAATGCATTGAATCGGGGATGAATGATTATATCGCGAAACCGGTTAAAGCATCCCAGCTGATTTCGGTTATTGCAAAAGCAACGGGCAGAGAGATACGGTTTTCTGAAAAGAAAATTATCAAGGCAGTACCCGGAAGAAAAAAAGATTCCCATGTAAGTGATCTTGCCTATCTTACAAAATTCTGTGAGAATGACAGCCAAAGAATGCAAAAGTATATAGCAATGTTCCTGGCTTCAGCACAACCCCTGATAGAAAAGATCAATACTGCAATGGACCATGAAGATCTGCAGGAGATCGCAAGCCAGGTGCATGGTCATAAAACAAAGTTCATCATGATGGGGATGCAGGATGTAAAAAATCTTGCTGATATTATTGAAATGCAATGCCGGGAAGGGAAAAACCCCGGTGAGGTCAGGGAAAATGTCAGGAATCTCACTCAGCAGATAGGAGAAGCCATATCGGAACTAAAAGCAATCAGTTAATTCAAAAAGATTGGCTAATTTTGGATATAAAAATTAAGGTCATGGAAGTAGCGAAACCCAAAAAGATATTCGTCGTAGATGATGACACCATGCTGACGGAAGCAATTAAAGACTGGCTTACAAGGAATGTTCCTCACCAGGTTTCAATTTTTAACACCGGTGAAGATTGTTTAAAACACCTTTATGAAAAACCGGAGGTAGTCGTCCTTGATTATTTTCTGAACACTGTTTCAAAAGATGCTGCAAACGGGATCGAAATACTCAAGGCTATTAAAAAATATGATCCTTCCATTCATGTGATCATCCTTTCAAGCCAGGAGCATTACGGCATTGCTGTTCAAACGATCCAGAAAGGGGCTGAACAGTATGTGATTAAAGATGAGAAGGCTTTTGAAAAAATCGCATCCCTGATCAATGAATTAAGGTAAGCCGGAATCAGCCTGAATGCCCGGGTTGTATTAGAGTTGTTCAGCAAAGTATGATTAAACAGGTGCCATTTTAATAAATATTCGCAATATTCCGGTATCCTGTATTATTCATATACCAGTCAGTATATGTAGCGCCTGAACTTTGTGCCCATTCCGCAAAATGAAGATACGTTTGAAGGATGTCGGCCTTTTCAACCGGATAGTCGAAATCAACCGGAATTTCAAAAGCCCAGGGCAACCCGCTTGTTGAGCGGTAATAATAGCCCAGGGAAGGATTTGACCCGTCATTAAGAGAACCAAAATATACAGGATTGGCTAATTCCGTAGGAGGATGGTCCTTCAGGTGAATTTCCTTTCCACGATCCTGATTGATAAAAATGAATGGGTTATACGGCGGTGTGCCAATGCTTGTCTGCGGTGTGGACAGGTGGATCGTTACAGTTTGTATTTGCGTTTGAACAGTGTAGCCACCATGAATGGTATTGACTAAGCCCCCGCCCAGGAGTGTGTTTACTGCATCAACAGGAATAATCACTGTTTCATTCGTGTGGCCTGCTTCATATCCCTTCGGATCCATTGTTATAGCATGGCCCATGTTAATACAGCCGGTAACACTTGCAACATTTGAAGGGGCTGTACTTAACGATACACCAAAACCATTGTCAAAGGAAGCACCGGCAGCCTTGACTTTAAAGGTGCAGATAAGATCAACAACTTTATTCTGGGCGTTTGTGACAATTTTATAGTTGAAATTCATTACCAGGTCATTGCAGTCGTAGTCACCGTAAGCCGGCCAGAGATCTTCGAAAGCATAGGTTGCGAAATCGGTCTGGTTGGGGTAATATGAATTGAAAGCCCTGGTGGGATCCAGGGGATAGGCGTCAAGATTATCGGGAACCCCGTCGCCATCGGTATCTACAGGTGAAGGATTCGATATGGTAATGACCAGCGTTTCATTATCCAAACCTCCGCTGTTTGTTGCTGTAAGCGGGACGCTTTTTACTCCTGCGGCAGTAGGGATACCTGAAATGACCTGTGTAGACGGGTCGAAAGAAAGCCCGGCCGGAAGATTGGCGGCAGTATAAGTAATGGGTGTAGTACCGGTAGCAGTAACTGTATAGCTGAATGACTGGTTTACGGTCCCCACAGCAGTAAGCGGGCTTGTTATCACAGGAGGCTGTGCACCGGCCTCAATTGTGATGGTAAGGATTTTCGAATCATTCCCGTACAGATTTCCGGCTGTAAGTGTAACACTGGTGACACCTTGCTGTGAAGGCGTACCGTTGATGGTATTGTTTGCCGGATTGAAGTTCAATCCCTGGGGCAGATTGCTTGCATCATATGTAATGGGAGTTGATCCGGTACCGGTTACAGTATAGGTTGGAAATTGCTGCCCGACAGTTCCGTTAGCTGTTAATGCACTTGTGATCGAGGGAGGCGTCCCAACGGTAAGGACCAGGGTCTTATTATCTGTGCCCCAGCTGTTCGTGGCTGATATCGGTATGTTAAATATGCCTGCATTGGTGGGAGATCCGCTGATCGTATGGGTGGATGCATTGTAAGTAAGCCCGGCCGGCAGATTGCTTGCATTGTACGTTATGGTCCCTGTACCGCTTGCTGTAATAATATATGAGAATGACTGGTTAACTGTAGCACTTGCAGCTAATGCACTGGTAATCACCGGGGGGGAGCCGGGAGCTGTAATAGTATAAACCAGAATTTTAGTGTCGGCACCTACGAGGTTATCGGCTGTGAGAGTCACATTGGTAACCCCCGCAGTTGTGGGCGTCCCGCTGATGGTTTGCGTGGCAACATTGAATGTTAAGCCTGCAGGCAGATTTGTGGCAGTGTATGTAATGGGAGCTGTTCCCGTTGCTGTGATAACATAGGGAGTTACGGCTGTTCCCACAAGCCCGGCGGCGGTAAGCGAACTGGTGATAAGCGGTGGCTGCGGAGCACTGCAGTCCTGCATGGGGATGGTATATCCGGGATTATGAAAGGTTATATTCGGTCCTTTTGTACCATTATTTGGATTTATTGTAGAAGCCCACAGATCGATATAGCCTTGAAGGTTAGCACCGGAAAGCTGACTGCTTGATGATCCGGTTGCATGGATCTGTGATCCCTGTGATCCTGGCCCGTTCACTGTTCCCTGTATGCTGAACGTTCCTGTTTCAATAAGGCTCTGCAATCCGAGCGAACCGTATCCCTGTCCTGAGAAACTTACCTGGCCAATGACTTTGAGATAGGAGTTTGGCCCGTTTACAAAACCCGGGGCTGCGAGGCTACCGGTTACAATCTGGAGAGCGGTGTTCTTGCTGCTGTTGATGAACATCTGGCAGTTGTTGATGATCACGCCATTGCTTTGGGTCTGGGCATCTTCAACAGTAGTTGTGTGGTACTCATTGATCAGCTGTCCTTTTACGTTCAGGCCGTTCGAAAAAGTCAGAATGCCCCAGTTGTGAACAACAGCGCCAGCCATAATATTGAAAGTTTTATTGTTGCCTGACTGGGCAAAATTTGCAGTGCCATAGTTGTCAATATCGGTGTATGTATTGCTGGCAGGTAAAGTGATTGAACCGGATGGGGAAACAATTAAAGTTCCCGTACCACTGTTCAGGTCCGTTATATTGGCAGTGCCGCAGACCCTGACAATCCCTCCGGCATTAATTGTTAAAACCAGGGATGTGAGAGTGACTCCCTGTTTCACGACATAAACCTGGCCGGAATTGACGGTGTAGGTTCCGTTTACAATAATAGGTGTACCGGTGTTACAATCATTTGATTCTTCTCCTCCGGCTGACTTCACGCTCTTCGATCCGAAGGTATAATTAAAGGTTGTTCCGGCAATAGGAACAACCGTATACTCATTAACACCTGTTGCTGAAACTTTACCGACCCATAGTTCCTTGAGTCGTGACGGCACCCTGAGTTTGGTCTTGTATTGAAGAGTGTTATCCGTTGCCCCGCTTGCAATGAGCCTGCCATTTTTTGATGGATCATCCTGAAAGACCTGGATTACAAATAAGCTTTGCTGGCCAGGATTCGCTACTTTTATCGTAACATCAAGATTTATAAAATTTTCAAACTGAAAAGCAGGATCAACTTTAAGATCTGTAAAATGTTTTGGAATCGCAGGAGTGACATTCTGGTTGCGTTTGCAGGCAGACATAATCATCACTGATCCTGCAAACAGGATGAGGGCGATCAAACAGACGGATAACCTTGAATATGGTTTCATGGAGTCATGGTTTTAGCAACATCTGACAAATATACAATCCGCTGCAAATCAAATCAAGCGTAACTTAGTAATTGTAGCCATAAAATATGTAACCGTCGCAAATAACCTGATTTTGTTCACTTATTAATGAAAGGGCTCAAATAACCGGGTTGTATTTCTATGGTCCGGCAAATGATGATTTATCAGGATAAACGATTACCTTTATACCTTACAACCTATCCTTGTGAAAAGATCCGGGTGGCCATACATCATAATATGTTCATTTTCACTGATCATCTTTTTCTCCGTCCCTGAAACACTGGTATCCCAGGATGCAGTAAATTCATTGGACCGGGTTTATGGCCTGGATCAAACCCTCTGTAATGGAAAAAAATACGGGTATTCCCCTCCCCCGGGCGCCAGGGGGAATCAATACTTCCGGTCAGGGGCTTACACTGAGGGCAGCGTGACCATCAGGGGAAAATCATATCAGGGCCTTAAACTGAATTATGACATCTTCAACCAGCAGCTATTGTTACTGTATGATGATGAAACAGGCTCCATGAACATAATAGAAGTTTCAAAAGCCTGGCTTAAAAACTTCAGCCTGGGTAATTTGAATTTTGAATTTCTCGACCTTGAGCAGAAGCCACGTTTTTTCCAATCCCTGGGTGAAGGCCCGTTCCGGATATTTTATTACTGGAGCAAAAACGTGGAAGCAGAGGGCTCCATCGGGTCATATTATCTTACTTTCACGCGAGCAGAAAGAGATTCGTATCTCTTTATGAACGGACAACTCAAACCATTCAGTACCAACCGGGGGCTTATTGATCTGTTTGACCCTCAGCTTCAGCCGGAAATTAAATCTTACCTGCGTAAACATAAAGTCAACGTGAGAAAGGCCACCGACCAGGTAATGGAGGACATGATCACTTTTATTGGTAATATAAAATAAGGTGATCAAATTATTGCTCATACACTTGCTGTTTTTCAGCAGTTCAGTAAAGGAAAAAATCCCTGATACTTTGATTTCCTGTCATTATACAAACCTGCCATTTACAGAATTCTGCAATTACATTTTCAGTGAATCGGGAGTCAGGATCTACTATCGTGACTCTTGGGTGAACGGGTTAAAGGTGACTGTCGATGCAGACAATATCAGCGTGGTATCAGCAACTGAATCAGCCCTGAATGGCACTGGGCTGAAAGTATCGGTGTGGAATGGCGACCTGGTAGTAATGCCGGGGGAAGTCCTTCCGGCCGAGCTGCCCTCTTTTGAAATACAGCATTTGAAGCCCGACAGTTCTGCTCCCGGTATAAAGGCATTGACCCGGAGCGAGGAACGTTATCTTACCGGGAGAAAGGCAGATGTTATTCAAACCCTGCAGATTGGCAGGAAAGGGCTTACAATAAAAGGTTCCATGGTGACCATCCGCGGCCGGATCACTGAACAACAGACAGGAGAGGCATTGATCGGGGCAACGATTTATGTGGAGGAGATGAAAACAGGTGCCGTCACCGACCAGAAAGGCTTTTTGAGCCTTGTCCTGAAACCCGGCATGTATACTGCCAGGTTCACTTTCATGGGAATGGAGTCAAAGAAATATTTCCTCCAAATTTTCTCTGAGGGTGAATTCAGTGTTGAGTTAAAAAAATCGGCTATACAGATGAAGGAGTTGGTGGTCCTTGGAGATCAGCAAATGAATTTCCGTTACAAGACTCCCGGCCTTGAAAAAATCTCTGCCAAAGGGATCAAGGAGATCCCGATGATCATGGGTGAACGCGATATCCTGAAAGTTTCGGAGCTGATGCCGGGTATTGTCACTGTTGGTGAAGGTTCTGCCGGACTTAATGTCAGGGGGGGCAATTATGATCAGAATTCTTTCTATATCAACAGAATACCAATTTACAATACCTCCCATCTCTTTGGTTTTTTCCCTGAATTTAACGCTGATATCATCAAAGATTTTTCCATTTACAAGGGGTACATTCCTGCCCGCTACGGGGGGCAGCTCAGTTCGGTTTTCAATATCATCGGCAGGCAGGGGAACCGTAAACGCTTCACAGCCCGTGGGGGCCTCAGCCCGGTGGCCGCTAATCTTACAGTGGAAGGCCCGCTGAAGAAAGACACCAGCTCATTCATGCTTAGTGGCCGCTTTCTATACTCCGACTGGATACTTCGCCAGATAAAGGACCCCTTGATCCACAACAGCAAAGCAGGCTTCAACGATTTCTCAGCTTCCTGGAATTACGATTTTCACAAAAGCCAGTTATCGGTCTTTGTTTATCACAGCCAGGATGCGTTCCTGCTTTCCGATATTACCTCCTATAAATATTCCACCAATGGCGCATCAATTAATTTAAGTCATAATTTCAGCACATCGATGCGTGCTGAATTTTCAGTAACGGGCTCTCAATATGCTTTCAAAACCACCGATCAACAGGAACCAACCCTGGCTTATGAACATTCCTATAATTTGGGGGATTACAGGATTGATGCAGACTTTACAAACAATCTCACTCCCAGGAACACCCTTCAGTATGGGGCCGGCATTACTTTTTACAAACTCGAAAGAGGAACCGTCATGCCCTATGGTGATCAATCCCTAAGGATCCCGGTTGACCTTGGCAAAGATCAGGGTGTGGAAAGCGCCCTCTATATTTCCGACTCACATGATGTACTCCCCTGGCTGAACATCTCTGCCGGCGTAAGGTTCACACTCTTCAACCCGCTCGGGCCCAAAACGGTTTATACCTATTATCCCGGGGCACCAAAAGATCCCCGATATATTAATGACTCCCTGCAGTATGGTGTCGGACAGGTTATCAAATGGTATTTTGAACCTGATATCCGGGCCGCATTGATCATGCGTACCGATGCAAACGGAACTGTGAAGGTAGCTTTCAACCAGATGCATCAAAACCTTTTCGTGCTGAATAATACAATCGCCCTGGCCCCGAATTCCCAATGGAAACTGGCCGATTATTACATTCCCCCGGCCAGGAGCAACCAGGTTTCCGCCGGGGTTTTCCGCAGTTTGCCTGCTCAGGGATGGGAAGCCTCTCTTGAAGTCTATTATAAGAGGACGGCTAATTACCCTGAATTCATCGACGGAGCGGATTTTCTGTCCAATCCGAATGTGGAAAGAGTTGTTTTACCCGGTAAGCAGGATGCCTACGGCATTGAATTCATGCTCAGGCGCAGCGGCCGGAAGCTTGAAGGCTGGTTATCATATACCTATTCACGCTCAATCGTCAGGGTAGATGGCAGCCAGCCCTGGGAACGTATCAACAACGGGCTTTCCTACCCGGCAAATTATGATATCCCGCATGTACTGAACACAGTCGCCATTTACCATTTCAGCCGTAGGGTGACCGCAGCCGGCGTGCTCACATACCAAACCGGCAGGCCGATAACATACCCTGTCTCGGTCTACTATATCAATGATACACCATATCTGGATTATTCCAACCGTAATGAATACCGGATCCCTGACTATTTCAGGCTCGACCTTTCCCTGACCATAGAGGGAAATCTGAAAAGAAACAAATTTTTACATAATTCATTTATATTCAACGTGTATAATGTAACGGGAAGGGCTAATCCATATTCAGTCTATTTCAAACTGGAGGGAGGGAAAATTGACTGTTATCAATATTCAGTCATCGGAGTTCCGATCTTTTCGGTTACCTGGTTGTTTAAACTCGGGAATTATGCATCGGATTAAAAATATCTTTCTTATATCCGCCATCCTGCTCCTGTGGGCCTGCATTAAATCCTATAATCCGCAGATTGATGCCAACGCCCAGGATAAGTATGTCGTTTCAGGGCGGATAACCGACCAGGAAGGCTGGCAGGATGTGGAAGTTTCACTGTCATCACCCATTGAATCACCGGAGTATATTCCGGTATCGGCTTGCCAGGTAAAGGTTATTGATGATAAGGGCAACAGTTTCTCACTGGATGAATACAAACCGGGACAATATCATGTTTGGATGGGAAAGGAATATCTTTCTGCCGGAACCTCTTATCAGGTAAGGGTTATAACCCCGGAAGGAGAAGAACTGGTATCCGGATTCGACAGGATGCAGGCTTGTCCGCCAGTGGATTCTGTCTATTATTATGTTAAAGATATCCCGAAGTATAATCCTCCGGGAACTGCCAGGGTCATGCAGTTTTATGTGAACCTCAATGCCATAGGCAGTTATAGTCAATATTACAAATGGGAAGTTGTCGAAACCTGGGAGTACAATGTCGCCCACCCCGTCGAATATTACTACGATGGGGATTTTCATCAGATTTACCCCCCTGACTATTCCAATTATACATGCTGGACCACCAACTTTGTAAAAAATGTCTTTACCATTTCCACGAAAAACCTGACTCAGAATATATACAAACAATACCCTTTGCACTATATTGACGGTCGTAGCTCACGCCTGGGGATTCTTTACAGCATATTGGTGAACCAGTTCGCCCTGAGCGAGGAGGCCTACAATTACTGGGAGCAGTTGCGCATCAACAGCAATGAACAGGGCGGGCTTTATGAAAAACAGCCACTTGCCATCAAAGGCAACCTGCAGAATGTGAGCAACCCGGGAAAAGATGTGCTGGGATATTTTTATGCTGCGTCAGTTTCGGATAAAAGATATTTTTACAAAGACATTCAGGGAATTGACCTGAATTTCAATAATTTTTGCAGCGAAGATTCCCTGGGGCGTTTTGGCTGGCAGGAGTTTACCCCGGATAATTATCCTGTTTACTATTATTATAATGAAACCGGTATGCTGAGAATACTGAACTATGAATGTGTTGACTGCCGGCGAATTGGCGGTACAACGGTAAAACCCGATTTCTGGCCAAAATAATATGAAAAGAAGTTATACTCCATATGTTCTTGTGATGATCATGCTGATATCAGCCGGCCCGGGACTGAAATCGCAGGGTCTTTTTATCAATGCTGCCGGGGAAAGGATACAGGCATGCACCGACAGGACGATGTACATTTCGGGTGAGAAAGTCCTTTTTTCAGTGCAGGTATATAATGAAAAGGATCATTTTGCGAAAGGATTCAGCCGGATTTGTTATTGTGAACTGATTACGCCTGACGGGAAAATGCTCGCCGCAGAGAAATATCTTCTGACTAATTCCTTTGGTGAGGGGTGTCTTACCATTCCCCGGGAGACAATTTCAGGTATTTATTTCCTGAAATTTTATACCCGTTTCATGAGGAATATCAGCACAGCTGAATATAAATACATCATGCTGAAGATCATCAATCCTGATAAAACGGAAGTACTTTCAGGAGAAGACACTTCAGTCCCGGGAATAAAATCAGGGGAAAGCATTATAAAAGGAGGGGCGGCGCTATCTGTGAATTTCCAGTCCGGGAAAAAGACTTTTTCAACAAGCGAAGAGATCCGCTTAAACATAACCATTGGCAAACATGAAAGCATACCTGTCAGCTTATGCCTGTCGGTTATCCCTGAGTCCACTTATCATGATTCCTTTTACCCCGAAAAGAATAAACAGGATTCTGTTTACAAAGGAGTTTACTTTCCTGAAACCCGCGGTGTTTCACTGTCAGGCCACTTAATTGCAAAAGGATCGGGTAAACCGGTTACCGGAGCCAAAGTGGATCTTTCAATCATCGGAAACAAGGACATCCTGGTGGTCCGTACTGATACATCCGGAAGGTTCTTTTTCGCATTACCGGATTATCACGGGAATAAGGATATATTTCTATATTCCGATGATTTTCATGGCATTACACCTGAAATCCTGATTGATAATGATTTTTGCTCAAGGCCGGTATTCCTTCCTTCGCCTTTGTTCACCCTGGATGAAAAAGAAATGAAAGCAGCATATAAGCTGGCGGTTAATTTCAGGCTTACTTCTGTTTTCGGTGAGGACAGCATTGTGAATACCTCATCACCGGAACAAAATAATCCTCCGTTTTACGGAAACCCTTCGGAAGTGCTTACCATCAACAAATACATTGATTTGCCAACTCTTGATGAATATTTCACACAACTTCCCAGTGTGGTGAATTTGAGAAAGATCCAGGGAAGAAAGCAATTCAGGTTTTTCACTGTACAGGAGGAGATGTCAGCATATGATCCCCTTGTGCTTGTCGATTGGGTTGCTGTAAATGATATTGAGAAGATCCTGGCTATGTCGCCTCATGCCATAGAGCGGATTGAACTTGTGAATTCCCTTTATATCAAAGGAAACATAACCTATGGGGGGATCATCAGCTTTGTTTCCAGGAAAAACGACTTTGCCGGTATTGATCTTCCAAAATCCGGAACCTTTATCAATTATTGCTTTCTCGAAGATTGCACCGAAACTCTTCCGGTAAGCCCTTTACACATGAACATCCCTGATTCCCGCAATACAGTTTACTGGAACCCCGCAGTTCATCTGAATGATGATGGCACTTCCGGCATTTCATTCAAAGCCCCCGGCACACCTGGTAAGTATTACATCCTGCTCAGGGGAATGGGAATAAACGGAGAGGTTATTCTGACAGAAGAAACCATTGATGTTGCAGGTAACTGATCCTTACATTATTCTACTTTAATACCATTTCCCATTCTCTTCCTTTTTGGGCAAATGTTTTTGTCGTATTTACGGAACTCGTTGACGGGAGAATGATTATATCCTTCTTCGGGAGTTTATTACTCAATCTCTGGTAATAGGTCAGGGCAATTTTTCCATTAAAGACTAATTTCCTGATATTCGGATACCTCGAAAACAGGTTTGCGAAATCGTTAATTTCTTCATTCCGGATATTTGAATCCAGGCTATTAGCTCTGTCGGCATGTTTTAAAACATCCCAAAGACCAATTTTGTTCTTCAGAATCAGGTCACATTTTTCCTCATAGGAGAACAGAGATTGACCATTGTTATAGATATTGAAAATAATGCGCCAGAATTGATTTTGCGGATTGGCATAATACTCACCTGTTCGTATAGATATATCGCTGGGCAACGAGCCTAAAATTAAAATCTCGGTGCTCTTATTGATTATTGGGTGGAAGCCAGTTTTTTTCATCAGACCGGGTATATTCCGTTATGCTATGCTAAATTAATCCTATATTCAATATGATTTAATTTATTTATTAACCTTGTTTTCGGAGTTTTATTTATATTTGGTTATTGTTATGTAACGATAGACTATCTGTAAATAATATATGCCATTCAGCGGAATTAAAAATAAGGTAAGAATTCTCTTTGCTGAAGATGTCCTTATTGCCCACATTATGGCTAAAGAGATTTTGCGTAAGGAGGGGCTTCAGTTCGACTCGCGGCTTGTGGAGACAAAGGAAGCGTTTAAAGAAGCGCTGCTGGAGTTTAAACCCGATTTGGTTATTTCCGATTTCATGATGCCCCATTTTACCGGGATGGAGGCATTGTTGTTAACAATTGCTTTGAATCCGGCTATCCCTGTTATTATTTTGACAGGTTCCATCAGTGAAGAAGTAGCTGTGGAGTGTATGCGTTTAGGTGCTACCAATTATGTAATCAAAGAAAACCTGATTCGTTTGCCTTTTGCCGTAAAGGAGGCCCTGCAAAAGAAAATCGCCTTAGCGGAACAGCAAAAAGCCATCCTGGCTTTAAAAGAGAGTGAATCCAGGTTGAAAACCATGACCAATGCTGCCGGTGATGCCATTATCATGATTGACAATAATGGCCTGATCTCGTTCTGGAATCCGGCCGCTGAAAAGATCTTAGGTTTCAGTAAGCAGGAAGCTTTAGGTAAAAATCTGCATGAACTTATCACCCCGTCTGAATATCGTGAGGCTTTTTATGCAAACTTCGAAACTTTCAGGCATTCCGGAGAAGGGCAAGCTGTTGGAAAAGTCCTGGAACTGGAAGCGATCAGGAAAAACGGAAGCAGGATTTATGTTTCCCTTAACCTGTCGGCTGTAAAAATAGAAGAACTCTGGCATGCTGTTGGAATAGTTTCTGATATCACGGAACGAAAAAAAGTTGCTGAAGAATTGATGGCGGCTAAAATCAGGGCTGAAGCAAGCGACCGCCTGAAAACTGCCTTTTTAAATAACATTTCGCATGAAGTCAGAACGCCTCTAAATGGAATTTTGGGTTTCAGCAACCTGATTTCACAGTCCGATCTGTCGGATCAGGAAAAAAAACAGTATGCGTCCCTGATCAAAATGAGCAGCACCCGCTTACTCAGGACTATGACAAGTTATATGGATATCTCGATGATCGTTTCCGGGACAATGCAGATACAAAACAAGCCATTTGATCTTCCGGATCTCTTGCATACATTATTGGATCTGTTCAAACCCGTATGTCATGAAAAGGGACTTGAATTGTTTTTAATACTACCTGATATGAAATCACCGGTAATTTTAAATTCCGATGCTGATATACTTTCAAAAATAGTCTCACATTTGCTTGAAAATGCGGTAAAATTCACCCATATGGGTGAAATATCCTTTGGTTATGTCACAAAAACCAGCAGCCTGGAATTTTTTGTAAAAGATACCGGCATTGGGATCAGCAAAGATATACAGCCCCTGATATTTGATCCTTTTCTACAAGTGGAAACATCGCTTTCGAGAGATTATGACGGAAGCGGGCTCGGATTGTCAATTGCTCATGGACTGGTAGAGTTGTTAGGAGGTAAAATCCGGTTGGAATCAAAACAAGGTACTGGCACCGAATTTTATTTTACACTGCCGAATGATTGAGAAAATGGGCCGATTGACCACCCTCTGCCAATTCCGGTAGACATATTCAACATATTAACATTCATATTGTCACCAATCGACCCCGTTAAAAATCTTGCCTAAAGCTTCACCAGTTCGACCCGGCGGTTCAGTGCCCGCCCCTCTTCCGTATCGTTGGTGGCTACCGGGGCAGTCGGACCGTCCCCGCAAGCTTTGAGGCGGGATGCAACCACCCCGTAATTTTTAACCAGGGCATTCACGACAGCCATGGCCCGGTCGAGCGACAGTTTCATGTTCGCATCAAAGATCCCCGTGTTATCGGTATGACCAACCACATACAGTTTCAGGGAGGGTTCCATTTTCAGCAATTTCGCAATTTCATCAAGGGCCTGTTTTGATTCAGCTTTGACATCCGCCTTGCCTGTATCAAAATAAATTCCGTAAAGGGCAGCTTTACCTGTCTCCTTAATGCTTTTATCCATAGTGCTGGCATCTGCCACCACATCCTGCTTCATTGCCTGTTTTTCAACCAGGTGAATGGAGTAAGAGCCATTGCCGTTGGCTGAAATATAGGCCCATGTTTCCATGCCGTTTTTGGCCACCTTCACTACAACATCTTCCCCCGGGTCATGCCATTCATAGACAAGCTGCCCCCCGGCTGATTTGGCTGCATTGATGTAATTACGGCCGATCTGCAGAGGGCTTGGGGCCTGAACATTATCGTTAAGGTCATAAATAATGAAAAGGTGATGCCCCTCGACGACCTGGGTTTTAGTACTGCTAATTTTGAATTCATACTGATCGAACTGGAGGTCATCATACCTGTATATATGATACCCGGTCATGCGGGTAAACAATGCAGGGTCTTTGCTGCCCTCGGCGTCATTCTGAGAGAAAGCGAAATCAGCAGTCAAAAATAAAATACCGGTCAGCAGGAAAATTGCCGAAAACCGGATTGTTTTTGCAGTTGTGCTTATCATACTTTGGGTTATGCGGTTTTAAACAAAAGTGAAGAATGTTTCCGGAATTCTAAGATGATTAATTCCGGTGTTCTTTTCAGGCATCCAGAAATGTCCTGATTCTTTTCAGGTTTTCCAATTCAGCAATCGTGAAATCTTTATCGTATTTCCAAGCAGGGTTCGACAAATAAATCGCATTTACCGATCGCATCTGAATGATGATCTCCTCTTCGACGTACTCCTTAAACAGCGTTCTTTCCTGTTCTGTCAAATTGATATCCGGATTAATTTTCTTTCTTGGCTTGTCCTTTTTGCAACTCCATGGTCAGTGCCGTTAACCCTGTAAGACCTCCTAATTGCATCGTTTCTATCGCCGAACTGGGTACGATCACAATGGTTGAGTTCTGCTTCAAGCCCTCATAAAGCATGTTCATTGCTCTCAGATGAAGTGCAACAGGATTATCTGCATAGGTCTTAGCTGCTTCTCCGAATTTCTCCGCCACCTGACGTTCTGAATCTCCGAGGATCACCCGGGCCTGTCGTTCTCTTTCAGCCTGTGCCTGCATCGACATCGCATCCTCCAGAGCCGGAGGAATCAATACATCTTTTACTTCCACCGAAATAACATTAACACCCCATGGCTCAGTTCGCTCATCAATGATCTTCTGTAACTCCTTACTGATTTTTTCCCTGCCTTCAAGCATGTCTGAAAGCATCGTCTTACCGATGACATCCCGAAGAGCTGTCTGCGATGCCCAACTTATTGCACTTTGATAATCGGCAACATCAAGGGCTGCTTTTTTAGAGTCAATAACTTTCCAGAACAAAACAGCATCGACATCTACCGGCACTGTATCTTTGGTAAGTGTTTTCTCTGTCTTGAAAGTTGTTGTGATCACACGCGTATCTATCCAATATGGAATAGTGTCGATGACCGGGATTATAAAAAACAGTCCGGGTCCTTTAAGGGACCGAAAATTCCCCAATCGTAAGATTACTGCTTTTTCCCATTGATCCGCAACTTTGGTTGCAGAAGATGCAATCATAGCGATAACGAAGGCAATGATTACGATCCATGTGCTGCCAGCATTATCACCCGAAATGTTGTAGGATGCATAAGATATTCCTGCACCGATGGCAAGAATTACGATAAAGATCAGCGCTGCAACAGAACTAATTCTTCTCATTTCAATATCCTCCCTAATTTAAATTCATTAACAGGGGCCAATTTGTATGCTACTCCCCTGAACTTCGAATATAACACAATTTTTGGACATTTACTTCGATCGGACCAAATAAAAACGCCGGATCAGGCTGACTGACTATGACAGGAGATCTGTGAATAAGGTATTAATCACCTCACAACATGATCGGCATAGATATTCCATATCTTTGTATAAAACCCACAAAACGCTATGATAAAAAATATCTTCCCCTTTATCTTCGCGTGGATCTGCCTGGTCGCTACCTGTGAAGCCCAGGATTACAGGTATGTCAATACGATTTTTCCGGGCAGCGTGAAAACTGCAGGGATCGTATATGGAACAGCGCCCTTCCTGAATTCACCCTATATGAATGAATCCCTGGTCACCACGCAGAACCTCGTTATGGATCTCTATCAGCCGCAGAACGATACCCTGACGAAACGGCCGGCCATCATTTTTGCACATCCCGGGGGCTTTGTCACCGGGAACCGTACGGTCGACGATATGGTCGCCTTCTGCGATACTTTCGCCAGGAAAGGCTATGTTACGGCAACCATCGATTACCGGCAGGGGCTTGAAATCTCCGATAATGCCGATTTGCATTACGAACGGGCCGCCTACCGGGGAATACAGGACGGGCATACAGCCATCAGGTTTTTGAGAGCCAATGCCGCGGCTTACGGTATCGATCCCGACAAGGTGTATTTCGGGGGAAGCAGCGCCGGCTCGTTTATCGGACTGAATGCGATCTACCTTGACACAAACGAATTGCCTTCCTATGTCGGTCCTGTGAGTTATACCGCATTCTTTGTCCACTATACCGGTCCGTCCCTCGGGAATCCCGATATCGGTGACAACCTGGCTTATAAAGGCACCCCCGACGGGTTGATGGCCTGCTGGGGAGGCGTTGGCGACACCCTGAACATTGGTACTAACAATACTTCCCCCGTGTTCCTGGTCCATGGTACCGATGACCAGACCGTACCGTTTAATTCCGGTCCGCCATTCGGATACAGCTCCTTTTCAAACGTTTACGGAAGCCATTCCATCAGCATCCGCCTCAATACCATTGGGATACCTGCAAAGGAAACCTATTTTGTGGCCGGCCGGGGCCATGAATTTTACGGGACATCCAACGGGATGTGGACCAACGGAACAGGCGGGAACGCATACTGGGATACTATTGTACAGAAATCGACACGCTTTTTCTGGCAACTTCACAAGCCTGGCGCTGCCTTTACGTTCCAGGCCAACGGAATGACCGTCAGCTTCAACGATCAGAGCCAGGGTGCCCTGGCATGGCAATGGAGTTTCGGCGACGGGGCTTCCAGCATCCTCCGAAACCCTGTCCATACCTATGCTGCAGCTGGCGTATATGCCGTCAGCCTTTACATAAGCAACGATATTCAAAGCTGGGATACCCTGACGCAGCAGATCATGGTTCCGTCTTACACAGGTCTGCAGGAGCCATCGGGAGAACCTGTACGGCTCTACCCTGTCCCGGCATCCGGGAATGTGACTATCATTGCAGACCGCCTGACCGATCCCGCAGACATAAAGGTATCCGACCTGTTCGGCAAACTTATGCATGTTACCGCAAGCCATGAAGGGAAGAAGATGGTTCTGGATCTTTCAGGCATGGCCAAAGGAGTATATCTTGTCAGTATCTCCTCGGCTGCCGGGCCCCTGACCATGAAACTGATAATTGAATAACGACCGGGATAATTTTATTGCCGGTGCAGGATTCCAGGAATAATGGTAATCCTGACACCGGAAGGAATGGTATGCGCCAACTCATAAGCAGGAAAAAACAATTACAAATACAGAAAGGAGACAAACAATGAAACTTACTCTAATGAGATCCTTATTGATAAAGAACTATGACCACAATATCGTTCATACTGGAAATAACGTTCGCTTTGACCAATCTTCGTCAGTCCAGCTTAACCATCTCATTTTGTAGATTTTCAATATGTTAAAGTGGTCAACAGAAATTGGCAGAAGAGAGTCAAGAGCTCCGTTTTTTCCAGCGGGTGTTATATTTCTTTGCTGATTCCATACATAATATATATGGAAAATGTCAGAATTATTTTTCTTTCCGGCCAGCGAACCGAAGACAGAAGCAGGAAATCAGAACGAATGCATCAATAGCAAATAAGAAGCAAAACTGAGCATTCCAGTTCCCTGGTCCTATAAAGAAGATCCCGCTCAGCAGCCCTGCCATGGGGAAGATCATCCCCATGATCTCGCCTGCAGCTGGTTTCAGAATCAGGGACAAACCGGAAATAAAATATGCCACCCCAAACAATAACATCAGGATAATCTCCGAATGTTCCGGATAACCAAATGCCAGGAATATATGTGCTATTCCGGTTACCATAAAAGAACAGCAGATATTTTTCTGATCAGTTTCATTTAGTAATCATTGATTGCTCCTCAACCGGTCAGATGAAAGCCCCTTTGAAATTATCCAGTGTTAAAATTAACAATACCGGGATGGGTATTTCATTGTTTCTTGGCATTCTTTTCTTTTGCTTTTTCAGCTTTTTCTTTTGCCTTTTTAGCGGCCTTTGCCTGTGATTTTTCTCATGCGCCAATCGGAATACTCAGGTAAATATACAAGGAGTTGTTCTGTCCCGGATCGGAAACACCTTTCGCGAGAATATTCGTAAATCCATAATAATACCTGACCCCTAAATTCAGTCCGGTCCCTTTCATGAAATGATATCCAAAACCTCCCATTGCACCTACATCGAACCAATTGCATTTACCATAGATATTGTTCTTATATGAGACGTCGTTTTTCTCTGATATGGTGTTATAAAAGACATCTGTGGCTTTGACCAGAACACCGAACATCGGACCCAGTTCGAAAAAGAGCTGGCATTTCAGCTTATATCTGATCATCTTCCCAATTGGGCAACAATTTATACGAAACAACTCGGAAGTATTCAGAACTATACCTCATTTAAAAAGTACGTATTCGGTACTATTGCTTGTAAATTTGGAAAACAGGTTGTTATTTTTCATTAGGATTAGCAGATTTTTCTTGCTATATTACCAACAAGGAAAAAACTCTAATTTTGAATGGCCCGAAAAATAGGGGAGCTTACAAAAAGTTGTTAAATTTAAAGCCGTAAACAAAAATTGAAGTGGAAAAAGATGTTCAGTTTGAGATGCCTGAGGAACAACTGAAGAAGATGAAAACCCAGGCAGCGGTTGAGACTTAAATTGGCAAGCTTTACAAACAATAGCCTCTTCCGTTTTGCACAAGGCTAAAAACACTTTGAAACGATTAAGAAATAATATTAGATTTAAAAATGAAACCCCGCATATCCATTAATTCTTAATCATAAGTAAAGAAGAAACCAAAAATGAAAAAACTTTTTACAACTTTTGCTTTGTTCGCCATTATTGGCTTGAACACAAATGCGCAAACTGCATACATAACAAATCGTAATGATAATACCGTATCCGTTATCAATGTTGCTACCAATATCGTTTCGGCAATAATTACGGTTGGTTCTTCTCCGGGTGGTGTATCTGTCAGCCCCGATGGAAGCAAGGTATATGTTGCAAATTATAGTTCTAATACTGTAAGTGTAATAAACACAGCTACAAATACTGTTTTAACAACAATTGCAGTTGGTACTCATCCTGTTGGTATAATTGTCAGCCCCGATGGAAGCAAGGTATATATTGCAAATAATGGTTCTAATACTGTAAGTGTAATAAACACAGCTACAAATACTATTTCGGCTACAATTACAGTTGGCACGTATCCGGAAGGTATATCTATAAGCCCGAATGGAAGTAAGGTATATGTTGCAAATAATTATAATGGTTCAGGTGGTAATACAGTAAGTGTGATTAACACTGCTACCAATACTGTTTCGGCTACAATTACAGTTAGTGCTCAACCTTGGGGTGTATCTGTGAACCATGATGGAAGCAAGGTATATGTTACGCATTATAGCTCTAATCTAGTAAGCGTAATAAACACCGTTACCAATACTGTTTCGGCTTATATTGTTGTTGGTAATCAACCTTATGGTATATCTGTCAGCCCCGATGGAAGTAAAGTATATGTTGTGAATAATTATCCAGATTATACAGTAAGTGTAATAAACAGTGGTAATAATATTGTTACGGCTACCGTTCCGGTTGGTGCTTATCCCCGTGGTATATCTGTCAGCCCCGATGGAAGTAGCGTATATGTTGCGAACTTTGGTTCTAATACAGTAAGTGTAATAAACGCAGCCACCAATACTGTTTCGGCTACTATTTTAGTTGGTATTGGTCCGTGGGCATTTGGAAATTTTATTTCCACTTACATACAACCCGTCGGAATTACTTCACTAAGCATTGAACCGGCAAGCATTTCTGTTTATCCTAATCCTGCAAAAGATGAAATACTAATAGAAACATCGCAAATATCTGACATAGAGATTTTAAATATTGAAGGTCAAATTGTTGAAACTGTAAAAACAACAAGTACGAAGACAATAGATGATATATCAAAATTATCAAGCGGGGTTTATATAATAAAAGTAAAGACTGATAAAGGGATAATTGTGAAGAAATTTATAAAACAGTGATCACCCAGATTATAACATGGGCAAGTTTTTAGAAATTGTCTTAACCCCCTATAAATCGGCCATTTTGGCAGTCTCGCGTCAGTGCTCCTAATTAGGAAAAAGTTTATTTGTACAAGATTGTTATTCAACATCTTAAATGGTAGTGGTGAAGATACTTTTTTATAAATGTCTAAAGTGATGAACTTTCCCCTACTAAATTGTTGATAACTAATACCTACGTCGGCTCACACGATTAATTGAAGTCCCAAAAACTGGAAAGCTAGAATTTTGTCAACTGAATAGTTCCGTGGAGGTACTTTTTGAAAGAAGGATAGTTCTGAGTAGTTCCGTGTAGTTCCGTATCAATTGTTGCCCAAAACTTGCCCAATTCGACATAAAAAAACCTTGAACTAATTGATAATCAATGTTCAAGGTCTTCGTTTTCGTGGCATCGACTGGAATCGAACCAGTGACACAAGGATTTTCAGTCCTCTGCTCTACCATCTGAGCTACGACGCCATCTCCCGAAATGGGAGTGCAAAAATAGAAAGAATTTTTAAATTTCCAATACCTTTGTGGAGATTTACGAATTACGAATAAAAGGGTCTTTCTTCAATCGTAAATCGCAAATCGTAAATTATGAGTGTTCAAAACCTTTAAAAGACATATTTTAATATTGTTGGACGTTCTTTGACATTTTGAAAATTAGGGTTGCCGGTCTTTGTTTACCAGAAAGCGGCATTTGGATCACCACCACTTTGGACGATCATGTAGTC
>CAISRB010000018.1 GCA_903887775.1 uncultured Bacteroidales bacterium
CGGGTCTTTTTGACAGCTGTGGTTCCATCGGTAAACGGTTTAAAATTTCCTGCCTCAGTTCGACATCGGGAGTCTGCACCCTGGTCTGTTCCATCGTATGACTTATCTTTTCCCAGTCCCGGTAATAACTTCCTGCTTCCGGATCAACAGCCAGCCGGCTTTTCAACTCCTGCTGCCCGGCGGCATCGAGTTTCCCTTCAAGATCCTCGTGAATGCGTTCTATGAGTTTTTTGTCAATCATGGTCGAAGAAATTATTTTCGTCAAGTTTATTTCTTAGTGCCAGTCGGGCATTGAAGAGCCTGTCTTTGACTTTTTTGACACTAATTCCCAAAGTTTCCGATATCTCTTCATACGAAAGCCCGAAATAGTATTTCAACAAGATAAGAGAACGGAACGGGCTTTTAAGTTCCCTCAGGGCAGATTTAACACGGCGGTTTGATTCCAATGCATCGGCCTGGCCATTATCTTCAACGGGGATGCCTTGAGCTTTGTCAAGACTTTCAAAATGCCTTCGGCTTTTTAACTGATTCATGGTTTCATTTAATGCAATCCGGTATAACCAACTGAAAAATCTGAATTTGAAGTTGAACTTACCCAGGTTTGTGTATGCTTTGATAAACACATCCTGTGTGAGGTCTTTTGCTAGTTCCCGGTCGTCGGTCATTTGAAGTATCATCCCGTAAATTTTTTTCTGATACCTTTCTATCAGCACTTCGAAAGAAGATTTGCTGCCTTGCAGCACCTCATAAACAAGTTCATTATCATCCTTCGGTATCATAAATACAAATTGGTTATGAAAAAGTTGGAAAATTTACTAAAAATTTCAAAAAGTTTATATGTTTTTCTTTTCCAATTAGTTTTCGGAAGACAACATTGATAGTTTCCACAGGTCCTTGCGGTTCATTCTCAGAACAGGCGCTATGGCCAGGTATCCCGAATTGCCTATCTGCTTTCTCAGACTTTTCAATTCCTTTAGTTTTGACTGGATTTCGGGATCAGGTGAAACCACGAAGTCGTTTTCACGGAGCATCATGATGCTTTTTGCTTTTATCGAAAGCTCTGTATACAGGCTGATAAAACAGTAAAGGTCGAAAACAACTTCAGCCGGGAAATGGTTCCGGATCGATAAAAGGTATTGACCGGTGCGGGTTTCGGAGAATCTTCCTTTCCTGATCATAGTCAGCATTGAAACTTCAGAATCGAATTCCATTTCGAGCCATTTGCGGATGGCATTTTCGTTAAACTGGAAGCTCATTACAAGGGCAAGAGGAATGACTGTAAGAATGAAAACTGTTGCAAAAACAGGCCATGCAGTGAGTGCGTTAAAACAGGCATGGATGAAAACAGCTGCAACGGCTCCATACAGTAAAGCGAACCCGAAAAAGGCCTGACGGTTCAGGCTGCTGATAATGAGAATGGCGAAAATAGCAGTAGTCCCTCCATGCATCACTGCAGTGCCGAAGCCCCTGGTGATCCACACCATGAGGTTGGGTTCAGCTGAAGCATAATTCATAAGGTAGAAGATATTCTCTGCCAGGGAGAATGCTGCTCCTATGCTGAAACCATAAATAGCGCCGTCGATCATAAATCCAATTTTACTGGTTTTGATCAGAACCAGAATGAGCATCATTTTCAGGACCTCTTCCACCACTGGTGCAATATACCCTGAAAATAAATCAAAACTCAGCCCATAGTGACGTATGAGAAAAGTGTTGCTGAAAAAACTCAGAGCAGCACTGAGAATGCCCCATCCGAGGCAAACCACAAGAATGGTTTTATTGACAAGCCGCAGGCTGTCAAGAAAAAGGAAAAGAAGGAGTAATAAAAAAACCGGGCTCAGACAAATCAAAACTTTGAGAATCATGTGCACTTGATTGAAGAGGCAAGTTATGGAAAATTTTTCTTCCTGCCTGCTGGTAAATTTCCCGGATGATATATGACAGGGTCTGGCGGAGGATTACAAAACGTTTTAATCCTTGAAAAAATAGTTCGCCTTACTGAGGTTTCAATATAACTGCTATTGTTCCTGCAAAAGAGGGTGTGCTGAATGTACCAACCATATCGCCACTCGTGTTTATGCTACCTGAAAAGTTCAAAGTTAAAGGAAGAGATGGCGAAGTCCCCAGTATAAAATAAGCCATGGCGCTGCCTGTAATACTCGTGTTGGAACCTGACAGAGTGCCTGACATTGTTTTAGAATCTGTTCCGTTATTCTCGGCCGGACTGCAATTGCCTGATGTCAGTGCCACGTTAACGACTGCAGGTATATTTATTATGCCTTTTGTGCCGTCCCATGAAACTCCTACCGAATTCATACCATAGCTTAAACTTACGGTGCAAATCCCGTTAACACCGGAATTCCAGCTGATACTACCGGTAAGGGTAAAAGGTCCGCCGGAAAATATTTTACGGGATTTAATAGAGGCAGCTATAGTCATTGCGTCTCCTAAAAGCACCTCCCGGGCCGGGTTGTCCTGGGAAGCCATTTTCATTGCCATCAGGGCTTGCTTTGCAGTGACACCCTGCTCACTCATTATCGCCTGAATATAACCCATCGCACAGGGGGCTGCAAGGGAAGTTCCCTCCCAGGCTGTAGAATTATTCATCACCACAACATCCGGATCTTCAAGCGAGTAATTAGCATGAATCCCGGGGATATTATCAGTTGACACGAAAAGAACATTATTATTCAATACATCAGCAATTCCATTTAGAGTACGCAGGTAGTCCAGGATACCACCAATAGGCATGTTTTCATTCCCGGCAGCAATAGTAATGACCAGGTTTTCACGATTTTGCGGGGGCAGGGCAGCGATCGTCTTCAGTATGCCATAGACAAAGGTAAACCAGCAATCCCGGGCTTCAACTTTTGCCAAAGTATCCAGGTTCGCAAAATCATACGCGGCTTCTGTGTCGAGGCCGCTGTTGAAAGATAAATTGATCAGTGTGGTACCACCGTTATTTTTATTAGCCTGATCAATAATAGCGCGAATTTCTTTTCCCAATGGAGCAACATCACTCCCCCCGCCCAGAGTAACATCTTCACATTCATCCAATGTGCCTGCACAATTCTGTAAAGTTGCCTGAACTGCCTTCCCGTGGTCGTATCCGCATTTATCTAATATTGCCACACCGCTTTTCGGGTAACTCAACACATTCGGGATCACCCCATCTACCAAAGCGTTGGCCATCATAGTATTGACAAACGAGCCCGTATTCGACGAGTCTATACTAATGAAATAATAACCAATCGCAGGTATTTGAGCCAGAATTTGTCCACCGTTTGCAGTAATTAATTGAGATGCTTCTGCTTCGCCGGCAGTCGTTTTAAAAAAAGCGATCATCTGCCCGGGGAAAGCTGTCAGCCTGAGGGAGATGCCCTGAACGGTATAGTTAATTTCAGCAGGTGTAGGGTATGTGCCTGTATATTCGGTAGCATTGGCCAGCAAACCCGTAGAACCGGCATCCGAGGTGTCTTTCTTATTGCAGCCCGTTATCAATACTAAAAATACAAACAGTAATACCAAACCATGAATCGGTTTCATTGTCAGATTTTTCATAGAAATTAGGTTTTGGCTTCGTTGCATCCTCTAATTTTTATCAGTGATTATATTGCTGACACTTCACTTATAAATAATATTCCCGAAGTTAGTGTTTATTCAGGTGACAACTCAAAATTTTTATAGACTTTTTTCTGTATTTTTTCAGAGATTAAAATGCTGATGGCATTGTTGCGGTTGGCGGTAAGTTGGCGTTAGTGTATTATTTATTTTCGACCTGGTGTTTTAATTTGTCTAAAAAAACAGGAACATAATCATTGAAGCTTTTATAATTATTACGACTATTTGCATATTCCTTTATTAAATCAACTATAGTTTCATTATAAACATATCCTTGTTGTTTTTCACCTTGTATGACCATTTGTGCGAACTCATCGTACTTGTTTTTAATCAAAAAGTAAGCTGTTAAACTACGAAGGCATGATTCACATAAAAAAGTAATCTTTGATGGGTCTGCTGTAGAATATTGAAATGGAATCTGGTTTATTTGTTTACTGTAATTATCCATAATGGGATTTAGGAAGGAATGTCCAATCTCATGTGTTGCCCCATAATAAATATAATCCTTAGCAGCCATTTTACCTTCTCTGAGATCAGTTATATCGCTATTTCCAAATTTTGCATCATTATCAACAACAAATTTTGGTGATAAGTAAAATACACAATTTGATTTATTATTGTTTGTAAACCAATATGCGTGTAAATCTTGTTCAAGCATGGTAATTACTATAGTATAGCTGTCCTTTTTTGCTCCCCAAAATGTCTCAAAATCATTAATCATATCAAGACCTGAAACCTCTTTTGCAACCTCGTCAATTTTCTGTTGATAATATCCCTGGTGATTTTCAATGAATTTCTCAAACCGGCTGATTTTTGCAAATGACTCAACTGCTTCATTAAGACTATCAATTATTTTAGATTTATTGGCCAATGTGTTGAGCAATCCAAAATTATCTAATTGCAGATATTTCATGAATGAAGTGTCTTTTTTGAAATTTTCATCAAAAAATTGTCCATTTATTGATAAATGAGCATTATAATTCTGCAAAACCTTTTTTATGAATTGAACGGAATTATCATTGTTATTTAAAGAGAAGAAAGTGTTTATATCAGATTTATAATTGAAATCAAAATTGTTCAGATGATTTGAATTACTCAGGTAGGCCATTATATGAAATAATTCAAGTTTAGTATTAATCTCTATTTTTATTCCTTGTGTTTTTACTTCAAAGGTTTTAAATTTATCTGCTTTAGAATATCCGGTTGATAAAATCAACAACAATCCAATCGTCAATAAGAATCTGTTTCTCATCATTCTTAATTTATTTCATAATACGTGTCATTTTTTTACATTCTTACCTATTGAAGTCATTGAACATCAATATGCATCAAATTTAAGCTAATACTGATCAATGTCAATAGTTTGATTTTATTTATTATCTTTATTGGAAAATGTGGGTCTCAAACGATACAGAAATTCATGATAAATCTCACAATGTGTTATCCTTCCAGGGTTAAGGAAAACATAGGAACCGAACTTCTTTTTAGCCCGTTGGCACTTGGTTATCTTGCCAGTCACACGCCGGCTCATTATGATATTACCACTTATGATGAATATGTTGGAGAGTCAATGGATACCGGTATTATCCGCGCAGATCTGGTAGCCATATCAGCCATTACTCCCGGGATCTCCCGGGCTTATGAGATTGGAGATAAACTAAGGGATAGAGGGATTCCCTGTGTGATCGGGGGGGCCCATGTTTCAGCTCTACCTGAAGAAGCGCTGGAACATTTTAATTCGGTGGTCATTGGTGAGGGGGAAGCCCCATGGAGACAATTTTTAAGTGATTTTGAAAAAGGCTGCATTCAGCAAACATATTACGGTCCGATGGATGTTTGTCTTAACAACTTAGGGATTCCCAACCGAAAAACCATTCATCCTAACTATCATTACCAATCGGTGCTTTCCTCGAGAGGGTGTCCGTTTAATTGTTCATTCTGTTATCTTACCGTTTTTAAGGACAGGAAATACAGGACGATCCCTCATGATACTGTTCTTGAGGATTTGGAAACCCTCAGGGGCAAGTTTGCCATTATTTTCGTCGATGAAAATTTTATTGGATATTCGAGAGAGAACATTGAGGATCGAAAGGTTTTGATGGAATTAATGATACGGAAAAACTTCAAGTTTTATTGGGGTTGCCAAGCTACAGTGGGGCTGGCAAATGAACCGGAATTGATGTCATTAATGTACAGGGCTGGTTGCCGGTCTGTTTTTATAGGGTTTGAATCATCTACAATCGAAGGATTAATGGAGGTGAAGAAAAATCAAAATTTGGGCGTGAACTATAAGGATTCAATCAGGAATATTCACAAACACAAGATTTCTGTGATCGCATCTACTATCCTGGGAATGGATTCACATCAGTATGGCTATCACAAATCTCTGATCAAGGATATCAAAGATATTAAAGCTGATATGGTCAGGGTTTTTTACATGACTGCCTGGCCGGGAACACCCTTGTTTAAAAGCCTCGAGCAGGAAGGCAGGGTAAACAGAAAATGGGATCAGGTGCGCAAGGATATTCCCTCCATTCAATTTCTGCATTATACTCATGAGGAAATAATAAAAGCACGAAAAGAAATCATGGATTCTTTCTTTAACCTGAGAAGAAATATTGTCGTGATTTTTCGTTGGCTTTTTATTGATACAAGCCTCATCACTATGTTTATAAGGATAAATTTCCGCAATCGAAAATCTGAAAAAATCAGGAATAAACGGGCTGGACAAATTGTTTCCGACGCAAAGGATAAAGGTACTTTACTATAAAGCCATTGATGTTCGGGCAGGCCGGATGAGAAATATGAAGTTTGATCAGGACAAGACAGATTTATCCCATTAAAAGGGTTGATGAAATGTCCAAATTAGGCTTGGAAGCAACTCAAAGTTACTACATCCGTACTACAAATGAAAAAAGACAGCCAATCCATTGATTAACTCTCTTAAAAGATGGTACTTTGTTGTCCCGCCAGGATTCGAACCTAGACCAAGAGAACCAAAATCTCTGGTGCTGCCATTACACCACGGGACAGATGAATTTCGAATTTCGAATTGCTACCTCGCCATTTCGCTATTTCGAAAACGGCTGCAAAAGTAGCGATTTTTTAGCATAAGCGCAATTTTTGTAACTTCGCAGCCCATTCAATTCCTGATAAATGAATAATTACCAGAGACTGAACACTATTATTGGCTGGATAACCTTTGCATTTTCAGCTATCGTGTTTTTGCTCACTATAGAGCCTACTGCAAGCTGGTGGGATCCGGGTGAATTTATTTCAACAACATATAAGCTTCAGATCGGCCATCCTCCGGGAGCTCCTACCATGCAGCTTATCGGCCGCGTATTTTCACTTTTTGCATTCGGTAATGTGGCAAAGGTAGCCATGATGATCAATGCTATGAGTGCGATCTGCAGCGCACTTGCAGTCCTTTTCCTTTTCTGGGTTATCACAATGTTTGCACGTAAGATTGTTGCCCCTGATGGTGAAATGACGAAAGGCCGCATGTGGACGATCTTTGCAGCCGGTTTCATTGGCGCAATGACATTCACATTCACTGACTCTTTCTGGTTTTCAGCTGTTGAAGGGGAAGTCTATGCCATGTCGGCCATGTTTACATCGCTTGTATTCTGGGCTATCCTGAAATGGGAATCCGTAGCCGATGAAAAACACGCTTCGCGCTGGCTGATTTTTATTGCCCTTATGATCGGATTCGCTATCGGCGTGCATCTCCTGAACCTGCTGACTATCCCGGCGCTTGCTTATGTGATCTATTTTAAGAAATACAAACCTACGCGCAAAGGAATGGTTCTGACTTTTCTGATTTCGGTTGTTGTACTGGCCTTTATAATGTATTTTGTCATTCCCTGGATCCCTAACCTGGCGGGGAAATTCGAGATCCTTTTTGTAAATTCTTTCGGCCTCCCATTCCAGAGCGGGACTGTCTTTTATTTTACAGCCCTGATCGGGCTTATTGGCTGGGGGCTGTATTATACGCGCAAAACGAAGCGTCCGCTGATCAATACGATTATTCTTTCGTTCGCATTTCTGTTGATGGGCTACTCGACGTTTTTAGTATTGGTGATCCGTTCCAATGCCGACACCCCCATCAATGAAAACGACCCTAAGGATATCGTAGGTCTTGTATCTTACCTGAATCGTGAACAATACGGGACCTGGCCCATTTTCTACGGACAATATTATAATGCTCCTATTGTTGGTTATGAGGACGGCAGCCCTGTGTATGCGCATGATTCGGCTACACGTAAATATGTTATCGTGGATGACCGCAAGGGAACGATCCCTGTTTACGATTCCCGCTTTATGACGATCTTCCCAAGGATATGGAGCCGTGAATCGGATCGCAAAGGCACGATAGATTTTTATAAAAAATGGGGAGGGGAGGGGGTTCCCATAACCACCACCGATGAGGATGGCAAAACACAGACCCTGAACAAACCGACTTTTGCCGATAACCTGAAATATTTCTTTACATACCAGGTAGGCTGGATGTACCTGAGGTATTTTCTTTGGAATTTCTCAGGACGACAAAATGATGTGCAGGGTTTCGGAGGGGTTGAAGACGGGAACTGGATCACTGGTATACCGTTTCTTGACAAATGGAGGCTTGGCCACGACCAGTTGAAACTCCCCGACAGCAAGAAGAACTGGGGCACAAATAAGTATTATATGCTGCCTCTGATCCTCGGCCTCATCGGCTTTTTCTTCCAGGCTAAAAAGGAGTCCAGGGGAACTATCATCATCACGATGCTGTTCCTGATGACCGGGCTTGCAATCGTCGTTTACCTGAACCAGAAACCCTTTGAACCTCGCGAGAGGGATTATTCTTATTGCGGATCCACGTATGCATTCTCGATCTGGATCGGCCTTGGAGTAATTTATCTGATCCAGCTGGCAAAGAAATATTTAAAGAAAGAATACCTGTCGGTAATTCTTGTATTTGCCTTCTGTTTCCTGCTTGTTCCAGCGAACATGGCAAAAGAGAACTGGGATGACCATGACCGCAGCGGAAAATATTCCTGCCGTGACTTTGCAGCCAATTACCTGAATTCATGCGATCAACAGGCGGTGCTCATTACGAATGGCGACAATGACACTTTCCCCTTATGGTACGACCAGGAAGTTGAAGGTATTCGCACCGATGTCAGGGTTGTGAATTTTATGCTTGCTTCCGGTGCCTGGTATATCGACCAGCTTTATCAAAAAATGTACGAATCGAATCCTCTGCCATTTACCTTAAAACGGAAACAATACGGTGCCGGGCAGAATGACATAATACCTTTTTACGACATCGGTGTAAATGGATATGTAAATCTGAAAGATGTCATTGATTTTATCAGGAGTGACGATCCCCAGACCTTTCTGACACTGCAAAACGGGACAAAGATCAAGTTCATCCCATCCAGGAAGGTTAAACTTGCCGTGGATAAAGAGGCCTGCATCAGGAACGGGATCGTACCTGAGCATCTTAAAGACAAAATGGTTGATACCATATACTGGACTATACGCGGAAACCAGCTTTACAAGAATGATATCATGCTGCTTGATTTCGTAGCGAGCAATAACTGGACACGCCCGCTTTACTTTGCATCTCCCAGCAGCGTGAGTCACGTTTTTAATGTTGAGAAATTTTGCAGTGTAACCGGATTCGTTTACAAGTTCATGCCGCTCCCTGCCGATTCGGCCGATTATATCCAGGGCATGGGGGGAATCGATGCATTAACATCTTATGACATCCTCATGAACAAATGCAAATGGGGCCAGCTCAGTGATCCGAATGTATATATTGATCCGGAAAGCCTCAATAACTCTGTCCGTCCAAAGACCAATGCGATGAGAGTCGCCCAGTCACTGGTGAACATGCATAAAAAGAAAGAAGCTGTTATGCTGCTCAACTCGTATCTGAATAACTTCCCCGATTCGAAGATCACTTATGATATGTATATGCTGCCGTTTGCCGAAGTTTATTACCACGCCGGAGATACGGTCAAAGCCAATCAGATCATGAGAAGAGTTTCCCAGGTACTGTCGCAAAATGTGGACTATTACATGTCGTATAATCCGAGTTACCGCCAGTATTTTCAGAACGACATCAATACCAATATGGGTATACTCCGGAGGATTTCGATGATTGCAACCGACAACAGGCAGGTTAAACTTGCAGCTGAAATGGATTCATTGTTTAAAAGAAAACTAAAATCTTATCAATGATTGCCGCACTGACATTTATCCACTGGAACCCAAGCCCTGAGGTCTTCCATATCGGAAGCCTGGCGATTCGCTGGTACGGATTGTTGTTCGCTTCTTCCTTTTTCTTTGGCTATTTTATCATGCTGAAGTTCTTTAAAAAGGAAGGCATAGCGGTTGACAAACTGGATACCCTGACCACCTATATGGTAATAGGGACTGTTGTAGGGGCCAGGCTTGGCCACTGTCTTTTTTATGAACCTGCATGGTACCTGTCTCATCCCATTAAAATACTTGAGGTTTGGGAAGGAGGACTGGCAAGCCACGGAGCCGCCATTGGCATCATGCTTGCAATCTGGATATTCGGTATCAGGAACAAACTCACTTTCCTGTGGACTATCGACAGGATAGTCATTGTCGTGGCTTTATCGGGCGTGTTCATCCGGACCGGGAATCTGATGAATTCAGAGATATTCGGACATGTTACAAGTCTTCCCTGGGGCTTTTATTTCATGAGGGCTGCAAATCCTGCAGAAGCTCTTGACCCTAGGCATCCGACCGAGATCTATGAAGGCTTATGTTATCTGGCCATTTTCATTTTTCTCTGGAGGCTGTATTATGTAAAAAACGGGAAACCTGCTCCCGGCCTGCTTTTCGGGCTATTCCTCATACTTGTTTTCGGGGTACGTTTTTGCCTTGAGTTCCTGAAAGAGCCACAGGTGGGTTTTGAACAGGGTATGCTGCTGAACATGGGACAATTGCTGAGTATTCCCCTTATTGCCCTTGGTATCTACTTGGTTTACCGCAGCCGCCGGATTGCTGCCTGATCATACAATTCTTTCACTCTTTGTTTAAGAACTGTTAAATCATTCCTGAGTATGATGCCTTCATACCCGGCAATATTTTCCAGTGCTGAACTGAGGTTAAACCCCTTCTCGGAAACCGAAAAATGGATCTTTTTTTTCGAAAGCCTTGCGGCCAGATATTCCTGCTCGGTCTGACCCGGCGTAGGGATAAGGATCGCAGGCTTTCCAATTTCGGCAAGGTCCATAAGGGTGGAATACCCGCTTCGGCAAATCACATATTCAGCCTTCGTAATATAATACCTTAACAAAGATGATTCCAGATGAGGAAATACATGAATGCGGCTATCTATGACTTGCCGGTCTGTTGATTCTGGCCGTCCTCCTGCAATGATAGCAGAATCTGAAGTTTCCCTGAGCTGTTTGATGATCAGTGATTCGAGCATGCTGCGCCGGGGGTCAGGTCCTGAGATCAAAGCGACAATGCCGGCAGGCTGACAGGGAAGACTGCCTGGTTCATGAAGCGGACCGGAAAAGCGTGTGAGAGGACCGATAAAATAACAACAGGCAGGAAGCCCGGGGAAATGCGAAAGCCGGCCCGACAGTCCGCCTTCGTCTTCGGTATCAGGGATCCAGCATTCATTGTACCTGCTGATAAATGACATCGTAAGCTTTCTGAGAACAGGTTCCAGCCACTTCATGCCTGCAGGAAGCTGTATGTTAAGTTGATGGCTGATGAAGACCGATTTCACGCCCGCATTCCAGCAGCCATAGCGGTTATCGGAGATCACGAGGCTTGCCCCGGTTTCCTTCAGCAGTTTCTTCAGGAATTCATGTTCCACCCTGAACCCGTTAAGCAGGCGGGGGATATTTGCCGCCATAGCCGGCAGCATTCCGGAACCCCGGGGGTATCTTACTTCTACTCCCGGAAACCGTAGAAGTTCCAGTTCGGGGTATTCATTATAATAGAACTCCCATGGCCTTCCGTCTGCCGCAACAATTACCCTCCAGCCATTATCGCGGAGAGCCCTGATCACTGGAACACAGCGTGTGGCGTGGCCGATTCCCCAATCGAGGGGGCATACAAGCGCTACGGGATTGAAAGTCTGCAATGAAAAAGTATTACAAGGGCCTATCACTTTCAGGTTCAAGGCGGATAAAGATAAGGAAAAACCAAATGGATCATACGGCATTATCATATACTCTTGCATTGACTCAGATTCCCGGAATCGGCAGTGTGAACGGGAAAAAACTGATCAGGATGCTGGGAAGCGCCCGGAATGTGTTTGACCATTACCATGAATCAAAGGATTTTAATCCCAGGTTGATGAGGCTGATACGTCAGGCATTAAAAGACAGGGCAATCTGGAAAAGGGCCGAGGACGAGATGAAATTCATCGAGAAGTACAGGCTGAAGGTTTTATTTTTCCTGGACCCGGATTATCCAAGACGGCTGGTTGACTGTTTCGATTCACCGGTTTACCTTTTTTACAAAGGCAGCGCTGACCTGAACGCAGAAAAGATCATCGGTATTGTGGGGACCCGCAGCGCTACCGATTATGGAAAGTCTGTCACCCGGGACCTGATCAGTGGTCTCAGGCAGGAAAGTCCCCTGGTCGTTAGCGGACTTGCATACGGGATCGATAGTCATGCGCACAGGGCTGCACTTGATAATGGCCTGGATACACTCGGTGTCCTGGGTCATGGTCTTGATCGTATTTATCCCGGCAACAATAAGGCGATGGCAGAAAAAATGCTGAAGCAGGGAGGACTGCTTACCGAATTTTTCAGTTGCACCGAGCCGGACAGGGAAAATTTTCCACAGCGGAACAGGATCATTGCAGGTCTCTGTGATGCCATCGTCGTTGTCGAGGCAGCCGAAGAGGGAGGGGCGCTCATTACTGCCGATATCGCCCATAGTTATGGCAGGGATGTGTTTGCGATCCCCGGGAGGATCGGTGACAAGTATTCCGGCGGATGTAATATGCTGATGAAACTTAAAAAAGCCGAAGTCTTAAGAAATGCGGAGGACCTTATTTATGAAATGGGATGGAGGGTATCCGGTAAAAAAGTCCCTGCCCTCCAGCCAAAGCTTTTTATTCCCCTGACGAGGGATGAAGAGAAGGTGATCGAGCTGTTACGGGCCGAAGGCGATCTTGATATTGATGAGATAAGCCGGAGAAGTGAATTACCGGTAAACAAAGTAGCAGTTGCTTTGCTCAACCTCGAAATGGAGAACGTAATTCAATGCAAACCGGGCAAATTATTCAGGGTCCAGGGCCTGCCCTGAGGTTCACACCATTTGAATCCCCTGAGCGCATTCCCCGGTGCTTGCAGCGGGGTTAGCGTGCAAAAATACAAATTCCTATGGGATCGAAGAATCCTTGCTGCTTGCGGCGAGGTTCTTCATTTTCTCCGGAAACAATGATTTTTTATAATTTTACAGATAAATAATCAGGAGCAAATTCCTTTTAAACAGCTTAGCACTGAAAAAACAATTTAATTAAACTGATCTTTGGAAGGCCTGGTCGTAAAATCAACTGGTAGCTGGATCAAGGTACGCCTTGAAGACGGCAGCATCCTGGATTGCAGACTTAAGGGTCAGTTCAGGATCAGGGATATCAAGCATACAAATCCCCTGGCAATTGGCGACCGGGTTGACCTGGAACCTGATTTGCAGCATGGGAATGCAATGATCACCAGGATCCATCCACGGGAGAATTATATAATACGCAAAGCGACGAAGCTTTCGAAAGTCTCACACATCATCGCGGCCAACCTTGATCATGCCTATCTGATCGTGACTCTTGCCGAACCGCGCACATCAACAGGTTTCATCGACCGTTTTCTTGTAACCGCAGCCGGGTATTATATTCCCGCGAGCCTTGTATTCAATAAAACCGATATATACGGGCCCGAACTTATGCGCCAGCTTGATGACCTCCGTGAGATCTATCAGAAAGCAGGCTATCCCTGCCTTGCTGTTTCTGCCCTGGACGGAACAAACATAGAAGAGCTGAAAATGTTGCTTAAAGGGAAAATCAACCTCTTCTCAGGTCATTCGGGGGCTGGAAAATCAGCTCTTATCAATGCGATACAACCCGGGCTCAACATAAAGACCAGGGAAATCTCGGAGGCGCATCAGAAGGGTATGCATACCACGACTTATGCCGAAATGCACATGCTAAGCGGTGGAGGATTTATTGTGGATACACCAGGGATTAGGGAATTCGGCCTCATCGATTTTGAAATGTCAGAAATCCCAAGATGCTTTCCTGAAATGGAAAATCTTTTACCCTATTGCCAGTATAAAAACTGCACGCATACTCATGAGCCCGGCTGTGCCGTTAAAAATGCCCTCGACAGCGGGGAAGTCAGCCGTTTGCGATATAATAGTTATCTTAGCATCCTCAATGATAGCTAGAGATCTCATAAATGATGCTGTAATTGCGCTCAGTCCCACCGATATAGGCTCGGATGCCCTGGGCCTTATGGATGAACTGCGTGTTTCCCATCTTCCGGTAGTCAGTGAACTGGAATTCATAGGTCTGATCTCCGATTCAGATATCTACAATCGTGGCGAATTTGATCAGCCTGTATGTGACAGCAAAATCACACTCAGCAGACCCTACGTTTATGAGAACCAGCACGTCTATGATGTCATGCTGATCATATCGGGGCAGAAGCTTACCGTGCTGCCCGTTTTGAACCTGAAGAACCATTACCTGGGTGTTATTACCCTGGGCGAACTTGTTCAAAGGTTTTCAGCTATGGCCTCCCTCGATAATCCCGGTGGCATTATCATGCTCGAAGTAAATAAGAAAGATTACCTTCTTACTGAAATAGCGGGCATAGTCGAATCGAACGACGCGAAGATCCTGAGCCTTTACACCACTTCTCACCCGGATTCCACGAAGCTGGAGATCACAATCAGGGTGAACAGTGTTGATATAGGCGCCATACTCCAGACCTTTTACCGCTACAATTATATTGTAATAGCTAGCTGGTCAAAGGAGGATTCTTTCGGCGACAGCATGCAGGACCGGTTTGACGCCCTGATGAATTACCTAAACATCTGAATTATGGGAAGGGCTGCAGCAGCAGTGAACCGCTTGCTGAGACAGGCCTTTTTCCTGCTTTTGATTGCTGATTCCCTGACTGCAATGGCTCAGGACCCCTATGTCATTGCTGGGACTGTCAGCATTTCCGGAAACCATATCACATACCGGAACATTATCATCCGTGAGCTGAAATTCAAAGAAGGAGATACACTTAAAACGGATCAGTTGCCGCGAATACTCAGCCAGGCGAAAGAGAACATCTTCAATACACGGCTTTTCAATTTCGTTACCCTGGATACAACGGTAAACCCTCTGACGAAAAGGATGAACCTTGACATTGAGGTCATTGAGAGATGGTATATATGGCCTATGCCGTTTATTCAGCTTTCGGATCAGAACCTCAATGCCTGGCTCCAGACTCTTGACTGGAGTAAGCTCACATATGGCATTGATTTTACATTTTTCAATGTTCGCGGCAGGAACGAAACCCTTAAGATCATGACCCATTTCGGATTTAACCAGAAATATGGCTTCACATATAAAATCCCGTATGTCAATAAAAAGCAAACCCTCGGGATAGGGTTCGGGGCTGATATGGAGCTCAACCACGAGGTGGCTGTAGAAACCACGGATAATCAGCCTTATTATTTCAACAGCACAGGTTCATATCCGAAACAGCTCACTTATGCTTTCGGGGAGCTGCTGTTAAGGCCCAATATCTATGTCATTCATACGCTCAGGCTTGGATACAGCCATTATTATTTTCAGGACACCTTGTTGCATGTTCCCGGGTTTTCAATGACATTCAATAATAACCAGGATTTCGTCACCCTCTGGTATCAGTATAAAAACGATCACCGTGACGTGCAGTATTATCCTCTCAAAGGATGGTATTTTGACCTGGAATTCAGTCATTCACTGCCATTGTGGTTTACACATAATACCTATATCAAATCACTTTTCAGGAAATATTTTCAGTTACACGAACGCTGGTACTATGCGTTCTCCCTGCTTGGTAAACTGAGTTTCGAATCTCAGCAGCCGTACTATCTTCAGAGGGGTCTGGGCTACAGCCGGGAGTTTGTAAGAGGATATGAATATTATGTTGTTGACGGACAGCATTATCTTCTTTTCAAAAACAACGTCAAATTTGCCATTTTACCCGAAAGGGTCGGGAAGTTTAATTTCATCAGGACCAGCAAGTTCAATACCATTCCTTATGCCCTGTATGCCAATCTGTTTGTTGATATGGGTTATGTTTATGCCTACCAGCAGATTGCATATGGTTTTAATGACACATCCCTCCCCTTTAACTCCCTTCAGAACACTTTTATGATGGGTTACGGACTGGGTTTGGATTTTACGACTTATTATGATGTTGTGATCCGAGTTGAAGGTTCGATGAACCTGCTGGGCAAACCTGGGGTGTATATTCATTTTATTGCACCCATTTAAGGGTTTTTTGTATCCCTTTTTCCTGTATCTTTGCAAACTGTTTTAAATTCAGCTTTTCTGATGAAATTTGCCGTTTACGGAAAGCAGCTTGCCGAACCGGTTTTACCGCTATTACAGACCCTTGTTGATAAGCTTGGGTCTGCCGGTGGGCCACTGTATTTTTATGAGCCTTTTTTCAGGTCTCTCGGGGGAAAGATAAATTTCAGTGTCGAACCTGTATTGTTCACTGTTCAGGCCGATATACAGGGCAAAGTTGACATTTTGTTTTCCATCGGAGGCGATGGCACCATGCTTGATGCGGTCACCCTGGTCGGAGATTCAGGGATATTGCTCACCGGGATCAATATGGGAAGGCTTGGCTTTTTATCCGGCATTTCAAAAGAACGGATCATTCCTGCACTGGATGCGATCTTTGCTTCAGAATATGATCTTGACCAGCGTACCCTTCTGAAACTTGAAACCGAAAACGGTATTTTCCGACCTGTTAATTTCGCTCTGAATGAACTTGCAGTTTACAAGGCAAAACCCGTGTCCCTGCTTACGATACGGACCTGGGTAAACGGTGACTTCCTGAATTCATATTGGGCTGATGGCCTTATCGTTTCAACCCCAACAGGCTCTACAGCCTATTCGCTGAGCTGTACCGGGCCCATTATTGCACCCGACGCCGGGTCCTTTGTGATAACGCCTATTGCAAGCCACAACCTCACTGTAAGACCGGTTGTTTTGCGGGATGATGTGGAGATCCGTATCCTTGTCGGCGGCGAAAAGACTTCATTCTTTGTGAGCATGGATTCGCGTATTCAGGAAGTTCAAAACCCTGTAGAATTGCTGATCAAAAAAGCCGGTTTCAGGATCAACCTTCTGAGGCTGCGGGACGCCTCGTTTTTCAATACACTCCGGGATAAATTAAACTGGGGGCTGGATGTTCGGAATTAGATAAAATTCTTAACATAAGCCCATCCAATAAAATCAGGATTTTTACGTTTAAATAGATTGTTAAAAACCCTTGTAATTCATGTTTAGAGAAATGCGGACGGAAAAAAGCAGGTCATCCTTGTCGGAAGGGTGGATCTGTGCTTTGCTTGTCGGCATGTTCTGTATGTATGGAAGCCGGGTTTCAGCGCAGAACCTCGAAGCAGGATTATTCGGGGGAGCCATATATTACATTGGCGACCTGAATCCGGGGACGCCTTTTCTTAATCCTGGTCTTGCCTACGGAGTTCTTGCAAGGTACGACATCGACGACCGATGGGCTGTAAAGTTGAGCGTAAGCCATGGGAAAGTCCAGGGTAATTCTACACAATCGAAATACATGCCCGAAAGGAATCTTGCGTTTGGAGACCAGATTACTGATTTCTCGGCGGTTGCTGAATTTAATTTCTTTAATTTTTACATCGGAAGCCACAAGAACTGGATAACTCCCTATATTTACGCAGGATTTTCGTTTTTCCTGTTTAACCCGAAAAATGGTGTCGTCCTGCGGGACTTAGGGACAGAGGGTCAGAATATAGGTTACGAAGGAAGAAAACCCTATAATACTTATTCTTTCGGGATACCTTTCGGATTGGGAGTTAAGATAAGTCTTACCGGCAGGCTGGCTCTTGCTGTCTTTTGGGAAATGCACAAGACATTTACCGATTATATTGATGACGTGAGCAAGACGTATTATCTTAATATGCCTGATATCCAAAACCCGACTCCCGGGGAACTTCTTTCAGATCCCACCAGGAGTTACAGTGCAGGCATGCAAAGAGGGAATTCGAGGACCAACGACTGGTATTCGTTCAGCGGTGTTACACTCAGTTACAAATTTAACCTGTTAACGCGTAAGCGCTGTAAGGATCTGGAGCATTAACCAACTATGGCCGAAAAGAGTTTAAAAGTACGGATTGACCCGAAAAAGCTGCCAGCTCATGTTGCCATTATCATGGATGGTAACGGGCGTTGGGCGAAGAAGCAGGGCTTCGTTCGTACTCTTGGTCATGAAAGGGGAGTGGATTCGGTAAAAAATACGGTTGAGGCTGCAGCAGAGCTTGGCATTGGTTACCTTACCCTGTATGCTTTTTCCACCGAAAACTGGAACCGCCCAAAGTATGAGATTGACGCCCTGATGCGCATCCTTGTAAAGTCACTGCACAGGGAGATGGACACTCTCATGAAAAATAACATCCGCTTACAGGCAATAGGCAACCTGAACAGCCTTCCTGCAGGCAGCCTGAAGGAACTCTCGAAATCCATTAATACAACTTCCGGGAATAACGGCCTTACTCTTGTTTTGGCACTTAGTTACAGTTCGAGGTGGGAGATTCTTGAAGCAGTTAAATCGATAGTTAATGAAGTAAGGGACGGAAAGCTTGAGGTTGAAAATATAGACCCGGCATGTTTCAACCGTTTCCTTACCACATACAATATTCCCGAACCCGAATTACTTATCCGGACCAGCGGTGAATACAGGATCAGTAACTTTTTGCTGTGGCAGATCGCCTATGCCGAATTATATTTTACGCCTGTGTTATGGCCTGATTTTTCAAAAGAGGATTTTTATGCTGCCATTGTTGATTTCCAGCAAAGGGAGAGAAGGTTTGGAATGACAAGTGAACAGATCAATAAAATCGAACAACAAATGCATAGGCGATAGGATGGATAAACGATTTCTGATACTCTTCCTGCTACTCATTGTACTCGTGCCAGTGTCAAGGGCCCAGATCACTATCGGCCAGCAGACTGGGGTGGATTACTCCAACCCGAAGGAATATACTATTGGAGGGATCACCGTAAGCGGTGTTAGATACCTTGATGCAAATGTCCTGATCATGTTATCGGGCCTCACAGTGGGTGAAAAGACGAAGATCCCGAGTGACAAGATCACAAGTGCCGTAAGAAAATTATGGGATCAGGGACTTTTTGAAGATATCCAGATCTCTGTAACCAAAATCGTCGATAACCAGATTTTCCTGAATATCTGGATGAAGGAACGTCCAAGGCTTTCAAAATTCCAGTTCAACGGCATTAAAAAGTCGGATGCCGATGAAATCCGCGAGAAGATCAGGTTGGTGAAGGGTGAATATGTAACCGATAACATGATCCTCAAGACCAAAAACATCATCAGAAAGTATTATACCGATAAGGGATTTTTAAATGTTCAGATTAACATACAGCAAAGGAAAGATACTTCGGCAGCTAATGATGTGATCCTTTTCATCAATATCAGTAAACAGGAAAGGGTCAAGATCTATCAGATCAACATACACGGCAATACCCAGCTCAGCTACGAGTTAGCTATGTCGGCTATGAAAAAGACGAAGGAGAAAAGTGTGTTCAACCCCATGGACGGGATGAGCGGTATGATCGTGGATGCGGGTTATCATGCGGCTACCCTCGATTTTACTGAGATTGCGAACGATCTTGAAAAGCAGGGTGTCGATAATGTCAGGCTTAGAATATTTAAATCTTCAAAATTTATTCCTGAAGACTACGAAGAAGACAAGCTGAACCTCATCAAACGGTATAACTCTCTCGGATATCGTGATGCCAGGATCATAAAAGATTCCATTTCGAATTATGATGAAAGTACAATCAAGGTTGACATCTGGGTTGACGAAGGTCCCAAGTACTACATCCGGAATATCAGCTGGGTTGGCAATACAAAATACACAGCCGATCTTTTAAACCACTTTCTGAAGTTGAAGAAGGGAGATGTATACGACCAGGAAACTCTGGAAACAGCTTTGTCATATAATCCCAACGGTGCTGATATACGTTCTCTTTATATGGACGACGGCTACCTTTTCTTCGACGTAGTTCCTGTGGAAGTAAGGGTGGAGAATGATTCCATTGACCTTGAGATACGTATGCATGAAGGGCCGCAGGCAACCATCAACAAAGTCTCAATAAAAGGGAATACGAAGACGAACGATCATGTTGCCTTGCGTGAGGTTCAGACCCGGCCCGGCCAGTTATTCAGCCGTGATAACCTTATACGTTCCCAGCGCCAGCTGGCACAGTTGAAATATTTTGATGCTGAAAAACTGACCCCCAATGTAAACCCAAGGCCGGATCTGGGGCAGGTTGACATAGAATACGGGGTGGAAGAAACCTCAGCCGACCAGGTTGAATTGTCGGGAGGCTGGGGGTATGGCAGGATCATCGGTACCCTTGGTTTGTCCTTCAATAATTTTTCACTCAGGAATATCACAAACCTGAAAGCCTGGAGACCAATTCCTGCAGGGGACGGACAAAAACTAAGTGTGAGGTTCCAGACCTATGGATCAGGCTATTACAGCTATTCGTTCTCATTTACTGAACCCTGGGTTGGTGGGAAGAAACCATTGGCTTTAAGCCTTTCATACGTCCATTCACGTTATACAAACGGCCTTGCCAAAGACGATCCTTTGTTCGGTTTCTTTAAGATTGACGGTTTGTCTGTTGGTCTGGGTTCCCAGTTGAAATGGCCGGATAACTATTTTACCCTGTACGAGTCATTTAATTATAATAAATACACAACCCAGAATTATTCATCTATTTTCTCATTTGGCGGGGGCAATGGTACCTATAATGCATTAAGCCTTTCAGTAGTACTTTCGAGAAATTGTGTGGATGCTCCGATTTTTGCAAGAAGCGGTTCGGAGTTTTCGATCACAGGCGAAGTAACCCCTCCATACTCGTTATTTCGTGGTAAAGTGGATTACAGCACTATGACTACAAATGAAAAGTACAAATGGGTTGAATTCTGGAAATTCAAATTTAAAGGCGCCTGGTATATCAACCTTATTCAGAAACTGGTTTTGACGCCCAGGGTTCAGTTTGGAGTGCTGGGCGCTTACAACTATGACCTTGGTATAACACCATTTCAGAGATTCTACCTGGGTGGGGACGGGCTAACAGGTTATAATAATATGGATGGCAGGGAACTGATCGGCATGAGAGGATATGTCAACAACTCACTTACACCTGGTTATCCCAATACCATACTGGGAGGAACGGTTTATACAAAATACACTCTCGAACTGCGATACCCGATCTCCCTGAATCCTTCTGCCACGATTTACGCACTTACATTTTTAGAAGCCGGAAATGACTGGGCCATGTGGAAAGAGTTCAATCCATTTAATGTATACCGTTCGGTAGGAGTCGGGATAAGGGTGTTTCTGCCCATGTTCGGCTTGCTGGGTCTTGACTGGGGTTATGGTCTGGATCCTATACCAAATGCTCCTGGTTCGAATGGCAGCCAGTTCCATTTCTCAATCAATTCATCACTGGACTAAAACAGGTAGCGAGGTAGTGAAATAGCGAGGTAGCGAAACAGTTAAAATTTATAGCGAGAAGAAATAATCAATTTAAAGCATATGAAAAAGTCAGCATTTGTTGCAATTGTTTTTTTCCTGCTGATATCATTCAGCGGTCATGCACAGAAATTCGCATATATCGACAGTCAGTACATACTTGACAACATTCCTGAGTTTGCCGAGGCACAGGCTCAGCTGGATGAATTAAGCAACCAGTGGCAGAAGGAGATAGACGCGAAATTTGCCGATATAGATAAATTATACAAAGAATTTCAGGCTCAGGCGGTTCTTCTCCCGGAGGATATGAAAAAAAAGAAGGAGCAGGAGATTGTTGATGCCGAGAAAGATGCAAAGACTCTTCAGAGGACAAGGTTTGGGAAAGACGGAGACCTGTTTAAAAAGAGGCAGGAGTTTGTCAAACCTATTCAGGAAAAGATATACAATGCCATCCAGGATATTGCCACCAGTAACAATTATGCAGTAATCTTTGATAAAGGAGGCAGTCTTTCGATCTTATTCGCAAACCCCAAATACGATATCAGCGATGAAGTGCTTGACAAGCTGGGAGCCAGTTTATCAGGACGTAAAAGCAGGACAGGCAAGCCCGGGGATAACAGCGGAGGTAAAACGAATGAACCCCCTCCAAGCGGCGGAAAAAAATAAGGCCGGATCAGATGGTTTGGCATTCAGGATTTTTTAATAATTTTGCAGTTCCAATCAGAGTATAAACAATTTAATAGCACAAAATGAAAAAGTTAGTCAAGATTTTTGCAGTTGTTGCACTTGTTTTTTGTATGTCAGCATTAGCCCAGGCACAAAATCCAATTAAGATCGGCCATATTGAATTCAATAACCTTTTGCAGGCCATGCCCGGCATTGATTCCGTAAAAATAAAACTTCAGGCTTACCAGAAAGTCCTTACCGACCAGCTGGACGCAATGAAATCGGAATTTGAGAACAAATACATGGATTACCAGTCCCAGTCGGCTACCATGTCGGATCTTATAAAACAGACTAAGGAAAAGGAACTTCAGGACCTCCAGGCCCGCAGTGATGCATTCTCTCAGAAAGCACAGACAGATATGCAGGCGAAACAGCAGGAACTTGTACAGCCTTTTATCGACAAAGCCAAAGCTGCCGTTAAGGAAGTTGCAAAAGAAAACAAGTACACCTATATACTGAACGCGATTGAAGATGTGGTTCTTTACAGTGAACCTTCAGATGACCTCATGCCTCTTGTCAAGAAGAAACTTGGCATTGCGAATTAGCCATAAGCCATGAGTAAAAAGTTAAACCGGTTCGAAAGTGCCGGTTTTTTTTATTTCCATGACTGTGGATCTTCATTGTACCAGGATGCGTAACGGTTATAATTCCGCGAGATACGGTTCACCTGTCCTTCAAGCAAGCCCTGGTCGATATCCTTGACTTTGCGGGCAGGGATCCCGGCCCATACAGAGCCCGAATCAACCACAGTACCTTCGGTCACCAGCGCCCCGGCTCCGACTATTGAATTGCTGTTTATAACCGCCCCGTCCATAATGATGGCTCCCATGCCGATGAGCACGTTATCGTGGATGGTACAGCCATGAATAATAGCATTATGAGCGATGGAAACATTATTGCCTATATCTACAGGCCACTTCTGGTAAGTGCAATGAATTATAGCGCCATCCTGAACATTCACATTATTTCCTATACGGATGTGATGAACATCACCCCTGATAACGGTATTGAACCATATACTGCAGTTGCTGCCCATCACCACATCGCCGGTGATGGTCGCATTATCGGCCAGAAAGCAGTCCTTCCCGAATTCAGGAACAATACCTTTGACCGCTTTAATGAGTGCCATCGATGAATTTATTTAATCTTTCGGAATTTTGTTTACGGGGGCTGACTTTCTTTCCGAAACCCTTGGATAGTCGAGTGAATAGTGCAATCCCCTGCTTTCATGCCTTGCCTTTGCGGCTTTAATGATCAGATAACCGATATTGATCAGGTTGCGGACTTCACAGATCTTCCGTGTAAGGATTGATCTGTCGTACAGCTCCTCCGTTTCCCTGTAAAGAATTTCGAGCCGGTCAAGTGCACGCTGAAGTCGTAAGTTTGATCTTACGATCCCCACATAATTGCTCATGATGCTTTGAACTTCTTTCAGCGTCTGGGTGATCAGTACCATTTCCTCATTCAGGACAGTACCTTCGGCATTCCAGTCGGGAATATTATCGTGTATCTGGATTGCATTCACCTTGCCGATGGCATCGGTGCTCGAACGATGCGAAAAAACAAGGGATTCGAGCAGTGAGTTTGATGCAAGCCGGTTGGCTCCGTGAAGGCCGGTTGAGGCGCATTCACCTGAGGCATACAGGTTGCGGATAGTGCTTCGGCCGAATTCATCCGTACGGATACCGCCGCAAGTATAATGAGCGGCAGGTACGACAGGTATCATATCCCTGCTGATGTCAATGCCTGCACTCAGGCATTTGGCATAGATTGTCGGAAAGTGGTTGATCAGTTCATTCTTCGGAAGATGACGGCAGTCAAGACATACATAATCATCCCCGCTGATCTTCATCTCGCTGTCGATGGCGCGTGTAACAATATCTCTCGGGGCCAGCTCGAGCCTGGAGTCATACTTGTACATGAATTCCTTGCCTTCGCGTGTCCTGAGCACAGCACCAAAGCCCCGCACCGCTTCTGAGATCAGAAAAGCCGGCTTTTCTTCGGGATGATACAGGGAAGTGGGATGGAATTGCATGAATTCCATATTGTCAACAACCCCCTTCGCGCGGTAAACCATTGCAATTCCGTCGCCGGTAGAGATCAGCGGACTTGTAGTATTGCTATACACGTTTCCTGCTCCGCCTGTTGCGACGAGTGTGATTTTCGAAAGTATCGTATCGACAAGCCTGGTACGCGGATTAAGGACATATACGCCGAAGCAGGTAATATCCTTTGTCTTTTTATTTACTTCAATACCCAGGTGGTGCTGTGTGATCAGATCAATAGTAAAATAGTCTTCAAGAATTTCAATATTCGGATGACGCTTGACCTGTACAAGGAGTGTGTCTTCTATTTCCCTCCCGGTTTTATCCTTATGGTGCAGAACCCGGTACTCCGAATGCCCGCCTTCCTTCGCCAGGTCAAATCTTCCCGACTTAGTCTTGTCGAACTTGACCCCCCACCTAACGAGGTCCCTTATACGATCAGTCGATTCGTTAATCGTGAGCCTGACAATATATTCATTGCAAAGGCCGTCACCTGCGATAATAGTATCCTGTATATGTTTCTCATAGGAATCAGGAGTGTACATTACTGCTGCAATCCCACCCTGGGCCCAGCTTGTTGCTGTGTCATCCATCTTCGATTTGGTCACAATGCAAACCTTGCCATGCTTCGCCACCTTGAGTGCAAAGGATAATCCGGCTATTCCCGAACCGATCACCAGGAAATCTACTGTTTTTCTCATCATCACCAGGTTTTACAAGTCGAGCAGAAGGGTTAAAGGGTCTTCGCCCATAGTCAGCATCTTTAGCGGATCCTCAACCAGTTCCTTTACTTTTATCAGAAAACCTACGGAATCTTTTCCGTCTATCACACGGTGGTCATAGGAGAGCGCAACATACATCATTGGGGCCACTGTCACCTGTCTGTCAACGGCAATGGGCCTGTCCATTATCTTGTGCATTCCGAGGATCGCGCTTTGAGGTGGATTCAGGATAGGCGTTGATAAAAGGGAGCCAAAAACACCCCCGTTCGTTATCGTGAACGTACCACCTTTCATGTCATCAATCGTGAGCTTGTTTTCGCGCGCTTTGGCTGCAAATTCCTTAACCTTTATCTCAAGCCCGGCCAGGCTCAGGGATTCGGCATTTCTGATCACCGGAACGACCAGCCCTTTCGGTGCGCTCACGGCAATACCTATATCCACATATTTCGGGCTGACCAGTTCATCCCCGTCTATCATGCTGTTGACCTGAGGGAAATCCTGGAGGGCAACGGTCACAGCCTTTGCAAATAACGACATCAACCCGATACCGACACCGTACTTTTGTTTGAAGACCTCGCTGTAAGTGTCTTTAAGCTTTAGGGATGCGGTCATGTTGATCTCGTTGAAGGTCGTCAGCATGGCTGTCTGATTCTTCACGGCAACAAGCCTTTCAGCAAGTTTTACCCGGAGAGTCGTGAGCTTTTTCCTCTCTTCTTTTCTTATACTGCTGAATGTGGATGAGGGAACTCCGGCTTTCCTGCCCTGTATAAAGTCTTCAACATTGCTGCGGGTAATCTTCTTCCCGGGAAAAGCCCTGGCAAGGTCGGCTGCTTCTACACCTTTTTCTTCGATGATCTTTTTAGCAAGGGGAGAAGCTTTAAGACTTTCCTTAATTTTTACCGGGACAGGGGCAGAGACGGGTTCACCAACAGCAATTGCGGCACCAACAGTGACAGGGGCGGAGGATGGTTCAACAACAGCGATTACATCTCCAACAGTAATAGTGTCGCCTTCAGCAGCTTTCAAATGGATGGTACCGTCTCCTGGAGATGCTATTGGAAATGATGCCTTATCGGAATCGATCTCAACGACCTCCTGGTCTTTCTCAACCTGTTCTCCATCGATTACCAGCCATTTCGCCAACTGAACCCGGGTGATAGATTCACCCGGGCTTGGGACTTTAATCTCAATTGCCATATTCTTTATTTCCTTTTCTCCCTGGCAGTCTTCAGGGAATCAACGGTTTTTTGGTCATCCGAATTGTGAATGACACGTTGTTTATATTCAGCGGGGGAAGATTTATTTACCGTATCTGTTCTGATCTCTCCTGCCTTTTCTGCCTTTCCTGAATGCTGCATGTTTTTAGGGCTGCAGCAAAAAAGGAAGGGGATAAGAACAATTACCTTAACCGGCAATAATGAGCTTCTCATTTTTCAGTACGGTTTCATCAGACATCAGAATAATGAAATATATCCCCGGTTTCAGGTTTGCTTTGTTAAATGTTAAAATGTTTTTGCCTGAATATCCTTTGCCTTCAAATAAATTCTTAACCAGTTTTCCGCTGGCATCGATGATCTTTATTGTTAGGGGTGAGGCTTCAGTAAGTGAAAATTCAAGGGAAAAGATGTCGATGACAGGATTGGGGTATATATTTAATGCAGGTTTTTGGCCGGAGCCCGGAGCAATGCCGTTTGAATTATCAAACACCTGGGCAATCCAGGTGTCCCATTTATTATTACTCCCACCGTATGAGCCGCTCATCCAGCAGGTAGGCCTGCCGGCACTGTAATGACGGTAAATGCCTGAATAATCCCCCCAGCGTTCAGGATCACCGGTATAATATGCATAGCCTTCGCCCGGCTTGACTTCAACCGAGCCCGCCTGGTTCATGGTATTGTCATATTCCACGACCCGTACAGAGGGATAAGATGAAGTGTTTACCTTCTGAAATCCTATCAATGCAGCCTGGTCGGTATTATTCACGCCGCTGGAGGCCACGGAGGGATAACAATAATCGGAACCGTTAAGTCCAAAGACTACTGAAGTGTTTTGACCTGATAACACATCAAAGCGGTTATAGTTGATCCCGCAGTAACCATCCGGCCTCATTGAATTAAATACAAAGTGAATGATATTATTCAGGTAAAAGCCGCCAAGGGTGCGGGCATCATTCGTGTTCAGCAGTACCGATGTCCCCTGCTGGGCGGCATTGGGAGCGACCTGGTAAGCCGTGGTGTTTATTGAATAATACTTCAGTTGTGCCAATCCCGTAGAAAGGTCATCAGTAAGATTGTAGAACCTGAATTTATTATCATCGGAGGATGTAGTGGCTACCAGGTAACATCCAGGGCCATAACTCCCCTGTTGTCCGTAGGATACCGGGCAAAGTGTAAACGGACTGCCGGCTATGTTATACCACATAGTGTACTGCAGATTGCCTCCGCTGAACCCGGGACCTTTTGTGAACTGGAAAAGGACAGCCTGGCTGAACTTCTTGTCTGAATCACGGAAGAGGTTTCCGGTGATGTAAATTTCGTTATTGGAATAAGCCAGTTTCGGGTAGTCGAAAGCGCATCCGTCGTTCAAAGGATTTCCCGAAAGTTTGTAATACCACCATCCGTCAATGGGGTTATTCGATTTCGAGAAGAAAACCAGCAATTTCGAGGTGGCTGAATTCAGGGGTGAAACCTGGCAGAAGAACACAAAGCGGTCGACGGTATTATCATAGATCACAACCGGATCGCAAACTCCCTTTATGTCACTGTCGCCAATGAAGCTGAGCAGGTCATTATAATACAGGTTGCTGCCCTGGGCATTGGTATAAAATATAGTTGTGTTGGCAACGCTTACAACCAGGCCATCGTTAGAAACAGCAATGCAATTATCAAGAGGGGAACTGCCGTTACTATGGTTCCCCCCAAAGTTAACTCCGATCTCAGGTATCGCTCCGGAGCCTGAATTTTCAGTGGAGGCAGATTTCTCTTTCGGGGCATCCATTTTCAGCTTAAGACGTTCGGCTTTTAACCTTTCAACCTCTTCGTCCCGTTCTGTATAATGAATGATAGGGACGGGATTGACAATGGCCCTCCATTGTGGGTCGGCACCGGGATTATTCACGAATCCGGCACATTTAGCAGATAAATTTATGGATTTTGATCCGGTTGCAGGAGGATACAGCCGGTCAAGGGCAGACATGTCAGCTTTGCTGTGTTGTGCAAGTGTTAAACCTGCCGGCAGCAAAAGAATAAACAAAAACAGATAAATCTTTTTCATAATATCAGGATTTGGAAATGCTAAGGTAGGGAAAAATAATCCTGATTCAAAGAAATCCGAATCATTTCTCAGCGCAATGCAACCTGCAGGAACCGTATGAAAACTCACAGCTGCATTTCCCAAGGGCTTTTTCAACCAAAAGGTTCTGCTGCACTTTATGAAGCTGAGATGAGCCTGTGGCCGGGCTTCCGCTGGGCGGCCGGGCAACATAAGTTAGTGCAGGCTTCGGAAAATTATGGATAATATAATTCAGGGCACCCATATTGGCGGGTTCTTCCTGCACCCATTCGAAATGTTTAGCATTCGGATAGTTCAGGACAAGTTCGGAAAGTTTCTTTTCAGGCAGGGGATACAATTGTTCAAGACGTATCACCGCCACGTTCTGCACTCCCAGCTGTTCGCGCTTTTCAATAATATCATAATACACTTTTCCTGAGCAGAAAGCCAGTTTTGTGATTTGACTTTTATTCACCAGCCGGTCATCAATCACTTCGCTAAATCCACCCTGTGTAAACTCACTGATCTTTGAAACGCAGAGCGGATGCCGGAGCAGGCTTTTAGGTGTGAACACCACCAGGGGTTTACGGAATTCACGGTTGATCTGTCTTCTCAGCAGATGGAAGAAGTTTGCAGGAGTAGTGCAGTTTGCGATCTGCCAGTTGTAATGGCCCGAGAGGGTAAGAAAACGTTCCAGCCTGGCGCTTGAATGTTCAGGTCCCTGGCCTTCATAACCATGAGGCAGGAACAGGACAAGTCCGTTCATCACTTTCCATTTATCCTCAGCGCTGCTGATGTACTGGTCGATGATGACCTGGGTGCCATTGTTGAAATCGCCGAATTGGGCTTCCCATATAGTTAGTCCTCCGGGAGTTGCGAAAGCAAAACCATATTCGAACCCGAGCACTCCGTATTCAGAAAGCAGGGAATTATATACCCTGAAATCAGGTTGTCCTTCGCTGATATGATCGAGGGGGATGAATTTATCCTCAGAGTCTTCCACTGTAAGTACGGCATGACGGTGAGAAAACGTTCCCCTTTGTGAATCCTGGCCGCTTATACGTACAGGGTGGCCTTCTGCCAGCAGGCTGCCATAAGCAAGGAGTTCGCCCATCGCCCAGTCGAGCCTGCCTTCACCCTGCAACATCGCTTTACGGTCATCCTGGAGCTTAACTATTTTACGGAAGAAATTCACACCTTCGGGAAGGTATGTCAGTTTACTGCTTATTTCATACAGAGAGGTTTCGGATATCGCAGTTACGGGTGAGCTTTTAAAATCTTCCGGCAAAGCCCGGCGGAAATTTTTCCAAAGCGGCCCCAGGAACGGAGTGATGTCAGCTTTTTCAATAGTTTTGGATGACTGAAATGCCAGTTCAAGTGAAGCGTTAATTTCTTTGCGCAAACCGGGAATGTCAAAATTCCCTGCACTTCCTTCCTCTTCCAGCTTGTGAATGTATATCTCAAGCGGATCCGGATGACCCTCAATTATTTTGTACAGTATTGGTTGAGTAAAACGGGGCTCGTCGCTTTCGTTATGCCCATATTTACGGTAACCAAGAAGGTCTATGAAAACGTCTTTATGAAAATAGTTGCGGAATTCCATGGCAAGCCGAACTGTATAGACAACGGCTTCGACGTCATCGGCATTCACATGGAAAACCGGAGACTGAATGGTTTTAGCAACATCGGTGCAATATACGCTGGACCTGCCGTCAAGGTAGTTCGTAGTGAACCCGATTTGATTATTGATGACTAAATGTATGGTTCCACCGGTTTTATAGGCCTCAAGGTCGGCCATCTGTATCGTTTCATATATGATGCCCTGGCCAGCGATGGAGGCATCTCCATGAATAAGAACGGGTACCAGCCTGGAGTTGTCGCCATCATAAGCACTTTCAATCCGGCCGCGCGCAAGTCCTTCCACTACAGGGTCCACTGCTTCAAGGTGGGATGGATTGGGACAAAGAGTGAGGTTCAGCTGATTCCCGTCAGCGGCAACAACCGTTGTGGAATAGCCCAGGTGGTACTTTACATCACCGAGCAGCTCGTCATCACTGTATTCCTTGCCTTCGAACTCGGAAAATATCTGGTTAAAGGGTTTATGCATGATGTTTCCGAGAACATTCAGCCTTCCCCTATGGGCCATACCCAGGATGAATTCATGAACCCCGAGTTCCGCTCCTTTCCCTATCACGGCATCCAGGGCAGGGATAAGGGATTCAACGCCTTCAAGCGAAAAGCTCTTATGTCCCGGGAATTTTTTATGGATGAATTTCTCCATTAACACTGCTTCAGCAAGTTTCCTGAGAATACGGCCTTTTTCATCCAGGGAGAATGCAGGGGTGTTTTTAACCGGCTCCATGCGATTAATGAACCATTCAACCACTTCCGGCCTCCGGATATAATAATACTCTATGCCGATTGATCCGCAATACGTTTTCTGCAGATGGGTAATGATGTCACTAAGTCTGGCGTTACCAAGGCCAAGTTCCCTGCCTGCCTGGAAATCTTTCACAAGGTCGTCCTTGCCGAGAGAGAAATTCTCAATTTCGAGGTTGGGTGTATATTTACGCCTGGTCCTGACGGGATTGGTCTTTGTAAACAGATGACCTCTCTGGCGGTAGGCCGTGATGAGGTTTATGACCTTGAATTCGTCAGGATAAACTGTAGTTTCTCCTGACTGGGCTTTATAATTTTTCTGGCAGAACTCGAAGCCTTCAAAAAAATTCCGCCAGGATTTGTCAACAGATGCAGGATCCTTGCGGTATTTCTCAAAAAGTTCCTCCATCACGGCTGCATCCAGGGTGCTGAGATATGAGAATGGGTCCATGTGTTGTCCTGCTTATTATGCCGGGAATGATTATTTGTAAAATGAACAACAACACCGATCTCAAAAGTGCTGACCGGATATGCGATGAATGCAAAGACAGGAGACGTTATTTGCTATTTGTATGAACAGTAACAACCGTGTTTGAGTTTCCAATGTCTATCCCTACGTAAGTCGTTCCATCCATCAATTCCTGGTTGTTAACTGATTGTGCGAGTGATATCGAATTCAAACAATATCCTTCGCTGGCACAAAGATATGGATCGGGGTAAACAATAACATCGAGAATTTCCTGAAATTCCTGTCTGAAAAGGTCTACCAATTCCTGGTACATTGCACCTCCGCCAACTAGATACAGTTTATTGGCTTTAACAAAGTCTTCATTAAGGAATTTCTTACGCATCCCAGGCGAAATAACTTCATTAAAGTAGCTGGTCAGGGCCCGTTTCCGCATTTCTGTGACATCGACTTTACGACGGTTGATGACAAAGTAGCCGCGTTGAAAAGCACGTTCTATTTGCTGTTCAGTGAGCAGATTGATATAATATTGCTTTTGGATCTCATTCTCAAGAATATTAACGGCAAAGTTGATCCCTTTTTCACTATGGGCAGTACGCTGAACGATACCGGTTTGGGTGGAAAGGGCTAGTTCGAAGCTTCCAAACCCAAGACTGCCGATAAAGAAGTTCTGTTTCTCGGCAATTTGTCCTTCCCTTATTGCTTTGATGCAACCACTTATCTCGGTTATTACATCGATAGAATCAACATTGACACTAACCGTTTCAACTCCGGAACCCCCAAAGGTCCTGGTATCGAGACTAACCAGATGTTTGCCTAAAAAGAAATCTCTGGCTCCTTTTTTATAAACCGGGTATGTAACGAAAGGGAAACCTGCTGTAATTACCAGTTTATTGTCTGTACCTTGTGTGGCCATAATTAAACTGGTCAAAGCCAATAGCTGATAATCTAACTCTGAGGCTGAACTGTTAAGAAGCTTATGTGGAGCATTGCCTTGATTTAATGCCATATTCCCAATCAGATAATCGTGTTGGTTAAAGTTGACGATTTTCACCCCGTCAATAAAATTTTCAGCCACTTTAGCGTAATCAACGAAGCTCTCTTCGTATACACTTGGAAATACATACGATCGTTTCATAATGATTTATAATTGTTTATAGACATTGATTTATAATATTTCTTTTCAAATTTACCTAATTTGATGGTTCCTGTCAAATAAATTACTTAAAACGGGATGAACTGCCGGTTCCGGGCATTTGCCTGATTGAATTAAAAAGAAATGATTCTTTTTCCTGAGAGTCACCGGAACCTCCGTTTTCCGGAGCGGCCTCTCCCGGATCTGATTCATTTTCCGGAGGGGTTTCTCTGTTTTCTGTTAGTTCAAAAGGGATATTTTGAAGACTATTGGTATCAACTGCTGAAGATTCTGATATGGGAATTTTATCGAAGTTGAATTTAATTTCATTTTCAGTCTGCAGAAAAATAAAATGTTTTTGCTTTCTATCCAACATTTTGAAAATGTTTTCAAACGTCGTTTGCGCCAATGAAAATGTATTATCAATCCAGCTTTCTTCCAGTAATCTGATGTTTTCTTCGGCTTGATGTATTAAGGCTCTGTCATTTGCTTCCAGTTCATCACGGACAATTATATTTGCTTGCACAACAGCTCCTTCTTCCACATTGATAACCCCGGTATATAAATTTCCAAAGATGGAAGAACCTGGAAAAAGCCTGGTTGTTCCCATCACGACAGCCGTTCCTTCAAGCCTGCCGCAGACAACCAGATCGGTGGCGTACAACACGCCTTTCATATAACCGGTCTTGCCTATGATAATATCACGGGACGATTCTATTTTTCCAAAGACCTGACCTTCAATACGTGCCGTGTTGGTAAGTGCAAACACTCCATTGACCTTTGAACCCTCATTGATTACAATTGGTATATCCATAAAGACAATAAGTCAGTTCCCTTATTATACTGCTAATTTATGAATAAGTTGCAAATGATCAACTTATTGACAAATTTCAGTTTTTTTGTCTATATGCAATAATAGCCATTATTTTTTTAATTCCAAAAAGTAAACCGGGAAATACAGGGCAAAAATGCCGTGGAATTTTTTACTTTTTTTGCTGTTTCAGGAAATTATCCAGGCCACCATCCATCCATGTTATAAATTCATCCACATTGAGGTTGTATGCCCGGGGCTTCGCGAGCAGGTTTCCCGCAGTATCAAGCAGTACGTAATAAGGCTGTGAATTTATTTTGAACCTGGATATCTGGAAGTCAGCATAGATGCGGCCTATCGATTTCTTCACTTTGCCGTCGTATTTGCTCGTGATCCATTCAGCCTCAGGGACATCAGTTTTATCATCGACATACAATGCAGTCACGATAAATTTTTCACGGAGTCTTTGAAGCACCGGGGGCGCCGACCAGACATTGGCTTCCATTTCGCGGCAGTTCACGCAGCCGTGACCGGTAAAGTCAATGAAAAGGGGCTTGTTGATCTTTCTAGCGCATGAAAGAGCCTGTTTGTAGTCGAAGTAGCCTTCAAGACCATGGGGCAGCTTCAGGAAATCGCTGTATCTTGCTTTTTCGCAGAGGGCGGATGGCGTGCTGCTGCCACTGCCTGAAAATGCTTTGACTTCCTCGCGGATAATCCGGGTGAGGTCAAAATCAAGCGAGGTTTCAGGAGGAAGATATCCTGATAAGGCTTTCAGGGGAGCTCCAAACATTCCCGGTATCATATAAATCACAAATGAGAAGGTGATAATCGAGAGAAGCAGCCTGGGAACACTGATGAAGGGCAGGTCTGAATCATGGTTGAATTTAAGTTTTCCCAGAAGGTAGAATCCCATGAGTGTGAAGGTGATAATCCACATGGCAAGATAGACTTCCCTGTCAAGGATATGCCAATGGTAAGTCTGGTCAGCTATGCTCAGGAACTTAAGTCCAAGTGCGATCTCAAGGAATCCCAGCACAACCTTGACCGAGTTGAGCCATCCGCCCGATTTGGGAAGACCTGCAAGCCAGGAGGGGAAAAATGCAAAGAGAGCAAAGGGCAGGGCAAAGGCCAGTGAAAAACCTAACATTCCGATAATAGGCTGGAGTATTTGCCCGCTTGCCGATTTCACAAGGATCGCTCCAACGATCGGTCCAGTGCAGGAAAAGGAGACCAGCACAAGAGTAAAGGCCATGAAAAATGCGCCGGTATACCCGCCTTTATCCGCCTGTTTATCGGCTTTGTTCACGAGCCAGGAAGGCAGGGTGATCTCGAACATGCCCAGGAACGATGCCGCAAAGACCATAAAAATCAAAAAGAAAAACACATTGGGGATCCAGTGTGTACTCAGGAAATTTGCAAAATTGGCACCAAGGGTAACAGCGACTACCGTTCCGATTATTGTATAAATGATTATAATTGAAAGTCCGTAGACGATGGCTTGCATTCTCCCTTTGCGTTTGTTCTCGCTGCCTTTCATGAAAAAAGTAACGGTCATCGGGATCATCGGAAATACGCAGGGTGTCACGATCGCAGCAAGGCCTGCCAGGAAGCTTATCAAAAAGAAGATAAGCAGTGATTTATCCTTTTCTGTACCCGCAGGGACTGAGCTGAACTGTGTCAGTTTAGCGCTGTCCTGTTTTGCACCGCAGCATGCTTTTGCACCGGCTGTTTTTGAGGTATCGGTTACGGAAACATTAGCTTTATTGGCAGCGGCTGTTGCACCCCCCGCAGCTGTAACTTTCCCGGGCTCTTCCCGGGTCGTTGCAGTTGAAGCGGCTTCCGGATTTCCCCTGACAGCAAACTCAAACTCTGTTTCGACCGGTGCAATGCAAGAGCGGTCGTTGCAGCACATGAAGTATACATTGCCTTTGACTGTAAAATCTGTTTTTGAGAGGACCTTTATCTTTTGTTTGAAAACACCTTTGTCGGGGAAATAGGTGACAACCATATTATTCATCTGCGGGTCTTTTTCCTTTACCCCTTTAGGTTCATCAACTTTTCCGACCAGTTCATAATAAGGGCTTTTAATAAAGGTGAATTCAGTGGGTACAGGTCCATCAGGAATAACTTCCTGTGAATAGGTATGCCACCCTTTGTCGGCATTTGAAATCAATAATAAGACAGCTTCGCCGGGCTTTGTCTGTTCAACTTTAAAGGTCCATTTTACAGGTTCAAGTATCTGAGCGAACAGGAATAAAGGCATCAAAGCAAATGCCAGAAAGAAGAAGCTTGATCTTTTCATGACTTCCTTGAATGTTAGGGGACAAATGTAGGGAAAATCGCGAAGCAGAGAAAATTTGTAAAGCAGGCCGGGTCACAACATCACGATCCGGAATATTCTTAAGGTTTTCGAAGTAATCCTGAACCTCTGGTCTATGCGCAGGCCGATCACCCATGCAATTTTTCCTGAACTGCATAGGACCCGGGTGTTTTCTTTATCCGGAAGGGATATCTTTTCGTTGATAAGCAAGTCGCTCACTTTTTTCTTTCCATTCATACCAAATGGATGAAAGCTGTCGCCTGGCTGCCACTTTCTGATCTCCAGGGGGAATGTCAGTTTATCAAAGTCAAGACTGGCATACTCCTTTCCGGCGGGAAGGATTGTGTCTTTCCTGTTTTCCAGAACAGAGAGTCTGAGTTTCACCGGACTCAAAATGCTCTTTGTTCTCTCTGATATCAACCTGACAGTTGCATCCTTCCTGCATTGAACCGGCTGTATTATCATTGAATCCCGGTCCTTTACGGCACGATGTGTAGGGGATAAAAATGTCGTTCCGCTTTTCCCGTCTAAGTTTGCCAGGATATCGGCAACAACGCTTGAGTTAAACCCAAAGTAAGAAAAAATCTCCCATGCGTAGAGTTCGCAGGGGGAAGTGTTTTTCAAGGCATTGATATCAATGATGGTTTTTCCATTTTGCTTTTTTACAATGCTGCCGGTCTTCCTTTTAATTTCCTTTTCACCGATCTCCTGCCATGCTTTCAGGATCTTTATTTCAGAAGTGATTGTTTTCTTGAAATCAGGATTGAGTTCCTCAAGTTGCGGGATTATTTTCCGGCGGATCTTATTCCGGATGTACTTATCTTCAAGGTTCGAGCTGTCCTGCATGAAACTGATATGATATTCTTTCGCATAGTTTTCAATATCTTTTCTGAATGCAAACAGCATAGGTCTTATAATATAACCCTGTTTACGAAGGATACCGTGCAAACCGGAGATCCCGGTTCCACGGATAAGGTTTATCATAAAAGTTTCAACCTGGTCGTCAAGATGGTGGGCTGTTGCAATACAATCAAATTTCCCGGATGATCTTAACTCTTCAAACCAGGTGTATCTAAGGTCCCTTGCTGCCATCTGGACTGATATCTTCCGCTCCACGGCATATTCAGCTGTCTTAAACTGCTTTGTATAAAAGGGAACTTTAAACTTCTTAGCAAGAATTCTGGTAAAATCTTCCTCGGCATCGCTTTCTTTTCCTCTCAAACCAAAGTTGCAATGTGCGATCCCGAATGTATAACCTGCTTTGTAAAACAGATCGGTCATAACGACCGAGTCGATCCCGCCCGAAACTGCAAGCAGTATTCTGTCAGTTTTCAGTAACAGCTTGTTTTTCTTGATAAAGGATTCAAAAAGACGGATCATTGCCAGCCAGTAATGTACTCAGTGGTGTGACGCATAAGGCAAATTTACGGCAATAAATACTTATTCCCTGATAAACTTCCCGCAACCGGCCAACCCGTTTTGATTCACTTCAATCATATACAGGCCAGCGGGTAAGGGGTTGATGTTTATTAAAATTTTGCTGCTGTAAATGAGTTGTTTAAGCATCAACTGGCCCATCATGTTGTATATACATACAGTGCAGCTTTCAGGCGGGAGAGTCAAAGATCCCTGAATTTCAACAGTAATATGGTCTTTTGCCGGATCAGGAAAGATGTTAAAAACAATCTTTGGTTTTTGTTCTTCTATTCCTACTCCACCGTTGATGGTTTTCATGATGCTCCCGTTGTTCCCCGCAATATATCCGGTCTTATCATCGGTGAAGAACACATAGTGGAAATCGACGCTTGTTTTTAATACCAGGTTAAACCAGCTTGCTCCGCCATCAGTCGATTTAAGAAGAGTTCCATTGGTCCCCGTGATGAAACCTGTATTTTCAGAAGGGAAGCAAATTGAAAAAAGATCATTGCTGGTGACCGCAGTGACCTGGGTCCAGGTTGCTCCACCATCAGGTGTAGTCAGGATCAATCCGTTGGTCCCGATTACGAAGCCTGTGTCGGCATTTCTGAAGACTACCGATAACAGGGCATTAGTAAAGCCTGAAGTGAGGTTCTCCCAGTTTAATCCGCCGTCGGTGCTTTCCATAATTGAACCGCCGGCCCCGACTGCATATCCAGTATTCGGATCTGTAAAAAAGCAGGAATTAAAGGAAGTCGTATAACCTCCTGTATATGATGCGGTCCAGTTTGCCCCTGCGTCGGTCGTTTTAAGGATTGTGCCTCCGCTTCCAAGGGCGAATCCGTCGTTGGCATCGATGAAATAAACTGAGTTCAGGTCATAGGATGTTCCTGAACTGAGGGTGTCCCAGGCAGCACCTCCAGCATATGTTTTTATAATTGTTCCTTTTCTGCCAACGGCATAACCAACATCCTGGCTTGTAAAGCAAACAGATTTCAGATCAGAATCAGTGCCTGAATTCATCACTGACCAGGTAGCTCCTGCATCGGATGATTTCAGAATGGTACCGGAAGAACCAGCCAGTACAATAGCACCGGTTGCAAGGAAATCCCCTGAAAAAAGATTCCCCGTCGCTATTGATGTCTGACAAGTCCATATGGTACCCCCGTCAGTGGTTTTCAAAATTGTTCCAAGATCCCCCACCGAGAAGCCCGTATCAGGCCCGGTAAAGACTGTTGACAGAAGGAGGTTTGAATATCCTGTATTCAGAAGGTTCCAGGTTGTTCCGGCATTGGTGGTTTTAAGTATGCCCCCGAACCCGGTAACATACCCTGAGTTGTCGCTGGTAAACCAAACCGACATGGGGAGAAAGCTCAGCCCCCAGGTCTGCATTTCCCAGTTTGCTCCTCCATTTATGGTTTTCAGGATTATCCCGTCGGAATCAAGAGGATAGCTTCCGCCAACGGCGTAGCCCGTAAGAGAATCTGTGAAGTAAACCGAATTCAGGTTCACCACATTGCCTGTAACCTGCTTATTCCAGCTTTGCCCGCCATTACCGGTCTTCAGGATGACGCCATAGTCTCCGGTAACAAAAGCTGTGTTGTTATCAAGAAAAAACAGGGTATTCAGTTTTTCGGTGACCCCTGATGCCAGTATTTGCCAATGGCTCCCTCCATCAATTGTTTTAATGATCAAGCCAAAGTCGCCAACGGCGTACCCGGTATCGGTATTGAGAAACAGCACTGCGTTAAGGTTTTTGTGGATGTCGGTTGAGAGAACTGTCCAGTCGGTTCCGCCATTTACAGTTTTTACTATTGTCCCGTACATACCAACCGCAAATCCTTCAGCCGGGCCGGAAAATGAAACAGAAAACAGGTTGAAGGCGTTAAGCTGGGGCAGGTTTGTCCATGTGCTCCCCCCATCAACGGTTTTCACAATGACCCCGTTATTCCCGACCGCAAAACCGGTATCAGGGTCGGTGAAGGTAACAGAGTTCAGTGTATTTGCCTGGGGTTTAGGATTAAGCCATTGCCAGTCCTGGGCTTCTGCCTGTTGCAAAACAAAGAGCAGGGAAAGCAGAAAAAAAAATTGTTTCATTGGTCAGATTTTTATTTGATGTCCCAGACATCCCCGCTGTTCAGCAGATCGTCAACATTCCTGATCTTCGTATTTTCCTTCGCATATTTGATCTGTTCTTCCACCATGTCGTCATAAGTGGGGAACATAGCTGAACGGATCACGCCAAAGACCATCGGGAAATGAGGCGGTGCAAGCTTCGCCAGCATAAGGTGGATACCCGGATCCTGGTTGTAGGCATCATGAACGAGGATGTCATCCGCAGTCACGCCATTTTTACCAATTTCAGCGACTTCAAGCATAGTATCTTTGAGGATCAGGCCCTTATCATTGTTTTTGCCCCAGGTCATGGGCTGGCCGTTTTTGACCATAAGCATATTCTCGTCCTTGCTTTCCTTCCCGATCACATCATTATGGGCTTTGTCGGCAAAGATGATGCAGTTCTGCATGATTTCGATGATGGAAGTGCCATCGTGTTTGGCAGCCTCGAACATAGCCTCGGTCATCATACTGATATTGTTATCCGGAACTCTTGCGAAGAAGGTGCCCTGGGCGCCCATAACGAGTTCACCGATGTTGAAAGGATGTTCAATGGTCCCCTGGGGAGAAGTCTTCGTGACCTTGCCCATCGGGGTCGTGGGGGAATACTGTCCCTTCGTGAGTCCGTAGATCTGGTTGTTGAACAGAAGTATATTAATATCTACATTTCTGCGGATGACATGTATGAAATGGTTTCCGCCGATTGCCAGGGAGTCACCGTCGCCGGTGGCCATCCAGACGCTGAGCCTGGGGTTTGCTATTTTCACGCCGGTGGAAATGGCGGCTGCACGACCGTGGATGCCATGAATACCGTAAGTGTTCACATAGTATGGGAAACGTGACGAACAACCGATGCCGGAGATCATACAAAAGTTTTCCTTGCGGTAGCCGATCTTCGGGAAGACCCTTTCGACGGCTGCAAGAATGGCATGAGCGCCGCAACCGGGGCACCATTTTACCATCTGGTCACTTTCAAAATCGGTTTTGGATAACTGAACGGTAGAACGTTCTATGGTTGTATTTACAAAGTCCATATTATTTTTCCTCCAGGATTTGGTTGAATTTATTGGTTAACTCATTGATCATGAAAGGCAGGCCCTGAACCTTATTGAACTGTTGGAAGTTCGGCATCGGGAATTTCATCTTCAGGTAGTTCACGAACTGTCCGCTGTTGAGTTCGCAGACAAGGATCTTTTTAAAGCCTTTCAGGACTTTCTCGGTATTTTTGGGGAGAGGACTGATATAATGGAAATGGGCATGGCTAATGCTTTTGCCTTCAGCCTGTGCCTGTTTCACGGCAGAATGCACAGCTCCGTATGTTCCACCCCAGCTTACAACCAGCAGTTCACCTTTTTTATTGCCGTCGATTTCCTGATCAGGAATGAAATCTGCAATTTTGTCAACTTTGGCAGCACGAAGGTCTATCATGACCTGGTGATTCATGGGATCCATCGATACCACACCGGTGATATTCTCTTTTTCAAGTCCGCCAATCCGGTGGCGGAGGCCTTCGGTACCGGGAATTGCCCATTGGCGTACTAATGTTTCCGCATTCCGCTTATAAGGCAGGTAATTCTTGTCATTGGCTTCGGCGATCGGAGGTATGATCGGAGGCATATCTGCCATTCTCGGGATACGGAAGAGAGCTGATCCGAAACCCAGGTATCCGTCGGTGAGAAGGATCGCAGGGGTCATATGCTCCATCGATAATTTAGCTGCTGTATATGCATAGTAGAAGCAGTTGTCGGCAGTTGAAGCAGCAATAACAATGACAGGACCGTCGCCATTTCTTCCGAAAAGAGCCTGAAGCAGGTCAGACTGTTCCGATTTCGTGGGAAGGCCGGTTGATGGTCCTCCGCGCTGAACGTCGACGATAACCAGGGGGAGTTCGGTCATTACGGCAAGCCCGATGGCTTCGCTTTTCAGGGAGAGGCCAGGGCCTGAAGTTGTTGTACATGCGAGGGACCCTGTATAGGAAGCGCCTATTGCCGAGCAGATGCCGGCAATTTCATCTTCAGCCTGGAATACTTTTGCACCAAGGGATTTATGTTTTGCAAGTTCCATGAGGATCTCGGTAGCCGGGGTAATAGGGTAGGAGCCAAGGAAAAGAGGTCTGCCCGATTTTTCGGATGCAGCAAGAAGTCCCCAGGCCGTTGCAATGTTCCCTGTGATATTGCGGTAACGTCCTTTTGGCATTTTGGCTGCTCCGACCTGGATTACAGATTCAAGAGCTTCAACAGTATCGGCATAATTGTAGCCTGCCTGGATTACGACTTTATTGATCTCCACGACTTTCGGATTCTTTTTGAAACGTTCTTCAAAATAATTGAAGGCCATTTTCAGGTCACGGTTAAAAATAAAGTAGAGGATACCGAGGGCAAACATATTTTTCGAACGTTCGGCTGTTTTGTTGTCAATACCGAGTTCTTTCAGGCTTTCCTTTGTCATAGTTGTGATAGGAGCCTTGATCATATTGAACGACTCGAGGCTGTGGTCGGTGAGAGGATTCTGCTTGTAACCGGCTTTTTCTATCGCTTTATCTTCGAAAGCATCGGTATCGACCAGGATGGTAGCGCCCTTCTTCGCCCATTTAAGGTTTGCTTTGAGGGAGGCGGGGTTCATCGAGACGAGGACATCCACCATATCACCTGTGGTAAAGATCTTTTCTGAGCCCATATGGACCTGGAAACCGGAAACGCCGGCAACGGTGTTCTGAGGTGCTCTGATCTCGGCTGGGAAATCAGGAAAAGTGGCGAGGTCATTCCCTGCCAGGGCAGCAGAGTCGGAAAAAACCGAACCGGAAAGTTGCATCCCGTCGCCGGAATCGCCGACGAACTTCACAACTACGCTTTCCTTTTCAACAATTTGTCTTTTAGTGTGCGGCATCGTTATGTGTTTTTTATAGCCTGCAAAGTTAAGAAAAAATAGCGAAGCAGCGAGGTGGTGAAGTAGCGAAATGTGGGTAGCGAGTATTTTGCATAAGCGGTATCAGGTGCAAGGACCCTTCACAGGGCTTTAGGCCCGCTTACCCGGGCGCGACGGAGACACCTTAGCCGCGGTGCAAATATGCGAACGGATTGTTAATAAATTCACATTCGAATCAATTCAGGTTTGTTAAAAATGTTTATCTTTGCAGAGGAAACTTAGTTAATAACCAGGCCTGTTATTTTACAGGCATAAATTCAATAAGTCATGGCTTACAAGATTAATGAAGATTGCACAGCTTGTGGAACCTGCATCGATGAATGCCCTGTTGAAGCAATTTCCGAAGGTGATATCTATAAGATTAACCCCGAAACCTGCACCGACTGCGGAGCATGCGCAGATGTGTGCCCTGTAGAAGCAATTCATCCTGAATAAGAAACGCAGGATTTAAACATTACGGGCGGCTCAATGTATTGAGCCGCCCGTAATGTTTATGCCCCGAATTCTTTCAGGGCCAGTTTTTCCCCGTCAAATACAGCAAACGTGAAGTGCGTGAGCCAGTCTCCCAGCACAACCTGCGTGGCTTTTTGAGATAAACGTGTTTCTACCGGATAATGGTAGTGACCGTAAATCAGGTAATCGAGTCCGGGATTCTGTTTAATCAGTTCTTCCGAATGAAAAAGGATCCTTTCATTGATCAGCCTGAGATTCCTTTCTTCTTCCTTCTTTTCCTTCTGCAACGCAGCGTAACGGCTTTTTCTCGACCAGAACAATGCCATGCTGATCCCCAGGTCGGGATGGATAAGCCTGAAGAGCCACTGGTTAAGCGGACTGGCAAAAACCTTTTTGATAAACTTGTACCCATGGTCGCCGGGACCAAGTCCATCGCCATGTGCCAGGTAAAAATTCCTGCCGTTGAATGTTCTGAATTCCGGTTCCCGGTGGAGTTGTAACCCAATTTCTTCCTGAAGGTACGATAAAGCCCACATATCATGGTTCCCCCTGAACAGATGGACAGGGATTCCTGTGTCGGCAATTTCGGCAAGCATCCCCAGCATGCGGGTGTAACCCCTTGGAACTACTGTTTTATATTCAAACCAGAAATCGAAAAGATCACCCATCAGGAAGATCTCTTCAGCATCCTCCCTTACTTTGACAAGCCATTGAACAAGCTTTTTTTCCCGTTCAAGGCTTTGCTTATGATCGGGTATTCCAAGGTGAAAATCCGATGCGAAGTATATCTTTCCTTTCATAGTATGAAGGCAAATATCGGAAATTTTATTCGGAATGTTGTTTCATGGCATTTATGGCCCTTTCCTGTATTATCCTTTCGTGATGAAACAAGGCATGCTTATTCCCGGGAAAGGCTTTGTTAAGTGAACTGTCGAGCCTGATAAAGTAAACGGAATCATTTTTATATATAAGCAAAGGATTTACACCTAACCCCTGATTCAATACCAGCAGGGAGGTGAGGCTGTTCGGATGCCGTGTGATGTAATCAGTCTCAAGCTTCTTTTGCCCCTCCCAAACGGGTCTGAGAGATTCATCCAGTTTGTTGCTGAGAACGGCAAAATCAGGATCTTCCTGGTGGGTCATCAGCACATTCTCGAGCGAATCATAGATGATCCTGTTTTCATTTGTGCTGATAAAAAATCCCGACAGGGCCAGGCTGTTATCGGATCCACTGATTACCACATCTGATGGAAAGGATTTGCAGGATCCCGGGATTTTCACGAAACTGCCGGGCATGACCTCAAGTACGAGAGGGGAATGCCGTGGCAGGCTTAAAAGATAAAGTCCTGCTTCTTGTAATTGCAGCGTAAAGGAAAATACTCCCGTTGTATCAAGAGTGAGTGAATCCAGGGTTGTTGAATTTTGGACCCCCAGTTCCTGCAACATTAGCAATTGCCCTGAGGCATTTGTAATCGTTCCGCTTATATTCGTATTGCCTTTCTTCTTTTCAGAGCATGAACTGCTTATCAGCAACGAGATCAGCAAAACACTAATTAATAACCTGTTCATCTCAATTCCGTTTTGATCTTCTCAATAATATACCTGTCTACAGGAAATGTGAAATCCTCCTTTTTCAGCTCATTTATCTTCATCCACCTGAAACTTTGAGCCCCGTCAACGGCAGGAATGTCATACAATTTCCCGGTCGTTTTGAAAGGATAAGGCTTATCAATATGCAAGCTGTAGTATACATTGAACAGTTGCATATTCTTTGGTAACAGGGTAGTTGGCTGGTAAAAATCTGTTGTATAGAAATGTGATATATGATTGATTTCCGAGTTCAATTCCTCCCTGAACTCCCTTCGGAGGCAGTCAATGGCTCCTTCCCCGAACTCAAGGGCCCCTCCGGGGAATTTCGTCATGAACATGCCGAGACGGAATTCGTCGGTGACAAGGATATAGCCATCCACCGGAAAAAGACCGTAAATTCTTATATTAAAATGATTTTCACTCATCGGTTTTTCTTCCTTTCAGGTAGGTTTCAGGGCTCATCACCGCCAGCTTGCTATATTTGAAATCCCTGATATTGCGTGTTAAAATGATGGTGATCTGAGGATGACTTTCTGCAGTATAATTTTGCAGGGCATCTTCAAAGTCGTGGTACCCCGAATGAATGGATGAACGTACAACACCTGGTGGCATCGAGAGTGTTTTAATGATGATCTCCAGTTTATTGAACTGGTCAATGATCTTTTTGTGTGAGGCTGATTTACTCAGAATATAGTAGGCATTGCTGTATGTAAGAGGGGATGAGTACGTTGCTAATTTGCCTGCCTCAGCCAGCATGAAAATTGCTGCAGCATACTCCGCAAATGGCTGCCGGTCGGTAATCAAATCAAGGATCACATCAGTATCGAGAAACAAATGGTCCATTTATTTGTATTTATTTGCTAAGGCGGATTTCAGTTCCTGTTTGTAGTCAGATCCTTCGGGTAGTTTTATTGACCCTTTTAATGAAGATACCAGTGGGGAGTAATTTGAAGATGGGTGCGTGGCTTCCCTGCAAATCTGGGTTTTTAAATACGTTTCCACCATATCTGACAAACTCCGGCCCGATTTACGCGCAACAACTTTTGCTTTTATAATAACTGCCTTATCCAAAGTCAGAGTTAATTTAACATTCATACACGTGTAAATTAAAATACAAATATACGTGTAAAGTATGTAAATTGCAAATAATTCTTTCCTTTAATCCCGGAAGGCCTGAAAAGTGATACAATGCAAACAATTATTTCGTGGCCCTTGATATCTGCCTTTTACCCGGAGGACCGGGGATCTTTTCAACAATGAATCCGGCGGCTTTCATTGATCTGATAACATCACCCTTTACCGAATAGGTTGTAAGAACCCCGCCCCGTTTCATAGCAATAAACAGTTTGCGGAAGATTTCATTTGTCCAGAGTTCAGGCTGGACAGCGGGCGAAAATGCATCAAAATAAATGAGATCAAGGTGGTTTTCAAAAGGAGAATAATCCTGAAGTTTCATAAGGATTTTATGAAGGCTGAAGAAGCTGCTTATCTTTTCTTCCTTTCCCCAGCCGGCGAGATGAATTTTTTCGAAAAACACTGTCTGCTCACCAGGGCACAGCATGCCAGGATAGTTAAGTTTCGTCCAGGTTCCCTGATCCAGGGGGTAAGCTTCGATGGCGGAATACACTACAGACTTTTTAACTGCTTCCGCTTCAATCAGGGTCAGCAAAGCATTCAGCCCAGTGCCGAATCCTATCTCGAGAACGTTGAACGGGTCTTTTCCTTTGACAATTTGCCTGAACCCTGCATCGATAAAGACATGTCTTGACTCCTGCACAGCTCCGTGTGAAGAATGATAGGTTTCATTCAACTCCGTATTCAGAATTGTATGGGAAGAATCCTCTGTAATTATAACCTGCAATGACCTGTAAATATAGCTAACCGTAAAAGATCTACCACAGCCTCACATACTTGTTCGGGTTGTATTCGTGCATCAGTTCGTAAATGGTCTCAAATACGTTTTCGGCATTGGGGTTCGAAAAATAATCCCCGTCGTTGCTGTAAGCCGGGCGATGGTCGTTCGATGTGATCGTACGTGGTTCAATATCGAGGAAGCTGTAACCTTTCTGCCCTTCCAGGACATTCTGCATCATGTAAGCTGTCGCGCCACCAGGGACATCTTCGTCGAAGAAAACGATCTTGTTTGTTTTCTTCAGGGAGCTGACAATAGTCCCGTGCAGGTCGAAAGGGATGAGGGACTGAACATCGATAAGCTCCACCGAAATATTGAATTCCTTAAGCTGGGCAACGGCTTCCTGAGCTATACGGACACAAGAACCGTATGTGACGAGGGTGATGTCGCTGCCTTCGTTCAGGATGTCAGGAACACCAAGCGGAACCCTGAAGCGCCCGATATTTGCAGGCATTTTTTCCTTGAGCCGGTATCCGTTAAGGGGTTCTATGATAAGGGCCGGGTCATCTGAAGCTATCATTGTATTATAAAAGCCTGCAGCCTGTGTCATATTCCTGGGCACAAGCACATATACGCCGCGAATTGAGTTGATGACCATGCTGAGGGGGGATCCTGAATGCCAAATCCCAACCAGCCTGTGACCGCGGGTGGAAATGATCATCGGCACCTTCTGACCGCCTTTTGTACGGTAATGGGTGGTTGCAATATCATCGCTCAGGACCTGCAGCCCGTAAAGCAGATAATCAAAATATTGTATCTCGGTAACAGGTCGGAAGCCTCTTAAGGCAAGTCCCAAACCCTGCCCCAGGATGGTAAGTTCGCGTATTCCTGTATCAAACACCCTGTTTTCACCGAATTTTGCCTGAAGGCCTTCCAGTGTCTGGTTAACGCCGCCGATCTTACCAACATCCTCCCCGAAGTACACCATGAGCGGGTTGTTTTTCAGGAGGTAGTCGTTGTTAGCCAGAAGAATTTCACGCCCGGTGACCACAGGAGAATCTTCATTAAATGCCGGAGGAATGCTTTCGACTTTCAGTGCAGCCTGTGCCGACTGGCTGTAAAGATGAGAGCTGTAGCGGTCGTAGTTAAGTCGTTTCTGTTCATCCATCCACACTTCAAGGTCGGCCTTCATAGGCTTTTTCATGCTGCAGGTTGTACAGACATCTCTCAGGATCTTCTTTGCAGATGATATGATGTCTTTACGGATAGGCTCTGAAACCATTTTCAGGTCGGCAACGATCTTGTCGATACGATCCTGCTTTTTGCAAGGGCAGTTTGTGGAAGTCACCACTTTTATCAGATGTTCCCTCTCGGCCCTGATGGGTGCCTGGAATGCTTTCCATGCCGCATCACGGGACGATTTGGCTGATTTAACTGCATCTGCTTCGATGAGGTCAAGTTCAGAGGCATTTGCGATGCCGGCTTCGAGTATCCATTCCCGCATTTTGCGGTTGCAATCAAATTCTTTCTCCCAGGCGAGCCGCTCAGGCGACTTATAGCGCTCATGGGAACCCGAAGTGGAATGACCCTGGGGCTGTGTGAGTTCGGTAACATGAAATACCACCGGAACATGGTCTTTCCGGCATATTGAAATCCCTTCTTCAAACATATCAAGCAAGGCAGGATAGTCCCATCCCTTGCAGGTATAAAGGAGAATGCCTCCGGGTTTGTCTTTTTCTTTCTCAAAGCCTTTCAGTACTTCAGAAATGTTTTCCTTCGTGGTCTGGTATTTCCTGGGAACACTGATCCCATAGCCGTCGTCCCAAACCGCAAGGGCCATCGGCACCTGCTGTACGCCAGCAGCATTAATGGTTTCCCAGAAATGACCTTCCGAAGTCGAGGCATCTCCAATCATGCCAAAGGCAACTTCATTCCCGTTCACGGTAAATTTTTTCCCGGCTTCCTGCATCACCATGCTGTTCCTGAATGTTTTTGAAGCCAGAGCAAGACCCAGCAGGCGCGGCATCTGGGCAGCAGTAGGGGAGATGTCACCTGAAGAATTCTTTTGTTTTGTCAGGTCTTTCCATTCCCCTTTTTCGTTAAGGCTTCGGGTAGCGAAATGATTGTTCATAAGCCTTCCACCATTATCCGGATTACGCGTAAGATCCGTGTCCCCGTATATATGGGCGAAAAAACGTTCCTTATCCGACAGGCCGGCAGCCATCATAAACGTTTGCTCCCGGTAATACCCCGAGCGCCAGTCACCCTGCATGAAGAATTTGGCCATGGCAATCTGCGGAACCTCCTTGCCATCACCAAAGATCCCGAAATTGGCTCTTCCACCTAAAGCTTCCCGACGCCCCAGAATACTTACTTGCCTCGATTCGCATGCAAGCCGGTAGTCGGCCAGAACTTCTTCTTTGATAAACTTTCTTTTTCTGGTCATAGGTTCGGATTAGGGAACAGAAATTCGAATATTGATCAACGAACTTTGAGTAACGAATGATTATTCTTAAAAATTCTCAGCTAAAAGTTCAAAATAGGATTGTGGATGCTGGCATGCGGGACAGTTCTGAAGGGCTTTCGTGCCAAAATGAATGTAGCCGCATTTCCTGCAAATCCAGTAAACTTTCTCCTCTTTTTCAAAAACCTTATTTTTTTTGATGTTGTTGAGAAGTTTCCTGTAACGCTTTTCATGGTGCTCTTCAACCTGGGAAATCAGTTTATAGGCGGTGGTAACTTTAGGGAAGCCTTCCTCAGCGGCAATCCTTGCAAATTCAGGGTAAAGCTCCGACCATTCTTCTTTTTCACCATCGGCAGCAGATTTCAGGTTTTCAGCAGTAGTTGACAGGATACCTGCCGGATAGGTTGCGGTGATCTCAACCGGGCCCCCTTCCAGGAAACGGAAGAAGATTTTTGCATGCTGCTCTTCGTTGAGGGCAGTCTCCATGAACAGGGCAGAGATCTGCTCGTATCCTTCTTTATTAGCCTGCTTTGCAAAGAAAGTATAACGGTTTTTAGCCTGGGATTCGCCTGCGAATGATTTCAGCAGGTTTTTTTCAGTAAGTGTCCCCTTGATCGATTTTTCCATAAAGAATGAGTTTATAGCAAAGGTACGTTAAAAGGCGAAAAATCATGCAGCGAAGTTGCGAAATAGTGAAACAGCGAATCAGCGAAAAACCATTCGATATTCTGGTATTTCCTTCAATAAATCAATCCATCCCTCCATCAATCAATCGGCATGTAGTCTTCCTTGCCCACTCCGCAAATCGGGCAAACCCAATCATCAGGAATGTCTTCAAAAGCTGTTCCTGGTGCAATCCCCGAATCGGGATCTCCTGTCCCCGGGTCATACACATGACCACAAACAGTGCATTTAAATGTTTTCATTTGTTTTCTATCCAGTTTATGATTTTGTCGCATGTGGGAAGGTCACCCGGGGGTACCATTCCGACCAGTTTCCCATTCTCATCAATCATGAATTTCTGGAAATTCCATTTTACCGGAGCATCCATCACACCGTTCTCATCCTTGCTGGTCAGCCATCGGTATAAGGGATCAATATCCTTCCCCTTAACCGAGATCTTCGACATCATAGGGAAAGTTACTCCATAATTAAGGGTGCAGAATTCCCTGATCTGTTTGTTATCGCCCGGCTCCTGTGACATAAAGTTGTTGGCCGGGAAACCGAGGATCACAAAATTCCTGTCAGCATATTTGATATAAAGCTCTTCCAATTGAGCGTACTGTGGAGTATGTCCGCATTTGGATGCAGTATTTACTATTAAAACCTTTTTACCTTTCAGTGATGAAAGATCGAATGGCTGCCCTTCAAGAGTGGTGGCACTGAAATCATAAAATGATTTCACCGTTTGTGAATTTGCTGTATTTATCATGGCTGCAATTATAATAATTAATTGAAAAATTTTCATACCTTTGAGTTATATAGTTTATTTCTTGCTGCAAAATTACAAAATATTATTTCTATTTATAATAATTCTAAATTATTCATTAATTTCATGCCGGGACAATCCGGATGGGGATACTTTATCATCTCCTGGTTTAAAATCTGAGAAAATGGCAATACATGATATTAAAGAAGGAGTAAAGGCGCCTGATTTTACCCTGCCTTCCCAGGATGGAAGCATGGTAAGCCTTTCACAATTCATTGGTCATAAAACCATCGTATTGTTTTTTTATCCGAAGGATGAATCTTACGGATGTACAAAGGAAGCCTGCAGTTTCAGGGATAATTATGAGGTGTTCAAAGAAGCAGGGGCGGAGGTTGTTGGGATAAGTTCTGATAATCAGGCTTCTCATAAATCGTTTGCTTCCCATCATAAGCTGCCTTTTATTTTACTTTCCGATACAGACAGGAAGGTAGCAGGCTTGTACAAGGTTGGCCGTACCCTGGGTATGCTGCCCGGGAGGGTTACCTATGTGATAGACAAGAATGGAGTGATCAGGAAGATTTTCTCGTCGCAATTCAGTTTTGAAAAGCATATTGATGAGGCGATGAGTATTATTAAGACCATGAAGTAGATTAAAATTTTTCAAAAACACCCGGACCAAACAGGGAATAATCATATTTCACCGGATCATTTGCATCAAATTTGCCCAAGGCGGCCGTCAGTTCTTCGGCAGCTTTCCAGTCATTTGATTTTCTTTTGAGCAAACCGAGTTTTCTGGCCACATTGCCTGAGTGAATATCAAGGGGACAAATAAGTTCAGAAGGGGAAATGGATTTCCATAATCCGAAGTCCACACCTCTGCCGTCGTCTCTCACCATCCATCGAAGAAACATATTTAATCGTTTACATGAAGAACCTTTATATGGGTCGGCTATATGTTTTTCCTGTCTTGGCTGATGAGGGAGTCCCAGGAATATTTTGCGGAAAGCGGCAATGCGCGGCTTTATACAGTCAGCCTGATTGTTAACGAAGCATTTCTCCAATCCGCCGTAATTAACATAAATATTCTGAAGAGAGCGAAGGAAAAAAATACAGTCTTCTCCATTGAACGTGCGGTGGTTGAACCTTCTGAACGGTTCCAGGTCGGTGGATGTAAATGAACGTATAAAGCGCGAAGGCGACATGTCCATCATTTTGATCAGGATTGTTGCATTTGCAAGGATACTTTTACGGAACCCCCAGGAAATTGTTGCCGTAAGGAATGCCGAGATCTCGATATCTTCAGCTGAAGAAAAGAGATGAGGGATTGAGACCGGGTCGCTGTATATGAATGAAGGAGTGTTGTATTGAAGATATTTAGCTTCAAGAAACTCCCGGAGCTCTGTAATGGATAAGTGATTCAAAAGAGGGATAGTTACGAATTAAGAATAAGTCCTTTGAATTGTAAATCGTAAACTAATTCAGCACCTGCACTGCCTGGATCAATCCTTTCCCGATCTCGATAGCTTTTTCGTTATCGGGGATCAGCTTATGGTGTCTTGCAGGAAGGGATTTTTCAAGCCCTTTATGAATGAATTCGGGTTGAACAAGAGGTTTCAGTTTCAGGAACCCGCCAAGTACGATCATGTTGAATATCTTCGAAAGACCGAGTTTGCCTGCTTCATCTGCAGCAGCAATCGAGTAAATGTTGATATCCTTGCGTGAAGGCAGTTTGGTGATCCCATTTGGGTCGTAAATCAAGAGCCCGCCGGGTTTCACAGCTTTTTCGAATTTATCGAGCGACTGCTGGTTCAGAATAATGGCAGTGTCGAATGAATTCAGGATGGGGGAGCTGATTCGTTCATCGCTGAGGATGACTGTGACGTTAGCTGTACCCCCGCGCATTTCAGGGCCGTAGGAAGGCATCCAGCTGACTTCCTTGTTCTGCATAACTCCTGAATAAGCAAGGATCTTCCCCATCGAGAGGACTCCCTGTCCGCCGAAACCGGCGATAATAATTTCTTCAGTCATAACTTTATGAATATCGAATATTGAACAACGAATTTTGAAATATGAAGTTTCGCTATTTCGCTACTTCGCTATTTCGCTTTTTTGAATTAATTTTCCGTCCAATTTGATATCGCCCAGCGGGTAGAAGGGGAACATATTCTCTTCCATCCATTTGTTCGATTGTACCGGTGTCATTTTCCATCCCGAGTTGCAGTTTGATACAACTTCGATGAATGCGATGCCTTTGTTTTCTTTCTGCTGTTCAAATGCCTTGCGGATGGCTTTTTTTGTTTTACGAACGTGGCTGGGAGTATGCACAGCCTGGCGGGTCACATAATAAACACCCGGAAGGTTTGCGATCAGCTCGGTGATCTTCAGGGGGTGGCCCATGGTTTGGACATCACGCCCGTATGGAGAAGTTGAAGACCTCATCCCGGGAAGTGTGGTCGGCGCCATTTGACCTCCGGTCATACCGTAAATACCATTATTGATAAAAATTATCGTGAAATTCTCACCTCTGTTGCAGGCATGGATAGTCTCGGCGGTGCCTATAGCTGCAAGGTCACCGTCACCCTGGTATGTAAATACGAATTTGTTCGGCCAAAGACGTTTAATGGCGGTGGCAAGGGCGGGGGCTCGTCCGTGGGCAGCGCCCAGCATGTCAATATTCATAAAGTCATAGGCAAGCACTGAACAACCCACCGGGGAGACGCCGATAGTCTTATCCTGAATGTCCATTTCTTCGAGGGTCTCCATCAGCATGCGGTGAACAACGCCGTGACCGCAGCCGGGACAATAGCTCAATGGCCTGTCAACAAGGAGATCGGTACGTTTATACACGATGTTTTCATCCTTGCGTATCTCAGTTTTTACAAAAGGTTCCTCCATATCAGCCTCCGATAATTTGAGTTTCAAGCGCTTTCACAACTTCATCCGGTGTAGGGATGATACCGCCGAAACGTCCGTAATGTTCAATTTTAATGCTGCATCCAACACTCAGCTTTACATCTTCTATCATCTGCCCGGCATTCATTTCAACCACGAGCATGCCTTTGACTTTTTTGCCAAGGTCGTGGATCGCTTTGACCGGAAAGGGGAACAGGGTGATAGGCCTGAACAGGCCGATTTTAATGCCTTTGGCTCTGGCAAGGTCCATCGATTTCTGGCAGATACGGGCAGAAAGCCCGAATGCAACGAAAATGAATTCGGCATCTTCGCAGCCAAGGGTTTCATACAGAATTTCGTTTTCCTCTATTTTTTTGTATTTGGCCTGTAACTTCAGGTTTACTCTTTCCTGTCCGGCCGGGTCGAGGTCAAGAGATGTAATGATGATATGTTCGCGGCTTTTCGGTTTTCCTGTTGCAGCCCATGGGTTCTGTTTGATAAGATCCTCTTCTGAACGGCGGGGAATCGGGTCGAAAAGAACGACTTTCTCCATCATTTGGCCAATAGCGCCGTCGGAAAGTATCATCACCGGGTTGCGGTACTTGAAAGCAAGGTCGAAACCGAGCTTAACATGGTCGCACATTTCCTGAACCGATGCAGGTGCGAGGACAACCAACTTGTAATCGCCATGCCCTCCTCCTTTTACAGCCTGAAAATAATCGGCCTGGGAAGGTTGAATAGTCCCGAGTCCGGGGCCTCCGCGAACGACATTAACAATGACGGCAGGGAGTTCTGCCCCGGCCATATATGAAATGCCTTCCTGCATCAGGCTGATGCCCGGACTGGAAGACGATGTCATCACCATTTTACCTGTACCGGCAGCTCCGTAGAGCATATTGATCGAAGCTGTTTCACTTTCGGCCTGAAGAACCACCATTCCTGTGCGTTCATGCGGTTTTTCCGCCATCAGGTATTCCATCACTTCAGACTGAGGCGTTATAGGATATCCGAAATAACCATCGCAGCCTGCCCTTATAGCGGCTTCGGCAACAGCTTCGTTACCCTTCATCAATCGTAATTCACCCATGAGATATGTACTTTAAAATTGTTATTCAGAAACTTTGCCGCGGAAAACAGTGATCACACCATCGGGACAGACTATTGCGCAATTCATGCATCCGGTACATTCGTTATTGACTTTCAAGGCGAAGTGGTAGCCTTTGCCGTTTACTTCTTTCGACATTGCAATAACTGAAAAAGGACAGGAGGCAATACAAACCTCGCATCCCTTGCAGCGTTCCACATTTACCAGGATATCTCCTTTGATCTTAGCCATAATGAGAAAAATTAATGGTGCGATACTTAATACCATGGCGAAATTAGGGAAAATTCTCCGAACAAATGGCGGGCATTGTTAAATTTAGAACAAGTATAATTAGCCATCAGGCAAAAGCCATGTGGCATGAGTGATCATAAAATGCTCATGCCTCATGGCTCATGGCTCATGGCTCATGGCTCATGCCTCATGGCTCATGCCTCATCTCTGAGCAGTGCTGTTGTAATAAAAGCTCCGGAAGTAAGATTCTGTGAAGACGGGGTTGATCTTGTGGTAAAACCTGATCAGTATCCCTGCCTTTGCGCTGATGGTGTCGTTAAGGTCAACCAGCCTCCAGAACTCACGGTCTCCTGTGAACAGGTTCTGGGCAAAAACGTTGATGTCTTCTTCCAGAGAGGCTGTGGAGTATTCCGACAGGAAGCCTTTCTCAATCTCGGCCGGATTCAGAGCCATATCGGCGGTACCATTCAGAATTGCATCCGCGCCCCCTTTGCCATACCTGAACGAAGGAGGGTTGAGCGACAACCATTTCGTTTTGTCGAAATATGTCGGGAAATTTCTTATCAGGATACTGGAAAATTCATGATGAAATACCTGTTCTATGTATTCGTTGGTAAACCATGGGTTGTCGTTATCGTCACTCAGGTAAATAGTATGCCTGTAATTGGTTCCCCCGTAAGGAAGGCCGTAGAATTTCATTGATTTTAACACAAAAACCTTGTCAAGATTTGCAGTGAGCATATCGACAGGGTATTTTGATAATGCATAGGTAAGAACATCTTCAAGCCTTTCGAATTCTTCAGATGATACAGGCTGGATATCGGGATTTACTTTTTTACCTGACCACTGATGAGGGAAAATACTGATGCCGGAAGGAAAGAGTATCTCGACACCGCTTCGTTGATCATAATAGTTCATCTGTGCTTCTGCGTTTGGGATATAGCAAAAAAGCACAAACAGCCAGAATGAATTCCTAAGCAGGAAAGCCATTTTTTCGGTTTTCGACACGCAAAGGAAAGCATGACCGGGTACCGGTCGGAAGGCAAAATCAAGAAAATATCAACCCACCATTGTTAATAACTCGAATAATTTTGTTGATAAGTTTGCCTCTCAGGTGGTTCGTGTGGCACGATTGATTAGAGAATAGTGAAAAGTGAAAAGCGAAAAGTGACAAGCGAAAAGTGACAAGCGAAAAGTGAAAAGTGAAAAGTGAAAAGTGAAAAGTGAAAAGCGAAAAGCGAAAAGTGAAAAGTGAAAAGCGAAAAGCGAAAAGTGAAAAGCGAAAAGTGAAAAGTGAAAATTTAAGGTGCCCTAATCCCTAATCCCCACTCCCCACTCCCCAATAACTAACTTACCGGGTGGTTTTCGTGGAATTTCCTCAGGCGCTCCTCAAGCGCCGGGAACTGGGCTCTTTGTACCAGAGAGACGCAGGCACGGAGGCCTTCGGAGTGTTCGCTTCCGGTTATCGTCAGTGAAATCGAACTGATACCATAATAAATGAGTTCTTCAAGCAGTTGTTCCCCCGTGAAACCGGGGTAAGAAACCGTGAAATAAAACCCGTCAGCGATTGGTTCATCTTCATCTTTGTCATATACAATGCTAAACCCGTTTTCAAGGAACATTTTTTTCATGATCCGGGCTTTTTCGCCATACTCCTTTACCACTTCAACGAAATTATAAGTACCGTCATTTGCGGCTTTCAGCAGGGCTGCCAAAGCAAATTGGGCTGAATGTGCAGTACCTGCGCTTAAGGCATAGAGTGTGCCGTAAATCAGCGCCCTGCCGAAAATATTAGTGGAGTATGACCAAAGAAGATTCTCCGACACCTGGTTAAAAAGGTGATTTGAAACCAGCATCAGTCCGATCCTCTGGCCAGCATAGCTAAAAACCTTCGAGCTTGAAACCAGCAAAATATAATTATCTGTGTATTTTGCAACGGTAGGCTGGTAAGGCGGTTGTCCGGGATGGCTGTAATCCTTCCTGAAATCCATACCGAAGTAAGCCAGGTCCTCGATGATGATCACATTATATTTGGTTGCAAGTTCGCCGATGATCTTAAGCTCTTTTTCAGTAAAACAGACCCATGAAGGGTTATTTGGGTTTGAGTAGAGTACAGAATTGATATTACCGGCCATAAAGTAGGATTCCAGTTTTGCACGCAGCTTTTCTCCCCGGTAATCATATACATCGAAGCTCTTGTATTTCAGACCAAGAACGACATGTTGCTGGTGGTGGACCGGGAAGCCCGGATCAATGAAAAGGGTAACGTCACGTTCCTTCGAAAGTTTGGAGATCGTAAGGAAGGCAGCAAATCCGCCCTGCATCGAACCGACAGTAGGCACGCAATTTGCTTCATCCACGTCGATGTCGAGAAAAAGTTTCGCGAAACGTGAAGCTTCTTTTTTCAATATAGGCGTTCCTTCAATGTCAGGATAAACAGAAGCGACTCCCCTTTGCAATGCCTCTATTTCGGCCTGAACGCCTATCCCGGCAGGCGGAAGTCCCGGAACTCCCATTTCCATCCGGATGAATTTTTCACCAGATTCCTTTTCTATGCCGTTAATAAGCCTTTTTATCTCACGAATTGTTGCCTTGCCTATATTACGGATCTTACTTTCCCTGATATGGCGGTTAACAATTTCAAAGTTTATTGGAGTATCTTTCATCATCTCATAAAAAATATTGAGCTGTTAATAAATGAGCAACAGCAAAAATCATAAAATATTTTCACTTTACCAATGATTTTAATCAGCAGGAAACAGAACTTTTAACAAATAATAGAAAGTTTCAGAAGGGAGTCTCACTGCCTGGATAGCAGCTGACACCCAATTCGATGAAGCGGTCTTTAATGGCAAGAAGTTGCTCCCTGGCATTCATTTCAAGGTCCTGAAGCATATAAGTCTGACCTGTAAGCAGGTATTTCTCGCGGCCCAGGTGATGAACAGGGAGGATGTTCAGTTCTTTAAAACCGCATGACAAAATGAATTCAGCCGTGGCCCTGATATTTTCATCCGAATCGTTACGTCCGGGCACAAGCGGCATCCTGAATACAAGGCGGCCTTTAAAGCTGACGGCCAGGCGCCTGGCATTCTCCAGTATTGTGCGGTTTGAAGATGATGTCAGTAATTTATGAGCAGTCTCATCCATATGCTTAAGGTCGAAAAAGATCCAATCCAGCCAGGGCAGGGAGGGTTCTATGTGATTCCAGGGAATGTCGCCGCAGGTTTCAACGGCAGTATGAATAAATGCCTCATAACACATTTTAAGGATACCTGTTGTAAATTCCGGTTGAGCAAACGGCTCTCCCCCGGTAAGTGTGATACCCCCATTCACGCCCCAGTACTGCCTGTCACGTTCAATCCTCGAATACAGTTCTGGAAGGCTGATGAAATACCCTCCCTGTCCAAGGGCTCCGGTAAGACAGGCTTTCACACAATCATAGGTGTTGCAGTGTGCACATTTATCGCGGTCAAATTCAAGCCGGGGTGTTTCTTTTCCGCCAGTCAGCTTGATCGTTTTATAGGGACAGGCCTGAAGGCAATACAGATCAAAGAGACATTTGGTTTCTTTATAAAGAGGTTCCGGAAATGGCCTGATCCCTTCGGGGTTGGAACACCAGAGGCACCTCAGCGGACATCCTTTTAAGAAGATCAGGGTACGGCAACCCGGGCCGTCATGAACAGAAAAACCCTGGATGTCGAAGATGTACCCTCCGGTTAATGTTGACTGATCCATTTGAAATCAGCACATGATACAGCATTCATATCAGGGTAAGCCAGTGTAATCGACATACATTTACCTAAAAATTCCTTTTCGGCAGTGTAATTGCTGCAAAACCTGCATTTGGCTAAACGTTCGGCTTTATCACAAAAGGCATCGTCGGGCAGGATATCTTGCTTCGAAATTTTGCATAACCCCTTAAAAACATCTATAGGAAGGTAGAATTTGCAATCGGTACATGTGTTCATATACTGTAGCTTAGATGTATTTTCAAAAAGTGAAAAGTGAAAAGTGAAAAGCGAAATGATTTTTTTCGCCTTTCGCCTTTCGCAATTTCGCATTTATAATTCCTCATATTCAGTCCTCGCGATGACTTCATCCTGGATCTGTTTGCCTAATTCGACCCAGTACTGGGTAAATCCGGCAACACGTACAAGCAGGCTGCGGAATTTGTCGGGGTCGCTCTGGGCCTGTTTCAGCATTCTCGAATCGACAATGTTGAATTGCACGTGGAAACCTCCCTTCCTCATGTAAGCCCGTATCAGTTCAAGGAATTTGCGGGAGCCTTCACGACCCTTCACAACCGAAGGATGGATCTTCATATTGAGCTGAGAATTCTGTGACTGCGAGTGGTTCCAGCAGGTTGCCGAATTGAACAGGGCATAGGGTCCCTGCCTGTCGGTACCCGGGTAAGCTGAGACGGAACCATCCGAAAATGTTGTTCCTGAAAGCCGGCCATCAGGCGAAGCTAAGGTAACTGCTCCCATCGGTCCATGTGTCGAAACGCTGATCTGGCAGGCATACAAAGGCTGGTCATACAACGAACGGTAGTTATGAGTCATCTCGCAGAACCATTCTTCCCACTGCTTGAACAGGGCGTCTACATAAGGATCGTCATTCCCGAATTTGGGAGCATCAAGGCTCCGGCGGTGTATCTTACGATATTCGCTATGATGCTCATTTGGTTTCTGGTCAACCAGGGAATATGAGCCTGTTTCCTGGGCGGTATGGTAGCCGAAATTTTCAAGTATAGCTTTGCGGTAAGTCTCCAGGTCGAAATTCTTTTCGTCGTAAACGTTCTTCTTCAGGGAGGCCAGGGAATTTATAAGGGTAGTGTTCCCGCAGGATTCAACATTGAAAGTGGTATTATACCGGGCACCCATCTGGCCGAGGTCGCGGCCTTTCTCAAGGCAGTCGGGTTTAAGCATCGAATTAACCAGTGACGGGCTGATCTTTCTCCAGGCGTCATGCTGGATATTATTTGTAAGAGTCAGAACATGCACAGCCCGGCTGAAATAATCTTTAAACCCCTGCCAGAGTTCATCATAGGATTCAAGTTTATAGCCGTGGCTGGGGAATATCCTTTCACCGCTTCGCATATCGATGCCGTCGAAGATCACTGTTTCAAGGATCTTCGGCAGAGAGATGAAATGAACGCCTACGCTCGTCGCGGGAGCCGAACCTCCGGGTATCCAGTGGATCTCCCCGTCGAGGTTGAGCGGCATCCAGCTTCCCGGACTTGTTTCAAGGCATCCTCCGATAGACCAGGCTCGGGCTTCTTCCGTCTGCATCCCTTCATGGGCGTAATTGTTCAGGAGAAATTCCATAGCCACCGTATTGCTCACCCAGGCGGGGTATCCTGCGCCGGCCTTCGTACATTCAATTCCTTTCATTAAAAACTCCTCCGGCAGTTTTTCGTCATAAAGCAACGAAAGTGTGGGTTGGGGAGTTTCGCAGCTGATACCGGTTTCAAGGATCAGCATCTCAAGTTCATTTGCGGCCTGGGTCCCGTCTTTTTTCAATCCGCCAATACACAGGTTGTTAAACGTATTGCCCGAAAGTACACCGCCAACAACACCCATCGAAGCAAAGCAGTCTATCTCAGTGAACTTAATACGCATGCATTCGAGGAGCTCTATAGTTTTCCCGCGGTCGATCAGGCCCCCGTCAATATCCCTTTTCCAGAATGGATACAATACCTGCCCCAAACGGCCCGGAGAAAGGCCGGAGATAGCGTCTTCGTTCAGAACAGCGACATGGAAAGTCCAGATCATCTGCAATGCATCATGAAAATTACGAGGCGGATCTGACGAGATATGATCAAGCCGCTCAGCCATTTCAGTGTATTCGGCTTTTTGTTTTTCTTCCTTTTCGAGGGAAGCAAGCAAACGCGCTTCTTCGGCGTAGTTCCTGATCCAGGCCTTGATACCCTGAAGCATTGTGATCACCGCTTTATAAAAATACAGGCGGTCCATTTCGGGAAAGCCTGCAACTTCGTTCATGCTTTCCTCGCATATCCGGATGATCCCGTCTATGCCGTATTGAAGCGGATAATAATAGTTTATGACTTCACGGCCCTGAGGCAGGGTATAACCCGAATCAAACATACAAATGACCGAACGCATGATGGCTTCCTTTTCCTTGTAAGCGGGAACCATTTGTTCGTATTTATGACCGATGTCATCCACCGAACGGTTTTTCCATTTCTTTGCTACCTCAAGCATCACCGGCATTTCCTCCACTCTTACGCCGAACTTCCCGGCTATCGAAATGACTTTGCCGCTGGAATTGGTGACGTTACCGCCTCCTTTGCCGAGAGTCGTAAAGGTATCAGCAGTCAGTTTGCCCGATTCAAGAGCTTCCTGATAAAGCTTGTCCTCGGATGCCATGAAAAAAGCTTCCGACAGCCAGGGCATGGGATAAGACCCGCGCAGGAACGAAGCTTTACCCATTGCAAGAAGTTCACCGGGGTAAATAACAGGGGTCAGATGTTCGAAACCAGCTTTGAGGCTTTCAGCACGGCGGATGACAGGAATCTCCCCGTCAAGTTCATCCCAGCGGCGGGTATACCAGTAAGGAAATTCCATCGAAGTCGATGACTTGGCTCCAAAATACAGTTCACGCGCCTTGTTAGCTCTCGGGCTGGGCGTAAGCTTTTTTTCCCGGTCTTCAACCGTTTCCGAAGGTTTATGCCCGTAATAATTGATCGATTCAGCTGAATTTTCCATAGGGTTATCAATTAAGGGTAGGATCGGCAGGATAATTTGCCCAGATGGCATAATCCTGCCCCATATGCTTCAGGTAATTTCTCCAGAGCGATTCGGGATGTTGATTAATCACTTCCCCGGCTGTGGTATGGGATAACACCCATGAATTTTCAGTGATCTCACGTTCCAGCTGGTCAGGCGTCCATCCGGCGTAGCCGACAAAAAAACGGATATGATTTTCATTGATAAGGCCTTTGCGGATGCGGGATTTTACAATCTGAATGTCACCACCCCAGTATAAACCAGGCATTATCTTCATGCTGCCACTGATATTGTTAAGAGTATGAACGAAAAAAACGCTGTCGGTCTTCACCGGGCCTCCCAGGTATACCTGAAAATCAAATTCCTGCAAATCCTCAAAGATCTCCGGCAGCCGCATTTCAATAGGCTTGTTGATGATAACGCCGAAAGTCCCTTCCTTGCTGTGCTCTGCAAGCAAAACGACCGATTGCCGGAAGTAATAATCCTGCAATGTAGGCTCAGAGATCAGTATGATCCCACGCTTTGGTTCTATGATCTGTTTACCCATCCTTTTCCGGAACAGTTTAGGTCACAAACGTACATGAAATTGATTACTTTTGCAAGCAGCGAAAAAAATTACCTATATCAGATAACGGTACTTTTGCAACATAAATTTCAGGGTAAAGATAATATCATTTAATGCTAAAGTCCAGCAATCAGGATAAACAGATCAAATTATCAGCCGAATTCCCTTATTTTATCTATGAGGAATTTACCTGCTCTCTGGAGCCCGAAGGCCTGAAGATGAATTTTCATTTCAACCTGGGAGGAAGCTATCATTTTTATCCCACATTATTCATTCCCAGGAAAAACTGGGCATTTCCTGATGATATTTTATATCCAATGCTGCCGTCCCTGGTCTTTCACATCGGGATGGTGGAATTGATAAGCTACTGGAAGGCAGCCTGTCCGGGGAAAGTCATCATTAAACCTGCCGGACTCAGCCGGGAACAGAAAGAATGGTGGAAAAAATTGTATTTCCTGGGGCTGGGCGAGTTTTTTTACCTGAACTCCATTGAGGCAGATGAACACACCTTCATGGATATCGAAGCTGAAGGTGAAATTTTTTCTGATCTGGCTACGCCGGATTTGAAAGAGTGGGTGATCCTCCCGGTTGGAGGGGGCAAGGATTCGGCAGTCACACTTGATCTGCTGAAGGGATATTATGATGTAATGCCCATGGTGCTGAATTCACGCGGCGCCACATCTGCAGTGATTGAAGCTTCAGGAATTCCTGCCGAAGACTCTCTTTTTATTACCCGGCACCTGGACCCCTTGTTGATTGAACTGAACGCCAGGGGCTATCTCAACGGGCATACACCCTTCTCGGCTTTGCTTGCATTTATAAGCCTGACAGCGGCCTTGTTCACGGGCAGGAAATATATCGTTCTTTCAAACGAATCCAGTGCAAATGAAGCCACGATCCACGGGACAAATATCAATCACCAGTATTCGAAATCGTTCGAGTTTGAGAATGACTTCCGCTCTTATGTGAGTAAATATATTACCCGGAATATTGAATATTTCAGCTTTCTCCGACCTCTGAACGAATTGCAGATTGCCTGGCTGTTTTCCCGTTTGCCGGCTTACCATAGCATTTTCCGTTCCTGCAACGCAGGAAGCAAAACCGATTCATGGTGCGGGAAATGTCCGAAATGCCTGTTTACGTTTATCATCCTTTCCCCATTTATGGGGATCGAGCGGTTGTCATCAGTTTTCGGGAAGAATATGCTCGAGGAGCTTTCAATGTCGGAAACCCTCAGGCAATTCACCGGTGCAGCGGATGAAAAACCTTTCGATTGTACAGGCACAGTCGATGAGATAAATCTGGCTTTATGCGAAAGCATCCGTCAGAACAAGGGCCTGGTCCTGCCTGCATTGCTTGAACAATATGCTGGTTCTGATGAATATAACAGGTACCGGGATAAAGATTTTAATACCTTCTTGCGATTAGTTATGCCAAACAACCTGCCCGAATCCTTTCGGAAAATATTAACAGCCGAGCTGCATGATTGATTTCCTGAAAAAAAAGCTGGGTGATGAAATTATTGCAATCCTGGGTTTCGGGAAGGAAGGGCAGTCGTCATACACATTGATACGGCAGGTGTTCCCTGAGAAGCGTTTGCTGATAGCCGATCTGAATGATGAAATCCGCCATCATCCTTTGCTGTTGAACGACAGAAATCTTGAATTTCATACCGGGGAACATTATCTTGATGCAGTGAGGCTAGGCGGGTTCATCATGAAAAGCCCCGGGATACGCATCAACCATCTTAAACCGCCTGTGCCGCTTTCGAAAGTCATTTCACAGACTTCGCTTTTTCTTGAACGATATGGCCGGCAGATCATCGGTGTCACGGGAACAAAAGGAAAGAGTACCACTTCAAGCCTGATCCATCATATACTTCAGCTTAGCGGAAAAGATTCCTGCCTGGTCGGCAATATAGGTTCGCCTGCGTTTCATTTTACAGGGAGGATAAATGAGGATACAATCATTGTGTTTGAGCTCTCGTCGCACCAGCTTGAATATACCGCGGCCTCACCTCATGTTGCTGTCATGCTGAATTTTTTCCAGGAGCACCTTGACGCTTACCCTTCTTATGAAGCATACCAGCAGTCAAAACTGAATATTGCCAGGTTCCAGGGCAAGGAAGATTTCCTGATTTACCATTCAGGGGATGAACTTCTTTCGTCTCACGTTAATGTACTTGGAAGTAAGGCTCACGGATTCCCGTTTTCGCTTTCGGTGCAAAACAGACCTGGAATTTTCAGGCATCAAAATGAGATCTTTTTCAGCGACGGCCTCAACGAAAGGGCCATATGGAAAACTGAGCAAAAGCGTTACCTTAAGGGAGAACACAACCTGAAAAATATCATGGCGGCAATAGGCGTTTGCGCTGTGTCAGGGATACCGGATGAAGCCATCAGGGAAGGGATCCTCACATTCAAGGGGTTGGAGCACCGTCTGGAATACCTTGGCGAATACCGGCTGATCCATTTTTACAACGACAGCATTGCAACTATTCCTGAAGCAAGCATTGAGGCTGTGAGATCATTACCGGATGTTGATACGCTCATCCTGGGAGGTTTTGACAGGGGTATCGATTATAGTTCTTTTGCTGCTTTTCTTGCCATGTCGAAAGTGAGAAATCTTGTACTTTTAGGTGCTGCCGGCAAGCGTATAGGTGAATGCCTTGAGGCACATAAACCTTATCCGCAAAAAATATTCCAAATAAACCGCTTTGATGCATTAAAAGAAATCGTGTTTCGTGAAACCAGGCCGGGCTATGCCTGTGTTTTGTCGCCTGCCGCGGCCAGTTATGATGAATTCGCGAATTTCGAGGAAAGGGGTAAACGTTTCAGAGAGCTTGTACGGTCATGAGGGAGACGAAAAGGGTATTGAACTGCCTCGTTAATCGCCAATCGCTCATGGCTCATGGCTCACGGCTCACGGCTCACGGCTCATGGCTCATGGCTCACGGCTCATGGCTCATGGCTCATGGCTCATGGCTCATGGCTCATGGCTCATGGCTCATGGCTCTTTTTTTCATGTCACTGCCTTCAGCCAGGGCCCAGAGTTCTTCCTATGATATCCTGGTTGGATTATATGTAAAAACATACAGTTCTGTTGCTTTGCAGGAGATGAATCAGTATCATATTCCTGCCAGTATTACCCTGGCCCAGGGGATCATTGAATCGAAAGCAGGCCAGAGCAAGCTGGCTAAGGAAGCCAACAACCATTTTGGGATCAAATGTCATAAGGATTGGGCCGGGAAGACTTACCTGAAAACCGACGACCATGCCAATGAATGTTTTCGTAAATATGATCATGCCGAAGAATCCTTTAGGGACCATTCCTGGTTCCTTACACAGGGTGATCGTTATAAGGGACTTTTCAAACTTCAGCTTACCGACTACCACGGCTGGGCTGAAGGGCTTGAGGCAGCAGGTTACGCAACCAACAAACAGTATGCGGAAATGTTGATCCGCACCATAGATGATTACCAGCTATACCTTTTCGACAGGCCGGATTACGCAGGGGAAATGATTCCATCTGCTGACCAGGACTTTGCACGATATGCCTGGATCGCAGAGTTCAAGCCTGACGGTTATATCGGTGAAGGGCGGAGAATATATGAGAACAATGAATTGCAATGCATCGTGGTGAGGAGTACCGATAATCTTTCAAAACTATCGACCCTGGTTGATATTCCGGTAAAGAGGCTGATGAAATACAATGACCTGGTGTATATGGGATCACTGGAGGCCGGGCAGGTATTATATATTGAGCCGAAAAGGCGCAGGGGGTCCGTTAAAAGTCATATAGTTCAGGCAGGCGAAACCCTGTACGAGATATCCCAGCATTACGGAATTAAGATGAAGTTACTGCTAAAGCGGAGCGGAATGGCAGTGGGGATGGATCCTTATCCCGGCCAGGTTTTACCGCTGAGATAAAATCCTTTTATCTTGAAGGGATACGGTAATTCCTTATGTAAAGCCCTGAGCCTACCACGAGGTTCAAAGAATGTTCATCATCCATATGGCCGATGTCGAAGGGTGTGGTTCCATAGATACCAGGCTCCATTGGATAATAGCCTTTTGAGTCAAACAGAAACAGTTCACCTGTTTCAGGGATTGTAACGCCTATCATTGAAATATTGTTGAGCCGGTCGTGGAGCACGAAAGGGGCCCTGGTAATTTCCCTGCGGAAAACATAGGAGTATATCAGTTTATTTGAACGGCTGTAATAATAGATCTTGTTTTTGTCAATAAAGATATATTCAGGGACTACATTACCCATCAAATTCTCATTAAAGAACCAGTGGCTGGGAGAGAATTGCCCGAGGTTAATCTCAACGGTCTTCCCGCTTTCCTGGATAAAGATCAGTTGTCCCCCCGGGCCGGTGGTGACAAAAATCCCTTTCTGTGCCATGTTTACAGGATAGAAACTGGAATGGTCGGCAGGCCTGAACATAGGTCCCACCCTGATCCTCTGCCTGCCCTGCCGGTCAGTAATCATAAGGTTGTTCTCAACATCGCGGATAAAAAAGAAATCCTTATGATTGGAAACAATATATTCAACCGGGTTACGGATGGCCGTTTTCATCATCGGTCTCTCCCAGTTTGTGATCGAATGCCCCTGCAGATCAAACTGGTATACCTTTTTATCGTTGAAGGCAACGAATATCCTGTAGTCGCCCCGGCGGTCGAAGTCAACAATAGTCAGGGAACTGGTTGCAGGTATTGGGAACCGCATGGGATAATTACGGGCCGGCTGACCATCCGACTTCAGCAGGTACAAATGGGAATCGGTATTGAAAAAGTAAAACATAGTGTCGCAGCCTGGTAACAGCAAGGGTTTGACCGTTGAAAGGATCTTCCCCATAAAATGCATCCTCCACCGCAGCAATCCGTCGGCGCCGTACTGGTAGATATTGTTCAGAGTGTCTCTGACGATGACGGCAGGGTCGCCTTTTGCCGTCGTGTTAATAATCTGTGGACTGCCGGTAATCGTTGTATCCAGTTTAGCCTGCCAGCTTAATGGACCTTCTTTTTCCATATTCGGTGTGTATCCCAAAAAGAGGCTGGTATAAAACATTGTTTCCTGGGAGGAATACTGTATCCCTATGGGATGGAATTTTTTCAGACTGTCAAGCCATGGGTGCAGCGTCGAAAGCAACGGATCATCAATCATCCGGCCTAATGTAACAGATGCATGAGGAGTATTGAAATACATAAAAATATTCGACTTAGCCGCCATTTTGCCGGTGAAGTCAATATAATTGTTGTTTTTGTTCAGTACATAACCTGAAATATTTTCGTCAATAAGAAATTTAAGCGCCGAAGGGTCCTGCCCGAAAACCAGAGCATGATTGATAAAGGTTATACAGGCCTGCCCGGCCGGCTCAAACAGGGAACCAAAGAGGCTCTGAAGGACGTTATTGAAATGCAGCCCGCGGATTTTGAATCCTTTATATTTAGTGGAATCTTTTTTCAGTCCCATCCTGATCCGGAGACTATCGAGCAGAGAAACGGCAAGCAGCGAATCCCTTACCTGGAAAGCTGCATAAACCCTGTCGCTGCCATATCCCGAATCGGTTTCCATTGCAAAAACCATAGCCTGTTTCCCAATCCATGGAAGGAAAAAGTCGGAAAGATTTACATGGTACCGCTGGTTCAACAGGCTGAGCGGGCTCAGATTCCCGGCTTCAAGTTCATCCTGCCGGTTTCTCATTTCCAGCCTTTCAAAGTAAGCGGCAAGGTCACCCCATCCGAAGAAAGCATAATAAGCAATATTCTGAGGAGCCAGTGAACTGAGTTCATTCATCTGTGGTTCCTGACCGGTAAACAGGTTGAGGTAGTGGAAGGTCGTATCGTCGGCCAGGGTATAGCCATTGAGAAAGAGCTCATCCTTTTTAATGATCACATCCAGGCCGCTCCATGATGCAAGCCTTGCAAGCTGGATCAGGGAAGTATGGTTTTCAGTTCTCGAGATTTTCGAAAGGGCCAGCGCAAGCATACGGTAATTCACATAAATATTCGCATCGGCCTTTTTACCTGAGGGCGCTTCAACTTTACGAAAGCCCGACGACTGGAAGGCAGGGGTGTTAAACGTAAGACGGTCTATCGACTTTTTAACAAGGTCGGCCAGAAAACTGCCGATAAATACACCTTTAACTATTGAGTAATAAAACGGGGGTGATTTTTCACTGTTCTGAAGACGATGGATACTGGTCGAGGCATAAGGTGTCTGGTCAATCCTGGCTGAATCACCGAATAATTCCTTCGCAAAAACATCAGCCGCTTTACCGGGGTCATTGCCCGGGGCGGAAGTGAGAAAAACAACCCCGAATTTGGTCCGGCCGCTTAAGGTCAATGTGAGCACCAGGTTGTAGCGCTGCAGAATCGCGCTGATCTTTTCATTTTTACGGCTGATGGAATCAAAGAGGTAAAGCTCATTTCTGATCGATCTGATCACAGGATAACGGCTCAGCGAATTCCAGATCAGATTAGAGCGGTTGAGCTCTTCCCACAGGTTGCCCGGCCTGTTAATCTTGATGATGAGAGCAGTGTTGTCGGGCACTGCGTTAAGCGGGGACTCGTCAGTATGCCTGGTATACTGAGCCAGAAGGTATATGCCCCATATCAGAACAGTAACCAGCACGACAGCCCCCAGCGCGAGTAACCATGTTTTAGGGTTCTTCATAACTCAAGCTTTAACTGTTCATACAATCTGAAACTCATGCGGTGATATATGCAGGGCCCGAATTGATAGATAGCATTTCTGTGTTTACGGCAGGGATAGCCTTTATTGTTTTTCCAATCGTATTGCGGAAACTCTTGCCCGATCATGGTCATATATTCATCCCTGTATGTTTTAGCCAAAATAGATGCGGCAGCAATGGACATGAATTTTGTATCTCCTTTAATAATGCATTGATGGCGGATGTTATTCACCGGTTTGAATCGGTTTCCGTCGACAAGGATAAACTCAGGCTTGAGCTTCAGCTTATGAATGGCATCATGCATAGCGAGGATTGAAGCATTAAGAATGTTGATCTCATCGATTATGCCGGGTGAAATGCTGCCAACGGCCCAAGCCAGGGCGTCTTGTTCGATAGTTTTACGGAGTCGTTCCCGTTTAAGGGCAGTAAGCTGTTTTGAATCATTCAGTTCTTCATCCCTGTAATCTGCCGGGAGAATAACAGCAGCTGCGAAAACAGGACCGGCAAGGCATCCTCTCCCTGCTTCATCAACTCCTGCTTCAACCAATTCCCCTGTAAATGAGCCCTGCAGCATAAACCTTGTTTTACTCAGGGTTATAAAAGTATGAATTAATAAGGATAAGCAGAAAATAGATCAGGAAAATGATCTCGGCCCATCGTTTTTTCTTAATACCAAGGAAAGCCGAAGTGAGCAGAAGTGTAAGGGTTGGAAACAGCATGACCAGATGGTAAACAAGCAGGGTTGTTGAATAGGCCACCGAAAGCAGTGATATTGCCAAAAGCCAGACTATAAGGTAGGTCTTTGCGCGTATCTCGACGGTCTTCTCCATGGGGCCCCTCAGCAGATAATATAAGCCCCATGCTGCAAGAACAATTGATGCGATCCCTATGATCCAATCATCAGTGTGAAGGTGAATCGGGTAAAAAAAGAATGAGGCGACCATTTTTTCATACAACACAACCTGGTCTGACAGCTGATCGGTAACAAAAAAATATACCGAAAGGAAGATGAAGGGAGTGATGAAACCGATCAGTGCAGCAGCCCATTCTCTCCATCTGCCGGAGCGGAAAAGGAAAAAGCTTATGGGTACAATGGCCAGCATCAGCAGGAAAGGAAAATAGAAGAGTGATCCGATGGCTGTATAAAAGCCGGCTCCGTATATAAGGTCAAGGCTGTCTGTTCTGTTGTATGATCTCATCAGATTGTTGAGGATGGCAATCGAGATGAGAATACTGATGTTGAGCGGGTGAACAGTAAGGTAAACCGGGGAAGAGCTCATCATGATGATGCAGATCAATGATGCAAGAGAAGAGTTCTTCAGTACCAGTTCGTTGTTGTTCAGGAGTATATTGAGCCACCAGGTTTCCAACGCTACCAGGACAAACCCTGTAATGACGGCAAGATGGGGAAGGTTGCTCAGAATGGAATACAGGAGGTTATATAAAGGAACAGGACCTTCGGGCATGGGAATGGGAGGGGGTTGTATAAATGATTTACCCCAGAGCATAAACCCGATCAGGCCTATTACAAGGTATTGTATGGGAAAACTGGAGCGGAAGAACCGGATAAACATGTGTTCAAATGAATATCGAATAATGAATATTGAACAACGAACTTTGAAATAAATTAATCATCACGTTATCACGATCTAAAGATCGAACCCGATATCCCTTCTGAAATACCTGCCTTCAAATTCAATCTTCCCGGCATTTTCATAGGTTAGGGCAAGTGCTTCCGGCATGCTTTTCCCCAGTGATGTCACGGCGATAACACGGCCGCCATTGCTCACCAGTTCACCTTGTTTTATGACGGTGCCTGCATGAAATACCAGGGAGCCCTTCACCTTCGATTCTCCTGTAATCAGTTTTCCCTTTTCATAGGCATCGGGATACCCTTTTGAAACCAGCATGACCGTTGTGCAAACCCTGGCATCAATTTGAATAGTATGATCTGCAAGCTTCCGTTCTGCGACGGCATTCAGCAATACTACCACATCATTTTTAATTCTCGGTATTACCGATTCAGTTTCAGGATCTCCCAGGCGGCAGTTGTATTCGATCACGAAAGGATCCCCCTTCACGTTCATCAGCCCGAAAAAGATAAATCCGGTATAATCGAGGCCCTCTTTCTTCAACCCTTCAACGGTGGGCCTGATAATACGGTCTTCGACCTTCTTCAGGAAAGCCTGGTCGGCAAAAGGAACCGGGGAAACCGAACCCATGCCTCCTGTATTTGGTCCGCTGTCGCCTTCTCCAATTCTCTTATAATCCTTTGCCTCCGGAAGGACAAGGTATGAGTTGCCGTCGGTGATCACAAACGACGAGCATTCTATACCGGAAAGGAATTCCTCAACAACAACACTGGCTGATGCCTGTCCAAACCTGGCATCCCTCAGCATAGAGATAAATTCACGCTGAGCTTCTTCTTCAGTCAGGCAGATAACCACTCCCTTGCCGGCGGCCAGGCCGTCGGCCTTAAGAACATAAGGTGGTTTGAGAGAACGTATGAACCCGAGACCTTCCTCAATGTTCGACACATCGAAAGTTTTATAAGCCGCAGTAGGTATTTGATGACGTGTCATGAACTGTTTTGCAAAGTCTTTACTGCCTTCGAGCTGTGCAGCCCTGGCCAATGGTCCGATGACCGGTATCTTCCTGAGCATGGGGTCGGCCAGGAAAAAGTCGTGTATGCCTTTCACCAAAGGCTCCTCAGGACCCACAACAAGCATATCGATACCCTGCTCAAGAACGAACCGTTTTATGCCGGGAAAATCATTTACAGAAATCGGGACATTTTCCCCGCAGCCGGATGTACCTGCATTACCAGGTGCAATAAACAATTTTTCGAGCAAGGGGCTTTGAGCTATTTTCCAGGCCAGGGCATGTTCCCTGCCACCTGAGCCAAGAAGAAGAATTTGCATAGGTCAGGATTTAAGAGCTTTTTCAATGGAAATCCAAAGGCTTTCGGCCGTTCTCTGCCAATTAAACAGGTCTTTTCTTTTCCTGCCCCGGATGATAAGATCCTGGCGGATGCTTGCATAATTCGCAATTTTATAAAGTGCGTCAGAAATGCTTTCAGGGCTGAAAGGATCCACGAACAGGGCTGCATCGCCCGCGACTTCCGGCATAGATGTTACGTTTGAGGTGATTACCGGTACATCACAACGGAAAGCCTCAACAATGGGGATGCCGAATCCTTCAAAATAAGAAACGTAGGTCAGGGCAAGTGCTGACCCCAGTACGCACACCAGTTCATCAATTTCAAGCCGGCCGATAAACACCACATCATCAGAAAAGACCATATCCTGGAACGCCATGTCAATCTCGCTTGTCCACCATTTCTTGGCCCCTACGATCAGAAGTTTCACTTCAGACGGATTGGATTTTTTGAATAGATCAAAAGCCCTGAAAAGGTTGGCAAGGTTTTTCCTTGGATGAAGTGAGCCTATAAACACGAAATACGGGCAACCGTCTGAGAACTCTTCCCTTGTTTTTTTCTTTTCTTCCTCGCTTAACGGCCTGTAGGCTTCATTATAGCCGTCGTATACGACATCGATCTTCGATGGATCGACATGGTATTGTTTTACGATGTCCTCTTTTGAATACTCCGAAACCGTTGCTATTCTCACGGCCCTTGAGGCATATTTCGGAAAAAAGTAGCGATAATGCCGTCTTGTCCAGAAGGGCAGGTCCTCGGGGTAATGTTCAAAGTTCAGGTCATGGAAAACAGCCATTGATTTAACATCGGTCTTCAGCGAAAGATAGCCATCGGGTGAAAGGAACAGATCAGGTTTCAGTTTTTTGAACAGCCCCGGAAGTGTGAGTTCAAACCACCAGTAATAAAGAAATGGGTGCCGTGCATGCGGATATTGAATGACCGGTGTGACGTTGTCGGAAAATAAAAAATTTTCATCATACTCGCGGTCAAAGATGAAATAAAAACGATGCTCAGGATGCTGGCTTGTGATACGCTTAAGTGATTCATAGGTGAACCAGCCTATTCCTTCGAGTCTGTTCCTGATCAGCAGTCGTGTATTGACGGCAATATTCATTGAATTGTTTAACTTTGTCACAAATATCATAATATTTTTCAATGATTGTTCGGGATTTTATCCCGCAGGATCAGGAAAATTGAAAACAGATGCAACGGAAATTCCTTACAAACCTTAGCTTGCTGCTATTCCTGAATCTGCTTATCAAGCCTTTCTGGGTATTTGGTATTGACAGGACCGTGCAGAACCTTGTAGGAGTAGAGGCTTTCGGTTTTTACTTTGTCGTTTTCAATTTTTCATTTCTTTTCAACATTTTGCTTGATCTTGGGATCACCAACTTCAACAACAGGAATATAGCTCAGAACCATCACCTGCTCAGCAAGCATTTTTCAGGCATTTTGTTAATGAAACTCCTCCTTGCCTTGCTGTATCTTTTTGTGACTTTTTTTGTCGCCATATGGAAATACAATCCTGATCAGCTGAAATTGCTTGGAGTCCTGGCATTTAACCAGTTTCTTATCTCTTTCATATTGTACCTGAGGTCCAATATTTCCGGGCTTTTAATGTTTAAGACCGACAGTTTTCTTTCTGTGCTTGACCGCATGCTGATGATAGTATTCTGCGGGGTCCTGCTTTGGGGTCATGTTACTTCCACACCGTTCAGGATAGAGTGGTTTGTTTATTCCCAGACGGCCGCCTATGTTTTTACAGCGATTACGGCCTTACTGATCGTTGTAAAAAAGGCAAAGTTCAAAAGGCTTAACTGGAACTGGCCTTTTTTTCTGATGATTGTGAAGCAAAGTGCACCTTTTGCGCTTCTGGTGTTATTCATGACTTTTTATAACAGGCTTGACCCGGTAATGCTTGGGACACTTCTTGAGAAGTCAAAAGGAAACGAGCAGGCAGGGATCTATGCCTCCGGATTCCGTTTATTTGATGCTGTGAACATGATAGCATACCTTTTCTCAGTGTTGCTGATCCCGGTGTTTTCGAAAATGATCAAGCATAAGGAGAATGTTGAACATATGGTAAAGCTGTCATTCACGCTGATCATCACACCGGCTATCCTGATAGCCCTGGGTTCTTATTTTTACAGCAATGAACTGATGGCAATGTTGTATAATGCCCATCTCCATGACTCGGCCCATGTATTCCAGATACTCATGGGAGGGTTTGTGGCGGTTTCAATCACCTATATTTTCGGAACGCTGCTGACCGCAAACGGAAACCTTAAAGAACTGAACATCATAGCTTTCTGTGGGCTCTTGATCAGCTTTTTCTGCAACCTTTTCCTGATCCCGAAATTTCTGGCTATTGGTTCTGCATATGCAAGCCTCATCACCCAGTTCTCAACAGCCATTGTGCAGGTGATCGTTGCGGTCAAGGTGTTTAAACTGAAACCCAACTACCGCTATCTTCTTACCCTGCTTGTTTATATAATTGGTGTCGTATTATTTAATATGCTTTCCAGGGTATTTCCTGTAACATTTCCTTTCATCCCCGGCCATTTCAGCTGGATGGGAGGGTTCATCCTGATGATTATTGCATCCGTCCTGCTTTCTGCATTATTAAAACTTTGGAGCGTCAGCTCATTGCTCAGGATACTGCGAAGCGAAAGTTAAGATTGTTCCCTTCACCCCCTTCCTATTGTTCATTTGGTAATATTGCCTACCTTTGAAACAAATTTCATCCCCCATATCTATGGACGGTTCCGAAAAAAAAACGGAAGAATTTAATTCCTCCAACCTGGTGATCTTTCTTTATAAATGGAGAAAGCCACTGCTGATAGTAATCTTAAGCGCTTTGTTTGGTTCCTGGTTTTTCTCATTGCCCTGGTTCATTACTCCAAAATTCAAATCAGCGGTTATCATGTTTCCTGCAAGCACAAGTTCTATCTCAAAGGCCCTTCTGAGTGCCCAGTATTCAAAAGGCCAGGATCTTGTTGAGATCGGCGAGCAGGAACAAGCTGAACAGCTTTTGCAGATCCTTAACTCAAGCCGTATCCGTGAGAGGATCATCAACAAGTTTCATCTTATGAGCCATTACGGGATCGACACATCCTCCCATTACAAGTATTCGAAGCTTTACAAGGAATATGAAGACAATATCAGTTTCCGCCGCACCGAATTCATGGCTGTCCAGATCACGGTTTATGACGAAGATCCACAGCTTGCTGCCGATATTGCGAACGGTATCTCCTGCCTGCTTGATACTGTGAAAAACGAAATGCAGAAACAGAGATCTGTGAAAGGACTGCATATCGTTGAGCAGGAATATAACGACCTGCAAAAGGAACTGAACAACATTGTTGATTCACTCGTTAAGCTCGGGGAACTCGGGGTCAATGATGTGGAATACCAGTCCCAGGTATTGAATGAGCAGTTGGCCATAACGATAACAACAGGAAATAAATCAGCACAGGCCATCCTTCAGAAAAAACTTGATGTATTGGGGAAATACGGTGGTGTTTATACATCGCTTAAAAATGCTTTGGAATTCAAAACCGAGCAGCTGACACTTCTGCAGGCCAAATACAAGCAGGCTAAGGTCGACGCTGAAGAAAGCCTGCCCGTAAAATTTGTTGTCAGCGACGCTTATAAGGCTGAGAGAAATTCGTATCCCATACGCTGGCTGATCATGCTGGTGTCTGCTGTCTCCGCCTTATTTCTCGCGGTAATTGTTATCATGGTCATGGAAAAGATCAATGCATACAACACACAGAAAAATTTCCAGCTGGGACAATCCTAAAATAACAGATCAATAGAAAAATTTCAGATTTATGGATAACTTCTTCAATAATGTAAAGCTGTTTGATCTCATTATCAAATGGAAATATCACCTGCTTGCAGTCGTGATTGCTGCACTATTGCTTTCAGTGTTGTTTTCTAGCCCGATCTTTATCAAACCCTTATATAAATCATACGCGCTCGTATATCCGTCAAACATCTCACCGTATTCAACTGAAAACGAGACTGAACAAATGATGCAGATGTTTCAGTCGAAGGACATCCGCGACAGCGTAATCCACAGGTTCAATCTTGCAAAACACTGGGAAATCGATTCAACGTATACATACTTCATGAGCACGATGGTGTTTTTCTGGGACCAGAGGGTGAGAATAGAAAAGACCCCGAATGAAGCTGTGGAGATCGAAGTTCTTGATCCGGATCCCCAGATCGCATGTGATATGACATCGGCCATCATCGATTTTTACAATCTCAAAGTAAGAGGGCTCCATAAAGAGAAATTCGGCGAAGTGGTTGAGAATTACAAGTTCATCCTGGACATTAAACAGCGATACATGGATTCACTGAGCAAACAGCTCGTTGAATTCGGGAAAAAATATGGCATTATAGAATATGGTAACCAGACACGTGAAGTTATGCGCGCCTATTTTCAGAACAAGGGTTCCAGTGAAGTTCAAAAGTATTTGCGCAATTTGGAAGAACACGGGGGAGAATACCTGAAGGTTGTCCAATTGATGAATACCGAATCAGGATCTCTTTCGACGATGAAACTTGACGCCGACAGGGCACTTATGGATTATAACAGAAAATTTACTCATGCCAACGTTCTCAGCCAACCTTTTCCTGCAGATAAAAAATCATTCCCGGTTCGCTGGCTGATCATTGTAATGTCAACACTTGCAGCGTTATTTCTTGCACTGATCGTTGCCGGTATTATTGAAAACAGGAAGCAAAATTCCCTGAATGCAATTCAGCAAGGATAAAATCAGGTTGATTAAAAGTTACCTGGCTGGTGAAAATGCCAGGTTTACTTTATTCTATGCTATCAGCGGCTTGTTTATACTGCTGAATGCATACATGGTATACCGTAATGCTTATTATACACTCCTGCTTCCGGTCGGCCTTGTTATCCTTTATTTGTTCTTTTACCGTATTGATTACGTTTTACTGCTGATAACATTCTGCACACCGCTGGCCGTGAACATGACGCAGTTCGAATTCAATGTCGGTATCTCGATGCCCACTGAACCCCTGATGTTCGGAATGCTTCTCGTGTTCGTTCTGAAATTATTATATGAAAATAATTTCGATGCGAAAGTCTGGAGGCATCCTATGACCATCGTCATTGGTTTTCAGTTCCTTTGGATTCTTATTACCAGTATTACGAGCCAGCTGCCTGTTGTTTCCTTTAAGTTTTTATTAGCCAGGCTGTGGTTCGTGATCCCTTTTTACATCTTTGCAATTCACCTTTTCAGGAAGAAGCAAAATATCAGGTTGTTTCTCTGGCTTTACGCGATTCCTCTCGTGATTGTTATTATTTATACAACCTACCAGCATTCTTTATGGGTATTCGAGGAAAATGCCGGGCATTGGGTCATGACACCATTTTACAATGACCATACTGCCTATGGTGCGATCCTGGCGCTTTTTATCCCGGTCTTCGTAGGCTTTACTTTTTCAAGATCATACTCACGCCTGGTCCGGATCTTTGCTCTGGTCGTTCTTATGTTTCTGCTGATGGGCCTTTACCTTTCGTATTGCCGTGCGGCATGGATAAGCCTGGTAATAGCACTGATGTTCTATCTTGTGATACTGTTCAGGATCAAGTTCAAGTTCATCGTATTCTCTTTAATGCTGGGCGGCCTTATCTTTTATGTTTTTCAGTTCGAAATACTGGATTCTTTATCAAAAAACAAACAGGGGACTTCTCAGAATTTCATGGAACACGTACAGTCGATGTCGAATATCAGTACAGATGCAAGCAATCTTGAGCGCCTCAACAGGTGGGCATCGGCTATAAGGATGTTCAAAGACAGGCCGGTATTCGGATTCGGGCCGGGCACCTACCAGTTTGAATATGCCCCTTACCAGAGTTCTGAAGAAAAAACCCTGATCAGCACCAATGCCGGAGACAGGGGTAATGCACACAGTGAATATATAGGTCCGCTTTCGGAAGAAGGACTGCTTGGGACCATACTGGTAATATGTGTATTTATATATTCAATCGTAGTTGCGATGAGGGTTTACCGAAGGTCAGACGATAAGGATGTGAAGATGCTGACACTTGCGACTATGCTGGGTCTGCTCACCTATTATTTTCATGGGCTGATGAACAACTTCCTGGACTCAGACAAAGCTTCGGTTCCTGTATGGGGATACATAGCCATACTCGTGGCTTTTGACCTCTATTATCTTCCTGCCAGGGAAAAAGAAGAATAAAATTTTCGGGAGAATCCTTACCTGAGTTTTCTGAGCAGTTCGGGAAGCATTCTGACTGCTGCAATTTCTTTCCACTTTTTTCTTGGATCGTCGGCCGGAATACCCCAGTAGGTTTTCCCTCCTTCAAGTGATTTGTCGACACCCGACAAAGCCAGGACAACCGCTTTCTTACCGATTACAAGGTCTTTGTTAACTGAAACTCTGGCCCAAAGTATAACGTCGTCTTCAATACGGGTTACACCGGCAATTGCGCAATGTGCTCCTATCAGACAGTTACGGCCCACATAAGTATCATGCCCGATCTGGACATGGTTATCGATCTTACTGCCAAAAGATATCACGGTGTTGCCCGACACGCCTTTGTCGATGGTGGTTGCAGCACCGATCTCGACATCGTCTTCAATAACCACTTTGCCGCAGGATTCGAGTTTTTTCCAGCCTTCGGGCCTGCGCTGGAAATAATAAGCGTCGGCTCCGAGAACAGCCCCGGAATGGACGATCACATGATTGCCGATTTCCGTATGGTCATAGATGCTCACATTGGCATGGATGATGCAGTTGGTGCCTATTTTAACATGGTTCCCGATAAAAGCTCCGGGCTGGATAACGCTGCCTTCACCAATTAAAGCAGATGCACTGATCATGGCATGGGCTTTTTCGAAAGGGCGAAACCGGGTTGCCAGTGAAACATAGGCATCGAAAGGCTTCTCATGTATCAAAAGAGCTTTCCCTTCAGGGCATTCCACTTCTTTGTTGATGAGGATAGTGGTAGCCGGTGAGTTCAGAGCCTTGTTGTAATACTTGGGATGATCAACGAATGTGAGGTCACCAGCTTCGACCATATGGATCTCGTTGATGCCGCTGACAATGAAACCAGGGTCGCCAATCATACGGGCGCCGATTATTTCTGCGATTTCTGAGAGGGTAAATGGCTTTGGAAATTTCATCGTTTATCCTTTAACTCTTTCTGCATATTCACCGGTCCTTGTATCGACTTTAATGATCTCATCCGTGTCGATAAATAAAGGGATACGCACATTGGCGCCGGTTTCAACAGTGGCATTTTTCAGAGTATTGGTGGCTGTATTGCCACGGTGGCCCGGCTCTGTATATGTGACTTTCAGGATGACAAAAGGAGGCAGGTCGCAGGAAAGAGGAGTCTCGGTATCGGCATGGAACACGATCTCGACTTCCTGACCTTCCTTTAAAAACTGTGGGGCATTGATAAGTTCTTCACCGATAAAGATCTGTTCAAAGGTTTCCATATGCATGAAATTGAAACCCGACTGATCTTTGAAGAGATATTGATATTTGCGGCGTTCAACACGGGCGATATCAATTTTCACACCTGAATCGAAAGTGTTTGAAATTACGCGGCCGTTTTTCAGGCTTTTTAGTTTTGTACGGATAAATGCCGGGCCTTTGCCGGGCTTGACATGCTGAAACTCAACAACGGAGTAGAGATCGTTGTTAAAATTGATGACCAGGCCGTTCCTGATATCTGCTGTTGTTGCCATAAAATGTAATGAATTGATGGATCTTTAAAAGGGCTGCAAAGGTAAGAATAAATAGCGAAGTAGCGAAAAGCGAAAAGCGAAATTTGTTTTGAGCGACTCAGAAGGCGCAGCAGCGTTGCGGCTGCTTATGATTTATAATCTTCTATCTTCAGCGATTTCACCGCAAACGCAGATTCCTGTGCCTGCTGGTTTGAACAAATAACAAGGGTTCGTTTGCCGGTGTATTCCTTTACAAGCTGAAGGTACCAATCGATACCGGCTTTGTCGAGGTTCATCACAGGTTCATCAAGCAGCAGAAGCGGGACATCGCTGAAAAATGCCAGGGCCAGTTTTACCCTTTGCTTCATGCCTGAAGAGTATTGACGTATCGTTTTCGATTTTGTCACTTTGAGATCCAGAATATCCCTGACCCTGCCCGCAGTAAAACCCGGTAAGTACCTCTTGAAGGAGAAATGAAAATCCAGCATCTCATCCAGAGTGAAATCCTCAATGATCTCCAGGTAAGGAGCAACCAGGGCAATCTCGCGGAAAATAAGATTGTCGGGAATCTCCCTGCCTCCTGATTCGTACCTTATATTACCGGTCGTGGGGTGAATATTACCTGCGATGATCTGAAGCAGGGTTGATTTGCCGGAGCCGTTACGGCCAAGGATAGCACAGGTTTCTCCTGAATGAAGTTCCAGGGAAACAGCACGGAATATCCATTCCGTATTGAATTTTTTCCCTATGCCATCCAGAAAAATATTCATGAAGAGGATCAGTCGGATTTACGTCTTCCAAGTCCTTTCATAATACCTCTGGAGGAATTGGCAATGAATGAAAGGATCTCATCCCGTTCGGGGGTGGCCGGCATTTCAGCTTCAATGGTTCGCACTGCGTTTGAAACATTGAGTCCTTTGACAAAGATGATGCGGTAAATATCCTGTATATAGTTGATCATTTCTGAGCTGAAACCCCGGCGGCGCAAGCCGATTGAATTAACGCCGACATACGACAGGGGATCCCTTGCAGCTTTTGTGTAAGGAGGGACATCTTTGCTCACTCCTGAACCGCCGCCGATGAATGCATGGGCGCCTATATGCACGAACTGGTGCACTGCAACGACGCCACCCAGTATGGCCCAGTCATCAATGTTGATGTGTCCGGCCAGGGCGGAATAACCGCCCATAATAACGTTGTTGCCAACTACACAGTCATGAGCTATATGAACATACCCCATAAGCAGGCAATTGTCGCCTATAACTGTCTCGTAACTGGCTTTGGTCCCACGGTTCACGGTAACATACTCCCGTATCGTTGTGTTATTCCCTATTCGTACAATAGTATCTTCACCTCCGAATTTCAAGTCCTGGGGAATGGCCGAAATGACTGCACCGGGAAAGATTCTGCAGTTTTTACCTATCCTGGCGCCTTCCATAATGGTCACATTGGGTCCTATCCATGTGCCTTCTTCAATGATCACATTTTTATCGATGGTCACAAAGGGCTCGATCACCACATTAGGTGCGATCTTAGCCTGGGGATTTACATATGCAAGGGGTTGATTCATGAGATTTTATTTTCTTGTTACCTGTGCCATCATATCTGCTTCCATTACAACTTTATTCCCTACATAAGCCACGCCTTTCATCGAGACGAGGCCACGGCGGATGGGAGCGGAAAGCTGGTTATGGAATACGATCGTATCGCCGGGAACAACTTTGCTTCTGAATTTAACGCTTTCTATCTTTACAAATAAGGTTGTGTAATTATGCGGATCGTCGACTGTGCTCAGAGCAAGGATCCCGCCGGTTTGCGCCATTGCTTCAATCTGCAGCACGCCGGGCATCACGGGTTCCTGGGGAAAATGCCCAACGAAGTAAGGTTCATTCATCGTCACATTCTTTATGCCGACCACGTAATCGCTGCCCATTTCAATGATACGGTCAATAAACAGGAACGGAGGCCGGTGAGGAAGGATCTTCTGAATCTGTTTGATGTCATAGAGAGTCTTCGTTAGATCGAATTTATGAACTTCGTGATGCTTCCTTTCTTTCCTGAGCTGTTTTTTGATCAGCTTCGCAAACTGAATGTTCGAATAATGGCCGGGTCTTGTTGCGATAATATGAGCCTTGATGGGCATACCCACCAGGGTAAGATCCCCGATAATGTCAAGCAGTTTATGCCGGGCAGGTTCATTCGGAAATTGCAGATCCAGGTTGTTCAGGATCCCTTCACTGGGCAGTACTTCCACTTTGGGTTTATGGAAAATCCTGGCGAGATGGTCAAGCTCTTCCTTAGATACAGCCCGGTTTACAAAGACGATAGCATTGCTCAGATCGCCTCCTTTGATGAGGTTGTTGTTAAGGAGGTATTCAAGCTCATGGAGGAAAACAAAGGTCCTGCAGCTTGAAATATCATCCTTAAAACGGCGGATATCGTTCAGTGTTGCATTCTGGGAGTGCAATACGTTCGACTCATAGTCAATCATCACACTCAGCCGGTATTCCTTTGCCGGCATCGCGATCATCTCAACTTTCTTTTCAGGGTTGGTATAAGTGATGATCTGGTTCAGTTCGAAATATTTTCTCGGAGAGTTCTGTTCTATCGTGCCTACAGCTGAAAGAGCCTCAACATAATAACGGGAGCTACCGTCCAGAATGGGAGTTTCGGACTGGTTCATCTCTATCAGCACATTATCAATCTCCAGTCCTGTAAGGGCTGCCATAACATGCTCGATGGTATCGAACCTCGACCCATCATATTCTATGCTGGTTCCGCGTGAAGTGTCGACAACCAGATCACAATCCGCATCTACAATGACATTATTATTAAGGTCGGTGCGCTTGAATTTAATACCATGGTTTGGCGGGGCCGGTTTAAAGGTAAGGGTCACATCCAGGCCTGTATGTAAGCCAACCCCTGAAACGCTGGTTGATGATTTGATTGTTTTCTGCTTATCGCTCATGAATTCTTATTCGGTTTTACTCTTTGTGCTCTTTCAATATTTTTTCAATATGATTGACTCTTTTCACGATCTCGTCAAGGTTTGAAAGATGGATATAATTTCTTCTTGTTTTTTTTGCGTCGATGGCAGGAGATCCCATGACGATGGCGCCTTCCTCTTTGATTGATCCGCCAATACCCGACTGGGCTCCGATCTTTACGTTATCGGCAATGGTAATATGGCCGATGATGCCGACCTGGCCCGCGATCATGCAATTCTTCCCGATCTTCGTGGAACCTGAAATGCCGCTTTGTGCAGCGATTACCGTATTCTCGCCGATTTCCACATTATGGGCGACCTGGATCAGGTTATCAAGCTTGACTCCCCTGCGGATAATGGTTGAGCCGAGCGTTGCCCGGTCAACAGTAGTGTTTGAGCCTATCTCAACAAGATCTTCCAGGATAACATTCCCTAACTGCGGAATTTTCTGGTAGTTGCTGTCACTCTGTGGAGCGAAGCCGAAGCCATCACTGCCAATGATCACTCCTGAGTGGAGGGTGCAATTGTTGCCTATGATACAGTCGTGGTAAATCTTGACTCCCGGGTAAAAGATGCAATTATTCCCTATCTGCACATTCCGGCCGATGTAAACCTGAGGATAAACATTCACATTGTCGCCCAATACAGCATTATCGCAAATATAGCTGAAAGCGCCAATTGAAATGTCTTTGCCGGTTTTTGCGGAAGCCGAAATAAAAGCCTGGGGGGAGATCTCCTTTGCAACAGCAGTCATACTATCGAACATCTCCAGGAGTTTCGCAAAGCTCGAGTATGGATCTTCGACCCGGATCAAAGTGGCCGCCACAGGCTGGGAAGGAATAAAATCTTTACTCACAACGACGATCGAGGCCTGGGTATGATAAATGAAGGGTGTGTACTTGGGATTAGCCAGGAAGGTCATCGTTCCCGGTTGGCCATCTTCAATCTTCGAAAGGTTGGAGACCCTGGTTTCGGGCTTCCCCTCAACTATACCGTTGAGGAATCCGGCTATCTGCTGAGCGGTGAACTCCATTGGATCGCATTAATGGGGTGCAAATTTATCATTTTTTTTTGAAACAGCCTTGCTGATTTTTCTAAAATGCAGCAGTTCAAATCTTTATATCCTTCGGATAGCTTAAAAGGTGTTTGCTTACGGTTGTCGAAAGGACAGCAATGTCGAGTTGTTCCGAAGCGGCGGCCACATCGGTAAGTTTACCATCGCCGGTGCGGATCAGTATCTTGTCGTGCCTGGGGTTGTATGCATGGTTCGTGACCACATCGGTACATACGAAATAAGAGGTTTCTTCGGAATCAAGTCCGTATTTGAGGGATGTTGCTTCCCTTATCCTCGAGATATAGTCATTTTCAAAGGCTTCATTCCGGATCTCCATACGGAACAGCTTCCTGTGGATCAGGTTCCGGCAGAGCGTGGACAGTACCTTGTCGGGGTGATCCATCCATAGCTTGATCGATGTGACCACATCAAAATCATCAAGCAGGGCAAAGCGTTCCAGGCAGTGCGGGTCTGTAAGAAAATCCTGCTTCCCGATATCATGGGTAAGGAAATACCTGAAGGCCGGAGTGGCGGGGATGTCTTTTTCGGTTTCCCCCAGTTGTTTTGCCCTTTTCAATATGCTCACAAGCATCTGGTCGGCTGAAAGCACAGCCTTGTGCAGGTATACCTGCCAGTACATCAACCTTCGTGCTATAATGAATTTTTCGATGGAATAGATGCCTTTCGATTCAACCACAAGCTCATCCTCACATACCGTAAGCATATTGATGATCCGGTCGGTATTGATAGTCCCTTCGGCCACCCCGGTGAAAAAACTGTCACGCGAAAGGTAGTCAAGCCGGTCCATGTCAAGCTGGCTGGAAACCAGCTGGTGCAGGAATTTCTTTTCATGGGCTCCCCTGAAGATTTTTCTCGACAGTTCGAGCCTGCCGTCAAAGAGCCGGTCCAGCTCCGCAATGAACATATCTGAAATATCTTCGTGTGAAAGCCCTTTCACGATCGACTGTTCAAGGGTATGTGAGAACGGTCCGTGGCCTATATCATGCAGCAGTATGGCAATGCTGAGACCTTCGGCTTCTTCATGGCTGATATGTATCCCCTTCGACCTTAATACCCCGACAGCCTGCCTCATCAGGTGCATGGCGCCAAGAGCATGCTGGAAACGGGTATGGTGAGCCGAGGGGTAGACGTAATTGGTCAGGCCCAGTTGTTTGATCCTGCGAAGGCGCTGGAACCAGGGATGTTCCATGATATCATATACCAGCTCCGAGGGGATGGTAATGAACCCGTAAACAGGATCATTTATCGTTTTTATCTTATTGATTGCCCGGAAAGTCATTAAATTTGTTAAAAGAATGCTAAAATACGGCAGGGCCACAATAAAAGCAAACTTACGACATTTATACTTAAGAGGGAAGATCAAATTCCGGGGCGCTTCCGCTTCGGATAATGAGATCCGGAAATAACACGAAAAATGGATAAAGTAAGTATTTTGTGGGTCGATGATGAAATAGACCTTTTAAAGCCGCATATAATTTTCCTCAGGGACAAGGGTTACACTGTGGAAACAGTGAACAGTGGTTACGACGCCCTGGACATGATTAAAGCCAAACAGTTTAATATTGTTTTCCTGGATGAACAGATGCCCGGATTATCGGGCATTGAGACTTTGATGAAGATCAAGGCCCTGCAGCCCGGCATACCGGTGGTCATGATCACAAAAAGCGAAGAAGAAGCTATTATGGAAGATGCCATTGGATCAAATATAGCCGATTACCTTATCAAACCCGTTAAGCCAAACCAGATCCTGCTTTGCCTGAAGAAGAACCTCGAAAACAAAAAGATCGTCAGCGAAAAGACCAACTTCCAGTACCAGCAGGAATTCAGGAACATCGGGATGGAGATCAGCAACCGTCTGAACTACGAGGAATGGGTGGAGGTTTATAAGAAGATCATCTTCTGGGAACTTAAACTTGAAAAGTCGATGGATGAAAGCATGCAGCAGATACTGCAGCTCCAGAAAAATGAAGCCAACCAGGTTTTCAGCCGCTTTGTCGAAAGGAATTACATTGACTGGCTGCAGGGAAAAGTCAGTTCCAGGCCTGTTCAGTCCCATAATGTGATCAAGGAAAAAGTTTTTCCGGTGATGGATGATAACAAGCCCGTGTTTGTAATTCTTGTTGACAACCTCCGATATGACCAGTGGAAAATATTACAGCCATTCTTTGAAGAGTATTTCAGAGTTGAGCAGGAGGAGATCTACTACAGTATTTTGCCGACAGTGACTCAGTATGCGAGGAATGCTTTGTTTGCCGGCCTCTTACCTACAGATATCGAGCGAAAGTATCCCAAATACTGGGTGAATGAGGATGAAGAAGGGACGAAGAACAACTTCGAATCGGAACTTCTGGGTGAGTTGCTGAAGCGTTACGGGAAAGAAGTAAAATACTCCTACTACAAGGTGTTGAACCAGCAATACGGAAGGAAACTTGTTGAATTGCTCCCGAACCTGATGGTGAATAAGCTGAACTTTATCGTCTACAATTTTGTTGACATGCTTTCACATGCACGCACCGAAATGGAGATCATCAGAGAGCTTGCCGACGACGAGAAAGCCTATCGTTCGATCACACTCAGCTGGTTCCAGCATTCACCTCTGTATGAAATTATCAGATGGCTTGGTGAAAAAGATGTGAACCTGATCATCACAACAGATCATGGTTCTATAAGGGTGAACAACCCGGTGAAAGTGCTGGGCGACCGTAACACCAATACCAATCTTCGTTATAAGACCGGCAGGGCGTTGAAATTTGAAAAAAATGAGGCCTTTGAAATCAGGAATCCCTCCGACGCCTTCCTGCCCAGGGGTAATGTGAGCTCTTCTTTTGTTTTTTGCAGAAACTACGATTTCTTTGCTTATCCGAATAACTACAACTATTACGTGAACTATTACCGCGACACTTTCCAGCATGGCGGCATATCGATGGAAGAGATGCTTATACCGTTTGTATATCTTAAAAGAAAATGAATATCGAATATTGAATAGCGAATGTTGAATTGTGAATTTATTACGCAGATTTTATTTGCGTCTGTTGCCTCTCGTCCTGGTTCCTGATATTGTTCTCTTGCCGATACTTGTAAAGGTCCCTGATTTCGTTTTATGTGGAGCCTACATTTTAGGACTGAACCACCATTTATTAAATGGTTTTTGAGGCGTGAATGATTTTATTATTCTGAAACGACTTATTTTCTGAAACGATGCGATGCCAAGAAATTTCGTGCATGATTAAGATGATTTGAGGCTAATCATTGTTTTTCCTTATCCTTATAAATTCTGCGCGGAAGAATGTCCTGTGGATAACTATTCATAGTAGCATTCATAGTAACTGTTGTTTTACCTATTCATTCAGCCAAAAATTATTTAAACTCAATTAATGAAGACCATTCCTATGAAGGAAAAGAGGGTGTTAATCTGGGTCGTGATACTATTCTGCATGCCTGTGGTATTCGCAGCGACGGCTACTAACTGTGTTATTTCAAGTTCTAGTTGCTCTTCTGGATTCACCATAGCTGGATACGTAAGCAGCGACGGACATTACACAACAGATTCAACTCTTAACAACTTTCCGTATAAACTATGCTGCGTGAACTACGGTATGGGATCAGGTGCGATTTCATTCAAGTACGCACAAGACCCACCAGGGAGTACAGGCCAAGGCAGTGTATCAATTAATAGCACATTCACAAACTTCTCAGGCGCAGTCAAACTAGGTTTTCAAAATTCTTGCTACTTAAAACAAACACCATGCGACAATGCTGCATCAGAAGTGTGCATATTCAAAACGAGTAACTCGAGCGATGGCAACCTTGCAAACTGGAAAGTTGTCGCAGACAACTCCCAAATCGCAGACTGCACAACCCCAAACACGCCAACAGCGAATTCATACCCTAACTACGTTTGCTGCAAACTCAGCGAAATCTGCGACAACGGCGTAGACGACGACCAAGACGGATACATCGACTGCGCAGACCAAGACTGCAACCATTACACCGCACGTACCACCCCAGAATTCTGCACAGGCTCACCATACAACACAAGCACATGCGTATACGTAATAAGACACGAAAACGGAGCACCCCCACCAACAACAGTATATAACATCACATGCCAAGGACAACCACCAAACCCAGAAGGCTTACACTTCTACTGCAGTTACGGAAGAAACAACCAGTATTCTCAAGGACTATGTTGCCCACAAGGAAAAATCGAAACATTCGCAAACAATAAATGGTCTTGTGAAGATCCTGAAATCTGCGGACCTAGTCCTAAATCTTGTGCTTATGATTTTGATACAAACAATGCTCAATGGATGAATACGCCTTATAATGGAAACCCTAACACGTGGTGCCAGAGCAACGTATCTTACTTGTATTCTCCAAACATAATTCCAACTATGGATACTGCTTGTTGTTATATCGCTCAGAACGGCGGTGTTGGTTATTATACTGATCCTAATAATGTTAGAATATTTGGTTATCATGCTTATTGTGGGGATGGAATTGTTGATTCTGGAGAAACGTGCGATGGCTCAATTCCTGCAGGTAAAACTTGCGCAAATTATGTTACATGCACAGGAACTAATGTTCCTCTTGGC
>CAISRB010000019.1 GCA_903887775.1 uncultured Bacteroidales bacterium
CACTTCCGCAAGCTTGGTCTTTTAAGTCTTTCCGAAGTTTATTTTAAATCTTTATCTTTACGAACCGCCGTATGCCGAACGGCACGTACGGTGGTGTGAGAGGACAGTGAGTGAAATAATCACTCACTTCCTACTCGATTTAATGCCCGAAGTGATATTTTTGAAATCTCTGTCGATGTTTTATCATCATCTGCAAAGTGAGTTCATGTTTCTTACAAAAACCATAAATTTTCCTTTCCAAAATCCGGTATGTTGTTGCTCTCGAAATGGGGGTATTTTTCAGCGACCATTTCGGGGTATTTTACGGTAACAGGTAAATTCTGCTGTGTTACTGATGTCCAGTACATACGGCTAAACTGGTAAACCTGGTCTATAAGGTCGTTGATGAGCTTTTTATTTTCCAGTAATTTTTCGTCGGTTGACTGGATATTGAGTTTTACCGGAAATGGGTATCCATCTCTGGAACCGGGCATTGCATCACCGTATCTTGTATTGTTGCATAATAGAAACTGGTTCCTGCCAATATTTACAAATGTTCCGCTATTCGGTATCATGTTGCCAAAAGGACAGTTTTGATCAAAAATCACAAGGTCACGGGATTCGGTTTTGTTCACTGTGATTACTATTACCGGAATATCGAGGTTTAAACTATGCAGGACTTCAATGATAGGTTTCAGATCCTTGCGACTCATCCGCTTATAAAAATGAATTACAAGGCGTTCAACGCTGTTATTCTTTTCGACAAAATTTTCGACTGCATCACGAATTGAACCTGCAAGCATGGCTGTAGAATGCGCAGAGTAACAATTGAAACTCTGGAAATGACCATCGTTTGAGAAACAGAAAGCACTACCAATGTACCGGCTTGCCATGTTTCGGGATTTAAAAGCACCAACTCCGACAATCAATTCATTGTATATGGTTCTTTCCAATCGCCAGGGAACACCTTCTAATTTTGCAAGGATTGCAATAGCAATATTTGGCATACTGTAATTGAAATCGCTGGCATTTATGGTTTCTGTCTCAATTACCTGAGAAGTCATACCATATTTCAGCAACTCGTATTTGATCTTGTAATACAGACTGTGGATGGCTTTATCAGTATTTTCTTTCGGGTGTGGAGTTATGTAGATTGCCAGATATCTTGTTCCGGAGATCCGGGGCCAATTTTCAATTTGTTGCTGAATCTCAGGTACCGGATTGGTTTTATTCCTGAAAACAATACTCTTGTTGATGTCAACAAAGTAATTCATCTTCAGAAAATCTTTTATACTCTTAACATTCGGCTTAACCTTGCCATCAAACCAATTCAGTAATTTATCAGCTGTCGATCGGTCGTTTTCGTGATAAAGCAGAATGAACTCAATTTTATTTAAAGGGGTCGGGGTGAAAGGACCATTCTTAATCAAACCCATAAATGGGTTCAGGTCTGTTTTCTTATTTCCGAAAATGAGCAGGTTGCTGTCTTTGGTAGTATTGAATATCCTGGCTTTTGGAACCTGAATAAAATTGGTTGACTTAACAGGAATTATTTCTTTGAATTGCGGTGTGTCAATATGTGTTTTGACAAACCAGGTTATTTCATTATAGAAAAATTTCAGTTTGTTGGGGATAAGATTCGGCTCCCATTTAAAATCCATTGCAGAACGCAGGGAATTGCTCAATACCGGGCGGACTTTGCTTAAATCCAACTTGGCTTCATCGGTTAATTTGTTGTAGGGGATAAGCTGTCGGTTGTAAATTACCTTATGGATGGCTTCGGTTGGTGCGTTTATTTTGTTCAGACCTTCTTTAAATACCTTGCTGTTGCCTTCATAGGAAATTACCAATTCAGGGAAATCGGTTATGCGATTGATCTGAACTTTTATTACGAATCGTTTGAAGATAAAGAAATGCCCGGTGCTTGCTTCTTTATCCCAAAACCAAAATTCATTGTCTTTTATGAAATTTGGCTTTGAAACACTTGCCACTTTGTTAAAATAGCGAGAAATGAGCCACTGGTAGTAATACTTCGCAAAACGCGGACTTTTATGAAGGTTTACAGTAAGCTTCTTTTCATCGGGACTTGGTTCAAAGTTAACATACAGATATTGTTCAGTAGCGCTCAGTTTTGGAAATAAATCTTCAATATTAACCGGCCATTCAGTCTTATGAATGGAAAACAAACCAACGGCTTTTTCTGCGGAGAAAGAAAACTCAGCAGTTTCGACCGGATGGTCAAACTTAAGGATGTTCAATATGAGGTTTTGCTCTGTCATTGAAAATGAATTAATTGGCAAATATTGAACGTGGGCATGAAATACCCATGTTGTTTGAAACGTGGGTAAATATTTTGAAATCTTGAAGCTTCGACACTATGTCGAGGTTTATGTCGAAGTTCGCCTCCAGAAACCTTTCAGGTACTTTTAACTTCGACACTATGTCGAGGTTAATGTCGAAGTATCGTTTATCCATTATACACATATTTATAATTAGGAGAAGTAGGTTTCTCACCATTATCTCCAACAAGACCCACAGCAACAAACTTCTTTAAATGCCTATTTGCTTTCCTTTCATTAAAACCAAAATAAGCTTCATATTCCTTTCTTGAAACTTCTCCTCTGGTTTTAACGAAATCAAGCCCTGCAAGTTCTTCATCGTTAAATTGAGAAAGTACTTCGGTGCTGTCAAGACTACGAACAGCTTCGGCAGAACGGGGGAAAGTGATAATAAGATCAGGTTCATCATAAGTTATTATCGGTAAGGGCAGTTTGTACTTATCCCTCATCTCACGATATGTATCCATTCCAAATTCAGCTTCCTCCATGAGACCCATTCGGTTAAAAACCAAAGTCAGTTTTTTGTTTCTGCTGTATGACTTAGCAGTAAACTTTTGAAGTTTTTCAAGCGAATTTGGGTAAACAGGCAGTCCGGGACTTTTTACAATAATCTTCTCAGGGTAAATTTCAAGTTGAATCTTTGCACCATCGAAGGTATAATCTCTGTGAACGATAGCATTTACAATTGCTTCACGAATAACGACCAGTGGAAAGAAAGGAACCTTTTCTCTGGTAAACGAGGAACGGTCAAAACTTTCCGGAATTACTTTTTTAACCCATGCTTCCACCTGATCAGGAATTAAAATCAGAGCATCATCAAAACTTTGAATGTCACTTTCTCCTGTACCGTAATAAACCTTGGCTTTGACAGATGCCTGCGGGTATTTATTACGAGGACTTTTGCCAAAAAGCAAGATAGCGTTACCGGTTGGGACAAGTTCCTGGGTTGCCTGATTCTTTTCCAGCAAATCACTTTCTAACAACTCCTGATAGAACTCGGGAGATTTATAATCCATAGTTAGCCCTGTCTTTTTCAGATACAATTGGAGTGCTTCGTCAGACAAACTGTCGATATTTGTATTCAGAGCTTGCTGATATAAAAGGCCTGGAGCTTTTGCTTCTTCTTCAATTCTGTGATTCCGCTTCCATAATGCCCAATCATCAAAAGGTTTGTTTATTATCTTGATTTCTTTTGCCAAATCAGAATCAAATTGTTCAACCTCAATATAATTCTTCTTCAGGAAGGCAACACCACCGAAATCATCTTTTAATGCCAAATCTTCTTCTCCAAACCAGACTTTAGCAATCCTGGCATTGACAATACGTTCGGAACAGGGAATTTTCGGTGCGTTTCTTGAACCAGGCGAACATGGTTCAAGAGTGGCAAATAACCAACATCCATCTAATGGACGATGCCGGTTTTTCTTATCCATTAAAGTATATTCAGCATGATCGCCTTCCCGAAGTTCACCTCTATAAGCAACTTCGAACTCTCCATCCGGAAAAACCAACACAGCACCAACCATCGGGCTGGGATGGTCGTCACGTGCTTCTTGTTTAGAATTCTTCATGGCTTCAATAGCCATTAACATATACTCACGGGGATGTTTTCTTTTTGATTCTTCCATGCTTTAAAATTTATTGATTCAGCATTTTATGCACAGGACTTAAAATTAAGGCTTGTTGTGTTTTCTTGTATGCTTCTACTAATTCAGCCGGACTTGTTTTAGAATTGGATTGGAAACATATTGAATTGCCTGTAACCAGAATGGTTTGCGAATTACCTGAAATAGATAAAGTACAACTGCTTAAATCAGAAGGGTCATAATCAAGATCAATCAATTCACTTTCCTCCAATGCTTCAATTTTGTCAATGAATTTAGCAATGTCAATTTTTTTATGGACGGCAATCCTAAGATTATCGAAAGTACCGTTAAATGTGCGATTGAATAGGGGATTATTGATTATTTCAGGATTCTTTATGTATTCAATTTTACGCGAAAGTACATATGTGCCGGAGTCTTCTTCAGATTGATAAATTTCAATACTATAATCAAAATCAGGTGTTTCAATTGAGCCTGAGCCATTATCAGTTGTTGCTTTTAATTTAGCACGAGAATATTTGAGATGTTTTTGAAGTTCCTGACTTATTTCGGAAATTTCTTCCTGAATTATTTTATGGCCAATAGACTTTATGAAATTATTAGCAGTTGAGTTTACTCTTGACGGTACACTATGTCTCCCTCTTATAAATCCCGGCAATGATTTAACAGAACCATCCTCTTCGCTGATAAATGAAATATCTTCAAAAGAGAAGGATGCTGCCTGTTCTTCCAATTCTTTTTTCATTCTTTCTTTTTCACGTTCTTCAAATATGGCCGTCAAATCAGCAATAATAAATTTGTCAGTTTCACTGCCGAACTTTACAGGAGTTTGGTCTCTCTTTTTCGTAGTATGCAATTTGACAAATTCCGAAGTTTCTTTTCTCAGATAGGATTGTAACTTATCACTGAATAGAAGACCTTCTTCATATATGTTACCGGCATAGCCACTTAATGCTTTTACCAGGAAATGTGTCCAAACGCCATTGTGTAATTTCAGATGGGAAATTGATTCTTCATCAGATTTACAAGATGCATAACCAACGCAAAATTCCTCGCCACCATATTGATAAATCAATTCTTCGCTTTTAAAAGAAGTAATAGCTTCACGAATTTTATCATGTGTTAAAAATCCGCTATGACAGCAATCAAGGAAGAGAATGTTTTTACTGCTTTGGCTTGTTCTTAAAAAATCAACAATTTCCAGAAGTGGAATACACGTGCCTTTTTTATCCGTTGTAATTGCATCAACCGGTGCAATCAAATTCTGACCTTCTTCATAAAAGCCATGACCTGCAAAATAAAAAATGATCCTGTCGTTACCTGTGACTCTTGTAACAAATTTCTTAACCTTTGATAGTATGGCAGTTTTTGTTGCTTTCTCGTTCGACAAAATAAGAAAATCATCTTCATTGTAACCCAATTCAAGTAATGCTTCAGTAAAATCCTGAGCATCTTTTGATGCAAAATCAACCTTAGGAAAATCAGTTGATTCGTTGTAATTCTCAATAGATATAATTATTCCGTAGGTTATGCCTGTCATAAAAATTGCATTATAACTGTTTAATCAATTCCTTTGCTTTGTCCACTGTGTAAGCTCCGTCAATGGCTCTTTTATCAAAGACCATGAAGTACAGAAAATCTTTTCCTGCCAATTCTGCCCATTTGTTTCCTAAACGACATTTGGCTGCACTATCAGAGTTATCACGGTCATCGCCTTTGGTTTCGACAATGATTATTTTACCGGATTTTGAAGCTACAATGAAGTCTGGGTAATGATTAGATTTAAAACCGTTGATTGAAAAACCTTTTCCCCTACCTAAATTACGATGCCAGAAAGCAATGTTGGACAAACTTGCAATATCAGTAATGACAGTAGTTTCAAAGTTATTCATTGCACCTTCACGTTCATATAATGAATGACCAATTGAAGCTCCTAACGGACCAGGTACAATCATTTCAGGAAAATTCCAGATGGGTTCAGCTATAACTTTTCTAATTTTTATCAAATCATTAAATTGACCTTCAGCATAGGAATCTGCATGAAGCTTGATTTTGATTTTAATTTTATCTGAGTAACTCCATTTTCGTACTAAAATATCCTGAAGCTGTTCCGCATTCAACTGTTTTAAAATTCTTTCAACGTAAGCCCGAATTTCCTGATCGGGAATAGGGTACATATCACCAACTAACTGAACAAGCTGATATGCAATATCTTTTATTTGACCTTCTTTTGGTTTGGCAAGTATGTATTCAACAATGGGGTCTTTAACCTGGGTATCTTCTATTTTTGTAAAACGCGGAGCATATTCGTCTTTCTTAATCTGCTCAATATCTACTTTGTATAAATCGGAGGTAATCTGGTCGAAATCAATTTTAGAATCTTCATTACTCAGCTTGAAATTTTTCAATAATGATTCCTGATTCAACAAGATTTTATTAGTTCCGAAAATATCGCTTTGCTGAACTTCTAAAAAGAATTGAGGCAGTTTTATGTCGGATGCCAATTCTTTATTGGCATCCACAATTCTGTAACGCTTTACTTTTTCTCCCATTTCCTGAAATATATATTCGTCAATAGGTTGCTGACTTTGTTTTTCAATAACTTCTTCCATCTCCCTATTTTGTGCCTCTGCCATGTTTTCTATTTCCTCAATAGATTCAATTTTAGTTTTGGGAGAACTAATTGTTTCGGGATTAAATGAAATTCTTTCCGGAATAATTTCATCACCTGCATTTGAGCCATCTTCATTCTGCTCAGGAAAAAGAAAGGATTCAAGGGGTTTTTCAACAATCTGTTTCTTTTCTTCTTCAGGCATATTATCTTTTTGCCTATAGTCCTTTTCACTAAAACCGGAAGCCTGCAAACCTTTAACGATATTTTGCAAAGTATCGTTGAATTTGACGGATGCCGTTAAAACATAAGAAACATTAAGCAAGGCAGCAGAATGCTTCATCACATAGGGTTGGCGCAATACACGGCCTAATATCTGTTCTACATCAACTGTAGAAGATTTATCGGCAAGTGAAGCAAGTATATAAGCAAATGGGCAATCCCAACCTTCTTTTAGTGCATTAATTGTAATGATGTATCGGACAGGACAATCATTAGAACTCAAATCAATCCCTTTTAATTCGTCTTTTTCGGCGGTTTTTATCTTAATCTGATCTTCGGGAATACCTACTTTAAGAAGTTGTTCTTTTAGCTTGTCAAATGTGGTGTTCTCATCACCTGTGCGGGGTTGTGCCTGAAATAATATTATAGGACGAATGTATTTTCCACCATTTTTTTCCTGTTCAATAGCGAGCAACTCAAGTTTACGCTGAAGATGCAATGCATTATTAATAACTTCCGTTTTATCGTGATGGTTATAAACGATTACCGGAAGTTTAACCATGTGCTCCTTTTTCAACTCAATTGCAGGAACCAGACTCACAATATTGCTGTTATCCTTTGGTGTTGCAGTAAGGTCTAATACAAATGAAGGATTGAGGGCATTCAACATATCAACGCTTAAATCGCTCTCGGCATTATGGCTTTCGTCAACCACTAAAACCGGACTCATGCTGCGGATTACATTGATTAAGGCGGTGTCGTCAGTATCTTCAAGCAGGTGTGTTTTATTTTTATACTGGCTGGCAAATGTGGCTAACTGCCCGTTTTCCTGATATACCTTTCTGTCCTCTTTATTCCTTGCACGTAAACTTGAAAAGCTCATTACCACAATAGAAAGCTGTTCTTTTACTACTGTAGGATTAAAGTTTGAACCTTGCAATAAATCTTTCTTTTCGTATACTTCAACCCTGTGATTAAACAAAGCATCTAACTTTTGACGGTAGGGGTGGTCTGGATTGCTGAGATTATTTATTGTTTGGTTAAGGAGATTACTCCAAGGAACCAGCCACACGACTATTTTAGGTAGTTCAGTTGAATACGCAGAAAATATGGTATGCAAAGCATTGCACGCAATAAATGTTTTACCACCGGCAGTCGGGACTTTTATGCAAACATGTGCAGCATTAGGTATGGTATTTTTATATGGCTGCATCCCTTCATTTTGTAAAGGATTATAAGGACCGATGCGGTCTTCCCAGAACTTATTAAATGCAGCATCGGTTTTTTTGAACCTCTGAACATACTCCAAATACAATTCGAGGTCTTTTATAACTTTGTGTTGATAGCTTTTCAATTCCATATTAGAAACGAGTTACATCACGTGGAATTTTCTTAAATACGATATTGTTTTTCATCATAAAATCCTTAGGCAAAAGGCAGTTGTCGGCATAAATAACATATTGCCCTGCTTTGGTTTTTATGGTGGAAAGGATGTCATAATCGAGAGTTGTGAGCGATTCTTTTTCGTAAATGAAATAGTAGGCAGTCCCTTCTTTCTTACCAAGAAAATATGGCGTGTCTTTCTTGTTATTTGTAAGTACAAATGCTTGACGCGTTTCGCTGAACCAGATGTATTCCCTGATTTTAGCGGTATCCACTTCTTCATTTAGATACTCATTATTTTCGCCAACAAACAAAGGTTTGCCTAATTCATAATAATCGAAGCTACCGCCTGTACCTTCAGTATCTAACCATCCCTTAATCACTCTTTTTACTCTTTCTGCTGTATGGGAATTTGCATAATCTTCCATTTCAACTAAAATAAAATTGCGATTCCCATTATCTTGTTTATTCAGATTTAAAATAGCATGAGCAGTTGTGCCAGAACCAGCAAAAGAATCAAGTACTATAGAATTCCTATCACAAACAAGTTCAATTAAATTTTGAATGAGTTGAGTAGGTTTGGGAAAAGTAAATTTTGTATCAGGAATAATTGACTTCAACTCCTGTGTGCCTTGTTGTGTATATATACCTTCAATAATAGAATACAACTTGGTACCCCTTTCAACACCCTCTTCTGATTTTAAATATTGCTTATAATTTACGGACCATTTCTCTTTCTTCTTTTCAATAACAAGTTCATTGGTATTAAGAGCTGCTTCTACTCTTTCTTTTGACCATTGCCATTGCTTTTGCGGCCATATTTCTTCATTCTGAAAAATTATAGGATAACGTAAATTTGGTCTATCATCCATACTTGTCGTTGCAAGAGGTTGAAGCCTGAAAGGACCACGTTCATTAATTTTTTCATCTTTGAATTTATAGTATTTTAAAATTGCTGGATCGTGCTTTAAAAAAAGATTAGGAACTATATTAATATTTTTGGCATAGCAATAGATATATTCATGTAGGTTAACAATGTGTTTTGATTTTGCACCACCACCATAACTTTTTTTCCAAATTATTGTTTCAATCAAATTCTTTCTTCCAAAGATTTCTTCTAATACTAAACTCAAATAATTATATTCAAAATTGTCAATAGAAATATAAATAATTCCATTAGGTGCTAATAAGTTGTAAAGCAGCCTCAATCTTGGATACATCATGCATAACCATTTGTCATGCCGGCTTAAATCATCACCTTCTTTACCAACAATCTGGCCCAGCCATTTATTAATTTTTGGATGGTTAACGTTATCATTATACACCCAATTTTCATTTCCTGTGTTATATGGAGGATCAATATAAATGCATTTGATTTTGCCTTCATACTCGGGCAAAAGACTTTTAAGGGCTTCGAGATTATCCCCGTGGATAATTTTATTGCCGCTGTTTACAGAATTGTTTAACTCACCATCAGTTTCATTAAAGCCATATTTGTGCTCCAATATTTTATAAGGGACATCCCTGTGATGATTGATTACTTTTTCTTTTCCTATCCAATTGAGAGTAGGCATATATTATCAGCTTTTCTTGTTATTGTCAATATTCTTTTCAGCCACTTTCAGGGCTTTCTTTGCTACATCTTCATTTTTCAATACATCATATACCTTTTCACCAAGCCAAAGAGAGAGTAATTCCTCTTTGTCAACATTGAAAAATTCAGCGAGTAAGAGTACCTGTTCCCGGCGTGCCTGTCGTTCACCCTTTTCCAGCTTACTTACAAAAGCAGTATCGGCTTTTAAGCAGGCTGCAACCTCACGTTGCCGTATTTTTCTTTTCTCACGAAGGCTTCGGATATGTTCACTAAACTGGCTCATATTGTTATGTATTGTCTTGTCAAACAATGACAAAAATATACATAAAAATAAGAAAAACAAAAGAAAATTAACAACTGCAAACCATACAAAGTTTGCAATCTTGCAAAGTAATGAGAAAACCCCTAAAACTTTGAATAACACCCAAATTGAGGCTGTGAAAGATACCGGCCATTAAGTTCTTTGAGGAGATTATCTACGGAACGGATTGAGAGATTGAACTTCTTACCTAATTCGATGGCTTCTGCCCTTTTAAAATCGGGAGGTAAGGCATCAAAGAATTTGCGTTTGTTATGACCGGAACGGAAAACAGCATTCTCGTTCTGCTTTGGAAGGTTGTGAAACATCAGCAGACTATGTTGTAAGTAAAGGTCGGTAAGGTTTACTGCTGTGTCAAAATCGGTATCAGTGCAAAAAGCAGAAGTTGAAGTATCGCCATTCTCAAATTTTCGGAGTGCAGTAAAAATCATGGTCATGCGATATAAAACCAGTCCAAGTCGTTTTACAATGCTACCAGCTTCATTACCTGCAAAAATTGTAACATCATTCAGCCAGCGGCTGCAAATACTGTTTAACGTCTGCCATTGTTGTTGTACAAGCTCTATTTTAGTTGGGTATTGCTTCAAAAAATGTATTAACTGAAATACTTGATTGGATAATGCATTGAAATGCTCGGTAAGGTTGAAACTGCTTGCATATGGTGAAACATCACGCCACTGCTGTTCAACCTTGTAAGCATAGAAAATAAAACGGCTAAAAAGACCGTCTTCGGCTGATTCAATTAGACCCGTTACCTGGTTCGGAGTACCTGACAGTGCAACTGATAGCCGGGGTTCATTCACCTCGATATACTCATTATTGATTTTCTTTGAACTGGATATGCGTTCGTGGTGAAAAGCCTTACGGAGCATATCAGAATAACCGCCCCATTCCTGTTTCAGAACATTACCCATTGTATCGGCTTCGGTTTCGCAGATTATGCCTTCGCCCTGGTTCTGTTCGAGGTGAGAAAGGATTTTTGCATAAGATGAATTTGCCGGAATAAAAACAACCCTGAAAGGTGGTTGTTCCGGTGGTCCTTCAGCAGGTTCGTGTTTTTTCTTTGACCGTTGCCGGTTTTTGTACTCATTCAATTCAGTTTCGTATCGCTGTTGTTCTTCCTTACTCGATTTCACAAGCTGGTCGTGGTGCTTATCGGCAAGTGTCTTGGAAAATTTTAAGGCACCTTTTCCACTCGCAGCAGGAGCTATGATGAAAACAAATAGATTGGGATACACGATTTGCTGAGCATAAACGCCTTTAACACTTGGTAGACAACCGCTAAGGATAGACAAAGCACCCGTGAGAAAAACATCCCGTTCCCTGAGGTCAGTAAATGCCAAAGCCCCTGATTTTATTAGTTCAGGTAATTGGTTGTATATCTCATCGGAAATAGTTGGCGTATTTTTCAGGTAATCTTCTTCGATAGTTTGCTGCTGTTGATTTTGAGTCTTAGCACTGGTTTGCACATTTACAGACTTTGCAAAGTTTGCAAACTCGTTAAAATGGTGGTTGTAGGCACTTTTTAGCGAGGCTCTGATTTCCTGTTCCGATAAATCGAAATTGATTGAAATATAGTCGAGTACCATGTTTTCGGGAATACCTTTGCGGTTGCAGTTGCAAGCCAGCAGGTAAACAAAGTTGTTACGGTTGCCTGAATGGTATTGTTCTTTTTGCTCAGTGAATCGGATACAATCCTCAAACAATACCTGGTAATCGGGTATCTTAGTGGCTTCCTGTTTTACAGGATCCTCATTAAAAACTGTTTGTACTTCGAATTTTAGACTTTGTGAATTTTGGTATGTGTCAGGATCATCGGAAACAAAGCAAAGACGTGTAATATCTTTACATTTAGGGTCACAAGGAATACCCAGTTCCTTTTCGTAATATGTTTGCACCTGTTTATATGCAATGTCATGGTATTTTGCTCCACTACTTACCTTAACAAATACTTTGAGTCCTTTACCGCTTGGACTGCGAAAGCAGGCAACAGTAAAGGGGATTTGAGATATTGCATGAAAAGCATTATTAAGTTGTTCAGTTGTAAGTTTGTCGAAATCCAAATGAACATAACCACTATATTGGTCGAGAAAATCAGCTTTACGTCCACCTATAAAAGTTGCCGATGGAGTAAAAGCAGGAAGTTGTCGTTTGAGATGGTCGGCTCTTTCGGTATTACCGGAGGCAAACAGGGAGCGGATAGGTTCAATATCCGCCCTGTATTTGCCTTCTTTAATATCCTGGATGATTAGGAGCAAAGCCCTGTTTTCTATCGTCTGGCTAAATCCTGAAAAGATTGTCGAACATGCCATACTATCAGTATTTAGATGGTTTATTGAGCCGTACCTGAATTATTCCAAAAGGTACACGGCACTTTTTACAATCTTCCATAAATTACCTCCTCCTGTTTTGAATTACGTAATCAGTGGCTTCCTGATCAATTTCATCATTTGTATTTTGCCGGTTTCGCAGTAACCAACGTTCTAACTCCTGACGATTGAAATACAATTTTTTTCCTTGTGGGCAGAAATGTGGGATCTGCTTACGACTGGTAAGTTTGTACAAGTGGCTTTCGCTGATGTCGAGATACTGGCAAGCCTCTGAGAAATTCAGTACATCTTTTTTGAGCAAGTTCTGCTCGTTGATGAGTTTTTTCAACTCACCCAATTCTTTCAAAATAATTTCGTCCATTTGACTAAAATTTAAAAATTAGAAAATGGACTTTTGGCCAAAAGTCATCTTTGATTATCAAAGACAAACCAAAAATACTTAAGGAAGTGCCTGATTTTAATGATACTTACAAGGGGCGGAGTGGAGCGTGGAGTGAGGAGCGGAAGTAACAAAAGAAGATTAACCGAAAATCGGGAAACCATCGGCAAACAAAAAAGGTAAAATAATCTTCAGGTGTGTAGCGTGGAGTTATTGTAATTGCTTAGCTACCTTTTCAACCAAGAATGCTGTGGCTTTTGGTTTCTTCTGCTCTTTCAACTGGACACGGTCAAAAGTTGAACCATCAGGCTTTACGAAACATTTGCAAGCAACCTCCCATTGGTGTTGCTTCAGATCAAGTACTGATTTTTTAATATTGTGAATTAACTTGATGAAATAATGAAGTTCGCTGATGTTGCCAGTCCAGAATACCGGTTTTAGAACATGTTCACCGGTAAATACTTTTTTGAAATCTGTATAAATCGTCGATTTATCAATAAGGTTATTGCTTTTCAACGAATCGAACAAATCTTTTAAGTACTCCGGTTGAGTGCTTACATGTTTGTATGTGAAAGAAGAGTAAGCCATACCGACCGGTTGAGGTTTATCAAGATTAGAATCTTTAATTTTTATAGGTGTATCCTGCCTTGCTTGTAAATACTGATGAATGTGAAATGAAATGGTGCCTTGAACTGTCTTTTCGGCATCATAATCAGGAGCAATAATATTGATAATTTCAAAATCGGATAATGACTCGGTTCCGATAGAATCAGGGAAAGTAGTTTTTATTTGTTCATATAAACAGAAAAGAGAGATTTTAATTGCTTTCAGAACATAAGTGCTGAGCTTATCACTGACGTTTTTTTGAGCAACCTGTTCAATGATATATTCAAGGTTTTTAAGCAAACTAACTACCTGGTACTCTTTATCGATCGCAGTCTTTGCCTTTCTGACATTTGCGCTTATGGCTGCACGAATGCGAATATTCTCATTTTTAATCAGGTAGAAATAAAATTCTGATGCTTTATTAAAAAATGACGGTATTTCCATTAACCCAAATTCAGTTTGCACTTCTGCAAACTTTGCAAGGTTTGCAATACTTTCAGTATTTGGCAAATGGTCAATCTTTAAACTAATGGAATAATCTTTCAATGAGTCCATCAATGCTTTAAAAAACTGTTCAGGATTGTCCTTATTTACCCTTACCTTATTGTTCAGAATGTCCCTGAACTTTGTTTCAATTGTGTTTTCCGGTTTCCAGGGGACTAAATCACCGAAAAGGATATTGTCGTAAATGATTGGCTTTACTATCATAAGTCTAATTTTATCCTGTTCGCTGCATCTCTTTTCTTCTCATCAATGATTTTTGCATAAATCTGCGTTGTTTTCAGTTCCTTGTGTCCGAGAAGTTTGGAGACTGTATAAATATCGGTACCCAAAGTTAGCTGTAAAGTGGCATAGGTATGCCGGGCGCAATGAAAACTTATTGACTTGGTTATTCCTGCTCTGAGGACCCATTGCTGCAATTTGATATTGTGCCAGGCACTATACTTTAACCCAATGAAAACTCTTTCGGCAGGGGAGGACCTGGTACCAAGAAATTCCAGTGCCTGTTCAGGGAATGGGAGCGTCTCAGCCCCTTTAGTTTTCTTCTGCCTGAATCGGATATAGTGCCCCATCTCCTTTGAATGCTGAACATCAGCCCAAGTTAGTTTTTGTACGTCGGACCAACGGAGACCGGTCATGGCAGAAAACAGAAACGCCTGTTTCAAAATCGGGATATCACATTCGGCCTTTATCAGGGCCTGGAGTTCATCAAGTGTTAGAAATTCCCTCTGAGATTCGTCGGGTTTAATTCCTTCAATTAACTCGGCCGGGTTATTGGCAATTATTCCTTCCTTGACTGCCACGCGCAAGGCTGCTCTTACCTTATTATAATATGAGCATTGAGAGTTCTGAGCAAGGTTAGTATTTGATGGTGTCAATGCTTTTTTCTGAAGGAACTCTTTAAAATCTTCAAGCCATTTTTTATCAATCTGGGCAAAGGTGACATCGAACGTAACAAATTTTTTAAGGTGTTTCAATGTGCTGTCCCAATTGTCATGATTACCCTTGCTGGGCCGGCGTTTTTCTGTCAGGTTCTCAAAATACCTCAAAAAGCTGCCTTTCATCTTTCCCTGATCCTGGAATCCATAGATCCCGTTCTGGAGCTCAAGATGCCTTTTAGATCTGATAGATTCGGCCAGGGCGAGGTTCTTTTTGTTCTCGTCCTTTTTCTCTTTTGAAAGTTTGCCTTTTTTCGGTTCGGGTACCAGGTAAATCTGCAAGTACTCATACTGGCGCTTACCCTGGTGATAATAGTCAAGGTACAGACTGATTTTATCACCTTTCTTACGTTGGCGGAGTGTTACGGTCATACATATTATATAAAGAGGTTATCGATTTCTGTTCTTTTAATGATGGTGCGCCGGCCGAGCTTGCCGACCTTAAATGCACCTTTTGTAATCATTCTTTGAATGGTTCTCCGGCTTGCACCCAACAGGGTTGCTGCTTCATCAACGCTAAGAAATTCTTTATGCTGAATGGCAGTATCAAACTTTCGTGGTTCCTGTTTTGATTGCTGCGGTTGTAAAACGGATTGAATTTTTGCTTCCCGTTTCAATTTTTTGTAATTCCTGCTGTTGCAGACGTGGTTACAATAACGAGTATAAAGGGTTTTGGCTTCAAATTCTTTTCCGCAATACTCGCAAATTTTCTTAAAAGTAAGGTTGCTGCTCATAATGTCTTTCTATGACTTTTTGTAGCTGTAAATGACTCTATGTGTCTTTAGGTGACTTAAGCTGACATCATCTCGCCAATTTGTTGCCGGGCAACAAGGGCAACAATGTTGGGCAACGATATGGCAACAAATATACGAAAAAAAGGAGGGTTTGGCAACAAATAAAGGAAAATAAATTCACATATTATTAACAAAAACAGGCAGTTAGAAAATAAAGGAAGGATAATTACTTTCCGATGCAAAACCTCGAAAAAATATTACCCAGAATATCATCCGTTGTGATCTCTCCTGTGATCTCGCCAAGGTGATGAAGGGCAAGGCGGATGTTGCTTGAAAGCAGGTCGGCGGGGATGTCCCGGACCAGGTCTTGTTCTACTTCAATAATTGCTTCAATTGAACGTTGTAACGCTTCGTAATGTCGCGTGTTGGATATAACCAGGCCGTCGTTTATTCCGCTTATCATAACCTTGCTTACAAGGCTTTCGGCGATCTGGTGAATGTTCTCGTGGCGTTTTGCAGAAACAAAGATTGTTTCCTGGTTCACGAAGGAGGTGAACCCCTTTGGAAGCTTCTTTACTTTATCTATTTTATTACCCACGAGGATGAGATGCCTTGAAGGATTATCTGCAATATCCCTGAAATCTTCAAGTGCAACGACTACATCTTCGAAAGACTCCTTCGTGGCATCGAAAACATATAACACTATGCTTGCTTCTCCGATCTTCTGCCATGTTTTTTCGATCCCCATCGTCTCGATCTCATTTTCGGCAGCCCTTAAACCGGCGGTGTCGATAAAACGGAAGCTGTACCCTCCGATTATAATGGTATCTTCGATGGCATCGCGGGTAGTCCCGGGTATCTCAGAGACAATCGCTTTTTCTTCATTGAGTATGGCATTCAGCAGGGTTGATTTGCCGGCATTAGGCTTGCCGATGATTGCTACCGGAATACCAGTTTTGATAACATTTCCGAGCTGAAACGAATCGAGGAGGGATAAAATCTCAGTTTTCATTGTTTTCACCAGTCTGATCAGCCTGCCGCGGTCGGCAAATTGAACATCTTCTTCGCTGAAATCAAGTTCGAGCTCCAGAAGCGAAACAAAGTTGACAAGCTGTTCGCGAAGGGATTTAAGTTTTTTCGAAAATCCACCTCTCAGCTGGGTAAATGCCAGTTCATGCGACATCCTGGAATGTGCTGCGATGAGATCGGCAACGCCTTCGGCCTGTGTGAGGTCGAGCTTCCTGTTCAGGAACGCCCTCAGCGTGAATTCTCCGGGATTGGCCATCCGCAGACCATGATCAAGCAGCACTTCCATAATTTTTCGCTGAAGATATCCGGAGCCGTGGATCGAAAGTTCAGCTACATCCTCGCCGGTATATGAATTTGGGGCCCTGAAAATACTCAGCAGTACGTCATCCAGCGGCCCATCGCTGCTGACAATAGTTCCATGGTGAATGGTGTGGGAAGCTGCCGTGGAAAGGGAGGTTTTTTTATTTGAGGGTTTGAAAAGAAGTTCCAGAACTTTGAATGTACCCGGGCCTGAAATCCGGGCGACGGCAATAGCGCCTGTTCCCGGGGCGGTCGAGATTGCACAGATAGTATCGTCAAGATTAAACTGGGCCATAAAGCACAAAAATATCAAATAAACCTTGGCGGTGTTTCAAAAGAATTTAATTTTGGCGTGAAAATAAATTTTCATGAGCATTCTTGTTGATGAGTATTCAAAAGTCCTTGTGCAGGGCTTTACCGGGCATGAGGGGTCTTTTCATGCAAGTCAGATGATTGATTACGGAACGAATGTGGTGGGAGGGGTCACACCCGGTAAAGGTGGAACGACTCATCTTGGCCGCCCGGTATTCAATACCGTTTCAGAGGCTGTTAAAGATACTGCAGCAAATGTTTCGATCATTTTCGTGCCTCCAGCTATGGCAGCGGATGCTATTTTAGAAGCCTCGGATTCGGGCATAAAGCTTATCGTATGCATCACTGAAGGCATTCCGGTGAATGATATGGTTACAGTAAAAGAATACCTGAGCTGCCATGATGCGAGGCTGATTGGCCCGAATTGCCCGGGAATCATCACACCTCCCCATACGAAGATCGGGATCATGCCTGGTTTTATTCACCAGAAAGGCTGCATCGGAATTGTTTCCCGTTCGGGCACGTTGTCATATGAAGCGGTTGACCAGATCACGAAAGTGGGATTAGGCCAAACTACGATGATAGGTGTGGGAGGGGATCCTGTTCCCGGCACAACCATTAAGGAAGCCGTACAGTTGTTTATGGAAGATCCTGAAACCAAAGGTATTGTAATGATAGGGGAGATAGGTGGCAACATGGAAACCGATGCGGCATACTGGATCAGGGAAAACGGGACCAAACCTGTAGTAAGCTTTATTGCCGGGGCCACTGCTCCTAAAGGACGTACGATGGGCCATGCAGGCGCCATTGTCGGAGGAAAGTCAGATACTGCTGAGGCTAAGAAGGAGATCCTGAGGGAGTGCGGAATTCATGTCGTCGATTCGCCGGCAGATCTGGGAAAGGCGATGGTCAGGGCCCTAGGGAGTTCTGCGTTATAGCGTTTTGCGTTAAGGCGTTCAGCGTTTAAAATTCGTACTTTTGAATTCGATTATTGCCTTCATTCCTTTTTAAAGTACTCATATGCCCCGAGAGCCGGAGAGGCGGGCCTCATTATTCCCCTGATATCATAGATAACTCCCAAAGGAACGCCCCGATGATTGGCAGGGGATGTGCTGTCTATTTCATAATCATATTTCACGACATCAATGAATTGAGGGTCGATGTTCGTGATACATTCGAGGTAATGTAAGGGGTTGCTTACCTTCAGTGAGGTTCTGAGGATGCCATGGTCGAACATATAGGAGAATCCAGCGCTTGCAACGCTGTCTAATCCTATCTCATCGGTCCCGGAACCATAAATTATAGTGTTTCCGAAATACGCCTTCTGCAGGTCACCGGGTATCTTTTGTTGAAGGGAATCGTAAGTATAATTGCTCAAAATAATGGATGGCGTTCTCCTTACCGATGCTAACCAGTAGTTGCCAATGGTCAACTGCCGGAAATCATAGCTGCCTCCTTTTTCAATCCTCAGTGCCACTCCTCCGCAATTGCCGATGATGCAGTTCATTGATTCAATAGAAGTTGAATATGCATAGATCCCGTCATAAACCATGTTTTGAATGATAATACCGTTCATCGTAAGCTTGGGGTTCGACCCGGGCACAAGGGAGTCGACAATGAGACCGAAGTTTCCGTTTTTAATCACTGCATTGTTCAGAATATTGTTTTTACTTCCCCTTTCAAGATATATCCCTTCCCATTGTCCAGGCAGGTCCCTGTAATAAGGATCCAGCCGGTCACTCTGTATTTTTACAGGATGTTCCCACTGTCCGTTTATATTCAGGGTAGCTTCATGTGAAACCGCGAGGTATGCCTTGTTATGCAGGTATACTTTGGTACCGGGCATTACGGTCAGTGAAGCCCCCGTATCGACTCTTAAAAATCCGTATATAACATGGGCTTTAAGGCTGTCCCAGACCTGGTTCCCTTTAAGGGTTTTTCCGATATTGAAGTCGGCATTCTGCCCGCAGGCAGCAAGCTGGACAATCTGGCGGTTGCCGTTAGTTAAAAAGACCAGGGAATCACTCACAATGAAGGGTGTTGCCTGGTCGTTTGGGTTGATTGTTACCCTGACAAAAATGTACAGGCTGTCTTTCGCCGCGATTTCAATATTTTGTACGACATATGAAGGCAGCCCGTCGACATTGATCCGGTACATTGAAGCTGCGCCCCCTCCAAGCCCTATCTGGGATACCACGACTTTCTTGTCATTCGTATTATGAACCAGAAGGCGCTTTGTGATTGAACCGGCCGTGGTAAGCACGGTGTCGAACATCACGGTGTCGTTTGAGAAGGAGAGCAAAATCGAGGGGTTTGTATCGATCTTGTCGGTCTTCCGGCATGACACAAACGAGACCATGATAAACATGGAAGCAAAGATCAGGATATTGAAATTCTTTCTGTGCATGGGTTTTATTGGCCGGCAAGATATAAAAATTAACCCGGGCTTAACATTCTAATAACGCAGCCAGCAAAAATATCGTATTTTTGCACTGCCGGAAATTTACTTATATTTGAATGTTTCAGAAGATCGGTGAAAATGAGTTATATCAATTTTGATAAATATCAGTTGATAAACCTGGAGTATTCGCTGAAGCGCGAGATGCTCAGGTCGAACCGCGCCGGTTCATATGCGAATACGACAATTATCAACTGCAACACGCGAAAGTATCACGGGCTGCTGGTCACGCCCCAGCCAGGGATTGACCATGATATGCATGTGCTGCTTTCCTCGGTGGATGAAACCATTATTCAGAGAGACGCTGAGTTTAATCTCGGCATCCATAAATACCCGGGGAATCTTTATAATCCGAAGGGTCATAAGTATATCCGGGATTTTACCCTGGATCCTTTCCCTTTGCTTACCTTTCGTGTCGGTGGCGCTGTGCTTACCAGGGAGACCCTGTTTGATTCAAAGGAGGACAGGGTTGTTGTGAGGTATACGCTTGTTGAAGCCCACTCTCCAACGAAGCTGAGGCTCAGGCCTTTTCTGGCTTTCAGAAATTACCATACCCTGACCAGGGAAAATATTTTTGCCGATAAGAAATTTGAAAAAGTACCCAATGGGATTAAGGTCAAGATGTACCACGGCTATACCGACCTGTATATGCAGATCTCAAAGGAAAATGAGTATGTTCACGTTCCTGACTGGTATCATAATATAGAGTATCAGGAGGAGATGGACAGGGGATATGAATTCCAGGAGGACCTTTATACGCCAGGTTTTTTTGAAATGGATATTAAGACGGGAGAAAGTATATATTTCTGTGCCGGTACTTTGGAGACATCCCTGCCGGGAATTAAAAAGGGTTACACAACTGAGATGAAGAGCAGGACCCCCAGGGATAATTTCAACAACTGCCTTGTCAATGCTGCTCAGCAATTCATAGTCAGGAGAGGAAATAAAATTTCGTTGTTACCCGGCTATCCCTGGTTCACGCGTTCGGGCAGGGATACTTTCATGTCGCTTCCCGGCCTGCTTCTGGTCACTGGGGAATTCAAAACCGCAAAAGCAATTATCGACCAGATGGTTTCGGAGATGAAAGGGCCCCTGATGCCTCATTATGGCTCGGGGAGCAATGTAACCTATCATGCCGCAGATCCTTCCTTATGGTTTATCTGGGCTTTGCAGCAATATGCCATGTTTACGGGTACTGAAAAGAAGATATGGAAAGAATACGGTAAAAAGATTGTCCAGATTCTTGAAGGATACCGCGATGGCACTGAATTCAATATTCACATGGAGCCCGACGGCCTCATTTACGCGGGGATGCATGGCATGGCTGTGACCTGGATGGATTCTGTTGTTTATGGAAAGCCTGTAACGCCACGGACCGGGAAAGCTGTTGAGATCAACAGCCTGTGGTATAATGCTGTTTGTTTTGCGATAGAAAGCGCTGAAATGGCGGGAGATCATAAGTTTATCTCTGAATGGTCTCCTCTGCCTGAAACGATCTGCAAATCATTTGTTGAGACTTTCTGGAACCCCGACAAGAAATATCTTGCCGATTATGTCGACGGAGAATACAAGGATTGGACTGTCAGGCCCAATATGCTGTTTGCCACCTCCCTGCCTTTTTCTCCTCTCACTGAAGAAATGCGCAAGGATGTCCTCAGCCGGGTGAGGCAGGAACTTCTCACCCCAAGGGGTATCCGCACTCTCACACCCAAAAGCCCTGTTTATAAAGGCATTTATTCCGGATCACCTCAGGAACGGGACTTTGCCTATCACCAGGGAACTGTCAGACCCTGGCTGCTGGGGCATTTTGCCGAAGGATATCTTAAAATCCATGGCAAAAGCGGTCTTTCAATTATCAGGAATTTATATGCGGGTTTTGAACCTGTATTGACGGAATATGGTATTGGAACCATCAGCGAAATATATGATGGGGATCCTCCTCATACACCAAGAGGAGCTATCTCATATGCCGATAGTGTTGCTGAATTATTACGTATGAAATGGTTGATTGATTTTTATAATCAACCTTAATAAATCGGAGTTTCTATGAAAGTACTCATGTTTGGATGGGAGTTCCCTCCTCATATCACCGGTGGCCTTGGTACTGCATGTTTCGGACTGACTAAAGGTCTGGCAAAACATGGAGTCGAGGTTGTCTTTGTCGTTCCAAAATCATTCGGAGACGAATCACAGGAAGGCTTCAGGCTGATCAATGCTTCAGATATTGAACTGGACTTTACCCAGACGCTGACCAGGGAATTCCGCGAAAAGATCAGTTATATGGAGGTCGGATCAAACCTGGTCCCTTACCTTGATCCTGAGGAATTCGAGAAATGGTATTCGGAAGAAGTCGTTAAAAAGAAACCGGAAATTCACTCGGTGTACACCCGTAAATACCAGTTTTCGGGGAAATATGGCGCCAATCTCATGGAGGAGGTTTCGCGATATGCCCTGGTTGCTCTTTCCATTGCCGGTCAAGTCGATTATGATATAATCCACGCACATGACTGGCTTACATACGCTGCAGGTATTGCTGCAAAAAAGATCAGCGGGAAACCACTTGTCGTTCATGTACATGCCACCGAATTCGACCGCTCAGGTGAGAACGTAAACCAGGTTGTTTATGATATTGAACGCAACGGGATGGAGGAAGCTGACCGCGTTATTACCGTAAGCAACTTTACACGCCAGATCGTCATTGAACGATACGGCATTCCGGCAGAAAAAGTATTTACCGTGCATAATGCCGTGGAACCTGTTGACAAGCCCGAACAGGAAGACGTTACGAAGCACGTAAGGGAAAAAATCGTGACTTTCCTGGGCAGGGTGACCTACCAGAAAGGCCCGGATTACTTTGTTGAGGCTGCCCATAAAGTGCTTCAGCGCGATCCGAATGTCAGGTTCGTAATGGCGGGCTCGGGCGACCTCCTTAACAGGATGATCCGTAGGGTGGCTCAGCTGAAGATCGGGACCCGTTTCCATTTTACCGGATTCCTCGCCGGAGCTGAAGTCGACCATATGTTTGCAATGAGCGATGTTTATGTCATGCCTTCAGTTTCAGAACCGTTCGGGATATCACCTCTTGAAGCCATGAGAACCAACGTACCTGTCGTGATCTCGAAACAATCAGGCGTTGCTGAAGTCCTGCAACATGCACTGAAAGTGGATTTCTGGGACATTGATGCTCTTGCTGATGCGATTTACGGTATCCTTCATTATGATGGATTGAGAAAGATGTTTGCCCGGTATGGGAAGTCGGAGGTCGACAACCTGCTTTGGGAAAACGCGGCAATAAAAGTTCTTGATATATATAACAATGCAACAGGCCATAACAAATAGATAGTTTTATGAGGTCAGTATGTCTTTATTTTCAGGTTCATCAGCCTTATAGGCTAAGGACTTACAGGTTTTTTAACATCGGCCAGGACCATTATTATTACGATGATTATCAAAACCGTCATATTATCCGGAGAGTGGCTGAAAAGTGTTATTTGCCTGCCAACCGCATGATGCTTCAGCTGATCAACGAATTCGGAAAAGCATTTAAGGTTAGCTATTCGATATCAGGCACTGCTCTTGATCAGTTTGAGCAGTATGTGCCGGAAGTCATCGATAGTTTCCGCATGCTTGCAGCTACCGGCTGCGTGGAATTTATCTCTGAGACTGAATATCATTCCCTGGCTTGCCTTGGAAATGAACAGGAGTTTATCCGCCAGGTCGAAACTCACCGGAAAAGGATTGAAAAACTGTTCTCCCAGACTCCCCAGACTTTCAGGAACTCTGAGCTCATCTACAGCGATTCCATCGGGGAAACGATTGGCAACCTGGGTTTCCATACGATGCTGACAGAAGGGGCAAAACATGTACTTGGCTGGAAGAGCCCGAACTACATCTACTGTAACAACCTGAATCCAAAACTCAGGGTACTGCTCCGTAATTTCCGCCTCAGTGACGACATGTCGTTCAGGTTTTCAGAAAAGAAATGGTCAGAATGGCCTCTCACCGCCGAAAAATTCGTTGGATGGCTCAATGCAATGGACCCGCATGAAGAAGTTGTAAACCTATTCATGGATTATGAAACCATAGGTGAACATCAATGGAAAGAAAGCGGCATATTCGATTTCTTTTATCATTTGCCATCAGCTTTGTTCAGCAATTCCAACTTCACATTCTCAACCCCTGAAGAACTGTATAACCGCCTTCAGCCTATGGCCGCTATCTCGGTACCCTATGCAATTTCCTGGGCCGACGAGGAAAGGGATCTTACAGCATGGAAAGGAAATGAACTGCAGTCTGAAGCTTTGTCAAAACTTTATTCCCTCTCAGATGCCATTACAAAGTGCAACGACCCGGTAATACTTCGCGACTGGGGATACCTCCAGTCAAGTAATCATTTTTACTATATGTCGACTAAATGGTTCTCGGCAGGTGAGGTGCATAAGCATTTTAACCCGTACAACTCACCCTATGATGCGTTTATCAACTATATGAATACCATCTCCGACTTTAGTATCAGAGTTGAAGACTGCCTCAACGCGATCAGTTCTGTAGCTGAAAAAACAGTTAAAAAGCCGGCTTTGAAAGCGAAAAAAGAAGCAAAACCCAAGGCGGCCGCGAAAGTGCAGAAGGAAGCCAAACCAAAGCCGGCCGCGAAAGAGAAGAAAGAAGCTAAGCCAAAGCCTGTTGCGAAAGTGCAGAAGGAAGCCAAACCAAAACCGGCCGTGAAAGAGAAGAAGGAAGCCAAACCAAAGCCTGTTGCGAAAGTGCTGAAGGAAGCAAAACCCAAGGCGGTCGCGAAAGTGAAAAAGGAAGCAAAACCCAAGGCGGCCAAGAAAGTGAAGAAAGAAGCTAAGCCAAAGCCGGCCGCGAAAGTGAAAAAGCCTGCCAAAACTGCTTCTGCCCCTAAAAAGGCAAAGCAATAACTCCCGAACTAATCAAATAATACCCCGTGAAAGAAGAGTCAAAACTTTTTCCGGATTACGTTTTCGAAGTAAGCTGGGAAGTATGTAACAAGGTTGGAGAAATTCATACGGTGATCTCCACAAAATGCCATACCATGGTAGAGGAGCTCAGGGATAATTATATCCTGATCGGCCCTGATGTATGGAAAGAAACTCACCAGAATCCGGAATTTCTCGAAGACCGGTTCCTTTACAAATCATGGCGGGAGAGAGCCGAAAGCGAAGGGTTGCGACTTAAGATAGGCCGCTGGAATATGCCTGGTAAACCTCTTGTCTTTTTAATTGATTTCACACCCTTCTTTTCAGACAAGGATAAAATATTTTCCCATTTATGGGAAGAGTATAAGCTGGATTCCCTTATGGGGGGCTGGGACTATCTGGAACCTGCATTGTTCGGCTATGCTTCGGGAAAAGTCATCGAGAGTTTTTACAATTATAACCTGTCGCACCATGATAAGATCGTTGCTCATTTTCATGAATGGACATGCGGCACCGGTCTGTTGTATGTTAAGGAAAAAGTGCCCCAGGCCGGAACAATCTTTACCACGCATTCCACCGTCATTGGCAGAAGTATTGCTGTAAACAATCTTCCCCTTTATAAGAATTTCGATCAATACCATGGTGAATCCATTGCCAAACAGTTCGGACTGGTATCTAAATACTCTCTTGAAAAGTCTGCTGCATTTGAAACGGATATCCTTACAACGATTTCCCCCCTGACAAATGATGAATGCCGGCAATTCCTGGGTAAAGCCTCGGATATTATTACACCTAACGGGTTTGAAGACGATTTCGTCCCGGTCAAAGAAACCTATTACCAAAAAAGAGCCGAGGCCAGGAATAAGCTGTTCCAGGTTGCTGAAGCCCTCACGGGGCAGCCGGTTTCAAGGAGCAGTATCCTTGTACTGACCAGCGGACCCTATGAACAAAAGAGCAGGGGCTATGACCTTTTTATAGAGGCTATGTCAAAGATCAATGAACAGGCCAGGATCCCCGAAAATGTGATTGCATTTATCATGGTTCCGAGCTTTGAATCGGGTCCGAGGAAAGAACTGCTAGAATGGATGTCAAGGAAGGACCTTAACAGTCCAAGGTCAGAACAATTCCTTACACATGTTTTAAATGAATCTGAAAATGATTTTATTGTTAAAAGTCTAAGGCAGAATAAGATAAAGAATTCATCGGAAGATAAAGTTAAGGTGTTTTATGTACCTGCCATAATGAACGGCTCCGACGGAGTTTTCAATCTGTCTTATTATGATCTTCTGGTTGGCTTTGACGGAACGATCTTTCCGTCATATTATGAACCCTGGGGTTATTCCTCCCAGGAAAGCCTTTCATTTCACATACCTACAATCACCACCACCCTTACCGGGTTTGGTCAATGGGTGAAAAATCTTTACCCGGATTCGAAAGATTGCATTGCGGTTATTGACAGGGACGATGATAATGAGGGAGATGTCATAGATGAGATCGTAAAGACCGTTAACAGTTGTTCATTAAAAACTGAAAAGGAGATCATTAAGATCAGGATTAAAGCCTATGAGATCTCCAGGTCGGCGCTCTGGGAGAGCCTGATCTCAAATTACCATGAGGCATTCAGCAGGGCTCTTGAAAAATCTTTGAGCCGGGGAGATCTTTATGCAGGAAAGCAGCCCCAGATTATAGCTCCCTCTCAAACAAGCATTTCTGATGTGAGGCCTGAATGGAAAAAGGTATTGGTAAAGCAGAGGTTGCCCGAAAACCTTGCCAGCCTCGACAGGATTGCAAGGAACCTCTGGTGGTGCTGGCATTATGAAGGGTCTGAACTGTTCGAAATGATCAATCGTGACAGGTGGTATGAGCTGAAATTCAATCCCATCGCATTGCTGGAGTCGCTCTCATTTAAAGAGTTACAGGAACTCAGTCATAACGAGGAATTTATTGCCCGGCTGAAAAAGGTAACAACCCTCCTTGAGAATTACCTGGCCAAGGGAGCTGACAAACCCAAAGAAATGATTGCGTATTTCAGTATGGAATACGGCCTTCACGACACCATTAAGATCTTTTCGGGCGGCCTTGGAATGCTTGCCGGGGACTACCTGAAGGAAGCGAGTGATTCAAATGTAAACATAGTCGGTATAGGTCTCCTATACAGGTATGGCTACTTTACGCAAACCCTCAACCTGGCAGGGGACCAGATCGCGAATTATACACCCCAGAAATTTTCCCAGCTTCCCATCAATCCTGTATATGATGAACAGGGAAACTGGCAAAAGATTTCCTTCGCTTTCCCGGGCAGAAACCTGTATGCTAAGATATGGAGAGTGGATGTGGGAAGGATCCCGTTATACCTTCTCGATACCGACATCGAAGAGAATGATGAAAGTTACCGCAGTATCACGCATCAATTATATGGCGGTGACCTTGAAAACCGCATCCGACAGGAAATCGTTCTGGGGAATGGAGGTATAAGGCTGCTCGATATCCTGAAAATCAAACCGGATCTTTATCACAGTAATGAAGGACATTCGGCTTTTATTGGACTTGAAAGGCTGCGTAAACTGATCCAGAATGAGAAGCTGACCTTTATCCAGGCGATGGAAGTTGTGAGATCATCCACGTTGTTTACAACTCATACGCCTGTGCCTGCTGGTCATGATGCTTTCCCGGAAGATATGATGAGAAGATATTTTTCCCATTACCCTGATTATCTCAATATCAAATGGGAGCAGTTCCTGAACCTTGGCAAGATGGTTGATAATGACCCGGATGAAAAATTCTCAATGAGTGTTCTTGCCGCCAAATGCTCCCAGGAGATCAATGGTGTAAGCAGGATCCATGGGCGGGTTACCAGGGATTTATTACGACCACTTTACCCGGGCTATTACGCAAGCGAGCTTCATATAGGATACGTCACGAATGGGGTTCATTTTCCCACCTGGACTGCCAAATCATGGCAACTGCTGTATAAAGAAAAATTCGGGGAGGGTTTCCTGCATGACCAGTCAAATCCTGAACATTGGAGGAAAATACAGGATGTGGACGACAGCATTATCTGGCAAACCCGTCAGAAGCAAAAAGACCAGCTTACCGAGTTTCTTCACCAGCGGTTATATATTGACATGACCAGGCGGCATGAGAATCCGAAGCTTATTTTTCAGATGAGGGAAGCCGCCCGTCCGAAGGCTCTGACCATAGGTTTTGCCCGCAGGTTTGCAACATATAAACGGGCTCATCTGCTCTTCAGTAACCTTGACCGGCTTGGCCGGATCGTAAACAATACTGAAAAACCCGTGAGATTTCTTTTTGCCGGCAAAGCACATCCGAACGATAAAGCAGGGCAGGATCTGATTAAAAAGATCATTGAAATTTCAAGGATGCCGGCATTCCTCGGCAAGATCATGTTTATTCAAAACTATGACATGGAACTTGCCAAATACCTGATCAGGGGCGTGGATATATGGCTGAATACACCCACCCGGCCCCTGGAAGCTTCCGGCACAAGCGGTGAGAAGGCTGTCATGAACGGTGTGGTCAATTTCAGTGTACTAGACGGCTGGTGGGCCGAAGGATACCGGCCTGATGCCGGATGGGCCTTACCTGAAGAGGCAACCTATGACAATTCTGCTTTCCAGGATGATCTTGATGCTGAAGTAATATATTCGATACTTGAGGAAGAGATCGTCCCTGTTTATTATGAAAGGGACAAAAATGGCATTCCGGTGAAATGGATTTCGTACATTAAAAACACCATTGCGGAAATAGCGCCTCAATTTACGATGAAGCGGCAGCTCGACGACTACTATCGCCAGTACTATACAAAACTGTTTAAGAGGACTAAGATCATGACCGGCAAGAACTATGAAATGGCACGGCATATCGCATCCTGGAAACGAAAGGTTCTCAGAGGCTGGGAAGGTATTGAAATTATTTCCCGGAAAACCCCGCATTCAGAGCAAAAACCTTTATCTATAGGAGATAATTTTACAGCCGAGATCATTCTTGACCTGAACGAATTATCTGCGACCGACGTTGGCCTTGAAGTCCTTTTCGGAAGAAAAGTCAACGATCTCGTTGAGACCCCTATATTAATTGAAGAGCTGAATCTTTCGAGGTCTGAAAAGAATATTGCCGTATTTGAATGTAATATTCCTATCAACCAGGCAGGCGTTTATGATTTCGTTTTCCGCCTCTTCCCAAAGAGTCCTTTATTGCCTCACAGGCAGGATTTCTCACTCGTGAAGTGGATGTAGAGGATATACGATTTACGATTTACGAATTATAACGCAGAACGCAATAACGCCATAACACAGAATGATTTACGATTGGATTAATAACTAACATTCAGGCATGAAATTACTTGAAGGAAAAACAGCCCTGATAACAGGAGCAAACCGCGGTATCGGCAAGGCCATCGCGAAGTGCTTTGCAAAACACGGGGGACAGATCGCATTTTCTGATATCGCATATGATGATAGTTCCAGGTCCCTGGAAGAAGAACTGAGAGGCATGGGTGTGAAAGCCAGGGGTTATGCATCAGACGCCAGCTCATTCGAGGATAGTGAGAAACTGGTGAATGACGTGATCGCAGATTTCGGGGAACTTCACATCCTCGTTAATAATGCAGGAATCACCCGTGATAACCTGCTCCTCAGGCTGACAGAAACCGACTGGGACCTGGTAATAAAAGTCAACCTGAAATCCGTTTTTAACCTGACGAAAGCGGTTCAGCGCCAGATGATCAAACAACGTAACGGGTCAATTATCAATTTAAGCTCGGTAGTAGGCATTGAAGGGAATGCCGGGCAATCAAACTACTCTGCTTCGAAGGCCGGTATCATAGGCTTCTCGAAATCGATGGCCCAGGAACTTGGCTCCCGCAACATCCGCGTAAATGCAATTGCACCGGGATTCATTGAAACTGAAATGACACAAAAGCTACCCGAGGAAGTCAGAAACGAGTGGATAGAAGATATCCCGCTGAGGCGGGGGGGGACGCCTGAAAATGTTGCGAATCTCGCCTTATTCCTGGCCTCGGACCTTTCCGAATATATTACCGGGCAGGTCATCAGTGTCTGCGGTGGACTTCATACATGATAGGATTTCCGTGTGAGCCTTTTAATCGAATACCCTTTATGGTTTCTTCTTTTCTGCTTTCTCAACGGAGCAGCATTCTCATTTGGCCTTTATTACAGGAGGCGAAATACAAGTGAAAATTTCATTGTGCTGGCAGGTCTGGTACTGCTGAGGTTCCTTTCGGTAAGCCTGATCACTTTTCTTCTTCTTACCCCCCTGATCAGGAGAACCATCCGCCAGCTGGAAAAGCCTGTCATTGCTATAGGGCTTGACGGTTCACAGTCGGTGGTTTCATCTGCCGATTCAGCTGAAGTCAGAAAAAGCCTCGTAAACGATCTTCGCAATCTCAGCCATGAATTGTCGGACCGTTATGAAGTTGCCCTGTATACCATTGGCCGGAATGTTTCCCCGGGCCTGCAAAAGGATTTCAGCGCCAAACATACCGATATCTCAGGGTTTTTCGATGAACTTCAAAGCAGGTACGCCAACAGGAACCTGGGCGCCGTAATCATTGCCACTGACGGTATTTACAATAAAGGTACTAACCCATACTATGCAGCTCAGAAGCTCAATGTACCGGTATACTCGATAGCCCTGGGAGATACTTCCCTTCACAGGGATGTGCTCATCAGGTCTGTCAGTGTGAGCAAACAGGTTTACCTTGGTGACCAGTTCCCTTTTGAGATCATCGCCGAGCTGGATAAATACACGGGCAGGGAAGTCAGGCTGAGTGTCCTGCATTCAGGAGAAGCAGTCTTTACGAAAGCTTTTTCAGCATATGGCGACCACGAATTTATCCGTGTCGGCGGAATCCTGGAGGCTAAAGAAAAAGGGATTCAGAAATATACCATCGAGATTGAAACCCCCGGTGATGAATTTAATATGGGAAACAATAAGCGGGATTTTTATGTTGAAGTGGTCGAATCGAGGATTCGCGTGGCCCTGGCTTATGAGAGTCCCCATCCTGACATAGCGGCTATTGTAAACGCTCTTCAGTCATCAGCGAAATTTGAGGTTACACAACTCAGGCCGGCAGAACTTCAGAGCAAACAGAGAACATATGATCTGTACATTTTTTACCAGATACCCTCGACAGCAGGATTGTTTGATCCTTCAAAATTATTACCCGGGGGCAGTCCTGTACTTTACATTATTGGCAGCCAGACTGATCTTGCAGGGTTTAACCGGCTAAAGACCGGCCTTGTCATAAATTCACGGAGAAACACGATGACCGACATCCAGCCGATACTGAACCCTGATTTCACCCTGTTCAGCTTCAACAGGGAAACTGCTCTTGCTATCTCGGAATTTCCTCCGCTTCAGTGCCCCGCAGGTACTTTTGAAACAGCCGGACTTACCGATGTCCTGTGTTATCAAAACATAGGAAATATGAGCACGAAATTTCCTCTTATCCTGTTCTACGATATGCCTGAACGTAAGACCTGTATTATTGCCGGGGAGAATATCTGGAGGTGGAGAATAGCCGATTACATTCAGAAATCAGATTTCAGGATCTTTGATGAGATGATAAGCCGGATTGCGCAGTATCTCTCTGTGAAGAACGATAGCTGCCCTTTCCGCGTGGAAGTCAAAGCACAGCTTGAAGAAGGTGATCCCATTAAATTTGATGCCTTCCTATTCAACCCCAGCCATGAACTTATCAACGATCCGGATGTTTTCCTGGAATTGAAAAATGAAGAAGGGAAAAGCTATCCATATAGTTTCACGCGAAATGAAAAAGCCTATTACCTTAATGCCGGTTATTTCCCTGCAGGCAATTATACCTATGAAGCTTCTGTCAAAACAGCTCAGGCCCTTTATAAAAAGCAGGGCCGGATCAGTATCATTCCTCTTGATATTGAGCTCGTAAACCTCGTGGCCGACCATGCTCTTCTTCAGCAAATATCGTCTAAATACGAGGGAAAAGTAGTCAGCCGGAAAGACATTTTATCACTGGCACAATTGTTAAAGAAACGTGGCGACCTGAAATCGATCATACATCTTCAGAGAAAGTATATTGAGCTTGCAGGTGAATGGTGGCTGTTCCTTCTGGTTCTTTTACTGCTTTCCGCTGAATGGGCCATCCGTAAGAGAAGCGGGATGTAATCAAGTGCTGGTTTGCAGAGGTGAAGGCTCAGAGATCTTTCCTTTTCATTACCCAAAACACAATAGCTGTCATGACTGAAGCATACGCAAGAGGGATGAGGCATGCGATAAAGCTTACATGATCCTGAAGATTAAGGCCCATCATTTTTTTCAGCATAGGTATGGCGGGGTACTCCGTGAGTCGTATTACTGAATTAACCGGTAAATAAGTATAAATAGTGTTCTTAAACATAAAGGGCGCCCGGAAAAAGAAATAAATCACGGGTTCTATGATCAGGGAATATAAAGTGAAGATTGCGATTGCCATCCCTGTGTTTCTCAGAATAAAGCCGCAGAAAAAAGCATATATCATGTAACAGAGCAGGCTGAGGAAAAATCCGGTCATAAAAGGTATCCCTTTTGTGAAAAAATCCACTTCGTTGAACCCGGAATGGGAAAGTCCTATAAAAAATGCCCCTGCAGTAAGGATTACAGTGATGATCAAGGCTGTCAGGAGAATGATCATCAGTTTGGAGACCAGGAATTCAGTCTTGCTCATGCCGTTGATCACATTCTGCCTGATGGTTTTATAAGTGAATTCATTCGTGATCAGGATGATCATAATAATCGCCGGAAAGATCAGGACATACCTGATACTGGCGAAGAAAGCCACATTCTGCCATACATCTGGAAAATAATAGATGGCCACATGAGGAAATGGGATTGGCATCCGTTGATTGATATTGTTGACTGTATGGTTTATCATGAATTCGGCCAGCAGGATACCTGCAGCGAGAAAAACGAAGTACAGGCCGGCGAGGATCCAGAACACCTTGTAGGTCCTGATCTTTTTGAATTCTATTTTCAGCAGTTTGATCATGGGGTGTCCTGTAAAAGTTCAAGAAAATGCTGTTCAAGGCTGCGTTTTTTTTCTGCCAGATGGCTCAGAAGGATTCCCTTTTGATAAAGAAAAGCATTGATCTCAGAAGTGTTTACCGTCATACTAAAATGAACCTGGATAAGTCCTTCGGCTTCATTGAAGGAAATGAAACCCGGAAATTCCCTGATCGCCGCAGTAAGTCCCGGCATATCTGATGCTGAAAGTTCAACGGAGTCGGAAACCGCAAGAACTTCTTTCACATTTCCGCTGAAAAGCATTATTCCTTTTCGCAGGACGACCACATAGCTGCAGATCTTCTGTACTTCATCGAGAAGATGGGAAGCCAGCAGGATCGTTGTTCCTCTGGAAGCGACCAGCGCAATAATTTCCCTGATCTGGGCGATACCCTGGGGATCCAATCCATTTGTCGGCTCGTCGAGGATCAGCACCTCCGGTTTCCCAAGGAGGGCCGATGCCACGGCCAGCCTCTGCCTCATACCGAATGAAAAGGTTTTGAATTTTGAGAACCTGCGTTCGTACAGGCCTGCAAGCTGAAGCACTTCGTCGATATCGTCATACGGCTTATCCTTGATATCGGCAACAATTTTCAGGTTTGTCACGGCATCCAGGTATGGAAAAAAATTGGGGCTTTCTATGACAGAACCAATACGTTTTCTGCTTTCTTTCGATGGAAGCTGTTGAAACCAGCTGAATTGCCCGTTGTCGGGAGGGATGAGATCGAGGAGCATGCTCAGGGTAGTGGTCTTCCCGCTGCCATTAGGTCCCAGAATGCCAAAAACCTGGCCTTTCATGACTTCGAAAGAAAGCTGGTTCACAGCTTTGATCCTGCCAAAGCTTTTTGATATTTTGTCAACATTAAGAATGGTTTCCAAACGGACTGATTTGAAGGTAGGGATTAGACGATAAAGTTATATTTTTATTACAGACTAATAACGGTAAAGCAAAAAAACCGCAGGAATCCTGCCCAGTGAAGGTTTCATCTTTTTCCAATCCCCAACCGAATACACAGAGACCTTTTCGGACGAACCGGTGAGTCCTATCCCCAGCCCCAGCATTGTGTTGTCCTGGCATGATTGCAGTATTGCCTGAAACATCTGTTCATTTCTGTAAGGAGTTTCTATAAATATCTGCGTTTGCTTTTTCTCCCGGGCGGTTCTTTCTATTTCCTTCAGTTTATTAATGCGCAATTTTTTATCTACAGGCAGGTAGCCGAGAAAAGTAAAATTCTGGCCATTGAACCCTGAAGCCATTAATGAAAGCAAGATGGACGATGGCCCTGTAAGGGGTTTTACAGTAACTCCGTTTTCATGAGCTATCCGAACTATTTCAGAGCCGGGGTCAGCTACGCATGGGCTGCCTGCTTCTGATAAAAGCCCGACATCAAGTCCTTCATCAGTGAACCTCAGGTATTCCTCAAAAGAGGGCAGGGGAGAATGCTCATTGAAAATTTGAAAACTGACTTCATCAAAACTCCGGGTATATCCGGCTTTCCTGAGGAACCTCCTCGCAGTTTTCAGTTCTTCGACGATAAAACAGCTGAGACTGCGGATGACCTTCAATGTCCCTTCCGGCAGAACATCTTCAACCGCCTGTTCGCTAAGTACGGATGGGATCAGATACAGTACGCCATGCTTCATACTACCAGGGTAAATTATTCAGGTCTACATTCCCACCTGAAAAAATCAGGCCGACATGTTTGCCTTCAATGTTAATTTTGTTTTCGATGATTGCTGCAAATGGTACTGCGGATGAGGGTTCTACAATAATTTTCATCCTTTCCCATATGAACTTCATCGCGTTGATGATGCTTTCCTCGCTCACAGTGACTATTTCATTTACATATTTCAGAATGATAGGAAAAGTGAGGCTCCCGAGTGAAGTTCTTAAACCGTCGGCTATGGTTTGCGGGTCAACCGATGGCATGAAAGTACCTGAAGCGAACGATCTGAAGGCATCGTTGGCCTGTTCGGGTTCAGCTGCTATCACCCTGATCCCTTTCGAAAAGTAAAAAGCCGAAAGAGCAGTCCCGCTTAACAGCCCGCCGCCGCCCACGGGGGCAATTATTGTATCGAGAAACGGGATCTCTTCGATCAGTTCCAGGGCTGATGTAGCCTGGCCGGCAATAATACGATAGTCGTTGTAAGGATGGATCTCAACAGCCCCTGTTTCTTCAATGACCCTGAGCAGGGTCTTTTCGCGGGAAGAAAGTGTAGGTTCACAAAATGTGATCCTGCCCCCATATCCTTTAACAGCTTCCACCTTTACCGGTGATGAATTTGAGGGCATGACAATGTAAGCATTCGCTCCTGAAAGGGCTGCTGCCCATGCAAGCGCCTGGGCATGATTCCCGCTCGAATGGGTTGCGACTCCTTTTTCGAAGGCGGCATGATCAAGGCTTCTCACGGCATTGGTTGCGCCTCTCGCTTTAAAAGCACCGACTTTCTGAAAGTTCTCGCACTTGAAGAAGATGTCGGAACCGAACATCCTGTTGATTGTGGCAGAAGTCAGAACCGGTGTACGGTTAATGAATGGTTTGATACGCTCATGAGCGGCCCTGATATGCCCGGCTGTTGGAAAACATGTTGTCATTGTTTTGTGATTTGCATCACCTTATATCTTCAATTAACCTGTCACAGGCTGTGTCCAGCAGCAGGTATGTTTTTTCAAAAGCCTCCAGATCATCATACCATGGATCATCAATCGGCAGGTCTTTTCCGGGGTACACAAGGTTAAGAAAATAATCAATCTTTTTCATGTCATCATCAGTCCTCGCCATCCTGGATATATTATAATAATGTGAGGAGTCCATCACATAGATCCTGTCATAATTGTCAAAATCCTGTTTCATGAATGTCCTGGCAATATGAGTGGAAATATCAATCCCGTATTTCCTGCTGACAAGCTGGGCCCTTTTGTCGGGATGATCGCCTGTATGAAACGATTCAAACCCGCATGAGTCAACTTCAGCCCTGATACCGGCAGCATTAAGTTTGTGCCTGAGAATGCCTTCAGCCATAGGCGACCGGCAGATATTACCGGTGCAGACAAAAAGGATTTTCATGAGAAAAAGATCGTTATAGTTTGATGCGCTTGTCAAGCTCTTCAACGAACTGGCGGAACTGCTTATCCGTTTCCACAAGATTATTGACCGTACGGCAGGCGTGCAGAACAGTTGCGTGATCCTTGTTTCCACAGTGAAGGCCGATACTTGCGAGTGAGGATTTTGTGTGCTTCTTCGAGAAGTACATCGAAAGCTGCCTGGCCTGTACGATCTCACGTTTGCGGGTCTTTGAATGGATCATTTCTATCGGGATGTTGAAATAATCGCAGACAACCTTCTGAATATAATCAATGGAGATCTCCCTTGAAGTGTTTTTGACAAACTTGTCAATCATCTGCTTTGCAAGATCCAGGGTGATTGTCTTTTTGTTAAGAGAAGACTGCGCAAGCAGGGAAATCAGAGCTCCTTCAAGTTCCCTTACATTCGTGTTAATGCTGTATGCCAGGTATTCCACAACTTCGGGGGGAATGACGATCCCGTCATTGTATAGTTTCTTCTGAAGAATGGCAATACGGGTTTCCAGGTCAGGAACCTGCAAATCGGCCGATAATCCCCATTTGAAGCGGGAAAGCAGGCGTGGTTCAATACCTTTCATTTCAACAGGAGGCTTGTCTGCAGTAAGGACGATCTGATTGCTCTTCTGATGAAGATGATTGAAAATATGGAAAAAAACATCCTGTGTTTTTTCTTTGCCGGCCAGGTTATGGATATCATCAATAATGAGCACATCGATCATCTGGTAGAAGTGAATGAAATCATTCTGGTTGTTATTCTTAACCGAATCGATGAATTGATTGATGAACTGGTCGGTGGTCACATAGAGAACGGTCTTATCGGGAAAACTGTTCTTAACCTGCAGCCCGATTGCATGGGAGAGGTGAGTCTTGCCAAGACCTGTATTACTGTATAAGAGGAGAGGGTTGAATGCTGTTTTTCCGGGGTTGCTTGCGACTGCGAAACCGGCAGACCTTGCAAGGCGGTTGCAATCACCTTCAATGAAATTTTCAAAAGAATAGCTTTCGATAAGCTGTGAGTTTACCTTGATCTTCTTCAAACCCGGGATAATAAATGGGTTCGGGATCTCTTTCGAGGTCCCCCTGTTAAGATCGATAGGCATTGAAACCGCAGGGTTCGCAGTGGCTTTCTTTTCCGAGGTTGGGACATTTATCGTGAATGGACCGGGATCAGTTTCTGAGTTGTCCACGATGATACTGTATTCCAACCTGCCCTTATCTCCGAGTTCTTTTTTGATTGTCTTTTTCAGTAATCCAATGTAGTGCTCCTCTAGCCATTCATAAAAAAACTGGCTGGGAACCTGGATCGTAAGCACACTATCTTTTAGCTTCACAGGCTTAATAGGAAGGAACCATGTTTTAAAGCTTTGATAGTTGATATTGTCCTTAATAACCTTTAGGCAATTTTCCCAAACTTCAACAACGTTCTTTTCCATTAATTCAATTTACCTTGAATGGTTTTAGAAATAAAAAACAAGCATTAAAAGTCAAGGTATAGGATTTTATCCGCTAGTTTAAAATCCTTAAGAAAGATGTACCTGATTCAATTAACAAAAGTGAACAAAAAAAAGTTTAAAAAAAAATTATTTTTGACTTGATTATTAGAAATTTTTAGCTATGGTTTGTTAATTTTTAATTCATTTAAAACTCCCGCTAATTCTGATAGTTTGTTAAATGTCAGAGGATTGTTGGCTGGCTTATTGGCAGTATTCAATGTTCTTTGGAATGTTTCTAAATTTCGTTGTCATTCTTTTCCAAACACTTAGCAAAATCACTTTTTTTTTAATTATAAAACAGACTCATTATAAATATAAAACATTCATCCATCAGGCGTATCTAATGATGTAGATATGTTTCGAATTCTTATAAGTTTCTTCATTACCTTGTCAAGCCTGCTTAAACGAACGCGAAGGGTCATCCTGCATTCATTATCGAAATGCTGGTTTACGAGCTCAAGCTCCTCTTCTTTCTGTATCCGCATCACCTCGTTCATATTCTCATAACGAAAGGAAACAATCATATTCTGGGCAATCACCTTCTCGGCTTTGCCTGCATTATCAAGGGCTTCTGATGCCGCCTGCCTGTAAGCATGTATCAGGCCTGGGATACCAAGTTTGGTGCCTCCGAAGTACCTTATCACGATAACAAGAGTGTCTGAAACAGACCTCGACAGGATCTGTCCATAAATAGGCCTTCCGGCAGAACCCGATGGCTCTCCGTCATCATTGAAGCGGAAAGTCTCCTGCGACGGGCCAAGGCAATATGCATAGCAGTGATGGTTGGCATCATGGTAGGTTTTTCTGATGCTCCCCAGTATTTCCTTCACCTCAGTTTCAGAAGCGGCGGGAAATGCAAGGCCGATGAATTTACTTGCTTTTTCGCGGTAAGTGGATTCTCCTTTACGCGCAACAGTGAAATAGATATCGGAGGGTTCACTCATCCAGCTAAGGTACAGAATTAAGAACATCCACGAACAGGCCTTCAGCCATTTTATATTAATTTCGCGGCATGAATGCATCAGGCCTTACAGCAAAGGAAATCCGCCAGTCATTTCATGCCGGGCTGAAAGAGATGTACGATGCTGATGAGATAAACAGCATTATCTATCTTTTATTTGAAGAATTTGTGGGCTGGTCAAAGACGATGCTGCATCTGGAACCCGGTAAGATGCTTGCCATTGCTGAATCAGCAAGGTTTTCGGATGCCCTGGCCAGACTGGCCGGGGGATGCCCGGTACAATATATTACAGGTAAGGCCAGCTTTAACGAACTGCAGTTTGGAGTCAATCCGTCTGTTCTGATCCCCAGGCCTGAAACTGCTGAACTGGCCGCACTTCTTGTACAAACACTGAGAACTATCGACCTGAGCGGTTTCTCGGCGATGGACCTGGGAACAGGCTCAGGATGTCTGGCAATTTACCTTAAGAAACATCTTCCTGCCATCAGCATGCATGGCATTGATATTTCTGAGGAAGCACTCGTTACCGCCCGTTCAAATGCCAGGCTCCACGAGACCGAAATTAATTTCTGCAAGGGAGATATTCTTCATGCTGCCGGATCATTTGCCGGGAAAACATTGAACCTGGTTGTGAGTAATCCGCCCTATGTCACGATGAAAGAAAAGCATGCGATGAAGCAGAATGTAAGGGATTATGAACCTCACTCAGCCTTGTTTGTGCCGGATGAAACTCCTTTACTGTATTACCGTTCGATTGCCGGGTACTCGAAAACATGCCTGGCCAACGGCGGGCTGCTGTATCTTGAGATCAACGAGGCGTTTGGTCAGGAGATGATAAATTTGCTTGACTCATCAGGATTCCGGGATGTGATGCTAATGAAGGATTTCCGTGGCAGGGACCGCTTCATCAAAGCAGGCATAAGTAAGTAAAGGCCTGGAAATATTTGTGTTTTTTATTTTGGTCCTAGTGTTCAGGTCTGTCCCCGAAAACAGATGAACCGATCCTGACCATCGTACTGCCTTCCTGCATAGCCAGTTCATAGTCACCCGACATGCCCATCGAGAGTTCGCTGAATTCTCCGTCGGGCCGGAAGAACCTGGCCTTGATCTTCGTAAAGCTGTCCCTGAGGTGTTTGAATTCCTGCCTGATCAGATCCTGATCATCAGTAAATGTAGCCATTCCCATCAGTCCCCGGATCCGTATATGTTTCATAGCCTTAAATTCAGTGGAATCCAACAGCTGAATTGCTTCCGTGAGATCAAGGCCGAATTTAGTCTCTTCCGTCGCAATATGGAACTGAAGGAGACAGGAGATTACCCTTTCGATTTTCCCGGCTTCCTTATCAACCTCTTTGAGCAGCTTCAAACTGTCGACGCTATGGATCATATCGATAAACGGTACGATCAACCTTACTTTGTTGGTCTGTAAATGGCCTATAAAATGCCACTGGATATCGGAGGGAAGGGTGGAAGCTTTTGTAATAAGTTCCTGTACCTTGTTTTCACCAAAAGCTCTCTGGCCGGCTGAATATGCTTTCATAATGGTTTCAGGGCTCTGTGTTTTTGAAACAGCAATAAGCTTTATTTCCGGAGGGATGGAACGGCCAAGTGACTCAAGATTTTCCCTGATATTCATAATGCCTGAGAATGTAACAAAAGTAATCATTTGTGCGTTTATGTCATTAACTTACCTTTGGCATCATGAAAAAGCTTTTTCTGGGTTTTTTACGTCAGCTTGTTTTCTGGATATTGTTTTTCAATATTACCAGGCTGGTGTTTCTTGTTTATTACTCGGGACTGCTTTCAGTGGAGGGTATCAGGTTCACAGAAGTAATGGGTGTCTTTTCCCACGCCCTCAAACTCGACCTGGCAACTGCCTGCTATTTCATGATCTTTCCTTTCCTGCTCATACTTCTTCAGTCATTCTGGAGCCCCAGATGGCTGAATATAATCAATAAGGTATACTCAGGTTTCATGATCTTCGTCTATTCCCTTAGTGCAGCTGCCGAGATGGGCATATATGCAGAATGGAAAACAAAGCTGACGTACAAAATCATCAAGTACCTTTCACATCCTTCTGAGATCTATAATTCAGCCGAGACAGGAACCTTCTTTTTTCTGCTGTTATTGTTTATTCTTATGTTCTCCGGGGGATTGTTTGCCTATCTCCGCTGGTTTTACCGGGACCTGATTAGGGAAAAGCTGCATTTCTGGCAATCGCTGGTTTTCGCAGTGGTTCTCCCTCCCTTATTGGTAATCGGGTTAAGGGGTGGTGTTCAGCAGATCCCGATCAACCAGAGCCAGTCGTACTTCTCTGATCACAATATCCTGAACCTGGCGGCGGTGAATAATGCCTTCAACCTTTATATAAGCATTTTCGAGAACCTCGGAAACATGAGGGAGAATCCTTTTCTGTTTATGGATGACAGCCGGGCAGAGGCAATCATGAAAGACCTTTATGCCGTTAAGAAAGATACCACGATCTCTGTGCTCACGACTTCCAGGCCGAATGTTGTGATCCTGATCATGGAAAGCTGGTCAGCCGACCTGGTCAGCGAGCTGGGAGGGGAAGCCGGGATAACCCCTCAATTCTCAAAACTTGCACAAGAAGGAATCCTCTTTAATGCCATCTATGCATCAGGCTCCAGGTCGGAACAGGGCATGGCCTGTATTTTCGGGGGATTTCCAGCCCATCCTATTTCATCCATTACAGTACAGCCTGATAAGTTTGTGAAACTTCCAAGCCTGGTGAGGGAACTGAAAAAACAGAATTACAGTTCTGCGTTTTATTTCGGCGGCCAGCTGATCTACGGGAATATCAAGAGTTATATTATTTTCAACGGGTTTGACCAGATCATGGAAGGAGAAAATTTCCCGGCCCCGATCCCACGCGGCAAACTCGGGATACATGATGAATTCTCACTTGGCTATCTGGTGAATGATCTTCATAATTTCAAACAGCCGTTCTTTGCATCCCTGTTCACTGTTTCCACGCATTCTCCCTGGGACCAGCCTTTTCCAAAACCATTGAAATGGGGTGGCAACGAGCAGGAATATATCAATGCAGCTTATTATACAGACCACTGCCTTCTGGAGTTTTTCACCAAAGCCAGACAAAAAGCCTGGTTCCCGAATACCTTATTTATTATAGTAGCCGACCACAGCCATAACTCATACAGGAACTGGCATCCTGAATCGAGGGAATATCATAAAATTCCTCTTTTGTTTTATGGGGAAGTCATTAAACCTGAGTTTCGCGGAAAAACCTGCCTCAAACTCGGAAACCAGCATGATATAGCCTCCACTTTGCTGGCCCAGATGGGTCTGCCGTCAGCGGCCTTTAAATACAGTAAAAACCTTTTTAACCCTTATTCAGGTGAATTTTCATATTATTCAACTGAAGATGGGGCCGGCTGGATCCATGACATGAACTATTATACCTTTGAATCCCATCCGCCCATGCGCTACTGGTGGAATTCGTTTACACGAGGCGCCGACAGCACTGTGTACATAAATGAAGCAAAGGCCTACCTACAGACAGTGTTCGGGGAGTATATGAAGGATTGATCCCGGATGGCAGCCGGAACGAGCGAAGCAATTCAAACAAGCCGCATCAGGTGGAGCAACGCGAACCGCAGCGGCGGTGTGAATTTGTAAGCGTCAGCAAGGTCTATTCCAGACTGTGGACGACGAGTCCTGACCTGAGTTTTGGTTCAAACCAGGTCGTTTTAGGCGGCATGATATTCCCGGAATCGGCTATATCGATCAGTTGTTTCATCGAAACGGGGTATAAAGCAAATGCAGCTTTCATTTCCCCACTGTCAACACGCTTCATCAGTTCGCCGAGTCCTCTTATGCCTCCGACGAAATCTATGCGGTTGGAAGTCCTGAGGTCTTTTATATCCAGGATCTCGTCAAGGACAAGTTTTGAAAGGATGGTCACATCCAGGACGCCGATGGGGTCGGAATCATTGTATGTGCCGGGTTTTGCCGAAAGCGAGTACCATTTACCCTCGGTATACAGGCTGAAATTATGCAGTTTTGATGGTTTGCAGATTTCCCTGCCTTTTTCTTCGATTACAAAGACCTTCCCGAGTTTCTCAAGCAGTTGTTCTTTTGTAAGACCGTTAAGATCTTTCACAACCCTGTTGTAATCAATGATTGAAAGCTGGTTGTCGGGAAAATGGACTGCAAGGAAATAATTATATTCTTCGTTCCCCTTGTGAGCGGGATTATTATTCTTCTTCTCATTCCCGACAAGGGCGGCAGCAGCAGTACGGTGATGGCCATCGGCGACGTAGGTTGCTGGCACCTTTGCAAACAGCCGGGTTATAGCCGAAATGATACTGTTATCCTCAATGACCCAGAAATGATGGCCAATGCCGTCATCTGAAGTAAAATCATATACAGGCGCGTTGCTGCTTACGAATTTCGAGACAATTTCATCGATTTCCCTGACTGCAGGATATGTAAAAAAAACCGGTTCCATGTTGGCATTGGTGATCCTGACATGCTTCATCCGGTCTTCTTCTTTGTCCTTCCTGGTAAGTTCATGTTTCCTGATAACACCATTCATGTAATCCGTAACACCTGCACAACCTACGATCCCGTATTGCGTTTTGCCATTCATGGTCTGGGCGTAAATATAAAGATTCTCTTTCGTGTCGGGTTTCAGCCAGCCGTTACTTTTAAACATTATAAAATTTTCCCTTGCCATCTCATATACCGGCCGGGTATGAATATCCAAGCCGTACGGAAGATCGATCTCTGGCTTGATAATATGCAGAAGAGAGTAAGGGTTGCCCTTTGCTTCTTCACGGGCTTCGTCTGAATTCAAGACATCATAAGGCCTTGATGCAAGATCTTTAACGATTTCTACAGGAGGTCGCAGACCTTTAAAAGCTTTAAGAATTGCCATCTGTTATACCAATTGTTTCATTCATTGTCATCATCATCATGATCATTCCCCGGCTCCCCGGTTTTGACACTCCTTTGCAAAGAACCTATCAGTGCGCCGATCATCTTCGTCATTTCCATCAACTGATTCTTCGATTCATCATAGTGTTTCTGAGTGAGTATGTTCCGGTGAAAGGCAAGTGTAGTCAGCACCACGCATTCCCTGACGGAACTTTTTGCCATTTTCAGGTAGTAAACAAACTGACTTTTGTTCCTTGATGAGCCTTCGGCAATATTTAAAGAGATAGCCTGGGCAGATAACAGGAAACGGTCAAAGAACGTTTTAATATAAGGGTCGGTACCGGCATTTTTTGCCATATCATATCCCCAGCTTATATATTCCAGCGATTTGTGATAGATCCTCAGATCTTCGAATCTGAAAAAAGTAGCAGGCTTATCTTGTCCGTTTTCCATAGTTAAAGGCAATTTGTGAATGATTGATTGAGTTTTGACTGCTTATTTATTGACCTGGAATGTCTTATCTCCGTTGTTGATAAAATTCACTATCTGCCTTGCAGCAGCTATACCTGCATTGATGTTTGCTTCTTCCGTCTGGGCTCCCATTTTCTTCGGAGTACAGAAATACTTTGCCTTGAAACCGGCTTCAATTTCAGCTTTATTTGTTGGTTCAACATCCGAAAGGTAGGCAAAATCTTTTCTTTCCTGGAACATTTTCAGCAGATCAGCTTCGTTGATGACTTCTGCCCTTGCCGTGTTTACAAGCACCGCGGGCATCGGCATGCGTGAAAGCAAACCAAAATTTACCGACTGACGGGTCTGGCTGTTGGCGGGGATGTGCAGTGAGATGAAATTACATTTGCTGTAAAGCTCTTCAACTGAACTTATCCACTTTACACCATCTTTTTCGATCGCTTCCCTCGGGATAAACGGGTCAAAAGCATAAACCTCCATACCGAAACCCCTGGCAATACGGGCTACAATTTTGCCGACTGCGCCATAGGCATGAATACCGAGTTTTTTGTCTTTAAGTTCCCATCCCGATTTCCCGTTAAAGAAATTCCTGACATAATAAACCATCATGCCCAGGGCAAGTTCAGCCACTGCATTGGAATTCTGGCCGGGTGTATTCATGACCACCACGCCTTTTGCGGTGGCTGCCGAAAGATCAATATTGTCGTAACCCGCACCTGCGCGCACAACGATCTTCAGGTTGAAGCCGGCATCTATGACTGCCTTGTCAGTTTTATCTGACCTGACGATTACAGCATCTGCATCAGCAACAGCTTTGATGAAGTCATCCTGGTTTGTATAATTCTCAAGAAGGACCAGTTCGAATCCGGCCTGCTCAACGACCTGCCTGATGCCTTTTACAGCAGCAGGAGCAAATGCCTTATCTGTAGCAACAAGTACTTTTGTCATAAGTAGGGATTTAGGGAGGCGTTGAATCCACCTCCGGGATTTTTATTTATACATTTTCTTTTTCAAATTCGTTCATGCAGTCGACAAGCGCCTGTACACTTTCGTAAGGCAGTGCATTGTAGGTTGATGCACGGAACCCGCCGACAGAACGGTGTCCCTTAATGCCTATCATGCCATGTTTCTTCGATGCTTCCATGAATGCATCCTCCTTGTCTTTATACTGCTCTTTCATCACGAAGCAGATATTCATCAGCGAGCGGCTGTCGGGAGCCACGGTGCCTGTGAATATTTTACTGTTGTCGATGGCATCATACAGCAGTTTTGCTTTCCTGATATTCATCTCTTCAATGACTTTCACGCCACCAAGATTCTTAATCCACCTGAGGGTCTCAAGGCAGGTATAAATTGCAAAAACCGGGGGGGTATTATATAATGAAGGTTCTTTAAGATGGGTTGCATAGTTAAGCATCGACGGGATCTTTCTTTCAACCTTGCCAAGTATATCTTCCTTAATGATGACGAAGGTAACTCCGGCCGGTCCCAGATTTTTCTGTGCCCCTCCATAGATAAGTACATATTTTGAAATGTCAACAGGGCGGCTGAGGATATCCGATGACATATCCGCTACAAGGGGAACAGGGCTTTGCATGTCATACCGGATCTCGGAACCGTAAATCGTGTTGTTGGTTGTAATATGGAAATAATCAACATCAGCAGGGATAGTGAAACCTTTTGGGATGTATGTGAAATTCTTATCGGCAGATGAAGCAACAACATTTACTTCACCGAAGAATTTCGCTTCTTTGATGGCTTTCTGAGCCCATACGCCCGTTTCAAGGTAAGCGGCCTTTTTATTCAGAAGGTTGTAGGGCACCATGTCAAACTGGAGACTTGCGCCCCCGCCGAGAAACAGAACCTGGTAGCCTGCAGGGATATTCAGAAGTTCTTTGAAAAGCCCCATGGCTTCGTCAATGATAGCCTGAAAATCTTTGCTCCTGTGGGAGATCTCAAGCAATGATAATCCTGATCCATTTAAGTCAAGAATAGCTTTTGCGGAGTTTTCGATAGCAATCCGTGGTAACACCGAGGGACCGGCATTAAAGTTGTGCTTTTTCATAAATCAGTTTTTTGAATGTTATATGAATATTTTGATAAATAATCAATCATGGTGGAATTATGTAGCAAATTAAACAAATTTCAAGCGAAAAATCAAAAATAAGAATTATTTAACAGAAATAAGGGTGGTGACAGGCTTTACCTGGTCTCAGGGTTCCTGGCATCAAACTCCCTGACGTAATTCCAGCTGTAATTCTCATATACAAACCCTTCGGCAGATTCTGAAGCCGAAACATACAACTTATACTGACCTTCAAGTTGAGGGTCAAGAGGCATAAGGTGGTCAAACACTATCATCCAGCGGGATTCAGTCTCTGTTGTATATTCTCTCTTTTTACTGTTCCATACAGCTTTGCCGGGGAGAGTCTGAAACTTGTAGCGAAGGCTCATACCGGCAGATGAAGAAAACCTGAATATGATACGTTGAAGTTTGCCGTCCTGGTAATCCGGGAAAACGGAGGCGCCGAACTTTGGGGCGCCGTTATCATCAAATGCAAGAACTTCAATGAGCTTTCCGCTGATCTCCCTGCTGATGCCATCCCATCCTAATAAAATATAAGCAGTTTTTTTGTTCTTCATTTCAAATGGAATGACTTTGTAATACAGGGCTCCATACCAATGCAGGGAATCACCATTGAAATACCCGGGCTCAGATACAGAATCGGAGAAGTCGGACAACGCCATGGCAGGAATTTTCTTCAGTGATCCTTTAAACTGAAACAAACAGAAATACCTGTTCGATCCGCTGATCAAAGGAACATTCCAGTTATACAGGCGGAACAATCCGTCGGGGGACTCGATTTTTGCAACGTTTTTCAGAGAATCCCAGGGATATTTTACCGAGCCGGGAATGCTTAAAGCCATTCTGAATTGCTTCTGGAATTCATGGCTGAGCGCCAGGCGGGCACTGTCGGTTTCTCCCTGGTTTATGAGAGTAAAAGTCCTTTTGAGTTCCTGTTCCGTTTTTTTCAGGATAAGGGTTCCCTGAGAGTCCGCAACGATGGGAGCCTGAATCAACAGCAATATCAGAAACGAATAAAGGGAGTTGATTCTCATCAAATTCGTAATTTCGCAGTACGAAGGTATGGACATCAGAAACCGAATCCAAACATTTATTGAAGCAGGAAGGATACTTTCCTCTTTCCCAACGCCGACGGAAGACGGAACCCCTCATCCATTGGCTGAGGCTGCTTTGAGGGCCGGGGCAGCAAACCCCTGGTTCACCCCGGATAACATTTGTTTTGCCCTGAATGCCCTGGGTAGCAGCATGAGTCCCGGCAAGATCAATAAATGGCTTGACCGCTACGGAACTTCCCTCGAAAATGGCGGGAGTAACAGAAAAACAGTGGGTGTGGTGACTGCAGGCAATATCCCCCTGGCAGGGTTTCATGATTTTATGAGCGTTCTTATCAGCGGTCACAATTTCTGCGGAAAACTGTCAGGCCAGGATGCTGTTTTGCTTCCTGCTATTGCAGTTGTTATCGGGAAAATTAATCCCGGCTGGAATGAGCGTATCCGGTTTACAGATAAGCCGTTCAGAAAGCCTGATGCGATCATTGCCACCGGAAGCGGAAATACACACAGGTACTTTGAGTACTACTTTTCACGTTTTCCTCATATCATCCGGAAAAACCGTAACGGGATCGCTATTCTGAGCGGGAATGAAACTGCTGACGAACTGAAGGGGCTGGCATCGGATGTGATGCTTTACTTCGGACTGGGCTGCAGGAGTGTTTCAAAAATTTATATACCTCATGGTTACGGGATCAATGATCTGCAACCGTTCTTTGAACCCTGGGGCGAACTCATCCGCCATAATAAATATTATAACAATTACGAATATCAGAAAAGCATCCGCATCGTGAACAAGCAGCCTTTTCATGATTTCGGGAACCTGTTGCTGATTGAGGAAAACAGGCTGGCTTCAGCTGTTTCGGTGCTGAATTTTGAATACTACACTGATATGAAAAAGCTTGTGAAGGAGATTGAAGGCCAAGTGGAACAAATTCAGTGCGTGGTTTCGGCTTCCGACCCGGGAATGCCGTTCATACTTCCGGGAACAGCCCAGAAACCTGAATTATGGGATTATGCCGACGGGACAGACACCCTTCACTTCCTTCTTAATGAAATTTAGTGAAAAATATTTGTTATTCAAAGAAAAATCTGTACTTTTGCACCCTCATTTGCAAATTTTAATTTAAAATGAAAAAAGATATTCATCCAAAGGATTACAGGCTTGTGGTTTTCAAGGATATGTCGAATGATTATACATTCATTTCGAAATCAGCAGTCAAAACGAGGGAAACCATCGTATGGCAGGACGGCCTCGAATACCCGCTTGTAAAGCTTGAAATTTCGCATACTTCGCATCCTTATTATACCGGTAAGATGAAACTTGTTGATACGGCAGGCCGTGTTGATAAATTCAAGAACCGTTATAAAAAGCACCTGGAAATAAAAAATGAAAAATAAATTCCTGTAGATTATATTGAGCCCTTGTTTATCCTGACAAGGGCTTTTTTTTATTCCTTAAGTTCATTAGTTTTGCATTGGCAATTTCCTTCAAAATAATTTTTAATCGCAAACCATGAATTACATCCTCTTCGATGACAGTATTGTCAGGACAAACCTTCTTCCCTTAACCTTCATGAGGCCTATTGCTGATATCCGTATAGGCATCCTCACGATCAGGGAAAAATGGGAAATGCATCTGAATGCAAAGACTTCAACCCTGACCGATTTATATCTGGCCAAAAAGTTCAATATCCTTAAAGAGGAAGAGAACATCCTGATCAATGCTTCGGTTTGTCCCACGATGGAAGTGGTTGAAACTATATTGAACCTTAAACCAAGCCAGACGGTTGTTTACCAGGATACTATCATTGCCCTGCATGTCAAGGCGGAGGACCTCGATAAACTGGGGGATGCTTCCAGTGATGGCATCGAGGAGATCAATATAAAGAATCCTCCGATGAGGGTTGGGCATACCTGGGAAGTGTTTTCGAAAAACGGGATTGCTATCAATGACGACTTTGATCTGCTTACCGGCGACAGGAAGTCTCAGAAGCTGAGCACAACAAATAAAGTGATAGGTGAAGGCAGGGTGTTTGTTGAAAAAGGTGCGAAGGTTGAATATGCCATACTGAATACAACCGCCGGACCAATCTACATCGGAACAGGTGCTGAGATCATGGAAGGTGCGGTCATCCGGGGTCCGTTCGCGCTCTGTGAAGGCGCCCAGGTGAAAATGGCTGCGAAAATCTATGGTCCTACAACTGTCGGTCCTTACTCAAGGGTAGGGGGGGAGATCAACAACTCGGTCATATTTGGTTATTCCAATAAAGCTCATGACGGGTTCCTGGGCCATTCAGTGATCGGAGAATGGTGCAACCTCGGCGCTGACACCAACACCTCGAATCTAAAAAATACCTATGATACAGTCCGGCTCTGGAGCTACGGGAAGCAGACCTTTGTAAGCACCAATCAGCAGTTTTGCGGACTGATCATGGGAGACCATTCGAAATGCGGTATCAATACGATGTTTAATACAGGCACTGTGGTAGGTGTGAACGCTAACATATTCGGACCCGGTTTTCAGAGAAACTTTATCCCTTCCTTTACCTGGGGCGGAACCGCCGGTTTTTCCAATTATGATCTGAAAAAAGCCCTGGAAGTGGCCGAACTTGTTTATGCAAGACGTGACAAAACCTTCAATGAGGTTGACAGGGAATTGCTCGCAAGTGTTTACAATCTCACTCTAAAAAACAAATTCTTATAATTCCATAATTCTGGCACGTAATTTGACAATACCTTATGCCCGGTGAATAATAACGGGTATTGTACATTTATGGAAAAAACACCTGAAACTATATTTCTGGAGATGTCGGATATACTGGATGCAGAAACCGATTTTATCCCTTTGCTGTCCTCGGAAGATGAGGAGCTGATGAATCATGAAGATGTTCCTGAAGAACTTCCTATCCTGCCGTTACGTAATACGGTCCTTTTCCCCGGAGTGGTTATCCCTATTACCGTGGGGCGGGACAAATCGATCCGCCTTATCCGTGAATATTACAAACTGGGCCGGATAATCGGAGTGGTCGGCCAGAAAGACGCAACGATTGAGGATCCTGAGTTCTCTGACCTTAACGCAGTCGGCACCGTGGCATACATCATCAAGCTGCTTCAGATGCCTGACGGGACAACCACCGCGATCATCCAGGGTAAACGAAGGTTCAGGATGAAGGGCCTGCTTCAGACAGATCCTTATATCAAGGCGTCAATTGAACCTTTTGATGTCTCCCAAAAAGTTAACAATGAAGACAAGGAGTTCCAGGCACTGATGGCTTCAATCAAGGACCTGGCGACCCAGATCGTTTCTAAATCGCCAAATATACCTTCGGAAGCGGCTTTTGCTATAAAGAATATTGAAAGCTCTTCATTCCTTGTCCATTTTATTTCTTCGAACCTGAATGTCGAGGTCTCGGAAAAACAGAAACTGCTTGAAACGGCTGATCTTTCTGAAAGGGCTCATCTTGTCCTTGGCTTCCTTACAAAAGAATTGCAGGTTACCGAGCTGAAACAACAGATTCAAAACAAGGTAAAGACCGATCTTGACAAGCAACAAAGGGATTACCTCCTGAATATGCAGCTGAAAACCATTCAGGAGGAATTGGGAGGAAGCCCGAATGCCCAGGAAATAAATGCACTTCGCGAACAGGCAATTGATAAAAAGTGGTCGAAAGAAGTGGCCGAGGTTTTTGAAAAAGAGATCAGTAAACTGCAGAGGATGCATCCTGCCGCAGCTGAGTATTCGATTCAGGTTAATTATATTGAGACCCTGGTTCAGCTCCCATGGAACGAATTTACAGAGGATAATCTCGATCTGGACCATGCGATGAAAGTGCTGAATGAAGATCATTCAGGGCTTGAAAAGGTGAAAGAAAGGATCATTGAGTTTTTAGCTGTCATCAAGCTGAAAAAGGACCTTAAGTCTCCCATTCTCTGTCTTGTAGGCCCTCCGGGTGTGGGTAAGACATCACTTGGAAAATCCATTGCCAGGGCGTTGGGAAGAAAATATATCCGTATGTCGCTCGGAGGACTCAGGGATGAATCGGAACTCAGAGGGCACAGGAAAACCTATATTGGTGCTATGCCCGGCAGGATTATACAGAGTATTAAAAAAGTAAAATCTTCAAATCCTGTTTTCGTCCTTGATGAAATTGACAAAGTGGCAGGAATGAATTACAGCGGTGATCCCCAGGCGGCCTTACTCGAAGTTCTTGACCCTGAGCAGAACAGCACTTTTTATGATAATTTTCTCGAAATTGAATATGACCTGAGCAGGATCATGTTCGTGGCAACTGCCAATACCCTTGCAACAATACATCCGGCATTGCGCGACAGGATGGAAGTGATAGAGCTTCCGGGCTATCTTCTTGAGGAAAAACTGGAAATTGCAACAAGGCACCTGGTCCCGAAGCAGCTCAGGGAACACGGGATGAAAAAAAATCAGCTGGTTTTCAACAAACCGGTCCTTCAGCAGATCATCGAAGAATACACCCGCGAATCCGGGGTCAGGACACTCGAAAAAAACATTGCAAAGATCATCAGGCATAAAGCCCGGGCAATTGTTTCTGATGAGGAATTCAATAAAAAAACAGATCCGAAGGACCTGAAAAAGATACTGGGAGTTCCCATATTCCAGGCCGAGAAATATATATCCAACGAGATCGCAGGGGTTGTAACAGGACTTGCATGGACTGCCGCAGGAGGTGAGATCCTTTTTGTGGAAGTAAGCCTGAGCCATGGTAAAGGAGACCTTACCCTGACAGGCAACCTGGGTGATGTCATGAAAGAGTCGGCCAGTATTGCACTGGCATATCTGAAAGCTCATTCTTCCGATTTTAATATTTCTTCGGATGTTTTTCAAAAGTGGAACATTCACATTCACGTCCCTGAAGGCGCTACGCCAAAGGATGGCCCATCGGCGGGAATCACTATGTTTACAGCCCTCGCTTCAGCTTTTTCCCAGAGAAAAGTCAGGGAAAGAATTGCAATGACCGGTGAGATCACACTAAGGGGGAAGGTATTGCCCGTAGGTGGTATTAAGGAGAAAATACTTGCTGCGAAAAGAGCAAAGATCAAAGATATCATCCTTTCAAAAGAGAACAGGAGGGATATAGAGGATATCAAAGCAAGCTATATTGAGGGCCTTAACTTCCATTACATCGGAGAAATGAAAGAGATCAATGATGAGGCTTTAAGCCATACCCTTGTAAAAGCCCCCCTCAACCTGAACTACTGATTAAAGCTTATATCTTCACCAGCCGGTTTTTACCGGTAAATCACCATCTTTTTTATATAACTCCTGCCCTGGGTTGTGAGAGCGTAAATGTAAACGCCGGAAGGCAATGAGCTAAGGTTCGCTTCCACCGAGTGGGTTCCTTTCGGATAAACCACCTTATCACTCTGCCATATCACTTCACCAAGGGTGTTTGTAATACTGATCTGAGCCTCTGCCGCGGCCGGAAGAACAAAGGAAATCGTTGTTATTGAACTTGCAGGGTTCGGCGAGTTTTGCCCCAGAATGACCTCTGGTGTGTCAGGGGTTTCAGGAATCCCTACAATCGTTGAACTCTGTTTCAAAACGATTTCGTTAGCCGGATCAAAATAAAATGACTGGGGCTGCCTGTTGAAAAACAGTTTAAACAGCTGGTTGTTATAGAAATTCATGACTTTGACCACAGTATCTGAGTTATCCGTGAAATGAACTTTCAGTTTCAGTGGCATTATAAAAAAAGGAGCATTGGTCTGGACCTGCTTTGTGTTAAAATCAACTTCCCAGTTCCCGCCTTGAAGACTTATAAACTGGTAAGAGTTCACATAAACAGGATGATTGGGAGAGAAGATCCATTCATTAAAAAACCAATCGTAATTCTGCCCAGTGACGCTGTTTACGACTTCGTTGAAATTTGCCACCGTTGCTGATTTGTATTTATAGTTTGTGTCGGCGCAATATGTCTTCATAATCTTAAAAAACAGTGAGTCTCCAATTACATACCGGAGCTGGTGCAGAGCACAGGCGCCTTTGCAGTATGTTATTTCCCAATTAAAGAGTACGCCAAGGGAAGGGGTATTCACAGCCCAGGCAGGGACCGATATCGCCCATCCGGGATTTCCCTGCAGATAAGAACTGGCAAAACTCTGGATGGCCTGCAGATAAGCGGTGTAGCCACCTGAGCTTTCATACCAGTATGCCTCGGACCAGCTGGCGAATCCTTCGTTTAACCAGATATCGGCCCAGGTGTCGCATGTGATCATATCTCCAAACCACTGGTGGGCAAATTCATGGGACATCAGACCGACATCCCAGCATCCGGGACAGAAACTTGTGAGTGTCTGGTTTTCCATTCCGCCCCAGTAAAACTCGTTGTTCAGAGTGGCGAAACCATTTTTTTCAAAAGGATGTTCACACCAATTCCTCGAATAGTAAGTGGCCATCGAATCGATAATGCTTTCACAGCTATAAGGTAATTCGCCGCTGTTATAGTAAAACCTCATGGGTATGCTGTCGGCCGGGTTTGTAACTTTATGATAGTATACGATGTCAAGCTTGTAGTTGACTTTTGATGTCATTACAACAAGGTAGGTAGCTAGTTTTTTTGTGCTGACCCAATGATATACAATGGTGTCGGCGGTTTTTACAGAATCGGCAAGCCTTCCGTTCGAGCCAAGTTTAACGTTAGCCGGGACTTTAACCGTCAGGTCCAGCAAGGCTTTGTCTGAAGGTGAGTCATAACATGGAAACCAATGTCTCGCGCCTTCGGGCTCACAATCGGTAAAAACAAATCCCCCGGAGGCATAAAAAGCACCGTCAATAACATTGTTGTGCCTGTAATATATCTGGATCTCGGCGGTCTCTCCGGGATAGTAAGTCCGGTCGAGGCTGATGGTAAGAATATTCCCGGTATGCGTATATGAAGCAGCATTAAGTTTTACGGAATCGATATGCAGTGAGGAACCGGATGCATTCAATGCGATGTTTGTGATCGTGCTGTCGGCCTGAAACTGTATCCTCACATTTGCTTTAAAATCATGGGGAAAGGGTGACAAATAGCAATGATATATATCCAGGTTTATCGTGTACTTAAGGACATCATAGGCATGAGGGCCGACAGTGTTGGGTTGAGACGGAAGAAAGGGAGAATTCTGTACGTTTGATTTTCTCCTGGAGCACTGGTATGACCCGGATGTTGCAGGGTCGAACTGTGCAAATACACTGACCACTGCACCGGCAAACATAACGAGGGTGAATGAAAATCGCTTCATTGAATAGTTTAATAATAAAATATGTAGTGTGGAGGTCTTATTGATAAAATGCAAAAGTACGAAATATCCGGGATATTGACGTCTGCTGAAGCCAGGCTCCGGTATTTATAATAAATTTGTCGCCTGAAATTTAAACTTGTAAAACTCATTGTATGAGTGCAGGAAGAATCATAAAATTGTTTGGCCTGATTGAACTTTTTGTTTTCTTTTTTATTGTCTCCTGCACTGGGCCTGAAGGGAATGAACGCATAAACAATGTGTTCAGGTACAATGAATCAGCCAATATAAGCTCGCTTGATCCGGCATACGCCCGGGATCAGTCGGTCATCTGGCCTGTGAACCAGATTTTCAACGGTCTTGTTCAGATGGATGACAATTTGCGGATCACGCCTTGCATTGCCCGTTCATGGGAGATAAGCAGCGATGGCATCGAATACAGGTTTCACCTGAGAAAAGACGTATTCTTCCATGCCGATCCCTCGTTTCAGTCTCCCAATGGCAGGACCGTTAAAGCCGGAGATTTCGTATACAGTTTTAAAAGGATTCTCGACCCCGTTACAGCATCATCGGGGGCCTGGATTTTTGATTATGTAGAGGAGTCACCCGGCCGGCCTGCTTTCATCGCAACTGATGACAGCACATTGGTCATACGTCTGAAAAAACCGTTCATGCCGTTTTTGTCGATGCTTACAATGCCCTATGCATCAGTGGTACCAAAGGAAGCAGTTAAGTGCTACGGGGACGGTTTCCGCAGGCATCCTGTGGGAACAGGGCCATTTATGTTCAAATTCTGGAAAGAGGGTGTAAGGCTCGTTCTTTCTAAAAATCCTGCTTATTTTGAGACGGAAGGCAGCAACCGGCTGCCGTTTCTCGACGCGGTCAGCATCAGCTTCCTTTCCGATAAACAATCAGCTTTCCTCGAGTTTATTAAAGGAAAACTTGATTTTATTTCGGGCCTGGATCCTTCGTATAAGGATGAACTCCTTACTAGACAAGGCAGGCTTCAGCAAAAATTTACATCTGAAATCGAACTTGTTACCCAACCGTACCTGAACACTGAGTATCTGGGTTTTCTTATGGATCAGGAAACTGTCGATGGTAAACCAAATCCTCTTCATGATAAAAGGGTGAGGCAGGCAATCAACCTGGCCTTTGACAGGAATAAGATGATCACTTACCTGAGGAATAATATCGGGACACCAGGTATCAACGGCATCATCCCGAAAGGCCTCCCTTCTTTCGATTCCTCAAAAGTTTATTATACTTTTAATATTGAAAAGGCCAGGAAACTCCTGTCTGAGGCCGGTTTTCCTGGCGGAAAGGGAATGCCTGCAGTAACTCTCGTATCGACTCCCGATTATCTTGATTTCTGCAAACACATCCAGCAGCAACTCATGGAACTGGGTGTTGAAATGAAGATTGAAATCAGTACACCTGCAGCAATCAGGCAGATGAAGGCTGAGGCAAAGCTACCATTTTTCAGGGCCTCCTGGATAGCCGATTACCCCGATGCCGAAAATTACCTCCTGATGTTTGTCAGCCGGAATTTCTGCCCGAGGGGGCCGAATTACACCCATTTCCTGAATCCTGAATTTGACCGCTTATATGACTTTGCCATGCACCAGGTCAATGATTCGATACGTTATGGCATCTACAGGCAGATGGAACAGTTGGTCATGGAGGAATCCCCGGTTGTCGTACTTTATTATGACCAGGTGCTGAGGTTTGTCAGAAAAGGGATTACCGGGCTGGGAAGCAACCCAATGAACCTGCTTACACTGAAACGGGTGAAGATCAGTCATCCATAGTGAAAGAAAGGCCGTCGCAGGCTAATTTTATATTCCGGGGCAGCAATCCTGAAACCTCGGCATACCTGCCCATCTGATGACTGATATGAGTCAGAAACCCTTGCTCGGGCTGCAGTTCTTCCATCAGTGACAATGCTTCACCCAGGTTGAAGTGCGAATAATGCTTTTCCTTTCTCAAAGCATTTACAACAATTACTTTTGAGCCTTTTATTTTTTCTTTTTCTGCGGATGAGATCCTGACAGCATCGGTGATGTAAGTGAAATCATTGAACCTGAATCCGAAAACAAAATGATCGTCACTAAAATGGGTCGCCTTTATCGGGATCACAGTCAGCTTGGCAATCTGGAAGGGCTTGTTGACAAGATCGTGCAATATTATTTCAGGAACGCCGGGATAAGGTTCTTTATCAAAGGCGTACGAATATTCAATTTTAATGACCTCCTGGATCTTTTTTTCGGCCCAGACATCAACCGGCCTTTTTAAAATATAATTGTATGCCCTCACATCATCCAATCCGCCCAGGTGGTCCTTATGCCCATGGGTGATAAGGATGGCATCAATACTGTCAACTTTATTTGTAAGCATCTGCTGCCGGAAGTCCGGGCCGCAATCAACGACTATCCTGATGTTGTTCCATTCGACAAGGATTGACGACCTGAGCCTGAGATCACGCAAATCAGGGGAACTGCAAACCATGCAATGGCACCCTATCACTGGCACTCCCTGAGATGTTCCGGTTCCCAAAAATGTTACTTTCAATATCAGAGGTTTAAGAGTTTTTTTTCAACATCTCTCATAAGCCACATCGGGGTCGAAGTGGCTCCGCATATTCCAACCGAGTCATCCTTCTCAAACCAATGTTCGAAGATCTCATCCGGTGAGCTCACGAAATACGTATTAGGGTTCTCCTGACGGCATACATTGAACAGGACGCTGCCATTAGAGGATTGTTTTCCGGCGACGAACACTATCCTGTTATACTTCCTGCTAAACTGCCTCAAACTGGGTTCCCGGTGCGATACCTGCCTGCAAATGGTGTCTTTAACATTCACCTCAATCCCGGAGTCTTCAAGTTTTTCGACAATCTCGTAGAAACTTTCAATCGACATGGTTGTCTGGCTGTATAACGTTATCTTCCCCGGTATCAGCTTCAGGTCAAGGTCTTCAAAGTGGCCGAAAACAATTGCTTTGTTCCCGATCTGGCCGTTCAGGCCGATAACCTCCGGGTGGTTGGGTTTACCATAGAGATAGATGGTGTCGCCTTTTTCATAGGATTCTCTGAACCTCTTCTGGAGTTTAAGGATGATCGGACAGGAGGCATCGATGATCCTGTTCCCGTTTTTCAGGGCGGTCTTATAGCTTACGGGTGGTTCCCCGTGCGCCCTGAACAGAATGGTACTATTATGCAAAGTGGACAGTTCTTCTTTTGTAATATTCACCATCCCCTGAAACTCAAGCCGCTTTACTTCTTCATCATTGTGAACTATTTCGCCAAGACAATACAATTCGCCTGAGGCCTCAAGCTCTTTTTCGGCTTTTTCTATTGCTCCGACAACCCCGAAGCAGAAGCCCGATTTATCATCAATTTCAACGCGAAGATTAAGACTGCCCATAGATCTCAGGAAAATTTGCAGAATGTCATTCAGAACAGTAAAAAAGAAATCGGTACTCTGCCGTAAAAATACAAAAACCCCCGATTGCTGTTATAATCTTTTCAGGGTTCTGACGTTATATTCTTTTGTTGTAATTTTGCATCAAACCTGTAAACTCCGGAATAGTAATTTATGTTTAAAAAGCTCAGAAGAAAAATAGGGAAATATTATTATAATAAAGAATGGTCAAAATCAAACCAGGCCCACGGCATGGTTAATCTTATTCAAGCCAGAAGAGTGGGCATTCTTTATATGGTTGGAGACGTTCCTGATTACGATAAAGTGTCGGAATTTGTAAGCCAGCTGCAACAGGAACATAAGGAAGTGAAAGCGCTTGGTTTCATCAGCAGTAAAAACCTGATCAGCAGATTTCTTCCGAAATTGTCATACGATTTTTTCTCAAAGAAAGATGTCAACTGGTTTTACCGGCCTATTCATAAAACAGTAAAGGATTTCATGGAGAAGGAGTTTGACCTGCTTATCGATCTCAGCCTTGCCGATTCCTTTCCCCTGAAATACATCTCAGGATTATCGAAGGCTATATGCAGGGTGGGGAGGTTCTCTGAAGACAATTCTCCTTATTACGATCTGATGATCGATGCAAAACCAGCCATAACCATCGATGATTACTTTTACCAGATAAAGCATTACCTGACCATTATAAAAACGAAATGAAATACCTATAAGAACAATGTTCATACAAAACGCGAATGATAATATGGGTATTGCATGTGACCATTAAAAGCAAATTATTAACACATGAAAACCGGGCGCAATAAGTTCAAAGGCACAGGTGTTGCCATTGTGACACCCTTCACAAAGTCAGGTGATATTGATTTTGCTGCTTATAAGAAGGTGATGAACCATATTATAAAAGGCGGATGCGAATTCATCGTCGTTCTGGGCACTACCGGTGAATCTCCAACGGTCTCCCGTGAGGAGAAAAAGGACCTGATAGCCTTCTCGGTTGAAACAAATGCTAACCGCATTCCCCTGGTTGTCGGGATAGGGGGGAACAGCACTGCAGATGTTGTTGCTGCGGTCAGGGATTCATCCTTTAAAGGTATTCATGCGGTGTTATCTGTTTGCCCGTATTATAACAAGCCCCAGCAGGAAGGTGTTTTTCAGCATTTCAAGGCCATTTCAGAGGAAAGCCCGGTACCTGTAATTATATACACTGTCCCCGGGAGGACAGGTAGTAATATTGCAGCTTCAACCACACTAAGGCTTGCAGAGGAATGTCCCAATATAATCGGGATCAAGGAAGCATCAGGGAATTTGGATCAGATAAGCCGGGTTCTGAAAAACAGGCCAAAGGGATTTCTGGTTATTTCCGGTGATGACGCTCTTACATTTTCAATGCTGGCTCTTGGAGCCGACGGGGTAATATCTGTTGTCGCCAATGTTTTTCCGAAGGAATTCTCAAACATGGTTCGTTACGGGTTAAAAGGAGACTTTGAGAAAGCGAGAGCAATCCATTTCCACCTCCTTGAATTCATGAACGCCATCTTTGCCGACGGCAGTCCCTCTGGAGTCAAGGCTGCCCTGGAAATCAAAAAACTTGCAGGAAATTACCTCAGGCTGCCGCTTGTTCCGGTCAACAAAGAAACATACAAACTAATAAATCAGATTCTGATATCATGAAATACCCATTCTCATTGCTCATTCTGCTTTTTACGATGAATCTGGTGATGTATGGACAGGCTTATGACATAAAGAAGGCCGACAGCATTTTCAGTGCGAAAAAAGAACTTTATTTTAAATTTCATGTTTTCGACAAATCAGAGATCGCTACCCTGACCCGCATTATTTCGATTGATAATGTGAAGGGAAACGATGTTTATGCATATGCCAACAGCAGCGAATTCGAAAAATTCAGCAAGCTGGGTTATCAGATTGAAATTCTGGCTCCCCCGGGGAGCATGCTTTCAGATGCTGAACTGATGAAACCCGGGGGGTCTTCGGCTTCATCGGGCCCGGCTTCATGGAACTTTTATCCTGCTTACCAGGAATATGTCGACACTATGGTTTATTTCGCCCATACTTATCCTGACATCTGCAAACTCGATACTATTGGAACAACAACAAACGGCCGTCTTCTGCTGGTCGCGAAGATCTCTAAAGATGTTAATACGGACGGAGCAAAACCACAGTTTTTGTATACCAGTTCAATTCACGGTAATGAGACAACAGGTTATATCGGCATGCTTCATCTTATTGAATACCTGCTGACCAGATACGGATCGGATTCCAGGGTAACAAGGCTGGTAGACAGTATTGAGATCTTCATTAATCCACTGGCCAATCCCGATGGTACATACGCCGGCGGCAACAACACGGTTAACGGAGCAACGAGATACAATGCCAATGGGGTTGATATGAACAGGAATTATCCTGACCCGGCTGCAGGCCAGCATCCCGATGGCAATCCCTGGCAGCCTGAGACCATTGCATTTATGAATTTCGCAAATGCCAATAATTTCACGATGTCGGCCAACTTCCATTGCGGCGAAGAAGTGTTCAATTATCCCTGGGATACCTGGTCGAGACTTACTGCCGATAATGCATGGTGGGTTTTCGTTGGCCGGGAATTTGCTGATACCATACATAAATACGGCCCTGCTGGATATTTTACATTTCTCCAGAACGGCATTACCGACGGATATGATTGGTACACTATCACCGGGGGAAGACAGGATTATATGAATTACTTTCATCATTGCAGGGAAGTGACCATTGAGCTTTCTTCAACTTATATTATGCCGCCCAGCCAGCTGGTCAACTATTGGAATTATGACTACCGTTCATACCTGAATTATATAGAACAAGCTCTTTATGGGATACATGGTATTATTACCGATACAGTGACAGGAGTTCCCCTTCGTGCGAAGGTCTATATTTCAAACCATGATATCGATAGCTCGTTTGTTTATTCAGGGATGCCAGGCGGATATTACGACAGGCTTATAAACCAGGGGAGCTGGGATCTGACTTTTTCACGTTCAGGATATTTTAGTAAGACAATAAAGAACAATGTTGTAAGTCATTATCATGGTGTTCATCTTGATGTTCAGTTAAAACCCCTTACTTATGGGACAGGTGAACTGATACAGGGAGAGCTGACCATATACCCGGTACCTGCAGGTAAAGAGATCCATATTGTATTCCCTGAAACAGATTCTAAAAAGTGGAGGCTTGATGTTTTGAATTCAATGGGAATCAGCATTTATTCCTCAGAAGTCAGTAATTCAGGCAAAGTCGTGAACAACCTTGATGTTTCATCATTCGCCGACGGCTTGTATTTCGTCGTGTTGTCCAATGAAAACGGAGTTTATCGTAAGAAGATCCTTGTAAGGCACTGATTGTTTAAAATGCCTCCCCCAAAAGGGGAACACCGCCGGTACTGAATTTTCCTTCATCGAGTTTCTGCTTCACCTCAGAGAAAGAATTGACGGTGTATTCTACATCTTCCAATGTATGAGCGGCAGTGGGGATAAGACGCAGCATGATCACCCCTTTAGGAACTACAGGGTATACCACAACGGAGCAGAAGATGGCATAGTTCTCTCTGAGATCGGCGACTATCTGGGTAGCTTCCCCGACACCTCCTTTAAAATATACAGGGGTAACAGGTGACTGCGTTCTGCCAAGGTCGAAACCTTTGGCCTTCAACCCGTTCTGCAACGCGTTTGCAATAATCCACAATTTATCCTTTATTTCAGGATGATTCCTGATAAGTTCAATCCTTTTCAGGGAACCTATTACCATTGGCATGGGGAGCGACTTTGCATAAATCTGTGACCGCATATTGTATGCGAGTGATTTGATAATCCTCTTTTCAGAAGCAACAAAAGCGCCGATCCCGGCCATTGCCTTCGCAAAAGTGCCGAAATACACATCCACCTGGTCCATCACATCCTGGTCTTCGCTGGTACCGGCACCGGTACGACCCATCGTGCCAAACCCATGCGCGTCGTCGATCAGCAGCCGGAAACCGTACTGATCCTTGAATTGTAAGATCCCTCTCAGATTGCCGCAATCGCCGGCCATTCCGTAAACTCCTTCAGTGATAACAAGGATACCTCCGCCACTCTGCTCGGTGACTTTTTTTGCATGCTTGAGCTGTTGCTCAAACTTTTCCATATTATTATGCGGGTACACAAAGCGTTTCCCGATGTGCATCCTTAATCCGTCAAGGATGCAGGCGTGAGCATCAGAGTCATAAACGACAACATCATGGCGGTCGATCATTGAATCAATGATGGAGACCATCCCCATATAGCCGAAATTAAGCAGGTATGCAGCTTCTTTGTGTTCAAAATCAGCAAGTTCCCTCTCCAGTTGTTCATGGTAGATAGTCTGTCCCGACATCATCCTGGCGCCCATAGGGGAGGCCATTCCGTATTTTGCAGCAGCATCGGCATCGGCTTTTCTTACTTCCGGATGATTAGCAAGCCCCAGATAGTTATTAAGACTCCATACGAGCATGTCACGGCCTCTGAATTTCATTCGGTTAGAGATCTCGCCCTCGAGTTTCGGGAAGAAATAATAGCCATGGCCGGCTTCAGCAAACTGGCCCAGCGCTCCCATATTATTCGCAACTTTATCAAAAATATCCACAGTAATACGTTTTTAGTTAATGAAGCGTTATCTAATCTGAAGCTACAAAATTAGTATTATTTCGCTAAAAAAACGTACCTTTGCCGCATGAAATACCGGAGATTATTTCCGCTTTTGCTAATCTTTCTGTTCACCCTTGGTTCATGCAGCTTTCAGAAAATCCTGAAAAGCGGATCCACTGATGAAAAATATGATCAGGCCATAAAGCTTTATCATGAAAAAGATTATTCCCGCGCCCTTCAGCTTTTCGACCAGCTGATCAATGTGGTAAGAGCGACAGACAAATCACAGCGCATTTATTACTATTATTCATATTGCTATTTTTACCAGAAGGACTATACTCTGGCAGCCTATTATTTTAAACGGTATACCAACAACTTCCCAAACACCCCTGAGGCCGAGGAATGCTATTACATGAACGCCTATTGTTTGTACATGAACTCTCCCGTTTACACGCTTGATCAAACCAATACCTATGAAGCTTTAAAGGAACTCCAGCTTTTCACGAATACATACCCGGCCAGCAAAAGAGTGCCGGAATGCAATGAACTTATCGATAAACTGCGTGAAAAACTTGCTGCGAAGGATATGCGCATAGCCAGGTTATATTACAGGATGGAAGAATATGCTGCTGCAATCCAGTGTTTCAATAACATTCTTAAGGAATTCCCTGAGTCAAAGGACAAGGAAGAAATTTTGTTCATGATCGTAAAATCTTATTACAAATATGCGAAGGAAAGCATAGAAGAAAAAAAGAAAGATCGTCATTCAAAAACAGTACAATCTTATAATGACTTTATTGCTCAATACCCCGAAAGTGAATTCCTGGATGAAGCTAAAGACCTTAAAGCAAGAAGTCAGAAAGAGCTTGAAGCAATTTATGCCAGGGATCAGAAAAAAATAAATCAAATAAATCAGGAACCTAATAAAGCAACACATTAGAATGGATTATAAAAAGATCAAGACAGATGTTAACGCTGTAACGCGTAATATTGAGGATTTTACAAATGGCACGGCAAATGTTTATGAAACCGTCTCTATTCTTTCAAAACGTGCTAATCAGATAGGGCTTGAGATGAAAGAGGAATTAAATCAGAAAATTTCCGAATTTGCAAGCACAACCGACAACCTTGAAGAGGTATTTGAGAACCGCGAGCAGATCGAGATTGCAAAATATTACGAACATCTTTCGAAGCCCACGCTTATAGCTGTGTATGAGTACCTGAACGGTGAGATTTATTTCAGGAACCCCCACAAAGAAAGGCCTGATGAGTTCTAGGTTTTAACTTTTGGAATATGCTCAAAGGTAAAAAGATCGTTGTCGGAGTTACAGGTAGTATCGCTGCATACAAAACTCCTTTGCTCGTAAGGCTGCTTGTGAAAGAGGGATGCGAAGTCAGGGTTATCATGACCCCCGTATCAAAAGATTTCGTGACCCCGCTTACACTGTCAACCCTTTCACGAAATCGTGTAATTTCTGAACCTTTCCGGGCCACAAGCGGGGAGTGGAGCAATCATGTTGAACTGGGAATTTGGGCTGATGCTATGATCTTTGCCCCGGTAACTGCAAATACCCTTGGAAAAATGGTTAACGGGATTGCCGATAATTTTGTAATCACCGCATACCTTTCCGCAAAATGCCCGGTATTCATCGCTCCTGCGATGGACCTGGATATGTTTAACCATCCTTCGACGCGGAAGAACATCGATATCCTCAGATCATACGGTAATTTTATCATAGAACCCCAGATCGGGGAACTTGCAAGTGGCCTGTCAGGCCCGGGAAGGATGGAAGAACCGGAAAAGATCCTTTCCATTTTTAAAATCTTTTTTGCAAGACAGAACCAACTGCTGGGGAAGAAGGTCCTTATTACTGCCGGGCCAACAATAGAACGCATTGATCCTGTAAGATATATCAGCAACTTCTCCTCGGGCTTGATGGGTGTGACTCTGGCTAATGAAGCACAGTCAAGAGGAGCCGAGGTAACGCTGGTCACCGGCCCCAGCCACTCGCTTTCGGTTGCGGGAGGCATAAAAGAAATTAAAGTGCAGTCCGCCGAGGAAATGTATAAAGCCTGTATGAAATCTTTTCCTCAATATGAATATATCATCATGGCTGCTGCCGTTGCAGACTATACACCTGTAAAAACCGCTGAAAACAAGATAAAAAAGTCGGGGGACAATCTTTCTGTCGACTTTCATTCGACAGTAGATATACTTAAAACAATGGGCCAGTCGAAAAAACCGGGCCAGGTTCTTGTTGGTTTTGCCCTCGAAACAGAAAATGAAGTGGCCAGCGCAGAAAAAAAACTCAAAAGCAAGAATCTTGATTACATTGTCCTGAATTCTCTCAGGGAAAAAGGTGCCGGTTTTGGAACCCCTACCAATAAAATAAAAATTCTCAACCCCGAAGGGGTGATACATCGAGGAAATATTAAACCCAAGGAAGAAGTTGCAAAAGATATCTGGGACATTATTTCCAAGAAATGAAGCGACTCCTGATCATATTATTTGTTTTCCTGTCAGGCGGAATGTCCTTATCAGCCCAGGAAATGAACTGCATAGTCAACGTTTCTGCCCCCCAGATAGAAGGTACCGACAAACGTGTGTTTGAAACCCTTCAGAATGCCATTTTTGAGTTCGTCAATAACCGTAAATGGAGCAACTACAATTTCAGGATTGAAGAAAGAATAGAATGTACCATTCTTATCACAATTAATTCCCGTATCAGCTCGGATGAATTCAGCGGAACCATTAACCTCGTGCTTCGGCGCCCGGTGCTTAATTCAGCCTATAACTCGATATTGCTGAATTATATTGATAAAGGGTTCCAGTTCAGGTATACTGAATTCCAGCCCCTGGATTATTCCGACGGAACATTTTCATCAAACCTTACCTCAGTATTGGCTTTCTATACTTACATGTATCTCGGCTTATACTTTGATTCATTCTCACCGAGTGGCGGACAGGCTTTCCTCGTCAAAGCACAACAAATCGTTACTACAGCCCAGAATGTCAGTGAGCCAGGGTGGAAAGCATTTGACGGAACAAGGAACCGTTACTGGATGGTCGAAAATTTTCTAAACCCGAGTAACTCGATACTCAGGGATTTTTATTATAAATATCACAGGTTAGGCCTTGACCAGATGTATGAAAAGACAGATGCGGGAAGGGAAAATTGTACCCAGAGCCTTGATATGATCAAGACATTATATAATATAAAGCCTGACCTGTTTGCGATTCAGCTGCTGACTGATGCCAAAAGCGATGAATTTGTGAACATTTATTCCGACCAAAGGGTTCCTCCGACCGAAAAAGCAACGGTAGTGAATATTTTTAAAGAGATTGATCCGGCAAACGGATCAAAATATCAGGCAATTCTGGAAAATAAATGAATTCAACTTCTTAATTGCGGCAATGCTCAGGAAGCTGTCGATTAATAATTATATTCTTATTCATGACCTGGAGATCGATTTTTTTCCCGGACTGTCTGTAATTACAGGTGAGACGGGATCGGGAAAATCGATATTGCTGGGAGCTTTGAACCTTATCCTTGGCCAGAGGGCCGATATATCTTCTCTGCTTGATAAAACCGGCAAATGCGTGGTAGAAGGCAGTTTCATGATAAAAGGATACGACCTTGAGCCTTTTTTTAATCTGCAGGACCTTGATTATGATGACACTGCCGTCCTTCGGAGAGAGATCAACCAGAATGGTAAATCCAGGGCGTTCATCAATGATACACCGGTTAATGTGACCCTTCTTAAAGAACTTGGCGACAAACTTGTGAATATCCATTCCCAGAACTCTGTTATTACCTTGATTGATAGTGATTTTCAGATGGCTATCCTTGACAGCTATGCGGGGCAGACAGAGGCTGTCAAAATATTCCAGCAAGGCTTTAAGCATTACTCCCGGCTCACGAAAGAACTGGAAGAGTATAGAAGCCGGGAAGCAAAATCAAAAGTTGAGCTTGACTATTATCGTTTTTTGCTGGATGAGCTCCTGAAGGCAGGCCTGAAGGCAGGAGAACAGGAGGAATCCGAACAACGACTTGATATTCTTTCACATACAGAAGAAATTAAAAGCAGTCTTTTTCAGGCAGCAGAAAAAGCCGGCAGGGCTGAAATGAATATTCTTTCCCTGCTCAATGAAGTCATTAACGGGTTAGTCTCAGCGTCAAAGTTTCATCCGGCTATTGAAGATCTGGCTGGAAGGCTTAAAAACAACCAGATCGATATTAAAGATATCCTGAAAGAAATTGAAAAGCTTGAAGAAGAAGTTCAGTACGACCCTGAAGAGTTACAGCGTCTGACCCAGCGGCTTGACCTTATCTACAGGCTGGAGAAGAAACACCAGGTGCAATCTTTGGAAAATCTTTTTACTGTTATCCGTAATATAGAGGTCAGGCTCAGTGAAGATCATAACCTGGAGTTGAAGATCAGGTCGATTGAAGAAGAAACGATGCTGGTCCATAAGGGCCTTATGGAGGATGCAGCCTCGGTCTCAAAAGCCCGGAAAGGAATTAAGAAAAAGTTTGAAGAGGAGGTTGAAAGCAAACTTGCCCAACTTGGTATGCCCGTAGCAAGGTTCATGGTGGATATCACTCACAACAAGGATATCTCAATAGGCGGACTGGATAGTGTGAAGTTTCTTTTCTCGGCCAACAAAGGAATACCTCTCAGTGAAGTTTCAAAAGTTGCTTCGGGAGGAGAATTGTCGCGTTTGATGCTGACGATCAAGTCGATGGTGAGTCGTAAGAACCTTTTACCCACCATCATCTTCGATGAGATTGACAGTGGGGTTTCAGGTGATATCGCAGGAAAGGTAGGAAGTATTCTTAAGACGATGTCGGCCGAAATGCAGGTGATAGTCATAACCCATTTGCCACAGATCGCAGGTAAGGGCGAACATCATTATAATGTATACAAATCGGAAGGCAGGGACATCAGCATGACCCTCATAAAAAAGTTGAAAAGCAATGAAAGGGTTGAGGAGATAGCCAGGATGATGAGCAACGAAAATATTTCTGCTTCCGCGATGAAAACTGCAAGGGAATTACTTGCAGGTTAAGGGAAGACAGCCTGAGATCATGGATTAAACTAATAGTTTAAATAATCATATTAAATTATTATTAATTAGGATTATAACATTATGTCATATAATTTATTAAAAGGGAAAAAAGGCATTATTTTCGGTGCTCTTGATGAAAAATCAATTGCCTGGAATATTGCTTTAAAGGCGTATGAGGAAGGTGCTGTTTTCACACTTTCAAACACGCCTCTTGCTCTCAGGTTTGGGACTGTTACCGAATTATCTGAGAAGTGCAGGGCTGAGATCATACCGGCTGATGCCACCAATGTGAATGAGCTCGAAAATGTTTTCCTTCGTTCCATCGAAGTAATGGGGGGAAAGATAGATTTCCTTCTGCATTCCATTGGTATGTCGATGAATGTAAGAAAAAGCCGGGAATACGATGACCTGGATTATAATTTTTATAGTAAGACGATGGACATTTCAGCCATGTCGTTTCATAAAATGATACAGGTTGCGAAGAAACTGGATGCCATTAATGACTGGGGATCGATTGTTGCTCTTTCATATATTGCAGCTCAAAGGACCCTGTACAGGTATAACGACATGGCCGATGCAAAAGCCATGCTGGAGTCAATTGCAAGGAGTTTCGGCTACATATATGGCAGGGAAAAAAATGTGAGGATTAATACGATATCTCAGTCTCCCACCAGGACAACAGCGGGAAGCGGGGTGAAGGGGATTGATGCGCTGATTGATTTTACTGAAAGGATGTCGCCTTTAGGCAACGCAACGGCCCAGGAGTGTGCCGATTTTTGTATTGTTCTTTTTTCGGATCTTTCCAGGAAGATCACGATGCAGAACATTTTCCATGATGGGGGATTTTCGGGTATGGGGATGAGCCTCAAGGCCATGACACAGTATAAAAAGTCCCTCGAGGATGAGTAAAAGTTTCCGCGTTATGGTTATTTTTTTATTTTAAATTTGCAACCGCAAAAAATCAAAGAATGAATATACTTGTTTGCATCAGCAATGTTCCTGACACGACCACGAAAGTGAAATTTATCGATGATTTTACAAAACTCGATACTACAGGAATTCAATGGGTTATTAATCCATGGGATGAATTATCGCTTACCAGGGCTCTTGAACTGAAAGATGATCCGGCCAACGGCATTCAGAAGGTGACTGTGGCCCATGTAGGACTTGCAGGTTCCGAACCGACTATCCGCAAGGCTTTGGCGATAGGGGCAGATGATGCAATCAGGGTCAATGCTGATCCTGCCGATGGAATGTTCGTCGCTGCGCAGCTTGCCGCAATCCTGCAAAAGGAAGCTTATGATATTATTTTTTGCGGCATTGAATCGAGTGACTTTAATGGTTCGATGGTAGGAGGGATGCTTGCCGAATTCCTGGATATCCCTTCTGTTTCTTCTGTTTCCGGTTTACGTATTGAAAACGGGCAGGTAGTGCTGACCCGGGAAATTGACGGGGGGAAAGAAACTGCAGGCGTGGCTGTTCCTCTTGTTGCCATTGTCCAGAAGGGTATTGCAAAGGAACCCAGGATTGCTGCAATGAGAGGGATCATGATGGCCAGGACGAAGCCCATTAAAGTGTTCGAACCATCGGAAAGCGGTCCGATGACAGTTCTTCTGAATTATGAGAAACCTAAGCCGCGCACGGCCTGCAAATATATTGATCCCGAAAACCCAAGGGAGCTTGTCGGGTTTCTTCAGAATGAGGCCAAGGTTATTTAATTATTGTTAATCCATCTGCACAAGACAGTATCATGAGTGTATTAGTATTTGTTGAAAATTGGGATGGAAAGTTCAAGAAACTTTCGTTCGAACTTGTTTCGTATGCAACAAAGGTTGCTGAAATGCTGGGCACCGGCGCAATTGCCGTTTCCATTGGAAAAGTTGAAGACACAGAGCTGGCTAAGCTTGCCGGTTATGGCGCCTCCAAGATCATCAGCCTGGAAGGGGATCAGTTTAATGTCCTTGACAATCAGAATTACAGTTCAGCAATCGCAGTTGTGGCATTACAGCAGGAATCGAAGGTCGTGATCCTGTCGAACAACAATATGGGTAAGGCTATTGCCCCGAGGATAGCGGTAAAGCTGAAAGCCGGACTTGGGGCCGGTGTAAGCCGTCTTCCCGTCTCCGTTGACCCCTTCGTGATATATAAAAAAGTGTTTTCAGGAAATGCATTCGCAAACGTTACGATAAAATCTGAAATAAAGGTTTTAACCTTTGCCCAGAATTCCTTTGAACTTATCGGGAAACAGATGCCGGTAGCCATTGAAAAGACCACAGTCGAACCTGCAGTAAACAAAACCACTGTAACGGAGACCAGGAAACAAACCGGTAAGATCCTTCTTACAGATGCTGAGATCGTTGTTTCAGGAGGCCGGGGTATGAAGTCGCCCGACAACTGGGGGCCGCTCGTCGAGCTTGCTGAGGTTCTTGGCGCTGCAACAGCCTGTTCCCGGCCTGTGTCTGATGAAGGATGGAGGAGCCATGAAGAGCATACCGGCCAGACCGGGAAGATCATTGCCCCGAACCTGTATTTTGCCATCGGTATCTCAGGAGCTACGCAACACCTTGCCGGTGTGAGCGGTTCGAAGTACATCGTTGCTATCAATACCGATAAGGATGCTCCTGTTTTTGAGGCTGCCCAATACGGTATCATTGGTGATGCTTTAAAGGTCTTGCCGAAACTTGTAGAAGCATTCAGAGAGGTCAAAGGGAAATAATCCAATCATGCCGAAACAGATCATTTTTTTTCTTGTCCTTCTGGCTACTCTTGGAATATTCACATATTCAGTATATCGTTACATCAGGTTTTTCAGGCTTACGAAAGCCGGATTCCCTGTTAAGGGCTTCCTCAGGAGGACAGGGATCATGTTCAGGGTGGCTATCGGCCAGACGAAGATCTTCAGATTCCCCTTTGTGGGATTTATGCACGCCATGGTATTCTGGGGCTTCTGCGTGATCCTTTTTGGCAGCATCGAAATGATTATAGATGGCCTTGGGGGCACTGAAAAAGCGTTGGGTTCCCTGGGTGTATTTTATAATATCATGATGGGCAGCGGGGATGTGTTTGCTCTGATCATCGCGATTTCAATCCTGGGTTTTGTTGTCAGGAGGGTGTTTCTTCATATCAAACGTTTTGAAGGCATTGAAATGAAGCACATTTCTCATCTTGATGCCAATATCGCCCTTGGCCTTATTTTTTTTCTTATGATCTCCCTCCAGGGGATGAACATTGCTTATATACAGCAGCAGAACCTTGCCGGCAAGGCAGTACTGGGCTTTTATCCCCTGAGCGGGTTGTTCAGGGGAATCCTTGCAGGCTATAATATCCGGACTGTCGGAATTCTTTATGAAACCTGCTGGTGGTCTCATATTTTGGTGATCTTTATTTTCGCAAACTATCTGCCTTACTCGAAGCATTTTCATGTTTTTATGTCGGCCCCCAATGTCTTTCTCTCCAGGCTTGATCCTTTGGGTAAGCTGACCAATATGGAAGAGATCACACGCGAGGTGAAACTGATGCTTGATCCCGATGCTTTGGCTTCAGCACCTCCTGCAAATGCGAGTACAGAACGATTCGGTGTTAAGGATGTTGAAGACGTAAGCTGGAAAAATTATTTCGACTCTCTTGCCTGTACCGAATGCGGCCGCTGTACCTCGGTCTGCCCGGCCAATATAACAGGTAAAAAACTTTCACCCCGAAAGATCATGATGGACCTTCGTGCAAGGATGAAAGAAAAGGGCCCTCTGATGGTAAAACATGGCAGGGATTATTCGGATCACAGATCGCTTATCAGGGAATATATTTCGGAAGAGGAACTCTGGGCTTGCACTACCTGTAATGCCTGTGCGGGGGAATGCCCGATCAATATAAACCAACCCACGCTCATCGTGGATATGCGCAGGTACCTGGTCATGGAAGAAGCATCTGCGCCTGGCCAGCTCAAGGCCATGTTCAGCTATATTGAGAACAACGGGGCTCCATGGCAGTTTTCACAGGGAGACCGTATGCAGTGGGCTAAAGACCTCGATCCCCCTGTGATGGCGAATCTTTTTGCCAGAGGAGAAAAGCCCGAATTTTTGTATTGGGTGGGATGCTCCGGTGCCTTTGACGACAGGTACCGCAAAGTCTCGAGGGCATTTACAAAAATACTCAGCTCCCTGGATGTGAGTTATGCGGTTCTCGGAACTGAAGAAACCTGTACGGGGGATCCTGCCAGGAGAGCAGGTAATGAGATGCTTTACCAGATACAGGCATTGCAGAATATTGCCTTATTCAAGTCATACGGTATTAAAAAAATACTCACTACATGCCCGCATTGCTACAATATCTTCAAAAATGAATACCCTGACCTCGGAGGTCATTATGAAGTGATAAACTATTTACAGTTCCTGGATATGATGGTAAGCCGGGGAACACTGAAGCTTACTGACGAAGTCTTCGGCAATGACAATATCACCTATCATGATCCCTGTTATCTCGGACGGGCGAATGAGATCTATGAGGAACCCAGGAAAATTCTGAAGCATCTGAGCTCCCGTTATACGGAAATGCGAAGGAACCACAGTTCTTCTCTTTGCTGCGGCGGAGGAGGCGGACAAATGTTCAAGGAAGCTGAGCCCGGTAACAAGGAAGTCTACACGGAACGTACCGAAGACGTGCTTCTTTCAGGTGCCGGGGTAGTTGCCACCGCCTGCCCTTTTTGCATGAATATGATCACAGATGGAATAAAATATAAAAACAGGGAAACCGATGTCAGAAATCTCGATATTGCAGAACTGATCGCAGTTTCATTAAACCTCTAAGAATAATAACCAAACCCAGCCAAATGGAAAGCCAGCAAGTATTGAAAAGCGGTGAATTTCTCGTTCGCCAGATCACTCCAGCCGACATCTTTATCCCTGAGGAATTTAATGAGGAACAGTTAATGATCGCTCAGACCTGCCGCGATTTTTTACAGTCAGAGGTTTACCCGGTAATAGAAAAAATTGATGCTCCTGATACGGCATTGATGAAAACCATCCTTAAGAAAGCAGGCGAACTGGGTCTGATGGGTATCGCTATCCCCGAGGAGTATGGCGGGTTCGGCCAGTCTTTTGTTACGCAGATGCTTGCGGCGGAAACCATTGGCGCAGGATATTCATTTTCCGTCGCATTTATGGCCCATACGGGGATAGGTACATTGCCGATCATGTATTATGGCAATGAAGACCAGCGCCAGCGCTATGTCACCCGGCTGGCTTCAGGCGAATTGATAGGCGCTTACTGCCTTACCGAACCCGGAGCAGGCAGCGATGCCAATTCAGGAAAGTCGCAGGCTGTACTTTCCCAGGATGGAAAACATTATATCCTGAACGGGCAGAAAATGTGGATCACCAATGCCGGATTTGCCGATACCCAGGTGGTATTTGCCAAAATAGACAGGGACAGGGTATTGTCGGCATTTATTGTTGAACGTACATTCCCGGGAGTCTCGGTAAATCCTGATGAACATAAGATGGGGATCAAAGGATCATCCACCGCACAGATCTTTTATAATGATGTTAAGGTTCCTGTAGAAAATCTTATCGGAGCCAGGGGGGAAGGATTCCGTATTGCACTCAGCATCCTTCATATGGGCCGGATAAAGCTGGGCGCCAACGTCCTCGGGGCTGCCAAAAAATCCATTAACGATTCAGTGAAATATGCAAATGAGCGTAAACAGTTCGGAGTGCTTATCTCCACTTTCGGGGCTATTAAATATAAGCTTGCCGAGCAGGTTATCCGTACGTTTGCCCTTGAATCAGCTATTTACAGAGTTAGCAGGGATGTCGATATCCAGATAGAGAAAAATAAAGCTGAAGGAATGGATAAGGGTCGTGCCAGTATTGAAGGTATCAGCCATTATGCTGTTGAAGCTGCTATTCTGAAGGTTTATGGCTCTGAAGCTCTCGATTATGTAATTGACGAGGCTGTCCAGATCCATGGAGGAATGGGTTATTCCGCTGAAATGGCTGTTGAAAGGGGATACCGTGATTCGAGGATTAACAGGATATTTGAAGGGACCAATGAGATAAACCGGCTGCTGGTCGTTGATACGGCGATGAAGCGTGCGATGAAGGGCGACTTCGACCTGATGGGCGTTGCCGAAAAACTGATGGCAGACCCTGGACATGTTGCCGAGACGAAACCATCATCCGAAGGATATTATGAAGAGAAGATGCGTTACACCCGTAACTTTAAAAAGGCCATTTTGCTGGTGATCCATGGAGCATCAAAAACTTTCGAAAAGCAACTGGGACAGGAACAGGAAATACTTAATAATATTTCCGACATGATCATGGAGCTTTACATGGCCGAAACGACTGCTCTCAGGGTGAACAAGCTTGAAGGGATAAAAGGAAATGATGCTGTAGCTTTATATAAGGACATCCTTGATGTTCTGGTATATGATGTGGCCGAAAGGATCCGCAAAGAAGGATGTAACGCTGTCAACAGCTTTGCTTCCGGAGAACAGGCCGGCATTTTGGTTAAAGCTGTGAATTCCCTCTGTCTTGTCGAAGGCTGTAATACTAAAGAAGCCCGCAGGAGGATCGCCGCAAAACTGATTGGGGATAACAAGTATACATTTTAAGGCCGGAAAAGCAGCAAAGTTTGCTTATCCGCTTTTAGTTTTCACCCTTCTTTGACGGAATAACGGCTTCAGCCTTTGTCACTGTTACTAAAACGTCAGTCTTTTCCTGGTTGATTTCAAGGGTAAGGATATCATTGACCGTCAGCTTTGACTTTATAACCTCTTCGGCAAGGACGTCTTCAATGTATTTCTGAATCGCGCGTTTTAAAGGCCTGGCCCCGAACTGTACATCCCAGCCTTTCTCAGCTATAAAGTCTTTAGCCTCCGTACTGATCACGACCTGGTAGCCTATATTCTTTATACGTTTAAAGAGGAGAGCCAGTTCAATATCGATAATTTTATGAATATCATCCCGTTCGAGCGAATTGAAGATGATGACATCGTCGATACGGTTCAGAAATTCAGGAGCAAAAGTCTTTTTCAGTGCATTCTCAATAACTCCCCTCGCGTGGTCGGCTCCGGATTCCATCTTGGCTTTCGTCATGAAACCAACCCCCTGGCCGAAATCTTTGAGCTGGCGGGAGCCTATATTCGAAGTCATGATCACAATGGAATTTTTAAAATCGACTCTGCGGCCAAAGCTGTCAGTCAGCTGTCCATCGTCAAGGACCTGCAATAACAGGTGGAAGACATCGGGATGAGCTTTTTCGATTTCATCCAGCAGAATAATAGAGTAGGGGCGGCGGCGGATTTTTTCGGTCAGCTGTCCTCCTTCTTCATAACCCACGTATCCCGGGGGGGCGCCTATAAGCCTTGACACAGCAAATTTTTCCATGTATTCGCTCATGTCGATGCGGACAAGAGCATCTTCGGTATCAAAGAGGTACCTGGCAAGTATCTTCGCAAGGTGGGTTTTCCCCACACCTGTGGGACCCAGGAAAATAAATGTGCCGATCGGCTTATTGGGGTCTTTCAGTCCAGCACGGTTGCGCCGGATCGCTTTAACAACTTTCTTAATTGCTTCATTCTGGCCGATTACCGAATTGCCAAGCTCGTCCTCCATATTGATAAGCTTTTCGCTTTCATTTTTGGCGATACGCTGCACGGGAATTCCGGTCATCATTGCCACTACTTCTGCAACGTTCTCTTCACTGACTGTCTCGCGGTTGATCCGGGATTGTTCTTCCCATTTTTTCTTCTCCTTCTCGAGGTTGTCCTGGAGCTTCCTTTCAGTGTCCCTGAGGTCGGCGGCCTCTTCAAATTTCTGGCTGTTGATTGCCTGCATCTTCTTTTTCCTGGCCTCTTCGATCTGGCTTTCAATATTGATGATCTCCTGGGGCACGTTGATATGCGTGATATGCACCCTTGCGCCAGCCTCATCCAGCGCATCAATAGCCTTATCGGGCAGGTAGCGGTCGCTCAGGTAGCGGGTGGTAAGGGAAACACATGCCCTGATCGCCTCATCCGTGTATTTGACCAGATGATGATCTTCATATTTCTCTTTTATATTCTGAAGGATCTCGATTGTTTCATCCGGGTCGGTAGGGTCGACCAGCACTTTTTCGAAACGCCTTTCAAGAGCACCGTCTTTTTCAATATATTGCCTGTATTCATCGAGGGTTGTGGCGCCAATACATTGTAATTCGCCCCTGGCAAGAGCCGGCTTGAACATGTTCGATGCGTCGAGCGAACCTGATGCATTACCTGCTCCGACTATCGTATGTATTTCGTCAATAAAAAGAATAATGTTGGGATTTTTTTCCAGCTCATTGAGGACGGCTTTCATCCTTTCCTCGAACTGACCACGGTATTTTGTGCCTGCAACCAGGGATGCCAGGTCAAGGGAAACTAAACGCTTATTGAACAAAGCCCTCGAAACTTTTCTCTGGACTATCCTGAGCGCCAAGCCTTCAGCGATAGCTGACTTGCCAACGCCGGGTTCTCCGATAAGAATAGGGTTGTTCTTCTTGCGCCGGCTGAGGATCTGCGCAATACGCTGAAGTTCTTTCTCTCTTCCGACAATAGGGTCAAGGCGGCCTTCCTCCGCAGCCCTTGTGATGTCCCTGCCAAAATTATCAAGAACCGGAGTTTTCGATTTCGTTTCGCCCGATCGTTTCGGGGTTGACATGAATGATTTTCCTCCTTCTTCCTGCTCTTCATCTTCCTCGTCCTTCGGCAGGATGTCCTGAACAGGCATCGGCTTATCCTCCCTTCCTGAACTCATCGTAGCCCTGAGCTCTTCCCTGAAACTGTCATAAGTTATGCCAAAATTACCGAATGTTTTTGTTACAAGGTTGTTCTCATCCTTTAAGATTGCAAGCAGAAGATGCTCTGTGCCAATAAGTTCACTGTTAAACACCTTGGCTTCAAGATATGTAATCTTAAGCGCTCGTTCGGCCTGTTTGATCAGCGGAATATTTTCGGCGCCTGCCGGGCGTTCTTTGTGGCTGGCAACAGCCATCTCAATCTTGTTCCTGATCTCTTTCAGATCAGCTCCAAGGTTCCTTAATATCTTGATAGCAAGTCCTTCACCTTCCCTGATAATTCCCAGGGAAAGGTGTTCAAGGCCTATATAATCATTACCCAGGCGCTGGGCCTCTTCCCTGCTATATATAAGAACGTCTTTTACTCGTTGCGAAAACTTTGCTTCCATTCAATCATTCCTTTCTCATTAATTATTCTTCAGGCTGCAAACATCTTGTAAGAATACGAATTTATTTGTAACCGCATATGATGGTTTACAATAATCAAGCCAGATTTTTTATCTGTAAAAATGGCAACGGCCCAAAAATACGATCGATATTGTCAACATCATAACGAAAGACCTTTAATTATTAACATTTCCGTGTTCATAAGAGCTTAAAATAATACTCTGTTTTCCCATGGTAATCTGATGGATTTTTGTTACCTTCGTACACAAGAGTAAAAATAATTATATTACTGAAAATCAATTGAATAAAAATGGATAAACTAGAATCCGGAGAGAAGATCATCCAGGTAAACATTGAGAACCAGATGAAGACGGCATATATCGACTATTCTATGTCGGTAATTGTTGCAAGAGCTTTACCTGATGTTAGGGACGGACTGAAGCCTGTTCACCGCAGGGTACTGTTTGGAATGTATGAACTTGGAGTGCTTTCAAACCGTTCATATAAGAAATCGGCACGTATAGTAGGAGAGGTGCTGGGCAAGTACCATCCTCACGGAGATACATCGGTTTATGATGCCATGGTACGTATGGCCCAGGAATGGAGCCTGAGGTATCCCCTGGTTGACGGTCAGGGTAATTTCGGGTCAATGGACGGTGATAATCCGGCCGCTATGAGGTATACCGAAGCCAGGATGCGTAAAATTGCTGAAGAAGTTGTAGCTGATATTGAAAAAGACACTGTCGATTTTAAACTTAATTTCGATGACTCCCTGAAGGAACCTACCGTGATGCCATGCAGGATCCCAAACCTGCTTATCAACGGCGCTTCCGGCATTGCAGTGGGAATGGCAACGAATATGGCTCCCCATAATTTAAGTGAAGTAGTGGATGGCATCATCGCGTATATTGATAACAGGGACATTACCATTGATGAACTGATGAAGTTCATCAAGGCCCCTGACTTTCCGACAGGCGGGGTGATCTATGGCTATGAAGGGGTAAAGGAAGCCTACCACACAGGCAGGGGAAGAGTCATGATGCGCGGTGAAATTAAGATAGAACAGGACAATAACGGAAGGGAAAAGATTATCGTAACCTCGGTTCCATACCAGGTGAACAAGGCGGAGATGATCAAAAAGACAGCTGAACTTGTCAATGATAAGAAAATTGAAGGGATCACCGATATACGCGACGAATCCGATCGCAGTGGGGTGCGCATAGTGTATGAACTCAAGAAGGAGGCCATCACGAATGTTGTCCTCAATAAATTATACCAAATGACTCCCTTGCAGACGTCATTCAATATCAACAATATAGCCCTCGTCAAGGGGAGGCCTATGATGCTGAACCTGAAGGACCTCATCGTGCATTATGTAGAACACCGGCATGAGGTTATCACAAGGAGGACAAAGTTTGAACTTGCTGAAGCGGAAAAACGTGCTCACATTCTTATTGGTTTGCTGATTGCACTGGACAATCTTGACGCAGTGATCAAGCTGATCCGAGAGTCAAGGACTCCTGATGACGCACGTACGGGCCTGATGGAAAAATTCAGTCTCAGTGAAATCCAGGCGAGGGCAATTCTCGACATGAGGCTGCAACGGCTTACAGGCCTGGAACGGGACAAGATCAAAGACGAATACGAGGAACTTCTTAAACTTATTGAGAACCTCAAGAATATTCTCGCGAATGAGAACCTGAGAATGGATATCATTAAGGATGAGATGAGGGAGATCAAGGAAAAATATGGTGATGAATCCCGCACCCAGATCGTTTATGCCGCAAACGACTTCAGGATGGAAGATGTGATTGCGGATGAAAACGTTGTGATCACGATCTCTCATATGGGATATATCAAACGGACTCCCCTATCAGAGTATCGCAGGCAGAATAGGGGAGGGAAAGGATTCAGGGGATCCGACATACGGGATGAAGATTTTCTTGAACACCTTTTTGTAGCCACGAATCATAACTACCTGCTTTTCTTTACTGAAAAAGGTAAATGCTTCTGGCTTAGGGTATTTGAGATACCTGAAGGAACTAAGGTTTCGAAGGGCCGTGCTATTCAGAACCTGATCAATATTGAACCTGACGATAAAGTCAGGGCTTTTATCAATGTGAAGGATTTAAAGGATGAAGAATACTGTGCCTCAAATTACATTATCCTGTGTACTAAAAAGGGAACTATTAAAAAGACTTCATTGGAGGCATATTCCAGGCCCAGGCAGAACGGGATCATTGCCATCAATATTAATGAAGGTGACCGCTTGCTTGAAGCCAAACTGACCCATGGCGAGGATGAAGTGCTTATGGCCCTGCGTTCAGGAAGAGCGATCCGTTTCAATGAAAGCAAGGTAAGGCCTATGGGGCGCAATGCATCGGGTGTTCGTGGTATAACACTCCGTAACAGTGAAGATGAAGTGGTGGGGATGGTCTGCCTGCCGAAAGACCAGAAGAGAGAGGTTCTGGTTGTATCTGAAAATGGTTATGGCAAGAGATCCGATATTGAGGATTACCGGGTAACAAACCGGGGAGGGAAAGGTGTAAAAACTATCAATATAACCGAAAAAACAGGTCCTTTGATCGCTGTTCGTGACGTCACCGACAGTGATGACCTGATGATCATTAACAAATCGGGGATAATTATACGCATGGCTATTGCTGACCTGAGGATTGTCGGACGTGCAACCCAGGGAGTCAGACTGATCAAGATCAATGAAGGAGATGCCATTGCTGCCGTTGCAAAGGTTGAGGTTGAAGAGGGTGCTGAAGATGATGAAACTGCTTTGGCTGAAGGTGATCAGGCGATGGATGGGGAGCCGGATTCTCCTGATGATTCAGGTTCAGGCAGTGAATCAGGTTCCCGGGAAACTGAACATCCGGCCGAAAATGAAGAAAATTAATTTGCTGAGTATCTTTATTAATCAGGGGGCTTTTTATAAATTTGCCGCTTCTAAAACGAAAATTAATTCTCCACACATGAAAAGGATAGTATTATTGGTGTTAATGGGTATCTCCATTTCACTCGCGTTTGGTCAAAAAGCTGTCCGCCAGACAGCATCTAACTACCTGAAAGAGGGAAAGTTAGATAAAGCACTCGAAGCCATCAACCAATGTATCCAGGATCCGAGCACCGCACAGGACCCCAAAGCATGGTTTATCCGCGGCAACATTTATTCTGAAATTGGAGTAACAAAGGATGAAAAGTATAAAGCTCTTGATCCTGATCCCCTTGGGAAAGCACTGGAATCATATCAGAAAGCAACTCAGTATGATGAGAAGAAGGAATATGCAGAAGATATTTTCCAGAAAGTTAACTGGCAGAGGAATAAATATTTCAACGAAGCAGTTGAATATTATGGGAAGAAGGATTTTAAGGATGCTATGCTGTCATTTGATCATAGCTTCTCGGCCCTGGCAGCTATAAATATTCACGATACTTTATCATTGTTCTATGCTGCCACTTGTGCATCCCTCGCAAATGAACGGAGCCAGGCGAAAAAATATCTCATAGACCTATTAAAGTATAAGGCGAAGTCAGTTGCTATATATTCTTCTTTATCAGAATTATATCGTATTGATAAAGATTCAGGTGCAGCTCTTGCTGTGATCCGCGAAGGGCAGAAGATATACCCTGGTAATATGCCGTTATTCCTTGCCGAGACCAATATCTACCTGACCTTTGGCAACACAGATAAAGCGCTGAGTAACCTGAAATTGGCAGCTGTGAAAGACAGCGTTAACCCAAGTATTTACTATGCTTTGGGGACCATATACAATAAACTTGTTGATGATACGACAAAGAAAGCAGATTTCAGGGAGAAGATGTTTACGTCAGCGGAGGAAGCCTATAAAAAGTCGATACAGCTGAAACCTGACTATTTTGATCCTATTTTTAACCTTGGAGCTTTGTATGTTAACAAAGCCGTTGTTTATGATGACAAGGCAAAGAACCTGCCTTTGGATGCAGATGCTGAGTTTAAAACACTTAAGGCTCAAGCTGATAAATACCTGGAATTAGCAATACCATACCTTGAGAAAGCAGCTGAATTACAACCAACCGATCTTTCAACGATGAGTTCACTGAAGCAAATATATATCAGGCAGCAGAAGACTGAGAAATTAAAAGCAATTAATGAAAAGATCAATGCTACACAGAAAAAGTAGGGAACTTCAGAATCTTATTATAAAACAAAGAAGCCGCGAATTTGCCGCGGCTTCTTTGTTTTTATGGCAGACAGGAAGGGGTATCTGTTTATCAATATTTCTACTTAACATAATATTAATTATAAGACTGAACCAATATATATAAGGATAGAAATATTAAGGGTTAAAATGCGTCAAAATCAATAAGTTCAAAAAATAAATTGTCCTTTAGAAACGGAGGAATATCACCTGATAAATCTTTAAAAAGTAAATTGAGCGGGGATGGTTTTAATTTTTCCGGCATTGCTACAAACAGGCCATTAATTTGTTTTGTATTCACCAACCCTATCCATAGTTTAAACGGTGATTTTTTCGAAGTTAAACCTGTTTTATACAGCAATGTTTCTTGACAATTTTGCATTTGCGCAAAAATTCCCGGTATGTCAGTTTTAGCTAAGATTGTCAGCTTGTCACGATAGTATTTTGCCTCAGGATTCCGAAGTCGCCACGACAAAGATTCATCATCCCATTTAGAATAAACCTGGTGATTCGAAGAAATCCCGGGTATTATTGTCCCGATTCCAAGTTTTACTTCAAGCTGGGATATTTGGTTAAAACCGAATTTATTCAAATATCCCTTAGTACTATTCTGATTAGTAACTGTGATCACAAACTGATATTTTAAGCGCCTGGCCTCTTCGAAGGTTGCTTTTCCCAACTCTGTAAATAACCCTTTTCCCTGATGATCGGGATGAGTTACATTATTGAGAGCCAGTACCCCTTTTAAGACTTCCCCAAAAACGTTATAAACTACAGGTATTGTAGCGTGATGTGCAATCAATTCTCCGTCAAGGAACGCATCAGTCCCAACAATTGTGCCCACTGGGTTTTGTGCATACTGCCAATGTAAAAATTCCGGTGTGAATTTGGTTGTTTTTACAAAAACCTTAGATAAAAGCCGGGAATAGGCATTAATGTTTTCACTTGAGACGACCGATTTGGCTATTTCATATCCCATATCGGATTTATTTAAGATTATTTTGAATATAATTGTAATAAGTACAAATGCTAAATCCTTGATTCATAATGTAGTCAAGTCGGCTAAATACATTCTTTCTGTTGTAATACATAAGAAAGTTGTACAAATAATTATCATTAATTCCAGGATTCATATATCGTTCCTGGGTTGAGTCAATATCATAGGGATGAAAATATCCAACTGCAGGGATTGTTTTTGCAATACAATTTTTTATGCCGCCTTTAATAAAAAATTTCGGTAAAACCCGAAAATATACTCCTCCGAATACTGGTACAGTCATATGGAAAAACCTCCCCATTGTCAATGGTATTTCGACAATTTTATCGTTCACTTTCCGTGGAGTAAATCCAAATGTTTCCCAGCCGTAGAATGGATTTTTTGCAGGTAAAACAGAGCTTGAGTAAGAAAATGTCAATTCTGATAGTACCTTATAGGCCCACTCGGTTTTTTGAGTCAGTGAAAACACAGGAGCCCGAAATCCGGTAATCTGGCCAGCTCCGGCTTTCATTAAGACTGAAACATTTTCCTCCAGGTCTTTTCTGAATTCAGTTGGCGTTTGTTTATCAAGTGGGATATGATTATTGGTATGACAGGCTATTTCATGCCCTTCGCTCACAATTTCATTGATGAGCGAAGGGTATAAAACAGCTATATCCCCTGTTACAAAAAAAGTACATTTCGAATTATACTTTCTGAGCCAGTTAAGATAGATATGAGTGTTTACCGGCACTCTTTCCTCATAATTTTCCGGATTTTTCAGCCTTAGTCTGATGTCCTCTAAATCAATGCTGAATAAAAAAATGTTTTGATTACTATTTGCCATCAGGACTTTCTTTCTTTTCGTAAATTAATTAGGCAGAAGCTTGTCATGTAACATGTTTTTACTTTACAGGGAACAGAATATCGGTTTCAAGCTTTGCAGGATCCTTTTCGCTCATCGGGTCGGTAACATATATTTCAGTTGGCCCTCCGGCCTGCTGAAGCCCGGCTTCTTTAATGTATTGGTCCAGGATATGGTATGTAACCGCAGTCTTGTCATATGCTCCGAAATAATAGGCCATGACGACATTCTGTGCAGGTATTTTTTCAACCCTCACCCTGCCTTTGCCCTTATCTGCTTTTTCGACGACAATCCCTAAATCAATAACCCCGCTCATTGTAACCGTATCATATTTCAGATATACAGCAAACGGATGCCCGGTACATTTGAGTTTGTTGGTTTTCACAAAGGCCATCAGTTCACCAAATCCCCTGCCTATGACTTTTTCATATGTCTTCGGCCCGGCCGAATCCCTTATAAGTATTGCAATCTGTTCAGGCATGGCTTTTTCTTCAATCCTTGGCCATGAAGCCCTGGATTCGCAGACATTTTTCAATTTTGTAAGCCCTTTGATGAAATCCGGGCCCAGCATTTTGTCCATCATCAGTCCGAAATACCTGTTTATCGGGTTATACCCCAGGTCTCCCTCATCAATCCATGAAACTTTGCTCGAATCACCGGCCTGCTCAATGATAATTTTCCCTTTTGACTGGTATTTTCCTTTGTTGAATGCGAGATCATATGAGAACTGTTGTTTGGGAATATAGCCCGTGGCAGTCATCTGCCCGTTACCAAGAATTTTACCATCCCATTTCCAGATTGCTCCCACCTGTCCTTCCTTTCCGATAAGTTCAAAAACAGCTGTTGAATCGACAGCCTTAGTCCAGGGTTCCCACAATTTCCATTTCCTGAAATTACTCGTAAGGTCGTAAATTAATTCAGGTTTGGCTTTGATATAAACCGAATGCTCAACTTTATATGTTTTGGGCAATGCATAGGCTACCAGGATCAAAACCAGGATGATCGCCAGTATCCAGATCACTATTTTTTTAAATGTTTTCATAGGCTTGTGGTTTTAAGTTTGATTACTAATGTAAAATTAATCTAAAAACTGCCAAAACGGATCAATACAGCTTTAAATTACTATTTTTGCACGCAAACTTAAACCATACTGATGAAAATTGCTGTTACCGGCGCTAACGGGCATGTCGGATATAATCTCTGTAAGTCCTTGCTGGATAAAGGATTCCAGGTCAAGGCCCTGACCCATCAACATACCGATTCGATCAGTAAACTTAACCTGACGCTTGTAAAGGGCGACGTGCTGGATAAAACTTCATTGCTTGATCTGATGGATGGCGCTGAGGTTGTTTTCCACCTTGCCGCCCAGATCTCCATTACGGGTGATCCCTCGGGTTCAGTCTACAGGAACAATGCCGATGGAACAAAAAACATGCTGTCAGCAGCCAAAGAACGTAATATCAAACGTTTTATTCATTTCAGTTCGATCCATGCCTTCAGCCAGGATCCTCAGGAGAAGGCCCTCGATGAGATGCGTCCCCTTGTAGGATCAGAAGCTTTTGCCTATGACCGCAGCAAGGCTGAAGGGGAAAAAGCCGTGATGGAAGCTGCAAGGAACGGAATGGATGCAATTGTTCTGAGCCCTACCGCAATTATCGGTCCTGCCGACCCTGAGCCGGGGCTTACGGGGAAAGCGGTACTTCAGCTGCTTCATCATAAAATCCCGGCACTGGTCCCGGGCGGTTACAACTGGATCGATGTGAGGGATGTCGTCAGTACCGCTATTGCAGCCATTGAAAAAGCAAGGGCCGGCCAGAAATACCTTGTGGCCGGTAAATGGCATAGTTTAAAGGAGCTTTCGGCCTGTGTTGAAAAACATTCGGGCGTTAAGACTGTCCACACGGTGCTCCCGTTCTGGTCGGCCAGGATTGGCCTTCCTTTTATCACGATGTACAGCAAACTGACCGGTAATGAGCCGTTATATACAAGCGAATCCCTCGAAATAGTGGCCAAAGGAAGCAGGCTTATCGACAATTCCAAATCAAGAAAGGAACTCGGCCTTGAACCCCGCCCGCTTGATGAAACTATTCATGATCTCATTGAATGGTTTAAAACCAATAATTATTTAAATAAATAAACTCATGATATCTTCCTCCACATTTTATTTCATTGTCTATATCTGGATAGCCATTGGCCTGGTGAGTTTTCCTTTCATTATTAAGACGGTTGCGCCTTATGGTCGCCATACCAGTTCAAAATGGGGTGCCATGATCAGCAACCGCTGGGGATGGATCATTATGGAAGCCCCTGCACTTCTTGTATTCCTTGGTTTTTTCTTTTTAAGCTCCCCCAGGCACAATGCTCCAACCTGGATATTCTTTGGTTTGTATTCAATTCATTATATCAACCGTGACATTATTTTCCCGTTCAGGCTGAGGACTAAAGGGAAGAAAATGCCTCTGGCGATCATGTTCATGGCCATTTTCTTTAACCTCGTAAATGGTTTTATCAATGGATATTATCTCGGCAATTTTGCCGACGAGCATACGGTTGAATGGTTGCAGGATCCAAGGTTTATTGGCGGAATTATCGTGTTCTTTACCGGTATGTTTATCAATATGTATTCCGATAACATCCTGATCCACCTGAGGAAGCCGGGTGAAACCGGTTATGTGATCCCCAGAGCAGGTTTATTCAGGTTTATTTCCTGTCCGAATCATTTTGGGGAAATTATCGAATGGTTCGGATATGCTTTAATGACATGGAGCTCACCGGGACTTGCATTTGCCGTATGGACCCTGGTCAATCTCCTGCCCCGGGCTTTGCACCATCATCGATGGTACCAGTCGACTTTTCCTGACTACCCTTCTGAAAGGAAAGCGGTCCTCCCCTATCTTCTTTAGAAAATTACAACCATGTTTTGCAGGATTTTTCCGGAAGAAATCATATAAAACCGAAGCGGAACCCGTCTGGCCGATGGATTCCGCTTCACTCTTTCAGGAAGCCGTAGCTTCCCGGAATGTCAGGTCCCGGTTAAAATGAATGACGTGCGGCCATTCTTTTTCCCCATGCCTGTTTTACAAATATAAAATCAGTAGATGGCCGATATCAATTTTTCAGGCAGATATATATTAACACAAAATAAACAGGATCTATTAACATTTTGTTAATAAAAAACAAAAAATAAGATATTGAAAATAAGCTATTTGTAAAAAAATGAAAAAGATGCTGTTAATAAACTGTTGATAAGCCGGTTTTATTCGATGGTAACAATCAGACCCCTGGTGGTCATTTCCGATTTCATGGGGATAAGAATATCGGCAACCCCGTTTTTAACGGGGCAACGCCCTTTCATATGTGCGATCATTGCACATTGTTCTGCCTGTTCTGAATTATGTTTGCAGACTTCAATAAGGGTTTTAATGACGAATTCAAAGGTATTCACATCGTCATTATATAATATCAGATCCAGGATGTTTTCCTGCTGACTATCGAGATTATTTACCGGATCTGTTTGTTCTTTTGTCATCTCAATGTATTCTGCTACAATATTACTAATAATAAATCAAACGTAAGAGCACATCAGCTATTTTTGCAGACAGTATGAAGGATCTGAAGATACTTGCCGGAAAACTTCAAGAACGCCTTGAAAAGCCTCTGCCCGGACTCGAAGCCCAGCTTTTAATGGCTACAAAAAAGCGCTTGAAGTTTCCTTTCATGACAGCTGTTCCGTCGAGAGCAAAACCCAGCGGTGTTTTAATTCTGCTGTATCCTTTTAAAGAAGATATATTCTTTATTTTAATGCGGAGGCCTGATTACACGGGGGTTCATTCAGGTCAGATCAGCCTTCCCGGCGGGAAAGCCGAAAAGAATGACAGGGATATCATTGAGACTGCATTGCGCGAAGCACATGAGGAGGTCGGGATATTGCCATCCGAAGTCAGCATCATTGGCCTTCTGACCCCTTTATATATCCCTCCAAGTAACTATATCGTGACCCCGGTTGTTGCCTGGGCTGACCACCGGCCTGAATTTTCAGGAGACCCGAGGGAAGTTGATGAGATCCTGGAAATCAGTTTCACTGATTTTGTTGACGATCGGAATGTTCTGAAGAAACGGATCAAACTGTTCATGGGAATTTCAGCCAATTTCCCCTGCTTTTTTATTGGCGGTAATATTATATGGGGAGCTACTGCTATGATGCTCAGCGAGTTTCGTGTAATTTTAAAAGAGGTTATCTGATTTATTTTTGGGAAGAAGGTGTAAAGCAGAATGAACCTGGAATACGTCCTGCCTTATAAGTGTGCAGGACTTGTCCGTTTGCCTGGCTGCATTTGAAAATATACCCGCTTTGAACGTAATTCACTGCATCGCTCACATAAACCTGGCCGGTTTCCGGATGAATTGCCAGACCGTAAAACAGATGTCCGTTCGCCGGGATCAAAGGCTCGGCCGGAAGTTCGCCTGCGCTGACAGGCATTTGGAAAACGCCGCCATAGATATAATAAAGAGTATCAGCCGTGGGGTTAATGCAAAGACGGCTGGGAACGCCTTGCTGAACAGAAAAAGTAAATGACTTATCTACGATCATCAGGACAGGATCAATCCGTTTCAGTGTAGGCGCTTCGTAATTATTATACCCTCCCGTACAGATTACCCATATTTTATTTTTACGGTCAACCGTGATGCTGACAGGCTCTTTACCCATTAGAATACTGTCAATGATCATGTCGGATTGAGTGTCGATGACATATACCTGGGCTTTCCGGTTGGCGCTGGATTCATTGAAACTGCCGATACAGGTAACAAACATGTACTGCCCGTAATGAAGCAAATTCTCCGTCCAGTATGGTGTCGCAATATTCTTCACAATGGTCATGCTCTTCAGGTCAACAACCGAAATGTTCTTTTTCATGTTGGTGACATAAGCCTTTGTAGAATCAATGAATTCAAGATATCTTGGAGAATTGAACCCGGTTATCGATGCGAGGGTTTTAAAATCTTTAAGGGAAACTACTTCAACACGGTTTGAATTGTTGACGATGATATATCCTTTATTGCCCAGGACTTTCATCGACTGTGCCACATCGCCAAGGTCGCGGCTGTTTGCCGATTCAAAAATATCCTGGTAAACTGAATCGGTTTTATTATCGATATAGGTAATGGATGCATTGGCCCAGGAAAGATTTCCTTCATTGATAACGAAAATCCCGTTTTTATAACTGAGTTTTGCAGTATCACCCGGAGGTGGTGACACAGGGTCAACTGTTTTTTCACGAATAGGGTCCTTCGAACAACCCGATATCAGTAAAAAAATAAAACAAACAAACAAAAACAGCCTGCTGTTTGATATGATGGTATGTGAAATATTCGTTCTTATGACCTTATTTATTAAATTCAAATCTCACGGTTAGTGCATAATTCCTGCCAGGCATCGGCCAGTTTTTCACAGACTGGTAGTCGACGTTTGAAAGGTTATTGACTTTGAATTGTAAAGATAGTACAAATTTATGCAAAATAAATTCTTTACCAAAGATAATATTCAACAATGGATACCCTGGCATATATGACTGATTATCTGAGCTTGTATATCTTTTATCAACAAATGTAAAGTTTGATCCCAGAAGGAAATTCCAGCAATTGAGGTTGAGTGTGCCATTATATGTGTTTTCAGGTATATAAATAAGCTGTTTCCCTAAGGACTGATCCTCCGCGGAGGTGGTTTCCTGGTATGTCGATCTGCAAAACGTATAGTTATTGGAAAAGGTAATATGCAGTTTACTGATCTTCCATTTCAGGTTCAGGCTGACTTCCACTCCCCTTGCATTCACTTCGCTGATATTTTGTGGTTTCCAGATCGAGGGATTATCGGGCACAGGGCTCCAGATGATCATATCGCGCATCCAGGAATAATAGCCTGAAACAGCAGTTTCTACAAAGAAACTACCATTCTCCGAAGGATAATTATAGGTAAGTCCTCCTTCGAGCCCGTTATCATATTCAGGTCTCAGATCAGGATTCCCCCACACGCTCCAATACAGGTCATTCAGAGAAGGATACCTGTAGTTCCGGAAGGCATTTGCATTAATGTAAAGGTTGATTTTATTGAATGGTTTATATTCAACACCGAGAGAAGGTATAAATGGCATGAATTGCCCGTCAATGTTGTCCTCTCTCAGTATCATCTGAGATTTTATATGGTCGTTGAACTTATAACCGACTTCAAAATACAACCCCAGTGTGTTCCTTGTTTTTATACCATCATAGGCATCTGATTTTACATAATCATAGGTATAGTCCACACCCGGTTTGATCGTGAGATTCTTTATCCTGGAATAGGTGAACCTTGCAGTATTGAACCAGGAATAGTAAGTATGATCGTTGTTGATGAACATACTGTCGTTCCTGTAGTTCATGAATTGGTTGACAACTGCTGTTTTAAATGAGAAATTCCAGGTTTTCATAACCAGCTTATACTCCAAAATGGACCTCAGGGTTTTATTCAGCATCTTTTGGGGATAATAAGTAGAACTCCCTGCAACTACGGGAGGAATATCCCGGTCATCGTAACTGTACCAGACTCTGGCTGTGAAAAGATGCTTATCCTTTATTTTCCAGAATGCTTCTTCAGTTATACCATACTGGAGCACAGAAGCATCGTGTTGCGTAACAGTTTCCCGCGTAAAATCATCATAATAGGGAAACGTGTTCCTGGCCGAAGAAAAGTTCAACCTGGTATTTGACTGAAACGACGAACTGCCTGCTATAAAACCCGCCTCTGTTGAATAATTATCGAAGCTTGCAAGAGTCTGGGCAATTGACGCATGGATCCTGTTGTTCCAGTTGGGGTTTGTAACGAGATTGACCACTCCGCCAAAAGCTCCGCTGGTCTTCGTTAATCCGGAAGCGCCATAGAGCACCTCAATCTCGTTAAAGGCTGAGACGGGGATCTGTGAAAGGTCGGACTGACCCAGCATGGGATTACTTAAGCTTATACCATTCCATTCAACCTGGGTATGGTTTGCCGGGGTCCCCCGAAACGACGTAGTGGCAAGGCTTCCGGGGCTGTATGATTTAATGAATATGGTGGATATCTGCGACAGGACGGTCGAAAGGTCCGCATCGCGGTATGGAAGCAGGATCAATGAGTCAAACTTAACCTTCTTGTATCCGCTGTTGTCGGGAACAAGATTGGCCCTGACCTCGGTCTCCTTCAGATGAAGGGTGTCTTTGAAAGCCTGTGCATAAAGCCTGCACGGATCCTGAAGAAGAAAGAAGAATGGAATCCCACCGGCAAGAATGTATTTAATGAAGGTATTAATACTTCAGCAGCTTTTTTGTTAATGGATATGATGATCCGGGGCTTGTAAACGTTACAAAGTATATTCCTGCAGGGAGGCTTGAGATATCGACAGATGTACTTACCGTGAATGCTGACTGTAATAACAATGTTCCCGTCTGGCTGGTGATCCTATAATGAACGGGAGTTGAACTCCCTGCAAAAAATCCGGCCTTTGCCGTGCAGGGATTTGGAATAATGTATACTTCCGGCCTATGCAGGTTATCATCAACGGCTGAAGGGGCATTATGAACAAGCCCGATTCCGTCAAGGTCAAATCCCCCGGTATCAAAAGGGGTTGGCCATGGATCATTTATTTTATGGTTCTGTGAATCGAACCGGGCATATTCGTTTTGAATACAACCAACCACATCGATTATCCTGATATGAGTGACATGGTGAATGTTCACGCGAAGGCTGTCTTTAAGCTCAGCCAGGTCAAACGGCGTTCCAAAATACAATCTGAATTTTCCTGCCAGGTTATTGATCGAACTGGTGTCAATGGTGTCAAAGGTTCCGACCTGTTGTTGAGCCTGTGTGAGTGAAACCGATGGAAACCGCACGAAATTCAGCCCGTCGGAGCTCACCTCGACATAAGCCAGCTCCAGGAAGCCGTCACTAAAGGAGTTTTCAAAAACTGCAAAGTCCCAGCCCTGATGATCAGAAATCACAGTGTCGAATGTCAGTGTTGCAATACCTCCATCGCCCAGGCTCAGGACAAGGCCGTCGGGTAAACCTGTGGCCATATATACATTCCCGTATGATGTCCTGTTAGAGTTATTATAAACAAAATTGGTATCGGCGATATTCACAAACCCTCTTGTTACAGTACATCCTGTTGCCCATCCGTAAAAAACAGAACTGTCTTTGCTGATGGCCGTCGTCCCCGGAAAGCCGGGAGGAGAAGCGTACTGGCCAAATGAAAATTCAGAAACCAGGATAACGAAGATGATTAAGTGAAGTAGATTCAGTTTGTAATTCATACCTGCGAAGATACAAATTCCTGTTATCAGAGTGTAACAACAGGTCGAATCCAAATAATTCTTACCTTTACGACACCAATTAAAAAATATGCGTTTAATTCCATCCCTGATGTTGCGGTTGCCCGTTCAGGTTATATTCATAGAATTATCCCTGATGTTTTTACTTGCCGCCTGTTCAGGCAATAAATATGCCTGCGACGCCAACCGTACAAGAAGTTTTCACAAAATTGGCAGGAATAAGAGCAATTACGGCGCCTTATACAGCCCAAAGACAAAACCCGTTCCGAAAAATTATCTGATTAATAACGGAAGATAGCCCGGGTGTGATTCATACACTTTCCTGAGGATCAAAAAAGCTCTCAGACCCGGGATAATATAAGTTTCCCTTAGCTTTATCCGGTGATACGGTGAAGAATACCATCAGGGATTCGGCACACAGCACATTATCCTGGTCATATATCCTGACCAGGATGTCGGCAAGATTCCTTCTCATCTGTTTAAGGGAGGCCCGAATCGTCAACACGCCTCTGTCGACATACAGGGGTTTTATATATCTGATCTCTGCCTTTGAAGTCACACCGGCTGATTTTAATTTGACATAGACATACCAGCTTGCGATCTCATCCATCAAAGTGGCCTGTATGCCCCCGTGCAGGATGTTCTGATAGCCCTGGAAATGTTGTTTTGGTTCCCAGTATGAAATAATCTCCTCCCCTTCTTCAACAAACTTCATCTGAAGTCCTGTTGTGTTATCAGGGGAACAGCCAAAACATTTGTACCCGTCGAGTGAAACAAAAGGATTCAGGACTGCCCGCATACGGATTTATTTTGGAGCGTTCCCGGCTTTGTACTTCGTAACTTTTACAGCTTTTCCGGTCTCATCATATTCAGTCCAGGGGCCGTCTTTCAGACCATTTACATATTTACCTGTGACTTTGGGTTTACCGTTCCTGTAAAATTCCTTGTACTGACCTGCAAGCTCGTTCTTTGTATAATTCGATAATATCTGGATGGTGTCATTATCGTAAAATGTCTTCTGAGGACCCTCGAAACTTCCGCTTTTATAATTATATTCAACCATGGTTTTGCCGGTTTTACTGAACCATCGTGAAACGCCTTCCTTCTCGTTATTCAGATAATTGGATTCCTCCTGTGGCTTACCGTTATCGTAATACTGGCGGCAGACTCCGTTTTTCGCCCCGTTTAAATAATTTGTCTCTGAGATTGGGAAATCGCCCGTCGCTGCATAAACAAGTTGTTGACCGTTCAGCAAGCCGTTCCGGTAACTTTCGAATGAAGTGATTTTACCTCTGCGGTCGAGCTGTATACAAGGACCATCTTTCTTACCGGTTTTAAAGAACTCAACTCTGGCAACGATATTATTAGGGTAAAAGCCTACCCATGAACCTTCTTTTTTATTCTGAATGTAAAATCCCTTGTTCATGACCTCTAAGGTTTTCTCTTCCCAGTAACCTGTCTTTACACCTGAGGCATCAGTAAAGTTAATAGTATCCGATGGTTTAACTCCCTTGTTTACCTGTGATTTTACCGGGGGCGATATCAGGAAAAGGAGAATAAATGTGAAATAAAAATACTTTTTCATGTGTTAATAATTTGGTTGTTCTTCGGATGTCATTCTGGATATGACCACAAAGTTAATTTTATTTTCGGCCATGATGATGTTTACCGGGCAGGTCCGCATAAAGATCAAAGCTTTCGGCTGATTTTATTACGACTTCTGAAAACGTTCCCAACCTCAATTTATTGCCGGATACCGGGATCAGGACCTCATTATCTATCTCAGGAGAATCTCCTTCGGAGCGTGCTGTATAATAATCACCTTCTTTTCTGTCGATCAGTACTTTAAGCTTTTTACCAACGATGGCATTGTTCTTCTTAAGCGAAATAGCCTCCTGCAAAACCATAAGCTCATCTGCCCTTTCCTGTTTGATTTTCCGGCTGATGGCATCGCCCAGCTTAAAAGCAGTAGTGTCTTCTTCCTGAGAATAGGTAAACACGCCTAAACGGTCGAACTCAGCTTCGTTGACAAAATCAAGCAGCTCATTGAATTCTTTGTCCGTTTCCCCCGGATATCCCACGATGAAGCTGCTCCTCAGAGTGATCCCCGGAATCTCTTTTCGGATGGATTCTATCAGTTTCATCGTTTTTGCTGATGATAATCCCCTCTTCATCGACTTCAGAATGCGATCATTAATATGTTGCAGCGGCATGTCCAGGTATTTGCAGATGTTGTTATGATCTCTCATCACCGGAAGGATATCGGTGGGAAAACCGTGAGGATATGCATAATGAAGACGAATCCACCCGTTCTGATTAATTTCAGAAAGCTGGTTGAGAAGACTTGCAATTCTTCTCCTTCCATACAGGTCAAGCCCGTAATATGTGGTATCCTGGGAAATGACGATGATCTCTTTCACCCCATTGTTTACAAGGGATTCTGCTTCTTTAACAATGTCTGCGGATGGCCTTGACACATGCCCCCCGCGTATTCCCGGGATGGCGCAGAACGAACATTTCCGGTCACATCCTTCAGCGATTTTCAGATAAGCATAATGAGAGGGTGTGGATATCATTCTTTCACCCAGAAGATGGCTGTTATAATGGCCCCCCAGGTCTTTTACGATCTTCCTGAGTTCGTTAACCCCATAAAAAGCGTCAACTTCAGGAATATCTTTTTTTAATTGCTCTCTGTAACGTTCAGAAAGACAACCCATTACAAAAACATGTCTGAGCTTGCCTTCAGCCTTGGCCTGTGCATACTGAAGTATGGTGTCAATAGATTCCTGTTTGGCATCCCTGATAAAACCGCAGGTGTTGATGACTACGGTATCCAGACCTTTTACAGTAGCCGGGTCAAAGGCGATTCTGAGTTTGCTTTCATCGAGTTGTTTAAGCAGAAGCTCAGAATCGATAAGGTTCTTGGCGCAGCCAAGCGATACGATACCTATATTATTCGGCCGGGTTTTGGTTTTCAACCGGGGGTTTATTTAAATAGACTGTCGACGAATTCGGTCCTGTTGAAGATCTGGAGATGTTCCAGTTTTTCTCCAATGCCTATATATTTTACAGGGATTTTGAACTGGTCTGAAATGCCGATGGCGACACCGCCTTTTGCAGTTCCATCGAGTTTGGTAAGGCAGAGGGCGTTAACTTCCGTTGCAGCGGTAAATTGTTTTGCCTGTTCAAAAGCATTCTGACCGGTGGATGCGTCAAGTATGAGAAGCACTTCATGGGGAGCTTCGGGAATCAGTTTCTGCATGACCTTCCTGATCTTCGTCAGCTCATTCATCAGGTTGACCTTATTATGCAAGCGGCCTGCAGTATCTATGATCACTACATCGGAATTCCTTGCGATCCCTGATTTTAAGGTGTCAAAGGCCACGGAGGCAGGATCGGCGCCCATACCCTGGGTAACGATTGGAACATCAACCCTTTCGGCCCAGATCGTCAGCTGGTCAACAGCTGCCGCCCTGAAGGTATCAGCTGCACCCAGTAGTACCGATTTACCGGCTTTCTTGAAGTGGTATGCCAGTTTGCCTATCGTTGTTGTCTTACCTACACCATTCACCCCCACGACCATGATCACATATGGTTTCGCAGGAAGCTCAAAATCAAAACCTTTCTGGTCTTCAATGGTATTTTCAAGAAGCAATCCTGCAATTTCTTCCTTTAGGATCGTGTTCAGTTCGGAAGTCCCCAGGTATTTATCCCTGGCTACCCTCTTTTGTATCCGTTCAACTATCCTGACGGTGGTTTCAACACCCACGTCCGAGGTCACAAGGATTTCCTCAAGGTTATCCAGCACTTCATCGTCGACCTTGGATTTGCCGACAACAGCTTTCGATATCCTTGAGAAGATGCTTTCTTTGGTTTTCTCAAGCCCCTTATCGAGGTCTTCTTTTTTTTCTTTACTCAGGAAACTAAACAATCCCATGGTCCGGTATATATAAAAAAAGCTTTTTTCTGATGAAAAAAGCTTTCCATAATTGAAATAAATTTGCTTAGTTCTCCTTACCGGCCAGGAAGTCCTTGACCTGATCGTTGGGCACCATAGCTTCCTTGAAAACATAAGCGCCGGTCTTCTTTGAACGAACCATGCGGATCACCTTCGTGTAATCCTTACCACTGGTAGCACCTTTAAATGAAGCAACTACTTTCTTTGCCATAACTCAACTTATTTAATTTCCTTGTGAACAGTCATTTTCTTCAGATAAGAGTTGTACTTTTTCAACTCCAGTCTTTCAGGGGTATTCTTTTTGTTCTTCTTGGTGACGTATCGCGACATCCCGGGCACACCGCTGGTTTTCTGCTCAGTGCACTCCAGGATCACTTGAATTCGCTGGTCTTTGCTCTTCTTTGCCATGAAAAATATACTTAGAAATTTAGGGACTGCAAAAGTACAAACTTTCCCGGAATAAACAAAAATTATTTAATACTTTTAGCATGGCATTTAATTGAAGCCTGTTTTAACCCTGCCTGATGAGCTGGAAATCTTACATTCACGGATATCAGTCTTACCTCAGGCTGGAAAAATCCTTATCCCCGAATTCAGTCGAAGCGTATGTTCATGATGTGCAAAAACTCACACAATATCTTGATCATACAGGCAACCTGGCCGGCCCTGCCCAGCTTGCATTGAAGGATATTCAGGGTTTTTTACGATGGATCAGCGAGCTGGGAATGACCGCCAGGTCCCAGGCAAGGATTGTTTCAGGACTGAAAGGATTTTATAAATATCTGCTTCTTGAGAACATCATCCGGAAAGATCCTACAGAGTTGGTTGAATCACCGAAGACCGGGCGAAAACTGCCGGTCTTTCTCACAGTGACTGAGATCAATTCCCTGATTGAGGCCATCGACCTTAGCACTCCTGAAGGGAAACGTAACAAGGCTATACTTGAGACCATGTATAGTTGCGGGCTCCGGGTCACCGAACTGGTCAACCTGAAAATAACCAATTTGTATTTTAATGAAGGGTTTATCAAGGTTGTCGGCAAGGGAAACAAGGAAAGGCTGGTTCCTTTGAGTGCCATGGCTCAGAACGAGATCGTATATTATCTGAGGGAGATCAGAACGGGTATTCCTGTCCGCAGCGGTAGTGAAGATATAGTATTTCTCAGCCGGAGGGGATCAAAACTGAGCAGGGTAATGATATTTACAATTATAAAGGCGCTTGCAACTCAGGCCGGGATCAAAAAAAGTATAAGTCCGCATACCTTCCGCCATTCTTTTGCAACTCACCTGGTTGAAGGGGGAGCCGACCTGAGGGCGGTGCAGGAAATGCTGGGACATGAATCCATCACCACTACAGAGATCTATACCCATCTCGACAGGGAATACCTGAGGAGCACGATAATTCAGTTTCATCCAAGAAGTTAGAAGCGAAAAGTGAAAAGCGAAAAGCGAAAAGCGAAAGGCGAAAGGCGAAAAGTGAAAGGCGAAAGGCGAAAAGCGAGAAGCGAAATAATGAAAATTAAGCAGGTATTGAAGCACGACTGAATGTCAGCAAAATTCCGCCATTTTTTTTTCGCTTTTCGCTTTTCGCCTTTCGCTTTTATTTAAAAGGAGAATCCGGCTCCTTTGCCATATGGTTATACACCATGCCATCCATGAACTTCGGGAAGAATTTGTTCAGCAGGACTGTTATTTTGCCCATCGTGGTGAGGACAAGGCTGTTCTTTCGTTTTTCAATGGCATTGCAGATATGCACTGCAACGGTTTCGGCCGGCATGAGTTTGTTTTCGTCGAGAGGCGTTTCCCCCTGTGAAGAGCCGTCCTTTGAAAGGGCGACATTCCTGATATTGCTGCTGGTAAAGCCCGGGCAGGCAATCAGCACATGCAGACCTTTTTTCAGGTTTTCGATACGGACCACTTCCAGAAAACCCTGCATCGCGAATTTCGAAGCTGAATATCCTGTACGGCCCGGCAGGCCTTTGTATCCGGCTACAGAAGAAACGCCGACAAGGGAACCTTTTGTTTTCAGAAGATGAGGAAGTGCAAATTTCGAGCAATAGACCGTTCCCCAGAAATTGGTATCCATCAGTTTCCTGATCACATCAATATCGACATCTTCAAACAGGGCCCTCATCGAGATACCGGCATTGTTGATGAGGATATCGATACGGCCGAATTTTTCGACAGCAGCGCCGATCAGCAGGCGACATTCTTCTTCATGTGTAACGTCAGCCTGAACCACAATGAAATCCGCAGTATTCCATGATGAAGTATATTCATCCAGCTTTTCCTTTCTGCGGGCCGAAAGAACGAGTTTCGCTCCCCGTTTATGTGCTTCGGCAGCCAGGGCTTTTCCTATGCCGGAAGAAGCCCCGGTAATGATGGTGACCTTGTTTTGCATGATGAAGGTTTTCGACAAATTTACATAAAACTGCGTTCGGCGAAGCCGAAATGAGCACGCAAATGAAATAAGCAATTGGTGCGAATAAATAGCGAAACAGAGAAATTACGTCCGGCGAAGCCGGATAATTAACGAATATCGAACAACGAATGTTGTTCGGCTCTGCCGAAATGAGCACACAAAGAATTGAACTACTGGTGCGAATAATTTTGAATGAGCAGATTTCAGGAAATCATTATTTTCGTAAAAAATAAACGTTGACCGAGAGAGAACTGTTTTACCGCTACCTGGGGCTGCCTGCTTTTGGCCCGATGGCCCTCGATATTGTAAAGGCGGAAGGTGTGTATTTATATGACCGGAGCGGCAAAGATTATGTCGACATGGTATCAGGGATCTCTGTGAGCAATGTGGGGCATCGTCATCCGAAGGTACTGGAAGCTATTAAAAAACAGCTCGATGATTATCTTTATGTGAATGTTTACGGGGAGTTCATCCATTCTCCCCAGGTTAAACTGGCTGAAAAACTGGTAAACCTCCTCCCCTCCTCCCTCGATTCAGTTTATTTTGTGAATTCAGGGACTGAAGCGATAGAAGGTGCTTTGAAGCTGGCAAAACGGTTCACCGGCCGTTCGGGTATTACTGCTTTCATGAATGCCTACCACGGCTCAACCCATGGTTCACTGAGCATTTTAGGAAATGAAAGGATGAAGCAGGCTTTCCGTCCTCTGTTACCGGATGTCAGTTTTCTGGAGTTCAACAACTTCTCTGATCTTCAAAAAATAACTTCACAGACTGCCTGCGTCGTTGCCGAGACTACCCAGTCGGAAGCCGGTTTAATACCGTCAGCCGGGGGCTTTATGTTAAGCTTAAGGAAACGCTGCAGTGAAACAGGTGCCTTGCTTATCATTGATGATGTGCAGATGGGCTTTGGACGGACTGGCAGCTTTTTCAGTTTTGAACCTTACGGGATAATTCCTGATATTCTCGTATTGGCAAAGGCTCTTGGCGCAGGCATGCCCCTGGGAGCATTCATTGCCCCGAAAAAAATAATGGAAACCCTTGCTTTTAATCCTGAACTGGGACATATAACCACTTTCGGCGGACATCCTGTAAGCTGTGCAGCAGCTATAGCGGGGATAGACGTCCTTCTGGAAGGGCGATATCCGCAGACAGCAGAAAAAAAAGGGAAGTTAATTGAAGAGCTTTTACAGCCGCCTTTGAAAAAAGGCCTGATCTCAGGTATCAGGCGCAAGGGACTTGCCCTTGGCATTGATCTCGAAGATACCTCAAAACGCAAAGTTTTCCTCGATTCATGCCTTGAACAGAGAGTCTTTATCGATTACTATCTCTTTAAGCCCGCGACATTCAGGATCGCCCCTCCTCTCGTCATCAGCGAAGATGAGATCAGGGAGGGGATGGGGAGGCTGCTGAGAGCAATGGCTTCAATTGATGATGCAGCTTAATCGATCCTTGCAGTGCCAATGGTACTGCTGTTCATCCCTGACACGATTTTTATGAAGTAGTATCCCCTGGGGATACCAGAACCGGATAGATTTATCTGATGGTTCCCCTTACACTGGTAACCGGATACGATGGATTTGATCTCTCTTCCGCAGATATCCATAAGCGATAAGCTTACAAAATTACCTTCGGGCAAATCATAATTGATAGTCGTATGGTCATTGAAAGGGCATGGATAAGATGAGATATGTATCCCTGAATTTTCAGCTTGTTTGTCTGCAATGCCCGTGGCAAATGGCGTTATAGTGGTAAAGTAAACGTCCTCTTCATAGTTGAGAGTATTGGCCCAGGCAAGACAGGCCTTTTCATTGTCGGATATCATAGAAACATAATCGCCCATTTTAGCCTGCTGAGGCCATCCGATCCTGGAATCGAACAGAACCGACAGTTTCTGGTTTGCCGACCAGCTTGTTCCCTGGTCAATTGAGTATGAATAATAAAGAGCTGAAAGCAGCGAACCCGGAGGGGAGTCACGTGTGTCAAGCCAGGTCGCGTCTATCCTTCCGTTTGGCGCAACCGACATGGTTCCGAACCAGTGGTAGCTTCCTGATCCCTGATCATCGTTTACTTTTACAGGAGGGTTCCAGGTCATGCCCCCGTCGGTACTGCGGGTGAACATCACGTCGGCTGAATCACTGTTCGAAAATCTCAAAACGGTTGAAAGGAGGTATACGTTGCCACGGGCAGAACCGCCTGAACGGTCAATTGAGATGTTGATCTGCCCTGCCAAACCCTGAGGATTGACAAGTTCCCCGTAAGCCGGCTGACCGTCAAGGTCAGGTACTGATAAATTCCAATCGGGAATGGAATCGGCATGCTGGGCGCTGGTCGATTTTAAAACTATTATCCCATATACGTCGCTCCAGCCGGTTATATACACCTCCCCATCGTTGCCAATCGCCATTGTGCCCCAGTAAGGGTTCCCGGGGAGTTCGGAACAATCCCCGAAAGAAGCTCCGTCATCGGTTGAACGGATAAAGGCTCCGGGAGGACAGGAACTGAAATATTCATTCCAGTCAGAATATACATTGCCTGTCCCGGTTCCGCCGCTGCGGTCGATGATCATCCATTGCTTGTCGCCCCCATGTGCCTCAACACCTGCACTCCAGGCGGATCCTCCATTTTCACTTTTGAACACATGGCAGAGGTACGATCCCCCGGCCACTGTAAGGCCGTTATAATAAAAATTTCCTGAAGTATCACAATCTAGCACAGGGTCGCTTCCGAAGACCCCCGGGTTGATGGATCCGGGGAAAGTCCAGGTTTGTCCTCCATCCGTTGAATAACCATACCCTGACTGCCTGAAATTGCTGTAGACATTATCGAACTGTCGCCAGCCGATAACAATATGCCGGGGATCCTGGGGGTCGATCGTCATCGAAGGTTCATTGGCAGCATCTCCGGGTATATTCTGCCCGTATGCATCTACATTGACCTGAACCATCGTAAATCCGGCGCTTTTGATGCGGAGGGAGTTGGTGTGCTGACCTGAAGCCGGGGCCATATAAGGCTGATCGATCACTTCGTGATGGAATTGTTTCCCTGGTTTCCTGGTCGTGGCCCCCTGCTGTGGAAAAGAATAAAAGGGCATCAGGAGTATCATTATCAACAATACTCTCCCAAGCTTAAATTTTAGTTTCATCTGATAAAAGTAGTTAAAAATCCGACTGCTATGCCAGGTCCATATAAAGTAATTATCATGAAAATGGATCAAACCACTATTTTCACGACTTACTTCATTACTTTTGTTAATTATCATTTCCCCAACTCACCAGATAAATTTATTATTAACCCAACAATACCAGGAATTATGAAAACATTAAAATTTTTACTGATCATCACTGCATTCTTTTCTTTACAGTTTGCACAGGCTCAGAAATCTGAGTATGTCGTATTAAAGAACATCCCCCTTGAAGGCGATATGGGTTGGGATTACCTGTTAGCGGATGATGCCACACAAAGACTTTATGTTTCACATGGCACGATGGTACAGGTGCTTGACCTGAAAACCGAAAAACTTGTCGGGACTATCCCCGGGACCATTGGTGTGCACGGCATTGCAATAGCCAAAGAGTTCGGCAAAGGGTTTATAACGGCAGGCCGTCTCGATTCAGTTGTGGTGTTTGACCTGTTAACACTGCAGCCTACTGCAAAAATTAAAACTGACAAAAACCCTGATGCCATCTTGTATGATCCTTTCAGTAAAAGGATCTTTACCTTCAACGGAAGGGGCAGTTCGGTTACCGCAATTGATGCAAAAACAAACGAAGTTGTTGGCACACTCGCTGTTTCCGGTAAGCCGGAAGCTGCAGTTTCCGACGGGAAGGGCAAAATCTTCGTAAACATTGAAGACAAATCAACAATTACAAAATTTGACGCCAAGACCCTGAAAATTGAAGCCGAGTGGCCGCTGGATCCGGGAAAGGAGCCTTCAGGCCTTCAGATTGATCTGAAAACAAACAGATTGTTTTCGGCATGCGGAGAATCTAAAACTATTGTTGTCATGGATGCGGTAAACGGAAAGATCATTGCATCCCTGCCTATGGGTGATGGTTGCGATGGGCTTGTCTTCATTAAGGATGACCAGAATATCCTTGCTTCCTGCGGGGAAGGAGTTCTTACAGTGGTCCATCAGAAAAACGCTAAAGAATACAGTGTTATTCAGACTTTGCCAACCCGCCGCAGTGCCAGGACCATTACATACAGTGAAGCAGAAAAGAAGGTCTATATGTCTTCAGCGGATGTGACTATGGAAAATAACCGCAGGAAAGTTGCACCGGGCAGCTTCCAGGTTGTGGTTGTTGGAAAGTAATTATACGTTTAATGCCTGTTTATCTACTTCCGGAGGAGCCGGTTTTCCCTCCTCCTTCCGAAGCTGAACCGGATGGATTGTTAGCCATCGGGGGTGATCTTTCTCCTGAAAGGTTGCTTAAATCATATACAGAAGGTATTTTCCCATGGTTTCGGGATGAGGATGATTTGTTCTGGTTTTCACCCGACCCAAGGCTGGTGTTATATCCTGATGAAATAAAGATATCTTCTTCGCTTCATCGCCTGATCAAAGGCGGGAAATTTAAAGTTAGTACTGATACGGCCTTTGAACAGGTCATTCAGGCATGTGCCGATGCGCCGCGTAAAGGTCAGGACGGAAGCTGGATAGACCAGGATTTTATTAATGCCTATACCAGGCTTCACAGGCTTGGTTTTGCCCATTCGTTTGAGACATTTTATAATGACGAACTCATAGGAGGTTTATATGGTGTTTCAATTGGGCGCGCATTTTTCGGTGAAAGCATGTTTCATAAAGTGAACAATGCGTCAAAAGTTGCATTTGTCTATCTGGTAATGAAAATAAAAACCTGGCAGTTTCATTTTATAGACTGCCAGGTTGAGACTGATTTGTTAACAGGGCTTGGAGCAAAGCCTGTTCCGAGAACGGAATACCTTGAACGTCTTAAAACAGCCGTTGGCTTTCCTTCTCAGAAAGGAAAATGGACCTTATAAACCGAGTTTTTTCCGGATATCCTGGGGGATGGCATTTTTGTTTACCATAATATCCATAGTCTTCAGCATCATGTAAGGTTCAGATATATAAAAATACCCCTTGTATTTTTGATCCTCTGTACCCCAGGAATTCTTTACAATATAAAATTTGTTCCCGTTCTGGTCTTTGGCAATACCTGTAATATGCAAGCCATGATCATCGGTTGTAAGATAATTGTCAAACTCCTGCTGACGCATTTCCTGGGTGATCTTTTTCTCAGGAACAGGTTTGTCAAATTTATATAACAACTTGTCTTTTTCTGCGTCACTCATCTTTTCCCATTTTGCCTGTTCCAGGCCGGCGATCTCCGTTGCGGCTTTATCAGGCACAATAGCGATGCCGTTTTTTCTTGAAAATCCTTTTTCACTCACATCTGCGCCCCAGACCACAGTGTAGCCATTCTGAATCGAATTGTCTATGATGGCAATCAGATCGCTGATGGGCACATTATAATCAGATTCCATAAGCCAGTTGTCCTGCACTTCAAGAATGAATTTAGAATAAAATGGATGGTGTGTGTATGATGTAAGTTCAACATAATCATCAGCATTGAGACCCATCATACCGGCAAAAGTCACTGGTGTGTAACTCTTGCCTTTATAAGTGAAATTCAAAGGATCTTTTCCGAGATATGCATCCAGAATTCCATCAAAACCCTGGTGCCATACCGGTGTAAGTTTTTTATTCGGGTTCTTGATTACTGCATCCACATATGCGGCAAGTACAGCGTCCATTTCCCCGTGAACAGGAAGCTTTTCTCCAATAGTCAGCCCTGTATAGGTCTCTTCAGGTACCATACCATAATTTTTCAGCACATAGGTTACATCATGGGCAGCGCCCCCGCCACCGAAATTATGTTTTCCCTCGAAACGGACATAGATCTTCGCTTTGTCGGAATAACATTTCCTCACGCAATACATCTCGGAAAGATCAAAGGTGTCTTTCCCGGTACGCAGCAACTCCGATTCCAGGAATGAAATGGCCGAATAACTCCAGCAGGTTCCAGATCGGTTCTGGTTTTTAATGCTTGTTGCCGGCAATTGTTTAACAACGGTGAACTGGTAAGAGGAATCTGATTTCTTCTCTTTTTCCTGCGCAAAACCGGTGTATGCGAGAAATATTGCTGATAAGATGATGAAGGTAATGTGTTTCATGGGTTATGTTTGTTATGTTATCTATTGTCAAAATTAGGGACAATTAGTATACTTGCATAAGCTAATCGGTGAAAACGGCAATTATGCCGATGAGTTGTCATTAAACTGATCAAAAGGGTGTTCCCTGTCGAAATCGGGCCGGTAATTAGCCGTGCTTTCAATACTTTGTACCCAACCGTATTCGAGCCCCAGTTTTTCCATTTCATCGAGGACTTTCTGGTATTCCTTTTTGTAAAGTTCCCTGTATAAGAAAGAATGGTCCATGACCTTTGCCGTGGGGTAATATTGGGACATCAGGGAAATATGTATTTTGGGAGAAATCTCTTCAGCAATATACCTGAGAACCCGGATGCTGTTCTGAACCTGTCCGGGGAGGACAAGATGCCTGATGATAATTCCGGATTCAGCCGTATTTCCGTCCGAAAGGTGAATGACAGGGCCTTTCTGCCTGTACATCTCCCTGATTGCAGCCGCCGCGACGTCAGGATAATCTCCTGCTTTCGAAAGCGAACGCGAAAGCAATGGGTCCATATACTTGAAATCGGGCAGGTACACATCGATAGATCCTTCAAGGGATTTTAATGTTTCAACTTTGTCGTAGGAATTGGTATTGTAAACCCATATCGGGTTGTATCCCTTGTTCCTGATTGCTTGTATGATGATCTTCACCTGGGGGACAAAATGGGAAGGGGAAACGAATCCAACCATATTTATTCCCCTGTCGAGTATAGCAGTCACTTCATCAACTATCTTATCCAGTTTGATGCTGAAAGAGGCTCTCGGTATTGCAACATCGCTTATCTGGTGGTTCTGGCAATAGATACACTGAAGGTTGCAATTGGTGAAAAAAATGTTGCATATGCCGAGAGGACCCGAAATTACAGGCTCCTCCCCTTTGTGAATGCAGATTGAGGCAATGTTGAAAGAGTTATCGCTCCTGCATATGCCTTTTGTTGATTCCCAGCGGTTAACATGGCATTCCCTCGGGCAGATTGCACAATCTTTTAATTCTTCGAAGGGTTTCAGCAGTTCATCGGACAACATGGAATGGCTGTTCTTTTTTATAACTTTGATTCCACAAATTTCGTCAATTAATTCAACACTGAGCCTGGGCAGGAACCTCAGGCAATGTTAAAAGACTCTATGTTTCATAAATTAAACGATTATACGCATATTATCTGGGACTGGAACGGCACATTGCTCGACGACGCCTGGCTTTGCGTCGAAGTGATGAACGGGATGCTGGAAAAACGAGGACTTCCGAAGGTGAGTCTTGATTTTTACCGCTCTGTGTTCACTTTTCCGGTCAGGGATTATTACCGGGAACTCGGATACGATTTTTCAAAAGAACCATTTGAGGAAGTCGGTATGGAATTCATGGACAGCTATAACCGGCGGCAGAAGGAATGCAGGCTTCATCCGGAGGTTTTAACAGTGCTGGAAGCATTCAGACAACACGGCTACGGGCAATCCATACTTTCGGCCCGGGAACAAAAAGAATTGCAGGCTGAAACTATTGATCTGGGGGTTAAGCAGTATTTTGAAAAAATATACGGGCTTGATGACCATTATGCCCATGGTAAAACGGATGTTGGCATAAAGCTCATTAAAGATCTCGGTATCCCGGCCGCATCACTGTTGTTCATTGGTGATACCAGGCACGATGCCGAGGTTGCACTTGAGATCGGGATCGATTGTATACTTATTCCAAACGGACACCATACTGAAGAAAGATTGAAGTTATGCAGCTTCCCTATAATAAAAAGCCTTAATGACCTAATAGCTGGCCTATGATTAACAGGATAAGCATTTGTTTTTTCATATTCATCATCTTCCCATTCTCAACTGTGCCGGCTCAGGCAATCAAGGGGAAAAGTATTCAGAATCATTCCATTAAACTTAGCGGAAAAGATAAAAAAGGAGATCAGAATTCCGGTCCCAGGATTGCTTTTCTTTCAGATGTTCCATACGGATCAGCTGATACAGTGATCCGGTCCTGTTATTCTTTTCTGAAAAACCAGCCGAAGTCGGAATGTGATTTCATTACTGCCATTGAACTGGCAAAACATCCATCCGCAGTAAAAAAATATACCATCCTGTTCTATCTGAAAAATGAACGCAATCCAATTCCTTCCGGGCTGAAAGACGAAAAAACCCTGGAGGCGGTCAATGAATACCTGATAAACGGGGGCAAACTTCTGCTTTCAGGTTTTGCGATGCATTACCTCGTCGATCTCGGGCTCGAAACTGTAGAAGCTTCAGACAGCATGAAGCCATGTAATGATGATGGTGTTGGAAGGAAACTCGGCTTTCATGCATTGACAGACCATCCTGTTTTCAGGGGAATGAACGGTGGTGCATACATTTTAAGGCCACTGAAGGACCAGGATGTCGGCGTTTGCGGGTATTTCGGTGATAAGCTTCCGGCCCGGGGCAAAGTCATTGGAGTTGACTGGGATTATATTTTTCTGAGGGAGGAGTCGAAACTTCTTATTGAATATGATCCGGGCAAGGGGAAAGTCCTGGCCATAGGCGGGTATATGGATTTTTCGCAGCCTAACCTCAACCGTCTGCATCTTGAGAAATTTACCCTGAACTGCCTCCGGTATCTTACAGATAGCTCGAAGGGAATAGCTGGACACTATTGGGATTATTCCCCGAATACGGTTACGGCATGTGCTGAGGATTCAATCCCGGCCGTAAAAAAGTTACTGAAACCAGGCTTCTACTGGCAGGAGCCTGAAGATCAGCTTGCGATGGAACGAAGGCTCTCATCGAATGAATTCTGGGATGTGGCTGGTGAAAGGCTGCTGACGATGGGAACCGAAAACGGCGGCATTGAGGAGGTATGGAGCCACCCTTTCATGGCCTTCCGGGATTATGAGGTCGGGATCAAATTTGACTACAGGGATACCATTTACTGGCTGAACGACCAGCGCCCGGAAGTCACGGCCCATCCGGCTTATTTTTGCCGGCAGTACAAATTTCCCAGGGCTTTTTTAAAGGAGATCATCGTGAATGACCCGGTCGAACCAGCCGGGGCGTTGCATTATGAATACAAAGGAGTTTATGGTGCGGAACTGTTTATTCGTTTTACTTCCAATTTCAGGTGGATGTGGCCGTATTCAGAAAAAGTCACCGGTAGTATATGTTGCACCTGGCTTGACGATTTACAGGCCTTCAGAATTTCCGATAAATCAGGGATGCTGAACCTGTTCTTTGGGAGTAACAAACCAGCGATTCAGAAGATCATAGGGCAGTTTTCAGGCTTTACGATTGATAAAAATTATAAAGCCAGCGGTTTTTCAACAACCCGGTTTCAGGCTGCAGGATTTCTTCATTACAGGCTTGAGATGAACGACGAACTGGATGTGATCTATGCTTCCGGGAATGAGGGAGGCCGGTCAGTGAGGGAATATTACGAGAAATATTCTGCAGCCCCGGACAAGCTGTTTCAGAACGCCATTGAGCATTCCGGCGAACTGCTTAAAAACAGGCTGATGATCACTTCACCTGACGCCAATTTCAACAGGGGTTACAGATGGGCAGTGGTTTCGGCCGATAAATTCTTCGTAAACACTCCGGGGATAGGGAAATCGCTGGTTGCCGGATATGCAAGTACAAAACACGGATGGGACGGCGCCCAGAAAGTCAGCGGCAGACCTGGTTATGCATGGTATTTCGGAAGGGACGGCCAATGGAGCGGATTTGCCCTGCTCGGCGAAGGCGACTATGAAAAGGTGAGGTCCGAACTTGAATTTTATCAGAAATACCAGGACCTTAACGGGAAGATTCTTCACGAAGCAAGCACCTCAGGTGTTGTTCACTACGATGCTTCCGATGCAACTCCCTTATACATCATACTGGCAGGGAGATATTTCAGGTACTCGAATGACACAGCCTTCTTGCGCCTGAGCTGGCCCTGCATCCATAAAGCAATAGATTTTTGTTTTTCAACCGATACCGATAAGGATCACCTTATCGAAAACACCAACGTCGGCCATGGATGGGTCGAAGGCGGGGAATTATATGGATCACATGCCACCTTATATATGACCGGATGCTGGATTGAAGCATTGAAGGAAGCATCCAATATGGCCGCTTTCATGAAGGAACAGGATAAAGATAAATACAGGAATGAAGCGGGCCTGATCCAGCGGATCATCAATACGGATTTCTGGAATGCGAACACCTCCTTCTATAATTACGGAAAGAATATTGACGGCAGTTTCCGTTCTGAACCAACCGTGCTGCCGGCAGTGCCTTTAAGTTTCGGGCTTGCCGACCGGGAGAAGGCAGGATTGGTGCTGAAACAACTTGGCTCTAACACGTTTACAACAAACTGGGGAGTGAGAATTGTGAGCGACAACAGCAGGCTGTTCAAACCAACAGGTTATCACTATGGAAGCGTCTGGCCCCTGTTTACCGGGTGGACCTCGATGGCCGAATACAAGTATGGCAATTCGTTGCAGGGGTTCTCACATTTGATGAATAACCTTAATGTATATAAGACTTGGGCCATGGGGAACGTACAGGAGGTTCTGAACGGAGCCGTTTACCAGCCATCCGGAGTATGCGCTCACCAGTGCTGGTCGGAAACCATGGTCATACAACCTGCCCTGGAAGGGCTTCTGGGATTGAATGTTGATGCCGGGAAACGACAGCTGAAACTGGCTCCTGCCCTGCCAGCCGACTGGGACTCTCTCGAAGTGAAAAATATCAGGATGGGGAACAAGACCATCAGCCTGCAGTTTAAACGGAGCGTTACAACCCTGTCGTATATGTTCAATTCTAAGTTTAATGACAGCACGGTAATTGAGTTTTCTCCCATGCTGCCGGCGGGAACCCGTATCCTGTCGTGTAAGCTGAATCAGAACGACGTTCCGTTTACAGAAGAAATCACCCCGGCCGGGACGGGAATAAAACTTGAACTTAAACCTGCCGGGAAAGACCTGCTTGAGTTTGAATTCAGGGATGGCATCAGCGTCCTGCCTGTGGTTGAAGACCCTAAAGCAGGCTATCCATCGGAGGGCCTGAGGATACTTGATGCAGGTTTGAGAGGCAGGGTTTATTCGGTTTTAACCGAAAATAAAGCCGGAGGTTCAGGCGAGATCAGGGTATGGCTGAACGGTCTGAATATCGATCATGTTGAGAATGGAACGATTCTCAGCATAGGTGGCAATATCTGCACTTTGCAGATCATGTATCCCGATTTGGGAAAGAAATATACCGAGGTTGCGGTTAATATCTGTCTGAAATGAGAAAAGTATTAATGTTATTACTGCTGACAGCATTTCTGCCGGGTTCAGGACAGTACCTGTCAAACCTTCAGGCCACCCGGAATGATGCTTTGTTTACTACCTATGCGGCGCCAATTGCCCGCTCTTCATACAAACTGGACCAAGGGTACTCTTTGCAGTTCAATGACCCCGAAAGCGGGGTTGAATTGATTTCATCAGACGGGCCTAATTTCGGCCTTGCCTTAAGACTTGGGAATGAAACCAGGTTCAGATTAAAGGAATTGTTTAAAGAACCTGTTATAACAACCTCATATAGTGATATATTAAAATATTTTTATTATCCTTTTGAAAACATTAAAGTTGAAGTTTGCTTTGATGTGTATTCTTCGGGTTCAGCTTTTATGGATATTACTGTCTCAAACAACGGGAAGTTTGAAAACCAGATCACGCTTATCCCCTATCATTTTTACCCGTCCCCAGACAGCCTTGTCAGCCTGGAGCACAGTAATTTATTTGACGGATATTTCTACCCTCTGGCTAAAAAACCTGACTCATGGATGAAGGAGCACCAGATCCCCATCAAAACTTCACTGAAGGCTTATCTTTTATCAGATCTACCGTTTGATTCGGTTGTCGCAACCGGCTTTCGGAAGGGAGCAAAGACCCGGATGACGACAGGTCCCATCGATGACATCCGGCGGAGCCTGTTGATAAAGCAAATATCATCGGCAGAAACGGTTGCAATGTTTGGCATGAGGACTATCCGTCTTGAACCCGGAGAGTCGGCGAGGTTCCGGATCGTTCTGGGGCTGGAGGATGCCTCAGTAAGAAAGCAGGATGCTTTCAGAAAGCTGAAGCCCCTGTTTGATGTTGAGCCCGGAAAAATCATCAGTGAAGATGAAAAGATATATAGTAAAATTCCTCTGATCAGGTTGCCCGGGCGGGATGATGAAATGCTTTACTGGAGTTGTTTTTCACTGATGAGGCAATGTATGATGCAGGCGGAGGGTAAATGTGCGGACAATTACTATGTATTTTCAAGGGAACCCAAATGGGGATGGGGATACGGCGGGCAGGTATTCCATGAAAGCCTGTCGATGCTTGCCTATGTGTATATGGATCCTGTAAGTGCCATGAACTCCCAGAGGGTATTCATCGGGAGGCAGCAGCCCGACGGTTATATCAACTATCGCACGGGGCCCTACCTTGACGAAACCATACCTTATGCAAACCAGCTGACGACATCCGCCCCTTGGTTCAATTACATAAACCTTGAAGTCTATAAGATCAGCAAAGACACAAAATTTCTGAAGGAAGCCTATATTTCTGGTAAAAAATTCTATTTGTACTATGTGAAAAACCGTGATTCAAACAGGAACGGGCTCTGCGAATGGGGAGCTGAAGGAGAGCTGGAATCGGTGAGGGATGCGAGGGTTGCTGTTTGGGACCAGGTTGGCAGGCCAATGAATTTTGAAGGCCCGGATGTGAACTCCATGCTGGTTATGGAAGCCAGGTCGCTGTCGGAAATGGCCAGGATCCTTCGGCTGGATGCAGATTCAAAACAATGGGAAGATCTCGCAAAACAGCGTTCGGCCCTCATTGAACAAACCATGTGGGATACAGTGACCGGTTTTTATTACAATATTTACAAGCTGAACCAGGGTTTTAATTTTCATAAAGCCAATGATCTGAAGATCAAAGAAATTATTGGCTTTCTGCCGCTGTGGGCGGGGGTCAGCAGTTCAGGCCATGCAGAGAAACTGTTGCAATCTCTCCGAGACCCGCTGGAGTTCAACAGACCCTATGGTATCCCCACCCTGACGGCAAAATCGGATTATTATAACCCGATAGGTTACTGGAATGGCCCGGTATGGGTTCAATGGGAATACCTGCTGTGTCGTGGTCTCAGGGATTACGGTTATAAAAGGGATGCGTCCGAAATTACCAGGCGGGTTTTGAACAACATGATCTGGCATTTAAAGCAGGATCATGTTTTCTGGGAATTTTTCAGTCCCGATGAACACCAGGCCGGATGGAACAAAACGTATATATGGGCCGGTATAGCAGCAAGAATGTTAATTGACGAATATTTAGTGAAATGAAAAGAACGTATTACCTGATCCTGATCTGCCTGCTGAGTTTACAGGGTTTCGCCCAGCAGTTTAAAGCGGTCGAGGATTACATGCGCATCAATGCCGGTGGCGACGACCCGTTATACACGACCTATGCCGCAGCCATGGCCCGATCCCGCTTATATGGGGATAAGGCTTACAAAATGGATTATTCCTCATGCTGCATGCCTGTTAACTATGCCAGCGACCATGCCGGAAGGATGTATTGCCTGTGGAAAATCGACCAGGTGGTAGTGAACAAAATGTCGGAATACTTTAAAAAGCCCGTCGTCAGTTTCTCTTTCCCTGATATGGCTATCATCGAGTATGAACCTTTCAGGGGAATCCATGTAAAGGAAACATTCTTCGTATACAGTTCAACCCTGGCTATTGCAGACGTCGAGGTACAAAATACCGATAAAATAAACCACGAGATCTCTGTTTATCCCATACTGGAATCTGAGAATGATTCTATGGAAGTGATGCGTTATGATACGGTTCATAAGGCTTATATAACGCATCGCTATGAGAGCCCATACCGGCTCATCAGCAGTCTTAAAATGGAGTATGGTTATCCTGCCAGGGTTCGTGACGTATTTGCGATGAATCCTTCTGCTTATACATACGGCGCTTATTTTGGTGATATTTCTGAATTCTATAATACCATCAAAACTGATTTTTATTCAGACAGGCGAAGTGATACCCTCAATCAGAAAAAACAGGGACTTTGCCATTTCCTGGTCCTGAATTACAAGAAAAGACTGGCACCTCAGCAAACAGCGTCATTCAGGGTTCTGAGGGGATTCCAGGGACAGAATGAAGACCAGCAAGCCCTGCTTAAGGATGTGGAAGCGATGAAAACGACATTGCTAAAGACCTTTTATGAGGATGACCTTATTCTGTTCTCAAAAATCCCCAGGATAAGTTTTAAGACCAGGGATGAGAAAATTGCCTATTTGGGGGCATTCAACCTGGTAAGGGGCTGTATGTATCCGCCTTCAGGAAAGACCAATTATAATTCCTATGCTTTTTCCCGTAATCCTTTATGGGGTTGGGGGCATGGCCACCAGGTACTGCATGAGTCGCTGAGCATGCTGGCCTATGTATACATGGACCCCCAGTCGGCAGAGGGCTCACAAAGAGTTTACATGGAACAGCAGCGGGAGGATGGGTTTATCGCATACCGCCACGGGCCAAGGGGATTACAGGATTACCCGCATAAGAATATGCCCACCACTTCAGCGCCATTTTTTAACTGGATCAACTGGGAAGTTTACAAAGTGAGCAAGGACAGGCGTTTTCTTGAAGATGCATATGTCTCAGGAAGCAAGTATCTTGACTGGCTGATTAAAAACCGCGACACTGATCATGACAGTACCTTTGAATGGGGTCCATATGGCATTATTGAAAATGTGAGGGACTGGTACAATGCAGTTTTCCAGGTTTCTGCCGAACGTTACCTGGATGTTGACAAGGAAGATATTTCCGATGAGCTGGAATGCCTCGACCTCACACTGATGGTGGTCAAGGAAGAAAAATCCCTCGCCCGGATAGCTGAAGCCCTCGGGAAGCAGGAGGAATCCCGCATGTGGAAAAAACGGGCTGATGAAGTGGTAAAACTTGTGAATAGAAGGATGTGGGACGACAGCACCGGCTTTTATTATTCAGTGAATAAAAAGGATCACGGCTGGTATTTTATGACCCGTGACCTTCGCCGCCAGGAAATTATTGCCTTTCTGGCATTATGGGCCGGCGCTGCACCCAGGGACAGGGCTGAAAAACTTGTTAAAACCCTTACTGATACCACGAAATTCTGGAGAAGGTACGGTGTGCCGACCTTATCGGCCGGGGATCCATGGTTCAGTCCGTACGTTGATTATTGCTGTAAATGGAACGGACCTGTATGGATGCTATGGGATTATATGGTGTACGAAGGATTAAGGGATTATGGTTACACAGACCTGGCTCATCAGCTTGCAGCTAAAATGATGGATGCGGTGGTAGTCCAGCTCAAAAAGAACCATAATTATTGGGAATCGTTCAGCCCCGACAACGAAGTGCTCAATTCACCTCCCAATTATATATGGGATTCTATCATAGCCCGTTTGCTGATCGAAGAAAACCAGCCGAAGCAAAAGTAAATGACGGTGATATAATGCGGGGTAACCATTTTCATCAATTTCCGTATAAATTGTTAATATACTAACATGGTGATCAGGAATACCTCAAAAATTCTGATGCTGATTTTTTTGTTGTTTGCACTGGCAGGGAACACCCAGCCAATGCAGAAACAGGTGAGTAGTATTCCCGTTAATTTCAGGACCAGCCAGGATGAGATGCGGCTTTACAATATGATCAATGATTACCGCAAGAAATATGATCTCCCTCCTATTCCGCTCTCAGCTTCATTATGTTACGTTGCTTCTGCCCATGTAAGGGATCTTTTCTTTCATCATCCTGACCAGGACCCTTGCAATTTTCATTCGTGGTCGGATAAAGGCCCATGGAAAGCATTTTGTTATCCCAGGGATGAGAACAAGAAAAATTCGGTATGGGATATACCGAAGGAGATCACTCCCTATAAGGGGAAAGGGTATGAAATTGTTTACTGGGAGAATAGCGAGGCGGATATTGACAGCGTTTTCAACTTCTGGAGATCAGTCGATTATTTCAACAGTTTCCTGATGAATACAGGCAAGTGGCTGGGAAATAAATGGGAAGCTATCGGTATCGGGATCTATGAAAATTATGCCTGTGCCTGGTTTGGGCAGGTTCCCGACCAGCTCGGGCCCCCGCTTCTCGTTGGGGAAAATCCTCCTCCTGCTAAAACCGGTGTTGATTCTGGTCTCAAAACCGAGACCCTGAAACCTGCGCCTGCTGTTGTTTATCCTCCGATAACCTCCCCTGCCGATACATTGAAAAAGCAGTATAAATATTATATTATCATACGTTCAAACGTCCCTGTAGCAGATACAGCCAGATTAATGAAGTTATACAGGGACAAGGGATATAAATCCGTCAGGTTCTTCCCGGGCGAGGGAAAAGGCAGGATCTCCGTTTTTGAAACGGCCGACCGGGCAGAAGCCCAGGCCAGGCTCAAAGAGATCAAGATCCAGGCCAGGGATGCCTGGATGATGAAAAATTAATCCGCGTCTTTCACACAGCGAAATCCTATCGTTGCATTCCTGTCAAGCCCTGGTGATACCCTGAGCAGCATCTCGGGATGATCAGCGGGCATCGGACCTCCTGTAACATACCAGATGCTCTGTGTCGGATGGTAATAACTTCCCCCACGTATAATGTTATAATAGTAGGATCCGTCATAATACATGTCGTTCGTGATCTGCCATACATTTCCTGTCATGTCTTCGACCCCGAACGGGCTTGCGCCTCCAGGGAATGAATTAACCTCTGTTTCATGGTTCAGGTTGTAATTGCACAGGGTTGAATCGGATTTGCTTCCCCATGGATATTTTCGCATATCCGTCCCCTGAGCAGCATATTGCCATTCACGTTCGCCCGGCAACCTTTTCCCAAAGTGCGTGCAATAGGCAGAGGCATCTTCCGGGCTGACATAAACAACAGGTTTGTTCTCGTCGGCTTTTTCAGGTCTTTTCCTCTCTTTCCAGAACTTCAGGAATGCTGTTGTGTCAGTGGGGTGATAATGTGCTGCCGAGATATAATCATAAAAATCCTTATTGGTTACAGGATATTTATCCATGTATAATTTCTTCATCCTGACCACTACTGTGTCGCTGTAATCTGGGAAGGCAATAAAGGCTTCTGCGGAACGGGGATCCCTCATCGTATAAAACCGTAAGCTTCCTGCAGGGATACATACCATCCCGGCAGGGGCTGATCGGGAGGGCTTCGTTCGTTTTGTCACGGAAACAAGCCTCGGAATATCAGGTTGAGGGATGATCACCGTTTCATCCATCAGCTCTTCCTTTTCAAAAAGCTGGATAACCAGCTTCGGGCAGGCTTCTCCGAAGAGTTCCCTGTATCGGATACTGCCTCCTTTTACAGTGTATTCATAAAATTTTGACTGGTAAGTGGGATCTTCACCGAAGATCCTTATCTTATCTCCTTCAGATGCACTGAATAAAAGGCTGTCGCCTGAATCTTTTGCTTTCAGCAAGCGGGGCAACAGTGCTATGCAACCCACATTTCCTTCCCTCCTGGTATTCAGGAAAGTCCTGTCAAAGGGCTCGACATCAGCACGGATTGAACAGTATCCGTTGACCCGGGATGTTTTTATCTCGAGGTTGTTCCAAAGATCGACATAATGAAATCCGTTCGCGGCTTCAACTGCATTAAAAAGTGCTGCATGCCAGCCTTCCGGTTTCATGCTGTAAATAGTATAAAGCGTTTTCCCGCCTGACTGCCACCGGTTCACGTAGATTGAGTCGGCAAGCGCGGGGACCAGCGGAATCCATTGGTAATTATGGAATACAGAATTATTTTCACGTAAGATCCTCGTGGTCCTGCCCATATAGGCGTATTCCTCTTTTATCCAGGCCGGCCTTCCCTGTCTTGCGGTATTGATCTCCACCCCGTAACCATTGAAGAAAGCACAGGCCAGCTCCCTGTGCAGGCGGTCATCGGCAAGCTGAAGGACCCTGAAGATTGCAAAATCAGGTTTGATGAATTTGTTGAGGTTGAGTGGTGGCGGCATAACGAGGGCGTCATGCACCCTGCCTGAAACGATACCCGGCATGTCTTTTGGGATTGCCATGCCTTCACTGTACATAATGATGCCTGGTTTGACCTTATCGGCGGTGGCTTGCAGTTCAAAACTCGATGCCCCCCTCGTATCCAGTACCACTCCGTCAGCATCAGTGGCACGCAGCAGCACCTCCATCCCCTTCATCTGGTCTTCCTTCCTGGTCCCTTCGTCCCAGGGGTTATAGGATATGAAGTAGTGTTTGCCTTTGCTGTGCGCAAAAGCAGCCTGTTTATTCAGCTCTTTCAGCCCGCCGGCCAGGTCCCGGTACATATCCCATTGGTTTCTCTGGTCGAGCCCAAGTCGCGGCCATGTGGGCCATAAGGTGAAAATGTCGTAACCGCCGGTGAGCTTATCATATTCGGTCAACGAGGAATAATAGGTGAACTTCTTTTCGCGGTGGTCATAGTATTTATCATCCCATGCAAACTGCAGTAGGATGATGTATTTATTTTTCATCCATTGCAAATCCTTTCTCTCGAAAAGGCTGTTGTCAAAAGCAGGCAGGTCATAGAGAAAACGCTGCTGGAACATGAGCCTTAGACCCTCCTGCCATTCACCTTTATGGGTGTCGAAATAAAGGCTGTATTCCACCCATCCTGAAGGTTTTAACACCACAGCCCAGCGATCGGCAGTCGCTTTGTCCTTATCCCGGGAGGTCCTCCTGGCCATCGCTGTCACCGAGAGGCTGTCATTCAGCCTGAGATCTGAAAATCCCATATGCCATGCGTTATCGGGCAGGATCACACCCACAGGACCCAGGCCGGGGCGGAACAAGAGGGAACGGCAGAGGTAATGAGGCCATTCCTTCGTGCCGCCTGCAGTGATATATACTTTACCAGGCCCTTCGCCCAGGGGAACAAGGTTTTCCATTTTATGGTCGCCCCGGCCGTTATTGGTGAACCTCAGTAAATATTTCAGTCCCTGATTGCAGCTTTTGTCTGCTACCAGGCTGCCACCGATAGAATCGGCCAGTACGAAAGTAATGGTATCGTGATTAGCGTTTGTTCTGACCGCAGTTGTACTGTAGAAACTGCTGTCGATCAGCACCGAAAAGAATGGAAGGCCACTGAGTGTTCCTACTTCCCTGCCGTTCACCGTAAATCCCTTAACCGATAGTGAAGAAGGCCGGTCAAATACAACAGATGATATCTGGGCATCAAGACTGCCGGTAAGGCAGGATGCAATCCACAGACATAAAAAAAGAGTTATTTTTTTCATGGCAATTGGTATTAAAAAGCGAAAAGCGAAAGGCGAGAAGCGAAATTTAAAAGATTGCTCATAAAACATTTTCTTTTCCAGTTATTTCGCTATTTATTCGCAACAATTGCTAATTTTATCTGCGTGCTCATTTTGGCTTCCCCGAATTCTATTTCGTTTTTCGTTTTTCGCTTCTCGCTTCTCGCTTTTTCAATTACCCCCGTATCCCTTATCAGCACAGGAGGAACGACCAGGGGCGGATGCGCATCTATGATCTTCTGCATGTCATGGCGCAGCTTCACATTTGTATTGATTGCTGAATCATAGGCCTGGCCGTATGAAATGCCTTGAGCCATAAGTTTCCTCTCAAGCAACTCGGTTTTAATTGAGAATTCAGTTTCCTCTGCTGAAATCTGCCCGTCAAGCCATATTTCTTTTCTCGGGATATAATGGTAAGCCATGTCATTTCCGCTCAGGCCAAAATCGGGGAAAATAGAAGCACGCACCTTATACCCGTCAACAACCCATATGCTGATCCCGTCCCTCACACCAAGGGGGACACGATAAATCCCGCTTAATTTAATACTGTCGGGCAGGCCGGGTATTTCTTTTACTCCGGTGGCATCCTTCGGACTTAACTTCGGAAGAGATGCTTCATGCGCCCGGCTGAGAGAATCCCAGGACTTCCTCATCTTCAGCTCAATCCTTAGGGACGAATCATGAGCTTTTTCATAAGTCCAGCCGAATTTTGCCATCAGGGCGCGTTCATTCAGCTCATGGGCCAGGGTAAGTTCGAATTCCTCGCATGAAACTGCATGGTCGATCCAGATCTCGCCTTTTGGGTTGAAAATATAACGCTGATCGTTACCTCCATAGAGGAACTCCTTATAGATATCCTTACGGACTTTGTAACCATCTACAATCCAGACAGTAAAACCTTTTTTTTCTCCCCAGTAATAGCGGTAAACCCCATCAACCTTGCTGTGGTTCCCGCAGGAGGACAATAGCATTATAAGTATGATAATCAATACATTATTTTTTTTCATAGTTTCAAGCTTTATATGCTCAAAGTTAAACATTCTTCATGACCTGGATTTTACTAAATTTGCAGTTACTTCCAAAGCTACTCCGATGACCATTAGCAAGATTGCTTACGCATATAAATACTCAATCGGACTTGTTCTTTCGTTTGTCCTCCTTGAAAATATCGCATACATCATTGAACCGGGCTTTTTTGGCAAATTGCTCGATGCCATGATCGATTATTTTTATGATCATGAAAAAGTCAATTACATTACTCCTTTATTGATCTGGGTCTTTATTTTTGTATTACATGTCCTGGGTGGTACGCTCAGCCGCTTTCTGGCCGGTAAAATTTACTCAAGGATGTTCGCTGAAGTGGCGGAACAGGTCATCGATTATTCACAGAAGAAAGGTGATCCCATTTCCAGGACATTGATCCGCACTGAGCTTGCAAAAGAGTTCATTGTTTTTTTCAGGGAAAGGCTGCCGGAGGTTTCATGGCAGGTCGTTGCAACTTTCGGTGCTATCATTGCAATGTTCTTTTATGACTGGCGGATTGCTGCTGTATGTCTCGCAGTCATTGGACCTTTATGGATTTTCTCAAGGTTTTACCGTAAAAATGTTGTCGCTCTTCAAAGAAACATCAGGGATATCCAGGAAGACCTTTATAAAGTCGTTGAGCTTGGAGGTAAAACCCCCATCCACCAGTTCTATCGCGGCATGGTAAGGCCCCAGTTCCAGATTGCCCGCTGGAACTCATTCAATTATGGAGTAATGAAAATCTTCCTCCTGGGGATTTTTATCGTGGTGCTGTTTATCTGTGTTGACGTGGATAATTTCTCAACCGGTAATATCTATTCTATCGTAGCTTACCTCTGGACCTTCATTTCATCGGCCGAATACCTGCCAGGCCTGATGGAAAGTTACTCTTCGGTCAAGGAATTAGGTCACCGCCTGAAAGAAGAAGAATTCTGATCAGCGGTAAAAAAGATCCCTTTGGGCGAATGCATGCTCATGTTCAAGAAGCCATTTTTTCCTTTTTAAGCCGCCTGCGTAACCTACAAGGCGGCCGTTGGTTCCAAGCACCCTGTGGCAGGGAATGATCACAGAGACTGGGTTCGTGGCATTTGCTCCTCCAACGGCCCTGAAAGCGCTTTCATTCCCTATCTTACGGGCCAGTTCGTGATAACTGATCGTTGTACCGTAAGGGATCTTTGTAAGTTCATTCCAGACCTGGAGTTGAAAAGCAGATCCTTCAAGGTCCAGGTCGATCGTAAACTCCTTCCTTTCGCCTATGAAATATTCATGCAGCTGGTCTACGGCCTCTTTCAGCTCATGGGGAACCCGGGGAACTCTCACTCTGAAATCAAGAAAATACAAGCTCCTGACACCTTTTTCAGAACCGGTGATTTCGATAAAACCGATAGGTGTTTTCAGAAAGGCACGCGGAAAGGATTTCATAGGATTAAGTTTTTGACTTCCACGATACAAAGGCAAGAGCCAGCATTACAACACCAAAGATAAGCATCCCCAGCCCCGACCAGAGGTTTACATTGATCCCGAGGGATACGTTGTACAGGGAGGCATCAAGTCGTGTGATAAATCCGTATACCGTAATGAGCAATCCAAGGATTGTGAACATCAGCCCGATTGGAATTTTAATATCTATACCCATAAAATATTTGTTTTTACCAGAATAAAATTGTTAAAATAGTTACCAGTGTCAGCACTATAATTGCAAGTGTTGACGACCTTTTATACCATGGAACTGATTCTTCATTGAGTTTTGGGGTCAGAGAATACACCAGTCCTTTCAGCTCGGCATCTGATTTTTTCTGGGTGGTCAGCAGAGAAAGTACAACAGTGATCAGGGTGCTGGCAGAACAGGCAAAAATAGCAGTCCAGAAGTTCTGTGCCATTTCCACGGGATAGGCATGCAGGTGTGCGATCCACCCTCCTTTAACCAGTGTATTGGCTCCTTCAGGAAAGGTCAGCCCATGATGAAGCAGGGCTACGAAAAAGCCGGCAAGCAATCCAGTGAATGCCGCATGGCCCGTACCCCGTTTCCAGAACATACCGAGGAATATTACAGCGAATAAAGGCGCATTAACCATTGAAAATATGGTTTGCAGAAAATCCATTATGTTTCCGAACATGCTGGCAAGGTATGCTGCAGCGATGCTCACCAAAACTCCGAATATCGTAGCCATCCTTCCTACAAACAAATAGTGTTTATCGTCAATTGCCTTGTCTTTCGTGGTTGGCCGGATATAACTCTGGTAGATATCATAGGTCCACACCGTATTGAAAGCTGAAACATTCCCAGCCATTCCCGACATAAAAGAAGCTAGAAGGGCAGTAATGCCCAGGCCCAAAACCCCGGCAGGCAGATATTGTTTGAGGAGCATGATAATGGTATAGTCATAAATCGGCTGGCCTGCTTCATTCAATGGAAGCGAGAAATGTTTTTCCGGGCTGTTCATCAGGACCAGTGCAACAATTCCCGGGACGATGATCAGGAAAGGGATGAACATTTTGGGGATGGCTCCGATAAGGGGAGTGTTGCGTGCGGCTGTTGTGGATTTTGCCGACATTGCCCTTTGAACAATAAGGAAGTTTGTACACCAGTATCCAAACGACAATACGAAACCGAGGCCTGCAAAGATGCCGTACCATTCGACACCCAGCGGATTCGCCTTCGCCGACCCGGTGTACTTCCAGGTGGTAGTCCATGCGTCGGGTGCAAACCCTTTCGCACTTACAATGGGTGCAAGGCTTTGCTGCAATCCGTGCCATCCGCCCACATCCTTAAGACTGAGCAATACGATCGGTAAAAGCCCGACTACTATGATAAAGAACTGAAGGACTTCATTGTAAATTGCAGATGAAAGACCACCAAGATAGGTATATACAAGGACTATTGCAGCTGAAAGAATGAGGCTGAGATGGAAATTCCATCCAAGGACTTTTTCCATCAGGATAGCCAGGGCATACATCGAAATCCCGGAAGCCAGGATGGTCATTACTGCAAACAGTATTGCATTCAGCCCCCTTGTTTTTTCATCATAGCGCAGCTTCAGGTATTCCGGTACTGAACGGGCTTTTGAACCATAATAAAACGGCATCATGAACATGGCAAGGAACACCATTGCAGGAATTGCCCCCACCCAGTAAAAATGGGTTGTAAGCATGCCGTACTTCAGGCCGGAACCGGTCATTCCCATGACTTCGAGGGCTCCGAGGTTGGTTGAGATGAAAGCCAGCCCTGCAACCCAGGCCGGCATTGAGCGCCCGGCTTCAAGGAACGCATTGGCATCTTTCATATAACGTTTGAGAGCCCATCCGATCCCAAGGACAAAGGCAAAATAAATAATCATGACCGAGTAGTCGATCCATGAAAGTACAAATCCTGAATTCATCGTTTAGTGCTAAATTAATTAATACTAAGAACTGCAAATTCACCGTTTAGAATCTGCCGGCATCGTAAGGCGCAGAAAAAATGAATACATTTATGGCCAATATGCGATTTCAAAGTTAAAAAATTGTTGAAAACAACTGCGATGATTTTTTTCGTGGCCATTGTGGTTACTATTTATACCCTGGTCAATTACATTATTTTTATCAGGGGGCTTCAGGCATTCCCTGCCGGGTCTCCGCTCAGGCCCTGGTTTATTGCAGGATTCTGGCTCATTGCTGCTGCATTTGTTGCAGCACGGATACTGGAAAGGAACTCTCCCGGACATCTTACCGAATGCCTGACCTGGATAGGCAGTTTCTGGCTGGCTTTTATGCTTTTCTTTACAATGATCGTCATATTGATTGATGTTGTAAGGCTTCTGAATTATTTTTTGCATTTCCTGCCTGCTTTTTTGTACACGGATTATTTGAGGACCAAGCAGATACTTTTCATTGTATCAGTGGTTATTGCTGCTGTCATGGTCCTTGCAGGGTATATCAATGCAAGGAATCCAAGGGTGAAAGAGCTTTCACTGAAAATTGACAAACCGGGTCATGGCATGAAGGAACTCACAATTTCAATGGCTTCCGACATCCACCTGGGCACAATTATCCGCAAAGCAAAGGCAAAAGAACTGGTACGTTTACTGAATGCACCCCGGCCTGACCTGATCCTGCTGGCAGGAGATGTGGTTGATGAAGATCTGGCTCCGGTTATCAAGGACAACATCGGTGAAGCATTATGCGAACTGAAAGCCAGGATCGGGGTTTATGCAATTACAGGTAATCATGAATATATAGGCGGAGCGGGACCGGCTGTTGAATACCTTGAAAAACACTGCATCAGGATGCTCAGGGACACCGCTGTTCTTGTGAACGGGCAATTTTATCTTGTTGGCAGGGATGACCGGGATAAACCCCGCTTTACAGGTAAACCCCGCAAAGAGCTTTCTGAGATCCTGAACAAGGCAGACCACGCCTATCCCATAATCCTTATGGATCACCAACCCTTTAACCTCGAAAAGTCGGCCGATAATGGCGTCGACCTGCAGCTTTCGGGGCATACCCATAATGGACAGATCTGGCCGTTCAGCTATATCACGAGGGCTATTTATGAGCTCAGCTGGGGGTACAAAAAAATACGAAATACCCATGTTTATGTTTCCTGCGGGTTTGGGACCTGGGGACCTCCGGTCAGGCTTGGCAGCCGTCCTGAAGTACTGATCATTCACCTTACTTTTAACGATGAATAAGCTGCATCTGAAACCACGGCTGTGGATCATACTGCCGGCCCTGGCAGCTCTTTTTATCATTTTGATTGTCATCGGGGTATGGTTGTATAACCTGAGAATGACAGAGAAGCCGAAGACTGTGGCAAAGCCTCATCTAAACCAGGCATACAATATAAAGCTTGACAGCCTTGAGATCATCTGCAGTAAAGTCGGAAATAATCAGAGCCTGTCAGATATCCTTAAACCCTTCATTTCAGGAGGGATGATCGATAAGATTGCCAAAGGGACCAGTGATGTTTTTGATGTTAGGAAGATGCACTCGGGCAACATCTGTGCGAGGATTACAACTAAAGATTCAACCCGGCGCATGCTGTATTTTATTTATGAGATCAACAGCATTGAATTCGTGGTTTATGATTTCAGGGATTCATTAAGAGTTTACCGTGATAAAAAGAAAGTGAAGGTGGATGTTAAGACGGCTAGCGGCAGCATTTCCGGCTCACTGTGGAAAACCTTCGAAGACCTGGACCTTAATATAAACCTGGCTCTGGATCTTTCGGAGGTCTTTGCCTGGACTGTCGATTTTTATGGTTTGCAGAACGGCGATACTTTCAAGGTGATTTATGAGGAAATGTATGTGGATGGCAGGATGATTGGAATTGACAGGATACTTTCGGCTTACTTTCGTAACGGGGATAAGTCCTATTATGCCTTCCTGTGGGAAGATAAGGGAAAGAAAGCTTGGTTTGATGAGAACGGGCAGAGCCTTCAGCGTTCATTTCTCAAAGCCCCCCTGAGGTTTTCCAGAATAAGTTCACGATTCTCCCGTTCAAGGATGCATCCTATATTAAAGATTGCAAGGCCTCACTGGGGTGTTGATTATGCAGCCCCACATGGGACTCCTGTCGAGGCTCTCGGAGAAGGAAAAGTGACGGAAGCCGGCTGGAAAGGAGGTTATGGAAGGTTCATCTCAATCCGCCATAATTCAGTTTATGCTACTTCGTATGCCCATCTTTCAGGATATGCGAAAAATATCAGGCCCGGGGTTCATGTCAGCCAGGGCCAGGTGATCGGTTTTGTTGGCAGCAGCGGACTGGCAACCGGGCCGCATCTTGATTTCAGGGTATATAAAAACGGGTCGCCTGTTGATCCGCTTCGCATGGAATCGCCCCCTTCGGATCCGGTGCCTCCCATGTCGATGCAACAATACAATGCCATCGTAGCCCGGTGGAAACCTCAACTGGATAAAATAAAACTCTAGCCTGCTTTTTCCCTCAGCTTTTTTTGTGCGGGGCAGAGTTCACTGGTTTCAAACCACCTGCATTTTGGCTTGCATGAAAGGCAGGGATTGATCAGCTGATCATGTTGCACATGCTTTACCCAGAATGGATCGGCAAGCTGTGGCCGGCCGATAGCAACAAAATCAGCCCGGCCGCTTTCGACGAGGTGGTTTGCCCTTTCGGCCGTTTTAATTTCGTTTACAACAATTACCGGGATGCTTATGTTCTCTTTGACTTTTACCCCTGAATATACGATCCAGTTAAAATCAAACCCTTTCGGAGGCCTGGGGAGGTTCCGGAGGTTCCCCCCATGCGATACATGAATGTAGTCGGCACCATACGATTCAATGGCTTTTGCAATGCGGATGCCATCAGCAAGGGCGGGCGTATTCGCGCCTAATCTGTAACCCAGTATGAATTTGTTCCCGCATTGCTCTCTTATTCCATAAATGATTTCTCTGGCAAAGCGGATCCGGTTGTCCAAACTGCCGCCATATTCATCGGTCCTCCTGTTCCATAAGGTATTTGCAAACTGGTTTATCAGGTAGCCGTGTGCACCGTGAAGTTCCACTCCGTCAAATCCAGCCTCCCTTGCCCTTCTTGCGCCATGAATGAAAGCTGAAATGATCTCAGGGATCTCATCTGAAGTAAGTTCACGTGATTCCGGTTTATCTTTTTGTTCAGATGGCCCAAATGCGTATGGAGATACTGCAGCCGGGGTCACAAGACCTGCATGATGAAGCTGAAGAAGGGAAACTGCCCCATGCCCCCTTACAATGGTAGTTATCTCACTCAGGCCGGCAATATGTTCATCGGACCACACGCCAAGCTGGGTATGAGTGGTCCTTCCGTCTTTTTTAACGGCAGTGGCCTCGGTTATAATGATCCCTGCCCCGCTTTCAGCTCTTAAACGGTAATGATCGAGGTTCTTTCGACTTACAGATCCGTTATCTCCCGCATATCCGAAACATACCATCGGAGGTAAAACAATTCTGTTCTTAACCCTGGATCCTTTAAGGTCAAATCCGGAAAACAGCGATGAAAACCTGGTTGGATGATTCATAAAATAATCATTTATTCACTGATTCTTTCAAACACTCCTTCGTAAACGGATGTTCCTTTTTCCACATTTTCCAGATCAGAAAAACGGGAAACAGGAACCATGGTGCATTGGCAAATAAGACCAGCGGAAGGTTCTTCGCAGGTGTGAGTCCGAAGATCTCCTCGCTGCAGATAATAAATACATTCGTAAATAAGATTGACATGATAATGATGGTTGGGATCCTTATCCATTCCTTCCCTTTTATGAATGCGTATATCGCGGTTGCATAATAGGGTCCGAAAAAAACGACATCCAGCCATATTGTAGCTTTCCACCAGGTTGGCCTGAGCCATTGCAAAGGATCGAAATTAGCTCCCCACCAATGGGTCATATTGACTAAAAAAGGCAGAGGCCATACCGGATAATCGAAATTCGACGGATCAGCAATGACCAGCTGTTCGAGGTCGACGATATAGGTTATAAACAGGATATTGATCACAAAAAAACCGATATAAATATAATCAGCAGGCCTCTCCTTTAAGGGAATAACATTTCGCATTGATCGTGGTTTTATAGGTTGAACATCTGAAGATTTTTCTTGTTTCTGGCAGTGCGGGCCATCTGTGCGGCAATCGAAAGCCTGAACGAACTGATATTGGAAATAAATGCACCTATCCTGGTTGATAAATCGGTGTAAACCAGTATTTTCGGGTTTATTGCAAGCTCTACCAGCTGTTTGGCAACATCATCGGGATTTTTGGGTTTGGCAAACATGCGGGTAATAAAATTCTGGTTATTGTTCATCAGGAAATCCTGTTCCACCTCTCCCAGCCTGGACTCGGGTTTTGAATCTGTTCTGATATACCCCGGGAAATACTCGCTAACCCTGATTTTGCTTCCCTTCCATTCTGATTGAATGGTCCTTGTCCAGGCTGAGAATGCGGCCTTCGAGCAAACATAGGGAGAGTAAAAAGGTATCCCCATCATAAAGCCGGGTGAACCTATATTGATGATGTGCCCTCCGCCCTGCCTGAGCATATGGGGAATCACTGCCTGGGTTGCAGTTACCGGCCCCAGGAGGTTTGTCCTGAATGCCCTGAGCAGATCTTCCCTGCTCACACTTTCTGAGGGTGACACAATAATGCTGGCAGCATTATTAATAAGAATATCGATCCTTTGAAAACGGGAAATCGTCTGCTCTATCATTCCCAGGCAGTCTTCTTCTTTTGAAAGATCCGCAGTAATCACAAGGGTGTTATTCATTTTCGAGGCAATTTCCTGAAGTAGTTCTGAACGCCTTGCAACGAGTACGACCTTTGCGCCTGAATGGCCGAAAGCCAGCGCAGCAGCCTGCCCTATGCCACCTGAGGCACCTGTGATGATGACTACTTTATCCCTGATTTCCATGTGCGGAATAGAAAATTTGAGTACGTTTGTTTGGGAATTCAAAAGTAGAAAAAAATGCGACAAATTTCATGTTATCATGTACTTCTGGCTATCTGCCTGTCTTTCAGCGGATGCAGATTTTCGGGAAACGGGAAAGAAAAAGTGTTAAAGGATGTAACAAAAGTTTCAATCATGAAAAGCAGTTTTGGGAAAACAGGCAACAAGGATGTGTATTTATTCACGCTGACCAACAGGCATGGTATCACGGTTAAGATCACCAACTACGGTGGCATTATAACCGAAATCCTGATGCCCGGAAAGGATCAAAAAACCGGGAATATCGTACTCGGTTATGATAACCTTCAAGCCTATGTGGCCAACAGCCCATACTTCGGCGCCATTGTTGGGCGTTATGCCAACCGTATCGCAAAAGGGGAGTTCACCCTGGACGGAGTAACATACAAGCTTGCCAGGAATAACGGGAATAACGCCCTGCACGGAGGGATCAAAGGATTTGATAAGGTTGTTTGGGATGCAGCCGAATACAGTGACACTGCCATTTCAAGACTCACCCTGCAGTATCTCAGTCCCGATCGGGAAGAAGGGTATCCGGGGAATTTAACGGTGGTTGTAACTTATACCCTGAACAATCATGATGAACTTCTGATGTGTGTCGAAGCCGTTTCCGATAAGGCCACCCCGGTCAACATCTGCAATCATTCGTATTTTAACCTGAACGGGGCTGATTCAGATATTCTGGGACATATCCTGATGATCCCTGCAGATGAGTATACCGAGGTGAACGACCAGCTTATTCCGACGGGAAAGCTGCCTGAAGTTAAAGGGTCCCCGATGGATTTCAATACCCCCACTCCTATTGGTAAAAGGATTGACATGGTAAAGGGAGGTTACGACCATAATTATGTCCTCAGGAAAAAACCCGGCGAGATGTCGGTTGCAGCAGTGTTTTCTGATCCGGGGTCAGGAAGGAAAGTGACTATCGAAACAACCCAGCCGGGAATACAGTTTTACAGTGGTAATTTTCTCGACGGAAGCTGCAAAGGCAAAGGAGGCAAAGTTTACAATAAGCATTATGGTTTTTGCCTTGAAACCCAGCATTTTCCTGATTCCCCGAACCAACCCGGGTTCCCGAATACCATACTGAAACCGGGAATACCTTATATCGAAAAAACCACCTTCAGATTTTCTGTTATTGAATGATTCCGTTAAGATCAGTGTTCATCTGATCCTTGCCAGAGGGAATCAATATTCAGAATTTTTTTGGCACAAAAGTCTGTTCCGACATCGGGGGACGCACATACAATTTCTCTTTCTCAAGCGGAGGCAGAACAATCTTCTCCCTTGGGACGTCCTTGTATTTAATGAGGCCCAGCAACTGGCTGATGCAGTTTAATCTTGCCCTTCGTTTGTCGTCTGCTTCCACAACATACCACGGACATTGTTTTGTATCGGTATAGGCAAACATGTCATCCTTTGCCCTTGAATAGTCAACCCATTTGGAACGTGATTCCACATCCATAGGGCTTATCTTCCATCTTCTGGTGGGGTCGTTTATTCTCTGGATGAACCTTCTCTCCTGCTCTTTATCACTAACCGAGAACCAGTATTTGATAAGGATTATGCCTGAACGGATAAGCATATTCTCAAAGTTCGGGCAGGACCTCAGAAAGTCCCAGTACTCTGTTTCCGAGCAGAAACCCATCACCCTTTCGACCCCTGCACGGTTATACCAGCTCCTGTCGAACAAAACCATTTCACCCGCTGCGGGCAAATGAGCCACGTAACGCTGGAAATACCACTGGCTTTTCTCTTTTTCGGTGGGAACACCCAGGGCGACAACCCTGACAACGCGCGGATTCAGGGTTTCGGTGATCCTTTTTATCGTCCCGCCTTTCCCTGCAGCGTCCCTCCCTTCGAAAAGAACAACTGCCCTAAGTCCTTTGTACTTGATCCATTCCTGGAGTTTAACCAGTTCGATCTGGAGATTCGCGAGTTCTTCCTCGTAAAACTTTTTCTTCAGCCTGCTGTCGATCTCTTCTTCCTTCTTCAGGATATTCAGATTCTCTGCCTTTTCAGACTTGAACTTTTTTGATTTCTTTACGGAAGAAGGTTTATCCGCCTGCTTCTGTTTCTCGCTTTTATGTCCCATGGTATGTATGTTAAACCGATTCTGTAATGATTTCCCTTGTCCCGTCCGAAACCTCTGCAATATAAAAGGATGCCGTCAGTCCGGTCTTTTGCCTGTAATTATCCCCCGCCTGATGAATAAACTTTTCAACGACATTATCCCTGACAATACTAACAGTACATCCGCCAAATCCCGCTCCGGTCATCCTTGAGCCTATTACACCATTGATCTTCCAGGCTTCTTCAACAAGTGTGTCCAGCTCAATACCGGTGACTTCATAATTATCCCGCAAAGACTCATGAGAGGCATTCATCAGGGCTCCGAACTGAAGGAGGTCATTTTTATGCAGACAGGAAACGGCATTCAAAACCCTTTGGTTTTCAGAGATCACATGGCGTGCCCTCCGCCTTACCCTTTCATCTTCTATTAATTCCTGTATCTTGAAAAACTGCATGAACCCTATTTCCCCGAGATGGTTTACGGGTATATGGGGCCTGATCGCATCGATGGCCTCCTTGCATTCCTGAACCCTTTCATTGTATTTTGAATCGGCCAGCCCCCTCTTTTTATTGGTATTTGCAATGATCAGCTTGTAACCGTTAAGGATAAACGGGATTCGTTTAAATTCAAGCGTAAGGCAGTTCAGGAAGATGGCATGATCGGCAGAGCCCATGCCCACGGCAAACATATCCATGATGCCGCAGTCAAGCCCTATGAACTCGTTTTCGGACCGTTTTGAGAGATTGACCAGGTCGGTCATTTCAAGGCTGGTCACATTAAGCATCGAAGCCAGGGCAAATGCAGTGACCATTTCAATGGAAGCTGATGAGGAAAGCCCCGCGCTGTTCGGGATATCCCCTGAGAAAAGCATATCGAAACCGGAAAGGCCGATCTTCAATTTATCGAACTGATCAAATATCCCAAGAGGGTAATTGATCCATTGCCCCTGTTGCTTAACATACCCTTTTGAAATGTCATATTCAATCTTATAATCAAAGTTTGTCGTCGCAAATCTGACCAGGTTGTCAGGTCTTTTTCTTATCAGAAGATAGGTTCCGTACTGAAGTGCGCAGGGAAGAACAAATCCCCCGTTATAATCGGTATGCTCACCTATCAGGTTGACCCTGCCGGGAGCAAAAAATAACCTTGGAGTTTTTTGAGGGTTTCCGTATAAATTAAAAAACAGCTTCTGAAATTCCTGGATGTTCATCAGTCAATAGTGTTTGAAGTCTTCGAAAATACCACATTTTCGCAATTATTTGATATTTTTGTTCAATATTTTTTTACTGATGGTAAAGAAACTGCTCTCCTGGTTTTTTGTCTGCGGATTGCTTTCTTCATTAAACGCCCAGCTGCCCTTAAAATATGATCTGGGAGGGATTTGGGAATTCAGGCAAGCCGGGACGACATCCTGGCATCCTGCAACTGTGCCGGGATGCGTTCAACTTGACCTTTTAAATAACAAGCTTATCGGTGACCCTTTTTACCGGTCTGATGAGGACAGCGTGCAATGGATTGACGGGAACGACTGGGAATACCGCCGGGTGTTCAACCTGGATGCTTCGATGTTTACTTCACCGCATATCGACCTTGTTTTTGAAGGGCTTGACACCTATGCAGATGTGTACCTGAATGATTCTTTAATCGTGGTAGCTGATAATATGTTCAGGGAATGGATTTATGAAAATGCAAAGTTCAGACTGAAGACAGGAAAAAATGAACTCCTTATCCGTTTCCCCTCAATTACAAAGCGTAACAGGGCACTTTATGATAAACTCAGTCAGAAGCTCCCCGGTGATGAAAAAGTAGTCTGCCGGAAAGCTGCCTATAATTTTGGTTGGGACTGGGGACCCAGGCTGGTCACCTGCGGCATATCAAAACCTGTTTACCTGAAGCTTTACGACCGGGTAAACCTGCTCGGGGTCCAGTTTATCCAGAAAAAAATTACAGGTTCAGCTGCAACGATGTCGGCTGTATTTACCCTGACTTCAGATCTTCCCGGAACAGGCAGGATCATGATCAATAACGACTCTGTTCAGTTAATGGCCCATACCTGCAGTATTGACAAAGGGAAAAATGTAATCCGTTTTGACTTTGTAATCAGGAACCCGAAATTGTGGTGGCCCAGCGGCTTGGGAACACCTTACCTGTATCCTTTGAACTACTGCATATATCTTCGTGATGAGCTGGTTGCAAAAGGCAAGCAGAAGACAGGGCTCCGTACCATTGAACTTGTTCAGCAGAAAGACAGCATTGGCAGTTCATTTTATTTTCGGGTCAACAATGTCACTGTTTTTATAAAAGGAGCTAATTACATACCCCAGGACAATTTCCCTTCCAGGGTAAGTGATTCGGATTACCGTGCTTTGCTCACTGATGTCAAAGGCCGGAATATGAACATGCTGAGAGTCTGGGGAGGCGGCATTTACGAGAAAGATATTTTTTATGATATCTGTGATGAACTCGGCATTATGGTGTGGCAGGATTTCATGTTTGCATGTGCCATGTACCCGGGCAACAGGGAATTCCTGGATAATGTGAATGCAGAGTCCTCTGAAAATATTATCCGCCTTCGCAGGCATCCATGCCTTGCTCTTTGGTGCGGGAATAACGAAATTGACGAAGGCTGGAAAAACTGGGGATGGATCAGACAGTACAATTATTCTCCTGCCGATTCGGCCGAAGTTTATGATACCTATCAGAGAATCTTTAACGTGATGTTACAGGACAACGTCAGGAGGCTGGATACACTCAGGCCTTACGTCCCGACATCCCCTATGTTTGGATGGGGAAATAAAAGCAGTACACTTTCGGGCGATACGCATTACTGGGGAGTATGGTGGGGTAAAGAGCCCTTTACGAAGTATAAGGAAGTTATTGGCCGTTTTGCATCGGAATATGGTTTCCAGGCTTTCCCTGACCCGGGCAGCTTTAAAAAATTCGCAAAACCTGAGGATCTTACACTGGGATCTGCCGTAATGAAAGTCCACCAGAAACATCCCACCGGCTATGAGCTCATTGATGAATATATGCTGCGCGAATTTAAGCGCCCGAAGGATTTTGAATCGTATGCCTATGTAAGCCAGGTCCTGCAGGCCGAAGGGATTAAAACGGCTATTGAGGCTCACCGCAGGGCGATGCCATACTGCATGGGAACGATGTTCTGGCAGTACAATGACTGCTGGCCGGTGGTTTCCTGGTCGGCAAGGGATTATTACGGGGCTCCGAAAGCCCTGCATTACTACCTGTACAGGGAATATGATGATATGCTGGTTTCCCCGCTAATGGAACATCATCGCCTGAAGGTTTATGTAGTCTCCGATCGACATGTTGCTTCAGAAGGCCGGCTTGATATCGAGATCAGAGGTTTTGATGGAAAGGTCCTCAGGGATACCGTATATAAGTTCAAAGTGCCTTCCTTCAGCTCAAACTGCGTATTCGATATAGACTCTGCCGCTTTTCTGAAAAACATGGATCCACGGAAAATTGTTCTTACTGCCGCTTATAGTTCCGCCGATGAAGATCGGAAAAAGTACGGCTGCAGTTTTTATTTTGTTCCCATTAAAGACCTCGCCCTTGAAAAGCCTGGTATCATTAAGGAAATCAGTGAAATGCCGGGTGGTTATCAGATCAGGCTGAAAACAGACAAACTTGCCAGGAGTGTCTGGCTTTCTGCAAAAGCCGATGGAAAATTCTCAGATAATTTCGTTGATATAATTCCCGGCAAACCAGTCGAAATATTCTTTTCAACATCATATAAGCAGAAAGATTTGCCCGACAAGCTCAGTATTCGCAGCCTTTACGACACCTATTAACAAGATATATGAGGAAATATACCAGCGCGGGAATTCTGATCATTTCATTATTCCTGATTGCCTGTTCAGATCAGAAAAAACAAGCTGCCGATTATGTTAATCCCTTTCTCGGGACCGGCGGGCACGGGCATACTTATCCCGGGGTCAGCCTTCCTTTTGGTATGATACAGCTTAGCCCCGACACCCGAATGGAGGGTTGGGATGCTTGCTCCGCCTATCACAACAGCGATTCGGTGATTTATGGATTCAGCCATACACACCTCAGCGGTACAGGATGTTCCGACTATGGGGATATACTTGTAATGCCTGTTAACGGACCGGCTGTTTTGGATAATTATGGCTTCCGTTCAAAATTCAGGAAGACGACCGAAAAAGCGAGGCCCGGTTATTATGAAGTCGAACTTGATGCGCCCGGAGTAAAAGCCTCGCTTACATCGACACTAAGGACGGGCATGCACCGGTATGAATATAAAAATCCAGGCCAGGCCGGCCTGGTATTGGACCTTAAGCACAGGGACCTTGTACTTGATTCAAGGCTTAAGATCAACAGAGATGATGAAATTGAGGGAATGAGGGTTTCAAAGGCCTGGGCATCGAAACAAATCCTGTACTTTGTGATAAAATTTTCAAGACCGTTTTTAACATTCAGGGTCAGGAACGGAAATGAAATATCAGGGAGTGCAAAAGATTTCAGAGGCAATGACATCAAGGCGGAATTCAATTTCAACCTGAAAAAAGGAGAGCCCTTATTGCTTAAAATCGGCATTTCAGCAATCAGTACAGATGGTGCGAGAAGGAACCTTGAGAAGGAGAACCCTGGCTGGGATTTTGAAGCAACAGCAAAGCAGGCCCGGGATATATGGAATAAAGAATTAGGTAAGATAATTGTTGAAGGCGGAAGCAGCGATCAAAAAACCGTTTTCTATACCGCGCTTTACCATGCGATGCTGAACCCCAACCTTTACATGGATGTGGATGGACAGTATCTTGGGAGGGATTTGAAAGCCCATGCTGCCGCGGGCTTTGATTATTATACAGTATTTTCGTTATGGGATACATACAGGGCTGAACATCCCCTGCTTACGATCCTTGACCGGAAGCGGACCAATGATTTCATTAATACGTTTCTTAAGGAATACCAGGAAGGTGGGAAGCTTCCCGTATGGGAGCTTTCATCGAACGAAACAGGCTGCATGATAGGTTACCATTCGGTGCCTGTGATTGCGGATGCCTATCTGAAAGGCATTCAGGGGTTTGATACAGAACTGGCGCTGAAAGCCATGAAACATAGTGCTGAGCAGGATGAGCTTGGACTGAAATATTATAAAACACTGGGCTATATCCCATCGGACCGTGAAGGTGAGTCAGTTTCAAAGACCCTTGAATATGCCTATGATGACTGGTGCATAGCCCGGATGGCCAAAGCGCTTCTCAAAACAGATGATTACAATACGTATATCCGGCGTGCACAGTATTATAAAAACCTGTTTGACGAAACGACAGGGTTTATGCGTGCTAAAACGAAGGCCGGATGGTTCACGCCTTTTGATCCGTCGGAAGTGAATTTCAATTATACAGAAGCCAATGCATGGCAATACAGCTTCTATGTGCCCCAGGACATCAGCGGGCTTATGGATCTGATGGGAGGCCGGGAAAAGTTTGCACTGAAACTTAATGCCCTTTTTACTGCAGCTTCAGCAACATCAGGCCGGGAGCAGGCTGATATCTCCGGGATGATAGGCCAGTATGCACAGGGTAATGAACCAAGCCATCATATGGCCTACCTGTATGATTATGCGGGAAAACCATGGAAAACCCAGGAAATGGTCCACCGTATCATATATGGCTTATACAGGAATGATCCGGACGGCCTATGCGGGAATGAGGATTGCGGCCAGATGAGTGCATGGTATGTGCTCAGTGCAATGGGTTTTTACCCTGTTGTTCCCGGCTCGGAAGTGTATGCAATCGGAACGCCATTATTCCCAAAAGTGTCCATCCGTCTTGAAAACGGTAAAACGTTTACAATTGAGGCAAAAAACATCAGCAGTCATAAGTATTATATAAATTCATCATCTTTGAATGGTAAGTCTTACAATAAATGTTTCATAACCCATTCCGATATCATGCAGGGAGGGACACTGAGTTTTACAATGTCATCGGAACCTGACACGACTTGGGGATGCAGTGAAGGAGCTTTTCCCGTGTCTTCCATTACCGACGGCCTGATCACCCCTGTTCCGGCGGTGGAAAATGCCGGGCAGACTTTTATGGATTCAGCTATGCCGGCACTCACCTGCCCTGTAAAAGGTGCAAAGATCTATTATACTCTTGACGGCAAGGACCCGGATGAAAAATACGGAATCTATTCAAAACCTTTGACAGTCAAAACAACTACAAGCCTGAAAGCCTTTGCAGTTGCACCCGGGCTTGAAAAAAGCTTTATGACCGGGGCGCAATTTATAAAGATACCCGATCACAGGAAAATTACACTACACACAAAATATTCAGGGCAGTATTCAGCCGGAGGAGATATTGCGCTTATTGATTTTATCAGGGGAGGTGATAATTTTAATACCGGCGGATGGCAGGGGTATGAAGGATCGGATGTGGAAGCCGTTGTTGACCTTCAGACTTTGAAAAATATACATGAACTCTCGCTGGGCTGTTACCAGGACCAGGGATCCTGGATCTTTATGCCCCTTGAAGTGAAATTTGCGGTCTCTGCCGATAATAAAAACTTTATAGAGCTCCCTGCTGTTAAAAATAAGGTAAGCGAAAGGACAAATGGCACTGTGATCAGGGATTTCAGTGTTAAGCTGAATCAAAAACCAGTAAGGTATATCAGGGTGCAGGCAGTGAACAGGGGCAGTTGCCCTGCCTGGCATCCGGGTGCAGGTAAAAAAGCCTGGGTCTTTGTTGATGAAATAGTTATCAAATGATCACTGCGAAAGTAAAAGCCGATCTTATCCTGTTACTTGCCGCGGCAATCTGGGGATTCGCCTTTGTTGCGCAAAGGGTTGGAATGGATTATGTTGGTCCGTTTACCTATAACGGGGTCAGGTTTTCGCTGGGCGTGCTGGTTCTGCTGCCGTTTTTTTACAAAAGGCTCATTAAGGGAAAGCCGATGCTGTTTACCGGCAGCCCTGCCGGCCGCCGTAAGATAATAATGGGAAGCCTGCTCACCGGCCTTTTCCTTTTTACAGGCGTCGCACTGCAACAGCTTGGCCTTCAGAAAACGACGGCGGGCAAAGCCGGCTTTCTTACAGAACTTTATGTTGCATTTGTTCCTGTGATTGGTTTGTTTCTGGGACAAAAAAGCAATTGGTATATCTGGGCAGGCGTATTGCTTTCAATGATCGGTCTTTATTTTCTTAGCGTTACAAAGGGATTCAGCCTTGCCCCGGGTGACTCTCTTCTGCTGATGTGTTCTTTCGTTTTCACATTCCACGTACTGATCATAGGCTGGCTTTCACCTCAGATGGATTCCATACTTCTTGCAGTTATTCAGTTCTCGATCACGGCTTTCATCAATCTTTGCGTTGCATTCTCGGTCGAGATCATAAGTATGGCCAAAATCCTTGAAGCATGGCTCCCGATCTGTTACGGAGGCATACTTTCGGTAGGGCTGGCCTATACCCTCCAGATCATTGCACAAAAAACCGCCCACCCGGCATACGTGAGCATTATCCTCGGGCTGGAAGCTGTATTTGCCGTTATAGGCGGCATGCTCCTCCTCGGTGAGACCCTGAGCCTGCGCATGTTCGCCGGTTGCCTGTTAATGCTTTCGGGAACTGTGGTGGTGCAGTTGAAAGGGAAATCCACATGAAGAAACAAGGGATTAACGATTAATCAATCAACAAATAATCATTCAGTCAATGAAAAACTTTTCAATTTTTGCGCTCCTTCTCCTCCTCCCCTGCCTGGTTGCAGCCCAGGATAAGACTTCCCCGGCCAATGCAGCCAGCAACGTACCCGGGCAATTCGATGAATACTTTCTCAATAAAACACTGAGGATTGATTATTTCCTCGCCGGGAACAATTCTGAAGAAAACGTTTTTTTCAGGGAGATGAGGGAAGAACCTTATTACGGCGGGCCTCACCATGACCTGGCAGCTCTGAAGAATACAGGGTCATACCGTTATATACTTGTTGATTCCGCTTCAGGAAAAATTTTATTTGCAAAAGGATTCAGCAGCCTTTTCCAGGAGTGGAGGGGAACGCCGGAGGCAAAACAGATCCGCCGGGCATTCCCAATGGTTGCTACCATGCCTTTTCCTAATAAAACGATGAATTTCCTGATCGAGAAAAGGTCTTATGAAACCGGTTTGTTTGAAAAAATGTTTGAAATGAAACTCAGGCCCGATGATTATTTTATTCTGAAGGACAGCATTCACCGGCTTAAAGTTGAAAAACTGAAATACTCAGGATCTCCTGAAGATCACGTTGATATTGCATTTATGGCCGAGGGTTATACTGAAACGGAAATGCCTAAATTCTTAGAGGATGCCCGTTCAATGGCTGATTATTTTATGTCGGTTGATCCATACAGCAGCTTTCGCGACAAATTCAATTTTTATGCAATCATGTCGGCCTCGGATGAATCAGGGGTTACAATACCGGGGAAGGATCTGTATGTGAATACCAACATTCACAGCAGCTTTTATACCTTTGATATGGACCGTTATCTTACCAGTTTTGACACGAAGACGATTTATGATATTGCGGCCAATGTCCCTTATGATGCAATATTTGTCCTCGTGAACTCGAAGCGTTACGGAGGCGGTGGTTTTTTTAATCATTACTGTGAAGGGACTGTCGACAACCAGTTTTCGAAGGTTGTTGCAATCCATGAATTCGGGCACTCCTTTGCCGGGCTTGCTGATGAGTATTACGATGCAGAAGTCACGTATTCTGACTTCTATAACCTTAAGGTTGAGCCCTGGGAGCCTAATCTGACCACCAATGTTGATTTTGCTTCGAAATGGAAAGCAATGATGTCCGACAGTATTCCAATTCCGACGCCCAGGATACAAAAATACAGGGATGTGACCGGCATGTTTGAAGGAGGTGGCTATTCAGGAAAAGGGGTCTACAGCCCGGGCATGGACTGCAGGATGAAGTCGAACGATGCCAAAGGATTTTGCCCTGTTTGCAGCAAGGCCATTATTACAATGATAATGTACTATACAGAACAAGCAGGAAACGGTAAATAACGGGTTTCCGGGTGGCTGGTAATTGCATCCGGGTAAAGATGATGAAAGGACTTGTTTTTGATATCAGGAGGTTTACGGTTCATGACGGGCCAGGGATCCGGAGTACGGTCTTTTTAAAGGGCTGCCCTCTCTCCTGCTCCTGGTGCCATAACCCGGAAAGCCAGAGCGGACTTCCTGAGACTAGTATTAAAATATTTCCCCTGGAAGGCAGGAAATTCAGGGAGGAAGAGGTAAGCGGTAAGTGGATGACCGTTGAGGAGGTCCTTAACGAAGTGGAAAAGGACAGGGTTTTTTATGACGAATCAGGCGGGGGAGTCACCATTTCAGGAGGAGAACCAACATTCCAGCCTGAATTCCTGCTTTCACTTTTCAAAGCGCTGAAATCAAAAGGTCTTCATACAGCATTGGATACCTGCGGATATACCTCATGGGAGAACCTCTCACTGACGATGAATTATGCAGATTTGTATCTTTATGATCTGAAACTTTTAGATGACAAACAGCATTTTATGTATACAGGGGTTTCAAATAAGCTTATCCTTGACAATATGCAAAAGCTGGCCAGGTCTGGGAAACGGATCATTGTCCGCCTGCCTGTAATACCCGGGATCAGCGACACCGATGAGTTTTTCAGTGCACTGCGGACGTTTCTGGGCAAAATGAAGCCTGAAGTTAAGGAGATCAGCCTTCTTCCCTATCATGCAGCAGCAGCGAATAAATACAAGCGATTCGGCAAGGAAAATTTAATGAAAAATGTAAAAAGTATACCGAAAGAAGCTTTGTTTCAGCGGAAAAGTGAACTGGAGGCGATGGGATATTCAGTAAAAATCGGAGGATAAATATCATCAACGAAAGCAGATATATGACCGATAGAATCAAAAAATTACGCGAACAAAGCCTGAATGCCATAAACCGCATCAGCGCCGAGCGTGCGGTTCTGGTAACAGAGTTTTACGAAACAGGCATAGACCGAAAGGTTTCGGTGCCTGTAGGAAGGGCTATGGCATTTGACCATATTCTCCGGCATAAGGAAATATGCATAAACGAAGGGGAGCTCATCGTTGGCGAACGCGGACCGGCTCCAAAGGCCTGCCCTACCTATCCTGAAATTTGTCTACATACTCTGGAAGACCTTGAGATCCTTGATACCCGTAAAAAAGTATCTTTCAAAGCCGATGATGAAGTCCGCAGGATATACAAAGAAAAAATCATTCCTTTCTGGAATGGCTGCAGCAACCGTGAGCGTATCATGAATCTGATGTCAGAGGAATGGCTGAACGCTTATAAAGCCGGCGTATTTACTGAATTCCAGGAACAGAGGGCGCCGGGTCATACAGTGCTGGGCAGTAAGATATACAGCCTTGGCATGAACGACCTGATCAGGCAGATCAGCGAAGAAATAAGCAGGCTTGATTTCATCAATGACCCTATGGCATTTGAAAAACGCGAAGAACTCAAAGCCATGGAGATCGCGGCTCATGCACTGATCATGTTTGCCGGTCGTCATGCAACCGAACTCAGAAACCTGGCTGAAACAGAGACTGATGAAGCCAGGGTGAAAGAACTGAAGGAGATGGCGGAGATCTGCAGCCTTGTACCCGCTCGTGCTCCCAGCACTTTCCATGAAGCCCTCCAGTATTACTGGTTTGTACACCTTGGTGTGATTACAGAGCTGAATACATGGGATTCATTCAACCCGGGCCGGCTCGATCAGCACCTGCTTCCTTTCTATATAAAAGGTCTTGAAGATGGCTCACTTACGAAAGAAAAGGCTGTTGAACTGTTACAGGGGTTCTGGATAAAATTCAACAACCATCCGGCACCTCCAAAAGTCGGCATTACAGCGCTTGAAAGCAATACGTATACTGATTTTTGCCTGATCAACCTGGGTGGAGTGAAAACTGACGGTTCGGACGCAGTGAATGAACTCACCTTCATTTTACTTGATGTCATAGAGGAAATGCGGCTGCTTCAGCCGAGTTCGATGGTTCAGGTGAGTAAAAAGAACCCCGATAGTTTTATCAGCCGTACGCTTCAGATCACAAGGACCGGATTTGGCCAGCCTTCCTATTTTAATACCGATGCTATCGTCCAGGAACTGATCCGGCAGGGAAAAAGCCTTGCCGATGCAAGGAATGGCGGGGCCAGCGGCTGTGTAGAGGCAGGTGCTTTCGGAACGGAAGCCTATATCCTTTCCGGATATTTTAACCTCGCTAAAGTCCTTGAACTGACCCTGAACAATGGATTTGACAACCGGACTCAGAAGCAGGTTGGCCTGGAAACCGGCAATCCTGAAGAATTCAGCTCTTTTGAAGCGCTGACCAGGGCATTTCAGCAACAACTTGAACACCTGACAGCCATCAAGATGCGTGGGAACAATATTATACACAGGATCTTTGCGGATTATATGCCCATGCCATTCCTCAGCCTTCTGATCGATGACTGTATACCAAACGGCATGGATTACAATGCCGGGGGAGCCAGGTACAACACCACCTATGTCCAGGGTGTGGGCCTTGGAAGCATAACCGATTCGCTGACCGCCATAAAATATCATGTTTTCGAACAGAAGACCATTACAATGAAAGGCCTGCTGAAGGCACTCTCTGCGGATTTCGCAGATTTTGAGGAGTTCAGGAAAGAGCTGGTATATCATACGCCAAAATACGGGAATGATGACGATTATGCAGATGACCAGGCACGTTTAGTATTCAGGATGTTTTTTGAGGCAGTCGACGGAAGGCCCACTTCAATTGGCGGAAAACACCGGATCAACATGCTCCCGACCACATCGCATGTGTATTTTGGCAGTGTCATAGGGGCTTTGCCTGATGGAAGAAAAGCCGGGCAACCGCTTTCAGAAGGTATTTCTCCCTTCCAGGGGGCTGATCATAAAGGCCCCACTGCCGTGCTGAAGTCGGCAAGTAAAATAGACCATCTTCTGACCGGCGGCACCCTGCTGAACCAGAAATTCTCGCCTTCATTTTTTGAAGGGGATGAAGCAATCAGCAAACTCACGAGCCTTATCCGTTCCTGGTTCAGGATGGATGGTCACCATATACAATTCAACGTGGTGAATGCGGCGACTCTCAGAGATGCACAGAAACATCCTGAAAAACACCGTGACCTGATAGTCCGTGTCGCAGGGTACAGTGATTATTTTAATGACCTGGGCGAGGATCTTCAGAATGAGATCATCCGGAGGACAGAACACGAAGGAGTTTAACCAATCCGGCCAATGCCGGCAATTCAAACGCAAATGAGCAAAAAAACAAAAATCATTGCAGGCCTTCTCATGACAGGGATATTGTTATTGTCTTCCCAGATAAGGCTTTGCGGACAGTCTGGGTTTATCGGAAATTTCAAATCCCTCAAAACCTCAGGACAGGAGGTTTTAATCAGAGCTGAAAATGCGGGTCTTGAGGTCCGGTTTTATTCACCAACCGTCATCCGTATCAGGATGGACAGGGGTCTTAAAACAACTGATTTTTCCTACGCCGTGATTGCCAGTCCTGAAGCGGGCGGGTTCAAACTGCAGGAAACAGGCGAACAGATCATCCTTCTCACGGATTCGCTGAAGCTGGAGATCGGGAAAAATCCCATCCGCATTCAAATAAAAAACAAACAAGGCAGGATTCTTTCCGAGGAATACTCACCTTTCGGCAATGGCTGGCAGGGACCTGTGATTACCTGTTACCGGAAGCTTTTCCCTGACGAGAAGTTTATCGGCCTGGGTGAGAAGACCGGGAACCTGAACCGGCGGGACAATAAATACGAGATGTGGAACTCCGATGTGCCGGCCTATGCATCGAATGCTGATCCCCTGTATGTAAGCATCCCTTTTTTTATGGGCATCCATGACAGTCTTACGTACGGGATCTTTCTTGATAATTCGTCAAGGACCAGGTTTGATTTCGCGGCATCCACCGACAATCTTTTCAGCTGGTTTTCGGTTGCAGAAGGAGAACTGAATTATTATTTTTTCGGGGCTTCTACGATCTCAGGGATCCTGAAAGATTACACATGGCTTACAGGCCGCATGTCGCTCCCTCCCTATTGGAGCCTGGGTTTTCAGCAGAGCAGATGGAGTTATTTCCCTGATTCGGAAGTCCTCGAAGTGGCCCGGCAGTTCAGGGCTAAAAAGATCCCCTGCGATATGATTTACTTCGATATCGATTATATGGATGCCTATAAGATCTTTACCTGGAACCCTAAAGGATTTGCCAATCCAAAGGGGCTTATTTCTGAACTGAAGGGTATGGGTTTTCATGTGGGAACCATTGTCGACCCCGGTATAAAAGTCGACCCCGGTTATTTCGCCTATGATGAAGGAGTGAAAAACGATTATTTCGTAAAATATCCGGATGGCCGGAGATATATCGGCAGTGTATGGCCCGGAAGATGCCATTTCCCTGATTTCACAAAAGAAGTTGTAAGGCAATGGTGGGGCGCTTCGTTTAAATACCTTGTTGAGCCCGGGGTGGAAGGGTTCTGGAACGATATGAACGAACCCTCGGCCTGGGGACAGAGCATTCCGGATATCGTTCAGTTTGACTTTGACGGGCATGGCAGCACTATAAAGCAGGCCCATAATGTTTACGGCCTGAATATGTCGAGGGCTACTTTCGAAGGAACGAAAAAACTCCTGAACGGCAAACGGCCATTTGTGCTTACCCGTGCAGCCTTTGCCGGGATTCAACGGTATTCGGCAGTATGGACCGGCGATAACGTAGCTTCTGATGAACATATGCTGCTATCGGCGAGGATGGTCAACAGCATGGGCTTGTCGGGACTGAGCTTCGTGGGTCCCGATATGGGAGGGTTCATGGAATCCCCTTCAAAAGAATTATTTGTACGCTGGCTGTCACTGGGAGTATATACGCCGTTCTTCAGGAACCACGCGTCAAAAGGAACCCTGCGTAAAGAGCCGTGGTCCCTGGGTGAGGAAGTTGAGGCATCTTCGATAAAACTGATTTCACAGCGCTACAGGCTGTTGCCTTATATCTATTCAGCTTTTTATACATCAACGCAAAGCGGATTGCCGGTTGCCAGGAGCCTGGCGATCAATTATACCAATGATGAAAAAATATGGTGGTGGAGATACCAGGAAGAATACCTGTTTGGCGATAACCTGCTTGTAGCGCCGGTTTCATGCACCCAGAATATGGCGAGGGTGTATCTGCCCGAAGGGGACTGGTACAGACTCACTTCCGGTGAATTTTACAAAGGGAAACAGGAGGTGAATGTGGAAGCTCCCCTCGACGATCTGCCTGTCTTTGTAAAAGCCTCAGGGATCATCCCTATGCAGTCTGTGATCCAGAATACTTCCGAAAAACCTTCAGATACGCTTGATGTGCATATTTATGCCGGCAGAAGTTCTGCCGCTTTTGTGTATTATGAGGATGACGGGCTCACTTATAATTACGAGCAGGGGAAATACTGCAAGAAACTCATCCAATATAATCCTCAGGGCAAAATTATCGTAATCGGCAAGGCTGATGGTACATTCAGTTCAAAGTTCACTGCAGTGCGCCTGATCCTTCATTCTTTTCCTGTTTTAAGCTCTTTAAATGTCAACGGAAGCAAAATTTCTACCCAGCGGCTTAAACATGACACCCAGTCGGCAGTTCTGCCTTTTAACTCAAATGAATTAAACATTCATTATGAGTAAGAGATGAACACCGGCAAAAACAACTGGAAAAGGAATTCAGTCGCGGTATATCCTGCTTTTTTTGCCATTGGGCTTGTTGAAACATTATTTCCCCGGCTCAAATGGCAGATCAGTTTTGTTTTTCAGCATGAATATTCTCTCCGTATCCTGACTTTTACCGGGTTGCTGGTTCTGGCTTTTTTATCCGTTCTTTTTGGTATGATCAGGACGGGAAAAGGTAACCGGGTAAATCTGACCGCAGCCTTACTGGTAGTTCTTTCCGGCCTGCTGATCCTTTTATTCGATGTAAAACCCGGGCATCTGGTTTTATTGATTGCGCTCTGCCTGTTTGCCGGCAGCCTTTTTGTTCAGGTTGCCGGGCTTAATGCGATACTGGCAGCAAATGAAAAAGGAAGGAACATCCGAAGAATTGTGTTGCTGTACTGCATTAAAACGTTTGGTTTCATGGCAGGGATAAGCGTTCCGGCCATCCTCCCTTCAACCCTTGCACAAATGAGCGGGTTGTTACCTTATGCCGCTTTGTTCTTCATTCTGTTATCTGTTGCCTTGCTGTTTCTTCTGCCATTCAAAGTCCGGGAAGAAACCATTCCGGGAAAACATATTACATACACGATCGGGCAGCTGCTTCACAACAAGAATATCATTCTTATGCTGGGAGGTTTGCTGGTGTATTCAGGCGCTGAAGCCTGCCTGGTTAACCTGATCCCATTCTATTTTTCAGAAATATTCGGGATTAAAATACTACAGATGATCATCCCCGGTGTCGGGTTATTCATTTTTTCATTTGTGGCCGGAAGGATCGCGGGGGTATTGATACTTTTCAGAACCAGGCCCGAAACAGTGTTTCTTTACAGCAGTGTTCTGAGCGTTCTTGGTTTGTTTACGATGTTTATCGGGCAGAAATACCTGTCACTTGCAGCAACGGTAATGATAGGAATTGGTTCAGCCAATATCTTCCCCCTGATGATCGGCCTTGCTATGGATCTCATACAACACGATAAAAAGGTACTTCTGGGGATGATGACAGGGACCATCCCAGTCAGTGCTTTTTTTACTTCATTGATGTGGGCCGTGACGGATTCAGTATCAATTACAATGAGTTTCATGGTACCTGTTTTTTGTATGTTTTATATTACCTGGATCGCTATCCTGCTGGTTAAAAGGAATTGACGGATAAAACCATTATACAATGAGAAACCTGAGTGCATTTCTACTGTTTATCATTCTCCTGGCTGCTGTCGGATGCCGGAGGGGGGAACATTTCCTTCAGGAAAAGGCCTATCGTGAAAAAGTTGAATTCCAGTTTGAAAAGCAGAAGCAACTTTGTAAAAACCGTTGGGAGCAGGTTTTCAGACTTACCGATCATAAAATGGCCTTAAGGGAAACCGAAGCTTTGAAGTTCATCCTCGCCTATTCCCCGCTTAGTGATATTGCAGATTATGATGGTGAATTTTTTCTGAATAACATCCGGGCCTCGTTTGCAGCCCGTGATACTTTTTCATGGGGAAAAACCTTGCCTGATGATCTTTTCAGGCATTTTGTGCTCCCGGTCAGGGTGAACAATGAAAACCTTGACAGCTCTCGTATGGTCTTTTTTGGAGAGCTGAAAAACAGGATAAGGAAGATGAGCATGAGGGATGCTGCTCTTGAGGTAAATCACTGGTGTCATGAAAAAGTAACATACAGGGGGAGTGATGAGCGCACATCCTCTCCCCTGGCCACTGTGCAGACAGCCTGGGGACGTTGCGGGGAAGAATCTACATTTACCGTTGCTGCTCTGCGTTCTGTTTGCATTCCAGCCAGGCAGTGTTATACTCCCCGCTGGGCACATTCAGACGATAACCATGCATGGGTGGAGGTTTGGGTCGATGGCCGCTGGCATTATATAGGCGCCTGTGAACCCGAGCCTGTTCTCGATGCAGCCTGGTTTATCGCTCCGGCAAAACGTGCAATGCTTGTAAATACGAATGTTTTCGGGGATTATGAGGGTCCTGAAGATGTGCTGCTGAAGGATGAACGCTTTACAAGGATCAACATCCTTTCGAATTATGCTGAAACGAAACGTGTTTATGTGTTCGTGAGGGATTCATCAGGAAAGCCTGCCGACAGCGCTGCAGTGGAATTCCAGCTTTACAATTATGCCGAGTTTTATCCTTTGCTGAGGACATTCTCTGATCACAAGGGGATGTGCAGTTTTCAGACTGGCTTGGGCGACCTGCTGGTATGGGCTTCCAAAAACGGAAGGTTTGCTTTCAGAAAGATAAGTGCAAAAACAAACGATACGGTTATTTTGGAGCTGTTGATGAAACCAGGCAGGGAATACACATTGCAGGAGGATTTTGTCCCTCCCGTTGAAAAACCTGTCAGTTCAGTTGTTACAGACTCACTGAAAGAAGCCAATGCAAAGAAACTTGGTTTTGAAGACAAACTGAGATCCGCTTACGAGAATACATTCATTGACAGCTCAATGGCGACAAGGCTTGCCGCTACGCTAAAATTGAATGCCGATACCCTCCGGGCCTTTCTCCGTGAAAGCCGTGGGAACTACCGTACGATCATTGATTTCGCAGGATCAGCCATTGGATCAGGTAAAACATGGGTATTTCCGCTGCTATCAGCTGTTTCAGGAAAAGACCTCAGGGATGTTTCCCTGGATGTCCTGATGGATAATATTAATAATTCGGTTTATCCCGGAACGTCCGGAGGTGACTGGGAGATTTTTTTTAAATACCTTTTAAACCCCAGGGTTGATAATGAATGGTTAAGACCTTATAAAATCTTTCTGAAGGAGAAGTTTGACCCTGACTTCAAAGCCAGGGCGGCAGCTGAGCCAGGAATGCTGGCAGAATGGGTAAAAACCACTGTCCTTACCGATGACAAAGCGAATTACAGCAGGGCTCCCCTCACTCCTATCGGTGTTTATGAGCTGAAAGTCGCAGATCCTCACTCAAGGGATATTTTCTTTGTGGCAGTTTGCAGAAGCCTTGGTATTGCAGCCCGCCTCGAACCGGGGACACGCCTTCCGCAGTATTATTTTAAAAACACATGGCATGATGTGCAGTTTGAGAAGCGAGGTAAAGCTTCAACTGAAAGAGTTAAATTAACTATAAATCAGGATGTTAAAGATAAAATAAAACCTGAGTATTATATCCATTTTACATTGGAAAAGTTTGATGACGGGTTTTTCAGGTCCCTCGATTATGAAACTGATCCCCGCCTCAGTTCATTTCCGTGTGAACTTGATCTTGCAGCAGGGTATTACCTCATTGTAAGCGGGAACCGAATGAAAGACGGAACAGTTCTTGCAAACCTTTCATTCTTCAACCTCGGGAAAGGAAAGGATGTTAAACAGGTAATACAAATACGCAAAAAGCCAGCCACTGCAGTTCTTGGCAGCCTCGATCTCAAAGCGTTGCTATCGGCCCTTCCCCAAGCCAGCCCGCTTTCGTCAGGCAGCCTCGTTCTGGCCTGGGTAGAACCGGGCAAAGAACCTACGAGGCATTTTATCGCTGATCTGACAGCAAAAAGAAAGGAATTTGAAAGAAAGAAATGCAATATATTTTTCCTGTTCATCAATGAGAAAGATGAAAGGGACTTCATTGCCACGACTATTAAAGAGATGCCTGCAGGCGCTTCCTGTGTTGTCCCGGGGAGTGATCTTATTAAACTGGTATTCAGGGCTGCCGGACAAATCCCAGGCTCTTCACTTCCAGTGGTGACCTTGATCAATGCACGAGGAGATTTACTCTATCTTTCCCAGGGCTACCATATTGGAATCGGGGGCGAGCTGATTCAGAATATTCCCTGATTATACGGAGTGCGAAGACATATACTGAAATCACCCGATGCATCAACACCGGCCTCCCGGAGTCAGGACTTTTGGTATCAGCCTGAAACGAACATCCGGGATATCCTGGTTTATCCTGGATAACATATTTTGTTCGATCTGCATGATTTTTTGAAGAGAAATTCCCGGGTCAAAAAGTAATTCGATCTCAATGACTTTTTGTTTTCCGCTCTGCCTTGAAAACATCATTCCAAAACCAGTGTATTCTTTATAAAACTCTGTAGCAACTTTCAGTATTTTAAGCATATCTTTTTCAGGCAATGGAAGGTCGATCAGTGAACGGAAATTGTCGATAATGAGGGGCAGGCCAACCCTGAGCATATACAATGACAGTATGACCGACAAAACCGGGTCTACTATGGCACTAAGGTAGTCAAAACCGAGGACCGACAGGAGGTATCCGGCCAGGAACGCCAGGAACAGGAAGGAATCCGATGTGAGGGAGACGTTGAAATTGATGTTATATGCGCTCAGAAGAGGTGAAGGATTTTGGTTCCGCCGGATGATACGCATCGTCAGTATTTTCAGCCCCAGGGTCAGGAGTAATGACAGCGCGACCGGAACCTGGCAGAGGAGGTAGGTAACAACGGGCAGGGGGGAAAATAACCTCATGATAGAGGTAACCAGGTAATATGCTCCTATCGGAACTATGGAAACTCCGAAGAAAAAAGAAGAAAAATTTTCCAGTTTTCCTGTACCATTGGGAAACATGAACTGATTTTCTTTCATCATGATCCGTATCGAGATCATCGCAAAGATCTTTACGGCAATCGCAGCTGCAGCCCAGATAAAATACACGACTAGTGTGACAGAACCCGAGATCATTGAGAAAATGATCGATAAGGGTGTAATGATAAGTGAAGAGTAAATACTCAATTCGCTGATCCTCTTCAGACCTTTTAATTCTTCATGGTTATTCATATGTCATGCTTAATGTTGTGACTTAAAATGAAGCTGATACCCGTGAATTCCTGTATTTCAAATTATAAGCCCGGGGTTCTCTTACTGAATTGCACCAGTGAAAACCATTGATTCGTATCGGTATAAATATTTGTTATCTGCAGGCCGGTGTCTTTAGCCAGCTGATGAATATAGGCCATATCGTATTTATGAGAATTTTCGGAATGTATGGTCTCCCCTTCCTTAAAAAAGATTTTTCCATTCATAAAAGGAGTGCTGATTTCAAAACTCCTGAGGGCCCGAAGGTGCATCTCAATCCGGGACTCTGCAGTGTTATAAAATGAATAGTGGTCAAAGTAATCCGGATCAAAATTGGTTTTGGCAAAGCGATTTATGACATTCAATATATTTTTATTAAAAGCAGCCGTCATCCCTTGTTCATCATTATATGCTTTTTCGATAAAGGCAATGTCTTTCACCATGTCGAATCCGATGAGTAATTGATCGCCAGTGTTCATTGTTGATCTTAACCCTGACAGGAAAGGAATTTCCTGTGTTCTGCTAAGATTTCCGAATGTGCTGCCAAAAAAACAGATCAGTTTGTTCCCTTCACATCTAATTTGATTACCAGGCTTTATAAAATCGGCGAGGACACCCTGAACCCTGATACCGGGATATTTTTTTGACAATGTTATGGCTGATTTTTCAATGGAAGTTTTACTAATATCAACCGGGATGTAGGTTATTTCCCGCATCATGTATCCAGGTATCGAATCCAGCAGAACAGATATTTTCGAACAATCCCCGCTGCCCAGCTCAACTATATTTTTAATTGCGGGGCTGTTCATGATCCGGGGGGCAGCCTCTTTCAAAATCGATTTCTCGGTACGGGTAAGGTAATATTCCGGCAACCCGGTAATCTTCTCAAAAAGTTCAGAACCTTTTTCGTCATAGAAAAAACGGCTGGATATGTATTTTTGGGGAGATGAAAGACCGGTTAAAATTTCAGATATAATTTCCCCGCCAATTTCAGGAATACCGGTTTCGACATGGTTAAGCGGGTCATTGCTCCATTCGAACCAGCCTCCGTCATATACAGATACCCTGGGCCATCCCATCAGCCAGGCATTGAACCAGGCTTCGCTTCCGCGCCATCCGGTACCGCAGTAAAAAGCAAGTTGTTTGCCGGGAGTGATCCCGCTTCTTATCCAGTTTTCAGCTATTTCATGATATTCGCGGCTTGTCTGATCAAAATTCCTGTAATTCTCCATGTGATAAGCATCTGAGCCGCAATCTGCAAAGATTGCCCCGGGTATCCTGCCCTTTTTTTCGATATAATTATACCCGCTGACTTCACCAATGAATTCGGGCCAGCTTCGTACACAAACCAGTTCAGCGAGATTTGAGGCAAGGATTTGTTTTGCTTCAGGCAGATCGACAAAAAGTTCAGGATGAACAGGTATCTCTGCCCCAAACTCAGGAACAGGCTTTTTCGGAACATCTGCATATGAAATTTTATACCCCTCATCCTGCCAGGATTGAAATCCTCCATTAAGCACCCTTACATCTTTTACCCCTGCATACATCATGATCAAAGCGCATCTCACTGCTCCTATATCACCGGCAGCGCTCCCGGGAAACGGATCCCTTTTATCAGGCGACATGAATTTGCCATACATGATCACAGTAGTGTCTGAAGTAATTCCATGTTCCTCGAGGGCTTTTTTGAGCTCCTGCGGACTCCTCCTGTTCCATGTTTCCGGTGCTTCCAAAGCCATTGTATCCATGTCGATGGCACCGGGAATATGACCGCTCAGGTAGGCATCACGGTTGCGGTAGTGAGCATGGACAACAGCAAATTTATCGTTTTCGAAATGCGGCGGCCTGTTACCGGAAATCAGATTATGTATCCATTGTGCAGGTACCAGCTTTGAGAAGCGTTCCAGTTGTTGCATCGGCATTTCAGGATTCCCAGACCATTCCTTTACAAAACGGCTATAGACGGAAACATGATGATATCCTGATTTCAAAAACCTTGAAGCAACTTTACCTGCATCTGAATTATCATAACCATAAATAATCACATGATGTTCGGGGTGAATCTGTTTATGCCTGACCATTTCTATCCAGTCAAGATACCCTGTCCATTTTGCAGGCAGGTTCTTTGCGTCCTTAATATGCCCGCCACGGGCTTCATTTTGCAAAGTCCATCCATTATAAGCATCGGCGGACCTTACGTCAATGATCCTGGTTCCCTGCTCCTTATGCAGTATCTGAAGTTCTGCTGTTGAAACTTCATCGAAGGCAGAATCCATTCCAGGAATTTTTTATAATGTAAGGCAAAATTAATAACTTAAGTTTCGGGGTTGAAATAAATTGTTAAGTTCATAATATTCATGCGGCGTTGCAAAAATTCTTATTCCAAAAATTCCAGCAGGAGATACCATAATTGATTCGTTTAATCTCTCCTTGTTAATTCCCCGCCCCTTAAGGCGGAATCGGGATCCAAGACTGTACTCTGGGGTTAATACCGATGTATCGGGCTCAGGGTGGTTAAATGCTCCGTTTTTTCCACCAGGTAGAAGGATTAAAATACTTCCTGTACTTTGTAAACAATTGTTTACCAATCAATGCCACCCCTGTCCACCAGGTAATCTCCATGGATATTACAAGTATTGTAACGGAAATTCCCTTCTGTACCGTTGTCAGAGTGAGAAACGGAACAACGAAAATCAATCCGAATAAAATACAGGAAACAACAATAAGAATAAAGGCAATTATTATGAGCACTTTGGGTTTTTGCACCGTGAGACCTGTTTACTGTTAACATTTCATATTTTGTTCTCGTTGACCTTGTTGAAGTATGCTTTCATGAAACTGTCATAGTCATTAAATTGGGAGTATAACAATTTAAACGAAGAACATCCGGATCCGGATTGATCGATGGAACATCGTTGATCTCTTGCTTCCTTTGCCGGAACTGAATTCCAGACATTCAAAAACGAGTCATTATAAACATTGCCTATAATCGTTTCATCAAAAAGGCAATATTTAACATCTCCGTTTGCATCGATGTAAGCGGCAGTCTTCCCGCATGGACAAGGCTCCTTAAACACGTTTAACTTACTTTCCTCATTCGATGCATGATTTTTACCAGGAATAGAAAACATACAAGGCTGGGTAATTTCGACCGTTGTATTATTTCCTTTTGATGCCTGGATTAAATTATATTGTGCATCCGCCAAATCTTCCCCTTTAATGAGTTCGTCAAGCAACCTTCTTTTTGCCCGGCCGTCAGGAAACAAAACCCTGAATTTAAATTTTGAAACACCCAGAGAGGAAACGAACTTATAGGTTTTAATAACATCATTGAAATTAGTGCGGCACAGAGAATATCTGACTGAGATATCCATTCCCGCCTCCAGGGCAATTTTAATGGCATCAACGGTCTTAATAAACCCCATTTTATCGTCACGCAACCAGCTGTGAAAAGTATCCCAGCCTTCCTGAACGTCATCCTCATAATTAATTTCACCGGAGGAATCAAGCCCGATCTGAATCCTGGTAACTCCTGACTCCTTTAATTCATGACATAGTGCAGTATCCAGTTCCCATCCTCTTGTCACGAGCCTGACCCTGATTCCTAAAGATTTCGCAAACCTTGATATGTTCAGCACTTTGTCTTTTTCCAACAATGGCTCTCCGCCTGTCAATGTTATACGGTCAAAATCCGGATTCAATGCATGCACATTTTTTATTAATCGGATAATATCAACAGATGTGATCCGATCAGTAACTTTACCCGAATAATTGTAGCAATGCCTGCATGCTCCATCACATTTCCGGGTAATGGCGAAACGAAGTTCCTCAGGTATAACGTGTTTTTTTTCCATTATTTACTGTAGCTCACACGTTCTTGTCATTTGGCATTATAATTCCTTTCACGGATATATTTTCCCCACTTTTCTTCAATCGTTCTGAAGGTAGCGTCACAAAAATGATACTGAAAATTCTTATAATCCTTTTCCTTTTCTATTTGCAACAGCAGATTTTCAGCTGCCTCTTCAAAACCAGGAAGATTTAATCCGGAATATATATTTTTTATACAAAGAAATGAATCCGCTTTTAATTCTTCATATGAAAGCTCCAATAAATTTCCTTCAGGAATAAGGTTCTTTTCCTTTTCGTATTGGCCGGTAAGATAAATAAAGTGGTCAAAAACAATTTCGTCAAGCTCCTCGTCAGAAATTTTCTGCACGCTGTAATAGCCAAGGATAGCCCGTTTCCACATATTTCTTATGGAATAGTACATGTGAAAAGGATTTCGATAGATATAAATGAATTTCGCATGCGGAAACATTTGCAGCAAAAGGCTGATCCGCTCCGTATTTGGTGGACTTTTCAGAACAAGCTGCTTCCCTTTGTTCTTAAAAGTCGTAAACTTTAACGTATCCAGGTACTCTCTTTCCCATCCCTTACGATATGATTGATTCATAAATTGCGGTGAACCATTCAGCCATTCGCGCCAGCGTTTGGGAAAAACCAGGCCCCAGTATGCTGAATAAGCCGAAACTTTGTTCATAAGATAATCATCTTCTTCAGTTGGTTCCGTAAGCAGCACGATGCTGTCGTTAAAGAAAGGGTTTTTAATTTTAAACGTATTTATCAGAAACTGAAAAACCGATTGCATTTTCCTGCCAAAAAGGAGATTCGAATTTGCAAACAAGGCATCATAGTTTGATAAAAAACCAAACTGTTTGTCGCTGACCAATAACTTCTGCAAATAAGTAGTGCCGCTTCGATAGTGTCCAAGAATAAAAACAGGATCTTTTGAAATGACTGTTTTCCTGATTTTTTTACTGAAGAGGATAAATTGTAAAAAAGTAAACGGAAGAGAAATCAGTATCTGCAGGTAATAAAACAGGATCCCGAAAATTCCTTTAAAAGATATCCTGCCTCCTTTACATAATCTTCTTGTAGCCTCAAACAGAGGAAAATTTATCAGATGGCCCCTATCGCCCTGTACCTGTTTTGACATATCCATTTAAACCAATCTTGAAAACCTCGCATTTGAATACGGGAAATCAACTCCGAACGCAAAAAAAGAGAAGATTCCGCCAATGGCTGAATAGATGAATGATACCCAGGTAAAACCAGGATGAATAACACCCGGTTCTGCCTTGATGAATGTCATTGCAATGCCCACAATGCATACAACAACAGCAACCCACTGGTAAAGACGTAGCCCACTGATAATCGGCGTTTGCGCCTCGCCCCTGTAAGCCTCTTCAACAAAACGGCCAAGACTCGTCAATATCAGGTATAAACCAAAAATCAAGGGGTTTGAAACATGATTGTTCCAGAGGGTGAATAAAAAAATACCAACAAAAAACAACCACAATATGGAATAAAGTTGCGTGGGGTGCAGCAATTCTCCTTTCAATCCGGAGATATTGTTAACTCTTGAGCGAGGATGAAAAAACCGGATCCCGATGATGGAGCTGTTAACCCGGCTTCCGTGACAGCAGCCATTAACAAGACATCTCAATCGCCCCAGCGCCTGTCCCCAGGGCATTACTACCGAAACAACACCCAAAACAACCCAGGCATTAAGACCCATAAGCCACACAAGCAAAGATCCAAACAGAAGTCCTACAATGGATCCGTAATATCCGAATGGCCTTTTCAGTTTTTCAGAGCCTTCGATGATCTGGGCCCAGAGTGCTGCGCATATGGTCAGCAATACAGAGCAGATCATCAGGGCCAGTGTATACTCCCGGCCGGCTAAAATACCGCCGCCCATGATGACGAAGAAAGTGCCCAAACCATTGTAAAAGCCATGATTGATCACCCTGACTTTCCCGTATGTCCATTCTTTCCATGAATTGGCAACTTTCTCAGCTGCGCTTTTGATGAGAATCCAAATTTCCAGGTAATAAGCTGAAAGAAGAAATATCAACATTGAAAGAATAAAATGCAGGACTGCGGAACGGCTGTTCGTTAACTGGATTGCCACAAGGCATGATGCAGAGATCATGAATACGATGGTAATCTGTACAGCCTGCCGGTATATTGCCTTTAGTGAAATGAAGATCAAAAAAACCGGAACGGCAAAAAGTGCTGAACCTTGCGGAGGAAGGTACTGAGCCCCGATCACAGGATACTGGAGTGCGATGAAAAGAAGGAAGCATAAGGATAGTATCATCGAGATTGCCCATTCCCTCAACTCCTCGTTTCTTTTCATAAAGAATGGGACCGCGCTTAAAAAAGCAAAACTTAAAAATTGTATCAGAGAGGTGTCAGGACCCCTGAACATACGAAGAGGTCCTCCAAATAAAGGTGTTGAAGTCCCTTCGACAGCTGAGATCAGGAAATTGCTGAGAATTAATACAGAAAAAATCCGGAAAAGCACGGCAATACGATCCCTGAAACGGGGGACGGCATTGTTTTTGTCAGGAATACCTAAAACAGTTTCAATGATCTGATCAGGAAATCTTCGTTTCAAATCAAAATTTTCATAACCCATAACCAGGGCTGTCATTCCGAGTATTGTCAATGGAGATACCAGCCATATCCCGCTTGCAGAACCGGCAAAAACGAAATAACCAATCATCAGGATTGCGAAACCACAATAAATAGGATGATGAAAAAGCCGGTAAGGTCCACGGCTTACAAAAACAGGAGGAGGATACGCATTCATTGGCAGTCCTTTCCCGTATATTCTTAAGGCAATCATGGCCCACAACATCAGAAAACCGCCTGAAGCCATCATAATCCATCCGGCCGGCTTTGATTCTATTGCCGGGATTTGAATTACAGCCAGGGTATTTCTTGCCCAAAACCATAAGCCGGCAGGGATTAAAATAAGAAAAGCTATGGCATAAAGGAATTTGCCGGGTCGAAAAAACATGTTTTTCATTTTTTTATTCGCATTTTATTATAAAAAATCAGTAACGACAGGACCAAAAACCCGGATCCATAAAGGATGCTGAAAAAGCAGGCATTGGTGCCGGAATAATCGGTGAAAGCAGCAACAATTGCTGATTGTGACGGATAATATGCAGGAAGATACCGAATGATAATATTGTTCTGGGCTTCGGCATAATACATGGGATTCTGAAGCCAGCCCGCGTCGATATTGGCCAATAAAACAATGAAAAAAACACCTTCCAGTTTGCCTTTAACCAGGCTGCCGATGGCCAGTCCATAGCAACCGTAAACGAAACCGATTAATACCAGTCCGAATATAAACAAAAGAAGATGCCTCACAGTAAAAAAAACATTAATCAGCAACCCGATATAAATGGCAATCAAAAAAATCACAAGGAGAAGGGAAAGCAAGTTCGAAATAAGTAATTCAAACGGGTGATACCCGCATATGACCAGCCTTCGGTTGACATTGCTGTCGATCTGGATCAGGTTTAAGGCAAGGAAGGAAACCAGAAATCCGGTTGATGTTACGGAAAAAAAGATCAATGAAATCTGTTTCTGGGTTTCTTCGATGAAACCCATCTTGTCCAGTGATGCGAGCCGGAAGAGGATCATCTTTGTTGAAGCCGTCAATTCTACAACAGAAAGAAAAACAAGGGGCATCAGCACAAGCAGGAGGAGAACAATGCGTCTCCTGAACAGCATTTTCAAGATCATGAATAAACCGGTTTTGATTCGTCTTAATTTCATGATAACAGCCCTTGTTCCAGTTTAAATATCCTGTCAAATCGTTTCTTCTCGGTAAGCATATGGGTAACGACAAGAATGGCGCAGCCTTCCTGCCGGAGTTTATCAGTTAAATCCCAGAAACTTAAATAAGTGTCCCAGTCAAAACCGCTGTATGGTTCATCGAGAATCAGCAGTTTAGGTTGATGAAGAATTGCAATGGCGAGGCTCAGTTTTTGCTTTGTTCCGCCGCTTAAATTGGCAATTCTTTCATTTCTGAATTTTGTAAAATTGAAAAAATTCATCAGCGATTCGCCCCTTTGCAATAATTCGGATTTATCTGTTCCGTAAGCCTCGGCGAAATAACGGAAATGTTCGTCTACCGTTAAGAGCGCGAAAAGCAGTGTTTCCTGCGGACAATACCCAAGTGGACCAGTTACTGAAATTTTTCCGCGATCAGGTCTCCATTCGCCGACAATGATCTTTAAAAGGGTTGATTTGCCTGATCCGTTTTCACCCACAATTCCATACAATGAAGCTGAATCCATTTCCATGGAAACATTCTTTAGGACCTTATTCTTCCCGAATGCTTTTTCAATATTTTCAACCTTCAGAATCATGCCTGCCCGGCTTTAAAATTTACCAGTTCATGAATGGACATCCCGTGTGAGTATGTATTATTATCCCCTTGAAAATCGCACTTGCTGAGCCACTTGAATTCATCGGCCATCAGGAAATTTACCGGTATTAATTTGTTGATCCCGGGGATGTACCTGATCAACTTCTGCACAAGCGAGCTGATCTTTTTCTCTGATTCAAGCACCACCCCCCTGTCGAGATTTAAAACCCGGTCGTAATCAGGCAGGGAGATGTGGTCATCTTCAATGATGCAGTGCTCTATCTTCTTACCATTCAACCAAAGCCATTGCTGTTTTTCTTTTTCTCTCAGCTCAATCCACACCATGTTGTTTTTATCCGAAGCAAACCGACCCCAGCGTAATTCATCCATAGGAATTTTCCATGGGGGGACGGTGAGAGTCAATAGTTCCGCATAACCTCTTCCTTCTATAACTTTATCGGTTATTCTCAGTTGAACTTTTGAGGCCGGCTGAAAACATTTCCAATCCAGGAAGCCTTCTTCCGTTTCAAAGATCCGGGTTTGAATCATATTCTCCAATGATTCCCACGTTCCTGACACCCCGAATTTTTTATCCTTCCAGGTTATCGTATCAGCATTTATCTGGGGGACCTGAACATGATGGAACCTGGATTTCACGACAACTCCTGTAAGTCCGTCATAACGCAGCCAGCTGGTATAAGAAACAGTAAAGCCATGCCATTTTAATTTTGCAGAATAGAAAATCATTGACTCTCCATCTTCTCCAATGAAATCGAGAAACCATTTGCTGAGATGGAATTTTCCACCGTGGGCCTCATTCATTTGCAAATCACTCATACTTATTCTGAACCTTTCTGTTGCTTCCTGAACTGTTGTAAACATGAACATTTCATTGTTGTCATGCTCTAAGATTTTAGACTTTCACACAAATATACTTACGGCTTTTTTGGTTTCCTAATTGGTTTTCCATACTCGCTTGTATTTATTTGCAGAAAATCCCAAATAATAAATATCTTACATCAGGAATTTGCAAAATTTCCAAATATCATAGGATATTCTAACCAGATATGCAGAAAACCATAAAAAAAGAGGTAAAAATCAGTCCCTGCTGTGGGGCGAAAAGACGGTGTCGAACATCATTAGCGTAGTGATGTATGTTTGCTTTGCCATTTTCTTAAATTTGTATCATGAGCAAATACCGTTAATTGTTTTTGCAAAAGGAAATGTATGCTTTGTAAAACAATAAAGATGAGAACCGGATTAGTTTCATGTCTTTTTTGCCTGCTTGCGTTTAGTCTGTCAGCCCAGAACTTTCCTATCGGCTACCAGACGATGAATTTCACCGACCCGGTCCGGAGCAACCGACCTGTTCCTGCCGAGGTGTACTATCCGGGACTTACCGCAGGAAGCAATGCACCCCTGGCTAACGGGAAGTTCCCTGTGATCTCTTTCGGTCATGGCTTTCTGATGGCCTATGATTCCTACCTGTATCTGAAAGATTCACTGGTCCCGTTGGGGTACATCATTGCATTTGCAAAAACAGAAACCGGAATATGGCCCGATCATCTTGAATTAGGAAAAGACCTTGCATTCCTTGTAAACCAGATGAAGTTAGAGGGTACCACTCCATCATCCGCATACTATAACCATATCGACAGTACATCAGCTATCATTGGACATTCAATGGGCGGGGGAGCATCGTTCCTGGGATGTGAAAATAATTCTGTTCCAAATGCGATGATCACTTTTGCTGCAGCAGAAACATCCCCATCTGCAATCACCGCTGCCAGGCATATTAACATTCCTTCACTTGTATTTTCTGCGGATAAGGACTGTGTAACACCTCCGGCCACGAACCAGGTGCCGATGTATGATTCCCTGGCATCAGCCTGCAAGGTTTTCATCAACATCAAGGGGGGCGGACATTGTTACTTTGCTGATTATAACTTCACCTGTTCGGTCGGAGAAGTCGGCTGTGCTTCATCGTTTACAATCACCCGCGATCAGCAGCACGATGCGGTGATCGATTTCCTGGTTCCTTACCTCGATTATTACCTGAAAACAATACCCCTCGGCTGGACTGTCTTCAACGATTCGCTTCAGTATTCACAGCGGATCACGTACATGAAATCGTGCAACACGGTTGGTATCACGGATCCGGGTAGTTTGTATAAGTTTGTTGTTTCACCGAATCCGGTTCATGACAAGTTGATCGTGACATCCGGCAGCGGGCAGGAAAGAGTTACTAAGATCGTATTGCGTTCGCTTACAGGGAGCATAGTTTTAACCAGGTATGAAAAGGATGAAACCGGAACAGCTGCCACTGAAGTAGACCTTTCAAACTATAAGGCCGGTGCCTATTTTCTTGAGATAACAGGCCGTAATGGCATGTTCCAGGACTTCCGGCTGATTAAATTGTGAAATGAATGTACCTTGACAACGCACCAAACTTTTTGCGGTTAACATGAAGAAATCCACAGAGGAAGTCTTAGAGGACACGCGCATAGTCTTGGATATCATCCAGAAGACTGAGCTGACAGAAAAAGAAAAGATCTGGATATCGGAAACCGCTGTCAGTAACTTCAACGACTACGTCAATCCCGGATTCCTGAAATACCGCAAGTCTGTCTCCAACGACTACACAGCCATCGAATGGTCCGACAGCACATGCAGGTTTCGGGATATACACGGTAGAGAGTACATCGATTGTCTTGGAGGTTACGGGACCCTTAACATGGGGCACAGGCATCCGAAAATCGTGGCGGCCGTAAAGGCCCAACTTGACCGCCAGGCCATTCACAGTCAGGAGCTCCTTGATCCTTTACGGGGGCTTCTTTCGAAGCTTCTGGCGGATATTACCCCCGGGGACCTTCAGTACTCCTTCTTAACCAGCAGTGGCACGGAGGCAGTGGAAGGCGCTCTCAAGCTGTCGCGCCTTCACACCGGGAGACTAAACTACATTGCTGCAGTGGATGGGTTCCATGGCAAGTCGATGGGCTCCCTTGGGGCAACAGCGAATGCAGATTTTCGCAAGGCATTTCTCCCTCTGGTTCCGGCATTCCACCATGTCCCGTTTGGAGACCTGTATTCACTCGAGAAAATGCTCTGGTCGCTTGACAAGGTCGGCGAAGACGTAGCAGCTGTGCTGCTGGAACCCATCCAGGGCGAGGGTGGCGTAATTCTTCCGCCGGACGGCTACCTGCAGGAGGTTAGGGCGCTGTGCAATCACTACGGCTGTCTGCTTATCCTTGACGAGATACAGACAGGCATGGGGAGAACCGGCAAACTGTGGGCCTCAGAACATTGGGGTGTTATACCCGATATTTTGTGCATAGGAAAATCCTTCGGAGGCGGAATCATGCCGGCAGGCGCTTTCATGTCGAATGCAAAGATCTGGCAGAAGATGATCCCGAATCCCTTCCTGCACTCATCAACCTTCGGGGGCAACCCACTGGCATGTGCAGCAGCCATTGCCGCCATCCATGTAACACTGTCCGAGAACCTGCCGGAGAAAGCGGCCAGCACCGGCGCCCATTTCCTAAAGAGGTTGCAACAGTTGTCCTGTGAGTTCCCGGATATCCTTTCTGAAGTTCGTGGAAAGGGGTTGATGATCGGCATGGAATTTCCAGATGACGATATCGGTTTTGAGGTCGCGAAGGGCCTCTACGACCGCGGAGTCCTGGTCGCAGGGACGATGCTCAATGCGCGGGTTATTCGAATCGAGCCACCATTGGCCATGCCCCATGATGACTTAAATCGGGTACTTGAAATACTCCATGAGACACTCCTGGAGGTGCAAGAGGGCCGCGGTAAACCAGCCTCACCTTCAAAACGCAGAGCGAGCGCCCGGAATAAATACAAACAATAGAGAAAGGACACAAACAAACCATGAAGCGACACTGGATCGGAGGCGAATGGATGGGCCAGGTCAACAGGGAGCCCATTGATATCATCAATCCTGCCACCGAGGAGGTTTTTGAGCAGGTTCTGGACGGCAGCCGTGGGGATGCTGATGCGGCTGTTGTGGCTGCCAAAAAAGCTTTCGGGATCTGGCACCGTATGACCGCCGTATCACGTGGCGAACTCCTGCACGAAGTTGCGGACCGGCTGAAAGCACGGACTGAAGAGATTGCACGCCTCCTGACCTTGGAAGGAGGCAAACCACTCAAGGAAAACATCGACGAAGTAGGGTGGTGTGTGGCCTGTTTCCACTACTATGCAGAAATAGGGCGCAACAGCCGGGGACGGGTCATTCCCAGCATCGAGTCCACCCAGTTGTCGATGGTGCTGAAGGAGCCCTATGGGGTAGTGGTATGCATCGTACCTTATAACTATCCCCTGCTCCTGATGGCATGGAAAGTGGCGCCGGCCCTGGCCGCCGGCAATACGGTCATTATTAAACCCAGCAGTATTACACCACTCGCCACTCTGGCCTTTAGCGAGTGTTTCGAAGTGCTGCCGCCGGGCGCAGTGAATATCGTCACCGGCTCTGGCGAAGAAATCGGCAATGCTCTGGTTACCCATCCCGGTACGCATGTGGTGGCTTTTACAGGCAGCACCGGGACGGGACGAAAGATCGCCCGCCAATGTGCCGAAAGTTTCAAGAAAGTCACGCTGGAACTTGGAGGCAAAGATCCTTTCGTAGTCTGCGAAGACAGTGATGTTAAGGTGGCAGCACGGGCGGTGGCCTGGGCAGCCTACCTCAATGCAGGCCAGGTCTGCACATCCTCAGAGCGCATCTATGTACAGAGCTCTATTGCAGATCGCTTTCTGGAAGCTTTGGTAGACTTTACCGGCACTCTAAGGCTTGGTCCCGGTATAGAGCCGACCACCGACATCGGGCCACTGGCACGCGACCACTACCGGCGCAAAGTGGAGGAACATGTTGAGGAGGCAAGGAAGATGGGGGCAGTCGTACTGGCCGGAGGCAAGCGACCTGCGGGATTTCAGAAGGGATACTATTACGAGCCAACGGTGCTGACCAATGTCACGTCCTCAATGAGAGTGATGAGCGAAGAAACCTTCGGACCGGTGGCGCCCGTTATGGTCTACAATGACTTCGACGAGGCTATCCGCCTTGCGCAGGGGACTCAATACGGCCTTGGTGCCGTCCTCTTCACCCGCGACGCAGTAAAAGCAAAGACTTTCTTCGAAGAGGTCAAGGCGGGAAGCATCTGGATCAACGACCCCCTGACCGATAACGACGCAGGACCGTTCGGCGGCATGAAGATGAGCGGCCTGGGACGCGAGCTTGGGCTGGAGGGCCTGGAGGAATTTATGGAGACTAAACACGTGCACTGGGATTTTGTGCAGAAGGAAAAGCCCTGGTGGTATCCTTATAAACGGGGATAATCTGCTGTCCCTTGCATAATTATTAAATACGGCAAGTTTATTTGATAACAGGAATTAAATTGAATTTAACATCGGAGAAATGCTGTGCGAGACGGTTTTTCATCGCTTCCTGCAGATCGGCTATCTCGGATAAGTTTCTGTTTTTCGAAAAATTCAGTTCTATCTCGATAATCTTCTGCCTGCCGCTGGTTCTGGAATAAATGTAGCCAATCCCTTCATACTGATTGAATTGTTCTGCCAGGGTTTTCATAATCATCAACTGATCAGCCTCTTTTAAGGGCAGATCGATCAGTGCTTCAAAGTTTTCTTTCATTACTTTCAGTGAATTGACAATCCAATAGGTTGCGACGATAACCGAAAGCAAAATGTCGATGATTCTCGCCTGGAGGACCATGTGGGAATGCTGAAGATAGAGTGCTACCAGAAGGGAAACTGCAGATAATATCGTTTCAATGAGACAGATCGTGTAATATACATTGTAAGCTTTCAGGATCGGAGAGTAAGCGTCAGACCGCTTCATAATCGAATTAGCCCACCATTTTAGCATGACCAGGCGGAGATTGATGTAAAGAAAAGCTATTTGTGTGTATCCAAAACTGATTGTTGGCGGGGCATTAACTGAAGTTTTCCATATAGAATAAAGGACAATTCCCGCACCGGGCAAGCTCAGGCCGGCCTGAAAAAAACTTATAAAATTTTCCAGTCTTCCGGTTCCATATGGAAATTTATAAGAATTGTCTTTTATGGAAAGATCCAGCGCAATTATTGCGAAAAAATAAACTATGAGCGATAAGGAGTTTTGCAGCATGAAAGTAAAAATGATAACAGAATTTGAAATATACGCGATATACAGGCATAAAAGAGTTTCCAACAGCAAAGTCCAGAAGCCTGCAATGAAAAATCTCTTAATTTCTTTTCTTGTTTTTAGAATATCATCGGTAAACATAAATTTCCTGTTTGTTTAAATCCATAAACGATCCCTGATTTTCACGGTAAATATCCACCTGCATATTTGTTACCAGCAGGATGTACCCTCAAAGATAAGTTTTTTCGTTGCCAGCCAATTATATTTCTGTCCGGAAAAGTTCAATTCAGGTCACCCCCTGAATATTCCGGCCTGTTGGATGTATGCAAAAAAATAAAAAGCCACCTACATTTTATTTGTAAGTGGCTGATTATCTTGTGACCCCGGAGGGAGTCAAACCCCCAACCTTCTGATCCGTAGTCGAAAAACTACCCTTTTTTGATATTTTGTAAAAGTTCGTAAAACAGTTTAAATATCTCTATAACAGTATGTTAATGTCAAATTGTTTAAAACTTTACAAAGCGTTTTTTGTTGTTTTTTGTACATTTGTTTGAAAAATGTTTGAAAAATTTTCCCTCTATGAAAGCAATCCAAACCCCATCAATTTTACTATTTCTGGGAAAAAATTCTGCTAAGGATGGCCGCTTTCCGGTCTATCTTCGGGTCATTTACCAGCGTAAATCATGGCAGGCAATTATGAAATATCCTCAAAGGGAAGAGCCTGAAATGGCTGGTTTGGCGGGCAAATCCATACAATTATCAAAAAATGATTTTGATAATGCCACAAGTATCAAACCAACTGGCGTGAATAAAATCATTGCCAAAATCTTTTCAGGGTTCATAACAAAGGCCGATGAGGTAATTAAAAACATGAAACCATTTTTGTTTGAAAATTTTGAGACTTTATACTTCGCCAAACCCAAAGATAAAGATGATCTGTTTTCGTCATTGGAAGTTGCAGCTGAGAATATCAGGAAGGAAGGACGTATAAGTACCGCGGTTGCCTATGAATGCACTTTGAGGTCTCTTAAAGAGTTTACAGCCAAAGAAAAATTCCCATTCGAGAGTGTCACAGTAAAGTTTCTGAAGGATTATGAAAGTTGGATGCTCACCCCCAAAGTGATTGAATGGAAAACGAAATCCGGCAAGACCAAATCCCGCACAAAAGTGAACGGACGCACCACAGTTGGAATATACCTTCGGAATGTTCGCACAGTCTTCAACCTGGTCAAACCGGTCGGGGTGCTTTATCCCTTTGGAAAGTCAAAGCAAGGACTCTATACCATCCCTAAAGGCAAGAACACCAAAAAGGCCTTAACCCAGGCTGACGTTGCGAAGATTGCCTCCTACCCTGCCGCCAAAGGAACCATTGAGCAAATGAGCCGTGATTACTGGCTGTTCAGTTATCTATGCAATGGCATTAATATAAAAGATATGGCCCGCTTGAAGTTCGCGAATATCAAGGGGGATAAGATTACCCTGATCAGGGCAAAAACAGCCGAATCGGTCGATGAGGAAACAACCATCGACATCATGATTACCAAACAAATCGGCCGCATCATCGATCTGCATGGCAATAAGCCGGGCACCAGCGATCAGTATATATTTCCCATCCTCACTAAAGACATGACGCCGGAGGATGAGTACCGGGCCATCCAGCAGGCGGTGCAAACCATCAATAAAAACATGACGAATATCTGCAGCGAGCTTAAGATTGCCCGGGCAACCACTTACACGGCCCGGCATAGCTTTGCAACAGTATTAAAGAGATCGGGAGCCTCAATCGAGTTCATCAGCGAATCCCTGGGCCACCGTAACAAGCAAACCACCCAGAACTACCTGGCCAATTTCGAGGACGAAGAAAAAAAGAAATGGGCCAATATGTTACTGCCCGAAACAGATATTTAAGAATTTCGGTAAAACCTTCCATCACTCTTCCGGCGATTAACAGCCTGTCATATGTTAATAACCTTACCAAGCTGGTTATTACCAGCACGGTAATGATTATTTTTTAGGGTGCCCTGTTGTTGAAAACCTTCCGAATAATAATTTTTATCAACAGAGAGTCCTCGGTCTTTCACCATAAATTTGTTTGTTCCCCCATTCACGGGGGTGGTCATCTTGGCCGGAATAAACAAATCCATTCTTGTTATGAAGGTCGCCGAATATGTGCCCAGGTATGGGTTACTGATGAATCTTGATCACACCATATTGGTCCAGGATAAAAACCTGCCGGTAAAGGAGCTGTTGAAAAATTATCCCGAACTTGAATTGACCGACGATCACGTTAAACAGCTTGATACCATTGATCTTTCTTCATTATACACTGGCCTTAATCAGATCTTTGTCAACGAGGAAATCATTATTGCGATTTTACAGAACCTGCTCGATGCTTACATTCATCGGGGTGGCGATTCCTTAACCTGGCTTTCATCCACCTTTCAAAGATTTCATGAGAACCCTCAGAATTTCAGCCCCGAATTAAGGCATATTGTCGAAGGTTACCTTGTGAAAATGATGCATAACCTTACGTTCCCTGCAACAGCTCCTGCCATCGGATTTCTCAATCCCAAATCATTAACCTCCTATGAGAGCAGGAAAAAGAAACCCGCCTTTAACACCCTTCTTGAAGCCTTCAATAACGTATCGGACTATCAGCAGGTCATGGCCAAGCTTCAGGATAAAGGATTTTGCACAGGCAGTGGTACCTGGCACGATTACCGGCCTGGCTGGAAGTTGATCGTGGTAAGTCTGGTGAAATGGCTTGCTATTTATGGCTTTTGCAAGAAAGCTAAATTTACCATCTCCGAAATCCAGTCCATCTGCACGAATACCTTCAAAACCGAGGATATCAGTTCTTCTACCATCACGCATGTTAATCCTTCACCAAAGGAATTTTCCTATCTGTTCAACGAACTGAAAAAGACCATCATAGTTTCCATCATCCCTTTTCTTGCCTTTCTTATCGATGCACTGGATTTCGATTGCCTGGTTTGCCTCGTTTGCTGATCGGCAAATCAGGCAAAGGCAATTTGAACTTTTCGCTTTTTTTTGTATTTTATTTGCTGCTGGTTTTAAATCAAATCAGCAATGCAAGACTTTATTCTCTCCCCTCTTTCCCTCAGCGAGCTTGAAACCCTCATCTTTAACCAGGTCCGTAAAGCTTTAAAAGAATCCCTTCTTACCAGTAACGATCCGGTCAAGGATGAACTACTCACCATCGAATCGGCTGCCGAACTGCTGTCCGTAACAGTGCCAACGGTATATGGATATGTCCACCAGCGGGCCATTCCCTGCATGAAACGCCGGGGCCGCTTGTATTTCTCGAAAGTCGAACTCCTCGCTTGGGTTAAATCAGCCAGGCGTTCCACCGTCGATGAGATCAAAGCCAACGCCATCGCCAGCCTAGTCCGGTAATCCCCAACCCCCAATCCCTAACCCCATGAACATCCAGCTCAAACAACTAACTCTCTCAAATTTCAAGGGAATAAGGCAGCTCACCATTGAACTGAATGCCATAACGAATATCCAGGGCGATAACGGTACCGGCAAGTCAACCATTTTCGATGCGTTTGCCTGGTTGCTTTTCGGCAAGGATTCACACGATGCAAAAGACTTTAACATCAAAACGCTGGATGAAACCAGCAAGGCAATACCCATGCTTGAACATTCTGTTGAAGGGATATTGACTGCGGATGGCATCGAGACTACCCTTAAACGGACGTACCAGGAAAAGTGGACCCGTCGCCGGGGCGCTGAGCAATCGGAGCTTACAGGTCACGAAACTCTGTTCTGGTGGAACGGTGTCCCCCTGCAGGCTGGTGAGTACAAGTCAAAGATTGATAATCTCATCAATGAAGGTTTATTCAAGCTGCTCACATCCACTTTGTATTTCAATTCGATGAAGTGGCAGGACCGCCGCCAGGTATTGATCCTCATTGCCGGTGAGATCAGTGATAAGGAAGTGCTGAGCAACATGGATAAGGAACAGGTAAAGGATATTACCGCCATTCTCAATTCCGGCAAGGACCTGGCCGATTTCCGTAAGGAGATTGCGGTTCGCAAAAAAAAGCTCAGCGATGAGTTAAAGACGATTCCTTCCCGCATCGATGAAGTCACAAAGGGTTTGCCAGAACCGCTCGATTTCGAAGCCGTCAAGGCCGATATCTCCCAAAAGCAAGCTGCCTTGCTCGAAGTAGAGAATACGATCACCGACCAGGTCACGGCTTACAAGCAGAAGGCAGAAGAGATCCAGTGCATCCAGAACCAGGTGTTCAAACTCCGCGAAACCATGAATTCAATGCAGTTCGAAGAGAAATCCAGTCTGCAGAAAGTCCGGAATGAACAAATGCTGAAGCTCAACGATCTGAAACAACAGCATTCTGTTCTTTCCCACCGGTTGAAAGATGAGCAGCATGCTCTCGATGTTTCGCTTCAATCCAAATCGTCCATCGAATCCGAGATCAATGAGCTCAGGGCCGAATGGACCGCGGTCAGTATGGCAGAATTGATTTTTAAGGAGGATGAATTTGTTTGTCCTCTCTGCAAACGGGAACTGAATCCCGAAAGCATTGCCGAGAAGTCCGCACAAATGATTCAGACCTTCACTGAAAATAATTCAAAACGGCTGGCGGATATCACCACCCGGGGCCGCCGGCTTTCTGTAACATTTGGCGAAATCACGGCGGATATCGAAACTACCAAAGCCGAAGTCCATAAACTTTCAGCATCACTTGAATCACTTTCCCAACAACTCTCCGAATCCGAAACTCTGCCAGCTCCCCTGGACCCTGATCCCGATTCCGTCCCTCAGTGCGTCGAAATCCGTCAGCAGATAGCAAAACTTGAGCTGCAGATCCTCGAAACTCCGAAGCTCAACCTCGAATCCCTCAAACAGCAAAAATCCCGGCTCCAGTCTCAAATCTACAACCTTCAGGTCACCCTGGGACATCTCGATGTGATCAAGCGCGGCAAAACCCGTATCAACGAACTCCTGGCCCTTGAAAAATCCCTCGCCGCCCAAATCAGCAATCTCGAAAAGCAGGAATTCTCCATGGATGCCTACAGCCGCTCCCGCATGGATATGGTCGAAGCCCGGGTCAACGGCAAATTCAGTCTCGTCAAATTCAGGATGTTCAACACCCTCATCAACGGTGGCATAGAAGAAGCCTGCGATTGCATGGTCCAGGGCGTCCCCTATGCCGACGTCAACAGCGCCGGCAAGATCCGGGCTGGCATCGACATTATCAACACCCTGAGTAAACACTACAGCATCACCGCCCCCATCTGGATCGACAACCGCGAATCCACAAACACCATCCCCCACACCGAATCCCAACTTATAAACCTTATCGTCAGCACCGACAAAACCCTGATAATCAAATAAACATAACTCGACATTCAACATTCAGTGTTCAATATTCGATATTCAAAAATCCCATTCCTATGCCAACAGAAAACTCAATCAAAAAGTTCGACCAACCAATGGTCGAAAAGGTTCTCACCAAAGTAAACAGCCTCAAAGAAATCGGCGGCATCGCCCTTCCTCCCGATTACAGCGCCGAAAATGCGCTTCGCTCCGCCTGGCTAATCCTTCAGGACATGAAAGACAAGGCCAACCTGCCGGTCCTCCAGTCATCAACCCCTGATTCTATTGCGAATTCCTTGTTTAATATGGTCGTTCAGGGTCTCAACCCGTCCAAACGCCAGTGCAGCTTCATCCTGTATGGCAATAAACTGACCTTGCAGAGGGAATATGCCGGAAGTATAGCCCTGGCCCGCAGGTATAGCTCCATGAAGAACATATACGCCGGGGTCATTTACAAGGGTGATGTATTTGAATACGCTATCGACACCACCACCGGCATGAAAAAGATTACGTCTCATGCCCAGCGTATGGAAAACCTGGATGATTCAAAGATCATCGGGGCTTATGCGGTGGTGACCTTTGACGACGGATCAGTGAATACCGAGATCATGACCATGGCCCAGATCCAGAAGTCATGGGAACAGGGGCCTACAAAAGGCAAAAGCCCGGCTCATACCAATTTCCCCGGGGAGATGGCCAAGAAAACCGTCATCAACCGGGCCTGTAAACTGCTGATTGCGGCCAGCGATGATTCCGTGCTGATGGAACCTGGTGAAGATGGTCGTATCGGCAGGGTAAAAGCAGAGATCGAAGCCGGGGCCAATCAGGGTGATTTGATCGAAATTCCCGAAGAGGAACCTGTAGAGGCCACCATTGAACCTCTCGATCCACCTTCGCCAGCCACTTCGCCCAAACCTGAATCCAAGCGTGAGTGGAAAAGGGAAGTTTCACCCAAGGAACCTGGTTTCTGATGACACTCAAAGTCCTCGGCAGCGAATCTGCAGGAAACTGCTATCTTCTCGAATCCTTTTTCGAGATCCTCATCATCGAGGCTGGTATCCGCTTAAATGATGTCAAAAAAGCCCTGAATTATGATCTGCGGAAGGTCATTGGGTGTTTCATCACCCATGCCCATGGTGATCATTGCAAGTATGCGACTGACTATCTCAAGGCCGGTATTGACATTTACACTTCAGCCGAAACCATTCAGGCCGCTGCCATCTCAGGCCACCGGGTCCATCCAATCCAGGCCAATACTATGATCCGGATCGGTGAATTCAAAGTCATCCCCTTCCCGGTTCCTCATGGTGTGCCTACTTTCGGTTTTCTGATCAATCATCCGTTTTCAGGCTCCATTCTGTTCGTAACAGATGCAGCATATATCTCCAACAAGTTCAATAACCTCAATCATATCCTCATTGAAGCCAATTATGAGGATGCCCTCCTTACCAGCGACCGGGCCGTGGGTAAACACATGAGCCTCGATACCTGCCTGGAATTCCTGCAGGCAAACGATATGAAGCAGGTCCGCAACATTGTACTTCTCCACCTCAGCCGCGTCAATTCCGATGCAAAACTGTTTAAAAAATCAGTCCAGGCAATAGCCCCCAATGCCTCCGTATGGATTGCAGATAAAGGGCTTGAAGTGTATTTATCAAAATATCCATTTTAACTATTAATCAAAAATTCAATCCTATGGCAGATAAATTCGAAGTTAAAGAAGGCACCTTCAGCCTCATCAAAGTGTATCCCGAAAACAAGAAAAAAGAAACCTCCCCCGATTTCTTCGGCGAAGCAAAGTTCAAAGGAGTTGAACTCCGCCTATCAGCCTGGGCCCGCCTCACCGATTCCGGAAAGATCAGGATCACCGGCTATATCGAAGAAAAACAAATCCAGAACCACGAAAAACCAACAGAGTCTCAGCTTAACGATTACCTCATGACACCCGAAATGAAAGCAGCCCAGGCCAGCCCTGAATCATCCGGCCTGGTTTCATTCCAACCGCCCGAAGATGACCTTCCATTTTAATTTCAATCTAATCCCTCATCCCTAATGCCTAACCCCTTGCAAAATATCGCCGAAGACTATCTGCTCGCGGGATTATCGGTAATTCCGGTAAGTTCCGACAAAAGGGCAACACTGAAATGGGAGAAGTATCAGAAGGCCCTGCCCGATTTTGAGGATTGTGATCAACTGTTTTTACAGGCATGGGGACTGGCCCTCATTTCTGGCTCTGTTTCAGGCGGATTGGAGGTCATGGATTTCGATGCGCATGAGAAGGATATCGATGCGATCTATAACCACTTCATTTCAGATGAAGGAGTAAAATGTATCCTGTCCCGCTATGATCCTCCTATCGAGCGTTCACCCCGGGGCGGATATCATATACTTTATCGGTACGAGACCAGTATCTATGAAGGCAACCGCAAATTGGCAAACTGGCCCACTGGAGAATCCATGATCGAAACCCGGGGCGAAGGCGGCTATACCGTGGTCTGTCCCTCCCCAAACTACACCATCCTCAGCGGATCAATCAATTCCATCCCAACAATCACCCAGGACGAACGCAACTACCTGATAACCTTCGCCAAAACCTTCACCCACGCCCTTCCTCACGTCCTCCCTCACGATTTTCCTAACGATCTTCCTCACGTCCTTCCTCACGATCTTCATTTCGACAACACCGACCCCGTGAGCTACTTCAACTGGAACTGCTCCGCTTATGCTAAAAAACTCCTTGAGGATAAAGGCTGGGTAAAACTTCGGACTGATGAAACTGAAGACATCGAGTACTGGAAACGCCCGGGCAAGCAGGGCAATGAGCATTCAGCCACATGGGGCAAAAAGCACAACTCCTTGTATGTATTCAGCTCTTCTGCTCCACCTTTTCTCAACGGATGTTACTATTCACCCTTTCAGATCCTCGTCCGCCTAAGGTTTAACGATTCGTACAATGCAGCCATTTCCTGGATCCAACAGAAGTATTTTGATGAAGAGGTCCCATATATCAGGATCGGAGTCGACTATTTCAAGAAAATTAAAAAGACCGACCGCTTCGGGATCAGCCGCACCGAGCTTAAACCATGGAAGATTGATGCAATCAAGCAGGATCACGGCAAGGCAATTCTCGACAGAATAGCCCGCTTCGACGATTTTACTATCCTTCCCGACAACCTGAATTATTCCCCCATAGTCAATAATTGTTATAATCTGTATCGTTCTTTCACACATAAGCCAACGCTTGGCAGCTGGGACTGGACCGAAGTTCTGATCCGGCATATTTTCGGCGAACAATATGACCTTGGACTAAGGTATCTGCAGATCCTATATCTCCATCCCGATCGCCTGATGCCCATCCTGGTCATGGTTAGCCGCGAACGGCAAACCGGCAAGACCACCTTTGTAAACTGGCTCAGCATGATATTTGGCGACAACATGGCAACCATCTCCCCCGACGATCTCATCAATGGCTTCAATTCAACCTATGCAAGCAGCAATATCATAGCCGTCGAAGAAACCCTCATTGAAAAAGCCATTACCGTTGAGAAAGTCAAATCCATGGCAACACAGAAGTTTATCTCCGTAAACCAGAAATTCGTCAGCCAATACCGCATGCCATTCTTCGGTAAAATCATCCTTACGTCCAATAATGAAGATAAGTTCGCCCGTATCGACGAAGAAGAAATCAGGTTTTTCATTCGTAAAGTCAGCATTCCGTCCATCACCAACCACAACATCGAGGCCGACATGGTCAAAGAAATTCCGGCCTTCCTTCACTACCTCACCACCTTGCCTCCGGTCGACTTCTCCAGGGACCGCTCTGGCTTCACCCCGGCCGAATTGTCAAACAGTTCGCTACTCGACGTTAAAAAGGAATCCAAATCCAGCCTGTATAAAGCCATGGTCATGTTGTTCGAAGATTTGTTCCTGAATGAACTTTGGGCCCAGGATGAATTCTACGCCGACGTCAAATCCATTAAGAGCAAGTTCTTTTTCAACGATTCCAAAATTGATCTGCCTTACATCAGAACCGTTCTTAAGAATGATTTTAACCTTACTCCGGTAGCCAACCCGATTTATTTCAATCCATTTGTTAATGAACCGCCCAAAACAGCAAGGCCATATCTGATAAAGAAAAGCATGCTTAAAATCGAAAACCTGAAAAACCCCGCCGATGAACTTCCATTTTAAAACCTTACAATCTTACAATCCAAGGGCAGGAAGAAAATTTTTGTGAGATTTTTTGTAAGTGCTTATATATCTGTATACTAATATATTATATTATTTTCTTACAAAATAAAAGTAATAATAGGAATCTATAAGGATTACAGAATAGGAAGTAAAAATAAAAAATATAATAGGTTCGCCCAAAAGTCTGTAATAATGTTAGGATGATGTAAACAAATAAATATCAACACGTTAACCTCTTAACAAAGAAATTCACGTTTGTAATTGTTAGAAAAAATGCCAACCCCCATCCAGATTCTCAACGAAATGAACCGGGCATACCTCAGGAATAAGTACCCCGATATCCCACCCGATCTTCTTTATTGCAAACCTATCAAAGCCAATTCAGCAAACGAACTCACCAACGCAGTCATCAAATTCATCCGCCTCACCGGCGGTCAGGCCGAACGCATCTCTGTCACCGGCCGCACTATCAACACCCGCAAAACCTATACCGATATCCTCGGCCACCGCAAACAGATCGGCTCAGTCAAATACATCCCCTCAGCCATGAGCAAAGGATCCGCCGACATTTCCGCCACAATCCAGGGCAAATCCATAAAGATCGAAATCAAATGGGGCCACGACCGTCAAAGCCAAGCCCAAGCGAAATATCAAGCGGAAATTGAAAAAGCAGGAGGTATATACCTCATTGTCCACACATTTGATGAGTTTTATGAATGGTATTGCGCTTGCTGCCTGCAATCTATCTGATTTTCCATGCATGGTCATAGCGCTATTTTACAGAATAATCCTAATTGTATTCTAAGTATTTGGGCTTTGTAGATCAGAAAACAAATGAATGCTGTATATTTGTTAAACTGATCACAATCTTGAGGCTTTATTCTTTAAATAATTTGATTAAAACCTCAGCAAATGTATTTATCGTTCTTACACATAATTAAGATCTTGCGTTGCTATTATTTCTCTAATTGAAAACCGCCAAATTTTAGAATCCAGAGAAATAGCCTTAGCGGACGCACCCAACGGGTGTGTTCCTTTTGCTATTTCAGTTGGATTCGGGTGCTTGGCGGTACCTCAATTAGCTTGAAGGAAGCGGAGGTTCACGCCCTTTTTCACTTTTGAACGAAGTGTTCTTGACTTTTTATAATCAAGTTACCGAATTAAGTTTCATCAGTTCTTACTCACGATTGGTAAAAATTAGTAATTCCTTGATTTGTAATCTATCTTTACAAGTAATTACATTTTAAACCAATCTCGGACTCAACAAAATCCTTTCCTATGTCCCCCCATAAACCTAAATCACCGGAACCTGTCAAAGAAAAATCCTCGGCTAAATCCGATAATAACCAATTTCCTATAGTGGGTATTGGAGCCTCGGCAGGCGGGCTCGAAGCATTGGAAATGTTCTTTACAAATATGCCAAAAGACAGCGGCATGGCATTCGTGGTGATCCAGCACCTCGACCCAAATCATAAGGGCATCATGCCGGAACTCCTTCAGCGAATATCATCCATGAAGGTTTCCCAGGCTGCCGACGGGCTTAAAGTGAAACAAAACTGCGTGTATGTGATCCCTCCCAACAAGAGCCTCTCGATACTCAATGGCGCATTGCACCTCTTCGACCCGGTGGAAACAAGGGGGTTGCGGCTGCCGGTTGATATTTTCTTCCGTTCACTGGCCGACGACAGGCAGGAACAAAGCATCGGCATCATCCTTTCGGGCATGGGCTCCGACGGCAGCCTGGGACTGAAAGCCATTAAGGAAAAAAACGGCATTGTGCTGGTCCAGGATCCAGCCTCAGCCAAATTCGATGGCATGCCCCGCAGCGCTACAGAAGCCGTAATTGCTGATATTATAGCGCCTGCCGAAGAATTACCCGCCAGGCTGATCGCTTTCCTTAAATATGTTCCGGCATTAATTACCGATCCCGACATTGATACTAAAACCCAGAGCAACCTCGATAAAATAGTCATCCTGCTGCGGGAGCAATCGGGACACGATTTTTCACAATATAAAAAAAACACTCTGTTTCGCCGAATTGAACGGCGAAAGGGTGTTCACCAAATCGACAAGCTACATCTCTATGTCCGCTATTTGCAGGAAAATCCCAAAGAAGTTGATATCCTCTTCAAAGAGTTGCTCATCGGCGTTACCGGCTTCTTCCGCGATGCAGAGGTCTGGGCAAAACTGAAAGAAACCATACTTCCTGCCCTGATGAGTGAATTGCCCGACGGACACATCCTGCGTGCCTGGGTAACGGCTTGCTCAACCGGCGAAGAGGCCTATTCACTGGCCATTGTCTTCCAGGAAGCGCTTGAAAAAATGCGAAAGCACAGAAACCTCACCATACAGATCTTTGCCACCGATATTGACCATGAAGCCATTGAGATCGCCCGCAAGGGATATTTTTCGCGAAACATCGCTGTCGATGTTTCGCCCGAACGGTTAAGCCGCTTCTTTAAAGTGGAAGGAGAAGGCTACAGCGTGATCACCGCCATACGTGAAATGCTGGTGTTTGCTCACCAAAATGTGATCAAAGACCCGCCATTTACAAAGCTCGATATACTCACTTGCCGTAATCTGCTGATATACCTGGAACCCGCGTTGCAGAAGAAAGTGATCACACTGTTTAATTATAGCCTGAACCAGGGTGGGATCATGTTGCTCGGTACGGCCGAAACCCTTGGAAACCATTCTGAAGGATTTGATGAGGTGGATACCCGGTTGAAATTCTTCAAACGCACAGTAACCCCTGCCTTACACGAACTCATTGATTTCCCGAGTTCCTTTGCCCGCACCAAAAAAGTGGCGCCAAAGGAGATACCACCTGCAAAAGTTACGGAGAATTTACAGACTCTTACCGAACAGATCATACTCCAGCGCTTTGCCCCTGCCAGCGTACTGGTAAACGACAAAGGCGACATCCTCTTTATTACCGGCCGGATCGGAAAATATCTCGAACCGTCGGCCGGCAAAATGAACGTGAACATTTATGCCATGGCGCGCGAAGGATTGCGCGAAGTCCTGGCCAACGTCTTCCGCAAGGCGATGCAAAGCTTTGACCAGGTAATTGTACGCAATATCAAAGTGGGTTTCGATGGGGGGACCCAGTACGTGGATATTACCGTTCAGCGCATCGAGAGTCCCGATTCTATGAGAGGCAATAGCATTATAGTTTTTACCGATGTGCCGGGGGTTGATCCTGATGTGGCGAACCTATCAACCGGAAAAAGAAAGTCGACCGGCCGGGTAAAGGACCTGGAAATGAAACTACAGCGGAGTTCTGAAGATTTGCAAAGCACCCGAGAAGAGATGCAGACATCGCAGGAAGCGCTGAAATCGACCAACGAGGAACTGCAATCAACCAATGAAGAGTTGCAGTCAACCAACGAGGAACTCACCACTTCGAAGGAAGAGATGCAGAGTCTGAACGAAGAGCTGCAAACGGTGAATGTAGAACTGCAGAGCAAGATCGGTGATTTCGTTCTTGCAAATAACGATATGAAGAACCTGCTCAACAGCACCGAGATCGCTACCCTGTTCCTCGACCGCGAGTTGAACGTGCGCAGGTTTACCGACTCGATAACAGAAATCATCAAACTGCGTAAAACCGATATCGGCAGGCCTTTTACCGAACTGGCTTCCAGCTTGCTTTACCCTGAAATTGATCAACAGGCTTTACAGGTGCTCCAGACCCTGATCCCTGTTGAAACGGCAATCACCACGCACGATGGCAGGTGGTTTACGGTGAGGATCATGCCTTACCGTACACTCGATGACCGCATCGACGGACTGGTTATTACCTTCAACGAGATAACCATAGCCAAGAAGTTGGAATTTGAACGCAAAGAAGCAAATGAGGCACTGCAGAAAAGTGAGGAACGGTTCAAAAAACTATTCGTAGAAGCACCTTTGGGTATTGCAATGATTGATTCACTGACGGGGCACATCTACGAAGTCAATCCTGTGTTTGCCAAAATAGCGGGCAGAACAATGGAAGAAATGGCACAAATCGACTGGATGAGCATCACGCATCCGGATGATGTTCAGGAAGATCTTGATAATATGGTGCTGTTGAATGCCGGGAAAATAGACAGATTCCAGATGAACAAACGCTATATTCATCCTGATGGGACTACTGCCTGGATCAACATGACGATTGCCCCGTTGAAAGTTGAAGACAATGCACAACCCCGGCATCTCTGCATGATCGAAGACATTACCGGGCGCAAGATGGCGGAAGAGGCTTTGGTCATTTCAGAAACCCACTATCGCCGTCTTTTTGAAACAAGCAAAGACGGTTTACTTATCCTTGATGCCGGAACAGGAAAGATTACCGATGTGAATCCGTTTTTGATTGAATTGCTCGGATACTCAAAAGAACAATTTATTGAAAAAGCGATCTGGGAGATCGGGTTTTTAAAAGATATCGTCGCGAATAAAGATAAATTCCTGGAATTGCAGCAGAAGGAATTTGTCAGGTATGAAGATCTGCCACTTGAAACCGCCGATGGCCGAAAGATCAATGTGGAGTTCATCAGCAATATCTATTCAGTAAATGAGATCAGGGTGATCCAGTGCCAGATCCGCGATATCACCGACCGCAAACTGGTGGAAGAATTACTTGGGAAAAGCAAGGAGGTACAATGAAAAGAAGTTACAAATCTGAATTCTCAGACCTCCGCCAAAAGGCAGAGGAGTTGCTGATAACAAAAATCTCAAAATCAGATTCACCACTTTCTGAAAATGACACACTCAAACTCATTCATGAGTTGGAGGTGCACCAGATAGAACTGGAATTACAGAACAAGGAACTTAACCTGGCCCGATCCGCTGCACTCTTAACAGCCGAGAAATTTACCGAATTGTACGACTTTTCGCCAACCAGTTATTTTTCCCTTTCAAAAGACGGTAGAATTGTTGAACTCAACCTGGAAGGAGCCAAAATGCTTGGCAAAGAACGCTCGCTGTTCATAGACAAGGTGTTTGGACTTTTCGTTTCCAGCGACACAAAACAACGCTTCGGTCTCTTTCTGAAACAGGTTTTTACAAGCAACGCTAAAGAAACCTGCGAAGTGACCCTGTTAACAGGTGATGGCACACAAATGGTTGTTCTTCTTACCGGCATCCCCACTGAAAACGGGAAACAATGCCTTTTATCTGTTGTTGATATTACGGAAAGAAAACGCCTGGACAGCATCATCAAAACACGCAACTCAATTTTAGAACTGTCTTATCATTGCTCTTTGGATGAATTGCTTCAAAAAACACTTGATGCGGTTGAAATCCTTTCGCAAAGTAAAATTTCATTCTTTCATTTTGTTGAAGAAGACCAGGTTACGCTTTCGCTGCAAACATGGTCAACGAATACGTTGCAGAAAATGTGCAGTGCAGACGGGAAAGACCAGCATTACCCCATTGATCAGGCGGGTGTCTGGGTGGATTGCATTGCTGCACGTTCGCCAGTGATCCACAACGACTATCTTTCACTGCCACATCGGAAAGGATTGCCTGTGGGTCATGCACCGGTCATTCGCGAACTGGTAGTCCCTATACTCAGAAATGAAAAAATTGTGGCCATCCTTGGCGTCGGAAACAAAGAAAGCAATTACGATCAAACCGATGTCCAGTCGATTTCTGAAGTTGCTGATATCGTATTGGATATCGCCGAGCGTAAAAAAGGTGAGGAAGCACTTCGTATAAGCAATGAATTCAACCAATCACTATTGCAAACCATTCCATTTGGAATGGATATCGTTGATGAATTTGGGAATATTCTTTATTTGAGTGAAAAAATTAAACAGCATTTTGGGGATGATTCACTGGGTAAGAAATGCTGGGATTTGTACCGTGATGATAAAAAACAGTGTTCCGACTGCCCGCTGCATTCCGGAATAAATGTTGGCGAAACCAAAACAAATGAAACCAATGGCGTGTTGGATGGGAAAACCTTCGAGATATACCACACCGGAATAATTTTTCACGGACAAAAAGCAATGCTCGAAGCCTTTATCGACATCACAAAGAGAAAGTTAGCTGAAGATGAGTTAATCATTGCCAAAGAACACGCTGAAGAAAGCGACCGTCTCAAATCGGCCTTCCTTGCCAATATGAGCCATGAAATAAGGACACCCATGAACGGCGTTCTTGGATTTGCTGAATTGCTTAAAGAACCAAAATTATCGGATGAGGAGCAAAAAAAGTATATCAGTGTCATTCAGAGAAGTGGCAACCGTTTGCTGAGTATCATCAATGATATCGTTGATATATCTAAAATAGAAGCCGGACAAATGGAAAATTCACTGTCAGAGGTGAATGTCAATGAGAAAATCCAGGACACTTATAATTTCTTCAAACACCAGACAAACCAGAAAGGGATTCATTTTTCCTGTAAAAGCCCATTGCCATCTGCACAATCCATAATCAAAACAGATAACGAAAAATTATATGCCATTCTCACTAATCTCGTTAACAATGCCATTAAATTTACTAATTCAGGCTCTATAGAGTTTGGATATATAAAAAGAGATGTGTTCCTTGAATTTTATGTGAAAGATACCGGAATTGGCATTAGCGAGGCTAATAAGGATATCATTTTTGAGCGGTTCAGGCAAGGAGGTAAGATAAGTTCCAAAACGAATGAAGGCACAGGTTTGGGATTATCAATTTCGAAAGCCTTTGTGGAAATGCTGGGCGGAAAAATATGGGTTGAAAGTGAAGAGGGCCAAGGTTCAGAATTTTATTTTACCATCCCATACATCACTGAAAAACAAGTTGAAAACAATAATCAGAATATTCATCCGATAGAAGAGGAATCAGGTCAAATTAAAAACCTGAAAATACTTATTGCCGAAGACGATGAGACATCAGATTTCCTCATCACTAGCATACTCAACAAGAATAGCCATAAACTTTTACATGCAACAACAGGAAATGAAACTATTGAGGTTTGCCGTAATCATCCCAACCTGGATCTGGTTCTGATGGATATCAGGATGGCTGACATGAGTGGATTAGAAACTACACGTCGAATACGTCAATTTAATATGAATGTCATCATTATTGCCCAAACAGCCGATGCACTTACAGATGACAGGGAAAAGGCAATTTCGGCAGGATGTAATGATTATATTTCAAAACCCATTGATAAGGAGAAATTAAAGGCGTTAATACAAAAGTACTTCAAAGTATAATCAACAACCTCCCTCCGCAACCGCTAATCCATTCACTCATTCGGCGGTTCCGCTCCGTTTCGTCGCAAGCTCCTCACGGCTTCACCGCTCATTCGTTCAGGCTTAGCCGTTGCTCCGGTTCCTTCAATTAGGTATACACCCGGTGCTTCGTTCCTCGCACCCGGTGTATAAATCGTCTATTTGCAAGATCTGTTCCGGCAAAGATGTCAATGAAGCACTTCTCGCAAGTTAAACGGTTAAATCCAACGCGTCCAGTTGCCCAGCCCGCCCAAGTAACAAGCATTTCCCTTCCCTCAGTACCACGAGTCCGTTTTTACTTAACATAACATGATATTATATGCGAAAAGGGGCGTTGCTCCTGATAAAATCCATTGTTCAGGTAAACATCATAATCCCGGCGGCAAATTCTCTCCAGGTCTGATCCCCTTTTACATATAATCACATTATGTTAAATAAAACGTTAGCTTAACGAGAAGATTGAGAGGGTGCTTATCCGGCAGGCAATACGAGTAAAATTGAGTTCGAAGCACAAGAATATCGGCAGCGCATTTTTGCCTCGATAAAGGTGCATTAAGCAATACCTGCCAACACCAGCCGGTCGTTTCCGGGCTTCAATGTCCGCTCCGTTTCACACCCGACGCTTCGCGCCGGACGCTCCACTCCGCTCCCATGAAAGCCCTCCACTCCCTCATCGCAGGGCCTTTCGAGCTTGCACCGCAGCAAGAAAAGGCTGCCGTGCAACCATCTCAGTCCCTGCTTCATTATTCGGTAATTAACGGTATTGCTTAACGCACCAAATTTAACATCCCCCCGGATATAAAAACCGGCAAATGCCCTGCCTCCAGCTTCGACGGGCCGGACGAGAGCCCTTCGTAGCAATCATCCTCCGTATTTCCGGCAGGAATCCCATCCAACTCCCGCACCAACACGCGTTGAAAACAACGCCGGTTGGTTTGTTTACTTTTCTCAGTTCGCAAATTTACCTGCGCACCCTTGGCATATGCTCATCCTTCGCAATGCCATTAGTGCGCCTCCCATTGGCCCACCATGGCCCGGAATCCTGGCCCAGCATCATCCGAAATGCCCGGTCATCAGTACCACGAGTACCGGCAACGCATTCTCACCTTGATCATAACCCATTAAAGCTACCGAATTATTCCGGGCCTTCGCTATCGGCACTCGCCCTGCACTCTCCTGACGTCGAATGCAAGAGCTTCGTGCCTTCCGCTCACCCTCCATAATCGGTACTTTAAAGCGTTATTTGCCTATCCCTTTGCCGTTTGCCAGCATCGGTGAATGCATCGCCTCATCAGCTTCGATTGAGCAGGTACGCCAGCCAAGTCCACTGCCAGGCAGCGTTGAAAAAACGCAACCTGGACTTGCTACAATTGAAGTTTAGCCAACCACCCTTGCCACCTTATTCGCCCTCGTCCCTCGGGCTTCATAACGTGGCGGGTGCGCAACCCCCAAGGGAATTAAATCATAATCTCCGTCAAATCTACCTTCAAAATTTTTCTACTCGCAAGGCCGGTGCCCGTTGGGTGCTGTCATTTTTTTGAAGCATTGATTCTTTTAATGGTAAAAAAATGACCAGCAGCCTTGCAAGCGAAAAATTTCTCCGCTGATTGTTGCCTACGATTTTGATTTAATGATGTATTCTATTCTAACCTGATGAAAATCCTGTTTAAATCCTGATTCCGATTTCCGGATCACGGATCACCTCAGGTGCCTTGACGTCTTGATCAGCCGGTTCCCCATAAACAATCTCCCCATGCAGGCGTACCTGATTCCATCTATGGCATGGTTGAACCGGTCCACCGGAACATTCAGGGGTTTTCCGGAGGCATCTTCCTTCCATTTGTAGTTTTTGAGCTCCCTGATTAGGTTGACCGATCGTTTGGTGATCCGCATGGGATAACGTTTCAGGATGTCAATCCCTGCCAGGATCGAATCCGGACCTTTGAACGTCGGTTTGATGTTAAATCCTTCCTGTCGGATCTCGTAAATGCACTTGGGCTGGTTATCGGCAATGATCTCATCGGCCTTGGTGATGCCGAGCTGGTTCATCCATTTGCAGATGTCCGTATTGGTAAGGCCCCGGGAGTAAATCAGCTCATCAATATAGAGCTCGCCTGCGCTTAATCCCACCTTGATCAGGGTAGTCGGATCATTGGAGAATCCAAAATCCATCCCGTAGCTGATCCATTTGCAGGATTCAGGCCAGGCATCAATGGTCCTCCAATTAGTGAAGATCAGGCCGGTGATCTGGCCGATCTCGCCTAGGCCATAGATCCTCCAGTAATTTTCATCAACTTGTTTCAGGTTCTCGATTTCCTTCACCTGTTCCGGAGGTAAAAACTGGATATTGTCCAGGTAGGTTGAATGGATGAAGGTACAGTCTTTCCGGGGGATGACGATGTCATAGATCCAGTGTTCGTCCATGGAGGGGTTGAAGTCAAGGAAGATTTGCTTCTCGGTACGAAGTGAAAGCTGGACCCAATCTTCCAGGCTCAGTTCATTGGCTTCGTTGATGAACAGGTAGGCTCGTTTGGCGCCTCGTTTCTTCTGGGGCTGATCCAGGCTCATGAACTCGAACAGGTTTCCGTTCAGCTGGTAGGTGTTCTCAGTTTTGTTGTGGCTTCGTTCATCATACAAATCGGCCATCCTGAGGATCTCGAAGAAGTCCCGCATGGCTGATGCTTTCAGGGCCGGCATGCTCCGGCGCACGATCGAAAATACCATGTCGGTTCCTTCAAAGGCCTTCACCAGGATGAGCAGCTGCAGGATCGAAAAGGTCTTTCCCGACCGGCTTCCGCCCTGGTTCACGACGATCTTGGTCCCGGCTTCATAGTTTTTCCTGAATACGGTCGATACCTTGATGGTCTTTTCCAAGGGGTAAGGATTTAACTGTTCCGTCGGCAAGCATGCTGCTCTGGATTACTTCAAAGGTGATCTTGGTGAGTTTATCCTGAGCCGGTCCCAGGTCAACGTTCATCCGCTGGAGCTTGGGGCGGATATATTCCTGCAGATTCATCCACAGATCAACCTGGTCTTTCGGTTTCAGCTTCCTGATGCTGTCTTCAAGGGTCTCATCCAGCAATTCAAGGACCCATTCTATGCGCTCTTTTTGTTCTGAGGTGATTTTATTAGGTGATCCCTTGGGTCTTCCCCCTTCACCGGGCTTGAATTTATGCCGGGTGTTTGTTTTCGATTCCATGCTGTCGTATTTCTATATATTTCAGAATATTATATGCAATTTTCGCTATTTGTCGAAAGCTCATGATTTCCTGTAAACCAGTTTCTCAATCGTGCTTACCGAGACTCCGTAACAATCGCTCAGCTCATTCTTGATTTGTGTATAAGTCATTCCTCCTTTTTCCAGGGTTTTTCCCTCGCGGGCATAGGTAAAATAGAGTTCCTTCACCAGCCATTTTTTAGCCTGGCTTACAGGGAGTAATCCTTTTACCACGAGTTGTTCCACTTCGATTCCGCAACGTTCTCTCAGGTCAACGATCACCTTTTCGGTTTCCGGATTCATATAGCCATTTTTTACAAAAATATGAATGAATCTGTATTATAACAAGCTATCATGCAACTTTTTGCCAACATGTACTAAACAATTACTTTAAGTCATTTGTATGTTTGTGGCTATCAATTTTTATCGACGGTATGAAGTCCTTTTCCACTCCTCCCATCGCCTTTTCTGTTTCCAGTGTCGACGAAGCTACAGGCACTCTCAACAAGGTCATTGTCGCCCAGGTGGGTAAGGTCAAATCCTACTTCGAGCAGATCGACGCCATTACCCTGGCCCAGATTGAAAAACTCGGTAACGAAAAGGAGAATGGGATCAAGGCCCGCTTTGGTCACCCCAATATGTGCAACTCTTCGTTTGGCACTTACATCGGCCGCTTTAAGAATTTTAAGATCGAGGGGGATAAAGTGTATGGTGATCTGCATCTCGATGAGGTCTGTAAGGAATCTCCTTCCGGGAACCTCCATGCGTATATCCTGAAGATGGCCAAAAACAACCCGGATATGTTCGGGGCTTCGATTGCCTTTATACCGGGCGAATCGGTGATCATCGATGAGGAATACCCTGCCACTCGCATCGAGGATCTTCTGGCCACCGATTTGGTGGATGATCCTGCAGCCACGAATTCTCTCTTTGCAGTGGATTCCTTCTCTTATCAGGCCACCCGCTTCCTCGATGATAACCCGGCCATTGCCTGGCTCATTGCCAAAAAACCCGACACCATCATTGAATTCATGCTTAAATACTTTTCAAACAACAACACCATGAAAAAGGAACTTTTCCAAAGGCTTAAAAACCTCCTGAACCCAGCTCCTGATGGAGCCAATGCCGATGCTCTGAAGGACTATAACCAGACCGTCGAACAACTCGAAGCAGACTATCAGAAACAAATTTCAACCCTGGAAGCCGATCACCAGAAACAGCTTTCCGCTCTCCAGGATCAGATCACCACCCTTCAGGACCAGCTCAAAGCCCGGCCCACCACCGTCGAAGGCGCCGATCCCCAGCTCAAAGTCGGCCCCACCGAAGAAACCTTCGGTAAACAGCTTTTAAAGGAAATGCCCATCCACCTCAAAGACAAACTCAAAAAGTAACACCCCATCATGCATCCCGCATCCTGCCTCATCTTTCATTCGACATTCAACATTCGTTATTCAATATTCGATATTCATTTCTTCAATCCTCATCCGCCATGTCAAACATCTTCTCCCACGCCATCAGCCCCGCTTTCACCAAGCAATCCATCCGTGAGTTTTTCGTCAGCCCCTTCTTCATGGGCGAAGATATCCGGGGCGCCATCACGGTCCGCACCGACGTCAAGGGTACCGAGCTTCTGAACAAGATCTCCCGTCCTTCGTTTATTACTAAACCCAAAGCTGCTCCTGGTTTCACTCCTACCGGCACCTTTGCTCTCTCTACCCAGTCCATCACCGTGGCTCCCATGGCCATGGAGTTCGAGCAGAATGCCCGGGCTTTCTGGGGATCCATCGTGGAACAGTTGCTGGCCACCGGCTATAAGGAGGACGATATCGAGCGGATGAAGGAGCCCGATATCTGGAACAAGATCATGTTGCCGATCATTGCCCAGGCCGGTCAGCAGGACCTGATCCGCCAGATGTTTTTCGGCAATCCGGTCCAGGAAACCTTGTCTTCTGGAATCCCCACCGGTACGGTCGATACCAATTTCTCGGGCTATACCGGTTTCCTTTCGCATTTTCTGGTCAATCTCTATGCCGGTACCATTCCTTCTGCCCAGCATGTGGTCGTTGATTCGGCGACCTCTGCGGTGAAAGCTGAGAAAATCCTCACCTATACCTATGGTGCAACGGATACCCTGATTACCGTTACGATCAATGGAGTGGAATATACCCAGGCTTATGCTTCCAGCGCTTCGGCTACTGTGGCTGCCTGGCTTACCACTCACAAAGCCACTATTGAAGCTCGTGCCGGGATCAACGGCGTCATTGTGACCAATCCTTCCGGCGCCCAAATCAAGGTGGTCAGCCGTTACAAAGGCCAGTCTTTCACATTTACTGCTGTGGCAAACAGCGGGGGTTCTTTTGCAGCTTCCGGAACTGTTGCTGCAGTTAAGGCAGGCGCTCTGGCTTCAGGCGAGGCCGATGCAACCCTAGAAGAAATGATCGATACGGCCCGTCCCGAAATGTTTGAATTCCCTCTGGTGTTCATGGTCACTCGTTCCATGTGGAGGAACCTGGTTCATACGATCAAAAACAAGACCGGTGATCTTCCGCTCACCATGATGCTGAATGGGGTGAATGTTCCTTCGTATGAAGGCTATCCGGTTCTCATCCGTCCAGACTGGGATACCTGGATTGCAACATACCAGAATGGGATTCAGCCTCATCGTGCTTTATTTACTACCCAGCAGAACCTCATCTTTGCCACCGACGGACTGATGGATCCTCAGGATATCGAATCCTGGTATAATCCCGATCTGCAGATGCGCCGTTACCGGGTCCAGTACAAAGCCCAGACTGCATATCTCCATTCCGAATTGCTGATGCTGGCCGGCTTCGGCGACTAAATCATAAATCGTACATCGTAAATGAAATCGTAAATCGGGGTTATTCGCAATATTGTTAATTTTTAATAGTGCTCATTACGGCTGCGCCGAACGTAAATCGTAATTCCAATGTCACCTTCCCCCCGTCTCTACGAGTTCTCCTATGCTCCTGTCCTTGATTTGTTTGATACGGATTATATCGCTTCGCGGACCAATTATCAGGATTACATTCCATTTGGGGATGACAATGCCCTCCCTCGCCAGTTAATCAAGCTGGCCCGGGAGGTTCCTGTTCACCGGGCCATCCTGAATTCGAAAACCAATTACATCATTGGCCAGGGCATACAGTCTTCCGATCCTGCAACTTCACGGTTTATCAACCTTTCCAATAATATCCGGGAACCTTTTTTGTATACCTTAAAGAAGCTCTGTTTCGATTACCTTACTTTCGGAAACTGTTATTATGAGCTGGTTTCTAATTCCAAAAGGTCTTTTGTCTTTGTCTACCATCAGGATGCTTCCCGGGTCCGCTTGCATGTCGATGGCAAGCAGGTCCTTATCCATCCCTGCTGGGATTTGTTCAAGAGCAAGGATGACAAGGATCTGCAAACCCTGGCGCTCTTCCCTGAATTTTCAAAGGGTCCCGACGGATTGTTACATTCCATCGTACAGATCAAAGATTACGAACCTGAATTCTTTTACTATGGTATTCCGTCCTATTTCGCCGGGATCCGCAATGTCATCATCTCGGGCCTCACCAATATCTGGAATCAGACCCGTTTGGAATCTTCCTTCGCCACTCCTGGCCTTCTGGTGATCCCGGGAGTCAACTCCGATGAAGCGGCCGACGAACTGGATGCTATGTTTCAGCAATACAAAGGCGCTCTCAGTTCCAAGGCCAACGAAATCATCATTCAGTACCTTTCCGATCTTGGGCCCGGCATCAGTTCCCAGGAAGCCAAGTTCATCTCCTTCAACCGTGACAAGGAGGACAACTGGACAAGTCTTCACAAGCAGTCCGAAATCTCCCTCATCACCATTCACAACTGGTTCCGTACCCTTACTCCCTACTCCGACGAAAAAGCCGGCTTCGACTCCGGCCGCATTCTCAATGAGTACGATATCGCCATTTCCACCGTCATCCACCCTATCCAGGAAGTCTTCATCCAATCCCTCGAAACCTCACTCTCTGAATGTAACCTGGAGTTCAAAGACTTCGAATTCATCAACACTCCCCCCATCTCCCGAATCAACCCCATGAAATACGTCTGGGAAATCCGCCGCGACACCGGCCTCGACTACGACAAAACCGACCCCGTCCAAAAACTCCTGGTCCTTCAATTGAAAAACATCTACCCATCTTCCGATACCCTAAACATCTGAATCAAATGATTATCGCGACCTTCCTTGCGTCCTTCTTCACGGTTTTCCTCACGTAATTCCTCACGAACTTATGTCATTGATCTCCTCCACCGAAGTAATCGCCCTCGCCTATGTAACCGAGCTCGACCCCACGATGATCAAATCCGAGGTCATCCAAACCGCCGAGCTTAAATATGTAAAGCCTGTATTGACCTCTGCTTTGTACAACGATGTCGTTACAAACCCCGGCGATTACTCAAACCTGATTACATCGTATATAAAGCCCTGCCTCGCATTCTTCGTCAAGTATGCCATGCTCAACCAGCAGCTCCTCGAAACAGCCCAGTACACCCCCGGCGCCGACCCGTCATTATCACCGGCCCTGGTTGAAATCTCCACCGCAGTATTGCTCCCAAGGGATCACCGCCGCGACACCATGCAGGAAGTTCTTTCCATTGCCCGTTCCAAACAAACCCTCCTGCAGGAATATGTAATCTCCCAGAATTATCCATTGTACATAGCCCCCGCTTCCAAAAGAGTCTCCGGCTTCCGAATCACATCATAAATGAAAACTCAAATCCTAGATCTTGTATCCTGCATCCTGCATCAAATCATGTATCCTAAATCATAAACATCTTCCCTATGTCAATCGCCCGCAGAATGATTCAATGCTCCTTGCCTGTCTCAGGTGGAAATGCATTAACCCCATACATTCAGATTCCTAACGGAGCAACCAAACTCACCATTCAGTTTATTTACTCCGGACTGGATGCTGATATCCTCCTCACCATGCTCCAGAGTCTCGATGGATCCAATTTCGATACCTGTGTAAACGAGGATGACGCACCAATCACCATCACCCTCGACAAGGATTTCGCCTCAATGACCCTCAACGTCGCCGACCTCCTCACAACCTGGGTCCATTTTTCCATGGAGGTAGGCGAAGCCAAAACCGGTTCTCTCGATAAACTCTACGTCATGATGACTTAATAATCCATTATCAATGATCAATCAAACATCCTGCATCCCGTATCCCAAATCCCGCATCTTAAATCAATCCTAAATCATTCAATCATGGGCCTTTCAAAATACTTCCTCATGGGTCAGCAAAACCGCGGAACCACCAACTACCGGGACTTTTCTCAGCAACTTTCAGCCCCGGCCCGTCCGCGTTCCGGGATAATCCGGGCCTGGCTCGACAGCCTCGGTATCCTCAATTTCCTGGCAAGTACCGGTCCGGCCGTTAAGGCCATCCTGGGCCTCCAGGCCGATTATGATGATGCCGTCACAAAGAAGCATTCCAATGCCAGTGATCATACCCACGCCAATGCAACAGCCTTAGCGGCGGTTTCCGGGAACAATACCGGTGATCAGGATCTTTCCACATGTTCTAAAGCAGTTCAGGGAACCTTATCAGCCGGGGCCCTTGCAGGGAATGCGCGCGGTGCCAATGCGACCGATTTCCAGTTTGTCAGGGAATCCGTTGCCCGTGTAGCAAGTGGGGCCGGTTCATTCATTGCCGGCGGACAGCATAACCAGGTGTCCGGTGCAAATTCTATGGCTGCGGCAGGTTCTCACAATGAAGTCAGCGGACAGTTCTGCCTGGTCTCAGGCGAGCATAATGAAATCACCGGTGATCACAGCTCGGCCTTTGGTGATCAGCATGAGGTAAGTGGCAATAAGTCCACGGCCTATGGTTCCAGCCATGTGATTTCCGCCGAAATGGCCTTTGCCGAAGGAGATGGAAATATTGTTTCTGGTGTCGGTGGTCATGCCGAAGGCACCTTAAACGAATGTGCCGCCGATTATTCCCATGCCGAAGGCTGCAATGCGAAAACCTATAACATCTATCAGCATGCCAAGGCTTCCTGCGGATTCAGCAATCCTGGCGAAATTGGCGAAGCCCAGTATACAAATATCATTGCCCGGGCTGCTACCGAAGATGATGGGCCTTTGGAGCTTGTGGTTGGCGAAGAAGATAACATCATCCTGATGAATAACAAGATGAATGCCTTCCGCATCATGGTTGTAGCAGCTTCAGACGATAATACAGAAGGAGCTGCCTATGAATTCAAAGGCCTCATCAAAAAGGATGCTACCTCAGCCTCCACTGCTCTCATCGGTTCAGTAACAAAAACCGTGATTGCCGAAAGCGTTTCAGCCTGGGATGCCAATGTTTCAGCCGACACCTCCAATGGCGCTCTTAAAATCACAGTCACCGGTGCAGCCGAAACCATGATTCGCTGGGTAGCTTATGTTGAAATGGTCGAAGTCGCCTTTTATGGCGCATAACGGTTCGTATGATGAAAGAATGGAAAATATTCGGTCTCCCACTTCCCCAGGCCATCAGTCTGCTAACCTTTCTTGTGGCCATTATTTCCGTCTGGGTTCATATGGAAATCCGTCTGGCTGAAATAAATGTCGAACTCACCAACTTCAAACAGGATCTCATCTTCCACAAGGCCGACAATAGCCGGGATCTCGAAAACCTCCGTACCGATATCAAATCCGACACCCGCGAAATCCTCAAAAAGATCGACGAAATCCAGATCTATCTAAGGAATAAATGAATCAATCGTAAATCGTAATTCGTACTTCGTAAATATGTCAATGACTGAAATAGGTTGACCAAAATTTGGTTAAAAAGTCAACCTATGAAAACAGCGAAAAAGATAAAGCGACAGAATCGAATATTCAGTGAAGATGTTAAAAAACAGGTAGTTAGGGATATTGAGAAGGGTAAATG
>CAISRB010000020.1 GCA_903887775.1 uncultured Bacteroidales bacterium
AGGCCGGGATTTTGCCGCCGGCTTCCTTCAGATTCCTCCTCGCGAAGGACACCCTTGCCTTTAGCTAACACTTCCTACTGCCAAGTGTGTTCGGGTCTTCCACCCTATAGTTATCGCCCATGCCGGGCGCACAATAAAAAAACCCTCCGAAATTAATTATCGGAGGGTTTTGCTGATGATCATGATTGAGTATTACTGAGAGCAAATCAGAGTTCCATCGGCCAGCATCCGTAACCTCAGGTGGCTTCTGTCGAGCCTCAGGTAAACCATATACTGCAGGCTGTTATCGGCCAGGATATACTTCTCCGCTGCATTGCAGACTTCATAGGATGAATAATTCGCCGTTATATAATCTTTAACCGCCTGGGGCACATCCGAATACAGTACCCTCGATGCCTGGAACAGATAAGTATCTGTGGCGCTGAAGATAAGCTTGATCGGTGGTACGGAATCATTGTTACCGATCATGACTTCCTTAACCAGGCCATCCACGCAAAGTGAATCATAGTCGGCATGCAGAATGGTATACCCGGCAAAGTTAGCCGCGATATAATCTTTAATCAATGAAGACAATGAATCAGCCGGGATACCATGTCCGCCGTGAGGTCCGCCGCCATGATGTCCATGATGATGCCAGCAATGAGTTGTATCTCCATGGATCGAGTCACCGGGGATACTATCACCGGGTTGGTTCCCATGATGGTAATTACGGCCATCGCCAAGAAAGCTGCCTTCACTTGTAAATGCGAGTTCTTCAGTGGTATTAAGGGCCACAACAAATTTAGCGCTTGAATTTGCCAGGACTAAGACATAGTCTATGGTTGCATCAGGATAATTGATTTCAACATAAGTACTTGCCTTTGTGGGCAATAAGGTCGTCTGACTTGTTTGTGAAGTTGTGCCTTTCTGGTCTTTCTTACTGCAGGAACCCATAACAAACACCAGGGTGATCAGTGCAAAAAACATTCCTTTTTTCATAGTTTTTGATTTAGGATAAACCTTAGTTTTCGCAATAAGGCATAGCGTCCGATTCCATGCTCAGACTGTCGGAAAAGGAAGTATTCCTGCTTCATAAGCTTTTCTTTATTTTATAAACACAGGAAATGTAAACAGTTGCCTGAAATTTCTTATAAAACAATGATTTTTTCTCTATCTTTACAGGTAATTCTCTGTTATAAGGTATGCATAATGCTTTGCTGATAGTTGATCCTGAAACAAATACTATTCTTGATGGGAATCAGTTTGCAAAGGATTTATTCGGGACTCCGGGCAAAGACCTTATAGGGTCAAAATGCAAGTCTGCAGTTTGTGATATTAACACTGATTGTATTTCAGAAAAAAATCATCCGGGAAAATTATACCCCTGCGAAGATGTAATCAGGAATAAAGGAAAAGATTTGCATATGATGCGATCCTGCTATGAAACAGTTTTGCAGGGGAAAAAATATATCATTGTAAGCATCTATGATATGCACCCGCTCAGGGATGCTGAGATGGAAATTGAACTGCAAAAGAAACATCTGGAGAGTATATATGAAAACTCCACTGTTGGGATAATCCTTCTTGACATGAACGGCAGGTTTTTCCAGGTTAACAAAGCCTACTGCGAAATGTTATATTATTCCGAGGAAGAACTACTCTCTGGAAAGGTTACCGTTACTCATCGCGACGATATCGAAGCCAGTGATCAAATGCTGGCCCGGCTAAGGTCAGGAGAAACCGCCCGGAATATCATGGAGAAACGTTATATACGTAAGGACGGGCAGGTTATTTTTGCCCTACATAATACAGCGATAATTCGGGATCATGCCGGGGAACCTCTGTACTTTCTCATTCAAACCCAGGATATTACACATTTAAAAACAGCCCTGCTCAAAGCAATGGAGTCGGACCAGCTGAAAACGCATTTCCTTCAAAACCTCAGTCACGAGGTAAGAACCCCGGCAAATGCGATCTTCGGCTTTTATGAACTGCTGAAATCAACAGCCCTCACCGATTCTGAGCGGGATGAATATATGCATTATATCCTTGGCGGAGTGGAACAGTTCATGAAGATCATGGTTAACATTGTTGATATTTCAAAGATTGAAGCCGGTCAGTTTGATGTTGATCGTTCGGCATTCAATGTGAATGCACTGTTGCTTGACCTGCACCGTGAATATCTCAGAAAACATGAAACACTATGTTCCTCGGGAGTGGATTTTACCGTGTTCTTTCCTGGTGGTTCAACTGATATACAGCTTGAATCGGACCTTGTCAGGGTGAATCAGATCCTGATAAACCTCCTCGATAATGCATTTAAATTCACCACTTTCGGACATATCACACTGGGCTACCACGTATTGCCGGATATAGAAATTATCTTTTTCGTCAAAGACAGCGGTTCCGGTATCCCGAAAGATAAACTTGATCTGGTATTTCAAAAATTCAGGCAGGGCGATGAATCCGGTAACAGAAAATATGGAGGGCTGGGTCTGGGCCTTACGCTTTCGAAAGAAATTGCAAGCCTTCTGGGCGGCCGGCTTTGGTTGACCTCCGAGGAGGGAAAAGGGACTTCGGTTTTCCTCGCTTTACCTTATAATGGAAATACCGGGATGGCAAATACTGCCGAAATGAAAATGCAGGTATATGATATTCCTGATCTGAGTGGAATAACAATTCTTGTCGCAGAAGATGTGGATAATAATTTCTTCGTTCTTGACCGGTTTCTGTTAAAAACAAATGCTAAGATCATGAGGGCAAGGAATGGGCTTGAGGCAATTGATATTTGCCGCAAAGAGAAACAAATCGACCTGATTTTAATGGATATTCAGATGCCTATCATTAATGGCTATGATGCCGCCCGCGAGATCCTCAAAATAAAACCCGGAATTCCAATAATCGCCCAAACAGCTTATTCCGTCGATTTCGATAAGCAAAATGCTATTGAAGCCGGATGCATCGCGTACATGGTCAAACCCCTGAATATGCAGGAAGTATTCTCCACAATCCTTAAACATGTAACATTACCCGACAAAGGATAGTCTGTTGACTTTGAAATATTAACAATTTTTAAACCCTTTAATCCTGAACCATGCAAAAAGTTTTTGCTTTTACTCTTTTTCTGTTCCTGGCTTTCCCGGCAATCTGCCAGGATAATCCGCTTTGGATGCGGTATGCAGCAATTTCACCCGATGGCCAGACCATCTTGTTCTGTTATAAAGGCGACATCTGGTCGGTCTCGTCAGCAGGCGGCACTGCAGTTCCGCTTACACTTACCGATTCGTATGAGTATTCCCCTGTATGGAGCCACGATGGTAAAACAATTGCATTTGCTTCCGACCGTAACGGCAACTTCGATGTTTTCGTGATGCCTTCAACCGGTGGTGCTGCTACCCGGCTTACTTATAGTTCAAACAAGGAAGTCCCCAGCAGCTTCACCGCCAATGACAAGGATGTGATATTCTCGGCTTACCGCCAGGATATTGCATCAAATGCCCAGTTCCCGATTTCACTCATGAGCGAACTGTATACAGTGCCGGTTGCCGGGGGAAAAGTTTCTTTGCTGCTTCCCACGCCGGCGCTTGAAGCTATTCCGACATCCACAGGCGATAAAATGATTTTTGAAGATATAAAAGGGTACGAAAACGAATGGCGAAAACATCATACTTCCGCTATTGCCCGTGATATCTGGGTGTACGATTTTAATTCGGCAAAATACACGAAGCTTACCAGTTTCAGCGGGGAGGACCGGAACCCGGTATTCGACGCCAACGACAACAATTTCTATTACCTGAGTGAACAAAGCGGGTCATTTAATGTGTATAAAAGTTCACTTGCTGACCCTTCCAAATCAACCGCCATCACACATTTTTCGAAAAACCCTGTCCGTTTCCTGAGCAGGTCAAAAAACAATACACTTTGCTTTACTTATGACGGTGAAATTTATACTCTGCAGCCCGGCGGTGAACCCAAAAAAGTCAGTGTAAAGATCAATGCCGACGGCCGCAGCCCTCAGGAACGCATTACCCCTGTAAATGATGGATTCACTGAAATGAGGCTTGCTCCCAATGGGAAGGAATTTGTTTATGTATTCCGGGGAGAGATCTTTGTGAGCAGCGTGGATGGCGGTATTACGAAGCGTATCACGAATACACCTTACCAGGAACGCGGTGTGAGTTTCAGCCCCGACGGCCGTTCCCTCGTGTATGCAGCGGAAATCAATGGCAGCTGGGATGTTTATACAACTTCAATCGTTCGTAAAGAAGAGCCCTATTTCTATGCTTCCACCGTTTTGAAAGCTGAACCGCTTGTTGCTACTGAGGCCGAGGAATTCCAACCCTTATATTCCCCCGACGGCAAGGAAGTGGCTTACCTTGAAAACCGGGTGGTTCTTAAAGTAATCAACCTGGAAAGCAAAAAGACCCGAATGATCATGCCGGGAAATGTGAATTACTCCTATGCCGATGGTGACCAATACTACCAGTGGTCGCCCGACAGCAAATGGTTCCTGGTCCAGTTTTCTTATCCCGACAGGATCTTCTCACCTGAAGTCGGTCTGGTTTCTGCTGACGGTAAAGGGGAGATCCATAACCTGACACTCAGCGGCTATGATGATTACGGCCCCAAATGGTCGGTCAACGGCAAGATGATGATATGGGGTTGCGACCGTGACGGCACCCGTGACCAGGGCGGCGGCCTCTCAAGTTCCGATGTGTATGCCATGTTTTTTACGAAAGCTGCATTTGACAGGTTCAAACTGTCAAAAGAGGAGCTTGCCCTTGTGAAAGAGCAGGAAGATAAAGCAGAAAAAGATAAAAAGAAAGCCGATGAAAAGGCAAAACCGGAAGCAGATAAAAAAACAAAAGCCGACACGAGCGTAAAGGATTCTTCAAAAACCCAGGTGCTTATCGATTGGGAAAACCTCACCGAACGCAAGACCAGGCTCACAACTCATACTTCACCCGTAAGCGACTGGCTGCTTTCGAAAGATAATGAAAAGCTTTATTACCTTACAAGTTTTGAAAAAGATAATGATCTCTGGATGACCGACCTCCGCACAAAGGAAACAAAGCAGTTTGCCAAGATCGGGGCTAAAGGTGTTCAGATGGAGCTTTCGGCTGATGGGAAATTCATACTCCTTATGGCCGACGGGAAACCTATGAAGATAGATGCCGAAAGCGGCAAGGCTGAACCTCTGAAAACCTCGGGTGAAATGCTTGTCAAACCCGCAGATGAACGTAATTATATTTTTGACCATGCATGGCGGCAGTTCAAAGAAAAATTCTACGTGGTGGATATGCAGGGGGTCGACTGGGATTACTATTATAAGGTCTACAGGAAATTTCTGCCCTATGTCAACAACAATTACGATTTTGCCGAGATGCTGAGCGAAATGCTGGGTGAGATGAATGCATCCCATACCGGCTGCGGTTACCGCGCAGGGAAACCCAATACAGACCAGACTGCCGACCTTGGACTTTTCTACGACTACGACTATAAGGGCCAGGGATTAAGAATATCAGAAGTCATTGAAGGAGGACCGCTTGACAAGGCCACATCGAAAGTCAGGGCAGGTAATGTAATTGAAAAGCTCGACGGACTTGTTCTGAACGACACCCTGGATTTTTACAGTGTACTGAACCGGAAAACCGGTAAGCTTACACTTCTGTCAATATTTAATCCAACGACCGGTGATCGCTGGGAAGAAAGCGTGAAGCCTGTAAGTATAGGCGAGACCAACGAACTGCTATACAGACGCTGGGTAAAGAACCGCCGCCAGGAAGTTGAAAAACTTTCAAACGGGCAGATTGGTTATGTTCATGTACGTTCGATGGATGACGCCAGCATGAGGGTGGTCTTTGAAGAGGCCCTGGGGCGGAACTTTGAAAAGAAAGCCCTTATTGTGGATACACGTTTCAATGGCGGTGGCAACATCCATGAACAGCTTTCCGATTTTTTAAGCGGGAAAAAATATATTGATATCATTCCTCACGGGCAGTATGTGGGCTCCGAACCTTCCGACAAATGGGTTAAACCATCCATCGTACTGATTGGCGAGTCCAATTATTCTGATGCACATTTGTTCCCGGTTGCCTACAAGCTTAAGAATGTTGGAAAGACAGTTGGAATGCCTGTTCCGGGTACGGGTACCTTCGTATGGTGGGAGAGCCAGATCGATCCCACCCTTGTTTTTGGTATCCCTATGGGTGGATGGCGGATGCCCGATGGCCGGTTCTGTGAAAACAACCAGCTGGAACCCGATATTAAGGTTGCCAATGACCCCGGCATACTCTCATCAGGCCATGACCAGCAGATCGAAGCAGCCGTGAAAGAGCTTATGAAATAGGCTTTAATCCGGCCAGCCTGATCATGGCCTGCTCAAGGTTCTTTTCTGCCGGGAACGCTATTGAAAGAATACCCTGGGGAAGGCTCAGGGTAATCGCGGTGAACATCGACAGATGTTTAAACCTGCACAGGTGGAGTAACTGATTCCCCGCGGTGATGGTTTGGATACTCTCTGACTCGTACCATTCAACAGGAACCCGGAACCCGAGCCTGATCGCCTTGCCAAGAGCTTCTTTCATAGTCCACAATACATGGAGGAACCAAAGCGGATCTGATTCCTGTTTACAGAGTTCCTTCTCATGATTGCTGAGCACCGAACTGATCACAGGACCGTTTTTCTCAGAAATTGTTTCAACGTCTATCCCCATAGGAACAGAAAACGGGAAACACAATCCTGCATTCCATGTTTCACTGTGAGCCAGTGAAACTTCGTAAGGCAGGGCAAAGTTTTTAAGGACAGGCTCCCCCAGGCTACCGTTTCCTGATCCTGTTTCTGAAGAAATGATATCCGGAAAGATTGTTTTCACTGCCATTTTCACTGCGATCCTTCCCTGCAGGAAAGAGCGCCGGCGCACATCTGATGCAAAACTCAGCCCGCTGCGGATCTCATCAGGATGAAGAAACAGGGAAACATTCCTGTCAAGTTCTTCTTCAGTCAGTGAAGGAAAGACAGCAAGGCCGGCCCCAAGTTCTTCATTCGCCGAAGAAAACCTTACTATTGAAGTTAAAGCTGATATCATATTCAGGGATCCATCCATTTTCTGAGTGCAAGTGCTATCTCTCTGACATAGGGTTGTGAAATAACCGAAACATGGTTACCAGGGATGTCCCTGATCGTCAGATTATCCCTGACCCAGCTTCCCCAACCCAGATCAGCTGACCTTTCCGGGACTCCGTCCTCCCCTTCGAAGAGCGGTAAGGCTTCTTCGGCCCTGACAAGAAGGGTCTTCCCTTCGAAAAAGCCGGGACGGCAGGCAGCAGTGATCTCATTATGGAGTATCATCTGATCGAGGTATCCGTGAAAATCATTTAAGCCCAAATCGGGCGGAACCAGGTTGACCACCTTAAAGGCTTTAAGAAAAACTTCCGACTGTTGTTCTGGCGTTTTCCCTTGTAAATCTGTGACGCTGATACCAAGCGGCCGCCCAGCAAGGTGAGCAACCTTGGCTGCAAAAACCATTATGCGTTCAACTGGGTCAATTCCGGTATTCGGAGCCCCCCCCCGGTCTTCAAGTGGAGCAAGCTGGTCTATGATCAGCAAACGCGGGCTTTTACCCGTCTTTTCCCTCACCTGCCTTGCCATTTCAAAAGCTATGAGAGCTCCCATCGACCATCCGCCGAAAACAACATCATCAATAGAATCAGGCAGGCATATTTCTTCGAGATACAGTCCTGCGAGATCACTCACGGTTTCCACGGTTTTCCCGTACAGGCCGGCGGATTGCAAGCCGTAAACCGAAAAATTGATGCCCAGCTCCCTGCCAAGTTCATAATAACAAAGCACGTTTCCTCCCGCCGGATGAACCATGAATAATTGCTTTTTTCCTGTGCCTGGCCTGATAGTGACAAGGGCGGACCGTTTTTGTTTTCCACCTGACGCCCTGAGAAGCTCGGCAAGTTTTGCAACGCTTTCCCTCTCAAATAAGGTAGACAGGGGGAGGTGAACATGAAACTCTTTCTCAATCTCGGCAAATAACTGAATGGCGAGGAGTGAATGCCCGCCAAGGTCGAAGAACCCGTCGTCAATCCCGCTCACTTCTGCTTTCAGAATATCCCTGAAAATATTCAGAAGCTTCAGTTCGGTAAGGTCCCGGGGCGGCAGCGATGATACTGCATCAATCATGCTTTTCTTCGTCATGCGATACAGCTCCCTTAAATCTGTTTTCCCGTTCGAAGTTATCGGGAAATGGTCTGTCACATGGAAAGCTGAAGGGATCATGTACGATGGCAGATGCGATGAGAGCCATTGCCTGAGTTCATACTCATGAAAATCAAAGCCCTTTTTCAGGCTGATGGCAGCCTCCACAGAATCCAGCGAAGAAACATTTTCAGGAACAAGGACTGCAGCCTGTTCAATTGCAGGATATGTATTCAGCAAGACTTCGATCTCAATGGTCTCGACCCTGAATCCCCTGATCTTAATCTGATGGTCCATCCGCCCCAGGAAAACAACCGACCCGTCCTCATTCATCTTTCCCAGGTCTCCCGTATGATATATACGATGACCTGCAGAAAACGGATCATCGGCGAACTTCTCAAGCGTAAGCTGCGGCCGGTTGAGGTATCCCCGGGCAATATTTTTTCCGCTTAAAATAATTTCACCGGGGATACCTTTAGGGACAAGTTGCATATCCCGGCCCGAAATATATACTGCCGTATTGTCCAAAGGAAATCCGATTGGAAAAGAAAGCGCATTATGAGCAGGTTTAAAAGGGATCTCCCAGGTGAGTGAGCCTATCGTGGCTTCCGTAGGTCCGTAATGATTAATGATTCTGAGTTCAGGGGCCAGGTTCCTCACTTGCCCGATAATTCCTGCATCGCATTTCTCGCCGCCCAGCATCAGCAGCTTTTTCGGGAGAAGGCTGCCGGCCCTTGAAGAATGAAGCAGGCTCTGTATATGCGAAGGCACTATTTTCAGGCAATCCACCGGACTGCTCTCAAACCATTGGGCAAGCAGGGAAGCATCGGTGGTAAGATCTTCAGGGACTATGACCACCTCTCCTTGATGGATCAAGGGGGGGAATATCATCGTGTTGCCAAGGTCGGCGGCAATGGAAGAGATAATGGCAAAAGAATCCCCGGCATCCAGGTTCATCCGCTTCCACACTGCCTTTGAATAATTCAGAAGCTGGTCAGATCCTATGCAAACCCCTTTGGGAATGCCTGTAGTCCCTGAAGTATATATCACGTAGGCTAAATCCCCCTGGTCATAAAATTCCGGCCCCGGAGTCTTTGCAATGGCTTCCGCCTCATTTTTGTGCCCATTTTCCTGTTTGCCGGCCATCATCTCATTATAGAGGAGAACAGGGACTCCCGTCCCGGCAATTGCTCCAGGTAATTCTTCCGAACCGATGATGAGTCTGAGAGAGGCATCCTCGGCAATGAATTTCAGCCTTCCGGGGGGCAGATTCTTGTCCAGGGGAACATAGGCCGCACCGGCTTTAAATATCCCCAGGATGGAGATTACCAGTGAGGCATTACGAGGCAGGAACAAACCTATAAGGTCTCCTTTTACAACCCCATGCCCGGCCAGTATGTTTGCAAGGTGATCTGAATCTGAATCCAGCTCTCCGTATGAGATCCTTTGAGCCAGGTCGCGCACTGCAATCCGCCCGGGCTCCGACCTCACCCGGGCTTTAAATTCATCCAGCCATGTGGGAGCTTTCTGCGGCCCGGGTTCGGGATATGCCGTGGCCTTGCCGAAGCAAACCGAACGCTCTGCCCCGGAAAAATATACAAGCCTGCCGCATTCCTCCTCAGGGCTGCTGATAAAGGATGAGAGCAGCGTCTTGTAATTTACCAGCAGTTTCTGTATGGTCCGGGGCAGAAAAATATCTTCAGGATAGGTCACCGAAAGGATCAGTCCGTGGTTGGCTTCCTCCACCCAGAAATTCAGGTCAAATTTCGAATAAGAATAATCAATGCTTTCGGGCTTTACAGAAAGGCCTTTGACGCTGTATAAAGAAGGAATGTTCTGGTAAACAAAATGCACCTGGAAAACAGGGTTTGTGCTCAGGCTGCGGTGGGGGTTCAACTCTTCAATCAGCTTTTCAAAAGGCAGTTCCTGCCGCATGAAAGCCTGCTGGCAGGATTCCCTCACTTCTTTAAGGAAATCTATTGCGGTGGTATGATCACCGGTTTTTACCCTCATCGGAAGGGTGTTTATAAAAAGCCCCATGGTTTGCTGGAAAGCAAGCTGGTTGCGCCTGGCCACAGGAACGCCGACCATGATATCGTTTTGCCCGCTGTACTTTGACATAAGAAGCCCGAAAGCTCCGAAAAGCAGGTGAAACAAGGTGATGTTCTCCCGCTGGCAGAACTGCCTGAGGATATCAGTCTCTTCGACATTAACCGAGCTGAACTCCTTGCTCCCACGGTATGACATGATGGCCGGCCTTTGAAAATCCAGGGGAAGTCGTAAAGGTTCAGGAAGGTCTTCCAGCCGGGTTTTCCAGAATTGAAGCTGCCCGGCGTATGCCGGTGTTGACATCCAGTCCTTTTCCCATTTCACGAAATCGATGTACTGGTATTCAGGGACCGGGAATGGTGGGGTCTCCCTGTTCTCCAATGCAGCATAGGTCATCGAAAGTTCTTTTGCAAACAAAGCATTTGACCAGCCGTCGGAGATAATATGATGCGGGTTGATCAGAAGCATGTATTCGGAGTCCTGCAAATGAAGAACTTTGAACCTCAGCAGCGGGAGTGCATCCAGCGGGATTAGGGTTTTCCCGTGTTCAACGGCTTCTGAAATGGCTTTAGTTTCCCTCTCGTCTGATGGCAGATGACGGAGATCTTCGTAAATGATTTCCGGTTTGCCGGAAGGATGGATCTGCTGAACAGGCACTCCTTCTTCTGCATTAAACGACGTCCGTAGTATTTCATGCCTTTCGGTGAGTATACCCAGGCTCTGAACCAGTATATCAATATTCAGCCGGAATTCTGCCGATATCCTTAAAGCAACAGGATTGTTATACAGGGCTTCCCCTTCGGTAAGCTTATTGAGGAACCACATCCTTTCCTGGGCCTTTGAAAGAGGGAAGATACCGGCTTCATTCCTTTCCATTTTAGGAGGTTTCCCGGGTCTCGGGGCAGACCCGTCCCTTCCTTTTCTCAGAAGGTCTTTAAGCTGGCCGGGGCTTAATCCCGACAAGCGTTCATTCAGCGATTTATCCTCCTTTGCCAACTATATCGTCTTTCAGGGATAAGTGAGTACAAGTTTTCCAATATGTTTCGAACGTGACATGGCAGTCAGCGCTTCTTTGAGGTCTCCCACAGGATAGGTCACACATGGCAATGGTTTAAACACACCCTCATTGAATAAGCGGGTGATTTCCATCATCTGTTCCTTGAGTTTCCCGGGCCGGACCAGGTACAATGAAATGTCGAGAACGGCAAAGGTGATCCCTTTCCTGAAGAGGGCCATCGGCAGGAGTGTGTTCTTCGCAATGTCCTTTTTATCTAACTGGATGAAGCGGCCGAAGGGTGCAAGAATCTCAATTCCTTTCATCATGGCATCTCCCGAAAGGGTATTCAGTATCACATCCACTCCCTTTCCTCCTCTTTGTTCAAGGATCTCGTCGCCGAATAAGACAGACCTGGAATCCATGGGATGAGGTATCCCGTTTTTCACGAGGAAATCCCGCTTCTCAGCGGAGCCTGCAGTGGCAAAAATTTCAGCCTTTTTCCACCTGGCTATTTCAATTGCGGCTAGCCCTACACCTCCGGTGGCGGTATGGATCAGCACCGACTCCCCTTCGGTGATGCCGGCAAGCCTTATTAATGCCGAGAATGCAGTTAAAAAAACTGTCGGCAGGGCTGCTGCCTCCTCAAAGCTCAGGGAGCGGGGTTTTGGCACCAGCTGTAAGTGGGAAAGGTTGAAGATATTGATAAAATGACTGCCGGGTTGCACCTTCCCTTCGAGAAAAGTGCCTGCCGACAATGCCATGACTTCATCTCCTTCCCTGATTCCTTCGACCCCCTTCCCCACACGGGTCACTATACCTGCAAAATCGGATCCCATGTTTGACGGAACACCCGGGGCTTCGGGATACTGCCCCATCGCGATCATCAGGTCCCTGTAATTAAGGCTGGCCGCTTTGGCCTTCACCTGTACATAACCTTCGGGCGGGTCTTCAACTTCAGCTTCTCTGAACCTTATGTTAAGCGAACCCGGGCTGCCGGTTTCACAGGAAAAACATTCCGAGTCAGGCAACACAGGGCCTGCATTTCCTCCTGTTTCCGCGCCGGATTTTCCTGCAGAATAACCAAGCCGCTTCAGCAGCTTCTCTTTTTGTTCAGGCGAAAGGCCGGCAATCTTGTTTACAAGTTCGTCATTGTTCATTCTCAATCTCCTTCAGCATGGCTTCGATTTCGTCGGATCCCTTCAGGGCAATAATCATTTCCACTATCCTGTCAGACAACCCTCTTACTGTCGGGTTCTCAAAAAACACATTCGGCTGGAGCTCCAGCTCAAACTCATCCGCAATATTGGAGATTGTTTGTATCGCAAGAAGGGAATTACCCCCAAGTTCCATAAACGTATCATTAACCCCTATCTTATCTATCCCCAGAATGCCTTTCCAGATCCCTGCCACAGCAGTTTCAATCTCGTTGGAAGGGGGTTCGAAAGGTGTCGACAACTGCGGTCTTTCGTAAGTTGAGGAAGCTTCGTTCTTCTCTTCCTCCTTTTCCTGCTTTTCCCGCTTCTTATAAGAAGGACGTTCTTCGAGTATATCCTGGTTCAGGTCAGTAGTATTGATCACGATTTGAGGAAACTGTTTCATTGAAAGAAGGCGTTTGAATACCTCCACGCCTTCCTCAGGCAGAATATCATTCTTCCCTGCATATGAGCTCATTTCCTGGGCCTGCACCGGAGCCGCTTCCTTTGAGGGTCCCTGGCTGGCTTTGCCCAGGGTCTGGGTCAGCCGCTTGAAAGAAACCTGCCCTATGCTGAGCAGTAGCCGGTTTTCATTATCAATAAGCTTTACCTCAAACTTCATCTCTTCATTTCCGGGTTTCCATTCATCACTGAGCCTGGAGTAGCACCAGAAATGCGAAGGCAGGGGATGGTGAACAACAATGTCCCTGTAGGAATACGGAAGGAACAAGCTGTTGTCGACCAGGGGTATCGAACAGGATGTCGCTACATCAAGCATGGCAGGATGCAAGGAGAAATGCTTCAGGTCATCAAGAAACTCATCCCTGAGCTTCATTTCGGTCAGAAACTCTTTCCCGTTGTTTTGACTCGAGATTTTACAATCCCAGCGGTTGTCATATTTCAATACCGGCCGGCCTTCATCGTTGAGCAGCTCGAGGAAATGGGCCGAGTTGTCGGTTTTACCTCCGATGTCGGCAGATAATTCCTTAATTCCAATGCTGGCGGATGTAATCTCCCGGGATATCCTGAATTCACCTTTAACATGGTCCATCCAGACTTCTCTGCCCGAATCCTTTTCTTCCCTGCTGCTGATCCTGAACGCGAGCAGCTTGCCTGCATTCTTTACCGACAGTCTGACTTTCCTGTTTATTCCGGGATCATAGATCAGTGGAGTTACAAAAGAAAGGCTGAGGACTTCGGGGTTGCCGGCGGGATCTTTATCCCTGGCATAGCTGTTCAGTATCTCCAGCGTGGAAATACCGATGAATGCAGGTTTACCTGATAAGCGGTGAGAGCTGAGCACCCAGTCCCGTTCAGGATCAATATCTACGAAATAAATTTCCTGTTCATTTTCAGAGGCTTGTTTTTCAAGCCTGATCCCTTTACTATTTTCATTTCTCACCAGGCCCTTACCCGACTGAAGAAGCTGTTTCTTCTCGGCCTTCGCCTTCTCCCAGCTCGCAGCCATTCCAACCACACCCCATTGACCCCAGTTCACCGAAAGGGTCCCGTCGTTATTCAGCTGTTTCCTGTAATGGGCGAAAGAATCCATGAATGAATTTGACCCGCAGTAATCTATCCTTGCCGCTTCGCCAAAAATAGCCGAGACCGAAGAGAAGAGGAAAAAGAAATCCAGCTTCCTGTCCCTGAAAATATCATGAAGTATAAGCGTGCCATGAACCTTGGACTTCAGAACAAGGTCGGCCTGCTCCTTGTCTTTGAGCGCTATAACCCCTGCCCCTGGCATACCGGCCGAATGTAATACACCCCTCACCTGACCGTTTTCTTTTTCGACACGGCTCAGCAGTTGTTTCATCCCTTCATAATCCGAGGCATCAAGCTGGCCGAGTATCACAGTCGAACCAAGGGCTTCAAGTTCCATCACATCCCTTACCCTCATAGCAAGATGGTCATCTGACACTGAAGATGCTAACCCCCTCCATTCGCTGCGCGGAGGCATGGCTGAACGATGTGTCAGCACCAATGTGGCTTTGACCGTATGGGCAATGAATTTTGCAAGCTCCATTCCGAGTCCGCTTACACCTCCTGTAATAAGATATACCCCGTTTTCGGTCAGGTCAGGCTTGCCCGTTGTTCCGGCTTCAGGTCTGACCAGGGTGTAATCCTCTATCCAACGATAACCATGACGGTATGCAACGACAGTCTCATCCGCAGGCAACATGCATTCACTGATCAGGTTTATGGCCAGTTCATTCAGTTCTTTAGCTCCCTTCACCGAAGGCAGGTCAACCAGCCGGGAAATAATGCCCGGATGCTCCTGCCCGATCACCCGGGCAGGGCCAGCAGCCAGGGCCTTCTCAGGGGCAAGAACTTCCTCGCCGGTGACATTATAAAGATGGTTCACGGCAAACATCAGGAAGATGTCCTTAGTGAACCCCTCGCTGACTAATGCCTGCTCAAGATACATTGGCCCGTAGAAATGATCTTCGGCCAGCTGTTCGGCAAAACGCGGGTCAAGATGGGCTGCTCCCGGTGTTCCTCCGTAATTCCATGCATAAATAATATTGCCCGGATCGAGGTTCTCCGACTTCATCTGCTTGAGCAGCATGCTGTAATGTTCTTTTTTGCCGGGGTCGACGATAAACCCGTTTTCATTCTGACGGAATTCTTTCCCCTTGCCGACCATGAATAAAGTATTGCCGGAGGTCTTTAGTTCTTTCCGGATCTCCTGGCATAAACCCTCTTCATCGGCAAACAGCAGCCAGCATTTTTTTCCGGCAGCTATGTCAGTTGCCGCCATGCCGTTCACAGGCATCATCCCGGCAGGCGCAGTCCGTTTCCATCCGGGGATGTAGAACCACTGGTTTATATCCGGTTTTTTCTTGTTCTCAGATTTGTTTTTGGCTGTGTCTTTACGTGAAAAATCAATGATATAGGGTTTGCGTTCGAATGGGTAACCCGGGTATGAAACAAGGCTCCGCTTTTTTTTATCAAACAGCTCCCACCTGAAATAATCTCCTGCAGCCCAGAGCTGGCCAAGAGCGGAATAATAGCAGATCAGTGGATCGGCTTTATTATCCACAGCCGGGATGGTGCTGATTACCCCATGCGGGCTGTCTTTTGCAAGCTGGCGTTTTACAGCCGATTCGAGGGACTGGCCCGGGCCGGATTCCACAAAAACCGCAGGAGCTGCATCCAGGCAAAGTTTCGCGGCATCGGCAAACCTCACCGTTTTTCTCACATGTTTTACCCAGAAATCCGGGTTGGTGGCTTCTTCCGGGCTTAACCATTGTCCGGTTACGGTCGAAGCTATCGGGATAGTCGGGGGCGAAAGCCTGATCTCCTTAAAAAACTCAGCAAAAGCAGGCAAGGCAGGATCCATCATTGCCGAATGGAAGGCGTGAGAAGTAGGTATCTTTTTATTGAACGTCCTGGTCTTGTTAAGCTCCCCGGCAAACCGGTCAATAAGATCGACTGGCCCTGAAACAACGCATAAGCCGGGACTGTTCACTACAGCGATCTCAAGCCCTTCGGGAAGCATAGGGCTGAGGATTTCTTCCGTAAGCAGAACTGCCAGCATGGCTCCTCCGGGCAGGGCCTGGACAAGCTTGCCCCTCCTGGCCACCGCCCTGAGGGCATCCTTCAGCGAAAACACACCTGAAATCGTGGCTGCGACATATTCCCCCACACTGTGCCCGATAAGCATGCCCGGTTCAAGTCCAAGCGACATCAGAAGCTTTGCCTGGGCATAGCTGACCATGAACAATGCCGGCTGGGTGATATATGTCTCATTGATCTTTGCTGAAGCCATTTCTTCATCTGCAGGAACCGGGAATAAAATAGTCCTGATGTCAAATTGAAGTTCCCCTTTCAATACTTCAGCACATTCGTCTATAGCCTTCCTGAAAACTTCATGGGTCTCATACAGCGGAAGTCCCATCCTGATATACTGGTTTCCCTGCCCCGGGAACATAAATACAAGCGCTCTTTTAGCTGAAGAATTCAGGAAGGCGGAAGTCCGGTTCCCCAATGCCTGGATCAGTTCCTCTTTGTCCCGGAAGGGTATGGCTACCCTGTTCAGGAAATTCTTTCTCCCATGCCTTGAAGTATATGCGACTGCATGAGGATCAATGCCTGGGGAGGATTCCAGGAAGGCCTTTAATTCTGACTGTGCGGCCATAACGGCCGCAGGGCTTCGGCCCGAGACCAGGAGAAGGTCACAGGGGAGCTCATGGCATTCCCCCTCCGGAGACGGGGCTTCTTCAAGAATGAGACAGGCATTCGTACCTCCTACTCCAAAAGCATTTACAAGGGCTCGCAGAGGATTGCCGTTTACGGGATTCCAGTCACTAAGTTTGGTGTTGACAAAGAAAGGGCTGTTCGGAAAATCAATTTTCGGGTTAGGTTCATTGAAATGAAGCGAAGCAGGGATTTGCCTGTTTTTCAGGCAGAGTGCTGTTTTAATAAGGCTGGCCGCTCCTGATGCGATATCCGTATGCCCTATATTGGTTTTTACCGATCCTATTGCACAATATTGTTTACGGGCCGAATGCTGCCTGAATGTCTCTGACAGGGATGTAACCTCAATGGGATCTCCGATCGGTGTGGCGGTGCCGTGGGCTTCGACATACGTTATGGTATCTGCGGAAACTTCCGAAAGGGCAAGAGCCTCGGTGATGACCTCTACCTGGCCTTCCACAGAAGGCGCTGTGAATCCAACTTTCTTATTACCGTCATTATTTATGGCGCCTCCAAGGATGACGGCATAAATATTATTCCGGTCGCGCAATGCATCCTCCAGGCGCTTTAATATTACCACCCCGCAGCCACGGCTGAAAACAGTTCCGTTGGCATCCTTGTCAAACGTCCTGCAATGCCCGTCGGCCGATTCCATGCCGCCGGCCTGGTAAAGATATCCATGCCTCTCAGGGATCTCAATGGTGGCTCCCCCGGCAATGATCAAATCACTCTGGTAATTCAACAGGCTGTTCAGCCCGGTAACAACAGCCACAAGGGATGTGGAACATGCGCATTGTACATTGAAGCTTGGCCCTGTCAGGTTCAGTTTATATGACACCCTCGTAGTGACATAGTCCTTGTCATTGCTGGTTACAATCGATGCCCCGCTCGCATTCTTCCGGACCCATGGATTTTCCATCGCCTCCACAAGGTGAAGCGGAGTTCCCGTGCCCCCGAAAACGCCAATCCTTTCTTTTGAATTAAAAGGATCACAACCGGCATCTTCCAGGGCGTGCCAGGCGCATTCCAGGAAAATCCTCTGCTGGGGATCCATCAGTTCAGCTTCCCGGGGAGTATACCCGAAAAACTCTGCGTCGAAATATTCCGCTCCGTTGATAATGCCACGGTTCCTGATATAATTAGGCTGCCTGAAAACCGAAGGTTCTACCCCCGATGCCAACAGTTCCTCGTCGCTAAAAGTGTTTAGCGTCTCCAGCCCGGCAAGCAGGTTTTTCCAGTATTCGCTGATGTTCCTTGCACCGGGAAGCCTGCAGGCCATGCCTATAATTGCAACCTTGCCTTCAATGTTCCTGATCTCATCTGATTTCATGTAGCAGAGTTTTTAGGATTGATTGTTATCGGGGAAAATTCGTTTCATGATTTGTTGCCTGATGTTCCTGTTGCGCATGGCAACCCGTTTTGTGATATCATCGAGGGGTGTATTGGATTTGTCATTTCGCAGAAATGCCGCGAGACTCAATATTGAAGGATAACGGAAGAGGTCGACAATGCTGACATCTGTTTTAAGTTGTTCGGCGATGAGATCCTTCATCCTGACGAGTAATAGGGAATGGCCTCCCACCTCAAAGAAATTATCCCTTGGTGTGAATGACTCATGATCCAGGATTTCTTTCCATATTGCCGAAAGTATAAGCTCTGTTTCATCCATGTGGTGCTGGAGAAATTCAGGGAATGCCGGTGTGTTGGGACGCAGTTTTAAGAGGGCCTTAATATCTGTTTTCCCATTAGGAAGTGTAGGAATGGCGGGCGCAATAATGAAGCTTCCCGGGACCATATAAGCCGGCAGGTGAAGCCGTAAAAAATCACGCAGACCATTTTCCTGTATTTTCATTCCGGCTTCAGGAACTATAAAAGCCGTGAGGCGGCGGTCTTCCTCCCTTTGTTCCTGGATATCCACAACTACTCTCCGTATCCCGGGATAACGAAGGATGATCGATTCAACCTCACCCAGTTCAATCCGGAATCCCCTCAGTTTTACCTGGTGGTCGGTCCTGCCCAGAAACTCCACAGCTCCGTCCCAAAGGTAGCGTCCCAGGTCGCCGGTCCTGTATATTCTGCTCCCCCGGTCTTTCGAAAAAGGATCCGGAAGGAACCTGAAAGCAGTCTGGGAGGGGTCTTCAAAATATCCGTCAGCTAAAGGCAAGCCGCCAAGATATACCTCCCCGGGTATCCCGATGGGAACCGTGGCCAGGTGTTCATCAAGGATATAAATACGCGAATTGAACATCGGCTGCCCTATGGGAACCATCCTTAACGGGTTGTTCCGGCGGCAATGCCAGAATAAGGTGTATATCGTTGCTTCAGTTGGGCCGTACAGGTTCAGAAGACTGCCTTCAAAATCACTGAAGATCTGCTCCTGAAGAGATTTCGACAGTTTCTCTCCTCCCGAAATAATGTACCTGAGGGAGGTGCTGCGTTTAAGAACACCGGCGTCACATAAGGTTTTAAGACCTGAAGGAACAAACTGAATGGTATTTACCTTCATTTCGTTACATATCGCTTCCACCTTCTCAGGAGCCTGAAGTTCGCTTCTTTTTTCAAGAACCAGTTTACCCCCGCTGACGAGGGGAGTGAATAGTTCTATTAAAGAAATGTCAAAACTGATGGAAGTGCTGGATAAAAATGTTTCTTCTGCATGCGTTTTTAATTCCGTTTTTATCCATACCATGAAATTCAGCAGGCTGTCATGACGTATCATCACTCCTTTGGGATTACCTGTTGAACCGGAAGTGAATATGATGTAGGCAACGTCCTCCGGCTTGCCGGGTTCAAAAGTCATCGCAGGAACCGGACCAGATGAATCAACCAGCAGATCACTTACCGGGATAGTTTGTTCCGTTAAATCCTTTTTCCCGGCCTGATGTTCGTTGTTGTCAACAATAAGATATCGTATCCTTGTTTTCTCTATAACATAACGAAGCCTTTCCTCAGGATAATACGGATCAAGGGGGATGTAAATGCCTCCTGCCCTGAAAACAGCCATGATGCTGATAACCATGTTGGGGGTATTTTCCATGCGAATCCCCACAGGCACACCCCTGTTCACTCCAAGACGCCGGAGGTTTGCAGTCATGGTTGCCGCTTTCTGATCCATTTCTGCGTACGTAATGACTTCCTGACGGGTGACCAGTGCAGGCAGTCCGGGGGTCTTTTCTGTCTGCAATGAGATAAGGTCAATTATGGTTCCTTTTATACCACCGGAAAATGCCGTCTGGTTCCATTCGTAAACAATCCTGTCATATTCTGAAGGGGAAAGAAGATTTATGGCCGATAACCTGGTTTCAGGGGCAACACATACCTGTTCAAGGATCTGTATAAAATGATCCAGAAGTAATCCTGCAGTTCTTTGATGGTAGAGTCCCGACGAATAGGTCAGAACTATTTCAATCTCTTCCGGGCTATCGAAAATCTCAGCAAAAAGATCGAATTTGGAACAGCCGAAAAATTCCTCCCTGGCTCTGCCGCTAATGCCTTCATCAGTTGAAAATTCCCATGCGGTTTCATGAAAAGCAAACATGACCTGGAAAAACGGGTTTGTACCCGGTAACCTTTCCGTTTTCAGAACTTCAGTAAGATGGCTTAACGGGAACCTCGAGTGTGAAAGGTTTTCCAGGACCAGGCTTCTTACCCGCCCAAGCCAATCCGAGAACGATATGTCCGGTTCAACCTTTGCCCTGAAAAGCATAGTGTTTACAAAATATCCTATCTGCGATAAGAACGATTTTTTCACCCTGTTTGCAACAGGACTGCCAAGAAGAAAATCATTGCGACCTGAATGACGGTAAAGCAGTATTGAAAATGCGGCCAGGCAGGTCATGAACATGCTGGTTTGATGAGCATCGCTGAGGCTCCTGAGCCTGGATCTGAGCGCCGGGCTGATCTCTCTCCTTACCTGCCCGCCTTCCCTTGATGGGATGTCAGGACGGGTAAAATCAGTCGGAATTTCAAAGAATGTGGATGCCTCGAAAAGTTGTTCCTGCCAGTATTGTTTGTCTTCCGGGTACTCCCTCCCGCTCAAATACACTTCTTCCTCCCGGCAAAACCGGGCATAGGATGATGGGGCCAGGAGCCTGCCGGACTTGTTTCCGGTATTTGCTTTGTTATACAAATATGACAGGTCCCTTAACAATATTTCAAAGGAAGATCCGTCGAACACGATATGATGAACTATGAAAGCCAGCAAATGCTGATTTTCTCCTGTTTTATAAAGGATAAACCGGAATAAAGGACCTTTCTCTAGGTCAAACGGAGGCTTTGCCTCATTGCGTGCATGATCAAGGGCTTCTGAAACCGGAATATATAAACTGCCCGGTTGTGTCCTGAAAATTTCGGGCATCCGGTGATCCGGAACAATAATGACCCCCTCCGGCTGCCCCTTTCTGATCCGGAAGATGGTATTCAGGGATTCGTGCTTCCCCGTTATACCAATGAGCGCTTTCCCGAGGCTGCCGGTATCCAATGTGCCTGTTATTGTAATGCTGTAAAAAATATTATAGGCCGAAAGATCAGGTTCCGCTTGCTGCATGAACCACAAAGCTTTCTGGTTCTCAGAAAGACGAGGTTGCAGAATACCGCCTGGCTCAGATTTATCTGAAATACCTCCAGGTAAATCTGAGCCGAAAGATTCGGTTCCGGAAGCTGTTAATGGTTTCCCGCTCCGGTCGTCCGGATTCAGTGAAATCTGTTGCAAAAGCTTTCCCGGACTGGGATAATCGAAAATGCTTTTTATCTGCACAGGAATCCCCGTCCTGGCTTGTAACTCCATTGCGAGTGCGTTGGCTTTCAGCGAATTTCCTCCAAGGTCGAAGAAATTATCATCCAGTCCCAGGCCTTCCAGTCCCAGGTTCTCCTCCCATATCCTGAGCATTTGTTTTTCTTGTACTGTTGCCGGGGAGACCACAGGATAGCTAAGCTCAGGGCGCTGAACACCGGGAAGTGGCAATGATTTGCGGTCAATCTTACCATTTGAAAGCTGGGGAAATTGTTCCATCGCAACAAATACTTCCGGTATCATAAAATCCGGTAATGTTCGCGCCAGTATCCCCCGCAGTTCATTGACAGGCAGGGAGATGTCCCCGCTGAAGACCAGATAGGCAGATAGTCTTTTCCCGTTACGGCTGTCCTCTGTTACTTTTACAACTGCATGTTTGACCTCCGGGATAGCTAGTAGTGCATGCTCGATTTCTGGAAGTTCGACACGAAACCCCCGTATTTTGACTTGCTGGTCTTTTCGCCCGACGTAAATCAGCTTTCCTGAGCCGTCTTCCTTCACCAGGTCCCCGGTTCGGTACATTCGTACAGGAGCTGTTCCGTTTCGCTTCAATGTAATGAAATTGGTTTCTGTCAGATCCGCAAGGTTCAGGTATCCTCTGGCAATGCCTTCACCGCTGGCTAGAAGTTCGCCGGTTTCTCCCGGCTGAACGGTTTCCAGATCACTCCCTGCGATACAGATCGATGTTCCTTCAAGCGGCCTTCCGATAGTAACAGTTTCATTGGGGAGCAAACGTCCGGCTGTAAGGTTGGCAGTAGCTTCGGTGGGACCATAAAGGTTCCAAAGCTGCAGGCCGGGCAATAAGCCGAATGTTCTTTTCACCAAAACCTCGCTCACAGCTTCACCCGAGAGGTAAACGCAGGAAGGAGCCAGCCTGTCAATGTCGGCCGCATTCCTGGTTTCCATGAAATCCAGGATCTCAGACCAAAGTGTGGGAACGCAGTACAGTCCCATTCCGTGATGGTTTGCATACCAGTCCGTCAGTTTTCCGGGCTGCCTTATCAGCATTGGGTCCAGGATATGAAGCGTTTTCCCGGAAAGCAATGTGGAATAGAACTGTGTTACAGCTGCCGCAAATATGAAAGAAGAAGTCAAAGGCAGGCCAACCCCGGTTTCAGGTATAACATGCCGGCAAAACCAATGGATGTAATAGCTGAGGTTCCTGTGCTCTATCATCACCCCTTTGGGATTCCCGGTTGAACCGGAGGTATAAAGTATGTACGCAAGATCCGATGCTTTCGTCTGCATGTCCTCCGGGACTCTTGTATCAACAATATTCCTCAATCCTGTCCAATCAGGAATGAACCATTGAGTATGATTATCAGGCAATGGCCGGGGCATTGAATCATCGGTAATCACGAGACTTGCACCGGCATCCTTAAGGATGTATCGTATCCTCTCTTCAGGAAAAGAAGGTGAAAGAGGTATATATGCCGCTCCGGATTTTAATACGGCAAGAATCGAAATGGCAAGGTTTATGGATGGATGAAGATATATTCCTGCAAATGACCCGGAACCTGTCCCGTTTCGTTGCAAGTGCCAGGCAAGGTTTGATGAAAGCCGGTCAAGCTCACTGTAGCTTACACTTTCATCCTGATAAACAATGGCGGTCAGATCCGATTCAATTGCAGGATTTTGAAAGATTTCCTTATATATTGGAATAAATCTGTTCATTAAAGATAGCCTTCCGAAATAACCCGGTAAATCCGAGATGCGTTATTTAACACTGAAATCCCATAGATTGTACCTCAGCAACTGATCGGAATTGGCAGGGAAGTCTCCTATCAGGTATTTCAGTGTTATAATCTTTGTTAGTATTGCCTGACGGCCTGCTTCCACATTCAATAGGGCGTTATTATAATCCATATACGTATTGATCACATCGATCTGTGTGGATGAACCCATTTCCAGTTTTTGAATTTCATTATCATATGTTTTTTTCTCAAGAATTGAAAGTTCAACCTGGTTTTTATAAATGGGGATGAGATGCCCCAGGTCGCTTAAAAGCTGATAAACCTGCATTCTCGAATCGAACTTAAGTTTCTCGAGCTGAATCTTATTGAATTCGTAAGAAGAAAGTTTAGTCAGGTAATCGCCCTTGCGTTCCTCATTTTTAAAAGGGATTTTGTACGACAAGGTAAGATTTATCGAAGATCCCGGTGATCCGCTTGAAAAGGTCTGGTTGAAATCTGAAAAAGGCTGGTATGAAGTCGTCCCAAAATACATATAGCGGAGATCCAGGTTAAGATCATTTAACTTATTGTATTTAGCTCCTTCCATGTTGATCAGTGTGGCCGAAGTCGCCAGTTCCTGGCTTTTATAGTAACTGGTATTGACCACCATCGAATCAAGATTCTTAAGAATATATTTACCATATTGTTCAACTGGAAATGATGCGGGATCGGGTAAGGAATCAAGAAAAAGAGGAAGATGTGAAGTACTGAGTTTGCCTTTCATACCTATTGTGGTAATAAGATCATATAATGAGTTGGTGACCTGGTTTCTTGCTTCTGAATATTGCTGGTTGATATTGTATTCATAAGCCCGTGCGCGATAAATTTCAGCCTGGGCTATCTGTTCATCAGCTATCATCGCCTCAACATCCGATACATAGTCTTTCGCATCCACATTGGCCTCCTTCAGTATCGTAAGTATTCTGGCCCGATGATAGACATTATAATAATAGGTGAGGGTGTTTTTAATGAACTGGCATATTTCATCCGTAAATGAAATATTCTGGGCTTTATTCATCATCAGGGTCGAAAGGAAAGCTGTATTATTGGTATTATGCCTCCCCAGGTCCCGAAGCAAGGGCATTGTAATACCGGCCCACATCCCTGATGCATTAATTGGCATGTTTGTACTCGGGTAAAAATCCGGAACGCCTGAAATGATTTGGGTCATAGTGGAAAGCTTGAAGCCTGTATAAAGCTTTATCCCCAACCGGGTCGGAACCAGTAATTGACCCGTCAGATAATAGGAATTCATAAATGTGACCGTCGGATCGGTACCATAAAAACCGTATGTATTTAATGAGAGCTGCGGATTAAACGCGCCTTTGGTACTGGTCAACTGGCCCTGGCTTTCGCCAACGATCTGTTTTTTTAAACGGATGTCGAAATTTGTTTCAAGACCAAATTGTAAAACCCGGAATATCGATAGAGAATCATAATTAAAAAGCTGCTGGCTTCTTACAACTGTTATCCCCGTTGCAAGAAGGACTATGATCAGTATGGTCTTTTTCATCGCTCTTTTCACCTTGTTTATTGTATGTTCTCCAAAAACGATTGATCCGGTTCAACAGGTTTAGGCCAGCTGCCGTTTCGTGAGTTCGGCAAAGAATCCATTTTTATCAATGAGCTCCTGGTAAGTGCCTTCTTCGATAAGCTGGCCTTTGTCGAGGACGAAAATCCGGTCGGCGTTAATGATCGTACTGAGCCGGTGTGCAATCACAATACGGGTTGCATTCATCTTCTCAATACTGAAACTGACGATCTGCTGTGTTTCATTGTCAAGGGCGCTGGTTGCCTCGTCAAAGATCAGTATCTTAGGGTTGCGTATCAGTGCCCTTGCAATGATAATTCTCTGTTGCTGCCCGCCCGATAGAGTATCACCTCCTGGTGGCAGGATGGTGTACATTTTATTGGGAAGGTTATTAATTTCATCTGCACATCCTGCCATTTCAGCTGCTTTCCAGGCATCGTCTTCGGTATACAATGATGAGCCCGTGATATTGTAAAGCACGGTTCCCTGCATGATCCTTGAATTCTGCAATACAACTCCCAGCTGATCACGAACGCCCCGTATGTCAAGTCCGTTAAGTTCCTTTTTGTCAAAAAGGATACTGCCTACATGATAATTTTCAAATCCGAGCAGAAGCCTGATCAACGTAGATTTCCCCGAACCTGAACTGCCTGTAAATGCTACAAACTGGCCGGGATGAATGGCCAGGTTAATATCTCTCAGGCTCCAGTCGGGAGATTCTGGGTATTTAAAACTTAGTTGGGTGATCTCGATACCTCCGGTAAGCTCTCCCGGATCAAGCTTTTCGTTCATATCTTCCGTGTCGGCTTCAAGTATCGGCTGAAACAGCTGGTAAGTGGGCTTAATATTCAACAAGGGAACGGTGACCATAAAAGTCTGTATCAGGGCTCCCTGGAAGCTGAGATATGCGCTGTTAAATGCAACAAAATCGCCGATGCCGAAACCGGGCATGCCTGATCTGAAAATACTGTACACCCTGATGAAGATCAGCATCGAAGCCAGCACAGGAAAAGTAACGGTAAAAATTTCAGCAACCATAAGGAGTACACGTTTCTGGCGGTAATGGTCTTTTTGCTGGGAATAGCGTTCAGCCCATAGCGAGAATACTTTTTCTTTGCTGCCTGTAACCCTGATCTTGTTAATTCCGCGGATAGCCATCAGAAGGAAGCCTGAGATCATGGCATCCATGCGGCGCATGAACACAACATGTTTGTATGCCAGAAGGCTTATTGTAAGTGTAAATCCGGCAACAGCAAGACCCAGGACAAGAGCGAGCAGAGCCAGTTTAAGGTCGTAAAAAAACAGAAGAGCAAGATAAAAGACCGAGAAGATGCCCGAAATCAGTGCGCCAAGGACAGTGGTTGACAGTGTATCGCGAATGCGTTCAATCCCCATGCTTCGTTCAGCCAGGTTACCCGGGCTGTAGTTCCTGAAGAAATCCACTTTAAGTGAAAGTATCCTGTCCCAAAGTGCTGACTGGAGTTTGTATCCCGCCTTTCCTGCCATCCTGAGAACCGCAATCGATTTGGCAAAATTCAGCAGCCCGATGGTAATCACGCAAATTACCATGATGCCGCCAATCTGCCACAATTCATGTGTATTTCCGCCAGGTATAACCGTATTGAACACATAGCCGCCGACAACCGGGATGATCAGGGCAAGCAAGGCGCCGATAACACCTATAACCATAAAACTGATGATATCGCGGTATGTGAACTGAAGGGCAAAACGAAAAAGATCCTTACCCTGGAGCTTCCCTTTTGGGAAAGGGGTAAAAAAGCTGTATGCTTTTGTATCGAGGAGCTGATTAACTGACTCGTGAACCACTTCCTTTTTCCGGTTCTTCAGGTCGATCATCCAATAGCCTGTATTCCCCTTCGAAATAAGACCGACAGGCGTCTGGCCGTCTTTGAGAAAACCGAGCATGGAACCGGCATTATTGGTCCACCAGTGCGGTTCAAGAATTACCATCCTGGAACGGATGTTTGAAGCCCTGAGCAAATTCCAGAGGAAGTCGTGTTTTCCGCTGATCCTGTTTCCCGGGTCAGCAAATTCGATCTTTTCTTCTTTACCGATCAGCTGGCAGGTCTGTAACAGGAGCATCCTGGGACTTAAAGAAGCGCTTATACCCCCGGCCGTGCGTTTCACGTCCCCGAACAGATCATCAGTGGTTTTTCCGGAAATTATGGCCTTAAACCTGCTTAGTGCATTATAAACCGCATTCTTCCTGAATGCATAAGTGTCTTTTACATGTTCAAGAGCAATCTTCTGGTCCTCTGCACAGAGGTTCTTCAGTATAGGAATGATGCTCTCATTAAAGCCAAACCATAAGGCCAGGAGTTTTTCATCTGACCCGCTGTAATTTTTCAGTATATCTGCCGAAAAGGTTGGAATAGCTGTTTTCCCGCTTATTTGGGGCATTATGCCGAAATGATCCAATACGTCTGAAATGCCAGTAAGCCACTTTTCCAGTAAAGATCTTGCATAGTCAGGGTTTGCAGCTAACAGCCGGTTCAGAGAACCGGAATCAAGTATTCCTATTGTGCAATTGCTTAATGCACTGATCACCAGTGACAGGGAATCGTTCTCTGTGAAGCAGGGAACCAGGAATGGGGCAGAGATACGCAGGAGGAACAAGCGCCGGCCCGGGCCGCCGGGAAGGTTTTCCATATAAAAAATGTCAGCATCCCCTGTCTCGATGTAGAAAGCAAGTGGTATCTCGCTATGTAATGAACGTACTTTATTGCTTGGCAGCTGCTCGGTACGGGTATAGAATGAAGAAATCACCTGTGGCTCCATATCAGTTGAGATTTACCAGTTTATAATAAAGCCCCTGCTGATCTTTGATCATTTCATCATGGGTACCTCGTTGGGCTACTTTTCCCTTGTCAAGGACAATGATTTCATCGCAATCGCGTATTGTGCTTAACCTGTGGGCGATGATCAGGGTTGTACATCCCCTGCGACGTATGTTATTATCAATAATTTTTTCGGTATTGGCATCGAGCGCGCTGGTCGCTTCATCCATCACAAGAATGCTCGGATTTACAACCAGTGCACGGGCAATTTCAATACGTTGTCTTTGACCCCCGCTAAGGTTGCTGCCAGCATTGATGAGAAGGCCATTATACCCCCCGGGTCTGGAAGAGATAATATCATGTATGCATGCATCCTTTGTAGCCTGGATGATATCAGGTGTTCCCAGGGTATTATTCCACATTGTAATATTGTCACTGACTGTCCCTTTGAAAAGAAAAATTTCCTGGTCTACCAGGGAAACAGAGTTTCTCAGGACATCCTGGTCGAAAGCGGTCCGTTCATGTCCGTCAAAAAGTACTTCCCCGGCCCAGGGATGATATAGGCCGGCAACAAGTTTTGCAAGAGTAGACTTTCCGGAGCCCGACCCGCCGACCAGGGCAATACGACGCCCCGGTTCTACATGCAATGAGAAATTTTCAATCAGGGGATCGCGGAAACGGTCATATCCGAAAGTGACATTTTTAAAATCCAGAAATCCGTTCAGTTTCGAGGCAGCGGGAGTGAGGTTTGATGGGTCATCTCTGACTTCGCTTTTAAAATAAATATCTTCGTTGGTCGATAAGGCATCCTGTATTGTGTTCAGATTGCTCTTTGCAACCTGAAGGTCGCTTCCCATCGAAACCACAGATTTAACCGGTCCTGTAAAATTAGTCATCAGGCTCTGGAAGGCGATGAAAATACCAATAGTCATTTCCCCGTAAATAACCAGCAGGCCTCCAAGTGTTAAAAGGATGATGTTGTTCAGGTTTGAAAGGAAATCAGGCAGGGCATCCAGCAGGTTGGATGTGACATTCAGCTTCTGGTCAAACACTACGGCATTGGAAAGGCTTCCTGACCAAAGCCCGTAAAAATCGTTTTCCGAACCTGTGGCTTTGATGGTTTCTATCTGTTCAAGCCCCACACCGGCTGTACTGAATGTACGCTGGTTACGTTCAAACAACAACTGGTTCAGGGTGGAACGCTTTTCGGAAATGAAACGCAGAACGAAAAGGTTTACCAGGATCACCGTAACACCTATAACCGTAAGTAAGAGATTATACTGTATCATGACGATCGCATAAAAGACAACCGTAATCATGTTCGAAATGGTCGCAGTGAGTTCGGTTGAAAGCAAGGAAGCAAGATCGTCGTTAAGCTGAACACGCTTGAAAATTTCGCCTGGCTGACGGGTCATAAAGAAACGGATCGGCAGCTTCAGGATATGCATAAGAAGTTTTGAAGACTCGACAATGGCAAGCCTCAGCTCAATCTTAACGAGTATTTTCTGTTGCAGGTAAGTCAGGAATCCGTTGAAAAAGAAAAGCCCCGCGATAAGCAAAAGCATAGGCCTGAAGTAACCAGGCTGGTCCAGGTTGATTATGTCGTCAAAGAAAAGCTTGTTCAAACCCGCCATGATAATTGCAGGGATTACAAGTATGGCGCCGCAAATCAGGACAAATGCCAGGTCAAGCCGGTTTGGCTTTATCCGCATCCATACCCTTTCAAGAAAAACGTTCCTGATTTTATCAGGTTTGAAATCAGGACCGGGAGCGATGACCACTGCCGTACCGTCAAATACGTTTTCAAGCTCCTGTTCATTCAGTTTCTTTTGCCCCTCATGGGTATCATTCAACAGGAAAAATTTCTTGTTATACCCGGTTAAAACGCTGTAATACCCTCCATCAAGCCCAATGATCACAGGCAGCTGAAGCGTTTTCAGTTCATCCACTTTACAGCTGCGCGTCTCCGATTTGAAGGCATGGGCAAGAGCAACCTTCATAAGGCGTTCAGCAGGGATTTTTGAATTGTCCGAAACGCCGCATTCCTGGTTGAGGGCATCCTTGGCCGGAAAACAATGGTAATATGAAAAAACCATTGATAGTGCAACCGCACCGGATTCATTTTCCCCGATCTGGAGAATGACCGGAACCTTTTTTTTCACATGCTCATTGCTCATGACAAGGTCTCGATTGATTGGTGATGAGGATTATTCGAAATATGACTTGAAAATGGGTATGATATAGTCAATAGGCGGCTTTTGCTTTACAACGATGGAAGCTCTACAAAGTGTACCGGTATTGATTGCGTATGGAGGTCCTTTCTTGTTGGACCACTGAAATCCGCTTTTTGTGGAGGCGTCGGGGATTAGAGCAATCTTCACCCTGTATGTGGGGCCCTGTTGTTGAATAAGGGCTACCAGGTCAGGATTATTTAACTCATCAATGATGGAGTTTGTATTGGAAACAAAATGATTGACCTCGACAACCTTTCCCATCAGCCAGCCATACAGATTATGATTTACTGTAAAAGGTTCGATCATAGCCTTCATTCCAGGCTCCACAACGGCGTTTGAATTAAAAGGAATAAACAGGTCCAGAAGATGATTCTTTTCATTTCCCATATCTTCAACCACCATCATACGTGCACCGGCATTAACAAAGTCTCCGCTGGTTACCGACTTGTCGATGATCATTCCGTTAACCGGACTGCGGATTATGGTCTGCCGGTCGTAATCATCCTGCAGGTTGGCAATCTTTTTTTTAAGGATCTGGATCTGGCCGCGGTAATCTTCCTGCCTGTATTGGCGGTCATAGTTCCAGGATTGCTGGTCAAGCTCGTTGGTTTTGACCGCCTGCTCGGTTTGTGTATGCTTATTATGGGCATCGGACAGCTGATTTCTGGCTTCCACATAATTTTCCCTGGTCGCAAGGCCCTTATCCCAAAGATCCTGTTGCTGCTGCATCTTCAATTCAAAAAATGAAATCTGGTCCTGAAGATGTTTAAGTTCGGTCTTCAGGCGTTCTTCCTCAAGGTCGTAAAACCTCATTTTATTGGGATAATCTCTCGTATCCTTTGTTGACAGCAGAGAATCCTGCAACTTCAGCACATCAAGTTCCGCGTTGAGTTCAACCAGCTGATGCATGAGCTGGGGCTGAAGCAGGTGAAGCAAAACTTCGCCTTCCCTGACTGTTTCACCCAGATCAAAGTGGACTTCCTCAATCCCCCCCGGGTAGAGAGAGATAATCCCGTGAAGTCCTTTCCCGCTGACGATTTCACCAAGCCCGTCAATCTTTTGGGGAATGCTTCCGAATATCCCCCAGAAAATGGCCACAAAAGTCAACAGCCCCAATGCGGAGAGGGATATCCAGTAACGGGGACGTGTGATCTTCAGCATGCGGTTCATTTCCTCAGGATTGCCTGCTGACCCCGGATTTGCTGGTTTTTTTGCCTTATCCATAATGAATACTTTGTTGATTAACAAAATACATACAAAAGCGGGCCGTATAAACAACCCGCCAGAATCATATGAAAAGAAATAATTCTACCCCTTGAATTTCTTCATGAGATTTAAGCCCTTTTCGATGAGATTGGGCTTAAAATCACCATTTGCATCGAGATGAAACTTTTTATGATGATCCCATAATTGCTTCTTCATTTTACCAACCATGTCGAGTCCTTTAAACCCTACATTCGGCATTCCGGGCTTTTCAGGAAGCTCTTCAGAGCTTTTACCTGCGGTCATTTTCTTCAATTTTCCAGGCATATTGCCTGTGCCGGGACCTTTTGGCGGAGTAGGAATGAAACGCTTTTTCTGATTTTCCATAATGTGATTGTCGATTTGTGAAACTTTAATTAAGGTTGTTGAACTTCCTGTAATGAAGTATTTTTATGAAATTGAATTTTCTTAATAATCAAAATGATCCCGTATACGAACATGACTGTTGTCATCGTGTTCCATACCTGGGTGATGACTTTTATCTTATTGAATCCTTCAACATCATAGTGATGGATCAGGAATATCCGTAAAAAAGTATCCGAAAGATCACGAAACGCCAGGAACCCGGTCAGTAACATAAAATATCTGAAGTACGGCATTTGATGGTACAACACCTTTGTACGGGTTTTCGGAACTCCATGAAGGAATGCATAATCAATAAAAAAATACATGGCCATCGGTTTTCCGGCAAGCATCGTGAGGCACCAGAACGTGACCAGTCCGATATTCAGGTAAACATAATTCCAAAGCATCTGGTGTGCAGTCTTCGAGTAAATATCCATCGTGCTGCCAATGACCATCGTGGCAAGAATAAATAAACCTGTCGCGCTGTATTGTTTCTCTCTGATAAAAGTGAAGATCGTATAGATGACACCCGGCACTGTCGAAAGAAGCATCGCGAAATAGTCACCCAGCATAATACGGCAGGTATTCCAGATCAGTAAAGGGACCACAAGATAAATGATCAGGTCGAGGAGCGTGCGCCCGTTGAAAATATTTTTCAGCATATTTGTATGGATTGAATAATCCGTTAAATGCTGTTAATCTGGTTTTTTCACTATATTCAGTTCAAAAATAAGCATTATCTCTCCCCTAATCAAGCTTTTCACTTATTTATATTGATTATTCCTCATTTTAATATTAATATCCTGAACCACAGGAGGTTTCAACCTCACCTCTCTCCCTGATCAGTGAAATATCACCGTTGGTATCTGCTAAAACCTCAGCCGGATATGTAAATCCACAAAAATTATAAGGCGAAAGCGTAGCTGTATATGCACCGACATTATTGATGAGAACCAAATCGCCAACTGCTACGTCGGGGAAATCATTTTCACTTTGAATAATATCTATCGGGGTGCATGTTGCACCGGTAAGAATTGCCGGTGAATACTGATCGTATTCTTTTACAGTACTTATATATGATTTCCGCCTTTTGAGATCCAGCTGTCTAATTCCAAGATGATTAATGCCGGTATCTAAAATTATGTATTTTTTACCTTTTGAGTATTTAATGTCCAGGACACTGCTGACTAAAACAGCTGATGCAGCAGTTAAATACCTGCCGCTTTCAAAAAATTTGTATTTGATCTTATCGAGAAATTGTTTTTTGCTTTTAAACAAATCAGCTAAACCGATTCTTAATTTGTTCATGTTTAATCCTGATTGGCCTGATGATTCTGCTACTCCGAATCCTCCTCCGAAATCCAGGAAATCCAGTTGGCTGAATTCTTCTTTATGCTTTTCCGCAAAATCAATCAGAAATGAGGTGTTTTGAATAATTTTCTCAGCCTCAAAAAACTGTGAACCGGCGAACATAAAAAGTCCGTTGATGTTTATATCATTCCTGTATTTTCTGATTAATGGGATGACATTATTCTCATCAATTCCAAATTGAGAAGAAATACCACCCATCTTTAATTGAGAAGATTGATTGGAGAAATCAGGATTGATCCTGATTGATATATTTAAATGTTGATTTGCTGCACTTATGATGTTCTGCAGATCCTGTTCGGATTCGACATTGAAAGACAGGATATGGTTCTTTAAGCCTGATGATATCGCTTCTTTGCTTTTTATCGGACCTCCCAAAACAATTCTGCCGGGAGGAATTTTTAATTTAATAACCTGATGCAATTCGCCAACTGATGCTACCTCAAAACCCAAACCTGCCTGATTGAGCAGGTTTATGATAAATGGATTAGGGTTAGCTTTCACCGAATATAATAATTGTGACTCGGCAGGCAGGGTTGATTGCAGTTCAGTGATTTTGTTATTTAGTTCACTAACGTTATAAATAATTAAGGGTGTAGAGAATTTATTTACAATTTCAGGAATGTTAAAACCGGGTTTAAATTGCAATTTGTACATAACATTTATGTGAGTGAAATTTGCCTTTGATCGGACCAGAGATTCATTAACTACTTCCTGCCTGGTCCGAAATCCGGATCGAATGTGCCGCTGTTATTATATCTGATAATTGCAAAATCATTACTGGAACCATTATTTGAATTTCCGGCTGCAACAATTTTCCCGTCGGTCTGAATGGCGATTGCATTGGCCTGATCATCACCGTTCCGGATATCCGTCATTACTTTACCACCTTCGCCAAAGGAAGGGTCCAGAGTCCCATTTGGATAATACCTGATTAATGCAAAATCAAAATTTGAACCGTTGTTCGAACTTCCTCCGGCAATGATTTTCCCATCGGCCTGGATGGCAACCGAAGAAGCTTTATCATCTCCATCCCTGATCATGGAAATTACCATCCCCCCTTTCCCAAATGATAAATCGAGAGTACCATTCACATTGTATCTGACAACTGCAAAATCAAAATTCAAACCATTATTCGAACTTCCGGCAACTACGATTTTCCCATCAGGCTGGATACTGATTGAAGAAGCCTCATCTTCTCCGCTACGGATGGAAGTTATTACCTTGCCATCTTTCCCAAAATCAGCATCCAGTGTACCGTTCGGCTTAAACCTGGCCAGTGCAAAATCAGTATTCGAATAGCCTGCAACTACGATTTTCCCATCAGGCTGGATGGCTACTGCCGACACCTGATCGTCACCATTCCTTATGTCGATCGATACAATGCCGCCTGTCCCGAAAGCAGGATCCAACGTGCCATTGGGATTATACCTGATCAGGGCAAAATCAAAATTTGAGCCATTATTCGAACTTCCCGCGACCACAATCTTCCCGTCGGGCTGGATAGCCACCCCGGAAGCATTATCATCGCCCGCATGGATAGAGGTTATCGCTATGCCAGCTTTACCAAATGAAGGATCAAGTATGCCATTTTCATTATACCTGATTACAGCAAAATCATTAGCTGTTCCATTATATGTACTGCCGGCAACCACAATTTTCCCGTCAGGCTGAATAGCAAGAGCGGAAGTATGACTGTCACCGCTTTTCAGAGAAGTTAATACAATTCCACATCCCCCAAATGCAGGATCCAGCATGCCATTTGCATTGTATCTGACTAAAGCAAATTCGGTTTGGGAATATCCTGCAATTAAAATTTTCCCATCTTTCTGTATTGCCATGGCATTGGCTTCGTTATCAGCGGTCGAAAGTGAAGTGATGACAATTCCGGTCCTTTTACCTGAAAATTTAGTTCCGTCTGTTTGTGAAAAAACATTGGATCCCAAACTAATTATGGCAAATATTAAAAAAAGCTTTTTCATGAGTTAATAATTTTTTTTAATGGTCGCATGGAATGCCCATAATTAACATTCACGGTATGTATGAGCGAAGTTAGTACAGGTATTTCATAAACGCTTCGCCATAAAAATGAATTAACTCAACAAATTTCAGAAAACAGTTTGAATTTCTTATAACTAATCGTAAAAGTAAATCTATTAATAGATTTTGCTCAAGGTTCTTTTCAACTGTTGATTATTTCAACATCTGTTGAATTTTTATACAATGTGTGTAATCGTATTGATCTTCTATTATTTATGAAGACTTTTTACATTTAGTGTATATTTATTCAACACTTCTACCGTTTCCCATTCCAGGCACCCCGTTGTCAATGAATTGATTTTCTGATGTTTACTCCGTATTTTTTGCTTTGGCACTATTATTGATTAAAGGTATGAATATATAAATCGGAAATCCAAAAGCCATGAAAACTTCAGTCTTCCCCCTTTTTTTTCTGCTTATAGTTCTCTGCTTCAGCAATTTGAACAGTACGACAGCAGCAAATAAAAACAATTTACCTGCTTCAGGTACAATAAGTATTTATTCCAGCTCTCAATTATTTGATCTCACGAACAAATGGGCAGAACAATTTTCCCAATCGAATCCTGGTCAGTCCGTCAAGGTCATAAAAGTTGAGGACTCCGGAATTGCGGATCTTATCAGCAAAGGAGAAAATATCTGTTTTGTTTCGAACGAGATTCCTTTTTCAGGCGAGCAGGCATCAATTTTTCAGATTGTTGTTGGAAGGGAAATATTCGTGCCCGTTATAAGTTCTAAAAATCCTTTTTTAGCTGAAATTTATCAGAAAGGCATATCCCGTGAAGCATTAGCCAGGAGTTTGGAGACTCATGGTAAAATGCAGTGGGGAACTCTCCTGAAAAACGGGCAACAGGCTCCGGTCAGATATTTTATCCTGAATGATGAATTTACAAAAGAAGGGGTGGAAGGCTATATTAAGGCTGATCATGCTTCGATGGACTGGATCAAATGCGAGGACAGGGATAAGTTGATTTCATCAATACAGAATGACCCTTACGCAATAGGTTTTTGCAGGATGACCGACATTCTTCAGCCAAATACAGTAAACTTTGAAGATAATATCCAACTGTTACCTATCGATAAGAACGGCAATGGAAAGATGGATTATATGGAGAATATCTATGCAAATTTCGAAGATTTTTCGAGGGGTGTATGGATAGGTAAATACCCGAAATCATTGACCAGCAACATCTTTTGTGTCGCCAAAACACAACCTTCCGATGAGATTGAGGTTGCTTTCCTGCAGTGGGTGCTCACCTCGGGACAGGAGTTTCTGCCTGTTAAAGGGTATTCCGACCTGGTCAGCAGTGAACGGCAGTCTCAGATGAATAAATTGATCCCTGCAAACATCTACCGCGAATCTCCAAAAGAAACCAATTCTGTCGCAAAGTTGATCTTATTGCTTCTGATCCTTGCTGTCGCATTAAGTTTCACGCTTGACCTGATTATCCGCAGGTATAGAAACAGGAAAAGAGAGCAGGCCAATATCATTACCCGTCAGCCCGCTGCCTTTGATGAAAAGAATGTCAGCATCCCAAAAGGTCTTTATTTTGACAAAACCCATACCTGGGCATTCATGGAAAAGGACGGTACGGTAAAAGTAGGCATTGACGATTTTTTGCAGCATGTTACAGGACCCATCACAAGCATCGGCATGAAAAATCCGGGAGTCAGGATTAAAAAAGGTGACCAGCTTTGCATCCTTATTCAAAAAGGGAAACATTTGATAATTCATTCCCCTGTTTCAGGGACTGTTAAAGCACATAATGACGCTTTGTCGACTAATTCATCGGTAATCAACAGTTCACCGTATTCTGAAGGATGGGTTTATATTATTGAGCCAAGTAACTGGTTAAGGGAGATTGAGCTCCTGTCGATGGCCGATAAATATAAGACCTGGTTAAGCGGTGAATTTACCCGCCTTAAGGATTTTCTTGCCTTCACAATGCAGGCTGGTTCACCAAAGTATGCACAAATCACCCTCCAGGATGGCGGTATCCTGAAAGACCATGTTCTGGCTGACTTAAATCCTGAAATCTGGGAAGATTTCCAGACACAATTCATTAATAATGTGAGGTAGTAATACTTTGCACTGATGTTCATGATATTAATATAATGTGATGACAATAAACCGACGAAAGTTTTTCAAGGTCCTGGGCGTTACCGGGGCAGCCCTGACAATAGGCCGGGAGCTGAAAGCAGCACCTACCGGCAAAGCCGATATAGAATTCCGTGGAGTTTTATACGACTCAGCCCGCTGTAAAGGATGTCATGGTTGCGAATATGATTGCGCTGACGCCAATAACCTGCCTGTGCCCGAACCGGCAAAAAACATGGCTCCCGTTCGAAAAACAAGTGAAACAAAACGTACGGTTGTCAACGAATACAATACATCTAAAGGCAAAGTGTTTGTTAAGATGCAGTGTATGCATTGCAATGAGCCAGCCTGTGTTGCAGCCTGTCTGACACAGGCAATGCATAAAACACAAGCCGGACCAGTGATCTGGAGGGGCGAAAAATGCATGGGATGCCGGTATTGTATGGTCTCCTGCCCCTTTGATATTCCGAAGTTTGAATTTCACAGTCCTAATCCGAAGATCCAAAAGTGTGACATGTGCTATAACCGGCTGAAAACCGGGGAGATGCCTGCCTGTGCTGCAAATTGCCCGAATGATGCCTTGTTTTATGGCACACGTCGTCAACTGATGAGCGAAGCACGCAAGCGTATTGTTGAAAACCCCAAGCTTTACGTCGATTACCTGTATGGTGAACACGAAGCCGGCGGTACATGCTGGATGTATCTTTCACCGGTACCATTCAAAGAACTCGGGATGAAAACGAACATTCAGAAAGCCTCCTATCCTGCCTTAACCAAAGGATTTCTCTACGGCGTGCCTACTATTTTTGTATTGTTCCCGGCTCTCTTGCTGGGAATTCAGCAGGCGACGAAGAAAGATAACGAAACCGGGGAGGAATAATATGAGGGAGAACTATCCTCTTACAACAGACAATGATGGCAAGTCAGTCTGGAAATTCCTCCGGGACGAATTTAAACCCAAGGGGAAACTATTTACTCCTTTTAACATCATCTCGGTTCCCGTGATCATACTGGGAATAATCCTGATCGTTATACGATTCTGGAAAGGTATAGGCGCGATTACCAACCTCACCCAGGAGGTGCCCTGGGGCCTGTGGATCGGCTTTGATGTTGTGACCGGTGTTGCTTTCGCAGGAGGTGCTTATGTTCTCACCTTCATGGTATATATACTGAATATGAAGAAATACCATTCCATTGTCAGGGTAACTGTATTGAATGGCTTTCTTGCCTATGTATTTTATGCAGGCGCCCTGCTCCTCGACCTGGGACGCCCCTGGAATGTCATCAACCCCATTATAGGGAACAACTTCGGGGTAAACTCCGTCCTTTTCCTGGTAGCATGGCATTTCCTGCTGTATATGATAGCCCAGCTTATCGAATTTTCACCTGCCATAGCAGAATGGCTTGGCGCCAGGCGTATCCATAAAATATTGTCGGGAATGACCATTGCTGCTGTGATCTTCGGCATCACCCTGTCGACCCTTCATCAGTCCGGTCTCGGAGCCCTTTACCTGATGGCAAAAGAAAAGATCCACCCGCTCTGGTACTCCGAATTTATTCCTATCATGTTTTTCGTCTCCAGTATCTTTGCCGGCCTGTCAATGGTCATCTTTGAAGGTACCATCACCCATAAGGTATTTTTCAAACAGATCAGCGAGAAAAATCATCATGCCCAGAACGGCATAATCCTCGGCTTATCAAAAATCTGTGCAGGAACCATGTTTGCATACTTTTTCCTGCAACTTCTGGTATTTATCCATGATAAGCACTGGGACCTGCTAAATACTCCGATGGGATACTGGTACCTGCTTGAAATGCTGGGCTTCGTATTTCTGCCCATGATACTCTTTTATTACAGCTACAGGCGGAATAATGTTCTGCTGATACGTATTGCAGCTATCGTAACAATGCTGGGAGTAATTCTGAACAGGCTCAATGTCACTGTCATTGGCTTCAGATGGGATGCTGCTATCAGGTACGTCCCTTCCTGGATGGAATTTGTTGTTACGCTTACCGTAATATTTACTGAAATATGGATTTTCAGGTGGGTCATTAATCGTATGCCTGTGCTGCGCGATTCACCCTCCTGGGCAAAGGAAGATAATTAACAACCCGCATTCGCCGGGGCAATCGGGCGATTGCACAAATCATATAACAATGGACGGATTTAGCTATTACAATATTTTTGAGACCAAAGGAATGGAATACCTGATCATTATCCTGTTCCTGGCACTGCTTATTCCTTTCTCTGTAATTATCAACAGGAAAGTGAAAATCAAACGGCAACTCCAAAAGGCGATGGGCATACTTACAAGTAAAATTCTAAGAATCCCCCAGGGAGTGTTTTACAGCGGGAACCATACCTGGGCCTACCTGGCAAAATCAGGTGTCGCTAATATCGGACTGGATGATCTTCTGCTGCATATCACAGGCGAAGTAAGGTTAACCTTTCTGAAAAAACCGGGCGAACCCATTATGAAAGGAGAATTAATGACCGAGATTGATCATGACGGGAAAATGCTGAAAATTTTTTCACCCCTTTCAGGAGAAGTGGTGAGCGCAAATCCTGCCCTTACCGACAATCCCGTAATATTGAACGAGGATCCTTACGGATCAGGATGGATCTACAAAATAAAGCCGACGGACTGGATTGCTGAAACCAGCTCATATTACCTTGCAGATGCTGCAAACGACTGGTCGCAGATGGAGTTGTTGAGATTCAAGGATTTTCTTGCTTCAACCCTGCCAAAATATACAGATGAAGCTTCCATGGTCGCTTTTCAGGACGGAGGTGAACTCAGGGATCATCTTCTTCCGGAGCTCCCCGACGGGGTATGGCATGATTTCCAGAAGGAATTTTTGAATCCATAGGAAGTTAAATCACCGGTTTTCATTATCTTGCGGTGAAAATATGCCTATGAACAAGAACAGCACCTTGAAGTCAATTCTCAGGAAGTACCTGCAAGTCCGTTCTTCTATCTATAGCCGTGTAGTTCTTATCATCCTTGCTTCCTCTGTTTTTCTTTTCGTTTCCTTCAGCATCATCTTCCGTTCCGTTAACGAGGAATATCTCAATGCCGTGATCAGCCAGAATGGTAACAATATAGGTTCCATTGTTGGCGGATCATTGTATCATTCGATGTTGGAGAACGATAAGAGCACTTTGCAGAACACCCTCGATATCATTAATACCATGCCGGGAATTGATGAAGTAAACATGTATGACAGCAAGGATGATCTTGTCTACTCGTCCATCCCTTCCGACACCAGCCATAATCACAGCAATCCGAACTGTATCAGTTGTCACAACAATCTCAAAACAATGTTCCCCGGTAAGGGGAAACATTATAAGATCATCAATGCCAACAGTGATTGCAGGATGAATCTGAACGATAATAACGGCAGGCACCTGCTGATCAAATTACCTATTCTTAACGAGAAATCCTGTTACCAAAGTTCATGTCATGCCCATAAGGCGAGTGATGAGGTACTGGGCTCCCTGATTATCAAGATTCCTCTGTCGGAACTTGATGCTGCTGTTCAGAAATCATCTACAGAGTTTTTCCTTCTTGCAATTTTTACAACACTTTTCCTGGTTGGATTTCTGATCTTCTTTACCAGGCAAAGGATTAAGAAACCCTTGAATGCCCTGGTCAAAGCGAGTATTGCCGTTGCCAACGGGGATAAAAGCACGCGCCTTGAAATAATGCCCAATCAGCTCGACGACATGAAGATGGTTTCCCAGGCTTTTAACGACATGCTGGATAACCTGCAGGCAGCTACAAATGAACTGGAAAACTGGTCCCAGCAACTTGAATATAAAGTCCAGAAAAAATCAGAGGAATTAAGCTCTGCACAAAATGAGCTGATCCATATTGAGCGCCTGGCGTCTCTCGGGAAGTTGTCATCCTCCGTTGCACACGAGATAAATAATCCCCTGTCGGGTATACTTATTTATACGAAGCTTATTTACAAGCAGCTGAGCAATCCTGAATTATATGCAAGCAAACGGGATTCAATGTTAAAACATCTGAAACTGATTGAAAGTGAAGCAAAACGTTGCGGGGAAATTGTCAAAGGATTACTTGAGTTCTCGAAAAAAGACCAGGAGGATTTTGAACCCCGGCATCTTCATGAAATACTTCAGGAGACCTATGAATTAATGACCCATCCCATAAAAATTGCCAATATCCACTTTTATACTGATTTTACAGCCACTTCCGATCTCATTTATTGCAGTCCCAACCAGATTAAACAGGCTTGCGTGGCTATGCTCGTGAATGCAAGCGAAGCTTTGCAGGAAAACGGGGAAATCACAATCAGGACAGCGAATCCAAATGAAGATTCTGTAAAGTTTGAAATTATTGATAACGGGATCGGGATAGCTGAAGACGACATTCCCCATATTTTCGAGCCTTTCTTCTCGACGAAACAGAACGCCAGCGGGATCGGACTGGGCCTGGCTATTGTTCATGGCATCATGCAAAGCCATAACGGGAAAATTCAGGTGAAAACGGAACCGGGAAAGGGTACAACCTTCTCAATAACTCTACCTTTGATCAGAAATTAAAGAGAATTCAGAATGGCCAGAAAAATATCATTATTAGTCGTTGACGATGAAGAATCGGTAAGGGATTCTTTAAGCAACTGGTTCATTGAAGACGGCTATCATGTAGAATGTGCCGAAAATGCAAAGAAAGCATTATTGCTGATAGAATCATCGCAGTTTGACATTATCCTTGCCGATATTAAAATGCCGGGTATGGATGGGCTCGAAATGCTCAGGCGGATTAAAGCCTTAAAACAGGATGCCATTGTGATTGTGATGACTGCATTTGCCTCGGTTAACACGGCTGTAATGGCATTAAAAGACGGGGCTTATGATTACATCACAAAACCCTTTGATCCTGATGACCTTTCCCACCTGATCAGGAATGCTTCAAAGCAAATTGCACTTTCGCAGGAAAACGAAACCCTGAAAAACAAAGTTACTTTACTTGAAAATGTGGAAGACCTGATTGGTAACAGCGACGCCATGAAAAAGGTTCTGAAGCAGGTCGAGAGCGTGGCACAAAGTAACTCTTCCGTCATTATCACAGGTGAAAGCGGAACCGGAAAAGAATTAATTGCCAGGGCCATTCATGCCAACTCTTCCCGTAAATATTACCCCCTGGTAAGCGTTCATTGCGGCGCTCTCACCGAAAGCCTGCTCGAAAGCGAGCTTTTCGGCCATGAGAAAGGGGCATTTACCGGAGCAATGTATAACCGTAAAGGCAGGTTCGAGATGGCCGACAGCGGGACTATTTTCCTTGATGAAATTGCAACCATTTCTTCTAAAATGCAGATCGAACTGCTACGGGTCCTGGAGACAAAAACATTCATACGGGTTGGAGGCAACAAAGAGACGTCCTCTGATTTCAGGGTTATCTGTGCTACCAACAGGGATCTGAAAAGCATGGTGGAACAAGGCACATTCAGGGAAGATCTTTTCTACCGCCTGAATGTGGTGAATATTAACGTACCTCCTCTGCGTGAAAGGGTTGAAGACATTCCTTTGCTGGTGGATTATTTTATTAAAAAATACTGTACCACCATGAACAAGCCGCTTATTACCATTGATGATGCAGCCATGCAACGCCTGGGAGAGTACCCCTTTCCCGGGAATATCCGTGAACTTGAAAACATGATAGAACGGGCTATCGTCATTGGGAACGGGAAGAAGATCACTCTGAAAGACCTCCCTTTCGGCAAGGAAATGATCGACAATTCGATCGAAAGCCTGGATGATTTCGAAAAAACCTTCATACGGCAGATCCTGAATAAATACAGCTGGAATATCACCCGTACGGCGAAAGCATTGAAAGTCGACAGGGTAACCCTGTATAACAAGATCAAGAAATACGAGTTAAAACCTGATGAATAAAAAAGAAGCTGTGCTTTATATCCCATAATCCCTGGGCTGAAAAGATTTTAACCTGACATTTCCCGGATGACTCAACAAAATATTACATTAGTTTCTTTTGGGTATTTCGGGAAACATTTTCTTGAGAAGATAGCAGAGGCGGTGAAGCGGGAATTTGCATACCAGGTAATCATTAAAGAATCCCATATTGATTTAAGCGAATTTTTCGATCCCGGCAGGAGACAGTATAACGGAAACAAAATGTTAATTGCTGTTGACAAGATCTCCGACGAAGGAGCTTTAAAAACCATCGGATTATTCAGCGTGGATCTTTTCATCCCCATTCTTACCTATATTTTCGGGCAGGCAGTGCTGAATGGAAATACAGGTATTGCTTCGCTTTACCGCTTAAGCAATGAACGTTACGGTATAGAACCTGACGACAACCTGCTTCTTGAGAGGTTCACAAAAGAAGTGGTCCACGAACTGGGTCATACTTTTGGGTTGATCCATTGCTCTTCCCCTACTTGCGTGATGAGGTCAAGCACCTATGTTGAAGATATAGACCAGAAGAACCCTGGCCTCTGCAATAGTTGCCATGCCCAGCTGGAAATACGACAGGGGTCACAGATGTATACCTGACTGAAACCAGTAGTTCTAACCCAAGTAATACCGGATCAGGTCATTGGTTGAACTGTCATGATTCAGCGGCTTCTGTCTGTCCTGCAGTTCGGGAATGATTTTCATGGCAAGCACTTTACCCAGCTCCACTCCCATCTGATCAAACGGATTGATCCCCCAAACGACTCCCTGCGTAAAAACAGCATGTTCGTACATGGCAACAAGTTTGCCCAGATATTCGGGAGTTAGTCTTTCCATGAAAAATGTCGAAGACGGACGGTTCCCTTCGAATACCTTATGGGGCGCCAGCGTATCTGAAACGCCTTCTTTTTTTACTTCGTCGGCGGATTTTCCGAATGCCAGGGCCTCTCCCTGAGCGATCATATTGGCGATGAGGTAGTCCTGATGAAGAGGAAGCGGGTTCAGCGATTTTCTGAATCCAATGAAATCACAGGGGATAAGAGAAGTTCCCTGGTGTATCAGCTGGTAAAATGAGTGCTGACCGTTGGTTCCCGGCTCGCCCCAGTATACGGCGCCGGTCTGGTAGTCAGTCGCCGTCCCGTCCAGAGTTATGTGCTTGCCATTACTTTCCATCGTGAGTTGCTGGAGATAAGCAGGGAAACGTTTCAGATAATTATCATACGGCAGCACCGCCTGGGTCTGGGCATTGAAGAAATCGATATACCAGATTCCCAGAAGTCCCATTATCACCGGGATGTTTCGTTCAAAAGGTGTTTTGTGAAAGTGCTCATCCATCTGGTGAAAGCCATCCAGCATCGCATAAAAATTATCAGGCCCGATAGCGATCATCGTGGATAATCCGATGGCAGAATCCATGGAATACCTTCCGCCTACCCAATCCCAGAAGCCAAACATGTTCAGGGTATCGATTCCGAATCCGCTGACTTCTTTTTCATTGGTCGAAACGGCTACAAAATGACGGGCAATAGCCTGTTCGCTCACAAGTCTTTCCAGAAGCCATGTTCTCGCTCTGCGGGCGTTGGTCATGGTTTCCAGGGTAGTGAAGGTCTTCGAAGATACGATGAACAAAGTTTCTTCGGCCTGAAGATCTCTGACCGCTTCAGCCAGGTCATTCCCGTCGATGTTCGATACAAAACGGAAAGTAAGGTTGTGCTGAGCATAAAACTTCAATGCCTCATAAGCCATTACCGGCCCTAAATCGGAACCTCCTATGCCAATGTTTACTATATTCCGGATTGGTTTTCCTGTGTAACCTTTCCATTCTCCCCGTCGGACGCTGTTTGCAAACCGGGTCATTTTTTCAAGCACTGAATGTACTTCGGTAACCACGTTCTTTTGATCGACCATTATTATTGATCCTTTCGGCGCCCGTAAAGCGGTATGAAGCACAGCCCTGTTTTCGGTAATGTTGATTTTTTCTCCCGAAAACATAGCTTCAATATTAGCGGCAAGACCTCTTTCCCTTGCAAGACGAACAAGAAGGTCAATTGTTTCGGTTGTGATGCGGTGCTTTGAATAGTCAAAATAAATACCTGTATCTTTTATAATGAAACGTTCCCCTCTCTTTGCATCGCCTGCGAATAAAGACCTTAACGAGGTGCTTTTAATTTCCTGAAAATGAGAATACAGGGCCTTCCAGGCCGGTGAATCAGTTAATCGGTTTTTCATGCCTGAATAATTTGTTTCTTAATACCCATAAGGAATACACATATTGTAATTCACGGTTTGAATTAAGGTGGCTAATATGGGTATTTCACTTTGAATCGTTCGGTTTTACTTTGCCAGCGTGCTAAGTGCAGCCTGCCAGGCCGGACGTGCCGTTGCCCAGTTGCCTTTAAAGTACTTGGGGCTGATATTGGATTCCAGGGTTCCTGCCAGACCGGCAACGCTTTTCACTGTGTTGGCAGCTTTGGCATTCTTGATCCATTTGTCTTTCACTTTCCCCCAGCCTGCATCCAAGGCGCCAGGCAGTAATCCGCCCTGAAGCGATTGTAATGCTGAAGAAGCGCCTGCAGCATCCGTTATATTACTCACTTTACTGACAAAATTACCTTTATTTTTCTTGAAAGAATCGGTAAAGGCATTATCGGAAATCCCGTTTGTAAGCTGCCCGATCAGGCTGCCGATATTAGCCTGGTTTGTGGCTTTCTTGACATCGGACTTTGCATTTTGTTCTGCTTCCTTTACATCAGCGGATGTTGGGACTTTAATGTTCTGGGCCTGGATTCCAAATGCAAAAAGGCACAAAATGACAAACGATACTGCTGCTTTCATGGTGTTCGGTTTTTAAAAGTTAATGCTCTTTATGATTGCATTGTAAAGATAATAAAAATCAATAGAAAGTCAATTAAAAAACCTGAGGATCGTGATACCGGATACGGTTGGAAAATGATGCCCGGGGCGAAACATTAAACCGGCCCGGTCATCCAGTTATGCACCGGCAATAATCCCGGGATTTCACTGCTTTAATCAATCTCATTGAAGTAAAAAAAAGGGTGCCAGTGAAAACTGTGACACCCTTTAGACCGAATTTTCGGTTTGATCAGGATCTGATCATCCCCATTTCTGCACGGCAGCTCCGATACCCGGACCGCCTTTTGCAAGATCTTCCGGGCTCATTACCGGAACGTAATCGACATCAGCCCCCAGCCATAAAAAAAACGGTTCTGAAATCGCCGGTATTTCCGACGCATCGTTTATGTTTAAAACGATATAGGCTCCCCTGTGCCCGCAAATTGTTGTAAAATAAGCTGTTTCTGCTTTGATCTGAGTAAGCAGTTCATGCATTTTATGTCCGAATTGCGGATCTCTGATCGCCTCATTCCCTTTCTCAAGGGACATCTTAACTTTCATAATATATTTCATGATAATTCTCCTTTGAAGATTAATTTGACATTCTTAATTGATTATTTTAAAGCATTGTCCTTAATAATCTTCCAAAGGTAATATAGATTTAGTCTAATTTAACATTATCGGGAAATTATTTTTCATTTGCTGTCCTTAATGTCCACTACTTCATACATATTCTTTCCATTCTGAACAATCGGCTGGTAATAGGTTTCGCCGACCTGGACGTAGGTGACTTCCCCAACTTTCACTTCTTTCCCTCCCTCGGGCAGGTTTTCTACCACCGCTCCGGCTGTTGGCTGCACAACCGTATACCCACTGCTGGTTTTACTGTAATAAGTGCCCCCGTAATAATAATTGTTCGTGGTTTCATTGATTACAACAGTTTGTGAGCCCGGAGGCAAAGTAACAATAGTGGCTCCCACCGGAGCAGGCACGACGGTATATCCGCTGCCGGAGGCAACATAATATACACCCTGGTCATAATGATATTGCTGGCTTGCAACGGTCACAATGATGGCGGTTGCAGCCATCGTAGCAACGATAAAACCCACGGGATGCCATACCGGACCCCAGCGGTAAGGAGTATAGGGATGATACGCGTATGGATGATAGCAATAATACGAATGCCCGCCATAAGCATAAGGGGGCCTTGGATATGGCTTTGGATTAGCCACCACTACCGTGCTCTTGTTGACATTCACGTTAACATTCTTGCTATTGTCAACGTTTACATTTTTCTTACTGTTGTCAACATTTACATTATTCCCGCTGACATTGGTTTTATTCCCTGTTGCAGGTTTGGTGTCGCCTGCTTTCCTGTTTGACGTCTTTTGGTTTTCCCCTGCAGGAGCTGCCTTTCTGTTTTGGGCAGGTTTTGAAACAGCTTCCCGGTTCTGGCCTGCCCCTGCTCTCTGGCCGCCACCTGCTTCCCGGCCTTCCCTTTGTGAGAAGACTGAAACCGGTAAAAGAATTCCCAGAAATCCCACAAACAAGCATATGTGGAAAAGCCTGAAATTGAATCTCGTTTTCATATGTTAAAATTTATTTTGTTGGCTTGACCAGGAATGGCACGTTTTGCAGGATCTTCATACGTATAGTTCCCAGGATGTAGTATTCGATCTGGTAAAACTGGGTTGCAACGATGCCATCGGATATGGCCTTCACCTTGCCGTAATAAGAGTTGATAAGGTCATCGGTCTTTTTCTGAAGTGCGATCACAGATTTTGTCCATGCATCGGCCTGTTCGGGAGTGAAATCAAAATAATGGTCGGCATACTGCTTTAAAATAGTAATGCGTTCCCTGCCAAGGGCCTTGCGCTGGGTTTCATATTCGTCGTAAAGCTTCCAGAAAGCGTCTTTCTGCGCTGGAGAAGGCTTTACAAAATCAGCAACAACGGCTTTTTTATCACGGCCGAAAGCGGCCTGTACGAGGTCAATTTCTTCTTTGTTCGACTGTGCCCATGCAAAGGACGTTAGGAACAACACAGAAATAAGTAATAAACACTTTTTCATAATTTTTCTTAATTTTATAGGTGAATATCTTATAAAACAAATATAAGACATTTACTGGAAAGTCCGGCACCAAAAAAACGCTCGCCTGATTTAACTGGTCAGAAGTACAATTTCACCAATTTTGTGCATTAAGTCATCGACTGAATATTCATCTGTACCTTAAGTTCTGTTTCTTATGATTCATCAGGCAAGGATTACAATCTCAGTAATTTTACTAATACTCTGTTCGCCGTTTCATTTGATGGCCCAGCAAGCCTCGGGGATAGTCCAAAATCCGCATAAATCCGGGAGCAAACCAGTCTTCCTGGCGAATCCTTCCTCATGGATCAACGAAAGCTACACTCAGCTTAATGAGCTTTATCTCGACCATGACGAACTGAATATTGATTCGGGAGCTCTCTTTGACCAGTTCAGGGAGCATGAAGTCATCATTGAACTACTGAGAAACACTTTTTACTTCGATGTTCCTTCTTTGAACATCCGATCAGTTTATAATATGAAGATGAGGGTTGCATCAATCCTTGATGACATTTCCAAATGGCAGCGAAGGATACATAAAGTAAACGAAAAACTGGTAAAGAAAACCAATGAAATCGAGCGGATAAAACATGAAATAACTGATTTCAGATTACAATCCGACAGTATCTTCCTGAACAACTATAAGGATGCTGTAAGCAGTTTGCTTAACCGCCAGCAGATTGCAGAAATACAGATACTGGCTGCCCTTAAACTGAATACGTCCATTGAAAACAAAATAGTTGAAACCTATTCGCATATTTATCTTTTCTACTCCGATATTTCGAAATTACTGCAAAAAGAAGAAACCACACTCTTCAACAAGGAACTGCCTCCCCTCTGGCAGTCTTCCCCCGAAGCTTATCCACTGGGTATCCGCGATGTGGTTATTGCCAGTTTTCAACAGACTCTTGAGTCAATTAAATATTACGGAAAATTATCGATCTGGCGGATCATTATTTTCAGGGTCATGCTTTTTCTGTTATGCCTTATCCCGATTAAGATCTTTAATGATGAACTCCGGAAGAATAAACTGCTCAAGGACCTCAAACTGAAATTTCTTGAAAAATTTCCGAAAACAGCTTCCCTTATTATGGGCCTGGCACTTTCACCTTTCCTTTTTGTTCATCCGCCTCATGCCTTCCTCGAATTTATTTTTATCGGCATCACGTTTACCGTTACGATGCTGACCTTAAAAAATTATCCGAACCTGAACAGGCCTTTGGTTATTATGCTCATCGCAGCCTTTCTCTTGTTATACCTGATCAATTTCTTCGTAACGCCTACCTTCATCGGCCGGTTTATCTATGTTTTATCCATATTGCTTCTGATCCCGCTGTTTTTTATCAACAGACAACTAAAAACCTATGGAATAGTGTATGAAAAGACTGTACGCCTGATGGTTTTTTTCCTTGGGATTCATCTTATTGCAGGCTGGATTATGGTTATCCGGGGTAATTACACCCTTGGAAGATCCGTCATCATTGCTGCATACAGCATGGCAATTCTAATTATGATACTCAGGGTCGCCATTTTTACTTTACTCGATTACCTCGAAATAATTGCTTATTTCTTCAACAAGGAAGCAAAAACAATAAGGATCAACTCAAAACTGGCTTATGAAAAAACCCTGCCTCTGCTGATTTTTTTATCCTATGTTTTCATCATTGTCGCTTATTTATACAACATGAACCTGTTCGACCTGGCAAAGTCGGGCATGATGAACTTTTTAACTTCAACAAGAACGCTCGGTTCCACTGAATTTACTTATCTCAGTGTTGTTGCTTTTTTTGCCTCTGTTTATTTTTCGTTTGTTCTGGCCTCCCTCCTGCGTTCTGTACTTGAGCCAAGGCACGATCACAATAGTGATAAAAGAAGCAGGCTGGGCAGTTACCTTTTGCTTCTCCGGTTACTCATTCTCTGTTCCGGGTTTGTTGTAGGTTTGCTGGCTTCAGGACTGCCACTGACAAATTTTGCAATATTCCTTGGCGCACTTGGGGTTGGCATCGGCTTCGGGCTGCAAACCCTTGTAAGCAACCTGGTCTCCGGGATTATCATTGCATTTGAACGCCCGTTTGTAGTTGGTGATTATCTTGATTTTGGCAATGGAAAATGCAAAGTCAAGGAAGTTAACCTCAGGGCTACTACTTTAGCGACCGAATATGGTGCTGATATTTTAATCCCAAACAATACGTTGCTGTCACAAAGCCTGCAAAACTGGACAATCACAAACAGGCAGCGGTTTATTGAAATGAAGATTCAGACAACCCACGACACGAACCCGTACAATGTGATCGATATTATACAAAAATGTATGCAAAACCAGAAAAATATTGTCCCTGAAAAAACTGAAGTTTTATTCTCCGAGATCAATGATTTCGGCCTTGTGTTTACCGTTAAGTTACTGGTCTATAACATAGCTATCGAGAATATTATAAAAAGCCAGCTTCTGTCGGTCATTCATACTGAATTCGCCAAACACGGCATTCGTTATCCGGAAAGGAAACATCTTACAATATAACCGGTATTCATTATTGACACATTTTCAAATAGAATGAGTAAATTCTGCACCTTCATTGCCATCATTTTCCTGTCAATCCCTGTGCTTGGGCAGAAAAATCCAGGATCTGGCGGCAAGGTATTCTGGAAAGAGGATTTTTCGGCAGGAAAGCTCCCTGAAGGATGGATCAGTAAGGCCGTAAACGACAGCAACGTGGTGTGGGAATGCACCAATCAACCATTTCCCGGCTCTTATGGCCGGGATCAGCAGTCGCCGCCAATAGCCTCTGAAAGCGGGGGTTTTCATATGCAGTTTGCCCCTGGTGTAAAAGTTGATAAATACTACCGGAGGTGGGAAAAGAAAGGCATATGGCCTGATGCGTACTTTCAGACTCCTGCCATCGACTGTTCCGGGAAAAGCTCGGTAGTGCTTACGTTCATGCAGAACTTCATGTGGAACGACTGGGGGAAAGTCAGGGCCGACGGGGGATTATATATAGGTGTATCTTTGAACGGCAATGAATGGAAGGAATATGAAGTGAGGCATGGAATCGGCCCTGAAGCAGACTGCCCGAACCCCATGCATATTGAACTGAACATCACTCAAACAGCTGCTTATCAGAAGACCGTTTACCTGAGGTTTTACTGGAAAGGGATATACGCCTGGTACTGGATGGTAGATGACATCAGGCTTGCTGAAGCCCTGGATACGGATCTTTCAGCCTCCTCGATGGTTTCCCATAGACAAACAGGAAATTCATTTTCGAAGGCCGATATGTTCCGTTTTAAGGTTGTAAACCTGAGTTCAAAAGCCATTGAAAAGCCTTTTGATTGCTGGCTTAAGATCGACAAACGGGAAGCTGTAAAAGTAGTTGTTCCTATCAGCGACAAACATGTCCTGGAAATAATCGATACGGTTGAGGTTGATTTTCCCCCGGCCGACCTTACGGACTATGGTATTCACAGGATAAAATTCTATACTTCCCTGCCTGAGGATGAAAGGAAGGGAAACGATACACTGTCGATGCAACTGTATTCAGGGGCTTACCAGCTTGGAGCGGTTACCGGCTTCACCTGGTCAGGAGAGACTTTCACGTTCGAATGTAACAATGCCCGCGTGAATGTTGAGTTTTGCAGGGATGATATATTCAGGATTCAAATGGCTTATGACGGCCTGTTCACAAACCCTGCCGGGAGCGACATCGTGATCAGTCCGCCGAAAGGGCAGGTCGGGGTTCAATTCGTGGAAAAAGAAGGATACTACCTTATGACCACATCAGCTGTTGCACTTCGCGCATATAAAAATCCCCTGCGATTTGCAATGTACAAGCCGGATAACAACACCCTGGTATGGGAAGAAAACCGATGCCTGACCTACGGCAAAGAAACCGTGCAATACCTCAGCCGGGGAGAGAAGGAATATTTTTACGGGGGCGGAATGCAGAACGGCCGCTTCTCTCATCGCGACAAAACAATTTTGTTGCGGATCGACTGGAACTGGGAGGAAGGCGGAGCTCCCAATCCCTCTCCGTTTTACATGAGTACCAATGGCTACGGGGCCTTAAGGAATACATACGCACCCGGGGAATACGCTTTCAGGGACACGGTAAAGCTTTCGCATTCGGAAGCCCGTTTTGACTGTTATTATTTTGCCGGCGGATCGCTGAAGGAGATCCTTAATGCTTATACCGATATTACAGGCAAGCCCTTTCTGCCTCCACGCTGGGCGCTGGGCATGGGCGATGCGAACTGTTACAACCGCGGGGCTAATAAAAGCCATAATACCAGCGGTCACAGTGGTACGACCCCTGATGTCATTTCACTGATTGCCGACCAGTATATTGCCCACGATATGCCGCGGGGATGGATACTTCCCAACGATGGTTACGGTTGTGGTTATACAAAGCTGGATTCAGTAATTGCCGAGCTGGGCAAAAGAGGTTTTCATACCGGTTTGTGGACCGAAAACGGGGTCGAAAAGATAGCGAGGGAAGTGGGACAGTATGGAAGCCGTCTCTGCAAGCTTGATGTGGCATGGGTTGGCGAAGGATATAAATTCGCAATTGACGGATGTAGAGCCGCTTATGAAGGGATAGAGAATAACAGCGATGCCCGTGGTTTCATCTGGTCGGTATGTGGCTGGGCAGGTACTCAGCGCAATTCGGTGGTATGGACAGGCGATCAGAAAGGAAGCTGGGATTATATCCGCTGGCATATTCCGACTGTTATCGGCTCTGGACTATCGGCCCAGAATTGCGCTACGGGGGATGTCGACGGCATTTTTGCCGGAAGTGACAAAACCTTTACCCGCGACCTGGAGTGGAAGTGCTTCACCCCCGTGTTCATGTCGATGTCGGGCTGGGCCCCTAAAGACAAGCAGCCTTACGTTTACGGTGAACCTTATACATCCATTAACCGCAAATTCCTGCGTCTGAAGTTACGCCTTACTCCGTATATGTACACATTATGTCATGAGGCATATATGACTGGGGTTCCTGCTGTTCGTGCCCTTGTTCTGGAGTACCCGGGTGATCCTGTAGCCCGGGGAAATGAGACCCGATATGAATTCCTGCTTGGTAAGAACCTGCTTGTGGCACCGGTTTACCGGGATGAAGAAAAACGTGACAGCATTTATCTGCCTGAAGGCCGGTGGTTCGATTACTGGGACGATACCTTATATGAAGGAAAAACCTGGTTAAATGCTTATCCGGCTCCATTGGATAAATTGCCGCTTTTCGTTAAGGCTGGTTCCATTATCCCCATGTACCAGCAAATGAATTATGACAATGAGCGTCAGGCCGATACACTTACTTTAGACGTTTATCCGGGTCAGGACGCTGAGTTTGCCATGTTCGAAGACGAAGGGTCAGACAGGGAATACAGGATGGGGAAGTTTGCCATGACCAGTCTGTCTGCCATCTGTGATGCCCATAACCGGCTTACCGGGATCAAAATCGGCCCGTCTGAAGGTGATTATAAGGGGAAACTCCAGTCCCGTTCTTATATCATTCAGATTCACAGTTCGAATGTTCCCAAACGGGTAGTGATTCCCGGCTCAAAACTTAAGCATTGCAGCAAAGCAAAAAAAAATTCAGAGCTTCTGTCTGGATGGTGCTATTTCCCGGATGAGAAAAATGGAATGGTTTTCATTAAAACAGCAAAACTGTCAACTGCCAACGAGGTATTAATTAAATTGCAATACTGAAATCAGTGCCCGGATCTCAAAATCGTTTACTCCCGATTCCTCACCTTCTCCACTTTCCAGGTCGGTTGAGAAAACTGATGGTATTGTTAACCCTGTTAAGCGGGCAATGCCTGGCCGGGTCAGGATCTTCAGTTCAATTTACGATGGTCCCGGATTGGGCCGGAACAAGCCTTTTACGGGGTCAAGTCCATAACATCACCCTGAATGATCATAACCTGGCAGTCTATATTTACATTGAGGAAGCAGGGGGCTGGTGGAGTAAACCGACTTCTGCTGCTCCGCTAACACCGATACAGGCCGATTCAACCTTCAGCACAAACATCGTAACGGGAGGATTGGACCAATATGCGACCCAGATCATCGCTTTTTTAATCCCTTCGTCTTTTTCTCCCCCTGTAGTTTTAGGGGAAGATCTTCCCGCTGCATTATTCGTATACCCTTATACCACCGTATGCAGGCCTCATGGCAGCCGCACTGTCTCTTGGTCGGGATATGAATGGACCGTTAAAACTTCAGTGGGAGCTAATTTGACTCCCCTGGGGCCGGGGCCGAACATATTCAACGACCATGATTCAATGGTATGGGTCGACAACCAGCAAAGGCTGCATCTCAGGATAGCAAAGAAAGGGAATGATTGGCATTGTTCGGAACTTATCTGCAAATCATCATTGGGGTTTAATCATTATTTATTCGATGTTGGCAGCAGGGTCGATCTTTTTGATCCCAATGTTATTGCCGGAATCTTTACCTGGGATGACTGTTCCCTTATGGATCACCCCCCGAATAATTATTTCAGGGAAATTGATTTTGAATTCTCGCGATGGGGAGACCCTGCAAACAAAAATTCGCAGTTTGTTATTCAACCTTATAATATTTCGGGCAACTGTAATCGTTTTAACATGGATCTCACAGGCCTCAGCCATTCGGTTCATTCTTTTAACTGGTCTGCAGATTCAATTGTTTTTCATAGTTCATGGGGGAACTCTTCATATTCATGGAAATATTCAAATCCAGCTTATTTACCTTTTCCGGGGAATGAAAACATAAGAATTAATTTATGGTTGTATTACGGTAGACCTCCAACTGACAATATGAATACCGAGTTAATATTGAACTCTTTCCTGACCAACATTGTCACGCCTGAAAATACCGGTGAAGAAGTCAGGATTTTCCCAAATCCCTTTGGACAGAGGTGCTCCATTGAGATTCAATCCGTTGGCAAAGATGATATGGAGATCGGCATAATCGATCTTCAGGGAAGTTTAATAAGGCAACTATTTTCGGGCAAACTTGTTGCCGGGCTGAACAGAATTGAATGGGACGGGAAGACCCCGAATGCTGAAATTGTTAAGCCAGGATTCTATGTGCTCTATCTCAGGGATAACGCAAAAGCCAGGTACTTTAAAATTTTAAAAAAATAAACCCTCACGAGCCCGTTCAATTTTCAGCTGAAACTGATCAAAGTGTAAAACTGAAAGTGGTTCCCTTGCCAGGTTCGCTTTGTGCGGCAATTGTTCCACCATGCTTTACTATGACCCTTTTAACCGTAGCAAGACCAATTCCTGTTCCTTTAAAATGCTCCTCGCTGTGCAGCCGATGGAAAGGGGTGAATAAATTTCCTGCGAGGTTCATGTCAAAACCAACGCCATTATCCCTGATAAAAATGAATTTTATATTTTCTTTTATTTCAGTTCCTATCGTGATTTCCGGGTTTTTTGTTTTGCTGCTGTATTTCCAGGCATTGTCGATAAGGTTCTGTAAAGCGATCTGGAGCAGCCGGTGGTCAGCCTGAACGATGATGTCATCTTCAATACTGTATCTGAAATTATTTTCATTGTAGGTCAGTTTTAAATCCTCGCAAATCTTTCCTGCCATCTCGCTTAGGTTGCATTGCGCCCTGGTGACCGTTTGACGCGTGATCCTTGATAGCTTTAGCAGGTCTTCGATTAGCCTGTTCATTAAAACTGTTGATTCTGTTATATGTTTGAGCAAGTCCTTGCCTGCATCATCCAACAGGGATTCATAATCATCTCCGAGGAATGTACATAAACTTTCAATCCTTCTGACAGGGGCACGGAGGTCATGTGAAACCGAATAGGAGAAAGCTTCCAGTTCCTGGTTTGTGGCCTCCAGTTCACTGAGAACTCTGGAAATTTGCCCTTTCTGTTGATTTACAAGCAGGTATGTTCTTTTTAATCTTCGCCTGCTTTTAATAATAACAAATACAACAATGACCAGAATAAATATACCGAAAACCGCTCCAAAGATGATCACTTTCTGCTGCCTGTTGCGCAATTCCAGTAATTCCATCTGTTTTTCCTTTAATTTCTCCTCGTTTTTCCAGCTCAGTACCGATGCTTTACTTACAGTTTGAGCCCCGAAAACACTGTCGTAATCATTAAATGCCGCATAAAGAAAATTTAATGCCATGTCATTGCGGCCTTCTTCTTTGTATATGTCACATAATAACCTGCTTGCAGTGTATCTCTGGATCAGATATCCCAGTTCGCAGGAGACTTTAAGCCCTTCCTGAGCATAGGCTTCGGCTTCTTTAAGATATTGACTGCGCAGAGAAGTTGTCTCCCTGCTTTGCAGGAACCGGATTCTGCCCAGCGTAGTGGAATTTTCGGCAACCATCCTCGTTGATCCGACAGCCTTAAAATATACAAGTCCGGCCCTGATCAGTTCAAATGCAGTATCCAGGCGGGACTGTGCCATATACATATAACCAAATCTGTTTCTTACGATCATGACTTCACCATTCAGCTTATATTTTTCACCCATTTTCAGGTGGATCGCCATATATTTACCTGCAGAATCAAACTGCCCCAGGTTACGGTAGTTATTCCCGAGAGTACCATAGTTCCTGGCCTTCCATACAATATCGGTGTTAAAAGGCAATATGACTGTTGCCTTTTGCATATAATCCGCAGTTATCCCTTTGTCAAGATCCTTGTACAGATAAGCTAGCATAAGGTAAGTAGCACAGAGGTGGTTTTTATCCCCGAGGATTTCAAAGATTGCCTCTGCCTTCAATGCATGATCTATTGACTCCGGAAGCCTCGACAAAATATTGTAAATAAATGTGAGTGAATAATTTGCAAGCCCTTTACCGTACTCGTAATTCAGATTTTCGGCAAGCCGCAGGGCTTCAAGTCCCGGGGCCAGTGCCTCCTTTGGGTTGATATTTCGTAATTCATAGCAAATTGAAGACAGCGCCTTCACTCTGACAGTATCCTCTTTCGATTTCGCTAATTCTTTCGAAAGTGAATCGATTAATTCTCTGCCTGCTTTCTGTGCATTGGCATATTGAAAAATCAATACTGTCAGCAAGGTGAGAATGAGGTTCCTCATGAAAGAAATATTTTTTCTGCTTTGCAAATTTATGGAATACCGGCGACTCTTCTGCCATCAGCAGAAAACCATCTCTTTCAATCCGGTTCAGCTTGTTTCATTCCAACTTTCCGGCACTCTCGGCAATTTCGCTCACAATTTCAGGATCGAGAAGGGTGGTTGTGTCTCCAAAATCATCATACTGTCCTTCTGCAATATTGCGTAAAATTCTTCGCATAATCTTTCCGGAGCGTGTTTTCGGCAGTCCCCTGACAAATAAAATCTTATCCGGCCGGGCGAATGAACCGATAAATTTGCTGACCCCGATTAAAATAGATTTTCTGACCCCTTCCTCCCCGCCGGTGCTGAAGGTGGTGCATACCACGAAAGCATAAATTCCCTGGCCCTTGATCGGGTGAGGATATCCCACCACCGCCGATTCGTTCACGAGGGGGTGTTCATTTATGGCATTTTCAATTTCGGCAGTTCCCATGCGGTGACCCGATACATTAATTACATCATCCACCCGGCCGAGAATGCGGTAATAACCGTCTTCATCGCGCTTAACACCATCACCGGTAAAATAAAGATTCGGGAACGTACTGAAATACGTCTGCCGGAACCTTTCATGATCGCCCCAGATGGTTCTTGCCATTCCGGGCCACGGATAGGCAATGCATAAGTTGCCTTCAACACAGTTGCCCATCAGTTCTTTTCCTTCCTGATCAACAATGGCAGGCCTTACTCCCATAAAAGGCAAAGTGGCATATGATGGTTTTGTAGGAATGATACCCGCCAGCGGACTGATCATGATACCACCGGTTTCGGTCTGCCACCAGGTGTCAACGATAGGGCAGCGGTTTTTCCCGATATGATCATGATACCAGTGCCAGGCTTCTTCGTTGATCGGTTCCCCAACGGTACCAAGTACCTTCAGGGAGCTGAGATGTTTCCCGTCAAGCCATTCCATCCCCATGGCCATCAGCGAACGCAAGGCTGTGGGAGCAGTATAAAACTGATTCACCTGGTGCTTATCAACTATCTCCCAGAACCTTCCGGCATCGGGCCATGTTGGTATTCCTTCAAACATAAGCGTCGTGGCACCGGTCAGCAAAGGCCCGTAAACAAGATATGAATGGCCTGTGATCCAGCCGATATCAGCGGAACAGAAATAAATATCGCCATCGCCATACTGAAACACATTCCGGAATGTGTAGGCTGTATATACCATGTAACCACCTGTTGTGTGAACCACTCCTTTTGGTTTGCCCGTGGATCCGCTTGTGTACAGGATAAACAGAGGATCTTCGGCATCCATGACCTCAGCCTCTGTTTTGCCATCGACCTGCCGGACCAGATCATGCCACCAGATGTCACGGCCGGGTTTCATACTGACTTTTTCTCCGGTTCTCTTCAGCACAATGGCGGTCTTTACGCAGCGGCAGGCCTCCATCGCTTCATCGGCAATCTGCTTTATAGGAATAGTCTTTGAGCCCCTGTAACCGCCATCACTCGTTACCAGAAGTTTGGCTCCGGCATCCATCAAACGATCGGCAAGTGATTGTGCCGAGAACCCTGCAAAAATAACCGAATGTACAGCCCCGATACGCGCACAAGCCAGCATTGTTATTACAAGCTCAGGTACCATCGGCATATACAATGCAACCCTGTCGCCCTTTCCGATGCCCTGTTTCTTCAGAATCAGGGCAAACTGATTCACCTTGTCGAAGAGCTCGAAATAGGTAAGCTTAACCGGTTCTTCGGAAGGATCGTTAGGCTCCCAGATAAGAGCTGTCTGGTTTCCGCGATGAAACAAATGCCTTTCAAAAATGTTTTCGGTAATATTGAGTTTTGCATTGATAAACCATTTTACATCAGCTTTGTTAAAATCCCAGGAAAGCACATTATCCCATTTTTTCCGCCAGAAAAACGTTTCAGCAATATTTGTCCAGAAACCTACAGGATTTGTGATACTTTTCTGATATTCAAATATGTACCCGCTAAGGGTCGAGATCTTAGGGACCATGCATGGGGGATTTTGGTATGTAACTCTGTTATTCTTTCTTTACACGAACGGCATTCATACCTTTAAAACTGCGCTCTATCTCAAAAGAGACTATATCGCCTTCCTTGATTTCTTCCGTCAAACTGTTAACATGTACGAAATATTTTTCCTGAGTGTCGAGTTCTTTAATAAACCCAAATCCTTTTGAAAAGTTGAAGAAATCAACCCTGCCTTTTCGTTTTGACATGGCCTCCTGGGCTTCCCTTTTCGGAACCCCTATTTCTATGCTTGCAGCATCGACCTTCTTTCTGTTAGCAGGATTGGGTGGGGTATCAGTGATGCGTCCGTGTTCATCAACATAGGCGATCATATTCTCAAAACCGCCTCCCTGTGAGTTTGCTTTACGTTCTACTTGTTTTTGTTGTTTGTCAAGTCTTTTCTTTAAACGTTTTTTCTCTTTATCTCTTTTGTTAAAAGTCTCTTGTGAACTCGCCATTTAATATTTGATTAAAAATGATAAAAACTGTGCCCGGGAAGTACAGGAAAAGTATTAATTTCACTGCTTCTGCAAAGATAATACAAAAAATCAGACCGGCCTTATAAGATGATATTTAGCGGCTTCCACCCGACTCAGGCCCCTTTTTCGCCTACGAACTGATCCTCCTTATTTTTAAAAAGTATATTGAACGTTGTCAGGCTGCCATAAACCCTTGTAATATACTGCTGAAGTTCCACTTTTTCTTCATCAGTGAGTGCGCTGGTGTTGATCTTCTGCTCCAATACCCGCATCCGGTCACGAACCATGACAATTTTATGGAAAAATACATCCACGGGAACTTCTTTTTCTTTCAGGCTTTTGTCGCCAGGAACCAATAAGAGTTTACCTCCTGTCCACTTGCCGCCCATAGGAACGGTTTCCTGCACATCGCTGAACTGTCGCAAAACACGGATAAGTCCTTTTTCAAGTTTTTCATACGTGGCAAGATCCGAAGGCGTTTCAACTGCTTCGATAATTTCAAGTCCCTCAAAACTACGGTTAATAATTCGTACACCGATGTCAATGAATGAAATTTCATAGGCATCCGAACGGATCTGGATGATTACTCCCTTGCCAAACTGGGGGTGCTTTATTCTTGAGCCTACCCCTGGTACTGTTTCTGCCATAACTGATGATTTAATGAGTACCTGTGAACTGTATTAGCTGTTGTATTAAGTAAAATTAACTTCTGATGCTGTCTTTTTCCTGCTTTCCTGATTGTCGGATCACTCAGGAATCAGTTATTGATTCCCCGGTTTTATATCAATCTTTTTAGTGCCCCCTTCCCAACATAAATTTAAACTGAACGGCACATTGGAAGACACATTTATTTGTGGTTCTTCCCTGGTATTGTTTCTTTTATGGCAATACAATTTTATTAATCCGTTTTTTCCGAAAGGCAGCTGGCTGATCCCGTATTCATCCTTCATTCGGATATCCCAGGTCAGGGAATTGCCCGGGACATCAGCCCGGATGCCGAAAACATATTCAATTAATTCAGCAATGGGAGCGAGTCCTGTCCATCCAACAAAATCCTTTTTGTTATTACCCTGGACCTTATCCGGGGCATAATTTTCCCAAAGTGTGCCGGTTTGCCTGAATACCTCGACCACATTGTTCAGGTGATTAATGGCAATCTCATACGCGAGGGAGTCTTTGTGATAATTTGTAAGACCACGCAGCACCATATAGTTTGTAGGAGCCCAGACCGATCCTAACCAGTATCCGCCGTCAGGATTATATCCCGGAACGTCGGCCGATAAGGAAGGTACACGATGCATCCTTGAAAATTCCCTGGTATCGGATAAATGCAGAACGAATTTATCTGCATTTTTTTGGTCGACCACATTGGCCAGCAAGGCCCAATAAGCCGCGATGCTTTTAACTTCCGATAGTGAACCGTCTTTGTACCGGTCATAATAAAAAGCGGTTCGTTCATCCCACATTTTCGAATTCACAAATTTCCCCAGTCGCTCCGTTTCCGATTCAATTTCCTTCACATCATTTTCACGGCCCAGTCTTTTAGCCATTTCCACAAGCAGTCTGCCGGCATAAATCTGCTGCAGGGTTCCGTCGATCCATGACATATGGCCGTGACTCCATTCGGGGTTTTCTCCTTCCGGGACCCGGGGCTGGTTATCCATCATACAACCCCATCCGCTTGAATAATACGTTCCGTCAGGCCATGAACGATAGGTTTTATACCATTGATAATACGCAAGCAGTGGAGCAAATACCTTGTTCAATCGCACCCTGTCGTTGAAATTCAGGTAATATTCCCATTCTGTCCAGGGGAGGATGTCCGGCCCTGTGCTCGAAGGGTCAAATCGTTCAAAATTATCTCCTCCGTTGTTCTCATGGATCTCACGGCATATAAATCCGTCGGCATGTTGCTTAGCGTAAAAATTATCGATCGTGCCCTGGAAATTAAACACCCTGATCCCATATTTCCCGAACATCAGCATGAAGCCCGAATCCCCCATGAAGATATTACCGTTAAATGCCGCATCGATATATGGGGATACAAAGCCATTCTCCCTTGTTGGGATATGAAGATTGGAGAATGCGATCTCCCAGGCCTTCCAGTAACAGCTGATTACGTCCTGACGCGCAGGCCAGAGCGGTTGAGGCAACATGGACTTTATTTTCAAAAATTCAGGCGGGGGACTTGTGTCGGGTTTTATTTTGAGGAAGATATTCTCATCGACAAACTTGTTTTTAACATGGGTGTCGTAATACGGCTGGCCATACAAGCCGATGCCCGAAAAAGCTGTGATGACAATAACAACGAATTTTAACATCTGTAATATATGGGATCAGGCTATTCTTTTACCGGCTGTAGGGCCAGGCTTGAGGGAATGAATTTCCTCAATATTGATTACCACAACAGCAACAGGCTTAGGCATCCCTATTTTTGCCGACATTACAACTGCCTTTTCATATAACTCTCCGCTTTCAAGCAACAATGGGGTCCCTACAAACCTGTACCCATCTATAATTTCACGGTTTACGACAGAAACGGCAACTTTTGAACCTCTTTTGATATTGGCGTAGGTTGCGCCACCGGTACCTTCGGTAAACATTATGGAAGAGTCGGAAATTACGCGGGTTGATCGTTTCGGCGCTACATTCGGTGTTCCGTCTGCATTTACAGTCCCAATAAAACATTGCTGGGCTGCAATCATGTCTTTCATCTCCTGTGTAAGTGTGGCCATTTTTGTCAGATATGGTTTAACAATTTTATTTATTTTTCAAGCTCTTCTCAAGTTTATCAATCCGCTCGACAATTTCAGGGAAATTGCGGAAATGGACAATGGATCGCCTGAATTTCGAGACTTCCATGGCGGGCGAACCAAGATAGCTCAGCCCTGGTTTTGTGAGACTTTTTGATACACCGGTGGCTCCTCCCATTGAGGTATTGTCGGCAATAGTGAGATGGGGGGCCATCGCGACATGTCCGCTGATGAGGCAGTTTTTTCCCACTTTCGTGGATCCGGCAATCCCGGTGGCAGCAGCAATATATGTATTCTCTCCAATCTCACAATTGTGGGCCACATGAACGAGGTTGTCTAATTTCACTCCCTTCCGGATGATAGTTGATCCTAAAGTCGCCCTGTCAATCGCACAATTGGCGCCCATCTCCACATCATCCTCAATGACCACATTCCCTATCTGGGGTATTTTCTTGTTGCCCGCATTCTGGGGAACAAACCTGAATCCGTCGCTTCCTATCACCACACCGGCATGGAAGATGCAGTTTTTCCCGAGGATGTTATCCGAATAAATCTTAACCCCGGGATAGAGTATTGTGTTTTCGCCTATCACGGTATTGTCGCCGATATATACCTGGGGGTGGATTTTAACATTGTTCCCTATCTGTGCGTTCTCACCGATATAGGCAAATTCTCCCACGTACAGATTTTCGCCCAGTGTTGCCGACTCAGCAATAAAACATTGTTTGGAGATGCCTTTTTTATTGTCTTTTATCTGGTTATAAAGCTCCAGTAGTTTGCCAAAGGCAACTTCCGCACTATCAACACGGATAAGCGTCGTTTTAACAGGGCGTTCAGGGATAAACGATTTATTTACAATAACAATGGAAGCCTGTGTTTCATAAATGTAGTGCGTATACAAAGGATTCGACAGAAAGGAAATAGATCCGGGTGTTCCTTCTTCGATTTTCGATACTTTATGAATGATTGTATCCGGATTGCCTTCAACAAACCCGTTGATCAGCCCGGAGATCTGTTCTGCAGTGAATTTCATGATGATTTTTTTTGAGACTGCATAAATGTAGCTCCGAGACGATCAAGCCCCACGGAGCAATCGCGGTTCGGCAGGTAAGCTTCAATAAGGACTAGTTTATTTTTCTCCAGGTCCGCTGTTTTCATTGCCTGTTCGAGTTCTTCCTCCGTTGTGACCCTGATACCTATGGCAAAGGATCCGTCATCAAATATAGCGGGCAGCTTTGAGTATTGCCACATCCGGATATCGTTATATGGTCCGTCTTTATGAAGGCGACGTTCGATGAGGTAGCCATCGTTGTTTATGATCACGATAAGAGCAGGGCAACGTTCCCTGATCAGGACAGAAACTTCCTGAGCCGTCATCTGGAAGGCACCATCGCCGGAAAGTACAACAGGCCTCTTTCCGGGACGAGCCAATGAGACACCCAGGGCTGCCGGTGTACAGTAACCGATCGAGCAATAGTAGGCCTGGACAATGAAGTTTTCGGCTTCTTCTATATGGAACTCCGGGGTTGCACAAAAGGAGTCGCCGGGTTCTGACAGAAGGATCATCTGGTCATTGAGATAATAGTTAAGGCATTCATACAACCGAATCGCTGTCAGGCCACGGGAAGGTTCAGGTACGAACGGGTGTTTTGGACGATAGGATTCAGCCGGGTGGGAAGCCAGGTAAGAACGGGGTTGAACCGCCAGAGTCAGTTTCCTGATGAAATCTCCCAGTTGTACCTGGTAAAAATGATTTCCGATCCGAACCTGCCCTCCTCCAACCGTTATCATCCTCCGGTTATCCAGATTTATGCTGAACAGTCCCGTATCCAGGTCCGTCATCCAGGTTCCGAGAGCCAGCAGACAGTCAGATTCCTCTATCTGACGGCGGACGGTGTCGCGGCTCCAGCCACCCTGGTAAATACCGACAAACTGCGGATGAAGCTCTGGCAAGACCGACTTGCTGCTGAGCATCGTTGCAAAAGGAACTTCCGTTGTTTCAACCAGGTGAAGCGCTTCCTTCCCGAGTCCGAAGCGCAGCAGTTCCACACCGGCAAGGATGACAGGATGAACAGACTTATTAAGCATTTCAGCGGCCTCCGCGACACACTCTGCCAGACTTTCTTCGTTAGGGTTTACGGGCGTATTATAATTCAGATTACCGGGTGCGCGGCATGAAACGTTTGTCATGTCGGCAGGGAGTTCGATGTAGACTGGCAGTTTCCGGGCAATGCAGTTTTGAATTATACGGTCAATTTCATCAGGGGCTGTTTTCGGGTCTGTAAGTATGGCTGCATCGGCAGTTATTTTGGCGAAAATATCCAGCTGGAGATAATAATTTGAAACCAGGTGATGAACCATCGCACCCGCTTCCCTGCGCCGTGCCGGAGGTGCACCATTAATTACGATCAAGGGCACATGTTCGGCGTAGGCTCCTGCCACGGCATTCAAAATACTCAACCCCCCGACGCCATATGTTACTACTGCTGCTCCTGCACCGTTAAGCCGGGCATAACCATCGGCCGCGTAACCGGCGTTGAGTTCATTGCAGTTACCAACCCACTGGATCGGACTGTCAACAATCACATCAAGGAAATCAAGGGTGTAATCCCCGGGAACACCAAAGATGTGTTTAATCCCTATTTCCTGCAAGCGATGAAGAATATACCGGGAAACAGTAAAATTATTATCCATAAAATTTTTGAATTAGTAAAGTCGTGAATTTGCTGTTTTTTCCAACGCAAATATAGCTACAATATTCTTTTACAGAATCAACAAAGATATCTGACGGTTTAACTGTGAAATGCCAAAATGCAATAAAACCTTATCGTCAAAGTTATTATCTGTAACCATTGAAAAATGAAATAAACGTAAATTTGAACATCTGATAAAAAACAACTATGAAAACAAATTCTTCGATTAACAAGCGCCAGGGTGCATTTTCTAAAGTTCTGCTGAACCCCTTAGCCTTCATCATCGTTCTGGTCCTGGCTGGTATTTCTGTATTTGCCCAACAGGGAGGTCAGGGTCAGGGATGGAATAACGCCACCCCGGAAGACCGGGCAAAACGCCAGACCGACATGATGAAAACACAGTTGAACCTTACTGCAGCGCAGGAACCAAAGGTTGCCGACATCAACCTCAAGTATGCAAAGAAAATGGAGGATGTGCGGAAGCTTTCCGATACAGCAGTTCAGCGGAAAACGGCTTTGAGCATCCAGAGCCAGAAAGAAAAAGATTTGAAAGGTGTTTTAACCGATACCCAGTTCAAAGAATACCAGAAAATGGTGGAAGAGATGAAAAACCGCCGCCGTGGAGCACCCCATTGATCACTCTCTGGTCAACCAGTCTCCACCGTGAATAATAATATGGGTATTCCATGTGACCACTTTGTTAAAAAATAAATATCAACACATGAAAAATACATTTTTAAAAACAATTCTGATATTCATATTATTTTGCTGTTTGATATGTTCTGACCTCGGGTTTGCCCAATCTGCATCTCGTTTCAGTTTTAACAAGTATATCAATAGTAAAGGGGATACCCTGAATTACAGACTGCTTTTCCCGGACTATGATACAGTTCGGAAATATCCTCTGATCATCTTTTTACATGGCTCAGGGGAGAGGGGGAACGACAACGAGGCTCAGCTGAAATGGGGTGTGATGAATTTTGCAACAGACCAGGCGATGACAATGCACCCGGCTATTGTCATCGCTCCTCAGTGTCCTGAAAATCAGGAATGGTCCAATTTTTCCGGAAATGAAAAAACCAGGGAACTGAGACTTCAGCCTGATCCTACAAAACCCATGGCTCTTGTAATTGAACTCATTCATCGGATGATTAAAACGTTTTCAATTGACACGAGCCGTATCTATATTACCGGGCTTTCAATGGGCGGGTTTGGAACCTATGATGCAATTGAGAGGTACCCCCGTTTATTTGCTGCTGCTATACCTGTATGTGGTGGTGGCGATGTCTCAAGGGCAGCCTCTATTGCTCATATTCCTGTCTGGATTTTTCATGGATCGGAAGACGCTGCAGTGAATCCGGTTTATTCCCTGGATATGATAGAGGCTTTAACGAAAGCCGGATCACATGCAGGCTTGACTTTTTATCCTGGTGTCGGCCACTTTGCCTGGTTAGCAGCATATAGCGATCCTTATATGATGGATTGGTTATTTCGCCAGCATAAGTGATTCTTACAGACCTGGCAGAACCTCACTTTCGTCGTTTCATACTCCGGAGTTTCATGTTCCGGCGAGGAAAACAGGAAATGATTCATGTTGAAGGTTTAACCAATAATCTCCCATTTCGGGCAGTTGTAATATTCAATCTGCCGGGGGGATTCAGGATATCTCCCGCAGTTAAAGTAGCGCCAGTAAAAGGAATCATAACTCAGGCATATATTGCGTTCCTTATCGATCATCGTGCAGGCCCGTTTTGTACAACATTGAATGCAACCGTTGCAGGTTCCGTCTGCCATGGGCCAATCAGGTCTTACACGTACTTTCGAATTGTCAGGGGCTGACCTTGGTGATGCGGTCAGGGATGTAAGAAATGAACTCCTGTAACCTGGATTTTTAATCCAATCGGCCAGGATGCAGTATGATAACAGTACCGTTGGGAATACAAGGTGCCTGTATCGCCCGAAATGCCAGTCGCGATGAAAATACCATGAAAAAACAGGTCCAGTCAGGTAAATAAAAAGTCCGGCTGTGAAAATACCTGCCATTACAAGAAATAAAAACAGCAGTCGTGCCGAGGCCCAGTAGATCTTATACAATATCATAGCTTACGATTACGAAAAAAATGTCCAGTAACCCATCAACCCGGCTGCATTTCCAATCAGGAAATGTGAAAGACTGACTCCGATCAGAGTCTTCTGCCTCTGGTACATCCAGCCCCAAAGCCAGCTGCTCACCAAAGCTGCGATTGAGAGGTGAATTGAATGGCACATATGCAGGGAGCCGAAAAGGAAGGATGTTACCATGATCGACATCAATCCACTGTAACGACCGCTGAAAAGCCGGCTCAATGTCCCCTGCATTGTTCCCCTGGCAATGAATTCCTGCATCGGAGCTACGAGAAGATAAGTGATGTATAATATTCCAAAGTAAGCAAAGTTAAAAACCTGTTTTTCTTTGAATACCCCCGGGGAATACCTGTTCAGTAAAATTTTCACTATCGCCAGCAGGGCAATGACCAGGGCTGAAACAGCGAGAGACTCGGTTACTGCCCGTTTCCAGCCTTTCAAAGTGAGGCCAAAATCTTTCAGGGGCAGATGTGTTGTAAGAATCAGCCAGACCACGATACACAATGTGATCAGTTCTATGCATCTTGAAGCGTATTCCCTTATATTATCCGCATTCGGGAGATTTGCAATGAAACTTGTCTCTAAGAACCCAAGCACAAAAATATAGACGGTTGTAAGAAGAACAGTAAGGATGAAGATCGAACTTAACTGGGACCTTAACCTGCAAAGGCTCTCGACCCTGGCATTTTTTTCTTTCAGCTCTTCAATCATTTGCTCCAGCGCAAACTCCCTGGCTTCAACCTTTACCGACATCATGCCAAAGGTTTCAGCCAGGTCTGCAATCTCGGGGGAATTCCTGTTTTTATCGGTAAGTCTGAAAATCCTGTCGACATTCTTGTAAGAACCTGCGATAATTTCCTTCGCATGCTCAGTAAGCGTTATCACTGTTGTTTTTATATCATCATTCATCGGTTCTGGTGTAACTATTGCTGTTGGTAAAACGTTCTGACATGCATTATCGCGGGTAAAATTAAAAAAAAGATGAAGTACTGCTCACAATTACTTACTGACCGAACCATCGTTGTTATTAAGTCTGGCCGTATTGACAGAAAGCCGGTACAGAATGCCGTGAAAGCATTAGAATTAAAATGGATATCGTGATCTTGAAAATTAAATTGAAATCCATTATCTTTACGACGCCTGTACTGAATTTTTTTGATTGATAACAAAACAAATTATTGATCCATGAAAAGCCCTGAAGAAAAGTCAACAAAATCCCCGGATGCGTCAACTCCCGGGAATACCAGAACAAAGCCGGATGCTGATACTGGATTATCTCCATTTCGGAAGCCGGTTATCGAATGGGCCGACATCCCCGCCGGTACGTTTATCATGGGCAGCCCCATAAGCGAAGAAGGCAGAAAATCTAACGAAAGTCAACACCAGGTAACCTTGAGCGCATTTAAGATCAGCAAATACGAGATTACCTTTGAACAGTATGATCTGTTCTGTGAAGCAACAAACCGGGAAAAACCAACTGATGAAAATTGGGGACGAAAAAAACAACCGGTAATCCATGTTCATTGGGAAGATGCAAAAGCGTTTGCCGATTGGATGGGATGCCGTCTGCCAACTGAAGCTGAATGGGAATACGCATGCCGTGCAGGTACTACAACCCCATTCAATACAGGTAATAACCTGACCACCGCACAGGCAAATTTCAATGGTAATTTTCCATACGGGAACAGTCCAAAAGGTGAATTCCGGGCCATGACAATGCCTGTAGGGAGTTTTGCTCCCAATCAATGGGGATTATACGATATGCATGGCAACGTTTGGGAGTGGTGCTATGACTGGTACGACGATTATATATCAGGAGAGCAAACTAATCCGAAAGGCCCTGAGTCAGGGACGTTCCGGGTGTTCCGTGGTGGTGGATGGCGCAACTACGCACAACTTTGCCGGTCAGCGTTCAGATATAAATATTTCCCTGATCACCGTCACTTTAATATTGGCTTCCGGCTGGTTTCAGAAGGTTAATTACCTTGCTTTAACCTGAATCTCCGGCAATGAAATGCTGAATATGAAAAAGAAAAGATTTTTCGTCCTATTCCCGGGAACAGGAACACTCATCCTGTTATTGGCAGGCTTTCTGGTTTACCAGGTAATCAAACATGATGATCTGTCAGGATCAAAATGGGTAAAACCAGAACTGGAACCCAACGACTGGATGGCCATGCAAAGGGCATTCCCTTACGGCAGGATCAATCAGGCTGCATACCTTGATGCCTTGCAGCAAACCGGTATGATGATGAAGTCCCTTGTAAAAAGGTCGAATCCCTGGACTTTTGCAGGACCCGATAATATTGGAGGCAGGATAACTGACGTGGAATCACCTGCAGCTCATCCTGAAATTATTTATATCGGCGCTTCCACTGGCGGCATACTTAAGACCACCGATTCCGGGAATACATGGACAAACCTGTTTCATGGTGTCCCGGTGATCTCGGTTGGCGATATCGCCATCGATCCCAACCATCCTGATACGGTCTGGTGTGGTACCGGAGAAGCCAACTCTTCCAGTTTCAGTTTTCTGGGTAATGGGATATACAAATCCACCGATGCAGGAGCAAACTGGCAAAATATGGGGTTGACCAAATCGGCATATATCGGAAGGGTCGTTGTGGATTATTCCAACTCTGACCGGATCTTTGTCGCTGCCTGTGGCAATCTCTTTACAACCAGCGATGAACGGGGAGTCTACCGCAGCAATGATGGCGGGCAAACCTGGAACAAGGTCCTGTTCCTTACCGATTCCACTTCGGCTGTCGACCTGGTTCAGAGCCCTGTAAATCCTCTGATTATCTATGCAACCATGTGGGAACGATGCCGCGGACTTGTATACAGGCATTCATTTGGCCAGACTTCAGGTATCTGGCGAAGTACTGATGGGGGAACGTCCTGGAATGAACTTACCAATGGCCTCCCAAAAGGGAGCAATGTCGGCAGGATCGGCATCGATATTTCAAGATCCAACCCCGAAATCCTTTATGCCTTTTATGATCTTGACAATGAAGGGGTGGGTGTGTATAAAACATCTGATGGCGGATCGTCATGGACCAGGACCAACGATGCAGCCCTTCAGGGAATGAACTCCAACTTCGGATGGTATTTTGGACAGATCCGGATCCACCCCGACAACCCCAACCGCGTATATGTAATGGGAGTGGATCTTTACCGCACCGACAATGGCGGTACATCCTGGACCGATATCACGAATTACACCATCCATGTTGATAATCATGCAATGTCCTTCCTGCAGAACAACCGCATTCTCGAGGGTAATGACGGAGGATTATACCTCACCTCAAACTACGGAAACAGCTGGATCAAAATCAACAACCTGCCTCTGACGCAGTTTTATGCGATCGATATCGATTATCAGCTTCCCGAGAGGATATACGGAGGCACACAGGACAACAATACAATACGCACATTGACCGGGGGCAGCAGTGACTGGCAGGCTATCCTGGGAGGAGATGGAATGTATTGCCTGGTAGATTATACTAATTCCGATGTTATCTATTCCGAATACCAGTACGGGAACCTCTACCGTTCAGAAGACGGGGGGAATTACATGCAATATATTGCCGGTCCGATGGCAAACGACCGTGTGAGTTGGTCGGCTCCTCTGGCTATGCATCCTCAGGACCCTTCCATACTCTACTTTGGGACTTATCGCATCTGGAAAACAACAAACATGGGTGATTCCTGGCAAGCCGTCAGCGGTGATCTGACCCATGGGATTAATAATTATTTCTATACCCTGTCAACCATAGATATTTCCCCGGTCAATCCTTCTATCGTGATTGCCGGGAGCGGTGATGGCATGGTACATGTATCAACAAACGACGGTCAGACCTGGCAGGATATCTCGGCAGGTTTGCCTGTACGGTGGATCACCCATGTCAAGGCCGATCCGTTTGATGCGCAGACTATTTATGTTACCCTGTCTGGTTTCCGTTGGGATGAACCCCTGCCGCATGTCTTTAAATCGATCGACCTGGGTCAGAACTGGATCGATATTTCAGGCAACCTTCCGGAATTACCAGTGAATGATATTGTTGTTGATCCTGATATACAGGGAAGAATCATCGTTGGAACAGATGCAGGAGTTTATGGCACTTCCGACGGCGGGCAAACCTGGTCATGGATCTGGGATGGAATACCTGCAGTTCCAGTATACACTCTGAAGATACATGCACCAACACGAACCCTGGTTGCAGCAACATATGGATTATCATGCTACAGGGCTAATCTTGACGATATCCTTACAGGTATTCGAAGCCAGGAGAAAATCGGGAAACTGGCCTTGTCGGCCTCACCAAATCCGGCACGGAACCTGACAAATCTTAATTTTTATCTGCCTGCGGATGACAGGATCACGATATCGATGTATTCTGTGAATGGTAATGTCATGAAGGTGATTTCTGATCAAATGCTCTTTCAGGGCAGGCAGAATATCACCTTCAACCTGGATAATGACATGATGAACATCCCTTCGGGCTGCTATATCATAGATGTCAGGGGCGAAAAGTTTTCAGGCAGAGTGAAATTGCTGAAAATCTGAATTACTGCGGAACCTGGAAAATGTTCGATTCATCCCGGTAACCACTGTTCTTAAGATACCAGTCAGTATATTGCACACCCCCTGATTCAGCCCAGGCTGCGAACTTAAGATACGCACTGGTAATTTGAGCTGATTCATTGGTGTAATCAAAACTCGAAGAGATCCTGACAGCCCAGGGAAGGTTTGATTTTGTCTTATAGTACCTGCCTGATGCCGGATCTGAATTATCCTCGCTGGTCTTGAAATACGAAGGGTTTACGAGACTTGTTGGCGGGTTGTCAGGCAAATGGATCTCTTTTCCCCTGTCGAGGTTGACAATCATAAAAGGATTGAAAGAATCTATGAGAAGATCCTCAATGGCATAAGTATTGGGTTTGAAGCTAACCGTAACGATAGTTGTATCGGGTTTCACGTAGGTGTTTCCCGGTACCGTATTGACGCCGAAACCTCCCGGTGATGGCATGATTTTACATACATTATCGAAAACGATCACGGTAATTTTATCCTGTCCGGCTTCAGTTCCGTTCGGATTCAGGTTGATAAAACTTTCTTTCAGTTTATAACCTGTAACCTCGACATCTGCTCCTGCAATGCCGGCTCCGGGTAACTGGAAACCAAATCCGTTCTGCAAACCGGCGCCGATGGCCCTGATAACAAAAGTTGAGATAACTTCCGTTACCTTATTATTTGAATTGGTGACTGTTTTGAAACGGTAGTCAAGCACAAGGTCGTTAAAATCATAATCGCCTGTGCCAGGCCAGAGATCCTCGAAAGCCAGTGAACCAAAACCCGTAACCGGAGAGTAATTATTGAAAGCTCTTGCCGGATCTTTTGGATATGCATCCTCCGCATCGGGTACACCGTCCCCATCCTGGTCAGGAACATTACCCGTTTGAGAGAAATTAGCCTGTATTTCAGTCTGATCCAATGCCCTGTTGAAAAACTTACATTCGTCGATGGAGCCGTTGAAGAACTTCTGGGTGCCGTCGTCAGAACCAATAGCCAGGTCCCGGCTGTTCACGTATAATAATCCTGTCACAGCCATGCTGTTTCTCAGCTGTCCGTTCACATATAATTTCAGCTCTGCGCCATCATAGGTCATCGCAAGATGGTACCACTGGTTCAATATAGGAAGTCCGCCTCCCCAACTTAATCCTTGTGTAATATTGCCGACAAGCCTGATCTGACAACCCCAGCCCCCCCAGTTCCCCAGTCCAAGGCCATGTCCGTCATAATCTCCCTTCTGAAAGATTTTTGTCGTCGCGTAATTTGTTGTTTTAGCCCAGGCCATCATTGTAATTCCGTAAACAGGATTCAGGTTCAGTTTGCTGGGAACCTTCACAGCCCCGGTTATGCCATTAAACACAAGGCAACTTCCCGAAATCCCCTGCCCCCATATTGCTCCGGAGATGGTCCCGTTATTGCCACCTTTACTGTCGTTCGCTGTATTTCCTGTATTTTCATCAAGTTTATAATATGAAACCAGGTTGTCGGAACCGGTGCTTGGATCCGGTGTGGAACCATATATCTGAAGTACTTCTGCGTCTGTGAGTGCCCGGTTATACATCAACATTTCATCAATGATCCCTTTAAACGGAGTAATGGTTCCCTGTCTCCCTATATACACATCTGATGCTGAAGATTGCAGATTCCCGGTATTGTTTAAAGAAGTCCTGAACAGGCCATCCAAAAAGATTTTCATGACAGAACCGTCATAGGTCATAACAACATGATGCCAGTCGGTATCCAAAACCCGGTTGGTGAATCCCGAGTTAACCGATGCCCAAACAGGAGTATATATTGCAAAGCCTACACGCCCCTGGGCGTCCATACTCACATTATATTTCACATTCTGATAAATGAAGCTTCCATTATCACCAACTGTATTCAATTTGAACCAGAATGAGAAACTGATGCTGTTTCCTACCGGATTAAAACCTGCTTTGGGCACCTGAACCTGACTGCTGACGCCATCGAACTGAAGTGCTTTGCCGCGGATACCGTTTACCCAGGCAGCCCCGCTGATGACTCCATTATGACCACCTGTAGCATCGGTTGCAGTGGTCCCCGTGTTTTCATCAAAATGCCAGGAAGCGACCAAACCGAGGGTCGGGATATCTTGTGGATTTTTTGTTGTCCCGTTTTTCAGTGCATTCGATAAGGAAACCTGTACTACATTACCTGAAATTGACACAGGGTTGCCGTTCACCCTCACTTGCCCGACATACGCAGGGATTCTGAGCTTTACAGTGAAGCTGCCCGTAAGTCCGTTGAAAAAACCACGGTAATACTGTATATCGGCTGCTTCCGACGTAATACTTATCACCGTCGATTTATCAGAAGTGATCTGAAAAGTAACATCACGTGAAGTTTCCCAGTTAAAGCCCGAAGGAACTTGCAGATCCTTCATTTGTTTCGTTGTCATCCCGGGGTTGGGATCATTTTTTTTGCATGAAGATATGACAAGGATAACCAAAAAGATATAAAGAAATTTATAGTTGTGTAACATCACAGGTATATTTATAGCAAAGGTACTCCCGCATTTAAGGAATAGCAAGCAAAAATGCGTAAATGAGCGAACTAATTTTGTTTATGTCGCTTTTTAAGGCCAATAAAAAATTATTGCCCCGGATATTCAGGGATAAAAAAGAAATTTATTATCTTTGACCGCTTAAACAAATTGGTCAAATAGTTAATTAATATATGGTTGCCATTGTTCACCATTCAGGGAATACTGAAAGAATTGACGAGATCCTAAATGTTGCTCAGAAAAGGATTGGGCATTATGGTTTTGAGAAAACCACGATGTCGGAAATCGCAGCTGACTTGAATTTATCAAAAGCTTCCCTTTATTATTATTTCCCCGACAAGGAAAGCCTGTGGTCAGCAGTCCTGGCTAAAGAACAGAAAGAGTTTTTCCTTTTAATGAGTGTAAGGATGCAGGAATTCCGGGATCCTGAAAAGATGATATCTGAGTTTGTCATTCTGCGGCATGAATATTTCACCACCTTCCTGAACCTGACGAAATTCCGGTTCTCCGATTTTTACCAGATAAGGCCGCACTTCCGGCAGATGATCGACAGGCTAAAGTACCTGGAAACTGAACAGCTGACCGGGATATTAAACCGGGGGAAAAAGACAGGAGTTTTTAAAATTAAAAAAGTGGAAGCGACAGCCCGTTTGTTCCTTGAGGTCCTCCACGGGCTTCGTATGATTGTAATCCGCAACCGGCCAATCCTGGAGCTTACACAAGAAGATTATGACCTGATGTTCGAAAAACAAAAGGGTTTTGTCGAATTGTTCATCCGCAGTATAAAAAATAAATAAAGTAATTACTCCATAATTTGTTCTTAAGATGTTGAAAGAAAAAAATCAGGCTTCTTCAAAGCTCAGAAAATTAAGGGCCTATATTTTGTTGGGGATAGTTATAACAGCCGTTCTCATCTTTGGCTGGTATTGGTACCGTCAATACACCAAATACTATTCTACAGATGATGCCTATATCGATGCCGACAGGGTATCGGTCAGTTCGAAGATCCTTGGCAGGATTATCAGGATACAGGCTGAAGAGGGGGATACCGTTTATGCGGGGCAGCTGCTGGTGGAACTCGACAGCAGCGACCTGGTGGCTCAGCGTGTACAGGCCATGGCCATGCGGGACCAGGCTATCGCTTCAGTTACCCAGGCCAATGCCAAGTACGAGTTGGATCAGAGAAGCATCAGGGTTCAGGAAATCAATGTTGATAAGGCTAAAGAGGACCTTGATCGGGCAACCGTTCAGTACGAAGGCAAGGTGATCGCAAAGGAGCAGTTCGATCATATCAGCAAAACATACGAAGCTTCTGTTGCACAGCTTGATGCTTCCAGGGCGCAATTGGCTGTAGGTAAAGCACAGATCGAGAGCGCGTCGCTTACTATCAAGACCGCTGCTGCTCAGATTGGTACTATCGAGACCTCGCTTCAGAATACAAAAATCTTTTCCCCTGCCGGAGGGCGCGTAGCCAGGCGTTGGCTGCTGCCGGGTGATATAGTACAACCGGGACAATCGGTTTATACGATCACGAAAGACTCTCTGCTTTGGGTGACTGCATTTTATGAAGAAACAAAAGTCGGAGGAATACATGACAGGCAGCAGGCTGAGTATACTGTGGATGCTTTCCCGGGAGTAACCTTTGTTGGGAAAGTATATAATATCGGTACGAATACAGCTGCCCAGTTTTCGCTCATCCCACCAAACAATGCCTCGGGTAATTTCACAAAAGTTACCCAGCGCATTCCAATAAAAATCTCTATTGATCATTGTGACAGCAAGGATACTACTGTTATGCACCGCCTGGTTTCCGGAATGTCGGTCATGGTTAAAATCTATAAATAAGCATGCCGAAGATTAAGCCCCTGCATGGGTTCAGGGAACGTATCCGGTCATGGAACGCCACGTTTGATGATCAAAGTCCATCCTACCGCTGGTGGCTGCTGGCAAACGTGATGATAGGCACATTTATGGCCGTGCTTGATGCCACCATCGTGAATGTCGGCCTGCCTAAGATCATGGCTTCCTTCGGCGTCGGGATCGACAAAATTGAATGGGTACTTACGGCTTATATGCTGGCCCTGGCGGTGATGCTGCCGACTTCGGGCTGGATGGCCGACCGCTTCGGGTATAAGCGCGTGTATTTTTTAGGATTGTTTCTTTTCACGCTGGGATCCTTCCTTTGCGGCTATTCTTCAACCGAAGATATGCTGATTTTCTCCCGGGTTATCCAGGGGCTGGGGGCAGGCGCCCTGATGCCGGTGGGGATGGCGATTGTAACGAGGGAATTCCCCCCTGAACAAAGAACGGTTGCTTTAGGTTTCTGGTCCATTGCTTCAGCTGCATCTGTCTCTTTTGGCCCGCTTATCGGCGGTTACCTTGTGGATAACTTCAGCTGGCCGCTTATTTTTGATGTGAACGTGCCTATAGGTGTTGCAGGGATGCTTGCCACTGCGATCATACAGAAGGAATACCGGAATACCAGGATCCGAAAGTTTGATCCCGTGGGATTTTTCTCGGTAAGTATATTCCTGCCGGTCCTGCTGTATGCTCTCACTGAGGGAAATGCGGCCACAAATTCAGCAGGGTGGAACTCACCGTTAGTTCTGGCCTGTTTCGGGATCTCAACGATAGCCCTGGCCGTATTCCTGGTTACTGAATTGACTATCAGTGAACCACTGATCGACCTGAGTTTATTTAAAGGATTCAATTTTGCCATCTGTAACCTTGTAATTTTCATCTTTGGCATCGGCATGTTCGGAAGCACCTTCCTGCTTCCGCTTTATCTTCAGAATTCGCTTGGTTATACAGCCATCCAGGCCGGCTCTGTTTTCCTCCCGGTAGGTATCATACAAGGCATTGCGGCGCCGGCAGCAGGGATAATTTCCAATAAAATAAATCCGAAGATCCCTATCATAGCCGGTGCAGTATTACTGGCCCTGAGCTTCTATATTAACAGTAAGCTCTCATATATGACCGAACATTCCTTTATCATGTTCTCACTTTATCTGCGCGGAGTCGCCATGGGGTTAATGTTCAGCCCCCTTACTGCCATTGCCACGCTCAGTGTCCCGAAAGAAAAGATGGGTCAGGCGTCGGGCCTGATCAATGTGTTGCGGCAGATCGGTGGCAGTTTCGGTGTGGCGGTGCTTTCAACCCTTCTGACAACCCGCGTAATCTATCATTCGCAACTATACGGGGAAGCATTGGACCAGAATTCACCGGTTTTTAAAGGTGTAATGGCTAATCTGGGCAGTTTTTTGGTCCATAATGCAGGGAGTGCAGCTTCCACCGCAGTCCAGCAGGGCAAAATCCTTATCATGTCTCACATCGGCCGTCAGGCCTTTGTGCAATCGATCAGCGATGATTTTCTCATCGCAGCGATCATTACCCTGGTCAGTTCAATTCCTGTTTTCTTTCTTAAAATACAAAAACGTAATTAGTACAATGAACTTCAAGAATCTGATCTTTTGCCTTGTCTTTGCTTACTCAGCCGGCATGGCATTTACTGTAACCGGCCAGCCTCAGCAACAAGGTCCATCGTTCCCGGTGAACGATTCATTATCACTTCCCCGGATCCTTAAGCAGGTCCTGGAATATTATCCGACCGTGGGCAGGGCGCTGGAAGCTGTACAGGCAGCAGAAGCCGGTGTGGGACTGGCCAAATCGGGCTATTACCCGAATATTACCGCCCATGCAGGATATACACGAATAGATCCGGTTCCGGCCCTGACTATCCCGGCTCTTGGACATTTTGTAATGGCGCCAAATGACAACTACAACGCTTCTGTAAGTGTTTACGAGAATGTTTATGATTTTGAGAAGACCAAAAGGAATGTCCAGCTTGAAAAATCCACGAAGGAACTTTCTGAGAAGAACCTGGATCTTGTCCGTCAGCGCCTGACACTCCTGACCTCGGTAAGTTATTATACTTTAATTTACCTACAGGAAGCCATCAAGATCAAAGAGAACCAGATCTCCACACTGCAAAAACACCTTGATTTCGTGACCCGAAAAGAGCAGACAGGTTCCGCTACGCAATATGAAATACTTTCCACCCAGGTTCGGCTGTCCAATGCCGAGAACCAGAAAGTAGACCTTGAAGCCTCGAGGCAAACCCAGCAGGCTATTTTGAACTCATTTCTGGGGATCCCTGTAACAACCCATCTTAAGGTGCAGGGAAATTTTGTCTCTTCCCAGCCCGAAATCGAGCCTGATTCACTTATCATTTATGCATTGGATCACCGGTCGGAAATGGGGATGGCCCGTTTGCGCGAAAAACATGCCCAGTTGCACCTGCGTTCGGTCAGGGTAATGGATAACCCGACACTGGGGGCATTTGCTGAGGGCGGAATTAAGAACGGTTATTTCCCAAACCTTAATACTTTAACACCCAACCTTGTCGCCGGCCTGGGTCTTAATGCTTATATTTTTGACGCCACCCGAAGGCGTAACTCTATCAAAATGGCTAATTCACAGATTGGTATAGCAAAAAGTGACATCGAAGAAACCTCAAGGGATATTTCCACGGAAGTATATCAGAACGAAACGAACCTGCTTGCATCCCTTAAAAAGATCGACCAAAGTATGCTTCAGGTGAAACAGGCTGATGAAGCCCTTAACCTTGCAGCAGTCTCTTTCAAAACAGGTGCCATCACCAACCTCGACCTGCTTGACGCTGAAACCGCCCTTGAAGAAAGCCGGGTAAACCTTCTCAGGGCTAGGATCGAGTATGCGATTAACGTTGTGAGATTGAATATTTCGGTAGGAAAACCGATTCAGTAAAAGAAAGGAGAATATGAATCGCAAATGTAAAAATAGTATCCTGCAATGCTGATTTCATCGACTTCATTCCCCTGTTCATCGGTTTATACCCTGTTCCAATCGAATATTGTTGTTCCACCCCTTCAATCAGATATATCTTTGCTTCATCAAACTCAAACAATAAAGCAAAATGAAAGCAACAACAATTATAATCGCAGCAGCTCTGACACTTCAAATGAATATTCTTTTCGCAGCTAACGAAATATCATCTGCTCCCGTGGCAAACGCAAATACAACAATCACTCTGAACTCACTTGCACCCAGTATTCCGATGGAAGCTGATTTTGAAGACGCAAGTGCGATGATTGATTTTGCGAATCTGGCACCCGGTACGCCCTCTGAAGCTGCATTTGATGAAATGAATTATGAAATGATAGCAACCCTGAATTTAGTTCCAGTAAATCCCGCTTATGCTGATTTTGAGGATCCAATTGATTTCAACTCTCTGGTACCCTCTATTCCAATGGAAGCCGACTTCGAATAAAACTCAATATATCTTCCCCTGACTATAAGAAGCTGCCCTGGTGGGTGGCTTCTTTTTTTTAAAAAGCAAAAGGGTGGTTGCCCACCCATAGCTTTTTTCATATATCCGGATTTATGTCAAAGCTGATAAAATCCCTGAGTTTTGATGATTACGCTGTAAATCAGGATCAGGGAATTTCCACGACACCCAGAGCTACACCCTGTATTTCTCCTAATCCATGAATTGCCCCGGCATTGCTGATAATCCTCTGCAGGCTTGCATTCCCTGATACGAGATTCTGAAGCGCTGTATTGCCTCCATACCCAAGTGGAATCGGGCCGCTGCCGATGGCAGAAATGCCAATTGAATTTATTGCTGACAGTTGTGTGGCAGGCAGAATTGCATTCAATTGA
>CAISRB010000021.1 GCA_903887775.1 uncultured Bacteroidales bacterium
CATTCGCAGGATTAGCTCCGCTTCCTGCTCATTGCATTCGCAGGATTAGCTCCGCTTCCTGCTCATTGCATTCGCAGGATTAGCTCCGCTTCCTGCTCATTGCATTCGCAGGATTAGCTCCGCTGATCCATTTATTTGGGGGCATAACACCAAACCCCTGGCTCGCTTCGCTCGCCAGGGGTTTTTCTTTTTCCTTCTCGGCCACAAAGCAAGCTTTGGGCCTCGGCGGAAAAAGAAAAACCCCGTATGCTTTCGCATCGGGATTCGTTGTTGCGGGGGTAGGATTCGAACCTACGACCTTTGGGTTATGAGCCCAACGAGCTACCACTGCTCCACCCCGCGATATATTTTTGTACCTTTGTCTTTTGTATCGTGGTATAATTTGGATTCAGCGATGCAAAGATAGGGTTATTTTGCCGCATCTCAAAATTTATAAAACATTTATGGCTCATAAAGCCGGGTATATAACCATTCTGGGTTATCCCAACGTCGGAAAATCAACCCTGATGAACGCTCTTGTTGGTGAAAAGCTGTCAGGTATCACACCCAAAGCCCAGACTACCAGGCACCGTATTATTGGGATACTGAATGGGGAAAACTACCAGATCGTGTTTTCAGATACCCCGGGTATTCTTACCCCAAAATACAAATTGCACCAGGCAATGGCTGCAGCTATAGGCTCATCAATTGCCGATGCAGATATTATTTTACTTGTTACTGAACCAGGTCTGAAATTCACCCACGAGGAAATCCTTGAAAGAATATTAAAAACAGAGCTTCCCGTAATAGTCCTTATAAATAAAATCGATACCATTGACCAGCATAAACTCGAGAAGGAAGTAGAGCAATGGGCTAAACTCCTGCCAAGGGCGGAGATCCTGCCGGTTTCTGCACTCCACAATTCGAACCTTGATTTGCTCAGGACACGTTTAGTCAAGCTTTTACCCCAGCATCCGCCTTTCTATGACAAGGATGAACTAACTGACCGGAATGAACGCTTCTTTGTTGCAGAGATCATCCGTGAAAAAATACTGATGAATTATTCCCAGGAAGTTCCATATTCGGTTGAAGTGGCAATTGATTCATTTAAAGAGGATGAGTCAATGATACGCATCAGGGCGATTATTTTTATTGCCAGGGAATCACAGAAAGCCATCATACTTGGTCACCAGGGTAAAGCAATAAAAAAACTTGGTACCGACGCTCGCAAAGCTATCGAGGAATTTCTTGACCGTCATATCTTTCTTGAACTGCATGTGAAAGTTTCGAAGGATTGGCGGGAGGATGAGCTGCAGCTGAAACGCTTCGGTTATATGATGGGGGAGGAGAATAATACAAAGCAAAAAGCGAAAAGCGAAAAGCGAAAAGAAAAAAGCGAATAGCAAAAAGCGAAATTTCGCTTTTCCCCATTCGCTTTTCAACAATAAAAATATGTCCAAAATTGTAGCAATAGTAGGCCGCCCGAATGTGGGTAAAAGCACTCTTTTCAACCGTTTGGTGGGACAGAGAGAAGCCATTGTCGACCCCACCAGCGGAGTAACCCGCGACAGGCATTATGGAGTGTCGGATTGGAACGGGCATCAGTTTTCGGTGATCGACACAGGAGGTTATGTTGACAATTCAGAGGATATCTACGAATCGGAGATCAAAAAACAGGTAAATCTGGCGATTGACGAATCTGATATCATACTTTTCATTGTGGATGCCAGGGAAGGAATCACTCCCATGGATGAAGATGTGGCGAATATCCTCCGCCGTTGCGGTAAGAAAGTTATTCTTGTTCCGAACAAGATCGACAGTGTAAAGCAGGCCAATATGGTCCATGAGTTCTATTCTCTTGGCTTACCTGAAATGTTTGGGATCTCAGCCGTTAACGGAAGCGGGACAGGGGAGCTCCTTGACGCGGTCACAGCGCTTTTCCCTCCACTTGATGAGTCATCCGCTGAAAATAATGATGAATTACCTGATCTTCCGAGAATAGCTATCGTTGGCCGCCCCAACGCCGGTAAATCCTCCCTGATCAATGTCCTTCTCGGCAACGACCGTAACATTGTTACTCCTTTGCCGGGAACCACCCGTGATTCCATCCATTCAGCATACAACTCCTTTGGACTGAATTTCCTGCTTGTCGATACGGCAGGGATACGTAAAAAAGGCAAGGTCAAGGAGGATATTGAATTCTATTCGGTCATGCGCGCCATCCGTTCTATAGAGAACAGCGATGTTTGTATCCTGATGATAGATGCTGAACGGGGTTTCGAGGCCCAGGATCTGAATATTTTCCATATCATAGACCGCAACCATAAGGGCCTGGTCATTCTTGTCAATAAATGGGACCTGGTTGAGAAACAGACCAATACGCATAAGGAATTTGAAGAATCCATAAGGGAGCAAACTGCTCCTTTCCGTGATATTCCTATCGTATTCACTTCTGTTACTCAAAAACAGCGCATCCTGAAAGCGATGGAGACTGCAGTGGCCGTCTATAAAAACAGGATGCGGCAAATCCCCACGCGTGAACTTAATGACTTCATCCTTCCTGTTATTGAAAACACGCCTCCTCCGGCGGTTAAAGGAAAATATGTGCGCATCAAATATGCCACCCAGCTACCAACGGCATTTCCGTCATTCGTGTTTTTCTGTAATCATCCACAATACTTAAAAGACCCTTACCGTCGTTTTATTGAGAACAAATTAAGGGAACGATTTGATTTCACAGGGGCTCCCATCGAGGTATTTTTCCGGCAAAAATGAAACAAGGGGTCAGGATCGATAAATGGTTATGGGCGGTGCGTCTTTTTAAAACCCGAAACCAGGCAACAGAAGCATGCAGATCCGGGAAAGTCAGGATAGACGGGCAAATTATTAAGCCCTCACGGGAAGTGAAGCCTGAGGATGAGATCAGTATTTCTCATCAGTCCCTGACCAGAACGGTAAAAGTGATCCAGGCTCTTGAAAACAGGGTTGGTGCGCCGCTGGTCCCGGAATATATGCAGGATCTCACTCCTGAAAGTGAATTTTTGAGGGTTAAAATGATGAAGGCGGTAAATTTTGAATACCGGGATCCCGGCACCGGAAGACCCACTAAACGCCACAGAAGGGAAATAGAAGTGCTGAAAAAATATCTGGGGGAATGAAGACAAACCGTGTAATTGACCTGTTCGACATTGTTTTCACTGGAAGGAACCAGGCATATGGCGGTTATGTACTCAGGAAAAGTTATCCCAGAAACCTCCTTGTTTCCACCATCCTGGCCGTCTGCTTCGCTGTAATCATCGTTTTAACCCCCTTTTTGTACTTTTATTTTGAGCCGTTGCCGCTTCTTGACGACGACATGATCACGGATGTGGAATATTTCAGCGTTATGCCTCCTCCCAATGATGACGTGAACAAACTGGCCGGCTCATTGCCTGAGCAGGCCCCGGAAGAGATGGCTCCTGTGGTCACTGATTCGGTGACCGAAGAGAAACTGAAGCCTGTTGAAGACAAACCGCCTGTTGAAGAGGAAGAACGACCGGCTGATTCGGCAGGAAAAAGCCCCGGGAATGCTTTAAGCGGTTATGGAACCGGAGATGCAGACGGCTTAGTCTCGATGATCGATGTATATCCCAGGTTTCCTGGAGGCGATGATGCAAGGCTTTGGTTCCTGCGGAAAAATGTCAGGTATCCTGAATCTGCAATGAAAGCCGGAACTCAGGGAGTAATTGTTGTAGTATTCATTATTGAAACTGATGGCTCAGTTTCAAATATCGAGGTGACGAAAGCGATTGGGGGAGGCTGTGATGAAGAGGCCATCAGGGTTGTTAAACTCATGCCCAGATGGGAACCGGCAAGACGTAATGGAAAAGCTGTACGCGTGGTCATAAGGATGCCCATTGTGTTTAAAATGCCCGGGAAATAAAAAAAAGAGGCCGTCTAAAAAGACAGGCCTCCATTCATTCGAACAACTCAATGTCCTGATTACTTCTTTTCAGGAGCTTTCTTTTCAGCTGGTTTATCGGCCGGCTTTGCAGCAGGCTTGTCGGCTGGCTTTGCAGCAGGTTTGTCGGCTGGCTTTGCAGCAGGTTTATCAGTTGCTTTTGTAGCAGGTTTATCAGTTGCCTTTATAGCAGGTTTATCAGTTGCATTTGCAGCAGGTTTTGCAGTTTCTTTCTTTTCAGCTGGTTTCTGATCCTTTGCCTGTGGTGTCTGTGCGAAAGTTAAACCAGCAAAAAGCATTAATGCTGATACTAATACAACAACTTTTTTCATAATGGTTTATGTTTATTGGTTAAAGGAATAATTTTTTGCGGCACAAAGGTAGATGTTTTTGTTACCCTTAAAGAAGCGCAAATATTAAGATTTTATAAAGAATAGTACCTGTCCCGGAATGGGATTCATTCTTTTTCAGACAAAGCTTCCTTCATAATTTCCAGAATGCTCGCCTGATCAAAAGGTTTCGGCAGGTAATGTGTACAACCCTGTGCGATCAGCATATCCTTATCCCCGCTCATAGTATATCCGGTAACTGCAATAATCGGAATGCCCTCATATCCCGGTATCTTTCTGATCTCTTTTGTGACGTCAATACCGTTAATACCATATCCAAGGTTTATATCCATAAGGATTGCACGATACTTTTCTTTTCTGACCATTGTAAGAGCTGTTGCACCGTCAGGAGCATAGTCGACATTGCATATTTTTCTGAGAAAAAATTCGGTCAGCTCCTTATTCACAAGATTATCTTCAACCAACAAGACCCTGGATAGTTTTGTTATTTCTGTTTGTTGCACGAGGGGTGTAACAGTACCGGCAGATGTTTCCCCTTCGGTTGCGGAGACGTTCGGCTGATAAGGAATCCGGATGCAGAAGGTGGAACCTTTACCGGGTGTGCTTTCAAGAGTGATCGTGCCTTCAAGAAGGTCGATCGTTTTCCTGCATATCGTAAGCCCGATTCCGGAACCCTGGTACTTCCGGCCAAATCCTTCACTTGCCTGCCTGAACTCCTGGAAAATCAAGTCATGATATTTTTTTTCGATACCAATGCCAGTATCACTTATCGAAATGACCACAAAATTTCCTGCTTTCGCCTTTTCGGTCGAAACATCAACAGTAACACCTCCTTTCTCGGTGAATTTTATAGCATTGTCAAGGATTTGGCGGCAAAGCTGTTTCAGGAGCTGCTCATCAGTATTCACATTGATGGAGGGGTCGGCATTTAATGTGATCGTAAGATTTTTTTCCCTGGCCAGCGGGTCCATGGATCTGATGACGGCACTGATACTTTCTTGAACACATAACGGCCTGATTGAAAGGGCAACTTTACCTGCCACGAGCTGCGATAACGTAATCAGAGAGTTCAGGGTTCCCATCAGCCTTCTTCCCGAAGAATGGATGTTATCGGCCATTACGGCATGATCAGTATCCTTCATCTCAGCTTTAAGGATCTCGGCAAACCCTAAAATGCCGTTTAAAGGCGTTCTTAGCTCATGACTGACGTTTGCGAGGATAGAGGACTTAAGACGATCCGATTCTTCAGCTTTTTCTTTCGCGATAATAAGCTGAATTTCAAAAGATTTTCTCAGTGTTATATCCCTGTCGGCACCCCTGTACCCTGTATATTTTTGATGCGAGTCGAACAGGGGAATACCCGAAGATTCAAGATAAACGATATGCCCGTCGCGGTGAATAGCACGGTTTGTGAGCAGGTTTACCGGTTCGAAGTTATGGACGAAGTGCCTGAGTGCTTCTTTTACTTTGTCAACATCCTCAGCTGGCATAAATGAAAAAGGTGATTTGCCAAGCAGTTCTTCCGGACGGTATCCGAGGATATTAAAAACTTTCGAACTAATATAAGTGTATTTCCACTGGGGATCTATTTCCCAGATATAATCGTTCGTGAGATTGACAATTGCGCTTAGCCGCTCTTCGCTTTCCTTGATGCGTGCTTCGGCCAGTTTGTTCCTTGTTATATCCCTGAAAATGCCAAAAGTGCCTGAAAATGTACCATTCGAATCATATTGGGGAGTTGCTGTAACAATGATCCACCTTCTCTGCCCGTCAAGCCTGAGGACTTCAACTTCATAGATGCTCTTCTGGCCCTGCATCCGTTTTTGGGTTTGCCGTAAAATCTCGGAATGTGAAGATGGATGAATGAAATTCAATAGTTTTTGCCCGAGAAGCTGGGCAGCAGGAAGTCCAAATATATCACAGGCTACCGGATTGACATAAGCAAAACGCTCATTCAGATCTACAACTCCGATACCTTCACCGATATTTTCCACCAACTCCCTGTAACGTTCTTCGCTTTCCCTGAGAGCTTTTTCCTTAAACCGTATATCAGAAATATCCCTGGCTATCAGTAAAATATATTTTACACCCTGAATCTCAACTACCTGGCCATAGGTCTGAACCGGGAGTTCGGTTTTGTCCTTCCTTTTCCAATGTGATTCGGTGCGGGGCAGCATGGCATTCCCTTTTCCATTCCTGAGAATATGTAAAGCATTCTCCCATTCTCCGGAAGGCAGTATGTCCTGCACTTTGAGTTCAACGATTCCATCTTTTGCATATCCCAGCAGATCAATTGTAGCCTGGTTCGCATCGACGATCTCAGCGGTATCGGGTTTGATCATCAGAATGGCTTCTGACGCCAGCTCAAAAAGAACATGATATCGTAACTCTTTTTGCTTTAACAATCTGTCGGACTTTTCAAGCCTTGTTTGAATGGCTTTAAGAAGTTCAGCAGATTCAAAAGGCTTTGTGATGTAATCATCGGCTCCCATCAGCATGCCATAGCGGATATCTTTGTTATCAGCTAATGATGAAAGAAAAATAAAGGGAATATCTGATGTCGTAATGTCGCCCTGAAGAATCCTGTATACTTCATGCCCGTTCAAACCCGGCATGAGAATATCACAAAGTATAATATCGGGGATTTGGATTTTTGCTATCGAGATGCCTTCATTTCCACCTGCAGCCTTAAATACCTCGAACCCGGCAGCTGTAAGGAAATTTGCGGTAGCCTCAAGGATAAGCCTGTCATCTTCTATCAGGAGGATCTTCTTCACACCACAAATTTAATCATGCGCTGCTTGAAAACCAAACTTTTCCTTAACTTATTCGAAAGTTTTATTCTTTATTTTTCGAGTCGATGAGTATCGTTACCGGCCCGCTGTTGACCAGATTGACCTCCATCATGGCACCGAAAATTCCGGTTTTGACCTCAGTCCCCGCTTCCTTCGATAAGCAATTGATGAATGAATTGTAAAGCGGCACCGCCCGTTCCGGCTTTGCTGCAATTATATATGAAGGCCGGTTACCCTTTTTTGTAGATGCATGCAGAGTGAACTGACTTATGACTAAAATTTCTCCCCTTATGTTCGTTACAGAAAGGTTCATAACCCCTTCACTGTCGTCAAAGATCCTGAGTCTGGCAATCTTACCACAAAGCCATAATACATCATCCTGATTATCATTCTCTTCAATGCCAACAAGAATCAAAAGACCTTCAAGGATTGCAGCTTTGACCTTTCCGTCAATTTCAACGGATGCTGATGATACTCTTTGGATTACACATCTCATATTAAACAAAGATACCAGGTTTTTATCTGAATTCGTACTGAAATGTTAGCTTTGCATAAATTCTCCTGATGACCACCTTAAGTGTTAATATCAACAAGATAGCCACCCTGCGAAATGCCCGTGGTGGAAACATGCCCGATATACTTAAAGTCGCAAAGGATTGTGAACGTTATGGGGCAGATGGCATTACCGTGCATCCACGTCCTGATGAACGGCATATCCGCTACCAGGATGTGCTTGATCTGAAACCTGTTCTTCATACAGAATTCAACATTGAAGGCTATCCATCTGAAGCGTTTATAGCCCTGGTTAATAAGGTCAAACCCGCGCAGGTTACCCTCGTGCCGGATCCTCCCGGTGTTCTCACTTCGAACGCCGGATGGGATACCATTCAGCATGGACATTTTCTCAGCAACGTGATTGCCGGGTTTAAATCGGCCGGGATCAGGACATCCATTTTCATCGAGACAGATGAAAAAATGATACGGAATGCTGCAAAGACCGGGGCCGACAGGGTAGAGCTTTACACTGAAGCCTTTGCCCGCGAATATCATGACGATCCTGAAGCTGCGGTAAAACCCTTTCGTGAGGCCGCAGGAATCGCTCATGAGTCGGGGCTCGGTTTGAATGCAGGACATGACCTTAACCTGACAAACCTCAGGTATTTTTATCAGAATGTTCCATATCTTTTGGAAGTCTCAATTGGTCATGCCCTGATATGCGATGCCTTGTATTATGGCCTTGAGAATACAATCCAGATGTACCTGAGGCAGCTAAAATAAACCCTTCAGATGAAGCGCGATGATGCCGTCAAAAAAAGTTTCTTTTAAAACAGCCTTGCAAAACAGGGACTTGAAAGCCATCCGAAGCCTGCCAAAATCAGACCTTCACAACCACTGTATGCTTGGGGGAAAAGCCTCCGTGATCAACAGGTTCTATGAACAAAAATTAAAACCTTTCCGTGCTGATAAAATGGGGATTGAACCTCTTAACAGATGGATTTATGAAGTTTACAAGCCTTTTATGGAAAGGCCCGGGGCTTTTGAAAAAGCCGTTGAGGCTGCATTTATCCAGGCGAAGCAGGACGGCATCAGGGTTCTTGAAATGAGTATGGACGGATTTTTCGGAAGCCTGTTCAATGTGTCAGTTCCCAGGATGGTCGATACCTTGAAACACTATCATTCACTGATTGCACCGGAAATTGATTTCCGGCCCGAACTGGGCTTTCCGAAGACATTACCCCTGAGGACGATATTGAAATATCTTGAACCCTTTCTTGCTTATGACTATTTCAGAAGTATTGATTTGTATGATGATGAGAATGCACAACCACTCGGGAATTTTCGTGAACTCTACCGCTTTGCCCGGAAAGCCGGCCTGAAACTGAAAGCACATGCCGGGGAGTTTGGTGACGCCGAATCCGTCAGGAAAGCAGTCGAGATGCTCGGCCTTGATGAGGTGCAGCATGGCATTGGAGCTGCAGGATCGCCTGATGTGATGCGCTGGCTTGCAGCGAATTCGATAAGACTTAATGTATGTCCCGAAAGCAATATAAAACTAAAAAGGGTAAAGTCTTACAAAACACATCCGATCAGGATCCTTTTCGATCATGGAGTCAGGGTCACAGTAAACTCGGATGATGCCCTGCTTTTCAGGGCCGGGGTTTCGGAGCAATTCCTGAGGCTTTACCGCAGCGGTCTGTTCTCTGCTGCAGAACTTGAAACAATCAGGCTAAACGGGCTTTCCTGAAAGGGATAAAGTGATCTAGGCCTTGCGGGCTTTCTTTAACTGCCCGAAATATTCAATGGTTTTTCGTAAGGTATTATGCAGAAGCGCCAGGTAGAGAATAATTGACATCAACCACAGGGCAGCAATATTAAACCATAAGGTATTTACCGCCAGCGGCCCAATGAACTTCACCGGAGCATAAAAATGGGATCTTCCTGTTTTTGACTCAGGGTCCAGAAACACAGGGTCTTTTTTCCTGATCAGTTTGTCTTTTCCTTGTATGACCTTATCGGATGAAGCAGAGTTCAGCACCAGGTCGGCAAGATTTTCATTATAATAGTCCTTTTTAAGCGTATAAACCGCATCCTGCCCTATTTCATTCACCAGTTTCTCGTATATGGCATCATGCCTTGCACTTGCCTTGTTAAGTTGTGCCGAGAATGCAATGCTCAGTGAATCCAGGTACGACCTGAGCCGTGTATTCATCTCATCGGTAAGTCCTTCCGGAGTGATCTGTGATACAAACATACCGGGTCTGAAACCAGCCTCTTTTTCCAGCTCCGGGATCTCGTTCCTGACGATCCGCAGATTTTGCAGGGTCCTGTCCCGGTTTTTCTGCTTTACGATATTCATCCTCGAATCGTCTAGCATTCCCTGCAAGGCCGGGATACAGAAAGCAGTTAAATAAGAATACTTTGAGATTTCCTTATCAGACTGGTAGAACCTTTGTTCGTATCTGTTATTGCTGAATTGTTCAACAGCCATAGCTTCGAAACTCCACCGGGAAGCCATCATGTCGCCAACAAACGGAACATTCACACGTGAGCTTATTGAGGGGTTGAGGTTGTCGAACGATACCACTGTTCCGCTGAGAAGCAGCTGAGGCACCAGTATGAAGGGAATAAGGATATAAATGGCAACGATGGAGTCAAGTCCCGATGAGATATTCAAACCAGCCATATTGGCAAAACAGGAAACGCTGAAAAGAATAAGCCAGTAAGCAATCGTCATACCTTTAATATCCAGAATCCAGTTCCCGATCAGCACATAAAGTAAAGTCTGGATGGCTGAAAGTACAAATAACAATATGATCTTTGAATTGAGGTAGCTGCTTCGGCTTAAGTGAAGAAAAGCCTCCCGCTTGAGTATCCTTCGGTCTCTGAAGATCTCCTCGGCGCTAACCATCATACCAAGAAAAAGCGCCACTACCACGCTCATGAACATATAGGCAATAAGGTTCTTATTCCCACCGAAAAAATAGGTTTCACTGCCCGAATACCTTGTGAGGTAGGCCAGCAAAGCAGCAAGGAAAGGCGCTTCAAATAAATTGATGACCAGGTACTGGGTGTTCGTGACCTTTGTGAGCAGGTTACGTATGCCAAAAATGCTGAACTGCTTCAAACTCCCGGGTACCTTGAAAAAATTCAGGGGGAGCTGCTGTTTCCGCGATGAAACTGTCAGCTTCGGCTGAATGTTCTTCCGGAACTGCTCGTACCACTCTGTTGGCGTGACCTTACGGTTGACGGTCAGTTTCCCATACTCCGACACGGTTTTCGCCTCAGTGATCTGCAGGATTTGCTCAGGGTTCACATACCCGCAGTTCTGGCATTCACTTTCGGTTGGATTGACGTGATTGCTGAGGGTCTTGAAGTAAGAAATGGCATCGATAGGGTTGCCGTAATAGATGGGGAATCCCCCTTTGTCCATGACGAGCAAAATGTCGAATAGTTTATAAATATCTGATGAAGGCTGATGAATATTCACCACAACAAGCCGTCCTTTCAGGGTTTGTTCCTTCAGAAGCAGCATCACAAGCTCGGAATCCATCGATGAAAGTCCGGATGTTGGTTCATCGACGAACAGCACCGAGGGTTCACGAATCAGCTCCAGGGCTATATTCAGCCTTTTGCGCTGCCCCCCGCTGATGAATTTGTTCAGAGGATCGCCCACCCTGAGATCCTTGATCCCGATCAGTCCGATATCATTTAGCACTTTCAGAACAGCCTTCATCAGCTGCCTTGGGCTGAAATCCCTGAAACAGAGTTTGGCGTTGAAGTAGAGGTTTTCGAATACTGTCAATTCTTCAACAAGAAGGTCATCCTGGGGAACGAAACCGATGACACCTTCGAGTTTCTCATTGTCGGTTCCGAGTTTGTAACCGTTAATGAGGATCTCTCCGCTGCGAAGTTGAAGACTGCCGTTAAATACATTCAGGAGGGTGGATTTGCCCACACCGCTTCCGCCCATGATACCTATCAGTTCGCCAGAATGCGCGGTGAAGCTGAACGGATGTATGCCATTGGTGCTGTTTTTAAAGCGGTATTCAATCTCATTGGCTGTAAATTCAATATCGATGGTTTCATCACCATGCAGGAACCTGGATGCGATGTCGGAATAATAAACGGGTATTATCTTGAGATTTTTCAGGATAGCTCCGTTAGCGAGGAAAAAAGACCTGCAGGGTTGAATATTATGGCCATTCAGGTAAAGCGGGTCATTCCCGAGATAACGGGCAAAAAAGCGTCTTATGCTTGGGAAATACAACACCACGATACGCCCGTCCATATGCTCCCTGAAAAGTTTCTTCCCCCCGGGGGTTCCTGATTGCCCGTCGATGATCAGCAGATCCTGGTTCCGGATATCTTCGTGAAAGAGGTCCAGTGCAAAGTTGAGGGCATTGTTGTATTCAGAATCGGGTATGTTGAATGACGATTTAAGCAGGCTTGTATACCTGAGCATATGCCCTGTCTCTTTCAGGCCCCGGCCGTACTCGTTACGGCATATCTCTTCAAGAAACTCGATGAACTTGATAAATACGATGAGTCGGTCAAGATAGGGGAGGTCTTTATAGATTTTTTGACAGATGACCGAGATTTTCTGCGAAATATCTATTGGAGCAGCCTCAGTTGGTTCTTCCAGTGGCTGGTGAAAGAAAAGAAGTTCATCAAAAAGTTTCAGGTACTCTTCAAGTTCCTCGCTGTTTAATTGTTCACGAAGGAAAGATCCGAGAATGAGCCTGGAATTTTCAGAAGCCTGCTTCCTTGCTGTTGCCGCGACAGTGGCAAACAGCTGGACCAGGGCCATCAGAATTGGTTCGGTCATTTGATAAAGGAATCCCTGACACTTTGTGTAAGATCGCCTATCTCTGCAGCTTTTCCCTGGGGCAGCTTCTTGTCAGCTTCCAGTCCGTAATTTGTATAAATTGCTTTAAGCTTGCTTACTTCATCACCAACCGGTTTAAGTTCGGAGTCCATGTTATATGCAGTGAGGATAGTGATCAGCTTATCAAGGTTTTCCTTCTGTTTGAAAATAACGGTCGAGATAGCCTTGTTGTCTGCTGCAACCTGATTCAGTGAAGCAGTGAGATACAGGGCTTCTACAAACGTACCTGCAGCAACAAGCACTGCGATCTGGTTACGGTTGTTTTTACTCAGGAAATCATTGGTGCCATTAAAGATCTTTGTGACCATGTTCACCAGGGAGTCTTTATTGTTGTTGAATTTTTTAACTCTCTCGACAATACCCGGGTCATAAACACCTGCAATACCGAGATCGTTCGCAAGCTTTCCTGTACATGCTATGAATTTATTGGTTTCATCAACATAATTATATGTTGATGAATAGGCAAGGTCGGCACTGTAAACACCAAGGTTCAGGGCTTTTGCCTTTTCGGTGGAATACTTCGTCACATTGGCCGGAGAATTGGTGATGTTAAAAATAAATCCGGCCTTTGCCCTCTGGAGCATCATCGTAACTTCAAACGGGGTGGGGAACTGGTATAGCAGATTCCTGTTTTCAGGCGAAAGGTTAACATCTTTCTTAATGGTATCTGCTGCTGACTGGTTGGCCTGTTTATCCTGGTTGGCCGTGTTGTTGCAGGAAGTCATCGCTAAAATTGCGCTAAGCGCCAGGAAAAGGCTCGTGAAAATTGTTCTGAATGCTTTCATATCGTTATAAGTTTCTGAATGGATTAGCGAATTTACAGGATTTTTCTTAATGTCAAAGTCTTGTTAAAAAAAACATTCAATTGGAATGCCTTATGATAATTTTATGGTTCTTCGGATTTTTTGCAGATTCGAATGCCTTAAGAATATCTTTAAACTCATACCTGCCCGAGATCATGGGTGAAGGGTCGATAAGCTTCCTTTCAAGAAGATTAAGTGCAGGTTGAAACAATCCACACCTTGAACCAAGTACTGTAAATTCATTGATAACGATATTGTTAAGGTCCTGTTTCGCAGTATCGGCAACCGTTGTTTTCAATACCAGGGTCCCCTTTGGCCAAAGATGGGCCAATGCAACTGCAATGCCATCGGCGCTCCCGGTACAGTCGATGCAAACCTCGGCTTTGTCCTCGGGTTGAACATCCTTTAAAGACTTTGAATTAATGCCCAGCCCTAATGCAAAATCAGTTTTCTCTTTTACAGTATCAATGGTTGTATAATCAAAACCCTGAAGCCTCGCAACCATCGAAACAAGCAACCCGAGTTTTCCTGCTCCGAAAATAAACACAGTCTTCGAAGGCTTCATATGGAGCTGCTCAAAAATTTCAATTGCTGCAGCCAGGGGTTCGGTGAATACTGCAATATCAGCCGCTACCGAATCAGGGACAATATGGAGATTTCCTGCAGGAAGTGAAATGAAATCGGCAAAAACCCCCTGTCGCCCGGCTATGCCGATAACTGTACGGTTTGTACAATGTGATTGCCTGCCGCTAAGGCAAAGGTAGCAATGCCCGCAGGAACAGTTTATTTCACCCACAACGGTTTTTTGATCCAACGCTTGGCCCGGCGCTAATACTTTCCCTGTAAATTCATGCCCAAGCACTCCCCTGAAACCCATATATCCTTTGATGATTTCGAGATCCGTACTGCATATCGCAGAATAAAGGATCTTTATCAATACCTCACCTTCAGCAGGTTCCGGAACAGGGATCTCCCTGGTCAAAAGTTCATTGTCGAAAAACAGGGCTTGCATGATCGAATTCTTCATTCGGATAACGAAAATAAGTTAATTTTACATGTAAATAAAGCAAATTTCAACAAATTGTATGCGCCTTGCCGTTAAAATGAAACTTTTCATCTTTCTGTTCATAGCTGCCATTATGCTGCTTATTTTCCCGGCATATGAAATCATGGCTGATGCCAATAATTTGCATCATATCCTTTTCATCATATCGGCCATCGGCCTTGTCATAATTTTGATTGTTATCCTGCTGATATCCCGTTCCCTCAACGGATCATTCCGACAGCTTACATCAGAACTCAAAATGAAGAATGAAGAACTTGATGCTGCCCTCGCCCATTTACAGGACGCCCGGGATCAGCTGGTTCAGTCGGAAAAGATGGCATCACTGGGCCAGCTTACGGCTGGCATATCCCACGAGATCAAAAACCCCCTTAACTTCATCAATAATTTCTCGGAGCTTTCCATTGAACTTTTACAGGAAGCCCTCGCTGAAAAAGATAAACTTCTTTCCGGTCTCGGGGAGAAAGATGCCGGTTACCTGATAGGTGTTTTAAAGGATATAGAAGATAATGTAAAAAAGATCCATGATCATGGTAAGAGGGCGGATAGCATTATCAGGGGAATGCTGCTCCACTCCCGCGGCAAATCGGGAGAACGTGTACCCACCGACATCAATACCTTGCTTACCGAGTATGTAAACCTGGCTTACCATGGCATGCGCGCGACCGACCCATCCTTTAATATTAAAATTGAAAATGATTATGATGAGAACCTGAAACAGGTCGATGTGATACCGCAGGATCTCAGCAGGGTGTTCCTGAACATGATCAATAATTCATTTTATTCAACAAACCAGAAAAAGAAGGAATTAAGGGATGCATATTTTCCGGTCCTGAGAGTTTCCACAAAAGACCTGGGCGATCATGTTGAGATCAGGATACGCGACAATGGAAATGGAATGCCCAAAGCAGTCCTTGAGAAAATCTTTAATCCCTTTTATACTACGAAACCTGCCGGTTCAGGCACAGGGCTTGGTTTGTCGATCAGTTTCAATATTATCGTCCAGGAACATCAGGGGCAGATTAAAGTTGATTCAAAAGAAGGTGAATATGCCGAATTTATTATCACTCTTCCGAAATCATTAAATAAACAGTAACCTTAAGAAATGGAAGTATTATGAATGAAGATACGTTTAAAAATGTCAAGATCATGGTTGTTGACGATGAGGTTGATCTCGAACCCCTTGTCAAACAGAAATTCAGAAGGCAGATCAGGGATAGCGTTTACGATTTTGTTTTTGCGCATAACGGGCTTGAGGCTCTCAGCAAGCTGATCGAATATCCTGAAATAGGGATTATACTTTCCGATATTAATATGCCCGAGATGGACGGACTCACCCTTCTGATGAAGCTGAAGGAACTGAAAAACCCGGGGCTTAAGACAGTAGTCGTTTCTGCATACGGGGATATGGATAATATCCGCACTGCCATGAACCGCGGGGCTTTCGATTTCCTTACGAAACCCATCAATTTTGAGGACCTCGAAATTACTATCAATAAAACGATGGATGAGATCCTGCAGGTCAGGAGAGGCCTTGAAGAACATGACCAGCTGATTTCAATACAGCATGACCTTCTGACCGCCCGTGAGATCCAGCAGGCCATCCTTCCAAAGAATTTTCCCCCTTTCCCCGACAGGAAGGATTTTGACATTTTTGCTGCGATGAATGCTGCGAAGGAAGTGGGAGGGGATTTTTATGATTTCTTCATGATCGACAACGACAGGATAGGTTTCGTAATTGGAGATGTGTCGGGAAAGGGAGTTCCTGCAGCTATATTTATGGCCGTGAGCCGTACCATCATCCGGGCTACCGGTATCAAAGGCATACCTGCAGATGAATGCATGAATTATGTGAATAACCTTCTTTGCAATGAAAGCGTTGCATCCATGTTCGTCACTGTGTTTTACGGAATACTGAATACGGCAAACGGGGAACTGGAGTTTGTCAATGCAGGGCATAATCCGCCGTATCTCATTACCCCGGCAGGGATTAAAAGTGTTGAGCTGACGAAAGGGACTGTGTTGGGGGGTATTGAACACTTCAATTACCGTTCATTGAAAATGACGATGGCCCCGGGTGATATTCTTTACCTGTATACCGACGGTGTGACCGAAGCCTTTAACCGCAATGGCGAATTATACGGTGACGAAAGGCTTGAGGCTTTGCTTAACGCGAATCTCCGCTCAGATCATACACAGATTGTCAAAACAGTTTTGTCTGAGGTGGCCGCCTTTGCCACAGGGATACCTCCGAGCGACGATATAACGATGATGGCCATCAGATATTCCGGAAGATGATCCTCACGAGGGAAAAAACATATGGTGCTTATCTGATTATTGAAATAGAGGGCCGGATCGATGGTCTGACTTCATCCACCCTGAATAAAACATTCGAACAACTTTCCGAAGACGGAAACCATAAGCTGGTGGTCGATTTTTCGGCTGTTTCGTACATCAGCAGCGCAGGCTTAAGGGTTTTTTTACAGGCACAAAAAAAACTGAGGCCCGTGGGTGGTGAGATCATCCTGTTATCAATGCAGGAATCAGCGATGGATGTGTTCAGGGTCAGCGGTCTGAATAATCTTTTCAGGATCATTTCGAAATTGGAAGAACTTGGTGATGCTGAGCCTCTCGCAGTCTCCCCGGCTGGTAGGGAAGAACATTTTATTTCGGATGACGGAGTATTTCAATGGGAGTTCAGGGATGTGCCAAACGGGCATTATTCCGGCATTGGAAGTTCAGCAAAACTTCGTTCAGGCAATTATACAATAAGGGATATTGTCACGATCTCCCAGACAGAGCTGCAGTTTGGTCTTGGACTGGCATCGATAGGTGAGTCCCTTATGGATTACAACAGTCTTTTTGGGGAATCGATGCTGGTTGATCATCACTTCTTCGGTTACCCGGCCATGGAAATGCCGGCTGTGGATTATGCCTGGTATTCAAAGACCTATCCTGGCCCAGTACATTTTCTTCACGGGTTCAGTTTCTCGGGGGATTTCAGGCTTTGCCTCCGTTTTAGCTCAGCCACCTCTGTCAGCCTGCTGAGTTTAGCCAGGACCTCTGCAAAGATCAGCGGGAACAATTTTTTTGGACTTGTTATGGTTGGGAAAAGTGCGGGAATTTATGGTTTGAATCTTAAAAAAATACCATGGCAGGAGAATTCGCCCGACCCACCCGATATCCTGCATGAATCCAATTTTCCATCCTGGTTTGATTTCCCCGTTGAGGATACCGATATTCATAAAACCATTGTGGCGGTGGGTATATACTCTTGCAGCGGGAGCGAGGAAGAACTGCATATGCATGGGGTGGTTTTTTCAAAAGGACTGTTAGGCAAAACAGGTATGGATGTGCATGCTGAACTTCAGCGAATAGTGCAGGGTTCAGAACCTCTCAGGGTGGTTCATCTGCTTGAAGAAAGCAGATTTGTCAATGGACTCGCAGGCGTAATAACTTTTTAATATGGATCTCTGGATAGGTGCGATGAATCTTGGTTTCCTTTATGCCTTTATGGCTTTAGGGACTTTTATCACCTACAGGTATTTCAACATAGCTGATATCACCATCGACGGGAGTTTTACTCTGGGTGCCGCCACCGGGGCCATACTGATAGTCGACGGATGGAACCCTTTCCTCGTCCTTCCCGTATCTTTCCTGGCCGGGGCCTGCGCAGGCTTTATAACGGGCTTTATCCACACCAGGTTCAAAATTGACGGGCTGCTTGCAGGTATCCTGGTGATGACGGGATTGTATTCGGTGAACCTCCATGTGATGGGCAAATCGAACATCCCGCTTATGAACCACCCGACCTTCGAGACAGTTGCCGCAGGGATCAACCCGGGGCTTCACCAGGAACTCTGGACCGGCATTTTGCTCCTCGCGGTGATAATCGCAGTATGGCTGCTGCTTTCGGCCTTTCTTAAATCTGACCTTGGGCTGACCATGCTTGCTACGGGGAACAACCCTACGATGATCTCAGCACAGGGTGTCAGTACCGACAGGATGAAGATACTGGGAATTACCCTTGCAAACGGGATGGTTGGCCTTTCGGGTATCCTGATCGCCCAGTACCAGGGCTTCGCCGATATAGGCATGGGGATAGGGTCCATTATCTACAGCCTTGCTGCGGTTATCATCGGGCAGGCGCTTTTCAGAACCCGTAAGGTTTGGCTGGCAGTCCTCGGAGTGATCCTCGGGGCTGTAATCTTTCGCCTCGCTGTGGCCCTTGCTTTGAAGTCGGGGTTTGATCCTAACGACCTTAAGATATTGACTGCCCTGTTCGTCCTGCTTACCCTTGTGATTTCAAAATCGGTGAAATCCAGGTCAGGCCAGGAAACCAGGTTGAGGGCCTGGGTCAGGAAAAACAGGAAGCTGATTGTATTGATCCTTATCCTTGCAATCTTCGGATGGATAATTTACCTGATTGCCGGTTCAGGCAAACCTCCCACGGCAAATGAGAAAAAGGTCAGGATCGGAATCATCATGGCCAACCATAGCAGCGTTCTTACAAAGACCCGTGATGGTTTCATGAATGAGATGAAAGAGCTTGGTTATGTCAGCGGCCGCAACTGCCTGATCTCCGAGCTGAATGCCGAAGGAGATATCCCTGCGAACAAATCAATGGTTGACAAACTTATTGCCGACAAGACCGATATTTTTGTTGCATTTTCTTCGGCTTCCACCCAGGCAGTGGTCAATAAAGTGAAGAATAAACCCGTGGTGTTTGCCACAGTGGCCAGCCCTTTTATTCTTGGAGCAGGAAAAACACCTATTGATCATCCGGCCAATGTTACCGGGGTATATGGGCAGGCGCCCGTTGCTAAACTTCTCAGGATCCTCACGAAATTCTTCCCGGGGCCGGTCAGGATAGGGACGATATATAACCCGGGCTACCCCAATACTCGTGTTAACCTCGGCGACCTGAAAAAAGCGGTAAAAGAATTCCCGGGGATCACCCTTGTTGAGATGAGCGTGAGCGGTACCTCTGAAGTTCAGCAGGCTGCTCAATCCCTCGCTTCCAAAGGGATACAGGCATTTTACCTGATCACCGACCTTACGGTTTTCGATGCTTTTGAGTCGGTTCTGAAGATCTCAAAGGCAGGCAGGATTCCCATTTTCGCAAATGATGCCGATTGCCTAGAAAGGGGGGCTTTCCTGGTCTACGGCTATGAATTCTATACAAGCGGGGTGCAGGCTGCGCGGCTTGCCGACAGGATCATCCGGGGAGAATTGCCTTCGGAGATCCCTTATGAACACTATGCCCGTTGCCTCCTGGGCATTAACCGCGACCAGGCAGTGCAGTTCGGGATGACCATCCCCGATACCCTGGTCAAAGCAGCCGAAGCGACAATGTATAAAAACAAGTATTCCAAAAAAGCATTCAGGCTGCCAGTCGGGCAGACCCAGGGTAGGGTGGCAAGGATTGCGATATTCCAGTATACAAATAATACGTTGCTTAACCGTACAGTGAAGGGTATTAGGGACGTGCTTATCCGCGAGAAATATGCCAGGGGAAGAAAACTTGATATAACCTTCTACGATGCTTTGGGTGACTACGGTACCGCACAATCCATTGCGAAAGATATTATTTCAAAGGATTTCGATTACATAGTAACCACATCCACCCTCGCGATGCAGACTCTTGCTGCTCATAATAAAAAAGTGCCACATGTGTTCTGTGCTGTTACGGACCCTATAAAATCAGGGGTTGCCAGGTCTCTGGACGATCACCAGGCCAATCTGACAGGCCTTGCAACGCCACAGCCGGTTGCAGCCACGATACACCTGATGAGGACTCTCCTGCCAAAAGCCAGGAAAGTCGGAATGATTTGGACCATCTCGGAGATCAACTCGGAAATATGTACCAAATGGGCGAGGGAAGCTTGTGCAAAGGAAGGTTTCGTTCTCATCGAAAAAACGATCACAAGCACGGGTGAGGTCAATGAGGCTGTAAAATCACTCATATCTTCAGGAATAGATATCTTTTTTATGTCGGGCGATGTGGCTGTATCCCAGGCTCTGCCTGTATTGAGCCGCATCATGCAGGACGTAAGAATACCATTTTTCAGTAATTGCTCTGATGATATTTATTCAGGCACGATGGTGAGCCTCGGAGCCAGTTATTATGATGTGGGGAAGAAAGCTGCAGGAATACTTCTGGGTGTCATGGATGGCGCAAGCCCTGTTGATATACCGATCCAGATTTATGTTCCTAAAACCCTTGCCATTAATCTTGCTTTGGCCAGGAAATTTCAAATCCTGATCCCTGATTCGGTACTTCAGAAAGCAGTAATTAAACTTGAAAAATATTGATCGAGCTAAAAGACATAACGGTCCGTTTCAACCGTGGTTCAGTTGACGAAGTGCTTGCACTTAACAATGTCAGCCTGACGATAGGTGAAAGCGAGTTTGTGACGGTGATCGGCACAAACGGCTCAGGCAAATCTACACTGCTGAACCTCATCGCAGGTGATATTGTGCCTGATGAAGGAAAGGTTATTCTTGACGGTAAAGATGTGACACGCTGGCCGGCATACCGCCGGGCCTTTATTCTTTCCAGGGTATTCCAGAATCCATACCTCAGCACGGCCCCCAATATGACTATTGCCGAAAATCTTTTAATGGCGTGGTTCCGCGGGAAAAACCGCTACCCGAAATTCAGCCTAAGCAAGACCCTGCTTAAAGAATTCAGGCAAAGACTGGCCGATCTCGAGATGAACCTCGAAGACAGGATAACCAATACGGCGGGGACCCTGTCGGGCGGACAAAGGCAGGCTGTCACCCTGCTCATGGCTGTTTTGGTAAAACCCAGGATACTTTTACTCGATGAGCATACTGCAGCCCTTGACCCCAAGTCGGCTGCGCAGGTTATTAAACTCACAGGAAAATTCGTGTCTTCTTACGGGCTCACTTCGCTCATGGTCACCCATGCGATGAAACAGGCTCTCGAAATGGGAACACGAATAATTATGATGCACAGGGGCCGGATCATCTCCGATATTCCTTCTAAAGATAAGGAATTGCTTACAGTCGAAGACCTGCTTCATAAGTTTGACAATATAAGAAAGAAGGAAAAACTTACGCAGGAGATGCTCGCCAATTTCAAAAGACAATACGCGTAAAGGATGTACATGGTACATTGTACAAATAATTTCGCATTTCACTTCTCGCTTTTTGCTTTTTCTCAGCGCCTGTAATATCTACTTTAAAATCTGTAGATATAGACCATCTTCGCATCGTTGTCCTTGTAATAATCGCTGATCTCTGCTTCGAGCTTATAGCCGAAGTTCAGGTAAAATTTACGCGTCGGAGTATACTTCTCAAGACCTGAGGTTTCAGCTATCACATATTTCCCGCCAAGTTCCCTGATGATCCGGTGTGTTTCTTCGAGAATAATTTTGCCTATTCCTTGTCCGCGGTAATCATTATGGGTAATGATCCAGAACAGATCATAACCGGCTTCAGTGCCACTAATATGGCCGTAACATGTATATGAAACGGGTTTGCCGTCAACTTCGGCAAACAGGAATTTGTACCCGCTGTGTTCCCCGTCTATCAGGGCTTCCTCAACAAGTTCGACCGCGACAGGGATTTCGAAATCATAGAAGAATCCTGTTGATTCGGCCATTTCTCTCACTGCCGAAACATCTCCGGGCAGTACGTTGTGGCGGTAAGTAAGTTTAAGTTTTTCCATATCGGGCTATCTGAATGCTACTTCAATAAATAAACTGTTCTCTGCTTCAGGGAATTATTTCATTCGATCAGTCAATGGATGGCCTAAAGCATTTTCTACGATGCGCCTGATAACTTCGGTTTGATCCATACCTGCCATCTGGGAAGCAGCCATGAACCCGCCGGAACCCGAAAGACAGGGATTCGCATTGATATCAATGACATAAGGATTTGAGTTGTGGTCGATCCTGAAGTCGAGACGCACATATCCTTTCAGGCCCAGCTTATTCCAGGTTTTTTTACAGATCTGTTTCATCTTGAGCTGTAAGGATTTATTAAGATTTTCAACTTCAAATGTTCTCTGGGTGTTCAGGTATTCAAAAGAATCTTCCTTCCATTTCGCGGTATATCCCATAATCTTTGGCTTACCTTCAGGGAAATTCAAAAAATTCATCTCTGCAAACGGCAGGACTTCCGGTCCCTTCTTCCCCCCGATAATTGAAATGTTAAATTCCCTGCCTTCAATAAATTCCTCAATGAAATAGTAATCTGCGTTCTTTTGGCTTAAAGACTTTATGAATTTTTTGTCATTGCCACTGAATACGTTTTCCTCATCAAGCCCCAGCGAACCCTCTTCCCAGATTGGTTTAAGGATATATTTTTTTTCACTGTCAAATTTCCCGGGTTCGTTGAGATCCATCCATGGAGGGGTAGGAATGCCAAGCCTTTTCATCTCGATCTTTGCTCTTAGCTTATTCGCGGCAAAGAACAGGGGGACCAGGGGCGATCCGGTAAATGGTATTTCAAGATAATTGTAAACTGCCGCCGGAAAATAAACAAATTCTCCTCTGTTAAGAATGGTTTCAACCAGGTTGAATATAAAACAGGGTTTTATTTTCCTGATAGTATCGAGTGTCTTCTGGAGGTTCAGGTCCACCTGATCGGTCAGGACAGTGAAATTCAGTTCTTCGAGGGCTGTCTTAACTATTTCGACCTGCTCGAGAACATCAAGTTCATCTTCTGTAGGTTTCTCCGAAAGCCTGTTATAAAGGATTAAAGCGGTTTCTTTCATGCAGGGAGTTATAGGGCTAAATTTTCATCCGTTTTTGTGCCGATACCATGATCATTTGGATCAATTGCTTATACCCGATTCCCTGGAGTCTGCAAATAATTGGGAGATCCGAATGTACCGGATTCAGTCCGGCCAGCGGATTAACCTCCATGAACCCGGGAACCCCATTCTGATCGAGGCGGAGGTCGACTCTTCCCCCATCCCTGCAACTAAGCACCTTCCATGCCGAAAGGGCGACATCTTCGCAGGCCCTGGCAATGGGTTCATCGACGATGCGGTAAGTAATACGGTTTTCATAGAATTCCTTGTTCAGGTATGAATAGCCGTGTGCTTCAGCCTGTTCTGTAAATATTACTTCCATTGTTCCAAGGCTGCGTGCATCTTCGCCGGTGCCGACAATCGCAACTGTAAATTCCCTGCCGGGAAGGTAGGTTTCGATGATTAGTCCCTGGGAATAGCTTGGCAGGAGCTCGAGGCAGACCTTCTCAAGTTCAGCCGGGTTGTCAACCTTGCTTTTTGCATTGATCCCTTTGCCTGTGCCTTCGGCAACCGGTTTGATGAAGAGAGGGTAAGGGAGACTTACGGAAGCTATGTCTCTCTTACTGGAAACGACAGTAAAATCAGGTGTTGGAACACCACAATCCCTGACCACGTTTTTTGTAAGGCCCTTATGAAGAGTGAGGGCAAGGATAAGGGTATCGGAAAACGTATAGGGGATGTTATAGGCATCAAGCAGGGCGGGGACCTGGGCTTCGCGCCCTACCCCATACATGCCTTCACAGATATTGAATACCATCTCCCAGCGATCCCCTTTTGCAAGCCTGTTCACAAGCTGGCGTACATGACCGATACGATCGGTCGAATGCCCGAGATCCTGCAAAGCAGTTTCGATGGCTGCTACGGTTTCTTCTTTGTCAAATTCTGCTGTTTCTTCTTCAGAAAAACCTTCCTTCAGATAATCTGACCGCAGGTCATACGTAAGGCCGACTGTCATAGGTCAGGAGAAATCGGGATATTGGTATTCCTTATTCTCGAAATTCCTGAGTTTGGCATAGCCGTCTTCACCCCGGCCCAGGAAATAATCGGGCAGCAGAGGTATCTTCCCGCCACCGCCAGGTGCATCCACAACATAAGTCGGAACGGCATACCCACTGGTATGGCCCCTGAGGCCTTCCATGATCGCAAGGCCTTTCTTAATAGTTGTCCTGAAATGGCCTGAGCCCAGAACCGGGTCGCATTGGTAGATGTAATAAGGTTTAACCCTTGCACGCAGTAATGAATGCATCAGGTTTGTCATCACCTTAATATCGTCATTGATGCCTTTCAGAAGGACAGTCTGGCTTCCAAGCGGGATCCCTGCATTGGCGAGCTTTTCGCAAGCTTCTTTCACTTCGGGGGTCAGCTCAGCTCCATGTGTAAAGTGTATGCTGAGGAATAAAGGATGGTATTTCTTCAGCATGTTCACCAGCGGGCGGGTGATACGCTGCGGCATAACCACCGGTACTTTCGTGCCAATGCGGATGATCTCCACATGAGGGATGCTGCGCAAACGTGAAAGAAGATATTCGAGATGCAGGTCAGGCATGGTCAACGGGTCACCACCTGAGATAAGCACATCGCGGATCTCCTGATGATTCTGTATATAGTCCAGGCCGGCTTCCCAGGCCTTTACTCCAACATGGCATTTATCCGTTGCTACCATTCGCGTACGTGTGCAGTACCTGCAATAGGTAGAACAGAAACCTGTGACAAGGAACAACACCCGGTCAGGATAACGGTGAACGATATTTTCTACAGGGCTGTCATGCTCTTCTGACAGAGGATCGGCATTTTCTCCCGGATGTACGATAAATTCATCGAATACAGGAACTACGCTTTTGCGTAAGGGATCATCCGGGTTTGTCCTGTCAAGCAGGCTGATATAATAAGGAGTTATCCTCAGGGGCAACGAGTGGTTGTTGCCATCAGGTTTAACTTCATTATCGGACAGAGTGATGAACTTTGAAAGTTGCTGAATTGAGCGGGCGCTGTTCTTGATCTGCCAATGCCAGTTATTCCAATCCTTAAGCGTCGCTTCAGGAAAGAATTCCTGTAAAAAGGCAAGAGAACGTTCAGAGGTTAATGATTTATCGCGATCTGTGCGGGACTTGAGGTATTCGTCTAGGAGAGAGGCTTCGTCTATGAAGGATGTTTTACTTGGAGGCTCTTCGTCTTCGGGGAGTTCAGGACGAGGAATGGCCAGCTTCTCGTTGGGTGATTTTTCCATTGCTGTTTTTTGAATGTTCAATTAGTATTAATTTATAGATGTTCTTGTTAATTATAACGGATGAAGTAACGTTGAAATCTCAGATTATTATATAAAGAAAGTATTAACATTTTTATTTTCTTTTTTCGCGTACAAAAATACATCGCAATTAGCCTTGATTTTTATTTAATTTTGGTATTTATCATAAATTTTGTTAACATTATTTTGTTAATAAACTTCCTCTGAATGAAGCTGTTCTGCAGGCAATCAGGAAACGGTCCACCGATGGTCATTCTTCACGGACTGTTTGGTATTTCTGACAATTGGGTAAGCATTGCACGTGAACTTGGCGAACAGTATACTGTTTACGTTCCCGACCTTCGCAATCACGGGCAGTCGCCGCATAGTGATGTTTTGAATTTTAGTGCACTGGAGGATGATTTACTTGAGTTGACCGAAGAATACTCGCTCGGTGAAATCGTGCTTATGGGCCATTCACTGGGAGGAAAAACAGCCATGCACTTTGCATTGCATCATCCGGAGAAAATTAAAAAACTGATCATTGTTGATATCGGACTGCGGAAAACCCCTGCGGATATGGAACATCAGATGCTGATCAATGCCATGCTGAACGTTGATTTGTCAAAGGCCAGGGCGCGGTCTGATGTGGATCGTCAGCTTGAAACAACAGTTCACAGCATGCGTTTAAGGCAGTTTTTATTGAAGAACGTTTACTGGCGCAACAAGCATGCACTTGACTGGAGGCTTAACCTGCCCGCGATAAATGATAATCTTTTAAATATGTTAGAAGGCGTTGATATTCCCGGACAATATACGGGGCCTGTTCTTTTCATTCGCGGCGGCCGTTCTGATTATATCCGTGATGAGGACCTGGGTGAGCTGAAAAATAAATTCCCCGGGCTCCTGGTGAAGACCATTCCGGAGGCCGGACATTGGGTTCACGCGGATTCACCCGGGGAATTCCTGCAAGCCGTCAGGGCTTTCCTTGATCAGTAGCGGCTTACATCAATACTGGAGACAGCGGTTTCAATGGTTATATAGACCTTCTTCTTACTGCTGTTGAAGTTTGATGTCTGATACATCCGGTCAGCTTTTTTCTCAAATCCTTTGAAATTTCTGCTGATCAGGAAAGACTCTGAGTTGATCTGGCAGCCTGAACCTTCGGGAACTTCAACTTTGATGGATGATGCTCCTGCATTCAGGGAAACAAACGTACGGGGACTTTTATCTCCCAGTCTCATCTTAATGGATGATGCGCCTGCATCGACTGAAACGGTATCAATGATATAATTCGTGAGGTCGAGGTTCATTTCGGCCGCTCCTATGTCGAAAATCATTTTCCATGCAGGTTTTTCATTTAGTTTGATATCAACCTTATTGCTGTGCACTGAACTTCTTACATGGTCTTTCTCGAGAGAGAGGTTTATGGTTTTTACACCCAGTGTGTCATTCGAGGTGAGTGAATAGTTACCAATATCGCCGGTTTTCTTAAAGCTTAAAAAATCGGAGGTGAGGCCTTCAATGGTAAATGAACCGGCTGCGGCATCAAGGTCAAGAATACCACGTTTTGTAAGGGAATCGGGAGGTACGCTGAGATCCTGTTCCGAGTAATTTCCGGGGCTGTTATTATCATCGTCGCTCCAGTCATAGTGGTGCTGCCATCCGTTATGAAGGCCCCACCATGGGGAGCGTTCGGTAAGCCGGTTGAAAAAAGTCACAGTGAAAGCAAGGACAATGATCACGGCAATTATCTTGTAAAGATCCTTGACTGGAAGGACAGCAATTCCCCAAAATACGAGGATCAGGGGCCAGAGGTTCCAGATGATGTGCCATCCGGAGTTAATTAATCCCAGGTTGCTCAGCAGTATCAGGAGGCCGAGAGCGATCAGGATAACAGGCCAGAAAACATGTCTGAATTTCATATAAGTTGATATTAATCGTGAATACTATTTTTTTCCGGTAAAGGCATTAAAAAGAAGTCCGCCACCTATGACGACAAGGATGACAGGCCAGAGATCGCCAAAATCAATATTCGGAATGAGCTGGTTGGCCAGGAAAAGAGCACCAAGGGTTATCAGTACCAGTCCGCCAATAAGGCTTCCTTTTGATTTTGCATTTGAGTTGGGAGGTTCAGGCGCCTTAAAAGGATCCTGTGAAGAGAAAGGATCCTTAGGTTTCACTGGATCAGCCGAAGCTGAAGGTTCCTGGTTTGGAGAGGAAGAAGGAGATGACTGGGTGTTGAACTGTTCGTATGTGACAGGTTTTTCAGGAGTAACAACCCAAAGTACAAAGTAGATCAGCACACCTCCGCCACCTGCAAAGGCAAGGATGACGAAAGCAAGACGGAGCAGCAAAGGATCCGTGTCGAAGTATTCAGCAAGGCCTCCGGCGACGCCCGCGATTTTGCGGTCAATGAGGCTACGGTATAAACGTTTAGGTTCCATTTTAAGTTTGTTTTTATGAAAGCTTAGACGTTATTCCTGCAGGCAGGTTACAGTTAGCCGGCCGGCTGCATTTTCCTGCGGTACATTCGGGAAGAAAGAACAACGCTCAGTTCGAAAAGGCCGTAAAGAGGGATGGCAACGATCATCTGGCTGAAGACGTCGGGACTGGGAGTGATCACTCCGGCAGCGATAAGGATGATGACAAGGGTATGTTTCCGGTATTTTTTAAGAATGGCCGGTGTAAGGATACCGATTTTTGTGAGCAGTAATATCAGAACCGGAAGTTCAAAAACAAGACCCATCAGTAAGGTGAGAAGTGTGATATTGCTGACATAGGAAGTGAGGGCAATCTGGTTTTTCACTGTGGCGCTGACAGTGTATCCGCCAAGAAAATTAATCATCAGAGGGGCGACAAGAAAATATGAGAACAGCACCCCGGTCACGAACAACAGGAATACAACGAAAACTGCCCCCCTCGATGCATTTCTCTCCTTTTCAGTGAGGCCGGGTTTGATAAACCTCCATAATTCCCATAATATATAAGGCAGGGCAAGGATCAGTCCGGCTATAAGGGAAATGTTCATATGGGCAAGGAACTGCCCTGCAAGGCTGATGTTGATCAGTTCGAAATTCGACGGGTCAATGCAAAGAGAGGGCATTGAGATCATGCTTCCCAGCTTGCAAAGGAAACGGTAAGTGATAAAATCCTTTGATTTCGGCGCCAGGAGGATGGTGTCGAACAGGATGTCTTTAAAGGCAAATGCCAGGAGCGAAAAAAGGAATGCCACGAGTACCGAACGCCAGATAGTTCCCCTGAGCACGTCAAGGTGCTCCCAGAAGCTCATTTCTTCGCCTTCCTTATTTTTTTTACTGAAACCCGGTATTCCGATCATAGAAAAGCAAAAGTAAAAATAATTCCCGATCCTCTTTCCATTCGCGGCATTCATTTGACATTTTACCTAAAGACTTTATACATTTTATATGAGCCTGTTGTGTATTTGAGGTTTTTACCGTAGGTTTGAAATCTTATTACAGCCGAGGTGTCTGCAGTTACTAAAAGATCAACTTTATTTTTATACCTGTTGCTGCTTAATCTTATTTTATACAGCCAGGTTCATGATCTTGATTATTATATCAACCAGGGTGTGGCTAACAATCCTGTGTTAAAAGACCTGTCGAACCAGATCCGTTCAAACCAATACGACAGCCTGATCACGAGGGCTTCTTATCTCCCCCAGGTCAGTTTTAACGCCATGATGATGTATGCACCGGTGGTCGACGGATGGGGATACAGTGATGTGATCACAAACGGGCAGGAGCTCAGCGGTACTCTGAATGTCAATCAGCAGATATTCAATAAAAAAACGAGGGAGGTAAATTATCAGAAGGTCGGGCTGGAAAACCGCAGCCTGAAGAATTCCCGGGATCTGAGCATCAATGAACTGAAAAAAGCAATAACGGCACAATATCTTTCTGCATACTCAGCCTTGCAGGAATCGCAATTTCAGCAGGAGATACTTTCGACGCTCAAAGAGGAAGAAATGGTTTTAAAGATGTGGGTGCAAAAAGGCACTTACAGGCAAACCGATTATCTTTCGGTAAAGGTCGAGATCATACAGCTTGAAAGGAATATAAAGAATCTTGACCTTCAGTACAGGAAAGAATTTTCGAACCTTAATGTGATCTGCGGTTTAACCGACACTGCCCATGTCAGGCTGGGACTGCCTACGATTGAAGAAATACTGAAAAAATCACCCGAAAATTCACTTTTCTTCAGGAAGTTTGTAATCGACAGTTTAAAAATCCAGACCGAGAAACTGCTCATCGACCGTAAATATAAACCAACCGTGAACTGGTTTTCCGACGGGGGTCTGATCAATAATGAACCGGTCTACCTTTACCAGAATTTCGGGATCAGTTTCGGCATGAGCCTTAGCCTGCCGGTATATGATGGTAACCAGAGGAAATACAATTATAGCAAGATCAGGATACAGGAGGAGACAAGAAAGAATTACCGGGATTTTTTCAGGGCACAGTATAATGCACAGCTTAAACAGCTAAAAGAAGAGCTTGACAATGTCCGCTTACTTGCTGTTGACAATGACAGGCAGGTTGAGGTGGTGAAAATGCTGGTGGCACAGGAAAGGGCCGAACTTAACAGCGGAACACTGACCATTACAGATTATATCCTGGCCTTAAAGAACCTGATCGAGGCTTTGCACGAAGGGGTGCAGTACCAGATCAGGGCACAATACATTCTGAACGAAATTAACTTCTGGAAACAATGAAACAAAGGACGATAATGCTGTTCCTGCCGGGCTTGCTGGGCCTTGTTCTCCTGAGTTCATGCAGGAACAACCATGGGTCGGAAGAAAAAGCGGTAAGGGCGGTGGTCCCGGTGACCGTTACCGCTGTGAGGACCGGCACCATGACCGAGTATGCAGAATTTCCTGCAACTTCCTCCTTTCTTGAGAAAGCAGTCATCAAGTCGCCAATCACAGGTTACGTGGAAAAATGTTTTGTATCGGCAGGGGACCGTGCAATAAAGAACGAGCTCTTGTTTGAACTCAGGACCAGGGAAGCAACCGTATTGTACCAGGACAGCGTGCATGCCCTGGGCATTACCGGGCTTATCCAGGTAAGGGCATCAATAGAAGGGCTTGTCACGATTATCAATCACCCGAAAGGAGACTTTATGCAGGAAGGCGAACCGCTTTGTACACTGGTCCTGCCACAGAGCCTGGTTTTCATCCTGGAGCTTCCCTATGAACTTAAAGATTACATCAGGCTGGGCAATGAATGCGTGCTTCTTCTGCCCGACAATGAAAAGCTGAGCGCCACGATTCATGCCGTATTACCTGCAATGACAGGCTCCTCACAGACAATACGGGTTATCCTTGAACCCCGGAAAACAATGCCGTTGCCCGAAAACCTTATGGCAAAAGTGAAAATTGTCAGGTCATTGAAAAATCATGTCCTCATACTTCCGAAGTCTTCCGTCCTCAGTGATGAGGTGATGAAGAGTTTTTGGGTGATGAAGCTGGTCAATGACACGATGGCGGTGAAAGTTCCCGTTAAAACAGGCATAACAGGCACCGACAGCATCGAAGTTGTTTCCCCCGCCTTTACTGCTGCAGATCGTTTCCTTACCAGCGGCAATTACGGAATCGGGGATACCGCCATAATCAGGATAATCAAGTAAGCCTTGCCGATTAAGATGTTAAACCAGGATTATTACCGGAGATACACGAAGCCGACAATATTTGTCCTGCTCGTACTGCTTATCCTTGGCGGGTTTGCATACCGGCAGATGGAAACCCTGCTGTTCCCCGATGTGGTTTTCCCGAAGATAAGGATCATTGCCGATAACGGCGAGCAGCCTATCGATAAGATGCTGATCACCGTAACCCGTCCGCTCGAGATTGCAATTAAAAGGGTGAACGGGATTGCATCCGTGCGCAGTTCAACGAACCGGGGAAGCTGTACAATCGAGGCCTTTTTTGAATGGAATACCGATATCAATGTTGCAAGGATGCAGCTTGAGGCCAGGATAAACGAGATCAAGAACACCCTGCCGTCCACCGCGAATCTTGTGATCGAGGCCATGAGCCAGAATATATACCCCGTGATCGGGTACACCCTTGAAAGCGAAAAATACGGGCAGGTTGAAATGAAAAATGTGGCGATGTTCTTTGCCAAACCGCGTTTCTCTGAAGTCCAGGGGATATCCAATGTATTTGTAAGAGGCGGGAAGACGAAGGAGTTCGTGATCAAACCCGATCCCATGAAAATGGTGCAGTTCGGCCTGAACCCCCAGAACCTTATCGATGTATTGGGCAGGACCAATTTCATCGAGTCGAACGGGCTTCTTTCCGATTACCGCCGACTGTATCTTTCGGTCACCGACAGCCGGATCAACACCCTGGATGAGCTGAAAAACCTGGTTATTCGGAACGACGGCAACAGGATCATCAGGCTGGGCGACGTTGCCATGGTCGAATTCCGGGAACAGCAGGAATTCATCCGCATCAATGCCAACGGCCGTGAAGCAGTGATCCTCGATATCGTGAAGCAAAAAGGGAGCAATCTTCTCGATTTTGTAGAAAAAGTCCAGGAAAAGGCCAGGGAGATCCAGAAACAGCTTCCGCAGGGAATGGTGCTTAAAACATACTACAACCAGAGTGTGTTTGTAACCGATTCGATCGACAGCGTGCTGCGGGCCATTTACGAAGGACTCATTCTGGCCCTGCTCGTGGTGGTTTTATTCCTGAGGTCATTCAGGGCCAGCCTCAATGTAATAATCATCATCCCGGTAACGCTTGCACTGACCTTAACCGTTCTCTACCTTGCCGGCATCACCCTTAACATCATGTCGCTGGGCGCCATCGCAGCCTCTATAGGGCTTATCATCGATGATGCCATTGTTGTGATCGAGCAGATCCACAGGGTTCATGAAGAGAACCCCGAAAAAGACCTGCATTCTGTGGTGAGTGAAACCATAAAGATGTTGTTCCCCGCTATGGTCGGCTCATCCCTGAGCACCATCGTTATATTCTTCCCGTTTGTGATGATGAGCGGGGTGGCCGGAAGTTTTTTCAGGGAACTTACTGCTACGATGGAGATCACTCTGGTATGCAGCTTTATCACGACATGGCTGGGATTGCCGGCCCTTCACCTGGCTTTAGGTTACAAACACCGCAGAAAATCCCCGGCCGGGGAGCAGGGCCAGTATACCGGTAAGCATTCTTTAGCCTGGCTTCTTTGGTTTTTCGATAAGCCGGCTTTCGCACTGGGCTTTATCGTGATCCTCGCCGCCAGCGCGGTATTCCTGATCCCGAGACTGAATACAGGTTTTCTCCCGATACTGGATGAGGGGACCATAGTATTTGACTATCTCACGCCTCCCGGAACTGCACTCGATGCCTCCGATGCGATGATGCGAAGGGTGGATACCGTTGTGCTGCATCATAAGGACGTGGCAACCTATATGCGCCGCCTGGGGACCAATATGAGTTCCAGCATCAGCATGGCCAGCGGGGTGATACCCCCGAATGAAGGCGATTACCTGATCCAGCTAAAACCAGCGATAAACCGGTCAACTGAAGATGTAATTTCAGAATTAAGGCAAAGGGTTTCAGCCCAGGAACCTGCCCTTACGATAGAGTTCGGCCAGAGGATCGCCGACCTGCTGGGCGACCTTATCGGCCGTCCTGAGCCAATAGAAATAAAGATCTTCGGTGACGACAGAGCTCAGCTTGAAACCCTGGCTATAAAAGCCCAGAGCCTGCTTCAGAAGGTTAAAGGCATAGCCGACCTGAAGGACGGCATCATCGTGGAAGGCCCGTCCATCAGCATTATTCCTGATGAAGCCAGGCTGGCCCAGTTTCACCTTAATGCCTCAGACCTCCAGACCCAGTTGCAGGCCAATAACGAGGGAGTGAAAGTCGGGGAAGTGCAGAGTGGTGAACAGATGCTGAGGATACTGCTGAGGTTTACGGATTTCAGGGAAAATTACCTTGATAAGATACTGGAGCAGCCGATCTTCTCTCCCGACGGCTCATTCCGCCCGCTTAAATATTTTGCCAGGGCCGAACTTTCAAAGGGCTTTCCCGATGTCACGAGGGAAGACCTGAAATCGAATATAGTGATAACCGCCCGGCTCGAAAACCGGGACTTGGGCAGCGCTATGAATGAAATCAAAACCAGCCTGGCCAATGACCTGATCATGCCCCCGGGTTATTATATAGTATATGGCGGGACTTATGCCCAGCAGCAATCCTCATTCAATGAACTCCTGATGATACTGCTCGCCGCGATCGTGCTTGTATTCACCATCCTGCTTTTCCTCTTCAGGGACCTGAGGATACCCCTGCTTGTAATATTCATCTCGGTACTTGGAACTGCAGGCTGCGTGTGGGCGTTGTATATTACAGGCATACAGCTGAACGTTGGCAGCTATACCGGTATCATCATGATCGTGGGAATCATTGCCGAAAATGCCATTTTCACCGTAAACCAGTTCATGGTGACCATGAAATCCACTTCAGGGGATGTTGATGCCTCGATACGCTATGCGATTTCGATGCGTATCAGGCCAAAACTGATGACCGCAATAGGAGCCATACTTGCCTTAACCCCCCTGGCCCTGGGGATAGGGGTCGGGGCCCAGATGCAACAACCACTGGCCATCGCCGTGATCGGCGGATTTATTGTGGCCATGCCTCTGCTGTTGTTCGTTTTTCCTTCCCTGCTGAGGCTTATTTATCACAGGTCAGCAACAAACCAGGCCTTAAGGACGCAGATGCAGGATGCAGGAGCTTCGCGCTGATGCCGGATGCAGGATGATCGCGCTTCGCGTGGATGCAGGATTAGTCCAGTATTCTGATCTCGGATGTTATAGGCATGGCTTTTTTCAGCATGGCCGATACACCGCAATATTTCTCCTGTGAAAGGTCGATGGCCTTCTGAAGTTTGTCCAAAGGAAGGTCTTTTCCCCTGAATTCATAAACAATGTGCATGCTTGAAAATTGCTTCGGATGTTCCTCTGTAACCTCACCTTTGACATCCACATTGAAATAATCGGGATTAACCTTCATTTTCTTTAGGATAGCGATCACATCCATCCCGGTGCAACCGGCAAGAGCCACGAGAATAAGGGGTTTGGGGCGGGGACCAAGATCCTTCCCGCCCACCTCTGCATCAGCATCCAGAATAATCTCATGCCCATTGACTTTTGCTTTAAAAGTCATTTCCGAAAGCCACTCTACGCTGGTTTTCTGGGTTGACATTTTATTCTTTTTTCTTCGTGTTGATCTTAAAGGGGATATATAAGGGGCAGAACCCGATAAGGCTCGTTAGTATGAAAATCCCGGCAAAGATCAGCAGGACGATACCCAGCACACCTGTAATGACTTTCGTAAAAAACAATACTGCTACCAGGACAGCAATCAGGATCCTGATTGTAATATCAATAGTTCCCATGTTCTTTTTCATGATTTCTCGGTTTTATTGTTAATACTGATGCAAAGATAAAATTAATTAGTGATAATTAAGCGATTTATTTTTTTATGGGCATCAAGAGGGATCAGGATTGCAATGTTAAGCACTTATATTATATTTCAGACCGTCGATATCAATGATGGATATTTTATTATATTAGCACATTGAATCCTTGCGACCACATTCCCGGGCGCTAAAGTCAGGGTTCTTCAATTATAACAAATCAAAAAATAATTTATGACTCATATTGACTTTTCACTTGTAGACTGGTCAAGGGCACAGTTCGCGTTGACTGCTTGCTACCACTGGCTTTTCGTCCCTTTAACTTTAGGGTTGTCATTCATTATTGCCTTCATGGAGACGATTTACGTTAAAACAGGGAATGAAGAATGGAAGCGGCTGACGAAATTCTGGATGACCATTTTCGGGATCAATTTTGCGATCGGCATTGCAACCGGTCTTATCCTTGAATTTGAGTTTGGCACAAACTGGTCGAACTATTCCTGGTTTGTTGGCGATATTTTCGGAGCGCCCCTTGCCATCGAAGGCATCATGGCATTCTTCCTCGAAACGACATTTATTGCGGTCATGTTTTTCGGATGGAACAAGGTGGGAAAGAAATTCCACCTGCTGGCTACCTGGCTGGTAGCTATCGGCAGTAACCTTTCCGCTTTATGGATATTGGTGGCCAATGGCTGGATGCAGCTGCCGGTGGGAATGAAATTCAACCCCGATACGGCCCGGAATGAGATGGTTGATTTCTGGAAAATTCTTTTTTCACCCGTAGCTGTCAATAAATTCCTGCATACTGTTTCTTCCGGTTATGTGCTGGCTGCTCTCTTCGTTATCGGTGTAAGTTCATGGTACCTTTTAAAAAAACGAGATGTCCTGTATGCGAAACGAAGCATTGTTGTGGCTGCCAGTTTTGGTTTACTGGCTTCCATATTCATCTTGTTTACTGGTGACGGATCGGCCCGTGCCGTAGCCCATCACCAGCCCATGAAATTCGCAGCCATGGAAAATCTTTACATGGGCCAGCAGAATGCCCCTCTTGCCGCTTTCGGAATCCTGAAGCAGGATCCCAATGCACCAGGCCATAAAAAAATGAATTTCAGCTACCTTGTTGAGATACCGGATGTTCTTTCGTACATGGCATTCCTTAACCCCAATGCCTATGTGCCGGGCATTTATGACCTGGTCCACGGAAATGCGGATCATGGCGTTCCTTCATATAATGAACGGATTGCAAAAGGGGAAATCGCCATCAATGCCCTGGCTGCCTATAAAAATGCAAAACTGGCCGGGAATGATAGTCTGGCCAATATCATGCTGGTTACTTTTGAAAGGAATTATAACAATTTCGGTTACGGGTATTATGCAAACCGCGATGTCCATGAACTCATTCCTAACATCCCGATGAGTTTTTATTCATTCCGGATCATGGTATTCCTGGGCTTGCACTTTTTTGCCCTGATCCTGGTCGTTCTGATCCTTACTGTGAAAAACAGGATAGACAATAAAAAGGTTATCCTCTACACGGCTCTCTGGACTATCCCGCTTGCCTATATCGCCTCGATGCTGGGCTGGATTGTTGCTGAAGTTGGGCGTCAGCCCTGGGTTATCCAGGATATCCTGCCAACCATCGCCGCCGTATCCCAGCTGAAAGCCTCATCGGTTCAGCTGACCTTCTGGCTGTTTGCTGTTTTCTTCACGGCCTTGCTGATTGCCGAGATCGGCATTATCCTAAAGCAGATCGGAAAAGGTTTTACCGCTTAATTTTTTATGTCATAACAAATCGAAGATACCATGTTTGAATCATTATCCCTGTTAAGCCTGCAACAATACTGGTGGCTTATAGTTTCCCTTCTGGGAGCATTATTGGTTTTCCTGATGTTTGTCCAGGGAGGACAAACATTAATTTTTACTCTTGGAAAATCGG